>NZ_JBHVSC010000003.1:507919-930770 GCF_042885375.1 Microbacterium sp. NPDC058062
GCCTGATGCTCGACCGCGGCATCGCTCGGTTCCGGCGCCAACGACGTCGCATGGCGAACTGCGGTCTCGGCATAACGGGACGGAAAGTCGCAGCGCACAAAACGATCGGCTGAGGGACGCAGCTCCCACCGCCGGCAGCGACACAAATGCAGCGGGTGTTACGTCGTGGTCACCTTCGCTACCGCTCGATACAGCCACCGCTGAAACCGGAGGACGGTGGCGCTCTGTGCGCACTTCCATCAGAGTCCTCGGCGGCAGGGGAGTGAGCCTCGGGTGAAGGGAACTCTGAAGTGGTCATCCAACGTACCTGCGACCACGAGCGCTGCCGTCTTGGCCGCACCAGGCGGACACGGAGGGGATTCGTGAATACCGGGCGCACCGTTTCACGTGAAACACTCGCTCTTCCTGCGACTCGCGCGGCGTCTCCTTGGAAGGACCGCAGGGATGTACTGCCGGGGCTGCTCTTCGCGACGACACCGTCAGTACGAGGAGTGTCTGCGGTGCCGAATCGGTCCAGCCGGCAGATCGTCGCGCGCCAACATCGGCATTCGTTGCTGCCTGGCCCATCTACGTGCGGCCACGGCTTCCCCAGGGTGCAACCGCGACAAGCAGCGCCAACGTAGCCGATCCCGCAGGTCGTGCGCACACGCCCGGCAGCCGCTCGACGATGCAGCTCCATGCTCACTCCATCGCCCGACCGGCCCGGGTGAGAGCGTGACCCTCGTCGGTCACCAACCCCGCGTGAGGACTGGGAAGGCGCCAGTCGGAACGCAACGAAGCTGTTTCACGTGGAACATGCCCGGTGCGTCGGGACTATGCCGACGCGTTCCACGGAACGAGAGCTCACGAGGATACCGCGCCGACGGGCGATCTGCGGAGCGCCGGATCAACTGAGCAGCCGTCTGACCGACGAGCTCTGACAACGAATACACTCAACCTCGGCCACGAAACCCGCGTCTAGGCGGGGGTCCCGGCCGCCTCGAAGCGGTAGGCCCCGAACGCCGCGAAAGCGGAGCTGCCGGCGGCCAGCCGTCAGCGTACGGTCGCGCGGATCACGCGCGACGGTTCGGGCAGCAGCCCTTCGCCGACGATCTCGACGCGGGGGTTCGTCACCTTGAACTTGCGGAGCTGCTTCTCGGCCGCATCGATCTCGTTCGTCGCGCTCGTCCCCTTGAGGAGGATGAGCTCGCCGCCGTCGCGGACCAGGGGAGCGGTGATCGGGACCAGGGTGCGCAACGCGCTCACGGCACGGGCGGTGACGGCATCCAGCGAAGGACCGCGCTTCCAATCCTCGGCCCGTGCGCGCAGCACCTCGAGGTTGTCGAGCTCGAGCGACTCGGCCTGCTCCGACAGCCACGCGACACGGCGCTCCATCGGCTCGATCAGGACCCACTCGACGTCCGGACGCGCGATGGCGAGCACGAGCCCCGGAAGCCCGGCGCCCGACCCCACGTCACCGACGCGTCCGGAGAACAGGGGAGCGATGACAGCGCTGTTCAGGATGTGGCGCGACCAGAGGCGCGGCGGTTCGAGCGGCCCGATGAGCCCGCGCTCCTCACCGTGCTGTCCGAGCGCTTCGGCGAACTTCCGCGCGACGTCGATGCGGTCGCCGAAGATCTCGGCGGCGGCCGCGGGTTCCTGCTCGATCGCGATCATCGATTCTTCGACAAGCTCAGTACGCCTGTTCCACGTGAAACGCGCGGCTCAGCCGCGACGGATCACCGTGTGGCGGTCGGCGCCCTCGCCGTACGACTCGGACACGAAGCCGCGCTCGGCGACGATGTCGTGGACGACCTTGCGCTCATAGCTCGACATCGCCGGCAACGACGCCTGCGAGGCACCATCATCCAGCCGCGCGATCGCGCGGTCGACGAGAGCGGTCAACTCGTTCTGGCGAGCGTCGCGGGAGCCGCCGATGTCGAGGATCAGGCGCGAGAAGCGACCGGTGCGGTTCTGCACCGCGATGCGCGTCAGCTCCTGGAGCGCCTGAACGGTGTCGGGTGCTGCGATCAGGTCGACCGATCCGCCGGACGGCGCTTCGACCGATACGTACGCGCGGCCCGCGCGCACATCGAGATCGAGGTCGCCGTCGATGTCGGCGATGTCGAGCAGACCCTCGATGAAGTCGGCGGCGACGTCGCCTTCCTCCTCGAGCTGGGCGACGGTCGCGGGGACCCGCTCTTCGCGCGTGTCGACAGGGGCGTACTCAGGGGACGTGGTCATGGCGTGATCCTCGTGTGTGACGTCGGTCGGGAGCTTCAGGAAGCGGAGCCGGTGCCGGGATTACCCTGGTCGGTTCCACCGGAGACCTGGCCGCCCTGCTTCTGGCCGGATCCGGGCTGCTTCTGACCCTGCTTCTTCGCGCGCTGCTTGCTCACGGGCTGCTGACGCTTCGGCGCCGAGGCCTTCGCGCGCTCGGCCTCTTCGTACAGGCGCTGCTGCTCGGCGACGTACTTCTCCATCGGGACGACCTTGCCCGAGGCATCGATCGCCTTGCCCTTCTTCGCGAGACGCTCTTCGCGCGCCTTGGCCGCGTCGGAGCCGGGGGTCGGCATCTCGCGGATGACGAGGAACTGCTGGCCCATGGTCCACAGGTTCGACACGAACCAGTAGATGACGACACCGAGCGGGAAGAAAACACCGGAGAAGATGAAGCCCAGCGGCAGGATGTACAGCATGATCCGCTGCATCTGGTAGGCCTGGCCGGTCTTCGCCTCGGGGGAGAGGTTCTTCGAGATGATCTGCAGCTGCGTGAAGAACTGCGACGCGATCATCAGCACGACGAGCGTGACCAGGATGATGATCGCCGGGGTGTTGCCCGCCTGCCATGCCTGGATGAGCGTCTCGTGCAGCGACGCGACGCCGAACAGCTTCGCGTTGTAGAACTCGGCCGTGAGCTCTGCGCTGAGCAGACCCACACCACCGGTGCCGGCGGCGTAGTGCTTGGTGACGTCGTTGAGCACGCTGAACAGCGCGAAGAAGACAGGCATCTGCACGAGCAGCGGCAGGCAGCTCGAGACCGGTGTGGTGCCGTGCTTCTTGTACAGCGCCATCGTCTCGCGGCTCATGGCCTCGCGAGAGAGCTGGTCCTTCTTGCCCTTGTACTTCTCCTGGACTTTCCGCAGTTCAGGAGCGATTTCCATCATCTTGCGCTGGCTCTTGATCTGCCGAACGAAGAGGGGGATCATCGCCGAGCGCACGACGATCACGAGACCGACGATCGCCAGCACCCACGTGATGCCGTCCGCCGGCGGAAGCCCGATCGCGGTGAAGAGCCAGTGCCAGAAGACGAGCACCGCCTCGACCGCCCACTTGAGCGGCCACAGGATGATCCCGAAGAGATCGAAACCGCCGTTCGTCGCCGGAGCGGACGGCGACGGCGTCGAGGCGAGGGCTGACAAGAGATCCATGTGGAGGATCAGTCCTTTCCGGTGGGGGCAGGCACGACGAACCCGTGGCGGGTCAGCGCGTGCCGGAAGTTCTTGCGGGGCGGCACGTCGTCGACGCCGCCGACGGCCCAGGGGTGGCAGCGTGCGATGCGCGCCGCGGTCAGCGCCGAACCGACGACGGCGCCGTGCTGCTGCACCGCGCCGACGGCGTAGGCCGAGCACGACGGGTAGTACTTGCAGACGTCGCCATAGGTGTGCGAGATCGTGGCGCGGTAGCCGTGCAGCAGCGCGAGCAGCGCGTTGCGGGGGAGCAGAGGGATGCTGCGCAGGGAATCGGATGCCGCGAACTCGGCGTCTCCGAACGCGTAGGCGGGAAGAACGCTCATGCGGCCCTCCGTGCGAGGCACTTCACGACGTCGCTGCGCAGATCATCGAAAGATGCGGATGCCGCACTGGGCAGTGCGCGGATCACGACCTCACTGCCGGGCGCGACCGAGTCGATGGACTCGAAGCACAGCGCCTTCAGCCGGCGACGTACGGTGTTGCGCACGACGGCGCCACCGACCTGCTTGCTCACGATGAAGCCGAACCGCGCCGGACCATCGGTCACGACGCGGTTCACGTAGGTGATGGTGTGCGCTCCGGCACACCGACGACCCCGACGGACAACGGCCTTGTACTCCGATCCGCGGGTGAGTCGGTGCGGCCTCGCGAGCACCGCTCGGCTCAGGCCGAGAGCTCGGTGCGCCCCTTGGCGCGGCGAGCCGACAGGATCGAACGGCCGGCACGCGTGCGCATGCGGGCGCGGAAGCCGTGCTTCTTGGCGCGACGACGGTTGTTGGGCTGGAAGGTGCGCTTGCTCATGGGGACTACTTCCGATCAGGTGTCACCGGGACGCTCGAGACCGGGGACGTGTGTACAGGGGCGACTGCCACGAGGGCATAAGTCAACCGATTAAGGCTACGTCGAGTTGCCCGAGAACTCAAACCGAGCGCAGAACGTGTCATTATGCACCGGCGAGGCGATCGACCCTGGCACCGACACGCAGGCCGGTTCTACAGTGGAGTTTGCTCACGCGACGCCTCCTGACTAGCGTGGCTCCGGCAGTTATCCACAGGCCTGGACCGACGTTTCCGCGGCCTCCGGTGGAATCATCAACAACCCGGGGGGGCCATGACACCGCACGAAGTTCCAGATGTACCGGTCTGGACGGCCGTTCTGGACGAACTCGTGCGAGACGATCGCATCACGCCGCAGCTGCACGGCTTCATCAGCCTGGCAGTTCCGCAGGGAGTGATGGGCGGGACGCTCTATCTCGACGTCCCCAACGATCTGACCGCGGCTCAGTTCACCAAGCGCATGCGCGCGCCGATCCTCGAGGCTCTGACGCGCGTCGGCCAGGACGTCCAGGACCCCGCGTCGAACTTCCGCGTCGTCGTGAACCCGGATCTCGCCGACGTGCACCTCACCGCACCGATCCCGGTCCAGTCCACCGCGGCGCCGATCGCGTCGCCCGTCGGACTGCAGTCCGGGCCGCCGGTCGGACGCCCGCCGCTCGACGAACCGGTGGACACAGCATCCGTCTCGCGCAGCGATACGCGACTGAACCCGAAGTACACGTTCGACAACTTCGTCATCGGGCAGTCCAACCGCTTCGCCCATGCCGCGGCGGTCGCGGTCGCCGAGGCGCCGGCCAAGGCGTACAACCCGCTCTTCATCTACGGCGACTCGGGTCTGGGCAAGACCCACCTCCTCCACGCGATCGGCGACTATGCGCTGAGCCTCTACGCCGGCATCCGCGTGCGGTACGTGTCGAGCGAGGAATTCACCAACGACTTCATCAACTCGATCGCCAACAACCGCGGCTCGGCGTTCCAGGCGCGCTACCGGGATGTCGACATCCTGCTGATCGACGACATCCAGTTCCTGCAGGGCCGCGCCGAGACGCAGGAAGCCTTCTTCCACACGTTCAATCAGCTCCACGATCACGACAAGCAGGTCGTGATCACGAGCGACGTGCCCCCGAAGCACCTCACCGGCTTCGAGGACCGCATGCGCAGCCGGTTCGAGTGGGGCCTCATCACCGACGTGCAGGCGCCCGACCTCGAGACGCGTATCGCGATCCTCCGCAAGAAGGCGCAGTCCGAGCGACTCCACATCCCCGACGAGGTCATGGAGTACATCGCGACCGTCGTGTCGAGCAATATCCGCGAGCTCGAGGGCGCACTGATCCGCGTCTCGGCCTTCGCGAGCCTCAACCGCTCGACGCTCGACATGTCGCTCGCGCAGACGGTGCTGCGCGACATCGTCGACCAGGACGACGCGAACGTCATTTCGCCGACCGACATCATCACGGCGACCGCGGCCTACTTCAAGCTCACAGTCGATGACCTCTACGGGTCGAGCCGGTCGCAGTCCGTCGCCACCGCGCGTCAGATCGCCATGTACCTCTGTCGTGAGCGCACGAGTCTGTCCCTGCCCAAGATCGGGCAGCTGTTCGGCAACCGCGACCACACCACCGTGATGTACGCGTACAAGAAGATCAGCGAGCTCATGAAGGAGCGCCGCTCGATCTACAACCAGGTGACCGAGATCACCGCCCAGCTGGGCCGCAACGGTCGCTGAACCGTCCTCTACACCCCTCGAGGGGCCAGTGCGTCACGACGCGCTGGCCCCTCGTCGCATATGCCCGAAGAAGTTCTTGACACGCGCGGTGAGCAGGGCCATCATTTCGGTTCTTCACAGTGTGGAAAACCTGTGGATAACTCTCCCAAGCTACGGAAACTGCTGTGAACGAGCGGGGGAGACCTGTGGATGGATTGCGGAATCCACAGGTTTTGTCATTCGTCTTTCCAGGCGCTCTCCGGAGCGTCTCCACAACTCACAAGAGTGTGGTTTCCGTCTCCCGACTGGCAACGCGGCAGTTGTCCACAGTTTCCACAGCCGTTAACACCATGACAAGAAATCTTTGTGATGAAACCCGTCCGATCACCTTTGCGGTGGACAAGCCCCGAGACGACAAGGCGGACTGGCAATCTCCGAGGCTGGCACTAGCATGAGAACCCCGAGCCCGCAGTCGAAGGGCCCGCTGCAGAGGGAGCGTTCGTGAAGTTCCACGTCAATCGCGATGTGTTCAGCGAAGCCGTATCGTTCGTCGTCAAACTCCTGCCGCAGCGCAACCCTCAGCCGATCCTCGCGGGCGTGCTGATCGAAGCATCCGCTGAAGGCCTCTCGCTCGCCGCGTTCGACTACGAAGCGTCCGCGCGCACCACGATCGAGGCGACCGTCGACGAGCCGGGCACGATCCTCGTCCACGGCCGGCTGCTCTCCGACATCGCCAGCCGTCTGCCGAACGCGCCGATCCAGATCGAGGTCGACGAAGACGGCGGCATCCTGCTCACCTGCGGCTCCGCGCGCTTCACCCTCGCGTCGATGCCGGTGCAGGAGTACCCCGCGATCCCCGAGGTCACCGGCGACTCCGGCCTCGTCCCCTCCGAGGACTTCGCCACCGCCATCGCGCAGGTCGCGTTCGCCGCGTCCCGCGACGACGTCACCCCTGTGCTCACCGGCGTGCAGCTCGAGGTCTCGGGAACGAGCCTCAGCCTGGTCGCCACCGACCGTTACCGCGTCGCGCTCCGCGAGATCCCGTGGGACGGCGGCACCGCCGCGAGCGACGAGTCGACGACCGCACTCGTGCCCGCGCGCACCCTGACCGAGGTCGGCAAGACGTTCGCGCACGGCGGCGACATCTCGATCGCCTTCTCCGGGTCGGGCGACCGCGAGATCATCGCCTTCACCGCCGGCAACAAGACCGTGACGTCGCTGCTCATCAAGGGCAACTTCCCGCCGGTTCGGCGCCTGTTCCCCGAGCAGACCGAGCACCACGCGGTCGTCAACACCGCCGAGCTCGCCGAGGCCGTGCGCCGTGTGTCGCTCGTCCTGGACCGTTCGGCCCCGCTGCGGTTCACCTTCACGTCCGACAGCGTGTCGATGGATGCCTCGGGCACCGAGCAGGCTCGCGCCACCGAGTCCGTCGACGCGACGCTGCTCGGCGGCGACGAGGTCACCCTGGGTCTCAACCCGCAGTACCTGCTCGAGTCGCTCGGCGCCGTGAAGAGCGAGTTCGTGCGCATCACGTTCACCTCGAGCGACAACGCGAACAAGCTGAGCCCCGTGCTCATCACCCCGCAGACCTCGGTCGACCGCGCCGGCTCGGACTCGTTCCGCTACCTGCTGCAGCCCAACCTGCTCCTTCGCTGATCAGCCCGTCGTCGGAGTCGATCGTGAGGCTTGTCCGGTGATCGTGGAGCACCTGAGTCTCGTCGACTTCCGCAACTATGCGGCCGCCGACGTCGAGCTCGGGCCCGGTCCCAACGTGTTCGTGGGCCGCAACGGTCAGGGCAAGACGAATCTCGCCGAGGCCATCGGCTTCTTCGCGACTCTGGGCTCGCATCGGGTCTCGAACGACGCGCCCATGGTGCGTGACGGGGCGGATGCCGCGATCATCCGCGCGCGACTGGCCCACGGCGAGCGTCGCGTGCAGCTCGAGGCGCAGGTGAATCGCCAGGGTTCCAACAAGGCGCGGGTCAACGGCGCCCCGGTGAAACCGGCGGAGCTTCCCCGTTACGCGCAGGTCGTGCTCTTCGCCCCCGAGGATCTGCAGATCGTGCGCGGCGATCCGTCCGCGCGCCGCCGCTTCGCCGATCAGCTCCTGGTGCAGCGCACTCCCCGCATGGCCGCAGTCTTGGCCGACTACGACCGCGTGCTCAAGCAGCGCACCGCGCTCCTCAAGTCGGCGAAGGCGCGCGGCATCCGCGGCGACGCCCTTTCGACCCTCGATGTCTGGGACGACAAGCTCGTCTCGCTCGGCACCCAGCTCATCGCGGCGCGCCTCGCCCTCGCGACCGACCTGGCGACCCCGCTCGCCGCGGCCTACACGGCGATCGCCGGCGCCGACCACAACCCCGAGATCGAGTGGGCGCTCTCTGTCGCGGGCGCCGACACCGGCGAAGACGGCGACAGCGGCTCGGGTTCCCCCGCGTCGCCCGGCCAGACTTCCGATGACGGACGGACGGATGCCTCGACCACCCGCATCGCCGAGCTCTTCCGTCAGGCGCTCGCGGCGAAGCGCACGTCCGAGCTCGAGCGCGGCCTCACTCTGGTGGGACCGCACCGCGACGACCTGCTGCTGCGGATCCGCGGACTTCCGGTGAAGGGGTACGCGTCGCACGGCGAGTCGTGGTCGGTCGCGCTCTCGCTCCGGCTCGCGTCGGCGGAGCTGCTGCGGGCGGATTCGCGCCTCGGCGACCCGGTGCTGATCCTCGACGACGTCTTCGCCGAGCTCGACACCGACCGTCGCGCACGCCTCGCGCACCTCGCGGCCGACTACGAGCAGGTCGTGGTCACCGCAGCCGTCGAGGGCGATGTCCCCGGCGAGCTCCGCGCGCGGATGGTGCGCGTCGAAGCCGGCCGCATCGTCGGACCCGTTGACGCGGAGGCCGGTGATGCCTGATCCGTCGACAGGCTCAGGGGCCGGACAGCACGGGGACGCAGCATCCGTCCCGCAGAAAGCCAAGCCGCTCGACCGCACGGCCGTCCCGGAGACGATCGCGACGTACCTGCGCCTGCGCGGACTCGAGCCCTCCGCCCGGTCGTACCGCAAGCGCCGCCGGCGCACCGAGGACGACGAGAACATCCCGTTCGCCCCGGGGCGCGACCCTCGCGGCGTCGGCGACGTGCTCGCCGATCTCACCCGCGAGGCCGGCTGGGACCCTCAGCTCGCGCGGGAGGACGTCGTCCGTGCGTGGGATCAGGTGGCCGGCGAGGACACCGCGAAGCACACCCGCCCGGTCGCGTTCTCGGACGGGACGCTCACCATCCAGGCCGACTCGACGGCGTGGGCGAAGCAGCTCCAGCTGATGCGCGCGCAGATCCTCTCGGAGATCGTCCGCCGGTACCCGGAAGCGGGTGTGAACGCGGTCCGCTTCATCGGGCCGGACGTCCCCTCCTGGAAATGGGGTCCCAGAACGATTCCAGGGCGCGGTCCGCGCGATACCTACGGATAAGCCACGTCGGGAGGCATCCAGGCGAATTTCATCCCCTTACAGGGGCGTAGAGCGCTGTGATCGGGCCGTTACCCGATAGACTGTCAGGGCCCGTGTCGAAGGATTTGGAGCCCTCGCGAAGATGACGTCTGACAACCCCGATAACGTTTCCGAGGAACCCGAAACGCCCGCTCCGGCTCCCAACGGAACTCCCAGCGACTACGGGGCAGACGCCATCCAGGTGCTCGAGGGTCTCGAGGCCGTCCGCAAGCGCCCCGGCATGTACATCGGCTCGACCGGTGAGCGCGGCCTCCACCACCTCGTCTACGAGATCGTCGACAACTCCGTCGATGAGGCCCTCGCCGGCTACTGCGACACGATCAACGTCACGATCCTGCCCGACGGCGGCATCCGCTGCGTCGACAACGGCCGCGGCATCCCGGTCGACATCCACCGCACCGAGGGCAAGTCGACCGTCGAGGTCGTGCTGACCGTGCTCCACGCCGGCGGAAAGTTCGGCGGCGGCGGGTACGCGGTGTCGGGCGGTCTCCACGGCGTCGGTTCGTCGGTCGTGAACGCGCTGTCGACGCGCCTCGAGGTCGAGGTGAAGCGCCAGGGGCACGTCTGGCGCCAGTCCTACCGCGACGGCGGGCAGCCGCAGGCGCCGCTGGCGAAGGGTGAGCCCACCGAAGAGACCGGAACGATCATCCAGTTCTGGCCTGACGACACGATCTTCGAGTCGGTCCACTTCGACTACGACACGCTGCGCACCCGGTTCCAGCAGACCGCGTTCCTCAACAAGGGGCTGCGCATCACCCTGTCCGACGAGCGCCCCGAGTCGACGTACGTGACGGATGCCGAGGGCGGAGGCTCCGAGGAGCGTCAGCCGTTCGACGACTTCCACTACGAGCGCGGTCTCGTCGACTACGTCGAATACCTCAACAAGGTGCGCCACGCCGACGTCGTGAACGAGGAGATCATCGAGATCGAGTCGGAGGACACCGTCCGCCACATCTCGCTCGAACTCGCCATGCAGTGGACGTCGAGCTACACCGAGAACGTCTTCACCTTCGCGAACACGATCAACACCCACGAGGGCGGCACCCACGAAGAGGGCTTCCGCGCTGCGCTGACCACGCGCATCAATGCGTACGCGCGCGACAAGAACCTCCTCAAGGAGAAGGACGACAACCTCACCGGCGACGACATCCGCGAGGGTCTCACCGCGGTGATCTCGGTCAAGCTCTCCGAGCCGCAGTTCGAGGGGCAGACCAAGACCAAGCTCGGCAACACCGAGGCGAAGGCGTTCGTGCAGAAGGTCGTCGGCGACCAGCTCGCCGACTGGCTCGACCGCAACCCGGTGCAGGCCAAGCGCGTCATCACGAAGGCCGTCGACGCCGCGACCGCGCGCATGGCGGCCCGCAAGGCGCGCGAGACCGCGCGCCGCAAGAGCGTCTTCGAGTCCGCGGCGATGCCCGACAAGCTCAAGGACTGCACCAGCAAGGACCCGTCGATCAGCGAGATCTTCCTCGTCGAGGGAGACTCGGCCGGCGGCTCGGCGGTGCAGGGCCGCGACCCGCACACCCAGGCGATCCTGGCGCTGCGCGGCAAGATCCTCAACGTCGAGCGCGCGCGCCTCGACAAGGCGCTCGGCAACCGCGAGGTCCAGGCGATGATCCAGGCCTTCGGCACGGGCATCGGCGAGGACTTCGACATCGACAAGGCGCGGTATCACAAGATCGTGCTGATGGCGGATGCCGACGTCGACGGCCAGCACATCACGACGCTGCTGCTCACCATGCTGTTCCGCTACATGCGCGGGCTCATCGAGGCGGGTTTCGTGTACCTCGCGATGCCGCCGCTCTACCGCCTGAAGTGGACCAACTCCCCGCACGAGTACGTCTACTCCGACAAGGAGCGCGACGCGCTGCTCGCCGACGGCCTCGCGAACGGCAAGCGGATCCCCAAGGAGGGCATCCAGCGGTACAAGGGTCTCGGCGAGATGAACGCCAAGGAGCTGTGGGAGACCACGATGGACCACTCCACGCGTACGCTCCGCCAGGTGACCATCGACGACGCGGCCGCGGCGGACGAGATCTTCTCGGTGCTGATGGGCGAGGACGTCGAGTCGCGCCGCACGTTCATCCAGCGCAACGCCAAGGACGTCCGCTTCCTCGACATCTGACCCCACGTCGGGTCAAGACACCGCGGTTCACAAAGAAGACGAGATAGAAGACATGGCAGAAGACGAACGTCCCGACGTGAACGCCGAGCACGACCACGGCCGCATCGACCAGGTGGACCTGCAGCTCGAGATGCAGCGCAGCTACCTGGACTACGCGATGGCCGTCATCATCGGCCGCGCGCTCCCCGACGTGCGCGACGGCCTGAAGCCGGTGCACCGCCGCGTGATCTACGGCATGTACGACGGCGGGTTCCGTCCCGACAAGTCGTTCTCGAAGTGCGCGCGCGTCGTCGGCGAGGTCATGGGTCAGTACCACCCGCACGGTGACACCGCGATCTACGACGCCCTCGTCCGTCTCGTGCAGCCGTGGTCGCTGCGCTATCCGCTCGCGCAGGGTCAGGGCAACTTCGGCTCGCCCGGCAACATGGGCGCCGCCGCCCCGCGGTACACCGAGACCAAGATGGCTCAGCTCGCGCTCGAGATGGTGCGCGACATCGAAGAAGAGACCGTCGACTTCCACGACAACTACGACGGTCAGACCCAGGAGCCGTCGGTGCTCCCGGCGCGCTTCCCGAACCTGCTCGTCAACGGCTCCGTCGGCATCGCGGTCGGCATGGCGACCAACATCCCGCCGCACAACCTCCGCGAGGTGTCCGCCGGCGCACTGTGGGCGCTCGAGCACCCCGAGGCGTCGCGCGAAGAGCTGCTCGAGGCGCTCATGGAGCGCATCCCCGGCCCGGACTTCCCGACCGGCGCGCAGATCCTCGGCACGAAGGGCATCCGCGAGGCGTACCGCACCGGCCGCGGCTCGATCACGATGCGCGCCGTCGTGTCGATCGAAGAGATCCAGGGCCGCACCTGCCTCGTCATCACCGAGCTGCCGTACCAGGTCAACCCCGACAACCTCGCGGTCAAGATCGGCGACCTCGCGCGTGACGGCAAGATCACCGGCATCGCCGACATCCGCGACGAGACCTCGGACCGCACCGGGCAGCGCCTCGTGGTGGTGCTGAAGCGGGATGCCGTCGCCAAGGTCGTGCTGAACAACCTGTACAAGCACACCCAGCTGCAGGAGAACTTCGGCGCCAACATGCTGGCGATCGTCGACAACGTGCCGCGCACGCTGTCGCTCGACGGCTTCGTCACTCTGTGGCTCGAGCACCAGATCGACGTCATCGTCCGCCGGACGAGCTACCGCCTGCGCAAGGCCGAAGAGCGCATGCACATCCTGCGCGGGTATCTGAAGGCGCTCGACGCGCTGGACGAGGTCATCGCGCTCATCCGCCGGTCGCCCAACGCGCAGGAGGCGAACGAGGGTCTGCAGAAGCTCCTCGACGTCGACGAAGCGCAGGCCGACGCGATCCTCCAGCTGCAGCTGCGCCGCCTCGCGGCCCTCGAGCGGCAGAAGATCATCGACGAGGCCGCCGAGCTCGAACTGCAGATCGCCGACTACCGCGAGATCCTCGCCACGCCACAGCGCCAGCGCGACATCATCCGCGAGGAGCTCACCGCGATCGTCGACAAGTTCGGCGACGAGCGCCGCACGCACATCCTCCACGGATTCGACGGCGACATGTCGATGGAAGACCTGATCCCCGAAGAGGAGATGGTCATCTCGGTCACGCGCGCCGGCTACATCAAGCGCACGCGCAGCGACAACTACCGCCAGCAGCACCGCGGCGGCAAGGGCGTCAAGGGTGCGCAGCTGCGCGCCGACGACGTCGTCGAGCACTTCTTCGTCACCACGACGCACCACTGGCTGCTGTTCTTCACGAACAAGGGCCGCGTGTACCGCTCGAAGGCGTACGAGGTGCCGGAGGCCGGGCGCGACGCGAAGGGCCAGCACGTCGCCAACCTTCTGGCGCTGCAGCCCGATGAGGAGATCGCCCAGATCCTCGACATCCGCGACTACTCGGTGGCGACCTACCTCGTGCTCGCAACCCGCAGCGGCCTCGTCAAGAAGACGCGCCTGACCGAGTACGACACCAACCGCCAGGGCGGCATCATCGCGATCAAGCTCCGCGGGCAGGTGGCCGACGAGGGTGACGAGGCCGAGGTCGGACCCGACGACGAGGTCGTCAGCGCTCTGCTGGTCGATGAGGGCGACGACATCCTTCTCATCAGCCGCCACGGCATGTCGCTGCGCTTCTCGGCGACCGATTCGGCGCTGCGCCCCATGGGCCGCTCGACCTCGGGCGTGAAGGGAATGGACTTCCGCGCCGGCGACAGCCTGCTGTCGGCATCCGTCGCAGCCGACGACGGGTACGTCTTCGTCGTGACCGAAGGCGGGTACGCGAAGCGCACCGCGGTCGATCAGTACCGCATGCAGAACCGCGGCGGACTGGGCATCAAGGTGGCCAAGCTGAGCGAGGATCGTGGCGATCTCGCGGGCGGTCTCATCGTCTCCGAGGACGACGAGGTCTTGGTGGTTCTTGCCAGCGGCAAGGTGGTACGCTCTGCCGTGGCCGAGGTCCCCGCCAAGGGTAGAGACACGATGGGTGTCGTGTTCGCCCGCTCCAGCGACGACGATCGCATCATCGCGATCGCGCGCAACGGCGAACGGGGCCTCGCAGAAGAATCCGAGGATGCAGCCACCGACGGCGCCGACGCAGCACCGTCGTCCGAGACTCCCCAGTCGACGGACACCCTCGGATCGGATGCCTCGCCCCCGACCCCCGAAGAGAGCACTGACGCATGAGCACGGTAGCCGACAAGCTCGCCAAGAAATCGAGTCACAAGACCAGCGCCAAGCAGGTTCGCCTGCGTCTGGTGTACGTGGACTTCTGGTCCGCGGTGAAGCTGTCCTTCCTCGCCGCGATCGCCATCGCGGTGGTGACGGTGGTGGCATTCGTGATGGTCTTCCTGGTGGTGCAGACCACCGGCCTGATCGCGAAGGCCGACGAGTTCTTCTCGAGCTTCTCCGACGGCAGCATCCTGCTGTCGCAGTTCGTGAGCTTCCCGCAGGTGCTGGCCTTCTCGGCCGTCGTCGCCATCCTGAACCTCGTGGTCGTGACGGTGCTCGGCGCCGTGATCGCGGGCATCTACAACCTCGCGGTCAAGGTGACGGGCGGCCTGCTGGTCGGCTTCACCTCGAACTGACGCATAACGCCGCAGCGCCGGCATCCGTGGATTCGATCCCGGATGCCGGCGCTCGGCGTTTGCGGGTCAGACCACCGTGGTCCCGAGCAGGGTGCCGATGAGCCACGTCGCGACGAGGGCCAGCGCGCCGCCGATGACGAGGCGGATCGCGGCGCGACCCTTCGGAGCGCCGCCGAGGTGCGCCGAGACCGTTCCTGTGACGGCCAGAGCGATGAGCACCGCCACGAAGGTGATCGGCACGCGCCACTCGGGCGGTGGGAGCAGGATCGCGAGGAACGGCAGCAGCGCACCGAGCGTGAACGAGATGGCTGAGGAGATCGCCGCATGCCACGGGTTTACGAGGTCGTTCTGGTCGATGTGCAGCTCGACCTCGAGGTGGGCCGACAGCGCGTCGTGTGCGGTCAGCTCGAGGGCGACCTGACGTGCCGTCGCATCCGACAGGCCCCGGTCGCGGTAGAGCTGGGTGAGCTCGTCGAGCTCCTCCTCGGGCATGTCGCGCAGCTCGCCGCGCTCCTTGGCGATCAGCGCCCGCTCCGAGTCGCGCTGGCTGCTCACCGAGACGTACTCGCCGAGCGCCATCGAGATGGCACCGCCCACCAGGCCGGCGATGCCGGCGGTGAACAGCGCAGCGGTGTCGGTCGTCGCGCCCGCGACGCCGACGACCAGCGCCGCGACCGAGACGATGCCGTCGTTCGCGCCCAGAACACCGGCGCGGAGCCAGTTGAGGCGCTCCCCCAGCCGGACCCCGTGCGGTTCACCAGGATGGGAAATCTCTGTCACGGGCCCAGTCAACCAGCCCGATTCGGAGATTCGCGATTCGTCGGGTAAAGTCTTGGAGGTTGCGGAGCGCAGTTTCCGCAGTCAAACGGGGCTATAGCTCAGGCGGTTAGAGCGCTTCACTGATAATGAAGAGGTCCCAGGTTCAAGTCCTGGTAGCCCCACCGTAAGCCCCGGGGCCTTAGCTCAGTTGGTAGAGCGCCTGCTTTGCAAGCAGGATGTCAGGAGTTCGAATCTCCTAGGCTCCACAGACACGAAGCCGGTTCCGAGAGGGACCGGCTTCTGCGTTCTTCCACGAGCTCCGCGCAGTTAGGGTGAAGCATGGACCTGCGCGTCGCGGCCTACGCGGTGATCGTGGACGATCACGACCGCCTCCTGCTCGCGCACTGGAACGAGGGTCGTCGCGCCGCGTGGACGATGCCCGGCGGCGGCCTCGAGGCCGGCGAGGACCCCGAGAGCGCCGCGCGCCGCGAGGTCAAGGAAGAGACCGGCTACCGGGTCGAGATCGACGGGCTCCTCGGCATCCATTCCCGCGTGATCCCGCCGGGGCGCCGCCTCAAGCCGGGCGCGGACCTTCCGCTGCACACGCTGCGCATCGTCTACCGCGCCCGCATCACCGGCGGGCGCCTGCGCAACGAGACCGACGGGTCGACCGATCGCGCCGAGTGGTTCACGCTCCCCGAGGTCCGAGCGCTGCAACGTGTCAAGCTCGTCGACATCGCCCTCGAGATGGCGGGGATCGAGCTGCCGTCTCCGGACTGAGGGATGCCGGATGCCGTCAGTCGATGGGCTGCGAGATGTCGGCGACCGTCGCGCCGTAGGCGGCGATGAGCGCGTCGGCGTCGACGAACATGCTGTAGCCGTGAGCGCCGGCCCCCATCGCGATGCGTTGCCCCGCGATCTCGGCGTCGGCGTAGATCGGCCAGTCGTGCGTGCTGCCGAGCGGCACGATGGTCCCCCGCTCGTAGCCCGTCGCCGCGAGAGCACGGGCAGGATCCGGCAGCTGGAGCTTGTTCACGCCGACGATGGCGCGGAGCTTCGGCCATGAGATCGCCCGGTCGCCGGGGATCAGGGCGAACAGGTAGGTGTCGTCGCTGCGCTTGACGACGAGCGTCTTCACGATGCCCGACGGCGGGATGCCGAGGATCGCGGCAGCCTCCGGCAGGCTGTTCGCCGCCGGACGCTCCCGGATCTCGACCTCGAGGCCGCGCTCGGCCGCCGCCGCGCGAACGCGGTCGACGCCCGTCAGAGCCTCACCCGTGGTGGGCTCAGGCATCCGGTGCGCGCAGCGGGTCGTCTGCGACCCAGAGCTCGTCGTCGGCGCGCAGCGTCTGCCACGCGGCGTACAGCACGCCCACCGCGGCGGCGATGCCGAGGATGATGGCGATCACGCCGCCGGCGCCGATGCCCTTCTTCGCCGGAACCGGCGCGCCCTTCGCCCACGACGACGGCACGGTGAACCCGCGTCCGGCGGCGAGGTGCGAGCGCTGCTCGTTGGCGGCGTCCCACACCGACAGCGCGGAGCCGACGACGGCGCCCGCTGCGGGGATGACCGTGTTGTTCACGACCTTCTTGCCCTTGTCGACATAGGGGGCGGCGTACTTGTCGTACCCGGCCTGCATCTGCGGCTTGACCTGCTCGCGACCGTAGTGACCGAGCTGACGGCTCGCCTCTCGGGCGACGGTCGCGGCCTCCCCGACCAGAACCTGCTGGGCCTCCCAGAGGTTTCCGGCCTGCTTCTGCAGCTTCTCGAGTTCCTTCTTGCGCTTGCGGCTGACGCTCACGGTTGCCCTCCCTGTGGTGGGGATGTCGGTCTCTTCATCATCTTGCCAGACCACCGCTGAGACGGGAGGGGTTGCAGGGAACTCTGAGACAATGTAGAAATGCCGCTTCACACAGCTGTCGCAACGATCCACACCAACTACGGCGACATCGTCGTCAACCTGTTCGGCGACCAGGCTCCTCGCACCGTGCAGAACTTCATCGGCCTGTCCGACGGTTCGCAGGCGTGGACGCACCCGGCGACCGGCAAGCCGGGCGAAGGCCCGCTGTACAAGGACGTCATCTTCCACCGCATCATCTCGGGCTTCATGATCCAGGGCGGCGACCCGCTCGGTCAGGGCGTGGGCGGCCCGGGCTACAACTTCAACGACGAGATCAGCGGCGAGCTCACCTTCACCGCTCCCTACAAGCTCGCCATGGCGAACGCGGGTCTGCGCCGCAACGCGATCACCGGCCAGCCCGAGGGCACCAACGGCTCGCAGTTCTTCATCACCGTCCCCGGCCAGGGCGGCCGCGGCCCGGAGTGGCTGCAGGGCAAGCACACGATCTTCGGCGAGGTCGTCGACGACGCATCGAAGGCCGTCGTCGACACGATCGCCGAGGTGCCGACCGCCGCGGGCGACCGCCCGGTCGAGCCCGTCGTCATCGAGTCGATCGACGTCGCCGCCGTCTGAGCGCGAGCGTCATCCGGCCCGGGGCGGCGACCGCTGCCTCGGGCCATCCGCATCCCTGAGCCCAGGCGAGACAGAGACGGGTCCCCCGTGAGCACGCAGGACTTCCAGCGCAACCGCGACAACTTCTGCTACCGGCATCCCGACCGGCAGAGCTTCGTGCTGTGCCAGCGGTGCCTGCGCACGATCTGCCCGGAGTGCCAGACGCAGGGCGCCGTCGGGGTCATCTGCCCGGAGTGCCTGCGCGATCAGCAGAAGGCGCAGTCGCCGGCGCAGAAGAAGGCCGAACGGCGGTGGTCGCGCCCTCGTGCGATGTCGGCCTCGTCCGGCCGGCCCATCGTGACTTACTCGATCATCGCGATCACGGCCTTCGTCTATCTCCTCACGCTCATCCCCGGCGTCGGCGGCGCCATCCAGGACGCGCTGTACTACTGGGCACCGCTGCTCTACCCCGAGTTCCGGGGCACCTCCCAGCCCTGGCGTCTGCTCACCGTCGCTCTGGTGCATTCGGGCATCTGGCATGTGGGACTCAACATGCTCGCCCTGTGGATGATCGGACGCAGCCTCGAGCCGCTCCTCGGCCGCTGGCGCTTCCTCACGCTCTACCTCCTGAGCGCACTCGGCGGCTCGGTCGCCGTCACACTCCTGTCGTTCACGACGCCCGTGGTCGGGGCATCCGGAGCCATCTTCGGCCTCTTCGGCGCGCTCCTCGTCATCGGCCGGCACATCGGCGCGAACATCGCCGGCATCGCGCTCGTGCTCGGAATCAACCTCGTGATCGGGTTCATTCCCGGATTCAATGTGTCGTGGCAGGCGCACGTCGGCGGGCTCGTCGTCGGTCTGCTCGTGGCATTCATCTACACGCGCACGCGCGCCGTACGCCAGCGCGGGCTGCAGATCGGGCTGCTCGTCGCCGTCGGCGCGGGACTCGTGGCGCTCCTGTTCGTGCCGGTCTTCTTCCCGGCGATCGTGATCCTCTGAACAGAGTTATCCACAGGTCCATCCACACCCTGGGGAGAATCACACCGGTGTAATTCACAGGTGTTAACAGACTTGTTAACAACTCCGGATCGGTCGGATCCGCAGCATCCGGACATGGAAAAACCCCGGTCGTCGTAGACCGGGGTTTCTCTTTCGAAGTGTCGCTTATCGCCAGCGCGTCGTCATCAGGAAGCCGATGAAGGCGATGCCGAAGCCGATGACGAGGTTCCATGCCCCGATGTCGGGGATCGGGAACGCCATGCCGCTCAAGTAGAAGACGAGGATCCACACCAGACCGATGAGCATCAGTCCGATCATGATCGGCTTGAACCACACCGGGTTGGGTGCGGCTTCGCCTTCTGCGCGCTCGACGAGCGAGTCGTCGTCTTTGCCGGGTCGTGCCATGCACAAGAGTCTAACTGCCAGCCACGCCACAGCCCGCCCTGATTAGAATCCACCTGTGGATGACGTGCTGCCCGGCCCGAGGCGAGCTGCCCGCGGGGTCCGAACCCCGCGCCGGCGCACGTCGGTCGTCGGCGTCATCGGCGAGGTCCTCATCACCGCCGGCATCATCGTGCTCCTCTATGTCGTGTGGCAGCTCTGGGTGGGCGATCTCATCTACGGCGCCGAGCGCAACGCCGAGGGCACCGAGCTGTCGCAGGAGTGGCAGGCGCAGTTCGACGAGCAGAACTCCGAGGCCGCGCCCGCGCCGACCGACGCGGGCACCGACCCCGACGCCGTGCCCGTCACCGCCCCTCCGCCCGTGCTGGCCGAGCCCGCAGACGGCCAGACTTTCGCGATCATGCGGATCCCGCGCTTCGGTGCGGACTACGCCGTGCAGATGGCGGGCGGCGTGACACGCGCCCGCACCCTCGACCCCATCGGGATCGGCCACTACCCCGGCACCAAGATGCCGGGCGAGGCGGGCAACTTCGCCCTCGCCGCACACCGCACCACATGGGGCAAGCCCTTCAACCGCATCGCCGATCTGCACGTCGGCGACGCGATCGTCGTCGAGACGCAGGAGGGCTGGTACACCTACCGGTTCCGTACGCTCGAGTATGTGAAGCCCAACGCGGTCGAGGTGCTCCTGCCCGTGCCGCAGCAGATGGACGTCCCCGCAGGCACCGCCTACATCACGCTGACCAGCTGCAGTCCGATGTACGCGATGACCGAGCGCATCGTGGCGTACGGCGTGTTCGAGTCGTTCACCCCCCGCTCGGCCGGCGAGCCCACCTCCCTCCAGGCGGTGGCCTGATGTACGCGGGTCTGTGGCGGATCCTCCCCGGCCCGTGGTGGGTGCGGGTCCTCATCCTGCTCGTGCTGATCGCCGCGGTGCTGTACGGACTCCTCTTCTACGCCTTCCCCTGGGTCAGTCAGTTCGTGAACCCGCAGGAGGTCACGGTCACCCTGCCCGCGGCGTCGACTCCCACGTCGCTGTCGTCGTGACCGACCGCTCCCCGTCGGCGCCGATCCTCGTCGTCGACAACCACGACAGCTTCGTGCACACCCTGATCGGGTACCTTCACGAGCTCGGCGCCGACACCGACCTCGTCGAGGCGGACGCCCTCACCGATCCGTCACGCGACGTCGCAGGCCGGCCGGGTGTCCTCGTCTCCCCCGGCCCCGGCACGCCCGCCGACGCCGGCGCGTCGATCGAGGTGGTCCGCGCGGCAGCGGCGGGCGGCATCCCTCTCCTCGGTGTCTGCCTCGGTCATCAGGCGATCGGCGAGGCGTACGGAGCCACGGTCGATCACGCGCCCGAGCTCATGCACGGCATGACCTCGCTCGTGCACCACGACGGCTCGCTCCTGTACACCGGGCTGCCCGACCCGTTCACAGCCACGCGCTACCACTCCCTCGCGATCGTGCCCGAGACGCTCCCCGACGACCTCGTCGTCACGAGTCGCACCGCGAGCGGGGTGATCATGGGCGTCGCCCACCGGACCGCGCCGATCCTCGGGGTGCAGTTCCACCCCGAGAGCGTGCTGACCGAGGGCGGCTATCGCCTGCTCGGCAACTGGCTCGCCTCGATCGGATACACGGATGCCGCGGCCCGCGGCGCTGCGCTGAGCCCGAGGCGCTGAAGCCCGGGGTCGCGAGCCCTGCGGGTCAGGCGCCCGTGCAGTAGGTCAGGGTGATCTCGGAGTGGACCGGGACATCCCCGGGCGTGAGGGACTGCGACGACACGGTCGGCGGGGTGGAGCCCGCGCAGCTCGCGTCCTCCGCCGGGATCACCGTGAGGCCGAGGTTCTCGAGCTCACGAGTCGCCGCATCGACGGTGTAGCCGCGCACGTCGTTGATGGCCACGCGGCCCGAGGCGACGACGAGGTTCACCATCGTGCCGGTGGGCACGCTGGCTCCGTCGACGGGGTTGCTCGAGATCACCGTGCCGGCCGCGAGATCCTTGTCGTTCTGCTGCGTGACGGTGCCCAGCTGCAGCCCGGCGCCGGTGATGGCCGAGGTCGCCGCATCCTGTCCGAGGCCGGTGAGCGTCGGAACGGTCGACATCTGCTGCCCGGTCGACACATAGACCTTCACCTGCTGATCGGGCGTGACGGAGGTCCCCGCCTCGGGATCGGTGCGGATGACGTTGCCCGCCGCGACGTCGGTGCTCTCCTCGTCCACGCGGATCGCGCGGAGGTCCGACTCGGCGAGAGTGTCGTTCGCGCGCTCGTAGGTCATGCCCGACACGTCCGGCACCTCGCGCACGTTGCCCGGGAGGTCGTCGCGCGGCTGGATCGTGAGCACCCAGAACAGCAGGGAGATGAGCAGTACGGCGAGCAGCGCCACGCCCGCCCAGATCCACGCCACCGGCGGACCGGCCTGCGTGCGCTTCATCGTGGTGTCGGTGCTGAGCTGGCGGAGCGACCGCGCGGTCTCGGCGGCCTGCCGCGGATTGGGCCCGTACAGCTCGCTCGTGAGGGCGCCCACCTGGCGCTTGGAGGGCTGCCGGCCGTCGACCGTCGCGTCGAGTGCCTCGCGGAAGCCCGCGGCGTCCTGGTAGCGCTGGAACGGGTCCTTCGCGAGGGCGCGCAGGGCGACGGTGTCCAGTGCCCGGGGCACCGTGTCGTTGACCTCGGACGGCGGCACCGGCGCCTCGCTGACGTGCTGGTACGCCACCGCGACGGGCGACTCGCCGCGGAACGGCTGACGCCCGGTGAGGAGTTCGTACAGCACCACGCCCGTCGAGTACACGTCGGCGCGGGCGTCGACCGGCTCGCCCTTGGCCTGCTCGGGCGAGAAGTAGGCGGCGGTGCCGAGGATCTGCGTCGTCTCGGCGACCGTCGACGACGAGTCCGACACCGCGCGCGCGATGCCGAAGTCCATCACCTTCACCTGGCCGGCGTCGGTGACCATGACGTTGCCCGGCTTGATGTCGCGGTGCACGACACCGGCGCGGTGCGAGTATTCGAGGGCCTCGAGGATCCCGTCGACGTAGCGCACGGCATCCGTCACCGGAACCGGGCCCGCGGAGATGATCTCCTTGAGGAGCCGGCCCTTGACGAGCTCCATGACGATGAAGGGCACCGGACGCACGGTGCCGTCGGGAGCCGTCAGGGAGTCCTCGCCGGCGTCGTAGACGCGCACGATCGTCGGATGGGCCATGCGCGAGGCAGCCTGCGCCTCGAGGCGGAACCGCGTGCGGAACGCGTTGTCGTCGGCGAGCTCGCGGTCGAGGATCTTGATCGCGACCTCGCGGCCGAGCGTGAGGTCGTAGCCGCGATAGACGCTCGCCATGCCACCCCGGCCGATCGGCTCATCGATGCGATAGCGCCCCGAAAGCACGCGCGGCTCAGCTGTCACGGTCACTCCCTGCCTGGAACATCAGCCACACTAGCCGAGCCCGAGCGGGTCGCACGTGCCGTACGACCCGCTCGGAGGACTCACTCAGCCAAGCTCACGGCGTGGGCGTCGGGATCGGAGCCGCGGCCTCGATCAGGACGGTCGCCTCGCCGGAAGCGCCCGACGTGCGGTTTCCGGCCGTGCCGCCGCTGCAGGTGACGGTGTACGTAACGATCACGGTCTGACCGGCCGTGTCGCCCGCGGTCACGGTCGCGTTGCGCGCGTTCTGCGGGAAGTTCGGGCCGTTGGCGATGGTGCCGTTCTGCACCGTGAAGGTGTACGAGCTCACCGAGCCGGTGCCGGACGGGCAGGCGTAGCCGTCCCACATCACGGTCAGGGTGCCGCCGGGCTCGACCGTCGCCGGCGATCCCTGGAACGACGGGGTGGAGGGCGCCGGCATCGGGGTCTGCCCGGCGTATGCCGTCAGCTCGATGATCGTGCCCTTCGGAACGTTGCCCGTCGGCGAGACGCTGTAGATCTTGCCCACGCTGCCCTCGTCGGGCGCGGCGTTGCCCTCTTGGCAGCTCGCGCCGAGTCCGATCGCGTCGAGCGCGGCCGATGCGGTGGCGCAGTCCTGCCCGACGTAGTCGTCAGCGACGACGTTCGCCGTGGTGGGCGTCGGTGTCGGCGTGTCGGTCGGCGTCGCAGAGGGCGACGCGGACGTCTTCGTCGGGTCGGGCTCGGGTTCGTTGCCGGAGTTCGCGACCACGGCCCAGATCGTCCCGATCAGCACGAGCAGCAGCAGCGCGATGAGCGCGATCAGCGGCCACGTCCACGGGCTGCGCTTCTTCTTCTCGGTCGTCTCCTCGACCGGCTCCTCGCCCGGCGCGGGCATGAGGCGCGTGGCCGCGGAGGTGTCGGAGCCGGAGGCGAGCAGCTGCGTGGCGGCGTCGCCTGCGGCCGCGGCGCCCGCGATCGCCGGGACGGCCGCGGCGGCGGCCGCGACATCACCGCGGCGGAGAGCCGTGGCGGCGCGCGCGACGGCGGCAGCCGAAGCAGGGCGCTCTTCGGGCTTCTTGGCGATCATCGCCATGACGAGGTTCTGCACCGGGACGGCGACCGTCGCGGGCAGCGCGGGCGGCTGCTCGTTGATCTGTGCCATCGCGATCGCGACCTGCGACTCGCCCGTGAACGGGCGCTTGCCTGCGAGGCACTCGTACGCGACGATGCCGAGCGAGTAGATGTCGGTGGCCGGTGAAGCCGGGTGGCCCGACGCCTGCTCGGGCGACAGGTACTGGACCGTGCCCATGACCTGGCCCGTGGCGGTCAGCGGCACCTGGTCGGCGATGCGCGCGATGCCGAAGTCGGTGATCTTCACGCGCCCGTCGGGCGTGATGAGGAGGTTCCCGGGCTTGATGTCGCGGTGCACGAGGCCCGCAGCGTGCGCGGCCTGCAGTGCGGCGGACGTCTGGGCCACGATGTCGAGCGTCTTGTCGGTCGACAGGGAGCCGTCGCGCTCGAGGATCGTCGACAGCGCTTCGCCGGGGACGAGCTCCATCACGAGGAAGGCGCTGCCGTTCTCCTCGCCGTAGTCGAACACGCTGGCGATGCCCTCGTGGTTGACGAGCGCCGCGTGGCGGGCCTCGGCGCGGAAGCGCTCCAGGAAGCCCGGATCCCCCATGTACTCGTCTTTGAGGATCTTGATGGCGACAGTTCGTCCGATGACGTGGTCTGTCGCCTCCCACACCTCGCCCATGCCGCCGATCGCTATGCGCGAATCGAGTTCGTATCGGCCGCCGAAGGTCACGCCCTGCGTCGGTCTCATCGTCCCAGCACCGCCTCCATGACCTTCTTCGCGATAGGAGCGGCGATGGTATTGCCGCTGCCCGATTGTCCTTGCCTGCCGCCGTCTTCGACGACCACGGCGACGGCGACCTCGGGGTTGTCGGCGGGTGCGAACCCGGTGAACCAGAGCGTGTACGGCTCATCGCCCGTGTTCTCCGCGGTACCCGTCTTTCCGGCCACGTCGACCCCGTCTATTCTTGCACCCGACGCAGCACCGTCACTGACATTGGCGACCATCATCGCCACCAGCTCGTCCGCCAGTCCCGTGTCGAGGGCACGCCCGAATTCACTGTCGTCGAAGGTCTTCTGAACGGACAGATCCGGGCCGATCACACGATCCACCATGCGCGGGTTCATCACGATCCCGCCGTTCGCGATGCCGGCCGACACCATCGCCATCTGAAGCGGCGTCGCCGTGACCTGACCCTGGCCGAAGCCGCTCAGCGCGGTCTGCGCGTCGTCCTGGATCGTGCGCGGGTAGCCCGAGGGCGTGGAGATGAGCGGCAGCTCGAACGACAGGTTGAAGCCGTACTTCTCTGCCTCTTCGCGGATCGCGGTGTCGCCGAGCTCGACGGCGAGCTCCGCGAACGGGATGTTGCAGCTCAGCCGCAGCGCGTCGGCGAGGGTGACGGTGTCGCCGCCGCCGCACGTGCCGCCGCTCGCGTTGTGCACCACGCTCGACGACTGCGGCAGCTGGTAGGTCGCGGGGTTCGGGAGCGTCGACGCGGGCGTGTAGTCGCCCGAGGCGAGCGCCGCGGAGGCGACGACGAGCTTGAAGGTCGATCCCGGCGGGTTGAGGTCGCCCGCGATCGCGCGGTTCGACAGCGGCTTGCCGGGGTCGGCGACCAACGCGTCGTACGCGGCGTTCACCTCGCCGGTGGCGTGCGAGGCCAGCACGTTCGTGTCGTAGCTGGGGCTGGTCACCATCGCCAGGATGCGGCCCGTCGACGGCTCGATCGCGATGACGCCGCCCTGCAGGTCGCCCAGCGCCTCGTAGGCCGCGCGCTGCACGTCGGCGTCGAGCGACAGCACGACGTTCGAGCCGCGCGGCGGCTGCCCGGTGAAGATGCGCTCCACGCGCGACAGGAACTGCGATCCCGCCGTGCCGCTGAGCTCCTGGTTCATCGCCTGCTCGATGCCGGTCGCCGAGTTCAGGGCGGGATTGATGTAGCCGGTGACCGGCGCCCACATGTCGGCATCCGTGTACACGCGCTGCCAGCTGTAGAGGTCGCCGGACGGCACCGACGACGCGATGGCCGAACCGCTCGCGATGATGGATCCGCGCTGGACCTCGTACGAGTCGTAGAGCGCCCGGCGGTTCGCGGGGTTCGCGGCGAGCTCGTCGGTCTGGATCACCTGGATCCAGCTCGTCGACCCGAACAGCGCGAGGAACATGATCAGCATCAGGATGCTGAGCCGGCGGAGTTCTTTGGTCATCTAGCCGATCACCACCCTCGGCCGGCTGCGGACGGCATCCGAGATGCGCAGCAGCAGGGCGACGATGATCCAGTTCGCCACGAGCGACGAGCCACCGGCCGCGAGGAACGGTGTCGTGAGGCCGGTGAGCGGGATGAGGCGTGTGACACCGCCGACCATGATGAAGACCTGCAGCGCGATCGTGAACGAGAGGCCGGTCGCGAGGAGCTTGCCGAAGTCGTCCTGCCCGGCGAGGCCGATGCGGATGCCGCGGCTCGTGAACACCATGTACAGGCACAGGATCGCGAAGACGCCGATGAGCCCGAGCTCCTCGCCCAGTGCCGGGAGGATGTAGTCGCTCTCCGCGACGGGCGTGAGGTACGGCCGTCCCTGGCCGAGCCCGGTGCCGAGCAGCCCGCCGTTCGCCATGCCGAAGATGCCGTTGACGAGCTGGTAGCTCGAGTTGTCCATCAACTCCGGGTTGAACGCGTCGAGCCAGTTGTTGAAACGCGCGCCGACGTACGGCAGGATCCGCGACGCGAGGAAAGCGCCCGACACCGCGAGCACGACGCCGATGAGCACCCAGCTGGTCTTGCCCGTGGCGACGTAGAGCATCGCGACGAACATGCCGAAGATGAGCACACCGGTTCCGAGGTCGCGCTGCAGCACGATGATGCCGAGCGACACGAGCCAGATCACGAGCAGCGGGCCGAGCTCGCGGGCGCGCGGCCAGGTCATGCCGAGGAAGCGCGTGCCCGTCGAGGTCAGGCTCTCGCGCGTGCGGACGAGATAGCCCGCGAAGAAGATGCCGAGTGCGATCTTCGCGAGCTCGCCCGGCTGGAACGTGAAGAAGCCGAAGTCGACCCACACGTCGGCGTTGCCGCCGCCGCTGAGGCCCGGGATCACGGGCAGGATCAGCAGCACGATGCCGACGAACCCGAAGATGTACGTGTAGCGGAACAGCACGCGGTAGTTCTTGAGGAACATCACCACGAGGATCGCCGCGACCAGCGCGATCGCCGCCCAGGCGAGCTGCCGCGTCGAGAACGCGTCCCACCCGTGGCGGTCCCAGTACAGGTCGAGCCGGTAGATCATCGCGAGACCGAGCCCGGTGAGAAGCGTCGCGATCGGGACCACGAACGGATCGGCGGCGCGGGCGCGCAGGCGCAGCAGGATGTGCAGCGCGATGACCAGGGCGGTGAGCCCGCCGCAGTAGACGAGGAACGTCCAGTCGATCACGCCCTCGGAGCCGAGCTGCACGAGCGCGATCGCCGAGCCGTTGATCGCGAACGCGAAGATCAGCAGCGCCAGCTCGCGGTTGCGCTGCGTCTGCGGGACCCGGATGCGGCGCAGCGCCCGCACCACAGCGGTGTCGGTCGAGACCGCGTCGGTCGGCGTGCCTGTGGAGGCGCTCATCCGCCGCCTCCCGCCAGGTCGCTGATTCCCGACACGATCTGCCGCGCGTGCGACAGGGAGTTCGCCGAGATGGTCTGCTCCACCGTCGCACGGGCGAAGTCCGAGAGCGAATCGAGCGGGATCCCGGTGTCTTCGTACGGGGTCGACAGCGAGATCGGCCCGATGCTCTGCTGCACGCCCTGGTAGATGACGACGGTGTCCTCGTCGGCGCCGACGTAATACCGGGTCTGCGTCCACTGGTAGCCGATCCACGCGGCTCCGGCGATGATCACGAGCACGAGGGCGACGCCGGCGATCCAGCCGACGCGGCGGCGACGTGCCCGGCGACGGTCCTCCTCGATGAGCTCTTCGAGGAACTCCGGGGCCGGCTCGAAGTGGGTCGGCTCGTTCGCCGCCTGGCGGTTCGGGTGCAGCCAGCTCGAACGCCGCGGCGCGGCTGCGGGCACCTCGACGCCGACCGGGTTGGACGCGGAGCCCACGATGGTAGGTGTTCCCGAGAAGAGGGGATGCTGCCCGCCGACGTCGACGATGACGATCGTGACGTTGTCGGGGGCGCCGCCGTCCAGCGCCTGCTTCAGCAGGTTGTCGGCCGTGCGGCCCGGGGCGAGACCCAGCCCGAGAGCCTTGGACGTGTGAGGGTCGTCGACCACGCCCGACAGGCCGTCCGAGCACAGCAGCCAGCGGTCGCCCGGCTGCGTCGGCATGATGAACGTGTCGAGCTCGGGATCGGTGTCCATGTCGCCGAGCACGCGCATGAGGACCGAGCGGCGGGGGTGGTAACGCGCCTCTTCGGGCGTGATGCGGCCCGAGTCGACGAGGCGCTGCACGAAGGTGTGGTCCGTGGTGATCTGCGTGAGGGCGCCGTCGCGGTACAGGTAGATGCGCGAGTCGCCGATGTGGGCGATCACGGCGTAGTCGTCCACCATGATCAGCGCGCTGACCGTGGTGCCCATGCCGGCCAGCTCCGGCCGGACGCCGACCGTGTCGACGAGGTCGACCGCGGCATCCGAGATCGCGTCGCGCAGCGCCCGCTCCGCCTCGGAAGTCGAGTCGAACGGGCGGTCGAGACCCTCCAGACGCGAGATCGCGAGGCTCGACGCGACGTCGCCGCCGGCGTGTCCGCCCATGCCGTCGGCCACGACGAACAGGTTGGAGCCGGCGTACCCGGAGTCCTGGTTGTTGGAGCGCACCTTGCCGGTGTGCGAGATCGCGGCGCTCGAGCCCTGGAAGACCATGTGCGAGGGGTCCGCCCGCTACTTCCGCAGCTCGAACGTCGTCGCGCCGACCTTGATCGGGGCGCCGAGGTTCACGGGGACCGGGGCGGTCACACGGGCACCGTCGTGCCACGTGCCGTTCGTCGAGTCGAGATCCTGGATCATCCACTGGTCGCCCCACAGCACCAGGCGTGCGTGGTGGCTCGATGTGTAGTCGTCGCGCACGACGAGTCCCGACTCGCTCGAGCGGCCGATCGTGAGCGGCTCGTTCCCCAGCGGGAGCTCGAGCCCGGTCTTCGGTCCGCTCGTGATGACGATGCGCGACGCGGTGGCGGTCGTGGCAGGTCCGCCGGGCTTGGCCACCGGAGCGGGCGCCGCCGGAGCGACGGGCGCGGTGACGGACGACGCGGCGGCAGCCGACGCCACGGGCGCGGCCGCTGCGGCGGCGGCAGCATCCGGCATCCGCCTCACCTTCACGCCGAACAGGTCGGCGCGCAGCGAGTAGACGACGGCGAAGACGAACGCCCACAGCAGCACCAGGAACCCGATGCGCAGCAGCAGCAGGGTGAGCTCGCTCATGCCAGCGGGCCCCTCTCCTGCGCGTCGAACGCCCGCGTGGCATCGTCGACGGATGCTGCGGGCCGCGGCGCGCTCGCCTGCGCGACGACGCGGAACACGATGTCGGTGCGGCCGATGCGCACGGTCGCGTCGGGCGGGAGCGCCGCCTCGGTCACCTTGCGGCCGTCGAGCATCGTGCCGTTGGTCGAGCCCAGGTCGCGCACCATGGCGCGCTCGCCGTCCCACAGGATCTCGACGTGCTTGCGGCTGGTGCCCGAGTCGGCGACCGTGATGTCGGCGTCGCTGCCGCGGCCGATGACCGTGCGCGACTTCGTCAAGGGGATGCGACGGCCTTCGACGTCGACGACGCCGCGCCACGAGACACGGCCGCCCTGCGCCGTCGACGACTCGACGCGGAGGGTGCCGGTCGACATCTCCTCGTCGCGGCGGATCGCGATCGTCACCGGACCGGCGAACGAGTACCCCTGCGCCTTGGCGTGCGCGTGGACGAGCGTGTCGAGCTCGTGCAGGAGCGCATCGCCGAGCGCCGAGATGCGGTCGTCGTCGGCGGGCGACAGGCGCACCGTGAACGTGTTCGGCGCGAGGATGCGGTCGCGGCTGACGACCGCCGCCTTCTTGTCGAGTTCGCTGCGCAGGGCCGATGCGATCTCGACAGGCTGAATGCCGCTGCGGAAGGTCTTGGCGAACGCGCTGTTGACTGCGCGCTCCAGACCTTTCTCGAAGCTGTCAAGTAGTCCCACGGAGCTCCTCTTGAGGGGGGTGCCGGTTGCTACATGCTAATTGCACAGGCTGTACCCGTGATGGATCGCACTCCCGACCAGGTGAGTTCGGAAGGGGCCGCGACGCATGATATCCTCGGGAAGTTGAGTTTCGCGGGATCTCCGGATCCCACGGCTCGCGCGAGTGGCGGAATAGGCAGACGCGCTGGCTTCAGGTGCCAGTGCCCGAAAGGGCGTGGGGGTTCAACTCCCCCCTCGCGCACAGCGCAGAAGAGGACTCCCGAGAGGGGGTCCTCTTCTTTTTCGCCCACACCTCCCTGGCGCTACGCGCCGTCGAGGGCCGGGGGCAGTGCGAAGACGATCTCCTCGATCTCGCGGCCGACGCCCGGGGCGAAGTCGACGTTGCGCGACACCTCGGTGAAGCCGACCTTCGTGAGCACGGCGATGGAGGCGGCATTGTGGGCGGCCACGCGGGCGAACAGCGGCCGAATCGGCTCGCGCGAGATCAGGTGGCGCAGCGCCGCGGTCGCGACGCCCCGGCCCCAGGCGTGGCGGGCGATCCAATAGGTGACCTCGCGGTCGCCGTCGATGGTGAAGGATGCCGCGGTCCCGGCGAATCCGCCGTTCTCGGTGACCACGAAGGAGAGGACGTCGGCCATCCCACGCTGCCGTTCGATCCACGCGTCGAAGGCCGCGCGGTCGTCCGGATCCTCCGCGGTGAATGCGGCCATCGCGATCGCCTCACGGTCGCGCATCATCTCGAAGACGGCGTCGAGGTCGTCGTCGTCCAGGGGTCGCAGATCGATGTGGTTCACGCGCTTCACGGTAGCCGCGGCATCCGTCACCGAGGAAGGGCGGGTGTCAGTTCAGGCCGTGGATGCTGCGGAGCAGGGATTCGGCGCGATCGGCCTCGCGACAGGCGAACGCCTCGCGGAACTCCTCGTAGGCGGCGGTGCGGCCGATCGGGCACTCGATGAACGGCCGCCAGCCCACCATGTCGCGCCGGATGGCGAACTCGTACTCGCGGACGAACTGCAGGAGCGCGAAGTTCCCGCTCGCACGTGTGACGACGGAGAAGAACGCGTGACTTGCCAGCCCGAGGGCCTCCGGGTCGTTGGCGCGCGACGCGGCGATGACGTCGTCCAGGCGCTCCAGCGCGAGCCCGAGGGCGTCGGCGTCGGCGCGCGCCGACGCCATGCGCACGGCCAGGCCCATGTTGAAGGCGACGAGCTCAACGGTGTCGTTCTGCTGGTTGGGGTGCGACACCCGCGTGTAGCGGTGGGGCGACACCTCGACCAGGCCGGCCCGCTCCAGTCGCTGCAGTGCTTCGCGCACCGGAGTGCGCGAGACGCCGAGCCATTCCGCCAGCTCCTGGTCGCGCAGACGCTCGCCGGGGGCGAGCCGCCCGTCGAGGATCGCCTCCCCCAGGCGCGCGTAAACCTCGTCTCCGAGGACGGCGCGGCTCGGCTCGAGCGGGACGAAGGGGGCACTCATGAGTGGCACCAGTGTACGCCGGAGGATTCACGTGCATAGACCCGCTTGAGCGCGCCTTGAGGAGGCCGCCGAGGGGGCCGTGGGACCCCATCGGAACATGCGGAAACGCTGAGGAAACCGGCCTCGCTCTTGCACTGATATATCGGTACGATGTTCCCTGTCCACGTTACGACGTGGCCTATCCGGGGGGATCCGTCGACGCCCGGGCTTTCGAGCCAAGCTCAGCCCGGGCGGACGATGGTCCCTGCCTCGTCAACAGACGCTGTGCAACATTTGTGTCACCTTCGCAACTGGGTCTCGCCGCGCGCCCGCCTCTTCACTACGTTGGATTGCAATCGCCGCAATCGCGACGAGATCAACGAAGAACGGCAAGTAATGAGCACGCAGGGCACCGTCAAGTGGTTCAACTCGGAAAAGGGATTCGGCTTCATCGCTCCCGATGAGGGTGGCGCAGACGTCTTCGCGCACTACAGCGCAATCGAGTCGAGCGGCTACCGCTCCCTCGAGGAGAACCAGCGCGTCGAGTTCGAGATCGCGCAGGGACCCAAGGGCCTCCAGGCCGAGAACATCCGCCCGATCTGATCGGCGGACCGATCGCTTCACGCGGTCGAAGCCGCGGTATCCCACTGGTGGGTGCCGCGGCTTCGTCGCGCGCGTGTGCGCCGGTCGAGCATCACTCCCGGTCGCCGCGCACGAGCTCGAGCCCGGCTCCGGCGAACTGACGCAGCGTCGCGTCGGGCAGGAACGCCCGTGTGAGGGCGCCGCCGATGCGCGTGAGGTCGCTCTCGTCGCGGAACAGCAGGTACATGGTCTCGTACCGCGGGTGGAACTTCTCCTTGAAGCGGTGCAGCGACCGGAACCCGTACACCGGCTCGAGGGCGTCGGCGAGTCTGTCGCTGAGCGCCGCGATCATGCCGGCGTCCGGCGGATAGTCGTGGGCGAGCGGCGCGCCCGAGAGTGACATGATCTCGGCGCCCTCGTCGGAGAACAGCCTCGCCGACGAGCCGATCAGGTACTCCATCACCGGGCCGAAGCCGCCGTCGCGCCGCCGCATCAGGTCCAGGGTCCATCCCCGGACCACACCGTCTGGGCCGTGGACCGGCAGCCACGACAGGAACCCGTCGACGTCGCCGTTCGGCGCGAGCGCCAGGGCGAGGCGCACCTCCGGGTCCTCCGCCTCGACGAGCGTGCCGAGCGTGAACCCCATCTCGGGGAGGCCCTTGTCGCCCACCCACATCTCCGAGATCGCCCGCAGCTGCTGCTGCACGCCCCACGACTCCTCCTTGAGGTGGGTCATGCGGAACGTCATCTCCTCGCGCCCCGCCCGGTTGAGCGACGAGCGCACCGAGTTCCACCGTTTGCCGGTGAACTCGAGGCCGGGAAGGTCCACGATCGTGTCGTCGGCCACGACCAGGCTGCGCCACGAGGCCGGCACGGCGGCCCGCGTGGCCTCGTCGGCGCTGAAGAAGCACGGGACCAGCCCCGCCCGCTCGGCATCGTGGATGAACTCCTCGACGGCTGCCGCGCGCGACGCGTCCGGACCGATCGGGTCCGCGAGGGCCAGCGCCACGCCCGCGCGCCGCTGGTACGCGACGATGCTGTCGGCGGTGCGGGCGTAGGTGTTCCCCTCCCAGGTCGTCATCCACGAGAGCGTGCCGCCACCGTGGGCGTGCAGCATCCGTTTCACGTCCTCGACAGCCGGGGAAGGCTGCAGGCCGATGCGCGACCGGCGCCGGGCCCGGAACGCCCGCCGCACCCGGATCAGGTAGATGAGCATGAGCAGCCACATCGCGCCGCTGGCCAGCGACAACTCGGTCTCACCGTCGATCGTCGCCTCGACCTGGGCCTCGGAGGCGATGATGATGGCGACCCCGACGAGGACTGCGGTCAGGATGTTGAAGCCGGCGAGGATGACCGCGAGGACCCACGACCACCGTCGCCCGCGTCGCAGGCCGTTGGCGATGATCAGGATGATCACGACGTCGATCGCGAAGTCCCAGAAGCCGCCCGAGGCGGGTTCCGTGGAGCCGAGGGGGCCGTCGGTCGGCACGAGGATCGTGATGACCTCGACGGCGCCGAGCACCAGCACCGCGATGAAGGCGATGAGGCGCTGCTCGCGCATCGTGGTGCGCTGGACGCGCAGCGACCGGTCGACGAACAGCACGAGCAGTACGGCGAGCAGGTGCTCGAGGTCGGCGAGGGTGCCCCAGAAGAGCATCGCCACGAACACATACCCGAGCAGCACCAGCCATGCGCGCACGCGCCAGGGGCTCCGCAGGAGCCCGACGGCCGCGGCGATGCAGGCGAACGTGCCGCCCGACGGCCCGACGTCCAGCGCCGCGGCCTGGGTCTGCGCCCAGTCCCACGACGCGACCAGCGAGCATCCCCACAGCACGAGGGCGGTCGCGAAGATCGCGAACAGCTGGCCGACCCAGTAGTAGGCGAGGGCCACGCGCCAGCCGCGCCGGAACTCGAGGTACGCCATGCCGACGAAGCTCGCGATCGTGAACGGGTAGACCCACGGCGCATTGACGAAGAAGGTGCCGGTGAAGGGCGTCCACCATCGGCCGGCCTCGAGCGCGGGCAGTCCGTAGGCGACGGCGTCGAAGACATCGGAGTCCTCGAACGGCTGCCACAGTCCCTGCCACACGACACCGGTCACCAGGACCAGCGCGATCATCGTGAGTGTCGCCGGAATCCGCCCCACCCCGGCGAGCACGCGGTTCGGTCTCTGAGTCGCCCCGTCGCTCATGCGTTCAGGGTAGCGGGGGGTCTTCCCGCTGTCGCTTATCCGAGCGCGCCGGCCTGGCGGGCGAAGTCGGCCAGGGCCTTCGCGTCCTCGGCGTCGCGCATCGCGCGGCGGGCGGCGTCGAGTGCGGCCACGGGGTCCTGCGCCTGGCGGGCCTGGGCGAGTTCGCGCTGGGCCGACAGCAGTCGCGAGCGCGCATCGGCACCGGCACGCGAACGGGACACGGATGCCTCGGCCTGCGCGAGTGCGCCGCGCGCCGCGGCGAGGGTGCCCGGGAGGGCCGTGCGCGCGCCGCGCAGGCGCTGCTGCGAGGTGCGGGCGTCGCCGAGGGCGAGGTCGAGCCGGCTGCGCAGGCGCGCGATGGCGTCCACCGTGCGCGTGGGGTGGCGGGCAGCATCCGTCTCGATGCGGTTGAGCTCGGCGTCGATGGCGTGGAGTTCCGCGCCCAGCCGCGCGGCGTCGGGCGCATCGAGGTGCTCGCGCGTGACGGAGGCCTGGCGCAGCGCGGTGCGCGCCGACGCGATCTCGTCGGGCACGGCCAGGGCCGCCTGCAGCACGAGGCGGTGGGTCTCCTCGAGATTGCGGGCGTCCGCCTCCGCCTGGCGGAGGGCCCGTTCGGCGGCGGCGAGATCGGGGAGGGCGCTCAGCGACGGGTCGGCGGCGCGGGTGGCGGCGGCGTCGAGGTGGCGCTCGGCGGCGGTCACCTCGGAGAGCGCGGCGTGCGCCGAGCGCGAGGCATCCCGCCACTCGTCCTCGGCGAAGCGGGATGACAGCTCGGCGACGAGCGCGGCCGGATCGCCCATCGACGCGTGGAGTTCGGCGAGGCGGCGGCGGGCGGCGGCGATCTGCCCGGCCGCGGACACGTTCGCCGTGACCCACGCGCCGTGCTCCTTGCGGGCGGCGGCGACGATCGCCAGCGCCTCGCCCGTGCGGCGCTCGATGCGCGCGGAGACCCGCTGCACCTCGTGGGGGGCGACGGCGGGATCGCTGATCGCGCGGTACTCCTCGAAGGCGTCGTCCCGGACGTGCTGCGCCGTGAGGCGTGCCCGCCGCAGCGAGGCGGGGGCGTCTCCGCCGTAGAGGGCGCCGGAGAGGCCGACCTCGAGGTCGAGCTCGCCGACCTCGTCGTCGAGCTTCACGAGCGTCGCGCCCGCCTTGGCTCGCTCCCGCTCGGCGGCGGCGCGGGCTCGCGGGGAGCGACGCGCGCGGCGCACGGCCCACACGACGACGGCGACGGCGATCGCCGTCACGCCGAACACGACCAGGGCGGGCACGAGCCACCCCAGGATCGCGGCGGCGAGCTCAGGCATCGGCGACGCCGGCGGTCGCGGCCGCACCCTCGTCGGCGTGCTCGCCGAACAGCAGGAGCGCACGGAGCTGGTCGACGTCGTCGACGACCGCCTGCGCGCCCTCGGACTCGTGCGGCCAACTGAAGCCCCACCGCACGAAGATCACCGGCACGCCCTGGGCCGCGCCGCCGTCGACGTCGTGGTGCCGATCGCCGACGAGCACGGGACGACTCGTGTCGACGCCCGCGGCGGCGAGGCGTCGCAGCGCTTCGGCGACGATGTCGGACTTCGCGCTGAGCGTCTTCTCGTCCGGCGTCGCACCGACGATCGCGGTGAGCGAGGTCGACAGGTCGAAGTGGTCCATGAGGGCGACGACCTGCACCTCGGGCTTCGAACTGGCGGTCGCCTGCGGGATGCCGGCGGCCGCGACATCCGTGATCAGCTCACCCACTCCGGGGAAGAGCTTGGCGCCCGTCGTGTACCCGTCCGCCTTGCCGAGCGTGCGGTAGAAGGCGACGGCCTCGGCCGACTGCTCGGGCGTCATGCCGACGTTCACCTGGAACGACTCGTACATCGGCGGGCCGATCCAGTGCACGAGCTCGGCGCGGGTCGGCGGACGCTTGCCGAAGTGCTCGAGGGCGATCGTGAGGCGACGGAGGATGCCGTCGGACGCGTCGACGATCGTTCCGTCGACGTCCCACAGCACACAGGTCCACGGCGATCGGGTCGGCATAGGGACCAGCCTATGCGGAGGCGGCCCTCCGCTCCGAGACGGAGCGGTGCACGCGGGCGAGGCGCGCCATCATGCGCCGCAGATCCTCGATCTCGGCGGGGGACCAGTCGGCGAGGAGAGTCCTCATGTTGGACTCGGCCGTCGACATGATGCGCTCGCCGATGCGGCGGCCTTCGTCGGTGAGCGCGACGAGCACTCCGCGGTCGTCATCGGGCGCCGCAACGCGCACCACCAGGCCCGCGCCCACGAGGCGGCCGACGATCTTGCTCATGTTCGTCGCGGTCTGCCCGAGCGCCAGCGACAGGTCGACGGGTCGCATCGCGCCGTTGTACGAGAGCTGGTTGACGACGAGGAACATGCCCATGTCGTCCACCGGGAACGCGACCCGCGACATGACGTCGCGGCGCACCCCGGTGCTGTCGGCCCAGTGCACGATCGAGGCGAGCGACAGCCGGAGGTCGAGCGGGTCGGGCGCGATGACCGGGGTCAAGTCCGCCGAGGCGCCGGTGTCGACGTCACCTCTGGCCATCGCCTGCTCGTTCCTCTCGCTCGGTTCCGGTCGTCACTCCTCGCGCACCAGCCGCACCGGGCCGAGGAGTCCGTACTCGCGCACGACCGCGTGCTGCATGCGCTCTTCGCCGGTCAACTGCGCCCCGATGTCGGGGATGCGCTCATAGTATCCACGGGCGCGAAGCCGGTTGTTCAGCGAACTCGAGACGCGGACGGTGACCGCGTTGTCACCGGGACGGATGCTGCCGCTGACGTCGACGACCGGGTGCGCGGTGTCGAACCCGCGCTCGGGGCCGTCGCCGACCCGCACGGACCCGAGCCCGCCGCCGGTCGAGCCGAGATCGAGGAGGTATCGCACGCCGTCCGCGACCTCGGGGACGGCGAGGACGGCGGTGTACTCGCCGACGCCGGAGACATCGGGACCGACGGCCGCGATCTCCGACCACGGCGCGAGCTCGATGCCGCCGGCGTCGAGCCGCGTCACGGCGGTCGTCGGGCGCACCTCGCGCGACACGTAGCCGAGCCCGCGGTCCTCCTCGAGCACCTCGGGCTCGCCGGCGTCCCAGCTCTCGACGACCAGTCGCCACGCGTCGGCCCGGGCGACCTCGGTGACGGCCGGCGCGGGCGAGTCCGCAGCATCCGTCGTCGTGTCCAACACCACGATCGCGACCTCGCCGGGGGCGAGCGTGAGCTCGACCAGGGTGCGGTCGTCATCGCGCTGCGCGCCGCGGTGCGGACGCAGCTCGCCGATCCAGGCGTCGAGGCGGTGCACCGCTCCCATGCCCTCGAGCGCGATGCGCACCGTGGTGGGCTCGGTCGTCTCGTAGAGGAAGTGGTACGCGTACAGGACCACGAGGCCGTCGTCCTCCCGCAGGTGGGTGAGCACGTGCGGATCGTCGGTCTCGAAGCGCGCGCGGCCGCCCGCGCCGAGCTCGTCCAGGGCGGTCACGACGCCGGACGGCGCGGCGACGCGGACCCCCGGCATCCGTCGCAGCTCCCCCATGATCGCGGCGAGCTCGTCGTCGCGTCCGTCCAGACCGGGGGTGCGCGCCGCCGCGATCTCGTGGGTGTTGTGACGCCCCTCCATCAGTGACTGCACCTCGCGGGCCCCGTCGACGACCACCATCCGCAGGCCGCGGCGCGCCCACTCGAGCAGGCGGGCGGCGACGTCGGCGTCGAGGGTCTCCTGGTACACGACGAGGGCGCGATAGCCGGGGCCGGAAGGCTGCACCTCGTCGCCGTCGAACGAGACGTCGTCGCGGAGGAGCAGGGACCCGTCGAAGAACTCGTAGGTGATGCCGGCGTCCTGCATGCCGAGGTCCTGCCACCAGAAGTTGTCGCGGTCGCGCATCCACATCGTGCCGTACGCGACCTCGTCGGGGATGCGCTCGCCGCCCTCGCCGGTCAGCGAGAGCCCGACGAGGTTGTCGGTGAAGTGGTCGGTGCGAAGGATGCCGACGTCGATGCGCGGCCGGCCGCGCCGGAGCGCGTACTGCAGCCGGCCGATGGCGGCGGTCCAGAGGGGGTAGAACTCGGAGCCCGGCTGGCGCGTGTCGAAGCGCTCGGAGAACATCGGCCACATGCCCTCGTGCCCCGGCCACTCGGTCACACCTTCGGCGCCGGCAGGGCTGGCCCACCCGTGCAGCACGGTCTTGGTGATGCCGGCGGCGAGCTGGGTCGCGATGATCTGGTCGTAGAACCGGTGGTCGAGCATGTGGTTGCGGGTGGTGGCACCCGTCTCGGACGAGTACTGCTTGCCGAACAGGTGCGCGGGGCCGGCGAGCAGCCGGTACGCGTCGATCTGCGCGCCGAACTCCAGCGACTCCGTCTCGATGCCGTCGACCTCGGGGCCGGGGCGGGTCAGCTCGAACGGCAGCCCGTAGCTGATCTCGGCGCGCAGGGTCATGCCCACGCCGTGCAGGAACTCCGCGAACGGCCGCAGCATGTTCTCGATGTACAGGTCGGTGAAGGTGACGACGAGGTCGTGGCGCACCTTGTCGACCGTGACGCGGTCGGCGTCGTCGGCGGGCTGGTGGTGGTAGACCGTCGAGACCGCCATGAACGGCACGTCGCGCGTGAGGAACGGCAGCCACGGCACCACGTCGTAGCCGCGGCGGGCGCGGAACTCGTCGACGACGGTGTGACCCCAGAACAGGCCGCCGGCGCCGAACGTCGACAGCTCCAGCGAGTCCATGTACATCTGCGCGCGAGGGTTCTGCGCGATCTGCGCCCGCAGCTCGGGAGTCAGCACGACCTCGTCCCAGTACGCGATGACGGCGTCGACGCCGTCGCGGTCGATGTAGTTGACGGTGTAGTTGACGGATGCCGAGGGCTCCGCGGTCTGACCGGTCCCGTGCAGCCAGTAGGAGAAGAGGCGCCAGTCGCCGTCGCCGTCCGGTGCCGTCCACTCCAGCGTGTCGTCGGTGACGGATGCCGTCAGCTCGGTGAGCGACGAGGCATCCAGCACCCCCGCATCGGCGTCGACCACGCGGGCCGCGACGACGGCGACGAGGTGCTGGTCGCGGATCGTGCCGCGCTCACCGGGAAGGTGGCGGGCGGCGGCGGGTGCCGCGAGGTCGATCCGGGGGAGCGGACCGGAGCGGCGCTCGCCGGGAGCGAGCGTCTCGGACGCCACGTCGAGCTCCTGCGCGGCGGCGCGGTCGTCGGGCGTGATCGTCGGGAGGTTGGCGTTGGACCAGTTGGTGCCCGACGTGAAGCTCACCGACATGCCGCGGCGGGTGGTCTCCTCGACCACGACCTGCGAGTCGTGCACCCACTCCTCGGAGCCCCAGCCGTAGCGCGCGTGGTCGATCGCGCCCTCGTCCATGGCGAGGAACTCCATGCCGCCGAAGCCGAGGCGATGAGCGTCGTCGATCTCGCGGCGCAGCGTCGCGTCGCTGTGCAGGCCCTCGGCGAGCCACCAACGCAGCTCGGGGCGGAATTCGATGGCAGGTTCGGCGATCTCACGCCGGAAGTCGTCGAGCGTCATTGCTGCAGCATCCGTTCGGGTAAAGAACTGTCTCCGCGACAGTATGTACCGTCCACAGGACACAACACAACCCTCTCACCGGGAGTGAGGGGGCGCCAGGCGCCGAGCGGGGGAGCGTCAGAAGAGGCGGGGGGCGCCGGACTCGATGCCCTTCATGCCCTCGTAATCGAGGGTGACGCAACGGATGCCGCGGTCCGCGGCCAGCACCTTGGCCTGGGGTTTGATCTCCTGGGCGGCGAAGACGCCGGTCACCGGGGCGAGGTGCGGGTCGCGGCCGAGCAGTTCGAGGTAGCGCGTGAGCTGCTCGACGCCGTCGATGTCGCCGCGGCGCTTGACCTCGACGGCGATCGTGCCGCCTTCGGGGTCGCGCAGCAGGAGGTCCACCGGGCCGATCGCGGTCGGGAACTCGCGGCGCACGAGCGTCAGGTTCTCGCCGATGACGTCGACCTGCTCGGCCAGGAGGCGCTGCAGGTCGGCCTCGACGCCGTCCTTCTGAAGGCCCGGGTCGATGCCGAGCTCGTGCGACGAGTCGTGGATGACCTCGTAGATGCGCACGAGCAGCGCGTCACCGGTCTTCGCGTGCGTCACGCGCCAGTGCTCGAGCACGCCGGCGGACGCCGACTCCTCGTCGGGCACCTCGACGTCCAGCCGGCACGGCGGGCTCATCCAGTTGAGCGGCTTGTACGAGCCGCCGTCGGAGTGCACCAGCAGCGAGCCGTCGCCCTTGTGCACCAGCAGGCGCGTGGCGAGGGGGAGGTGGGCGTTGAGCCGCCCGGTGTAGTCGACGGAGCAGCGGGCGATGACAAGACGCACCCGAAGAGCCTAGCCGCCCGCGTCAGCTTGCCCGCAGGCTCGTCGGATAGCCTTTGCCCTCGTTGCCTGCGCCTCGCCGCGCGGCCCTGAGACCCCGGCCCCCCACGCCACCCCTTTCGTCCGGAGAAGAACCGATGAACTCACGTCTGCCCGACGCGACCGTCCACATCCTGTCCAGCACCGTCGCCGAGCTCCATGTCGGCAGCGACGTGGCCGAGGTCGTCGCCCCCGACAGCCTTGCGCTGCGCGACCGTGTGGTCGAGGAGATCCGTCAGCTCGCGGCATCCGCCGGCGAGCCGGCGCACGCGACCCTCGTCGAGGGCTCGTCGCGCTGGCCGCTCGTGGTCCACCCGGACGGCTCGTACGACGAGGCGCTGGAGGAAGCGGCCGTCGAGGCGGCGCCCGCCCCGGCGCCCGCTCCCGTGCCGGTGGCGGCCCTTCCGGTCACGGCGCCGACGCCGGTGCCTGCCGTGCCGTCGCTCGCGCCGGTCGCGGAGGAGATCGCGCGACCGACCGTGCAGGATCTGCTCGACTCGCGCGGCGGCGGAGGGCGCCCCCGGGCGACGACCGGCTGGCAGGGCGCCGTGCGGCGCGCGACCGGCGGCCTGATCTCGCCGGCGCCGGGCCGTGTCGAGCGCTCGCGCCTCGACCGCGAGAAGCGCGTGCAGCGCCGGCTCGACGCCCCCCGCACGATCGTCGTGCTCAACCCCAAGGGCGGCGCGCACAAGACGACGAGCACCCTGCTGCTGGCGGCGACCTTCGGCACGCTGCGCGGCGGAGCGACGCTCGCATGGGACAACAACGAGACCCGCGGCACGCTCGGCTGGCGCGCGCAGCACGCACCGCATCACCGCACCGCCGTCGACCTCCTCGAGGACCTCGACGAGGCCTCGAACTTCCGCGGGTCCAGCCTCGCGGCGCTCGACCACTACGTCCGCACGCAGGTCGACGCCCGCTTCGACGTGCTCGCCTCGGACGAGGATGCCGCGGCCTCCTCGACGATCGACGCGGCGGCGTTCGACCGGCTCCACGCCCTGCTGCGCCGCTACTACCGCCTGATGATCGTCGACACCGGCAACAACATGCGCGCCTCGAACTGGGTCGCCGCCGTCGCCGCCGCGGACCAGCTCGTGATCGTCTCGACCGTGCGCGAGGACACCGCGGCCAGTGCCGCGTGGCTGCTGGACGGCCTGCGCGAGAAGGGCTTCGGCAGGAAGATCGACGAGGCGGTCACCGTGCTCACGGCCCCGTCCTCGCGCCCGGACCGCAAGCTCGAGTCCCGCCTGTCGCAGCACTTCGAGCAGGTGACGTCGGCGGTCGTGAACGCGCCGTTCGATCCGTCGCTCGTCGACGGCGGCCCGATCGACTTCGACGCGCTGTCGCCCGAGACCCGCGACGCGTGGCTCACGGTGGCTGCGACGGTGGCCGACCGGCTCTGACGCACGGGTACGCGGCGGCCGGCTCGGAGATCAGCCGAGCAGCGCACCTAGCCTGTCGAAGAGACCCAGCTCGGTGGCGGCTCCTCGAGCCACCAGGAACCCGACGATGCCGATGATCCACGCGGTGTTCTCGCGGCCCGTGCGCTCCATCCACGCCGCGAGGCGTCCGAGCGGCCGCTCGACGGCCGGCGCCGCCACGATGCGCAGCACCAGCAGCACGACGGCGGGGAGGATCATGACGGCGCAGTACCCCGCCAGCGCGGCGATCCGCACGGGCATCCCGAGTGGCGCCTCGGCGAGCATGCCCATCGCCACGAGGTAGGGCAGCATCGTGGCCACCTCGACCACTCCCGCACCGACCGCGACGGCCATCACCGCACCGCCGGAGGCCTCGGGCGCGAGGAGGCGATCGCGCCACCGCACCAGACGCGCCGACGGCTCCGACCGAGCGGTCTCCGCCGCTGCGGCCACAGGGGCGGGGACCGCCCCGGCGACGGGCATGCCGGTGATCGGTGAGACCCGCACGTGTTCGCCCGTCGCCCGGGACCCGGACGCAGGTGTGGAGCCTCTCCCGATGAGGAAGGCGACGAGCAACAGGGCCGCACCGGCCATCAGGCGGACGACCTGACCCGCCGGCGACGACAGGAAGCCCTGCGCAACGTCGACCAGATTCACCAGACCGAGCATGAAGAGGATGCCGACGGCGAGGTAGAAGGTCGCGATGGTGCCGAGATAGAGCAGCACACGTCCGACCGGGGTCCGTCCGGGGGCGAGCAGCAGGAAGATCGGCACGAGCAGTGTTCCGACGCTCAGTCCGTCCAGGAGGGCGAGGACGCCGAGCGTGAGGGCGAGCGGGGCGTCGGCGAGCAGTTCCATGACGCCAGCCTCGCGCCGTGCGGGCGTGCGCGGATCGGGCGGAGGGACGAGTCGTTCTGCGGTGGCCTCCTCCTTTGGACGGATGCCTCGCCCCGGCGCCCGTGATTGCATGAAGGCGTGAACGGATCGGAGCGGCGCGTCGCAGCATCCGTCGTCGAATGGGTGCGCGAGCATCGATCGATCGCCGACGCGGCCGGGATGGCCGTTCTCGCGATCGTGCTGGCGGCGCTCGGGATCGTCGGGCTGTGGACCGTCTTCTCGGTGCTCCCCGCCGAGGTGTCGCCGTGGTGGTCGCTGGCCACCGCGTTGCCCGCGTGCGCCCTGGTGCCGTTCCGTGCGCGCGCTCCGCTGGCCCTGCTCGGCGTCGCCCTGGTGCTGTTCGCGATCGATCTGATGACCGTCGGCGGCGTGGTCACGCTCGTCGTGGTGCTCGACCTGCTGTACGCCGCGACGCGCGCCGCCTCGGCCTCAGGCCGGCGCCGCATCCTCCTCGGCATCGTGATCGCCGTCGCCGGGATCGGCGTCGTCGCCCTCGCCGCCGCCGACGACGTGCGCGTCGCGGTCGTCGTCGCCCTGCAGTTGGGCGCTCTCGCGGGCATGGACTACTGGTACGCGACATCGGTGGCACAGGCGCACGAGCTGGTGGCGCTGCATCAAGGGCGAGCCGAGGATGCCGAACGACTGGCGGCACGGGATCGCGACGCGGCGATGCGCCGCGAGCGGGAGCAGATGGCGCGCGAGCTGCACGACCTCGTGGCAGGCCATGTCGCGGCGATCGCGATCCGGGCCGAGGCCGCGCTGTCGACGGATCCCGGAGCCGGCGCCGACCGCGCGGCGCTCGTCGCGGTGCGCGATTCCAGCCTCGAAGCCCACCAGGCGCTGCGCTCCATGATCGCGGTGCTGCGTACCGGCGACGCGCCGGTGGTGTCGCCGCACCGCGGCGCCATCCCGGAGCTCGTGGACGACGCCCGTCGGCAGGGACTGACGGTGACGCTGGACGACACGCTTCCCGGCGACATCCCCTCGTCCGTCGAGCTGGCGGTCGCGCGGATCGTGCAGGAGTCCCTCGCCAACTGCGTGCGCCACGCCGCGGGGGCGGCGGTCGACGTGGTGCTGGAATCGCATCACGGTGAGGTGCGCGTGCGCGTCGAATCGCGCGGCGGACGCCCCGCGACCGGCGTGCCGATGCCGGGCACCGGCTGGGGGCTCGAGCTGCTGCAGGAGCGTGCGCGGGCGCTCGGCGGCGCGTTGGAGGCCGGTCCGTCGGATGCCGGGTGGTCGGTGCGAGCCACGATCCCGGCGGGAGTTCACGCGTGAGCGTGGCCGCACCGCGGGTGCTGCTCGCCGACGACCACGGCGCGATCCGGGAGGCGCTGCGGCTGATGCTGGAGAGCCACGGGCTCGAGGTGATCGGCGAGGCCGCCGACGGCGCGGTCGCCGTGCGCAACGCCGCCGCGCTTCGCCCCGACGTCGTCCTCATGGACCTCCGGATGCCGGGCACCGACGGGGTGACCGCGACGCGCGAGATCGTCGCGGCGGGCTCGGCTCAGGTCCTCGTGCTGACCAGCTTCGATGAGGACGAGCTCGTCGAGGGCGCCCTGCGCGCCGGGGCGGCCGGCTTCCTTCTGAAGACGACGGATGCCGCGACCCTCGTCGAAGCCGTCCGTCGGGTGGCGGCCGGGGAGGGGATGCTCGATCCTCGCGTCACGCGCCGGGCCCTGGCGCTGATCCCGCGCTCGCCGCTGGCGACGCGGGAGACCGGCGAGCTCGACCTGCTCACGGAGCGCGAGCGCGAGGTGCTCGAGGGGATGCGCACCGGCCGGTCCAACCGGCAGATCTCCGACGAGCTCGGGATCTCGCTGGCGACGGTCAAGACCCACGTCTCCAGCGTGCTGGCCAAGCTCGGAGCCCGCAGCCGATCGCACGCGGTCGCGATCGCCGCCGGCGAGGCGTGAGCCCCGACTTCAGAGCGTCAGTGGTGGGCGTGGCCCGCGCCGACCTTCGAGCCGGCGATCGGCTTCGCGGCGCCGGAGGCGAGCCCCGACATCGCGATGAGGGCGACGATGATCCACAGGGTCGGCAGGATGCCGATCTCGTGGCTGATCCAGCCGAGGATCGGCGGGCCGCACAGGAACGCCAGGTAGCCGATGGTCGCAGCGGCCGAGACGGACGCGGCAGCCTTCTTCGGGTCGTCCGCCGCCGCGGACATGCCGAGCGGGAAGCCGAGCGATGCGCCCGCACCCCACAGCGCGATGCCGATGAAGGCGATCGGCAGGTTCGGCGCGAGGATGAACATGACCAGGCCCACGCCCGCCGCGATCGACAGGATGCGCAGCGACCAGACGCGGCCGATCCGGTCGACGAGCGGGCCGCCGAGGATGCGGAACGTCGTCATCGCGACCGAGAACACCGTCAGTGCGATGGCACCGACCGCCTCGGTCTGGTCGTGGCCGTCGACCATCGCGATCGAGAGCCAGTCGTTGGCGCTGCCCTCGGCGAACGCCATGCCGAGCATGATCGCGCCGATCGCGTAGGTGCGCGGGTCGCGCCAGACCGCCGCGATCTCGGCGAAGCGCTCGCGGCGAGTGACGCTCGTCGCGGGATCGTCGTGCACGCTCTCGCGCACGGGCACGGCGCGCAGCGACAGCAGTCCCGCGACGGCGACGAGGAGTCCGGCGGCGCCGAGGTGCCAGCCGACGCCGATCCCCAGGGCGGCCATCGCCACGCCCAGTCCGGCGCCCGCGACGGTGCCGAGGCTGAAGAAGGCGTGGAACAGCGGCATGAGCGTGCGTTCGAAAGCCTGCTCCACCGCAGCCGCCTCGACGTTCATCATGACGTCGGTGGCACTCATCCCGAGGCCCATGAGCCCGAGACCGATGGCGGCGACGACGTACGACTGTACGAACTCCACGCCCACGCCCGCCACCACGACGCCGAGCGCGAAGGTGATGATGGTCGCGAACATTCCGCGGCGCGCCCCCCACCGTGCCACGATCACGTTGGCCAGGGAGAGGCCCAAGATCGACGTGACACCCGAGACGAACAGCAGGACGCCCACCTGGAGGTCGTTGATGCCCAGGTCGTTCTTGACCGCCGGCAGCCGCGACGCCCACGACGCGAAGCCGACTCCCATGATGAGGAAGATCGTGAAGATCGCGGTGCGCCAGGCGACCAGCTGCCGACGGGTGAGCGCGGTGTCCATCCGCACATGCTACCGAATCGATTCGAGACGGCCGAATCGATTCGACATCACGGGTCCGCGACGGGCTACGATCGTGACAGCATGAGCCGTCAGGACACCGGCATCCGCCGCGCCACGATCTCGGACGTCGCCCGCGAGGCAGGCGTCTCGCCGTCGACCGCCTCGGTGGTGTTCAGCGGCAAGACCCCGGTGTCGGATGCGACCCGCCGCCGGGTGCTCGACGCGGCCTCCGCCCTCGGCTACACCGGCCCCGACCCGCGCGCCGCCTCGCTGCGCCGCGGGCGCTCGGGGATCGTCGGCGTGGTGTTCGAGGAGCACCTGGGCACCGCGTTCCTCGACCCCGTGAAGACGCTCATGATGGACGGCCTCGCCGACGCCGTCACCCCGCTCGGCGCGGGACTGCTGCTCCTGCGCGACCACGAGCCCACCGGGAGCGGCCCGTCGCTCACGACCGCCCCGCTCGACGCCGCCGTGCTCATCGGCTGCAGCGGCCTGCTGCGCGAGTCGCTCGAGACCGTCAAGGCACGCGGCATCCCGGTCGTCGTCATCGAGGGGGATGCCGGCGACGACGTGCCGCGCATCGGTCTCGACAATCGTGAGGCCCAGCGCCAGGCCGCGAGCCACCTGCGCGCGCTCGGTCACCGCGAGATCGCCATCGTTACCCTGCCGGCCCGCGTGGACTGGCAGCGCGGCTGGCTGCACGACGACACCGCGGTGACCGTGGACGTCACCCGCGAGCGGCTCGCCGGCGCCCTCGACGTGTTCCCCGACGCGACCGCCTACGCGGCCGCGGGCAGCTTCATCGACGAGGGGTTCGCGGCCGGCCGCGAGATCTTCGCCGACCCCGACCGGCGGCCCACCGCCGTCATCGCGCAGAGCGACCTGCTCGCCGCCGGAGTGATCCGTGCGGCGGAGGAGGCCGGGCTGCGCGTGCCGGAGGACGTGAGCGTCACCGGCTTCGACGGCATCGTCGTCGACGGCCTCGCTCCGTACGAGCTGACCACCCTCGTGCAGCCCGCCACCGACAAGGGCCGCGCCGCGGGTGCTGCCGTCGCCGCGATGCTGGAGGGCATCCCCGCGGCGTCGATCCGGTTCACGTGCACCTTCCGCGAGGGCAACACCACGGGACCCGCACCCGCGCTCGCCTGAGACCGGCGGAAACGCCCTCGAACGAGGGGCGATGTATGCCGTCCGGGCGATCGGGTGCGATGCGCCGGTTAGGATGGTTCCTGACACCCCGATCGCCTGGGCTTTGCGCCGTCCTCCTCTGACTTGCGCCTGCCGACGACCCCGAGGAGGCCCGAATGCTCCTCGTTCTCGGCGCGTTCGCGGTCGTCCCGATCCTCCTCCCGTGGCTCGTGGCGCGCATCGGCGCCCGCGCGTTCTACGTCGCGGCGATCCTCCCCATCGCGGGCTTCGTCTACGCGGCCGTGCTCACCCCTCAGGTGCTCGCCGGGGACATTCCGTTCGAGACATACGCCTGGATCCCTCCGCTCGGGATCGACCTCTCGATGCGGATGGATACGCTGTCGTGGCTCATGACGCTGGTCGTCACCGGCGTCGGGGCGCTCGTGATGATCTACTGCCGCTGGTATTTCCGCGGCAAGAAGGAGAACCTCGGGCAGTTCGCGGCGGTGCTGCTCGCGTTCGCCGGGGCGATGTACGGACTCGTCCTCACCGACGACCTCGTCGTCCTCGTGATGTTCTGGGAAGTCACGAGCGTCCTGTCGTACCTCCTCATCGGGTACTACAACAAGCGCGCGGCGAGCCGTCGTGCCGCGCTCCAGGCGCTTCTCGTGACGACGCTCGGCGGACTCGTCATGCTGATCGGCGTCGTGCTGCTCGTGGTCGATGCCGGGACGTCGAGCATCTCGACGATCCTCGCGGAAGCACCCTCGGGCCCGATCGTCGACGCCGCGCTCGTGATGATCCTCGTCGGCGCGCTCAGCAAGTCGGCGATCTTCCCGTTCCACTTCTGGCTCCCCGGCGCCATGGCCGCGCCGACCCCGGTGAGCGCCTACCTGCACGCGGCGGCCATGGTGAAGGCGGGCATCTACCTCATCGCCCGCTTCGCGCCCGTCTTCGCGATCGCCCCGCCGTGGCGGCCGATCGTGATCGCCCTGGGCGTCTTCACGATGCTGCTCGGCGGCTTCCAGGCGCTGCGCGAGACCGACCTCAAGCGCGTGCTCGCCTTCGGCACCGTGAGCCAGCTGGGCCTTCTGACCGTCGTGCTCGGGTACGGGACTCGGGATGCTGCGCTGGCAGGTCTCGCGCTGCTGCTGAGCCACGCCCTGTTCAAGTCGGCGCTGTTCCTCGTCGTCGGCGTCATCGACCGCCAGCTGTCCACCCGTGACCTGACGGAGCTCTCGGGCGTCGGCCGGCAGGCGCCGGTCATGGCGACGTTCTCGATCATCGCCGTCGCGTCGATGATCGGCATCATCCCCACCATCGGCTTCGTCGCCAAGGAGGGCGCCCTCGCCGCGCTGCTGCATGAGGCCCTCGGCGGCGCGGTGTGGGGGATGGTGGCGCTGGTCGGAATCGCCCTCGGCTCGGTGCTGACCGCGGGATACGGCATCCGTTTCCTCTGGGGTGCGTTCTCGACGAAGCGCGCGGCGAACGGCGACCGCATGCCCGACACGGAATGGCCCGACCCGCCGATCGGATTCCTCGTGGCGCCGATCGTGCTCTCGGGGCTCACCGTCATCGCGGGGGTCGCCGCGCCCTGGCTCGACAAGGCGTTCGCGCCGTACGCCGACCAGGCGCCGGTCTCGACGCCCGGCGTCCCCGCGCCCGAGCATCCCGCGCATCTCGCCCTCTGGCACGGCCTCGAGCCGGCGCTGTGGATCTCGCTCGCGACGATCGCGATCGGCGTCGTGGTGTTCTGGGCGACGCGGGGCTGGCGTCCCGCGAAGCGCCTGCTCCCGTTCACCGCGGCCGAGGTCTACAACGGTGCGCTGCGCGTCATCGCGCGCCTGTCGGTCGTCACGACGAGCCTCACGCAGCGTGGTTCGCTGCCCGTCTACGTCGGCACGATCTTCGTCGTGTTCGTGGCGGCCGAGGCGACCGCGCTGCTCGCGAGCGAGGACTGGCAGGCGAAGCTGGACGCCTACCAGACGCCCACGCAGCTGCTCGTGGCGCCCGCCATGATCGCGGCCGGACTCATCGCGATCCGCGCACGCAAGCGGTACACGGGAGTCGTGCTGGTGTCGGTGACCGGCCTCGGCATGGTGCTGCTCTTCGCGACGAGCGGCGCTCCCGACCTCGCGCTCACCCAGATCCTCGTCGAGACGGTGACGCTCGTGGCGTTCGCACTCGTGCTGCGCCGGATCCCGTCGCGCCTGGGCGAGCACAACGCCTCGGTCTGGCCGGTCGCGCGCGCGGTGCTGGGCGCGGCCGTCGGCATCACGATGGCGCTCGTCGCGATCGTGGCCACCAGCGCCCGCGTCGAGAAGCCGATCTCGGACGCCTTCCCCGACCTCGCATACAAGCTGGGCCACGGCAAGAACGTGGTGAACGTCGCCCTCGTCGACCTGCGCGGCTGGGACACCATGGGCGAGCTGTCCGTGCTGATCCTCGCGGCGACGGGTGTGGCGTCCCTCGTCTTCGTCACCCACCGCGCCGACACGCTGTCGCGCGCGATCTCGTCGCTGCCCACCGGGGCGACCCGCACGCGGCGTCCGCTGGTCGAGACCGCCGAGGGCGTCCAGCCGCGCGGCGCCGGCGGCGGCCGCATGGCGTGGCTCGTCGGCGGCCAGCGCGTACGGCCCGAGAACCGCTCGATCATGCTGGAGGTGATCGTGCGGATCCTCTTCCACACGATCATCATCGTGTCGCTGTACCTGCTCTTCGCGGGTCACAACCTGCCCGGCGGCGGCTTCGCCGGCGGCCTCGTCGCGGGCATGGCGCTCGTCATGCGCTACATCGCGGGCGGCCGCTACGAGCTCGGCGCCGCCGCACCGACCGACGCCGGACGCCTGCTGGGCACGGGCATGACGATCGCCGTCGCCTGTGCGATCGTGCCGGTGTTCTTCGGCGACCAGCCGCTCACGAGCTACTTCTGGGAGTGGAACGTGCCGCTGCTCGGTCACGTGGAATTCGTCACCTCGACGCTGTTCGACATCGGCGTCTACCTCGTGGTCATCGGGCTCGTGCTCGACGTGCTGCGCAGCCTCGGCGCCGAGGTCGACCGCCAGGCGCAGGAAGCGCGCGAGCAGGAGGGGGTGACGGTGCCGTGAACGTCTCCCTCGTCCTCATCGTCGTGATGGCGGTGCTGTTCGCGTGCGGCGTCTACGCCATGCTCGAGCGCAGCCTCACACGCGTGCTCATCGGATTCCTGCTGCTCGGCAACGCGACCAACCTGCTGCTGCTCATCGTGATGGGCCGCCCGGGGGTCGCTCCGTTCTTCGGCTCGGCATCCGTCGACGACATGTCGGACCCGCTCCCGCAGGCCCTCACGCTCACCGCGATCGTCATCACCTTCGCCGTCTCGGCGTTCCTCCTCGCCCTGATCTACCGGTCGTGGCAGCTCGGCCAGGCCGACACCGTGGCGGACGACGAGGCCGACCTCGAGGTGCGCGAGCGCGCCGCCGAGGTCGAGGAGACGATGGACGAGGAGACCGAGATCGAGGACGCCGACGACGACGCGACCACCGACTTCGTCGGTACCGACACCGCGCCGATCACGATCCTCGGCGCGCGCGACTTCGCGGGCCTCCGCGATGACGCCCCGGTGGACCGTCCCTCCCCGGAGTCGCGGGATCGGGGTGACGACGCATGACCCAGATCGCGCCCGCCCTCGTCCCGCTGCTCGTCACGCTGCCCCTGCTGGGTGCCGCCATCGCGCTCATCGCGGGCCGGCACCGCAGGACCCAGGTCGTCGTGTCGGTCGTCACGCTGAGCGCCGTGACCATCATCGCCGCGATCCTGCTGTACGTCGTCGACGCCGGCGACCAGCCGATCGCCGTCTCGGTCGGCGGCTGGCCGATCCCGTTCGGCATCGTGCTGTACGTCGACCGGCTCGCGGCCCTCCTCGTGGTGGTGTCGAGCATCGTCCTGCTCGCGGTCCTCCTGTTCTCGGTCGGTCAGGGTGCTGCCGACGGCGACGACGACACGCCGGTCTCGATCTTCCATCCCTCGTACCTGATCCTGGGCGCGGGCATCTTCAACGCGTTCATCGCGGGCGACCTCTTCAACCTCTACGTCGGCTTCGAGATCCTGCTGGTCGCGTCCTACGTCCTCATCACGCTCGGCTCGACCGAGTCGCGCATCCGCACCGGCGTCGTCTACATCGTCGTGTCGCTGGTGTCGTCGATCCTCTTCCTCGCCGCGATCGCCATGATCTACGGCGCCCTGGGCACCGTGAACATGGTGCAGATCTCCGAGCGCATGGGCGAGCTGCCGCAGGAGACGCAGCTGATCCTCCACCTGATGCTGCTGCTCGCGTTCAGCATCAAGGCGGCCGTCTTCCCCCTGTCGTTCTGGCTGCCCGACTCGTACCCGACGGCGCCCGCTCCGGTCACCGCGGTGTTCGCGGGCCTCCTGACCAAGGTCGGCGTCTACGCGATCATCCGCACCGAGACCGAGCTGTTCCTCGACAACGACGTGAACCAGCTGCTGATGTGGGTGGCGCTGGCGACGATGATCGTGGGTGTGCTCGGCGCGGTCGCGCAGGCGGAGCTGAAACGAATCCTGTCGTTCACGCTCGTGAGTCACATCGGCTACATGATCTTCGGGCTCGCGATCGCGACGCCCGCCGCGATCGGCGCGACGATCTACTACATGGTCCACCACATCGTGGTGCAGACGACGCTGTTCCTCGCCGTCGGCCTCGTCGAGCGCCGCGCGGGCTCGACGTCGATCCTCCGGGTCAAGGGCCTCATGAAGGCGGCCCCCGTGATCGCGGTGCTGTACTTCATCCCCGCGATCAACCTGGGCGGGCTTCCCCCGTTCTCCGGCTTCATCGGCAAGTTCGCGCTCTTCGACGCCGCCGCGCAGGTGGGCACGCCGATCATGATGGTGCTGATGGTGGGCGGCATCCTCACCAGTCTCCTCACCCTCTACGCGCTCATGCGCGCGTGGAACCTCTCGTTCTGGCGCGAGGACGAGGACTCGGCCGAGACCGAGGCGCGCATCTCGTACCTGGGCTCGGCGCCCGCGGCCGGCATCGAGACCGAGCGTCGCGTCATCCCGAAGATCATGACCGCCGCGACCACCGGCATGGTGGCCATCACGGTCGCGCTCACGATCTTCGCCGGTCCGCTGTACGACGTCTGCACGCGCATCGGCGAGGCGCTGCTGCAGCCGGTCTCGCTGACCCAGCTCGAAGACGACGCCGCGGGAACGGAGAAGGCGCCGTGAGCCCCGACCTGCCCCAGAGCCGGCTCCGTCGCGCCTTCACGACGGCGTGGCGGCAGCTGCCGTTCTTCGTGTGGCTCATCGCCCTGTGGATGCTGCTGTGGGGCCAGTTCACCTGGCTCGCGTTCCTCACGGGCCTCGTCGCCGCCCTCGTCGTGACACGGATCTTCCGCCTGCCGCCCGTCGAGCTGTCCGGCCGCGTCAACCTCTGGTGGGGCCTGGTGTTCGTCGTGGAGTTCCTGGTGGCGGTCGTGCTCGGCTCGCTCACGGTCGCCTGGCAGGTGCTCGACTTCCGCCGGCAGCCGGGGACCGCGATCATCGCCGCGCAGCTCGTCACCGACGACGACCTCATCATGACCCACGTCGGCGTGACATGCTCGCTCATCCCCGGCTCTCTCATCGTCGACACCGACCGCGATCGCCGCATCCTCTACCTCCACGTCATCGGGGTGCGCGGCGACGCCGACGTCGCGAAGCAGCGCGCCAGCGTGCACCACTGGGAGGAGCGCATCGTGCGGGCGGTCGGCTCGCACGCGCAGCTCCAGGCGATGCGGGATGCCGCTCCGCATGGCACCGTGGCCCGAGGGGGTTCCCGATGAACGTGCTGCTGCTCGCGATCTACGTGATCTTCGCGGTCGCGGCGCTGCTCACGCTGTGGCGCATCGTCATCGGCCCGTCGATCCTCGACCGGGCCGTGGCATCCGATGTGCTCCTCACCCTGGTGATGTGCGTGCTCGGCGCCGAGATGGCGATCAACCACCACACGCGCACGCTTCCGGTGCTGCTCATCATCGCCGCCGTGGGCGTGTTCGGATCGATCTCGATCGCCCGGTTCGTCGCGAGAAGGGATCAGGACCGCTGATGGACGCCATGCTGGACCTCGCCGCCGTGATCCTGATCCTCATCGGCGCGCTGCTGTGCCTGACCGCCGCGATCGGCGTGCTGCGGTTCCGCGACGTGCCGACCCGCCTGCACGCCGCCACCAAGCCGCAGGTGCTCGGGCTCATCCTCATCTGCCTCGCGATCGCGCTGTCGCTGCGGTCATGGCCGGTCGTGGCGTTCCTCGTGCCCGTCGTGCTGATCCAGCTCGCCACCGCCCCGCTCTCGGCGCACATGGTGGGGCGTCAGGCCTACCGCAACGGCACCATCGACGAGACCGGCCTGTACGTGGACGAGCTCGCCGAATCCAAGCGCACCCCGCCCGCCTCGGGCGGCTGACGCGTCAGGCCGAGCCGGCCTTCTGCCGCTCGCGATAGGCCTTGGCCTTCATCCGGCTGCCGCACGTCGCCATCGAGCACCACTCGCGGCGATGACCCCGCGAGTGGTCGAGGTACACCTGCGTGCATTCCGGTCGCGCGCACTCGCGCAGCAGCGCGGCCTGTTCGCCGCCGATGATCTCGACGGCCTCGCGGGCGATGTGCGACAGCGCCTGGCGCGGTGTGCCCGAGCGCAGCCATCCCTCCGGGGTGAGCGCAGCGGTGAGCGGCGGGGTCGCGGCGGCGGTGTTCAGCCTCTCGACGGCCTCGGCCGGGAGGGGCTCGTCGTGCAGGCGCGACCACACCAGCGCGTAGATCGCCTCGCGCACCTCGATCGCTTCCCCCAGGTCTTCGGGGACGGATGCCTCGGCCCGGGGCACGAGGCCGGACTCGACGAACCACGCATCGAGGTCGGACGGGTCGGCGAGCTTCTCGGTGGGGTCGTCGTTGCGGCGCGCGCGCAGCGTGCCGACGAAGTCGAGGCTGAGCGTGCCGCAGGGGAAGGCGTGGATCACATCACCATTTTGACAGGTAACGGGAATGTCTGGCACCGTTGTCACCGTTCTAACCGGTAACGCACCGATCGAAGGAGAATCCCATGGACCTGAAGCTCGAAGTCGTCGTCATCCCCGTCGCGGATGTCGACCGTTCGAAGGCCTTCTACGAGGGCCTCGGCTTCCGTCTGGACGCCGACTTCCGCACGGAGCGCGGGCTCCGCGTGGTGCAGGTGACCCCTCCGGGTTCGGCGGCGTCGATCATCTTCGGCGACAAGCTCACGACGGCCGAGCCGGGCTCGACCCAGGGGCTGCACCTCATCACCGCCGACATCGCCGCGGCGCGGGCCGAGCTCGTCGAGCGGGGCGCGGAGGTCAGCGACCTCTGGCACGACGCCGACGGCGTGTTCCACTGGGCCGGCACCGACAACCGCGTCGCCGGCCCGCACCCGTCCGCCGACAGCTACGGCACGTTCGCCTCGTTCGCGGACCCCGACGGCAACGGATGGGTGATCCAGCAGATCGTCACGCGCGCCCCCGGGCGCTGAGCAGGAGAGGACGCCGAAGATGACACGGATGCCGCTCCCCGACGCCGAAGCGCTGCTCAGGGACCTCCTCACCCGCACGGCCGCGGCACACGGCCGCTTCGAGAGCGAAGAGCTCGGCGGGGTCTACGACGAGGCGTGGCCGCAGTGGTACGCCGCCTTCATGGCGCAGGCGCTCGCCGACGGCGGATACGTGATCGAGCGGGAGGCCTGACCCTCAGGGCTTCAGCACGAGGGTGTCGGTCGTGGTCGCCTCGACCGCCTCGGGCGTGAACGCCCAGGGCGTCAGTTCCGCCTTCTGCCACGACTCCACTTGGTCGATGTAGTTCGTGTGGAAGGCGTGACCGCTCTCGCCGGTGAGCTGGTTCCAGCGCGAGGCGTCGAAGTCCGACAGGTCGACGATCATGCGCATGGACGGCACGGTGACGGTCGAGAAGCTCTGGGTCAGGTCCCACCCCGTCGCGTTCACGACGGACGAGCCGCCGCCGACCGGGAACGGCCCGCGGTTGAAGAGCCACTCGATCGCCGCGATGCCGGACTTGCCGAAGCTGCCGTTCTCGAGCGGAAGGGCGTGGAGGCTCCCCCAGTTCCACCGCGAGGGGTTGTCGCCCTGGGCGTCGACGAGTCGCTCGTACGCGTCGATCGCCGAGCGCTTCAGCATGTCGGTCATGCCGTCCACGCCGAGCTCGTCGTTGACCCACCAGGGCGACGCCTCGTCGTCGAGCAGGGCGTCCATCACGAGGAACTGACGGCCCTGTCCGGTCATCGGCGCCGCGTTCTCGCGCCCGTCGACGAACACGTTGCCGGCGAGCGTGTCCCACAGCATGTTGGCGTACGCGGCGGCCGCCGAGTCGGCGCTGTTCTGCGCGTCCCATTCCTGCAGCAGGTCGAGCGCCGCATCGGTCTCGTCATCGCCCGTGGTGATGTCGGCGTAGGCCGCCGTGAGGCGCATGCCGATGAAGGAATAGTTGTCGGCCTGGATCGCGTTGAGGTCGTCCGCCGTCACCGGTCCCTTGGCGATCGCGCGGTCGATCAGCTCGGTGATGCGAGCTGCGCGCCAGCCGTAGTCCCAGTCCCGCGTGAGCGGGTAGGTGTAGTCCTGCGTGACGATCGCGTTGTTCGCGGTGACGATGTAGCCCTCGGTGGGGTTGTACGAGACAGGAAGTGCCTCGAACGGAATATATCCCTGCCACGCGTACGCCGAATCCCACCCCGGCTGCGGCATCGAGCCGTCGCCCGCGCCGCGGATCGGGAGCTTGCCCGGGGTCTGGTAGCCGATGTTGCCGTCGACGTCGGCGTAGATGAGGTTCTGCGCCGGTACGTCGAACAGGGCAGCGGCCCCGCGGAAGTCGTCGAAGTCCTTCGCGGTGTTGAGGGCGAAGATGGCGGATGCCGTGGTCCCGGGCTGCAGCGCGGTCCAGCGCAGGCTCACCGCGTAGTCCCCCTCGGGGGCATCGGCCGGTGCCTCGGTGACGGTGCCGCCCGTCCCGGTGTACGGAGCTTCCGCGATGGAGGTGAAGTCGTCGGTGAGTCCCGAGACGATCGGCCCGTTCACCGTGGAGCGCACCTCGAGCTCGACATCCTCGGAGCCCGCGACCTTGAACGTCTCGGTGCGCGTCTCGAGCGGCACGAGGGCGCCGTCGTACCAGTACGAGTCGCCCTCGACCTTCTCGAGGTACAGATCGGTCACATCCGTTGTGAGGTTGGTGAAGCCCCACGCGATGCGCTCGTTGTGGCCGATCACGACGCCGGGAAGCCCCGAGAAGCCGAATCCGGCGACGTCGAAGGGGCACTCCTCGGTGACCGTCGAGCACTTCAGCTGGATCTGGTGCCACACGCTCGGCAGCGATGCGCCGAGGTGCGGGTCGTTGGCGAGCAGCGGCATCCCCGTGTCGGTGACGCTCCCCGACACCACCCACGAGTTCGAGCCGATGCCCTCTCCGGCGTCGCCGACGAGTTCGCCGACGGCTTCGATCACGCTGCCGACCTCGGTCCACTCGATCGACGAGGTGGAGGCGTCGGTCTCCTCGGGGAGGTCGGGAGCCGTGCCGACCGCCGGCACCGTGGAGATCTTGGGCACGATCACCGGGTTCCGGTCGAACGGGTACGCCGGGTACAGCTGGTCGATCTCGGCCTCGGTGAAGTCCGGCGCCACGACCGCGCGCTCGGTCTCGCTCTCGATGTTGCTGCGGAGGTCCCAGGCCATCGCCTTGAGCCACGCGACCGAGTCGGCCGGCGTCCAGGGTTCGATCTCGTAGTCGGAGTTCTGCAGGCCCAGCACGGCGTACTCGAACGACGCGTCGGCGCCCTGGTGATCGGCGAGGTACGCGTTCACGCCGTCGGCGTACGCGTCGTAGTACGCGCGCTGGGTGGCGTCGAGCGCGTCGACCTCCTGCTCGGCGATGTCGTGCCAGCCGAGGGTGCGCAGGAACTTGTCGGTGCCGAGCTGCGACGCGCCGAACATCTCCGAGAGGCGCCCGCTCGTGACGTGCCGGCGGAAGTCCATCTCCCAGAAGCGGTCCTGCGCGTGCACGTAGCCCTGCGCGAAGAACAGGTCGTGCGACGAGTCCGCGGTGATCGTCGGGATGCCGAGCACGTCGCGCTGCACCGTCACCTCGGCCTCCAGGCCGGGGGCCTTCACCTCGCCGCTCAGCTGCGGGAACGAGCGCTGCGCCGTGTACGTGACGAAGCCCACCGCGATGAGGGCGAGCACCACGACGGCCGCGAGGATGCTGAACAGGACGATGCCGATCGTCCTCCCCGCAGACCGGCGATGCAGGGTGTCGTCGACGGCGTACGGAGAGGGCTGGGGCTTCGTCATTGAAAGGGCTTTCCGGGCGGGGTGGGGGGATCCGCGGTGCCGGACACCGCGACATTCGGTGTCACGCGCGTTCGGGTCGCAACGGCACCATTCCGCATGCTAACCCCGAGTCGTGCCTCGCGCCGAATCGCGTCGGATTTTCACCGCGCGACCGGGCTCTTGTCGGGAGCGCTGTGCGCTGTCAGACTCTTCCCGTCAATGGCCGATCTCAACTGGGGGAGATCCACTATGCCCATGCACACGCGCGCCTCGCGCAGAGCGGCTGCCCTTGCAGCCGCCGTCTCACTCACCGCGGTCGTCGCGCTCGGGAGCGCCGCACCCGCATTCGCATCCAAGCCCGCTGACGGCACGCACAAGGTCGCGTACTGTCACGCGACGCACAGTGCGAAGAATCCGTACGTCTACATCGAGACCGACAAGCTCGCCGTCGTACGCGCCCACGAGAAGCACCAGGATGACGAGGACATCATCCCGGCCTTCTGGTACGAGCGTCACGGCGAGGTGCTGTGGTTCCCCGGCAACGGGGACGCGTCGCAGATCGGCGACGGCACCTGCGACGGCGGCGGCGTCGGCTGAGAAGCACTTCTGAGACGGATGCCGCGGGGCGCGGCATCCGTCTCCGGAGAGTGCCCGCTATCCGATGACGCTCGGCTGCAGGTCGCGCAGAGTGCGGAAGTGGGTCATGCGGGTGACGCCGATCGCGGCGATCAGCCCCGCGCCGACGAGCCAGGCGAGCAGCACGGCGAGGTCGAGCCAGACGCGGTCGGCGCTGCCGCCGTACATGACCTGGCGCATCGCGTCGACGACGTAGCCCATCGGCAGCACGTGGTGCAGCGCCGCCAGCGGCGCGGGCAGCGTCTGCCACGGGAACGTTCCGCCGGCGGTCACGAGCTGCAGCACCATGAGCACGAGGCCGAGGAACTGTCCGACCGAGCCGAGCCACACGTTGAGCGCGAGCACGATCGCGGCGTACGTCGCCGAGGCGAGCAGCAGGATGCCGAGGGTCGCGAGCGGGTGTGCGAACGAGAAGCCGAGCGCGAGCGAGAGCACGCCGAAGAGGCCGAGCATCTGCACGCCGCCCAGGAGGGCAGGAGTGGCCCACCCGGCCAGCGTGATGCGGATCGGCGAGTGCAGGGCCGTCACCGCGCGCTTCGAGACCGGCTTGACGATGAGGAACAGCGCGTAGATGCCGATCCAGCCCGCGAGGGCGGCGAAGAACGGCGCGAGGCCGGCGCCGTAGTTCTGCGCCTGCGTGAGCGACGAGCGCTCGACCTCGACGGGGGCCGCGAGGGTGTCGGCCTGCGCGTGGCGCGTGTCGGCGTCGTACGACGGCAGCTGGGCGGCGCCCGCGGAGAGCCCGTCGCGCAGCTGCGTCGCGCCGTCCTGGAGCTGGGTGAGCCCGCCGTCGAGCGTCACCGCGCCATCGCGCAGCTGTGCGGCGCCGTCGGCGGCCGTCGCGGTGCCCGAGGCGAGGGTCGACGACCCTGCCGCGACGGATGCCGCACCCGCCGAGACCTGCTGCGCGCCGGAGTTCAGCCGGTCGATCTGCGCGACGGCTCCCTGCACGCGGTCGTCGACGGCATCCAGCCGCTCTCCGACCGGGTCGAGCGTGGCGAGCACGTCGTCGATCTGGGCCTGGTCGAGGCCCGCTTCACCGAGCTTCACGGCGATGTCGTCGCGCACCTCCGGCAGCGCCGAGATCGCGGACGAGGACGCGGCGCCGATCCGGTCGGCGATGGCGTCGAGCTGTGCGGTGCCTCCGGCGACCTGGGAGGCGCCGTCCGCGACCTGCGCTGCGCCGGCGGAGAGCTGGGCCGCGCCGTCGCGGAGCTGAGCGGTGCCGTCCGCGAGCTGCCCGGCACCGGAGGAGAGCTGCGACGCGCCGTCGCCGGCCTGCGCGAGACCGTCGACCAGCTGCGAGGCGCCGGCAGCGGCATCCGTCAACTGGACACGGATGGTGTCGAGGGCGTCGAGCATCGTGAGACCCGCCTCGGCCACGACCTTCTCGGTGATCGTCGCCTGGATGCGCTCGACCGCCTGCGTGCCGATCGTCGAGGCGAGATAGTTGTTCGCGTCGCTCGTGTGCAGCACGATGTCGGCCGTCCGCGGCTCGCCCGTGGTGATCGACGCGATGGCGGCCGTGAAGTCGGCGGGCAGCTCGATCGCGAAGTCATAGCTGCCGTCGTCGAGTCCGGCGTCGGCCTCCTCGGCGGTGGCGAGCTGCCAGTCGAAGGTGCCGTCCTCGATGAGCTCCTGCGCCACCTCGTCGCCCAGGTTGCGGTCGGTGCCGTTGAGCTCGGCGCCGGTGTCGGCGACGACGAGCGCCACCGGCACCTGGTCGAGCTGGCCGTACGGGTCGCGGTTCGCCCACAGGTACAGGCCGCCGTAGAGGATCGGCACGACCATGAGGGCGATCAGCGCGATGAGCGACATGCGGGTCGACGCGAGCCGCCGGAGCTCGGCGAGGATCATCTGGGGGACCTTCATACCCGGCCCCCGTTCGTCGGCGCGGTGAGCCTGCGAACACGGGGTCGTCCGAGGGCCCGGGGCGTTTCGTCTCGCTCACCGAGCGACGATCGCGCCACTCCCTGCGAGGCCTGCCCCGCGATCACGAGCACGGCATAGCCGCGAGCGGCGAAGTCCGAAGCGATGCTCCACCACGCGGCGGGCTCTCCACCATGGCGGTCGGGGGAGACGAGCACGATCGCCTCGACGCCCTTGCGCAGCACCGCCAGCTCGCACAGCGCACGCACGCGGCCGGCGGGATCCACGTTCGAGACGGGGACGGATGCCTCGTCCCCGAGGCCGTGCTCATCGAGCCAGCGCCGTACCGCAACGGGGTCCGACCGGCGCCCGGCGAACATGAGCTCCTCGGCGGCCACGCCGGCGAGCGTGACGTTCGGCTCGGGTTCCGACACTTCGGGGGCATCCACCAGGGCGACCCGGCGACGCAGGCCCGAGGCATCCGTCTTGCCGTCCAGCGTCACCCCGCCGGTGTCGGGGCGCATGCGGCCCGACGCGATGAGTCCGAGCACCGTCGGCCGCTGCTCGGTCTCGGCGGCGACCAGTGTCGCGACGCCGCACTCGAAGACGGCCGAGGTCGCCGGCAGCGCGTGCTCGCGGCGGCCCTTGCCGACCGCGTCGAGCACGACCTTCACGCGCTCGCCGCCTTGGGAGTCGCGACGATCTCGGGGTGCTCGTGGAGCAGCGCGTCGGCCTGGCGCCACGACAGCCCGGCGATGCTCAGCACGGCGCGCACCGCGAGGTCGCGGGCTGCGGGCGACGACGCGTCGATGCGCGTGATGACGGTGCGCGCGGTCTCTTCGACGAGTCGCGCGAGCGTCGGGGCGGCGACGTCGGTGCGCAGCACGTCGGCGTCCTGCCCGTCGCGCACGATGCGCACGACAGTGCGGCGCAGTGGTGCGAGGGCCGTCGCCGTCTCTTCGAGATGGGCTTCGTCGAGGGCGATCGCCGCCAGCACCTGCACGTGCGCGGCTTCGTTCCACAGGGCGGCGGCGAGACGGGCGAGTGCGACCCGCGCGTCGGCGTCGTCGATCGCGGCGGCGACGGCGTTGAAGCGCGCGGCGCCCTGGGCGACCAGTTCGCGCACGAGGGCGTCGCGGTCGTCGAAGTGGCCGTACAGCGCCCGGCGCGAGAGGCCGGCCTGGCGGGCGATGGCGTCGACGGACGCGCGGGGGTCGTGCGCGAGGGCGACATGAGCCGCGGCGAGGATGCCCGCGCGGTTCTCGAGGGCGTCGCGCCGCGGACGGCGAGCAGCATCGATCGGGGAGGTCATGCCTCCACGTTAGATAACTTGCACAGTGGTGTGCAAGTTAATCCACGATGACTCAGTCGGTTCCCAGGTCGAACGCGGACGCCTCGTTCGCAGCATCCGTCGCCTCTGCGAGCTCTTCCTGCGCGGCGCTGTAGTTCTCGGCGCGCTCGGTGATCTCGCCGGCCTCACCCTGCGTGAGGTGACCGACGAGCTCGCCCGTCGCACCGCCGATGAGACCCTTCGAGGCGTAGTACTCGAGGCGCACGCGCGAGTCGGCGATGTCGAGGTTGCGCATGGTCAGCTGGCCGATGCGGTCGGTGGGACCGAACGCGGCGTCGCCGACGCGCTCCATCGAGAGCTTGTCGGGGTGGTACGACAGGCGCGGGGCGGTGGTGTCGAGGATCGTGTAGTCCTCGCCGCGGCGCAGGCGCAGCGTCACCGAGCCGGTGATCGTCGAACCGACCCACTTCTGGATCGACTCGCGCAGCATGAGCGACTGCGGCTCGAGCCAGCGGCCCTCGTACATGAGGCGACCGAGGCGGCGGCCCTGCTCGTGGTACGTCGCGAGCGTGTCTTCGTTCAGGATGCCGTTGACCAGGCGCTCGTACGCGGTGAACAGCAGCGCCATGCCCGGCGCCTCGTAGATGCCGCGGGACTTCGCCTCGATGATGCGGTTCTCGATCTGGTCGCTCATGCCGAGCCCGTGGCGGCCGCCGATGCGGTTCGCCTCGAAGACGAGCGCGACCGGGTCGGCGAACTCGACGCCGTTGAGGGCGACGGGGCGGCCCGCCTCGAACGTGACGGTGACGTCCTCGGTCTCGATCTCGACCGAGGGGTCCCAGAAGCGCACGCCCATGATGGGCTCGACGGTCTCGAGCGACACGTTCAGGTGCTCGAGGGTCTTCGCCTCGTGCGTCGCGCCCCAGATGTTCGCGTCGGTCGAGTACGCTTTCTCGGCGGAGTCGCGGTAGGGGAAGCCGTGCTCGACGAGCCACTCGCTCATCTCCTGGCGGCCGCCGAGCTCGGTGACGAAGTCGGCGTCGAGCCAGGGCTTGTAGATGCGCAGGGCCGGGTTCGCCAGCAGGCCGTAGCGGTAGAACCGCTCGATGTCGTTGCCCTTGTAGGTGGAGCCGTCGCCCCAGATGTCGACGCCGTCCTCCTTCATCGCCCTCACGAGGAGCGTTCCGGTGACGGCGCGGCCGATCGGCGTGGTGTTGAAGTAGGTGCGCCCACCCGAGCGGATGTGGAACGCGCCGCACGCGAGGGCGCCGAAGCCCTCCTCGACGAGCGCGGGCTTGCAGTCCACGAGGCGCGAGACCTCGGCGCCGTACTCGAGCGCACGGCTCGGGATCGCGTCGATGTCGTCCTCGTCGGGCTGACCGAGGTCGCCGGTGTAGGTGCACGGGATCGCGCCCTTGTCGCGCATCCACGCGACGGCGACGGAGGTGTCAAGTCCCCCAGAGAAGGCGATGCCGACGCGCTCGCCGACGGGCAGGGACTGGAGGACCTTCGACATGCCCTCAAGTCTAGTTAAGGGGACGGATGCCGCCCCGCGATGCGTCGGCCGTCACACCAGTAACGCCAGCAACACTGGCGGCGCGCCGACGAGCCTGGCTAGGCTGACCGCGAGGTATGAATCCGGTCGTGACTTCTGAAGTGTGACCGGCCCATTCGTAGCAGTGACATGGACCGGGGGGTCACTTGTTCTCCACAGCGCGCTCACGCATCGCGGCAGCCGTCACGATCCTGGCCGTCGCCGCCGCGACGCTGATCGCACCGGCCGCGGTGGCCGCTCCGATCCTGCCCGACCCGCAGCCGGCCGACATCACCGCGGTGGCGACGCTCGACAAGAGCGCGTCGGTCACCGAGGTCGCACCGGGAGAGACCTTCACCTACACGCTGACGGTCGGCTGTTCGGCCATCACCGACCTCGGCTGCCGCGGTGCGGTGCTCACCGATGTGGTGCCCGCGCCGTTCGTCGTCGTGGAGGCTGTCGTCGGCGGCGGAGTCAACACCGCCGCCGAGCCGGTCATCGACGGCAACACCGTCACGGTGACGTGGACGACCCCGCTGGGCGACGGCACGGTCGGCATCCTCGACAACACCACCGGCATCGTCGAGATCACGGCGCAGCTGCCCGCGGACGCCTCGTACGACGTCAGTGGAACGCCGGTGATCAACGAAGCGACGATCGAGGGCGTGAACTTCGCCGATCAGGACGCCGTCGCACCGGTGACGCCGATCGTGCCGCTGGAGCTCGCGACCACCGCGACCAAGACCTTCACCCCGACCGAGGCCATCGCCACGCCCGGAGCCGTGGTGTCGGCCGCCCTCGGCGGCACGAACACCTCGAACGCGACCGTCGAGTCGCTGTCGATCCAGGACCCCGTCGACCCCGAGGCCTCGCCGAACCCCTTCGACTCGCTCGCCTTCGCCTCGTTCGGCACGGTGACGCCTCCGGCGGGAGCCGACCCCGCCCTCACCACCTACGAGGTGTATGTGGACGGCGCATGGGTATCGGCGCCCGGCGGAACGCTCCCCGCCGGTGTCACGCCAGACGAGGTCAAGGGCACGCGCGTGACGTTCCACGGGGCGATCCCCGCGGGCGCCACGGGCTCCGTCGCACTGGATCTGACGGTGACGGATGCTGCGGCCAACGAGCCTGACGGATCCACGGTGGCCAACGACGTGCTGTCGACCGTCGCGATCGGCGACGCGACCGCCACCGGCGAGGCCGACGCCCAGTTCACCCTGCGGCAGAACACCGTGACGGTGGCTGCGAGCAAGTCCTTCGACCCCGACCTCGTGATCGCGGGCGAGTCGACCACGGTCACCATCGGCGGGCGCAACGCCTCGACGATCCCGATCGACACGCTGACGATCCGCGAGCCCGCGACCGGGACCTTCCCCGCGGCGTACACGTTCGGAGGCTTCACGGGTCCGGTGGACTGGCCGGCCGGCGCGACGTCGGGTGAGGTCGTCTACACGCTCGCCGGCGGGGGAACCGTCACGGTGCCGTTCGCGGACAACACCGTTCCGGCCCTTCCCGACGGTGTCGACCCGGCCGACATCGTCGCGTTCGAGGTCACCTTCAGCGGCGACATCGTCCCCGGCGGCGAGACCGAGATCCCGTTCTCGGTCGACACCGACCCCGATCTGACCGGGCTGCCGCTCACCGTGCCCAACCTCATCGCCGTCGAGGGCGAGAACGCGGGCACGACCGACTCCGCGGAGGCGTCCGACGACCTCTACATCTACGACGAGGTGATCGAGCCGTACATCTCGAAGCAGATCCGGCCCACGCCGATCCTCGCGGTGCCCGGCGAGGTCGTCACGGTCACGCTGAACGGCGGTCTCACCGAACGTCCCTCGCCGCCGGACAACCCCACCGGCACCACGGGTCGTGCGCAGCAGGTCGTGATCCAGGATCCCGAGGACCCCGTGGAGGGCGACCCGTGGTGGAACGCGTTCGACCTGACCGCGATCACGCAGACGCCGGTGCCCGCCGATTCGACGCTGACGATCGAGTACTACGACACGACGACCGGCACGTGGGAGACCCTCGCCGGACCGATCGCCGGACCGACGATCTACTCGCAGCAGGTGCCGTCCGACATCAGTGACGTCGCGGGCGGCGTGCGGTTCGTCTACGACTACACGGGTGACGCGGGCGGTTTCGCGCCCGGCACCGACTTCTCGCCGAACTTCACTTCGTCGCTCCGTGCTGACGGCCGCTATACGGAGGTGCCGCCGTTCAGCGATGACGAGAGCACCTTCGTGCCCAACTGTGCGCAGACGGATGCCTCGAGCGCGAACCCGAGTGTGCCCGACGGGCAGGCCGTGCTCCCGCCCGACGACTGCCCCGTCCTCGAGCTCATTCCGCCGGACCCCGGCAACGCCGATCTGATCGACAAGTCCTTCGGGACCTCGAGCTCGGGCGGCATCAAGTCGGTCATCGCGCGCTCGGGAGACACGATCCCCTCGACGCTGCGCTGGTCGACCGGCGGGTACTCCAACCTCGAGCGCGTCGAGATCACCGACATCGCCGCTCCCGAGACCACGGCGATCACGGCGTCGCTGTTCAACGCCTTCGACCTGACGCGCGTCAACTCGATCACGACCGCGACAGACCCCCTCATCAAGTACGACGCCGTGCAGGCCGTGCAGCTCTACAACGGCACCGCGTGGGTGACGGCGACGAACAACCCGTGCAACCCGCTCTGCGTCGGGCAGTTCCCGGGCATGAACCTCACGACGGCCGAGCGCGCCTCGACCGTGGGCGTGAAGCTGACCTTCGTCGAGAGCCCTGACCGCGCGGCCGCGTCAGCCGGTGACCCGACGGCGCCGCCCGTCGGGTCGGGCGTCGCCCGCTCGTTCGCGAACGACCGGCCCGTGACGCTCGTGTGGCAGGTGCGCGACGAGCGCCGCAGCGACGGCACCGCGGTGCTCGGCGACGAGCTCTACAACCTCCCGACGGACGGAGTCGTGCGCAACACCGCCAACGCGACCGGGTTCCCGGCCGACGGCCGCGACCCGCTCTCGGCGAACGACCAGGACGACGTCATCATCGTCGACGTGCCGCTGACGACGACGACCGACAAGAACTGGCAGGGCGGCCCGCTCGCGGTGCCGAACGACCCCAACATCCTCCCGAGCCAGTACCCGCTCAGCCGCGTCACCGTGACCACGCGCAACACGACGCCGGCCAAGGTCGACATGCTGCAGATCACCGACACGGCCCCGGGCTCGGTGACCGACCGCCGACAGGACCCGTTCCAGGCATTCACGTTCAACAACTTCGTCCGCATCGATGTGCCTGCGGGGGCGACGGACACGGTGGTCACGCTGTCCTGCTTCGGCGGCGACCCGATCGAGCTGACGCGGGCCGACGCGCTCGCCCTGGGGCCCAACACGATGCCGTGCGACGTCTCGGGCGTGCAGGTGACCTACACGGGCCGCATCGCCTCCAACGCCGCGGGAGTGGTCGAGTTCGACCTGCGGCTGCGTCCGTTCTGGCAGGGCACGACCGAACGCGTGTCGGTCGGCGATTCGCCGATCGCCAACACCGCCGAGGGAGTCATCGCCGACGTCGATCCGTTCTTCGAGTGCCCCCCGCATGAGGGCGACCGGTTCGCCTGTGACGACGCGGGTGCATCCATCGCTCTCGAGGAGCCGAGCTTCTCGGTGAGCGCGGGCAAGACGATCTCGCCGAGCGCGCAGAAGGAGAACGACTTCTCGCCCGTCACGGTGACCCTGACCGGTCAGCCCGGCGGGTCCGCCCGCGCCTACACGATGACGATGACCGACGACGACCCCACGTTCTGGAACGCGATGGACTTCGTCGGCCCCGACCCGCTGTGGCAGCTGCCCCCGCCCGTGGCGAAGGTGCAGGTCTGCTACCTCGACGGCGGCGACTTCACCGACGCGAATGTGGTCGCCGACGACGTCGGCGGTGACTGGACCTGCATGCCGCGAAACGGCGACCTTTCCGTCGCGGCCGCGATCGCGTTCCTCGACGGCGCCCCGAGCACGCTGCACGGCCTCAGCTTCCAGTTCTGGTCGTCCGCCGAGCTCGGCTGGCTGAACCCGGTCAACCCGATCATCAACGTGCCGTTCCTCGTGGAGCGGCGCACCGACCTTCGCACCGGAGAGCCGACGCCGACCACGCGGAGCGACCAGGTTCCCGCCCCCGGCGAGCAGGATGCCGGCGTCTTCTTCGACACGGTGACGGTCGACGGCGTCTCCGCCGAGATCGGGATCGGGCAGCGCCTCACCGATGACGACACGGCCGAGGCGGAGTACCGCAACCTCCACCTCGAGGCATCCGTCAATGTCGTGAAATCGCCCACGGGCGACGTGCGTCCGGGCGTCGAGATCCCGTTCACCCTCGCGTACACGAACACCGGCGAGCGGGCGCTGACGGACGTCGTCTTCACCGACGAACTGCCGCTGACCGCGACCGGCGAACCCCAGCTGATCTTCAACCCCGATCGCGATCCCAGCGTGCCGCCGTGGTCCTTCGCGCTCACGGGTGCCGCGCCGACGCCACCGGGCGGAGACCCGCTGCCCACGGACCCCGACGACGTCGACGTCCAGGACCTCGGCACCAGCATCGTCTTCACGATGCCCGAGGGGTCGGTCCTCGAGCCCGGCCAGACCTACACGATCACGCTGCGCATGATGCTGCGACCCGGCCTCACGCCGAACGACTCCGTGACCAACACGGCGACGATCGACGTGGCCGAACCGCTCGACGAGTGCGTGCCGAGCTACGACGAGGCCACGGGCCTGTGCGCCGACACGGCCACGGTGAGGCCGCTCGCGGTTCCCGCCTTGAGCACGGTCAAGTTCGTGCGCGCCGACAACCCGCCGAACCTGCCGGACGTGCCGAACGTCCGCAGCGACGACGCGAACTTCGCATGCGAGGGCAGCGCGGACGCCGACGGCTTCTACCGCTACCCGTGTGTGCCGCTGACGCTGCCCGGCGACACCGAGACGTGGCGCCTGCACGTCACGAACGCGGGCACGGTGCCCATCTCGAAGCTCGTCTCGATCGACAACCTGCCGACGCCGGGCGATCAGGGTCTGATCGTGGTGATCCCGCGCGGGAGCGAGTGGCAGCCGACGTACGCGGGTGAGGTGGCGCTGATCGTCGACCCGACGACGCCGACCAACGCGCAGATCTCGCTGTTCTACTCGACGGCGGCGGTGCCCTGCACCGCCGACCTCAACCCGGTGGGCACCCCGTGCATCCCCGGTGCGTGGCTGCCGCTCGACGACACCGTCGACCCGGCCGTCGTGCGGAGCATCAAGGTGGCGGTCGACTTCCCCGGCGAGGAGAAGTTCGAGCCGGGCGACTCGCTCACCCTCCAGTTCAAGACGCGCACCACCCCGAACCGACAGGTCGTGAAGGACCAGCCGACCGCGTACAACACGATCTCGACGGGCGGGGCCGCTCTGAGCGGCGACGCGACGGTGCTCGTGCCGGCCACCGAGGGTCGCCGGGTCGGCGTCGCGTATCCGACAGGCTCGATCGCTCTCGAGAAGATCGTCTCGGGTCCGGCCTCGGAGTTCGCGCCCGACTCGTTCCCGGTGCAGCTGGTGTGCACGATCGACGGCGAGCCGATCGAGGGCCTGCCCGAGGTCGACCTCGTGCCCGGCGCGGATCCGACCGTCATCGACGGGCTGCCGCTGGGCGCTGAGTGCACTGCGACCGAGGATCAGTGGGGTCAGACCCAGACCGACATCGGCACCGCCACGGTCACCCTCGACACCGAGGACATCGGCCTCGTCACGGTCGAGAACATCTACGACGTCGCCTCGCTGCGCATCAGCAAGGCGGTGGACACGGATGCTGTGGACAGCGGCGGGGATCCGATCGCGTACGGTCCGTTCACCTTCGAGGTCACGTGCGAGCTCAACGGCCAGCCGGCGTATGCCGACGGCTACGGACCGGACGTTCCGATGATCGAGGAGATCACCCCCGAGCAGACGTGGGCGCTCGACGGGTTGCCCGTCAACGCGACGTGCACGGTCGAGGAGACCGACGACCTCGGCGCCGAGAGCACCACGATGCAGGTCACGGTGGACGGGGCGACCGGGGAGCCCGTCGAGGGCACCTCGGTCGACGTCACCATCCAGGAGGACACCGAAGTGCAGGTCCTGGCGACGAACTCGTTCGGCGCGGGGTCGTTCCGCATCGAGAAGGAGCGCACCGGCGATGCCGCCGAGGACTTCGGCGCCGGTCCGTTCGAGTTCGCGGTGGTCTGCACGCTCGACACCGGCGGCGGCATCCCGCGCATCGTGTGGGCGGGCTTCCTGACCCTCGACGCGGGCAACGGCTACGAGGTGCAGGTCGACGACGTCGCCGAGGGCGCGAGCTGCACCGTGCGCGAGACGGAGAACGGCGGCGCGACATCCGTGTCCATCGATCGTCCGCGGTTCGAGATCGGGTCGGGCGACCCGGTGGTGGTCACCGCGGTCAACACGTTCGACGCCGGGTCGCTCACGGTCACCAAGGTGATCGACGGCGAGGGCGCCGAGCTGTGGGGCGCCGGGCCGTTCACCGTCGTGCTCGCGTGCGTCGACGAGGACGGCGAGCCGGTGGAGGTCCCGGACGCCGAGCAGGTGCTGAGCGCGGACAACGACTACACCCACACCTACGAGCCGCTGCTCATCGGCCTGGAGTGCACGATCACCGAGACCGACACCGGCGGCGCGCACGCGACGACGATCACCGATGCCGAGGGCGAGCCCGTCGAGACCATCGAGATCGTCGAGGGTGAGACGGACGTCACGGTGACCAACACGTTCGACGTCGGGCAGATCGAGGTCGTGAAGACGGTGTCGGGCGGCGACGCGTCGCTGCACCGGAACAGCACGTTCGAAGTGACCGCATCGTGCACGTGGAACGGCTCCGCGATCGACGTGCCCGGCGGCGCCGTGCGCGCACTCACGATGGCCGCGCCGGTGGTCTACGAGGACCTCCCCGTCGGCGCCGAGTGCGCAGTGAGCGAGACCTCGAACGGCGGAGCCGATGCCGTCACGTACACGCCGGCGGATCCCGATGGTGCGAACCGCGCCGTCGTGACGGTCGGCGGCGAGGGCGCAGCATCCATCACCATCGACAACCGGTTCCACAGCCCGCTGCCGGCGACGGGTGCGGACGGCGCGCGACTCGCGGGGCTCGGGGCGATCGGTGCACTGGCGATCCTCGCGGGCGTGTTCGCGATGGTGGTCGTGCGTCGCCGGAGCCGGAGCGTCTGACGACGATGGGCGGGTGCTTCATCGCACCCGCCCATCTCCGCCACCCCCCGGTGGCGCTGATCAGATCAGCAGCGTGTGGCGCGCGGCCGGTGCGCCGTGGCGTGTGGACCGCTTCTGGCGGTACCGGCCGATCAGGATGATGATCGAGCCGATCGCCAGGAAGCCGACCAGGATCACGCCGATGTAGGTGAACGCCGACGAGTAGCCGCCTGCGCCGTGCGGGTCCAGGAACGGGTACGGGTACCACCACGGTGTGGTGCCGTCGGGGTTCGCGACGCGCTCGCCGCGGACCATCGTGTACGTCGTCCATGCCAGCGGGTAGCCGACGAGCACCGCGAGCGACCACCAGGGCAGCGCCCGCCGGCGCGGGGCCAGCAGCAGGTCCAGCACGAAGTAGATCGGCAGGACCACGTGCAGCACCTCGGCCGCGTACTTGTCGAGCATCGCGATCCCGGCGGAGTCGCCGAGCGCGATGGCCGACGGCAGTCCGCGCAGCAGCGCGTTGTAGACCAGCCCGAGCAGCAGCACGGGTCCCGTGACCGCCGCGAGGGCGAGCGCGATGCCGAACGGCTCGCGCTCGGAGCCCGGGTGCCGCATCGCCCATGATGCGGCCACGAACAGCGTGACGATGCTGAGCAGCGTCGACACGATCGTGAACAGGCTGAAGTAGTTCGCCAGCACGTCGCCGAGGCCCTGCCCCTGGCGCGCTGCGCGGTCTACGTTGACGATGAATCCAGCGATCACCCCGGAGATCCCGGTGAGTGCCGCGGCGATTCGAAACCATGCCCAGTGCATGTCCCACCCCTTTCGACATCACGCGTAGTGCGTGTCGCTTCCTGCCCCGAGCACAGATGTACTCCTGTCGATACGGGGGTGTATCAAACCTTTGTGTCGGCAACGTGTGGAAAACGCGCGCCCGATCCCCGGCGTTGTCAGGAACCTACAACGTGTCCACCGTTTGGTGGACAACCTCGACAAAAGCCCCGGAAATCCGGGCGTGTCCGCCGTTCGGGGGACACGATTCAGCCCCTGTAGACGGCTGCTCGGGCGTCAGTCCGACGCGACGGAGGAGGGGACGGATGCCGCCGCCCCGGCGTCATCCGATGCACCGACGACTGCGCCCCGGCGTCGTCCCCACCACACGACGAAGGCTCCGACGGCGACGATCGCGGCCGCGATCCCGATGACGTAGAAGACCACCGAGAGCCATCCGCCGGGGTTGTTCGGGTTGAGGAAGGGGTACGGGTACCAGAACGGATCGCCGCTCACCGGGTTGGTGACGAGGGGTCCGCGGATCATCGTGTAGATCACCCAGACGATCGGGAACGCCACCACCGCCCACAGGCTGCGCCAGGGGAGGGCTCGGCGGAGCGGTCCGAGGAAGACGTCGAGCAGCAGGAAGATCGGGCCGATCAGGTGCAGCACCTCGTTCGACCACGGGATCGGCGCACTGCCCTGGGGCAGCTCGATGTTGCGCAGCAGGGTGTTGTAGACGATGCCGGTGATGATCATGTATGTGCTGACGCACGCCAGCGCCACCGCAAGGCCGTGGGGCTCGGCATCCGTGTCGCGTCGGCGTCCCTTGAAGAGGTACCAGAGCGCGATCCAGGCCAGCACGACCGCGGCGGCGGCGTTCGAGAGGATCGTGAAGAAGCTGAAGAAGTTCGCGATCGTCGTCGTGACGTCGCGGCCGAGCTCGATCGCCGTGCCGATGGACTTCGTCAGCTGCGCCACGATCGCCGCGATCGTCACCCCCGCCATCGCGAGTCGCAGCAGCGTCCAGGTTGTCGCCCATCCCCGCGTGCGCGTCATGGGCTCACCATATCGAGTGAGGTGTGTCGCGGTGCGTCAGGGTGTGACTCCGCGTGGCGCGGGTCGGCGCGCCGCGGGGACGAGTCGGGCTAACCTCGGCCGCGGCGGGTCGTCCGCCCTGCCCTATCCGAGGAGGATGCCCGTGCCGACGCTGCTGGAGGACGAGGCGCTGCAGTTCGTGCGCGACCTGATCCGCATCGAGACCGTGAACACCGGTGTCGCCGCTACCATCGGCGACGGCGAGACCCGGGCGGCGCGATGGGTGCAGGGGCGTCTGGCCGACGTCGGCATCGCCTCGGAGCTCGTCGAGTCGCGCCCGGGTCGCGGGTCCCTCGTCGCGCGCCTCGCCGGGAGCGATCCGGATGCCGGTGCCCTGCTCGTGCACGCGCATCTCGACGTCGTGCCGGTCGAGGAGAAGGACTGGACCCACCCGCCGTTCGGCGCCGACATCGAGGACGGCTACCTCTATGGCCGCGGCGCCGTGGACATGAAGAACTACGCGGGCACGATCCTCGCGGTGGCGCGGCACTTCGCCCGCGAGGGGATCGTGCCGCGGCGCGACCTGGTGTTCGCGTTCCTTGCCGACGAGGAGAGCGGCGGTGTGTGGGGTGCCGGCTGGCTCGTCGAGAACCGGCCCGACCTGTTCGCGGGCGTCACGGAGGCGCTGAGCGAGGTCGGCGGCTTCTCGGTGCCGCTGACCGACGAGCCGGGAGACGATCGTCGTGCGTACCTCGTGGCGACGAGCGAGAAGGGCGTCGCGTGGTCGACGCTGCGCGCTCGTGGGCGCGCAGCGCACGGTTCGCGGCCCACCGCCGACAACAGCGTGGTGCGTCTCGCTCGGGCCGTGGCCGCCGTCGGCGAGCACCGCTTCCCCGTGGTGCGCACGCCCGCGCTGCAGCGCTTGCTCGACGTGTTCGGGGAGGCGCGCGGTCTCGCGTTCACCGACGAGTCGCTCGCCGACGACCTCGAGAGCCTCGGATTCGTCTCGTCGCTCGTCGGCGCGACGACGCGCAACACCGCCACCCCGACCGTGCTCGACGCCGGTGACAAGACGAACATCATCCCGGCTGAGGCCGCGGCGCGGCTCGACATCCGCATCCTCCCCGGCCAGGACGATGCGCTGCGCGAGGGTCTGCGCGAGCTCGTGGGCGACGACATCGACATCCGCGAGGGCCGCTGGTGGTCGGCGACCGAGGCGCCGGTCGACGCTCCGATCATCGGCGTCCTCCAGGACGCGATCTCGGTCGACGACCCCGACGGTGTCGTCGTGCCGTACCTGCTGCCGGCCAGCACCGACAACAAGCACTTCGCGAAGCTCGGCATCCACGGCTACGGGTTCGTCCCGCTGCGCGTGCCCCGCGACTTCGATGTCTTCGCGCAGTTCCACGCCGCCGACGAGCGCGTGCCCGTCGATGCGCTGTACTTCTCGGCGCGGGTCACAGAGCGGATCCTGCGCACGGCGTGATCGACCGAGCCGACGCGGGCTGAGGCCCGTCAGCCGCCGAAGCGCTCGGCCTGCATCCTCGCGGCGGCCGCAGCGGGATCCTCGTCCCACGTCCGCGGGCGGGCGCCCTCGAGCGCGCGGCTGAGCGGCACCCAGCCGACCCAGCGCAGCGGCTCCCAGCCGGGCGCCGGTGTCTGGGCCTCGAGGGCGCGGTACTCGTCGACGCGCACACGATCCCACGCGTGCACGACGCGGCCGTCACCGAGGCTCAGGCCGACGTGGCCCCAATCCCGCCGTTCGCCGAAGAGCTCGCCCACGCTCTCGTAGAACACCAACGCGTCGGCGGGCGGCGCCCCCGTGTTCGCCGACGCACCGTACAGACGGGCGGACTCCGCCGCGTCGTCGCCGCCGAACATCTCGAGGTCGTTCGAGCGTTCGATCGCGTCCTCGACGAACGCCAGGCAGCGCGTCGCGTACTCGTTCGAACCCTCGTGCCCGAGCGCCCAGGCCACCGCGTTCGCGCTGCAGGTCTCCACATCGAAACTCATCGACAGCAGGCTAACGGTCAGAACGGAGCGTCGCCGCAGTCCACGGCCCGGAACACGGGCACGGTGCGCTCCGGCTCGACCAGGTACCGGCGGCCCGAGGGCGACGTCCACCGGATCGCACCGCCCGAACCGGCGACCTGCTCGATCGTCCAGTCGGTGTGATGCCGGACGGTGTGGTGACCTTCGCACAGCGGCCCCAGATTCGTCAGTTCTGTCGTTCCGCCGAGCGCCCAGTCGACGTTGTGATCGATGTCGCACCGGGAGGCCGGCATCCCGCACCCCGGTCCCATGCACCGATCCGCCCGCCACTTCACGAGCTTCGCCAGCGCCGGCGGTGGTCGGTACTGATCGCGGCCGACCGAGAGAACCATTCCGGTCTCGGGGTGGGTGAGCACCCGCGTCCACCCGGGTGCGCCGCCAGCGAGTTCGCGCGCCACGGGGAGCGGGATCGGCCCGATCCCTTCGACCACCGGCGGGTCGATGCCGGCGGCCGCTCGGGAGGCGTCGGACTCGTGGAGGAGAGCGAGCACCGGGACGGTGACGAACACCGTCGCCTGCACACCGCGGGCCTGCTCGGGATGAGCTTGGACAGCGCCGTCGATGAGGAGGTCGAGCACGACATCTGCGCGAGCCTGGTCGAGGGTGCGGGTGTCGCCGTCGCCCACCTTGATCGCCTTGGCCATCGCGGTCGCCCGTGACTGCGCTGCGGTGATCGCGACCATGGGCGCGTAGAGGTGCAGCCACCCCATCCCGTCGTCGTCGGGCTCGACCGCGATCCGCCGCTTCGTCACGGCCCGCTCGTATCGTTCGGTCTGCGTCGCCGACCGCACGGTGTCGATGAGAGCGCGCAGCTTGCGGCGGAACGTGCCGACCGGCTCCGCCTCGGCCAGCGCGAGGCCCGGCTCGAGCACCCGCGTGCGGAACTCCGGTTCGAGCTCGTTCACCGCGCCGACCAGGATCTCGGCGTGCCGCTCCGTGATGCGAGCCCGCTCCATCGACGCCAGCACCACCGGGTAGGAATGCACCAGCGCTTCCGCGAAGCCCAGCAGGTCACCGGCCGCGTGTTCGGTGATCCGCAGCGCCGCCGCGAGCTCCAGCCGCACGCTGCGCTCGACGACCTCGGTGAGAACCCGGCCGTTGCGGGTCGCATCGCGCAGCGCATCGCGCCGCATCACGTCGATGCGCACCAGCCGGTGCGCGGCGAAAACGGTCATCATGTCGGCCGCTTCGACCACGAGATCGAGCTCATCGGGAAGCACCTGGTCAGGCAGGGCCGGGTCGATGAACATGCTTCGACTTTAGAACATACCTACGACATCGCCGAAGGTGCGAGCGACTCCTGAAGCCGACGTCAGGCAACCGACCCGGGCGAACGCCGGAGCACGATCGCCGCCGGCATCCGCTTCACGATGGAGCGGAACAGCGGCTTCGCGAGATCCGCCGCCTCCGCCGGGTCGACGATGTGCGGCGACGACACGGAGTGGGTCGCGCCCGACCACGTGAGCTCAGCGGATCCCGCCGCCACGACGTTGCGCGCCCAGTTCGTGTTCCGGCCCCACGGCAGGCCGATCATCACGAGCGCCGGATCCACCGTCGGCACCATCGCGACGGGCGTCGCGTACGCCGTGCCGCTCTTGCGCCCACGATGGTGCAGCACCGCCCACAGCGGGAACCAGCGGCGACCGGCGAGGGCGTTCGCGAGGGGTTCCGTGGCCTTCACGAGCGCGCGCGGTGGTCCGGAGCCTCCTGCTGACCGCCGCATCGAGAAGCCGCGAAGGCCGCGGCCTCCGGCGAGCACGTCGCCGAAGTGGTGCGAGATCGTGAGAGCCATCGCAACCCCGCCGATAGCCGCGCCGACGGCCTCGCCGCGCGATCGGATGCCCCGTCGCAACAGCAGCAGCCCCGCGAGCGCGTTGCCCGCACTCCATGCCACGTTCACCCGCGGCGACGACAGACCGACACCCGGAGGATCGGCGAACGGGCTGGGAAACGGCCGTCCCTGCACACCGCTCACCCCGTGGGGCACAGCGTTGACGAGCAACGCGGCGCCGACGGCGCTTCTGACGACCGACCTGACCGGCACACGCCCACCCTACGGCGATCGGCCTGCCGCAACACGGTCTAAGCCGCGAGCTCCGCCCGCTCGCCGGCCTCCGGCAGCCCGAGGTTCTCCCGCAGCGTCGTGCCCACGTACCCGGTCGGGTAGATCCCGCGTTCCTGCAGCTCCGGGATGAGCCCGTCGACGATGTCGTCGAGCCCTTCGGGCACGAGGTACGGCGAGACGTTGAACCCGTCGACGGCACCGGCGTCGACGTACTGCCCGATCCTGTCCGCGATCGTCGAGTATCCGCCCACGAAGGTGCGCAGCGACGACCGCTTGATGACGAACTCGCGGATCGAAAGGCCCTCGCTGGCCGCGCTCTCGCGCCACTCGCGCGCCGTCTCGACCGCGCGGCGGCCCTGGAACAGCGACCCGCGCTGCCCGTCCACCTCGTCGACGACGGGGTCGATGTCGGGCAGCGGACCGTCGGCGTCGAACTCCGAGAGGTCGCGGCCCCAGACCGGCTCGAGGAAGCGGATCGCGGTCTGCGGCGACACCTGCGCCCGCGTGACCCACTCCGCCTTCTCGCGGGCCTCGGCGTCGGTCGCGCCCAGGATGAACTGCGCACCCGGGAAGAACTTGAGGTCGTCCTCGCTCCGGCCGTGACGCGGCAGCCGGCGCCGCACGTCGGCGGCGAACGCCACGGCGTCCTCCAGACCCGGATGCCCCGAGAAGATGACGTCCGCGCTCGCCGCGGCGAACTCGCGGCCCTCGTCGGAGTCGCCCGCCTGGAAGAGCACCGGCCGGCCCTGCGCGCTCGGCGGGAGTGGCGCGGGGCCCTCGAACGACACCAGCTGATCGCCCACCTTGACGGGCGTCCCGACGCCGTCGCCCCCGGCGTCCCACAGCCGCTGCGCCGCGGCAACGAACTGCGCCGCCCGTCGGTAGCGGTCGGCGTGCTCGAGGTAGCCGCCCCGACGGAAGTTCGCGCCGGTCCAGGCGTTGTCGGTCGTGACGATGTTCCAGCCGGCGCGACCGTCGCTCAGCAGATCGAGCGAGTTCAGGCGCTTCGCGAGGTCGTAGGGGTCGTTGTACGTGGTGTTCTGCGTCGCCACGAGGCCGATGCGCTCGGTGACGGCGGCCAGCGCCGCGAGCTGCGTCTGCGCGTCCGGCCGGCCGGCGATGTCGAGGTCGTGGACACGGCCGAAGTGCTCACGAAGCCGGAGGCCCTCGCCGAGGAAGAACGCCGAGAAGAGCCCGCGTTCGGCGGTCTGCGCGATGCGGCGGAACGACTCGAAGTCGTACTGCGAGCCGCTGCGCTCGCTCGACCAGATGGTTCCGAAGTTGACCCCCTGGAAGAAGACTCCGAACTGGATGCGACGGGACGTGGTCATGCGAACTCCTTCACAGCGGCATAGCGATTGACGGGCCTGTCGAGTCCGAGCGCGTCGCGCAAGGTCTCCCCGGCGCGCGGCGAGCGGAACCCGATCCGCTCCCGCAGCGCCGGAAGCACCGCGCGACCCACCTCCTCGAGGTCGACATCGAGTTCCGCGACCCGCAGGCGGACGCCGTCGATGGATGCTGCGAGCTCCGCGACCAGCGCGACCAGACCGTCCGCTCCACCCGCGTAGCGCAGCAGCCCGGAAGCCGGCCACGGCCCCAGCGCCGACAGCCGTCGGGCCGCGGACACGCCCCGGGCATCGAGCACCACTTCGACCTCGGCCCAGACGAGCGCCGCGCCCGCCGCACGCGCGCGGGCGGCAGCATCCGCGATCTCCGCCGGATCGGCGCCCGAGACCAGCGCGACATCCGCACCCGTCGTGCCCACCGGCGCGACCACGACCAGCTGCCCTTGCGGCGGGCGCGGCGTGATGAGCGGGCCCTTCACCGAGAAGCGCTCGCCCTCGAAGTCGACGTAGTGGAGGCGGTCGGCGTCGAGGTAGCGGCCGGTCGGGACGTCCTGGATGACGGCGTCGTCCTCCCACGAGTCCCAGAGCCGACGCGCGACCTCGATGACGTCGTCGCGCTCGCGGCGGAGTTCGTCGCCCGACAGCGCCTCGCGGCCGTACGCGGCGGCTTCGCGGGCGGTGCCGGAGGCCGCGGCGATCCAGCCCGCGCGACCGTGGGACGCCCAGTCCAGGCTCGCGAGCTGCGTCGCCACGTGGAACGGCTCGCTGTACGTCGTGTGCGCGACGGGCACGAGACCGATCGCCGACGTGAGGGGAGCGATGAACGCGGCGCGCTGCACCGCGTCGAGGCGGGCGACGTCGCCGGCCGGCAGCGGAGCGTCGTCGAAGGTCACAGCGGTGAAGCCGAGGCGCTCGGCGCTCGCGGCGCGGGAGGCCAGGCGACGCGCCGAGAGGGCGCCGGGCGGTGCGGCGCCGGCAGCGGGGTGGGCGCCGTCGGCGTCCAGCTCGAGGGCGACGGCGAACGGGGTGTCGGACATGCGAGCCACGGTAGGTCTCCGCGCCGATGCCGACCCCGCGTGCGTCGCCCGATTCCGGAGTGTGACGCCGCGTTGCACACCGTCACGATCCGTGTCGGCCGGGGGCTGCCACGGCTCGGCAGGACGGCGAGGTCCGCCCTACCTTCGGCCTACCGGCGCATCCCGCAGACCCCGCGCCGCCGACCGAGGAGCCCCTCATGACCGACACCCTCCCGCGCCAGGCAGGCGCCGCAGAAGCCGCGCCGCCGACGCCCGCGGCGTCGCGCGTCGACCTCGGCGACCTCCGCGTGGTCCACACCCGCCACTGGTTCCGCTGGTCGATCGGCATCGTCGTGCTGTTCGTCGTCGCGCAGTTCGCGTGGTCGCTCGTCACGAACGAGAACTACGAATGGGACGTCTTCGCGCACTACTTCCTGTCGGAGCCGGTGCTGCAGGGCGTGGGCCTGACGCTGCTGCTGACGGTGGTGTCGGCATCCATCGGCTTCTTCCTCGGCACGCTGCTCGCTCTCGCCCGTCTCGCGAAGTCCCCCCTCCTGAACTCGGCGGCCTGGCTGTTCATCTGGTTCTTCCGCTCGGTGCCGCTCGTGGTGCAGATCATCGTCTGGTACAACCTCGGCTACCTGTATCCGACCCTCGGCCTCGGCACCCCGTTCACGACCGACTTCTGGATCGTCGAGTTCCCCACGGTTCAACTCATCAGCGCGTTCGCGGCGGCGATCCTGGGCCTCAGCCTCAACCAGGCGGCGTACTCGGCGGAGATCATCCGCGGCGGCCTGCTGTCGGTCGACCAGGGCCAGCTCGAGGCGGCTGCGGCACTCGGCATCCCTCCCCGCCGCCGGCTGACCCGCATCATCCTTCCGCAGGCGATGCGCTCGATCGTTCCCAACGCCACCAACGAGGTCATCGGGCTCGTGAAGGGCGCGTCGGTCGTGTTCGTGATCGCGCTGCCCGAGGTGTTCTACGCCGTGCAGGTCATCTACAACCGCAACAGCCGCGTGATCCCACTGCTGCTCGTCGCGGTGGTCTGGTACACGATCATCACCACGATCCTGAGTATCGCGCAGTACTACATCGAGCGGCACTACGCCCGCGGCACCGTGCGCGTGCTGCCCCCGACGCCCGTCCAGCGGGCGCGCCACTGGATCGCCGTGCAGTGGGCACGTCTCGGCGACTCGGATTCGTCACCACCTCCTCTGGAGGGAGCGGATGCTGCGCCCCTTCCCCCTGCGGCACAGCACAGCAACGGCGACGACGCGAAGTTCGGAGGGCGCTGACATGAGCACCACGATCACCGAAACCCCGACCAAGGGCCTCGTCGAGATCCACAACGTCCACAAGAGCTACGGCGGCGTCGAGGTGCTGCGCGGCATCGACCTCACCGTCGAGCCCGGGGAGGTCGTCGCGATCCTCGGGCCGAGCGGTTCCGGCAAGTCGACGCTCCTGCGCACCATCAACCACCTCGAGAGCGTCGACCGCGGATCGGTCACGGTCGACGGTCAGCTCATCGGCTATGAGCTGCGCGGCGGCAGGCTCTACGAGCTGCGCGAGCGCGAGGTGCTCGAGCGCCGCACGCAGATCGGCATCGTCTTCCAGAACTTCAACCTCTTCCCGCACCTGACCGCGCTCGAGAACGTCACCGAGGCGCCGATCGCCCTCGGCCGGCTCTCGAAGGACGATGCCCGCGAGCTCGCGCTCGGCCTGCTCGATCGCGTCGGGCTCGCCGACAAGGCCGAGCACTACCCCCGGCAGCTGTCGGGCGGCCAGCAGCAGCGCGTCGCGATCGCCCGGGCCCTGGCTCTCAAGCCCAAGGTCATCCTGTTCGACGAACCGACCAGTGCGCTCGACCCGGAGCTCGTCGGCGAGGTGCTCGACGTCATCCGCGACCTCGCGCAGCTCGGCACGACCCTCGTCATCGTCACGCACGAGGTCGGGTTCGCCCGTGAGGTCGCGGACCGCGTCGTGTTCCTCGACGGCGGCCGTGTCATCGAGCAGGGCCCGCCCGCCGAGGTCCTCGTGCGCCCGCAGCACCCCCGCGTCCAGGACTTCCTCGCGAAGGTCCTGGCCTGACCCATCCGAGTTCTCCACAGAGTCCTCACCCGAGAAAAGGAAGCAATCACATGGCACTGAGTAAGAAGCAGGGCATCGCGATCGGCGTCGGCGTCGTCGCGGTGGCCGCGATCGTCGGCGGCGTCGTCTGGGGCGTCAACCAGAACCAGCCCGCGGAGGCGGCCGCACCCGCGGCGACCGAGGAGTCGGCGAACGTCGCGACCGACGACATCCAGTGGGTGCGTCTCGACGAGCCCGTCGCCGAGGCCGTCGAGGCGCTCGAGGCGAGCGGCTTCGAGCCGGTCGAGCCGGGCAAGCTCACCGTCGCGCACTCCGCCTACGTCCCGCCGCTCGGCTACATCCCCGAGGGCGAGACCGAGGCCGCCGGCACCGAGCCGAACATCGGCGCGCTGATCGCCGACGCGCTGGGCCTCGAGTACAACCCGGTCGTGGTCGCGTGGGCGGACTGGCCTCTCGGCATCCAGTCCGGCAAGTACGACCTCATCACCTCGAACGTCACCGTGACCGAGGAGCGCAAGGAGCTCTACGACTTCGCGAGCTACCGCGAAGACCTGCTCGGCTTCTACGTGAAGAGCGACAGCGACATCGAGAAGATCGAGGAGGCCGCCGACATCTCGGGCCTGACCATCGCGGTCGGTTCGGGCACGAACCAGGAGCAGGTGCTGCTCGCGTGGAACGAGGAGCTCGAGGCCGCGGGCGAGGAGCCGGCTGAGCTGCAGTACTTCGACGACAACGCCGCGACCGTGCTGGCGCTGCAGTCGGGCCGCATCGACGCGACGTTCGGACCGAACGCGACGTCGGCGTGGGCCGCCCGCGAGACCGGTGACACCAAGCTCGTCGGCCTCGTGCCCGGCGGCTGGCCGCTGACCGCGAACATCGCCGCCGCGACCGCCAAGGGCAACGGCCTCATCGAGCCCGTGGCCATCGCCCTCAACTACCTCATCGAGAACGGTCAGTACGACGAGGTCCTCAAGATCTGGGACCTCGAGTCCGAGCGCGTCGACGAGAGCCTCATCAACCCGCCGGGACTCCCCAAGTCCTGACCGCTCGCGAGCACAGAATCGGAGGTCTCGGACGACACGCCGGCGGTGGATGCTGCCACCCGGCGTGTCACCGAGAACCTCCGATTCTGCGCCCTCGTTCTCCACGCCTGCACCACGCCTAGGGAGCACCCATGTCCCGCGTTCCGCTGTCCGTCCTCGACCTGTCGCCGTTCGGCTCGGGGCAGACTCCCGCCGACGGCCTCCGCGCCAGCATCGGGCTCGCGCGCGCGGCCGAGCGCCTCGGCTACCGGCGCTACTGGGTGGCCGAGCACCACTTCAACCCCGGGATCGCCGGCGCCGCGCCGCACGTGCTTCTGGCATCCGTCGCGGCGGTGACGCACAGCATCCGTATCGGCACCGCCGCCACGATCATCGGCAACTACTCGCCGGCGCAGGTCGCCGAGGCCGCAGGCGTCGTGGCGCAGCTGCACCCCGGCCGCTTCGACCTCGGCATCGGGCGCTCGGGTTCGCGCAGCGTCGCCGCGACCGCGCTGCCTGCCGCGCCGGAGGACCGCGTCGTCGACGGCCTGCTGCTCCCGGCCGCGCGCCCGTTCGCCGGGTTCGACGCGGAGCGCTTCGTCGTGCAGGCGCGGCTCCTCGGCCGCACCGACGCCGACGCCGACCGGTTCGCCGACGACGTCGCCGACATCCTGTCGTTCTTCGACGGCTCGTTCTCGCCGCCCGGGGACGTGCCGATCCGTGTCACGCCCGCCGAGGGCGCCGACGTCGCCGTGTGGATCCACGGCTCCACCGCGGGGCCGAGCGCCCGACTCGCGGGAGAACTCGGACTGCCGTTCGGCGCGAACTACCACGTCGCACCGGGCTTCGTGCTCGAGGCGATCGCCGAGTACCGTGCCGCGTTCCGCCCCGGCCGCCTCGCCGAGCCGTATGTCATCGTGTCGGTCGACGCCGTCGTCGGAGAGACGGATGCCGCGGCCCGCCGTCTCGCCGCGGGTTACGGTCGATGGGTGCACAGCATCCGCGCCGGCCAGGGCGCCGTCCCCTTCCCCTCGCCCGACGAGGCCGCGGCCGACCCGCTCACGGCCGAGGAGCTCGCGGTCGTCCGGGACCGCCTCGACACGCAGTTCGTCGGATCGGCGGAGACCGTGGTCGAGCGCCTCGAGACGCTGCAGCGCGTGACCGGTGCCGACGAGCTCCTCGTCACGACGGTCACGCACGACCCTGTGGACCGGGTGCACTCGTACGAACTGCTGGCCGAGGCGTGGGACGCGGACGCCCCCGAGCCGGCCGTGGACGCAGGGGACGCAGCATCCGTTTCATCCGAATGGACGATTCGGCTCGTCCGAGATGAGGAGTACGAGCGCGCCGGCGACGTCACCGCCGACGCCTACCTGTCGAGCTACGACACGCTCTCGGACGAGTACGTCGCCTCGCTGCGCGACGTCGCGAGCCGCGTACGCGGCGGGGACGTGTGGGTCGCGGTCGAGGCCGGCGGCGAGATCCTCGGCACCGTCTGGGTCGCGCAGCCGAACCGTCCGCTCGCCGAGATGGCGCAGCCCGGCGAGACGGACTTCCGGCAGCTCGCGGTGGCTCCTGCCGCCCGCGGGCGGGGCATCGGGGCGGCGCTCACGCGTCACGTGATCGACCTCGCGCGTGAGCGCGGCTCGCATCGGGTCGTGATGAACAGCGGTCCCGAGATGACCGGTGCACACGCGCTGTACGCGAAGCTCGGCTTCGATCGGCTGCCGGAGCGCGAAGGGCTCAAGGAGGTGCAGCCCGGCCGCTGGATCGAGCTGTACACGTTCGGCTACGACCTCGCTCCCGAGCCCGCGGCGACTTCACCGGTGTGATGGCGAGCTTCCCGTTCGCACATCAGTGAGACGGGGAGTTTCAAATGATGCATGATGGGGCTCAGCATCTCGAGGGGAGCCTTCCATTTCCACGCCGCAGCAGCCCACCGACGAGTTCTTCGACCTCACCGAGCTGCTGAGCGACGAGCGGGAGCCGCTCGCTCGGCGGTGGGTGGATCCCCAGGTACGCCGCCGCCGGCGGCGCATCGGCTGGATCATCACGGCGATCGTGCTCGTGGTGCTGCTCGCCGTTCCCAGCGGCTACGTGTGGTGGGCCCTGACGGCACCGGTGAGCGCGCCGCACGTCGAGTCGCAGAAGCCGCCCGTGACAGTGCCGGCGGCTGCCGCTGTCGCCCTTCCCTCCACCGGCTCCTCGGCGATCGCCGTCGCCGGCGGCGACGAGTACCTCGGGGCCGAGGCGAGCGGCATCTGGGCGACGAGCGGCACGAGCGAGCCGCAGTCGATCGCGAGCATCACCAAGGTCATCACGGCGCTCGTGATCCTCGATCGTCATCCCCTGGCGGATGCTGCGGATCCCGGGCCGACGATCACCTTCAGCAAGGCCGACCACGACCTCTACGACCAGTACTACGTGCGCGGCGCGACCATCGCGGCGATGCCGACGGGCAGCTCGATGTCGCTGCACGATGCGCTCGCGACGATGCTCATCCCGTCGGCGAGCAACTACGCGGAGGCCGTCTCGACGTGGGCGTTCGGCTCGCAGGACGCCTTCCGCGGGGCAACCCAGCGGTGGCTCGCCGCGAACGGCCTCACCGGCACGACGATCGTCGAGCCGACCGGCCTCGACGCGCGCAACACCAGCACCCCGGCCGACCTCATCGCGCTCGGCAAGCTCGCCGCCGCGAATCCCGTGATCTCGAGCATCACCGCGACGCGCTCGCTGGCGCTGCCCGGTCCCGGCGCGATGCAGAACACCAACGACCTCCTCGGCAGCAACGGGATCACCGGCCTGAAGACGGGCAACCTGGGCGAGGGCACGTACAACCTGCTGTTCACCGCATCCGTCCCCGTCGGAACGGCGCAGCCGCTCAGCGTGACCGGCGTGGTTCTCGGCGGCTTCACGCGCGCGAACGTCAATCACGACGTGATGACGCTGATCGACAGCATCCGTGCCGGCTTCCATGAGGTGCCGCTCGCCAAACGCGATCAGCCGGTCGGCACGATCACGACGAGATGGGGCGCGTCGGCGCAGATCGTCGTCTCGGACTACGCGACGATCTTCACGTGGTCCGACACCCCGATCACCGTCGAGATGACGACGACCACGCCGAAGACCTACGCCGACGGCGAAGAGGTCGGGAGCATCACGTGGACCGCGGGCCCGAACACGGTGACGGTGCCGATCGAGATCGAGGGCACCATCGTTCCGCCGACGGACTCGTGGCGGCTCACGCACCCGGGGGAGCTCGGCGGGGAGTAGCGTGCGACCGCCGACCACGCTTCGATACTGCCACCCTGTTCGGCCGGCCCGCCGGTTGGGATAGTGGACTATGGCCACTGCGCCGATGCCCACGCGGGAGGACTACCTCGCGTGCATGGCAGAGACTCCGCGCACCGTCGCCACGGCGGCGGGACCCGTCGAGTACGCCGAACGGGGGACCGGTGAGCCGATCCTCGCAGTGCACGGCACGCTCGGCGGCTGGGATCAGGGGCTCGTCGCGGCGGAGTTCCTGCGCCGGAGCGGGTTCCGGGTCATCGCACCCAGCAGGCCCGGGTATCTCGGAACGCCGCTGTCGACGGGACGCAGCTTCCCCGAGCAGGGCGACGCCTTGGCGGCGCTGCTGGACGCACTCGGGATCGACCGCATCATCGTGTTCGCCGCGTCGGGCGGCGGGCCGGCGAGTTATGAGCTCGCCGCACGGCACCCCGATCGGGTGAGCAGGCTTGTGGAGGTCGATGCCATCTGCATCCCGGGCCGACCTCCTCGTCTGGCATCGAACCTTCTCGCCTGGGACTGGGCCGCCAAGATGCAGCTGTGGTTCCTGCGGCATGCATCGAAGCAGACACTCGGCGCGCTCATGGGCGGCGCCGGCACCGAGAGCCGTGCCGTCGTGTCGGCGCGGGCGAAGGAGCTCGCCGCGATTCCCGGACGGACCGACACGGTGGAGGCGACGCTTCGGGCATCGCTCGGTGCGAAGCGGCGCCGCGCGGGGATGAAGAACGACTACACGGAGCTCGTGCCGGCGGCGCTCGAGCGGATCACCTGTCCGACGCTGATCGTGCACGCGCGGTCGGACCGGATGGCACCGCCCGCCAACGCCGAGTACGCCCACGCGCGCATCGCCGGCTCGGAGCTCTACTGGATGGACGGGTCGCACGTCGCGATCGCCCTCGAGGCCGCCGACACCGCGCCGTCGTACGTGGTGAGCTGGCTGCGCGGCGACGGGTGAATGGAGGCTCTGTCGCAGGGCACGCGGCCGGACTAGGGTCGGGGCCGTGAAGCGAATGTGGCCGTTCCTCGTGCCCGGCGTGATCCTCGCCGCGGTGGGGCTGGTGTGGACGCTGCAGGGCGCCGGGGTGCTGCAGGGATCGGCGATGACCGGGTCGACGCTGTGGGCGACGATCGGGCCGATCGTGCTCGTCGTGGGGGTTGTGCTGATCGGCATCGGGATCGCCCGCCGCCGTCGGCGTACCCCCTGATCGGCAGGAATCGGTCGGTGCCTGGCGACCGCGCCGCACCGCGGTGACCTATCGTGACCGGATGAGCGCGATCGACATCCAGCGATGGACGGCCTTCTCCTCCGAACCCGCGGGAGGGAATCCCGCCGGTGTCGTGCTGGACGCCGGTGGACTGACGGATGCTGCGATGCTCGGCATCGCCGCAGACCTCGGGTATGCCGAATCGGCGTTCGTGGTCGCCGGTGACGACGGCCGTCGGGCCATCCGCTACTTCTCGCCGCTCGCCGAAGTGCCGTTCTGCGGTCACGCCACCGTCGCCGCGGCGGCAGCGATCGCGGAGGCCGACGGCGACGGCGCGATCGCGTTCGAGACCCCGGTCGGCGTCGTCGAGATCGTCACGGCGACGGACTCCGGGGAGCGGCGGGTGTCCTTCACCAGCGTCGAGCCCGACACGGCCCCGCTGCCCGCGGACGCCCTGGCCGACGTGCTCGGGGCGATCGGGCTCTCGGAGCGTGACCTGCACCCGGACTTCGCCCCCGCGCAGGCGTTCGGCGGCAACTGGCACCCGCTCGTCGTCCTCGCCGACCGGGAGGTCTTCGACGGGTTCGCGATCGATCCCGACCGCGCCCGCGCGGTGCTCGACGCGCGGGGATGGCCGGCGACAATGATCGTGCTCTGGCCCGAAGGCACCGGCACGTGGCACGCCCGCAACGTCTTCCCGGTCGGCCCGATCATCGAGGATCCGGCCACCGGAGCCGCGGCGGCCGCGACCGGCGGATACCTCCGCGCCACCGGCGCGATCGAGACCCCGGCACGCGTCGTGATCCTGCAGGGCAGCCACGTCGGCCGGCCGAGCGAGCTCACCGTCGACATCCCCGAGACGGGCGGGATCGTCGTTTCGGGAGCGGCGGCGCGGATCGGCTGACGACCAGGGTTCCGCTGCCTCACCCCGCGGGTAGCGACCGTCTTGACAGTGCCCTCGAACGCGAGGACCGTCGATTCAAACCGGTGCCGACGCCCGCACGCACCGTGCGGTCGCTGTGCCCGTTTGTGTCGATGGGAAGGTCGACCATGTCCATGAAGGTGATGGATTCGCTGCGGGGCAGCGTGAAGGGTTCGCTCGTCGAAGAAGGCGACGACGGATACGACGAGGCGCGGGTCGTCTACAACGCGATGATCGACCGCCGACCCGCCGCGGTCGTGCGGTGTCACGATGCCGCGGATGTCGCGGCTGTCGTCCGTGCCGCCGCGGAGGATGGGAGCGGCCTCGCGGTGCGAGGCGGAGGCCATAGCGTGCCGGGGTTCGGCACCGCCGACGGCGCGCTCGTCGCGGATCTGGGAGACCTCACCTCGGTGGCGGTCGACCCGGGCTCCTCGACCGCCGACGTGGGTGGCGGGGCCACCTGGGGGATGTTCAACGAGGCGGCGGCGCAATTCGGCCTCGCGACGACCGGCGGCATCATCTCGACGACGGGCGTCGGCGGCCTCACGCTCGGGGGCGGCATCGGCTATCTCGCCCGCGGCTACGGCTTCTCGTGCGACAACCTGCTCGCGGCCGAGGTCGTGCTCGCCGACGGCCAGATCGTCACCGCCAGCGCGGACGAGGAGCCCGACCTGTTCTGGGCTCTGCGCGGCGGGGGAGGGAACTTCGGCGTCGTGACCAAGTTCACCTTCCAGCTGCACCCCGTGTCCGAGATCTACGGCGGTCCGATGTTCTTCGAGCTCGCGGACGGTCCGGCGATTCTGGCCTACTTCGCCGACTATGTACGGAACGCACCGCGCGAGTTCGGCGGGTTCCCCGCGTTCCAGATCGCTCCTCCGCTGCCGTTCGTGCCGGAGGACCGCGCCGGGGAGCCGTTCGTCGCGGTGGTCTTCTGCATCAACGGCCCGGCGTCGGAGGCCGAGAAGATGGTCCAGGGGTTCCGCGACGTCGCGAAGCCGGTTGCCGAGATGGTGGGTCCGATGCCCTACCCGGCGATGAACGGTCTCTTCGATGGACTCGTTCCTCCCGGCCTGCAGCACTACTGGAAGGCGGCCTTCCTCGACGACATCTCAGCGGAGTCGCTGGATGCGCACCTTCAGCACGGCCCGCTCCTGCCGACGGTCAACTCGACGGTCCACTTCTACCCGATCAACGGCGCGTGCCACGAGGTGGCGTCCGACGCGACCGCGTTCGGGCACCGCGACGCGAACTTCGCGCTGGTGATCGCCGGCATGTGGCCGGATCCGACGCAGAACACCGCCAACACCGCGTGGGTGAAGGACTACTACGCGGCGATCGAGCCCTTCTCGCAGGCGGGCGGGTACGTCAACTTCGCGTCGCAGGACGATCAGTCGAAGGTGTCCAGCAACTACGGTGCGAACTACGACCGGCTGCGTGCGGTGAAGCGCGCGTACGACCCCGACAACCTGTTCCACCTCAACCAGAACATCGTGCCGTAGCGGCGGGACGCGCCTGATCCCGGCCCAGGAGCCCGTCGAAGGACGGAGCCCCTGGGCCGGTGCCGCGGTCAGTCCGCGATGAACGCGAGGATGTCGGTGATCAGCGCCTTCTGGTACTCGCCGGCGATGCCGTGCGGCGCGCCTTCATAGACCTTGAGCGTGCCGTTCGAGACGAGACCGATCGACTTCTCGGCCGCGGCGGCGATCGGCACGATCTGGTCGTCCGAGCCGTGCGCGAGCAGGATCGGCACGTCGAGAGCCTTCAGGTCCTCGGTGAAGTCGGTCTCGGAGAAGACCTTGACGCACTCGTACGCCGCGGCGAGCCCGGCGAGCATGCCCTGGCGCTGGAAGTCGTCGATCAGGCCCTGCGAGACAGCGGCGCCGTCGCGGTTGAAGCCGTAGAACGGCACCGCGAGGTCCTTGTAGAACTGCGAGCGGTCGGCCAGCACGCCGGCGCGGATTCCGTCGAAGGCCTCGATGGGGGTGCCTTCGGGGTTCGTGTCGGACTTCACCATGATCGGCGGCACGGCGCCGGCCGTGACGACCTTGCGGACGCGGCCCTTGCCGTGCTGCGCCGCGTAGCGCACGACCTCGCCGCCGCCGGTCGAGTGCCCGATCACGACGAGGTCGGTGAGGTCGAGGTGTTCGATGAGCTCGGCGAGGTCACGGGCGTAGGTGTCCATGTCGTGCCCGCGGTCGGTGTTGGTGGAGCGGCCGTGACCGCGGCGGTCGTGGGCGATGGCGCGGTAGCCCGCGTCTGCCAGCAGCTTGGACTCGACGGCCCACGCGTCGGAGCTCAGCGGCCAGCCGTGGCTCAGCACGACCGGCTTCCCGGTGCCCCAGTCGGTGTAGTGGATCTCGGTGCCGTCGGAGGTGGTGAACGTCGGCATGGCGGACTCCTTGCGATCATCGGGCCGACCCGTCGCCCCACTCGCCGGAGCCGTCACGGGCGACGGCGCCACCCTCGAGCCTCGACGATCTGCGGCCGCGGCGCCCCGCTCGAACGGCCTCGCATCCCACGATTCAGGACAAGGATGGAGGGATGCACCCGACCCCCGCCCGACGGCGAATCGCGTTCCTGCTGTTCGACGGGGTGAAGACCCTCGATTACGTCGGTCCGGCCGAGGTGTTCGTCGAGGCGAACCAGGCCGTGCAGGGGTACGACGTGGTCCTGCTCTCGCCCGACGGGCGCGACGTCATGACCTCGCTCGGCAGCACGGTCTCGGTGCACGGCGCGGCGGGCGATGCCGGCGACGTCGACACCGTGATCGTGCCGGGCAGCGAGCTGCCTCCGCACGAATTCGCGCGAGCGCCGTTGACGGATGCTGCGGCCGCCCTCGCCGCGCGCGCTCGTCGTATCGTCTCCATCTGCAGCGGCGCCTTCGTGCTCGCCGAGGTCGGCGCGCTCGACGGCAAGCGGGCGACGACGCACTGGAAGTTCGCGCCGGAGCTGGAGCGCCGCTACCCGCGCGTGCGGGTCGAACCGGACGCGATCTTCGTGCGCGACGGTGACGTCTCGACGTCGGCGGGTGTCGCAGCCGGCATCGACCTCGCGCTCGCCCTCGTCGAGGACGACCACGGCGCCGATGTCTCACGCCAGGTCGCGCAGCTGCTGCTGGTCTACCTGCAGCGTTCGGGCGGCCAGTCGCAGTACTCGGTGCCGCTGCGCGCCCGCGCGCAGCCCGCCTCGATCGTGCGGCGCGCCACCGACCTCGTCGACGCGGATCCCGCGCGCGCGTGGACCGTGCCGGAACTCGCCGGGCTCGTGGCGGTCAGCTCACGGCATCTGACGCGCCGCTTCCGCGAGGAGCTGGGTCACTCGCCGACGGAGTACGTCACCGCGGTGCGCTTCGATCTCGCCCGCGTCCGCCTCGAGGCGGGTGCGAACGTGACCGAGACCGCCGCGCAGACGGGTTACGGGAGCGCGGAGGCGCTCCGCCGCGCGTTCATCGCCCGCCTCGGCATCTCTCCGTCGCAGTATCAGCGGCGGTTCCGGTCCGCGCTCCCGGCGACTCACGACCGCCGCGCGGAAGGCGGATTCGACCTCGCGTCCTGACCGGGTCGGAGGCTCGGGTCCGCGGCTTCCGCGCGAGTGCCCGTGCGCCCGAACGCCACCGGCCGCGCGTGCGGGACTCATGCGGTCGTGAGCTCGCGCTCCCGCTGACCGAGCGGGTCGGCCTGGGTCCACAGCGCCGTCGGGAACTCCCGCCGCAGGACCGGAGCGACCTCCACGGCGAAGCGCTCGAGGATCTCGAGCTGCTGCGCGAAGGGCACCGTCGTCGGCAGGCTGATGGACTGCAGGTCGTGCCCGAGCCGGCCGTGGAACCGGGCGATCTTGTCGATCACCTGCTGCGGCGTGCCGACGAGGGCCGGACCCTCGGCGACGGCGTGCTCGATGTCGCGGAACGGGGTGTTGTTCCCGGGCACGTTGGTGGCGGCGACGATCGCGTTGTACACCGGACCGTACTGCGCGATCGCCTCCTGCGTGGTGTCGGCGATGAAGAGCGCCCCCGAGCCCGCGGCGACGAATGCGCCCGCCGGATCGTGGCCGTGGCGCGCGTACTCCGAGCGGTAGTGGTCGACGAGCACCCCGTAGTTCTCGAGCGGCTGGATCGCGTTCGCGCTGAACAGCGGGTCGCCGAACTTCGCCGCGAGTCCCGCCGAGAAGAGGGTGGTCGCCGAGCCGTGCCACACGCGCGGCGCCCCGGCGAAGGGTCGCGGCAGCGTGGTGACGCCGGTCAAGGTGCGGGTGAACTCGGTGCCCGGCCACGTGACGTCCTCCTCGCGCCAGAGCGTGCGCAGCAGCTCGTACTTCTCGGCGAGCAGCTCCCACTGGTCGTCGATGTCGAGCCCGAACAGCGGGAACTGGGCGACCTCGTTGCCCTTCCCGATCGTGATGTCGAGTCGTCCGCCCGAGAGCTGGTCGATGGTCGCGTAGTCCTCGGCGACGCGCACCGGATCCAGCACCGAGAGGACGGTCACGCCGGAATTGAGACGGATGCTGCGCGTCCGGGCCGCGATCGCACCCAAGAGCACCGTCGGCGACGAGGAGATGAAATGCCCGGCGTGGCGTTCGCCGATGGCCACAGCATCCAATCCGAGCTCTTCCGCGCGGATCGCCTGCTGGAGCGTCTCGGCGAACCGCTCGGCGGGCGAGACCTGATGGCCGGTGATCGGATCGGCGCGGTAGGGGACGATGTCGAGCAGCTGGAACCTCATGCGGCCACCTCCGGCGCGACGAGCTCGGCGTGCGAGATCACGCGGGCGAGCGGCGTCTTCTCGCCCGCCTCGATGCCGATCGGCAGGCGGTTGCCCTCTGGCGGCAGCGGGCACGTGGCGAAGTCCGTGTACGCACAGGGCAGGTTGACGGCGCGGTTGAAGTCGATCGTGGTCCAGCCGTCGGCGTCCGGGGCGTCGACGCCGACCGACCGGTTCGCGGCGTACGTGGTGATGCCGCTCGTCGCGTCGGTGAAGAGCACGAGCAGGTCCCCGGGCGCCTTGCCCTCGAACGCGATGAGCGAGAACTCCTCACCGCGCCACGAGAACTCCAGCACGCCGGGTGCGTCGTAGACGTGGGTGAGCCCGTCGACGGCGGCGCCGACCTCTGTAGGCACGGGCGCATCGAAGGGGCGGAAGCGCGCCGCGACCCGCCAGCGAGGGTTGGGCACGTAGGTCGGAGTGCCCGAGTACTCCGCGAGGAACGGGTGATCGGCACGGCGCGGGCGCAGGATCGTGTGCCCGCCGCGGATCGCGATCTCGACCGCACCGGCGACGTCGCCGTCGGTGAAGGTGGGTGTGATGCTGCCCCGCTCGGCGATCTCGCCGAACGCGTGCGTGCCGGTGATCGTCACGCCGTCGAGCGTGAGGCTCTCGCCGTCGGCGAGCTCGACGACCACGCCGTCGGGGCCGAGACGCCACGTGCCGGGCGCACCCGGAAGCGTCGTGGGGTCGCTGCCGAGCCAGTGCAGGCCGGTGATCGCGAAGAAGCCGAGGGAGTCGGCGCGCCGCGTCTCATGCGTGCGGTGCCAGTCCTCCCACTCGCGCCCGAACACGGCGCGATCGACATCGGAGTTGAGGGTGGTGGTCATGGTGTCCTCCTCGGTGGGGTGGATGGGGATCGGATGCTGAGGCACCGGCTGCCGACGGCAGCCGCAACTCCTCAGAAACCGGGGATTCTGCGGACATCTCGACGTCGTGCGCGCGAACGTCGAAGAACTGAGGAGTTCGTGCCGCAGGTCGCGGGCTCATGCTTTCGCCGCCTCGGGTGTGCGGGTGCTGGTGGCGGTGCTCGTGTCGGCGTGGAAGGTGCGCACGGCGTGGTCGAGCGCGTCGACCGTGAGCGCGATCGAGTCGAGGTCGATGCGCTCGTCGTTGCCGTGGAAGAGGCGGCGGAAGGTGCCGTAATCCCAGCGCTCGCTGAGCACGCCAAACCCGTAGGCCGGGATGCCGCGGCGACGGTAGAAGCGCCCGTCGGTGCCGCCGACGCCGAGCATCGGCAGCAGCTCGGCACTCGGGTACGCGCGGCGCACGGCGCTGCCGAGCGCATCGAAGAGCGGGGTGTGGATGGGCGACTGCGTCGACTCGCCGAACCAGTCGCCCTCGATCTGGATGTGCTCGATGAGGTCGCCGAGCGCGTCGCGGATGAGACCTTCGACGTCCTCGCGTGTGACATCGGGGAGGATCCGGATGTCGAGCTGCACGGTCGCGGTGCCCGGGATGACGTTGCCCTTCTCGCCGGCGCGCACGATGGTCGGCGAGATCGTGGTGTGCGTCGAGGCGTGGGCGAACCCGTCGAGGGTGCCGAGGTGCGGCAGGCCGTCGTAGAACCGGTCGGCGTCGGTGACGGCGGCGCGGGCCTCGGGGTCGAGGTCGAGCGCCTCGGCGTATGCGCGCCACTGCGGCGTGATGACGGTGGTTCCGCGGTGCCGCGCGAGGCGGGTGACGGCCTCGGCCGCGATGACCGCGGCGTTGCGCGAGCCCCACGGCGCCGAGCCGTGACCGGGCGCCCCGCTCACGCGAAGGAGGCGTCCGGCTCCGCCCTTCTCGCCCACCATGACACCGAGGTGCGGGCGCTCGCCGGCGTGGGCACCGCCCGACTCGGTGAGCACGTAGTCGGCGTCGATGAGGTCGAGCCGGTGCTCGGTGAGCCACCCGACCCCGAAGCGGCTGCCGTTCTCCTCGTCGGCGACGGCGGCGAAGATGAGGTCGCCGCGCGGCCGGAATGCGCCCGTCGCGATGGCGCGCGTCACCACCGCGTAGGCGGCGGTGAGGTTGAGCATGTCGATCGCGCCGCGGCCCCACAGCACGCCGTCGACGATCTCGCCGGCGAACGGGTCGCGCGACCAGCCCGACGGCTCGACCGGCACGACGTCGGTGTGCCCGACGAGCGCGAGCGACGGCGCACTCGCGTCCCAGCCCTCGATGCGCACGATGAGCGACTGGCGGCCCGGATGCGGCTCGACGAGGACGCCCTCGAGCCCGGAGCCCTCGAAGAAGCGCTGCAGCGTCCGCACCTGCAGGTGCTCGTGACCGGAGTCGGCCGTGCCGTCGTTGACGGCCGCGTTGCGGATCAGCTCCTGCAGCAGCTCGGTCGTCTGCTGGGCCAGGGTTCCTCGAATGCTCACGCGACCACCTCTTCCACGAGTGCCGGCACCGGCACCGGCAGCGTCGACCCCGGGATCGCGTCGATGAGCCGTCGGGTGTACTCCTCGCGGGGTGCGCGGAGCACCTGGGCGGTCGCGCCCTGCTCCACGATCCTGCCGTGCTGCATCACGGCGACGCGGTCCGAGATCTCGCGGACCACCGCGAGGTCGTGGCTGATGAACAGGTACGACACTCCGACGTCGCGCTGCACCGCGGCGAGGAGGTCGAGGATCTGCTCCTGCACCGACACGTCGAGCGCCGACACCGCCTCGTCGAGCACGACGAGGTCGGGACGCAGCGCGAGCGCGCGGGCGATGGCCACACGCTGCCGCTGGCCGCCTGAGAGCTCGGCAGGTCGCCGCGACGCGGTGCTCGCCGGCAGCGCGACCTGATCGATCAGCTCGCGCACGCGGCGCGTCCGCTCGGCCTTGTCGACGCCGAACGCCCGCAGTGGCTCGTCGATCACCTCGGCGATCGTGAAGCGTGGGTCGAGCGATGCGAACGGGCTCTGGTAGACGAGCTGGAACCTCCGGCGCAGCGCGCGAAGCTCCTCTCGACTCGCGGAGACGAGATCGTTTCCGTCGAATCGGATGCTGCCCGCCGACGGCTTCTCGAGACGCAGCGCCAGTCGCGCCGTCGTGCTCTTGCCCGACCCCGACTCGCCCACGATCGCGAGCGTCTCGCCGCGGTCGACGCGGAACGTGACGTCGTCGACGGCGAGGAGCTTTTCGCGGCCGGGGAGCGGGAACTCCTTGCGGAGACCCGCGACTTCGAGGAGTGCCGGGGTTGCAGCTGGGCCCACGCGCCCGGAGGCTCCGGGCGACGCGCTAGCGGCGCCTGGAGGGGGCGTGGGGACCTGTTCCGTCCGAAGCGGTCGCTCGGACACGCGCACCGTCCCGCCGCGAAGTCCGGGCGCCGCGGCGATGAGCGCACGGGTGTACGGATGCTGCGGATCCTCGAGCACCTGGCGGGCCGCGCCCGTCTCGACGATCTCGCCGTTCTGCATCACGATGATGCGGTCGGCGCGGTCGGCAGCGACACCGAGGTCGTGCGTGATGAGCAGGACCGCGGTGCCGAGCGTCGCCGCCAGTGTGTCGATGTGGTCGAGGATCTGCTTCTGCACGGTCACATCGAGGGCGCTGGTCGGCTCGTCGGCGATCACGAGCTTCGGCTCGGCGGCCAGCGCCGTCGCGATGAGCGCGCGCTGCTTCATGCCGCCCGAGAACTGGTGCGGGAACTGCTTGGCGCGCGCCTCGGGCTCGCCGATACCCGCGAGGCGCAGGAGCTCGACGGCCTGCGCGTCGGCGCCGCGGCGCGAGGCGAGTCCGTGGATCACGAGCGGCTCGCCCACCTGCCGACCGACGCGCTTGACGGGGTTCAGGCTCGTCGTCGGGTCCTGAGGGATGAGCCCGATCGCGCGACCGCGCACCTCGCGCCACGCGCGACGCGAGAGTCCGGTGAGATCGGCGCCGTCGAACACGATCGAGCCCGCATCCACCGACGCGTTCGAGGCGAGCAGGTGGATCACCGCGTGGGCGGTCGTGCTCTTGCCCGAGCCCGACTCGCCGACGATCGCGACGACCTCGCCGCGGTCGACGGTGAAGCTCACGTCGCGCACGGCGGGGCGCGACGCGCCGCCCAGAGTGTACGAGACGGACAGGTTCGAGACCTCCAGCAGCGCGGTCATCGGACTCCTCCGTTGCGCTCGAGGGCGCGCGAGATGCGGTTGGCCGACAGCACGACGGCGACGATCACGAGGCCGGGGAAGGTCGTGAGCCACCATGCGACGGCGAGGTAGTCGCGCCCGCCGGCGACGAGCGAGCCCCACTCGGGCGTGGGCGGCGGTGCGCCGAACCCGAGGAACGACAGCGACGAGATCGCCAGCACCATGACGCCGAACTCGAGCGCGGCGAGGGCGATCACGGGGCCCGACGCGTTCGGCAGGATGTGACGGCGCAGCACCGTGTACCAGCGCACGCCCGACACGTGGGCGGCTTCGACGTAGACGGCGGTGGCGATCTGCAGCACCTCGGCCCGCATCACGCGGGAGAACGAGGCGATGCTCGCGAGTCCGACCGCGATCGCGACGTTGAGCGTGCCGAAGCCGAGGGCCGTGATCAGCGCGAGCGACAGCAGCAGGCTCGGGATCGCGAGGAGCACGTCCATGAAGCGCATGATCGCGTCGTCGACGATGCCCCGGAGGAAGCCCGCCAGAAGGCCGAACAGCGACCCGACCGCGAGGCCGACGATCACGGCGACCGAGGTCGCGGCCAGCGACGTCGCGGATCCGTAGACGACGCGGGCGTACAGGTCGCGGCCGAGGTTGTCGGTGCCGAAGATGTGCTCCGGGCTGGGCGGCAGCAGGCGGTCCTGCGGGACGCCGACGATCGGGTCCCACGCCGTGAACCAGGAGGGGGCGAGAGCCCACAGCGTGACGAGCGCGAGCACGAGGATCGACAGCACGAGCGTCGGCTGTTTCAGCACGGCGACGATCGGGCGCAGGGCGGAGCGGCGGGTCGCAGCATCCGTCTCATCAAGAGAAGCAGCGTGCGGGCTGCCCGACGGATCGGCGTCGGGGTCGACGATCGATTCGAGGAACGGGTCGTGCGGCTCGAGGGTGCGCGCGGGCGGGGAGAGCACGTTCTCGACGGTCATGGCGGCTCCTGTCAGGCGGCGACGAACGCCGTGCGGGCGAGCGTGATGCGGCGGTCGATGAGGGGGTAGACGAGGTCGACGACGAGGTTCGCGACCACGAAGACGAGGGCGGCGAAGACGACGACGGTCTGCACGACGGGCACGTCGCGGTTGTTGACGGCGGTGACGACGAGCCGGCCGATGCCGAGGCGCGAGAACACGGTCTCGGTCACGACGGCGCCCGAGAGCAGGCCGCCGATGAGCACGCCGACCATCGTGAGCGAGGGGATCGCGGCGTTGCGGAACGCGTGGCCGAGCTGCACCCGGCGCTCGCTCGCGCCCTTGGCGCGCACGATCTCGACGTACGGCTGGGCGAGGGTCGAGCGGAGGCTCCGCGACAGCAGCTGCGCGATGAAGGCACCCGAGGGGATGGCGATCGTGATCGCGGGCAGCACGAGGCTCTCGAAGCCCTCGTTGCCCATCGAGGGGAAGAGGCGCAGGCGGAAGGAGAACGCCTGCAGCAGCAGGAGGCCGATCCAGAACACCGGGATCGAGACGCCCAGCGGCGGCAGCGACGACAGCAGGTTGCGCAGCCATCGCGCGCGGGCGAGCGAGGCCGACAGCGCGAGGACGATGCCGAACACGACCGACAGCACGAACGCGAGGGCGGTCAGGGCGAGCGTCGGGGGGAGGGACTCGAGGAGGAGATCGGATGCCGGGCGCCCGGTCTGCGTCGAGACCCCGAAGTCTCCGGTCAGCGCCTTGCCCAGAGCGACGAGGTACTGCTCCCACAGCGGGCGGTCGAGCCCGAGCTCGCTGCGCAGCTGCGCCACGAGCTCGGGATCGATGGCCTCCTGGTCGCCGCCGCCCGCGAAGAGCGTCGCGGCGTCGCCCGGCAGGAGGTACAGGATGAGGAACGAGATCGTGTACGCGGCCCACAGGACGATGACGCCCTGCCCGACCCTCCGGGCGATGTATCGACCCCACATGATCCGTTCCTCATCCCTCTCGTTGTGCCCGTGCGGGCTTACTCGGCGATCCAGGCGTCGTAGAAGTCCAGGCGGCTGGAGGCCTCGAAGCCGAGCCCCTGCACCTTCGACGCGGCCGTGATCGTGGTCGACAGCTGGTAGATCGGGATCGAGTAGCCGCCCGTGATGAGCAGCTCCGCGGCCTCGTCGACGACCTTCTGGCGAGCGGCCGGGTCGATGATCGCGGCCTGCTCGTCGAGCAGCTCATCGATCTCGGCGGGCTCGGTGCGCTTGGTGGCGTTGTTCGTGCCGTTCACCGCGAACACCGTCCGCAGCACGTCGGGGTCGGCGCGCGTCAGGTTGCCGTACGAGAAGTCGTACGTGCCGTCGGCGTTCGCGGCCTGCACGTCGGCGATGCTCGCGAAGGTGAGCTGCAGGTCGATGCCGATCTGGCGCAGCTGCTGCTGCACGAGCTCGAGCACCTCCTTGGGCGACTGCCAGTAGGTCACGTGGAAGCTGAGCTTCTCGCCGTCCTTCTCGCGGATGCCGTCGTCGCCCTCGGTCCAGCCGGACTCCTCGAGCAGCTCGGCGGCTGCCTTCGGGTCGTACTCGAGCACGTCGCTCAGGTCGGTGAAGTACGGCGTCGACGAGGCGAGCGGCGACACGGCGGGCAGGTCGTCCGGGCCGAGGAGGGTCGACGTGATCTGCTCGCGGTCGATGCCCTTCTGGATCGCCAGGCGCACGTTCTCGTCGGCGAGCTTCTCGGTCGACTGGTTCGCGTACAGGTTGTAGACCGAGCCGGGGTTGGCGCGGTTGAGCGACCAGAAGTCCTCGCCCTCGAACAGCACGGCGTCGGCTGTCGCGATGCCGGTGGTCGCGTCGATCTGGCCCGACTGCAGGCTGCCGGTGCGGTTGCCCGACTCGGGCACGACCTTGTACGTGATGGTGTCGAGGTACGCCTCGCCGGTGTGGGCAGCCGTCGACGGCCCCCACTCGTAACCCTCGCGGCGCTCGAGCACGGCGCCCTCGTTGGGCGTGTAGCTCTGCACCGAGAACGGACCCGAGCCGATGTAGTCGCCGAGGCAGCGATCCGCCTGGCTCACCGCGGCGGTCGCGGGCGACAGGAGGCCGAGCGAGAACGTCGAGGTCGCCTGCAGGAACTGCGCGCTCGGCTCCGAGAAGTTGACGATGACGGTGCGCTCGTCGGGCACCTCGATGCTCTCGAGGTCGGCGAGGTACGACGAGCCGAGGCTCGCCTTGGCGCCGAGCGCCTGGATGGCCTCGAAATTCGTCTTGACGGATGCCGCGTCGATGGGCTCGCCGTCGGCATACGTGGGGCCGTCCTGCAGCGTGAACGTGAAGCTCGTGGCGTCGTCGTTCACCTCGTAGTCGGTGGCCAGCCACGGCAGGATCTCGCCGGTCTCGGGGTCCTGGATCGTCAGCGACGCGACGGTCTGGCGGGCGATCGCGATCGCATCGTTGTTGCCGACCTGCTGCGGGTCGATGCACTGGCTGTCGACCGAGATCGCGAAGGTCAGGTCGCCGCCCGTGACGGGCTCGGCCTTGGCGGATGCGGTGGGTGCGGGGTCGCCGGCGCCGGTCGCGCACGCGGTGAGCGAGAGCGCGACGACGCCGATCGCCGCAAGCGCGGCGGTACGGGGTCGGGTGAACGACATGGGGTCTCCAGAAAGCTGTGGCGGGCGAGCCCCGGCGGACGTGCCGGGCTCGTGGCTTCAGCGTCCCCGAGAGGTCGTGCGGGCCCCGATCGGGGATGTCACGCGGCGTGAATGACGGTCGCGCACGGTCACGCGCCGTCATCCGGCGTCACATCGGGGGCGCTTCACCGGATTTCCCAGCGCCTTGATCGCTCGTTGAGCGAGCGAGGAACGAGCGAGACGAAACGCCCTGGACGCGGCGCAGTCCCTCGGCGCGCACACCCGCGAACACCCAGGGCGTTTCGTCTGCGGGCGCTGGAGCGCCCTCCGCTCAACGGCCGGGAGCCGGTGTCAGAGCGGTCCCGGGTCTACGGGGCGACGGGCACCGCGACGCCGAGATGCGCGGCGATCGCGCCCGCGACGACGTCGGTCTGGCGGAGCGACAGGGAGTTCGCCGCGGGACGGGTGAAGGCCCCGGCCTCGGTCTGCGAGGTGAAGGGGCCGATCGCGAACAGCGTGGCGTGCGGCGCGCCGTCGGGGCGCAGCACACGTCCGTCGTCCGTCACCCGCACGCGTCCGAGCGAGCCCGAGTACTCGGCATCCGTCACGTGCAGCACGCTGCCGTGCACGGTCGCGAGCTCGCGCAGCGCCGCATTGGTGCTGAGTTCCGCGTCGGCGGCCGGCAGCCACGCGTCGACGAGGGCGCCAGCGACCGTCTCGCCCGGCACACGGGGACTGGATGCTGCGAACCCGCGCGGCGCGACGACCACGTCCACGTCGGGCCCGAGGAAGCGCACGATTCCCGCATCGGCGAGGGCGAGCAGCTCCTCGAGGCGGTGCGGGGGCGGACCGCTCGCGAGGTAGCTGAAGAAGGTGTGCCAGCGGACGGGCAGCGTGTACGCACGGGATCGCGCCGTGAAGCGCTCCTTGGGGATCTCCGACAGCGCCATGAACGACAGCAGCGCGGCGATGAACACGCCCTGTGCGGGGCTGCGCTCCTGCGTCGTACGCAGCTCGAGGTCGTCGAGTATGTGCGCGCGCACCCGGTCGTGAGCGTCGTCGGCGTCGGAGAACTCCGCGTCGGCGAACGGCCTGTCGAACGCGGCGACGTCGAACCGGTCCAGTGGGTCGGGCACGACGGCGGCGATCGCGTCGCCCAGCGCGGGGTCATCCCACGCGTGCGCGCGCAGCGCCGGCCGGAACTCGTCCCACGTGGCCGAGACCCGGTCCGGATGCCCCGTGAAGAGCTCGCGGTAATGCCCGTGCAGCAGCTCGGCGGCGACCAGGGGCCAGACATCGCGGTCGAAGTCGATCGGCCGGCCTGTGTCGACGAGCGCGGCGATCACGTCCGGCGTCAGCACGTCCCGCTGCGGGGGCGAGCCCTGCAGCGCCGACGTCACCTTCGAGCGGTACGGCACCCCGCGGCGCGAGCCGAGGTGCAGCCGAGGCTCCTGCCCTGAGGGGAGATAGCGCAACGACCCGTCGGCGCCCCGATCGAACCGGCCGCCTCGGCCTTGGGTGAGGAGCACGACGAGGTCGACGGCCGCCAGGCCCATGCCCCGCACGATCACATCGGCACCCGGGGCGAGTCTCGACAGATCGGCATCCGCGGTGAACGCCGGGCCCACGTACACGAGCTTCTCGCGGGCCGAAGCGGCGGCAAGCGCCGCCGACGCCGGGTCGGGATCGCGCTCGGTGTGGCCGAGGCAGTAGGCGACAGCATCCGTCTCGATCACTCGACCGCTCGCGAGCGAAACGACGTGCCGCCCGTCCGGAGTGGGCCGCACCGACGTCACCGTGTCGGTGTGCAGGCGGATGCTCACGCCCTCCGGCGCGCTCGCCGCGGTGCGGCGGAAGAACCAGTCGAGGTAATGGCTGTGGAGGCGCCGCGTCGGGAAGCCTTCGGGGGTGAGCGCCCGCGCCTCGGCCTCCGAGAGCTTGTCGAGGTCGACGTCGGGCAGGTCGCCCGCCCGCCACAGGTCCAGCCACTCGCTGAGCGAGGGGCCGGAGCGCACCGGCCCCTCGATCGTGCAGCTGTCGTCGGTGAACACGGTGACGTCGCGGGTCATCGAGTTGAGCTTCAGCAGCGGCGACTGCGCGTGTCGCCAGATGCGGCCAGCACCGGGGGGATGCGGGTCGACGAGGTCGATGTCGAGCAGGGTGTGCTCGTCCGCGCGCGCCAGCACGCGTTCGAGGAGCATGATCGCCCGAGGGCCGGCTCCGACGAACAGCAGGCGCGCGCGGTCGCTCATCGTGCCGCGAGTGCCGGTGCCTGCACCGGAGCCGGGAGGCCGAGCAGATCGCGCAGGGTCGCACCCTCGTCGTACGACTGCCGGTACGAGCCGCGCTCCTGCAGCAGCGGCACGACGCGCTCGGCGAACTCGTCGAGGCCGTGCGGCGTCAGGTGCCCGACGATCGTGAAGCCGTCCGTCGCGCGCTCCTGCACGTAGCGGTCGATCTCGGCCGCGATGCGCGCGGGCGTGCCCACGAAGGTCGGGGTGGCCGTCAGGCGGATGACGGTTTCACGGATGCTGAGCCCCTCGGTCTCCGACAGCTCCCGCAGCTTCGCGATCCTGGCTCGCACCGCCGCGTGCCGGTTCGCCCAGCCTCGTGCGGTCTCGGACCCGGTGTCGGGATCGACGTCGGGAAGGGGGCCGTCGGGGTCGTAGCCCGACAGGTCGCGGCCCCACACCTGCTCCACGTACGTGAGGGCCACCTCGGGTCGCACCTGCTGCAGCGCGACCTCACGGGCGCGCTCGCGGGCCTCCGCGTCGGTGTCGCCGAGGGAGAACGTCGCGGCAGGGAGGATCCTGAGGGAGTCCTCCTCGCGTCCGTACTGCGTGAGGCGCCCCTTGACGTCGTCGTAGAACGCGCGGGCGTCCTCGAACTCCTGGTGCAGCGAGAAGATCACTTCGGCGTGCTCGGCGCCGAACGCGCGCCCGTCGGCCGAGTCCCCGGCCTGCACGATCACCGGGCGGCCCTGGGGAGAGCGGGGCACATCGAACAGGGCGTCGACGTCGAACTGCGGGCCCGAGTGGCGCACGCGGGCGGGGACGCCGTCGGCGAGGAAGACGCCGGACGCGGCATCCGCTCGCACGTCCCCTTCGCTCCACGAGTCCCACAGCTCCTTCGCGAGGGCGGCGAACTCACGCGCCCGTTCGTAGCGGTCGGCGTGGTCGAGGTATCCACCGCGGCGGAAGTTCGCGCCGTGGAAGGCATCGGAGCTCGTCACCGCGTTCCACCCCGCGCGGCCGCCCGACAGGTGGTCGAGGGTCGCGAGCTCCCGCGCCAGCTCGTAGGGCTCGTTGAACGTCGTGTTCAGCGTGCCGACGACGCCGACGTGCTCGGTGATCGCGGCGACCGCAGCCAGGATCGACAGGGTGTTCGGGCGGCCCAGCACGTCGAGCTCGTGCACGCGTCCCTTGTGCTCGCGCAGGCGCAGCCCCTCCGCGAGGAAGACGTAGTCGAACAGCCCGCGCTCGGCCGTCGCGGCGAAGTGCTCGAACGACGAGAAATCGATCTGGCTACCCGCCGCCGGGTCGGTCCAGACGGTGGTGCTGTTGACGCCGGGGAAATGCGCGGCGAGGTGGATCTGGCGGACGCTCACAGCGTGACCTTCTCTCGGACGTAACGGCTCTCGGGGCGCGCGAGGTCGAGGCGGGTCCGCAGCGACGCCGCTCCGTCGTCCTCACGCAGGGTGCCCGTCGCGCGCAGCAGCGGCACGACCTGGTCGGCGATCGCCACGACATCGCCGGGCTGCCGCGCGGGGCGCAGGCGCACGCCGTCGACGCCCTGCGCCGCGAGCTCGCGCACCGCGTCGGCGACGTCGCCGGGCGTGCCGACGACGACACGCGCGTCGGAGGTGAGCGGCTCGCCGTCCCACTCGTCGAGTCGCGCCAGCGCCTCGCGCGCGGGGGCCTCGGTGTCTTCGATCAGCACGAGCAGGTCGGCGAAGACCCGCAGAGGCTCGTCGCCCGTGCGCAGGTCGTCAGCGGCAGCATCCAACTCCGAAAGGATGCCGGGCAGGGCGAAGCCGGGACGCCCGCCCTCGACGTGGGGCGTGATGAACACGACGTCGGCGTGCTCCGCGGCGAGGCGGTACGGCACCGTCTGGTGGGCGAGCACGGTGAGGAGCGGTCGGCCCTGCGGTGACCGCGGCACGATCGAGGCGCCGGTGATCGAGAAGAACTCGCCCTCGAACTCGATGTTGTGCACGCGGTCGGCGTCGAGGAAGCGGCCCGCCGCGGCATCCCGGATGATGGCGTCGTCCTGCCACGAGTCCCACAGGCGCGCCAGCACGTCGGCGAACTCGCCGGCTTCGCGGAACGCCGCAAGGATCTCCGGGGAGTCCTCGACGCGCCCCGACGCGGGGATGGCGTCGACGCCCGACGTGCGGCGGCCGAAGTTGGCGCGCTCGGCGGCCGAGGCGCCCGCGACGAGCCGCACCCCGGCGCGGCCGCGGCTGGCGAAATCGAGCGTCTGGATGCCGGTGGCGACATGGAACGGCTCGGGGTGCGCGGTCGTGACGGTCGGCACCAGGCCGATCCGGCGCGTCAGCGGCGCGACGTACGACGCGATGAGCACGGCGTCGAGGCGGCCGCGAACGCGGTCGCGGCGGAGTCCCTCGGCGGACTCGAAGCGATCGGGGAGAGCGAGGGCGTCCTCGATCGTGGCGAGGGCGATGCCGGCGTCGTCCGCCGTGCGCAGCACGTCGCGCCAGTAGCGCGCCGACGTCAGCTCGTGCGGGCGGGCCGTCGCCTCGCGCCACGCGGCGGGGTGCCAGCCGGCCCGTTCGAGGGCGATGGCGAGGTGAACCTGATCGGTCACGGGAACCCGTCCTTTCTTCGCACGAGGCGATCCGCTCTTCACGATTCCCGTGGGCTCGTGCGTGCGTCCAACCCCGGTCGTCACGGGAGGACTCGCGGCGCCAGAAGGCGTAACGGAGCATCCGGATAGGATGGGGTGTAACCGTCCGATAACGGGGGAGTAGCCCATGCCAGGCATCGTGATCGTCGGAGTCCAGTGGGGAGACGAGGGCAAGGGCAAGGCCACCGATCTCCTGGGTGAGCGCACCGACTGGGTGGTCAAGTTCAACGGCGGCAACAACGCCGGCCACACGGTCGTGATCGGCGACGAGAAGTACGCGCTGCACCTGCTGCCGTCCGGCATCCTGTCTCCCGGCGTGAACGCCGTGATCGGCAACGGCGTCGTCATCGACCTCGAGGTGCTCTTCTACGAGCTCGAGGCGCTGCACGCCCGCGGCCTCGACACCTCGCGCCTGCGCGTGAGTGCGAACGCGCACATCATCACGCAGTACCACCGCACGCTCGACAAGGTCACCGAGCGCTTCCTCGGCAAGCGCCAGATCGGCACCACCGGTCGCGGCATCGGCCCGGCCTACGCCGACAAGATCAACCGCGTCGGCATCCGCGTGCAGGACCTCTTCGACGAGAACATCCTGCGCCAGAAGGTCGAGGGCGCCCTCGACCAGAAGAACCACCTGCTGGTCAAGATCTTCAACCGTCGCGCGATCACCGCCGACGAGATCGTCGACGACCTGCTGTCGTACGCCGAGCGTCTGCGCCCGATGGTGGCCGACACGTCGCTCCTCCTGAACGACGCCCTCGACGCGGGCGACGTGGTCGTCTTCGAGGGCGGCCAGGCGACGATGCTCGACGTCGACCACGGCACCTACCCGTTCGTCACGTCGTCGTCGGCGACCGCCGGCGGCGCCGCGACCGGCGCGGGCGTCGGACCCAACCGCCTCGACCGCATCGTCGGCATCGTGAAGGCGTACACGACGCGCGTCGGCTCGGGACCGTTCCCGACCGAGCTGTTCGACGAGAACGGCGACTTCCTGCGCTCGCGCGGCTTCGAGTTCGGCACCACAACCGGCCGTCCGCGCCGCGTCGGCTGGTACGACGCGCCGATCACGCGCTATGCGACCCGCATCAACGGCATCACCGACCTCGTGCTGACCAAGCTCGACATCCTCACCGGCCTCGACCAGATCCCGGTCTGCGTCGCATACGACGTCGAAGGCGAGCGGTTCGACGAGGTCCCCGTCAACCAGTCCGATTTCCACCACGCGAAGCCGATCCTCGAGTACTTCCCCGGCTGGAAGCAGGACATCTCGGGTGCCCGCACCTTCGACGAGCTCCCGCGCGAGGCCCAGGAGTACGTCCTCGCGCTCGAGGCGATGAGCGGCACGCGCATCTCGGTGATCGGCGTGGGCGCGGCCCGCGACGCCGTGATCGTGCGCCACGACCTCGTCGACTGACGTGAGGTTCTGGCTGGGCGGGTACACCGCCGACATGGACGGCAGCGCGTCCGGATTCGGGATGCTGCTCGCCGGCGCCGCCGACGACGCCTCCGCAGGCGGCGCGCTGGCGTTCGCCGGCGAGGTCGCGACGACCGACTCGCCCTCGTGGCTGGCGGCGCACCGCGGCTCGTTGACGGTGGCGCCGGGGGACGTCGTCTACGCCGCGCTCGAAGCACGGCAGCAGGTGCAGGCCTTCCGCCGCACCGGGGAGACGACGTTCGTGCCGCTCGGTGCCCCCGTCGCCGCCGGTGAGGCGGTGTGCCACGTGGCGGTGTCGCCCGACGGTCGCTTCCTCATCGCGAGCTGCTGGGGCGACGGGCGCGTCGTCCGCATGAACCTGGATGCCTCGGGCCGTCCCTCGTCGCCGGCGATCGCTCCGGCGGCGACCGACCCGTACGGACCCGACGGCGCGGCGGAACGGGCCGGCGACATCGACCTCGCGGCGGCCGCCCGTGCGCTGCGCGAGGCCGCCGGCGAGGAGTACGCGCACCTCGTGCCCGACCACGACCGCGAAGAGGCCGAGCCGGCACCGGGCGCCGAGGATGCAGCATCCGAGGTCCGTCCGTCCCGTGCGCACCAGGCGGCGTTCCTGCCGGGCGGGCTGATCGCGACGACCGATCTCGGCTATGACGTCGTGCGGTTCTGGCGTGACGGCGCGACCGGGCTGCGCCAGGTGCAGCAGGTCGCGCTGCCCCAGGGCAGCGGGCCGCGGCACATGGTGTGGCACCCGAGCGGGCATCTCTACGTCGTGACCGAGTTCTCGTGCGAGCTGTTCGTGCTCGTGCCGGCGGTCGATGGCACGTGGAGCCTCGTGGGCGGCACGCCGCTGGGCGCCGGCACCCTCCCGGGCGACAGCGCCGCCGAGCTCGCCGCGTCGCGTGACGGCGAGTTCCTGTACGCCGGCGTGCGCGGCAGCAACACTCTCGCGACGCTCCGCGTGCGGGGCGCCGGCGAGTACGTCGAACCGGTCGCCCTCGTCGACGCCGGCGTCGACTGGCCGCGGCACCACGTCGTGGTCCGCGACACCCTGCTCGTCGCCGGTCAGCTGTCGAACGAGGTCGCGTCGCTCACGCTCGACGTGCGCACGGGGGTTCCGGGACGCGTGCGGCACCGCACCGAGGCCCCGTCGCCGACCTGTCTCCTCCCCGTCCGCTGATCCGGGCCGAGGTCGGCCGCGCCCCGTCGTCGCCTCGCCGCCTATCGGCTCGCTCCTCAATTGAGGACGTGGGCCGAGATGAGGAGCGGGACGGCGGTTTCGGCGCGCATCTCGGCAATGCTCCTCAACTGAGGAACCCCCTCCGACCTCAGGCGGCCTGCGGCACCGCCGCCGGGGCGAGCAGGTGCTCGACCACGTACTCGGCGTCGGGTCGCATGCCGACGAGGGTCGGCGACATCACGGAGTACTGGAACGGCAGGCCGACGAAGGCGAGTCCGGGAACGGCGTCGACCATTCCGCGCCGGTGCGCGACCCCGTCAGTGCTCACCACCCCGGGGATGTCGATCCAGCCGAAGTCCGGCGTCGAGCCGGTGCACCACACGACGTTCGCCACGTCGAGCGTCTCGCCCGATTCGAGCAGCGGCATCCCGTCGCGCATCCCGGCCACGCGGGCGACCTGTGCGATCCCCGCCCTCTCGAGGTCGCGGGTCTTGTTGCGCACGAGGTTGACGCCGTGGCCGCGATTCGCCGCCAGGAACGCACGCCCGCGGTCGGTGTCGATCGTCGTCGCCCGCAGCCGCCGGAGGAACAGTCCCGACATCAGGTTGCCGATCGGGGTGTCGATGTCGGGCGGGATCTGTCCCGGGTGCCGCCCCGAGATCGTGGTCTCATGACCGGATGCTGCCGCCTCGAGCGCGATGTCGGTGCCGGAGTTCGCGGCGCCGACGACGAGCACCGATCCCGGTTCGAGGTCCTCGGGACCGCGGTAGTCGAGGGAGTGCAGCTGGTGGATCGCGGGGTCGAGGTCCCCGGCGAACGGCGGGACGAGCGGCACGTGATGAGCCCCGGTGGCCACGACCACGTGCGCGGCGACGACCTCGTCCCCGGTCGACAGGGCGAGCCGGAACCTGCCGTCCGCGTCGAGCGCGAGCCGCTCGACGCGCGTCGACAGCCGCACGTGCGCACCGATCGCGGCGGCGCAGCGCTCGAGGTAGTCGCCGAACTCGACGCCCGTCGGGTATTCGAAGAACCCGATGTCGAGGCGCGTGCCGGGCAGCTCCGCCCAGCGCCGCGGCGTGAACAGCCGCAGCGAGCGATAGCGCTCCCGCCAGGTGTCGCCCACGCGGTCAGCGGCCTCGATGATCTCGAAGTCCACGCCGCGGGCGGCGAGCAGACGTGCGGTGTGAAGACCGGCGACCCCCGCGCCGATGACCACGGTGTCGAGTGTTGTGGTGTCCATGATGACCTCCTCACCCTCACGGTAGGAGCGGGGCGGCCGGGCCGGCATCGGCAGAAATGACCAATTCCGCGGTCCGCAGCATCCGTCCCCCTCCGCCTGAGTCGGTTCACGGATCCTCAATTGAGGAGCGTTGCCGGAATGCGGAGCGACACGCCGGGCCGGCTCCTCATCTCGGCGCAGATCCTCAATTGAGGACCGCGTCGGGGGCTCAGGTGGCGACGGCCAGCCCGTGCTCGAAGGCATAGGCCGTCGCCGCCGAGCGGCTCGGCACCCCGAGCTTCGCGAGGATGCTGCCGACGTGCCGCGCGACCGTGCGCTCGCTGAGGAACAGGTGCTCGGCGATGCGCCGGTTCGACCAGCCGCGAGCGACGAGGGCGAGCACCTCCCGCTCGCGCCGGCTGAGTCCGGGATCGGATGCTGCGCCCCGCGCCGCGGCGACACGCTCGAGGCGCGCGAGGTCGGGGATCGCGCCGAGCCCTTCGAGCACTCCGCGTGCCGCGTCGAACTCGAGCTCGGCGCCCTCGGCATCGCCGATGTCGCGGATCGCGGCGCCGATCGAGATGCGCGTGAGGGCCGCGTCGTACGGCGCGTCGAGCCGCCGCCATGCCGCCCACGACGTGCGCAGGAGCGCCAGCGCGTCGGTGGCGCGACCGTCCGCCAGCGCGACCTCGCCGTCGGCCCGCGATGACAGCGCCCGCAGGTAGCGGGTGTCGAACGTCGTCGCGCATGCGCGGAGCTCCTCGGCGGCGGCCGCCGCGTCGGCCACCCGTCCACGGTCGAGCGCCACGCGCACAGCGGCCGCCAGCAGCTCCGCACGTACCGCCGGTTCGTGCGGCGCCGTCCGGGCGGCCTCGAGTCCGGCCCACGCGCCGCCGAGGTCTCCGGTGTCGCGGTGCAGCAGGGCGAGTCCGGGCTGCACCTCACGGCCGAGGGAGGCGGCACGGCGCATCGCCTCGCGCGCGGGCCCCGCTCGCCCGGCGACCCGGTGCAGGTCCGCGGCGCGGTACCACGCGTTCGCCAGCGTCTCGCCGCGCTTCTCGGTCGCGCACACCTCGTCGATCGAGCTCGCCGCGGCCTCCCACTCACCGCCGAGCTGCAGCACGCCCGCGCGATGCAGCGTGCATTCGCCGCGGAACGGCTCGAGCCCGCGCTGCGCATCGCACCAGTCGCCGAGCTCGCGCGTCCACACGCGGGCGCGCTCGATGTCGCCGCGGCCGAGCAGGCTCGCGATCGCCGCGCAGTACGCGGGACCCGCCGCCCGGTCACTCACGCGGCCATCGGCGATGAGCAGCATCACGCGATCGATCTCGGCGAACGCCTCCTCCATCCTTCCGGTCGCCAGGAGCGCGCGGCCGAGCCCCATGGTCCCCAGGGTCGCGCCGTCGGCGTCGGCCGCAGCATCCGCTCTCTCGATCGCCGCGTGGAAGAGCGGGATTGATGCTGCCGCCTCGCCTCGTGCGAACGTCCCGACCGCGACGCACAGTGCGCGGGCGGCGTCGGTCGCGGGCGTGGCGTCGGCGCGCCCGCACAGCTCGATGAGCCGGCCCATCCAGGCTCCGGCGCGCACCTCGTCGCCGTGTTCGCTCAGTGTGAAGCCGAGCCAGAACACGCACCGCACCGCCGCCGCGAGATCGCCGTCGTCGAGGTAGCGCAGGTGCGCCCGCTCCCACGCCCTCACCGAGACGTCGTCGCGGCCGACGAACCACGCCGCCTGGCCGAGCTCGTCCAGCTCATCGCCGGCCAGTGCGGCCTCGCGTGCCGTGAGCTCCTCGTACCGGCCCGTCCAGTCCACGACGCCGGCCTCCCGGATCGCCATGCGCACAGTATGGGCGCGGCCGGGGGCGCCGACAAGGCCCGTGCCCAAGACGCGGGCACGGGGCTCGGAGCGTCAGATCTTGGCGTCCTGCTTGGGGATGAAGACCTGCTTGATGATGAGGAGGATCGACGCCGTCACGGGGATCGCGACGAGCGCGCCGAGGAGGCCGAGCAGCGTGCCGCCGACCATCGCGCCGATCACGACGAGGGCGCCGGGCACGGAGATCGCCTTGTTCATCACCTTCGGGGTCAGGACGTACGCCTCGAGCTGCATGTAGATCAGGTAGATCACCGCGAAGATCAGTGCCGGGACCCAGCCCGTGAAGAGCGCGAGCGTCGTCGCGGTCAGCCAGTAGAGCACCGAACCGATGAGCGGGATCAGGGTGATGAGGAACGCGAGCACGCCCATGAGTGCCGGGAACGGCAGCTGCAGGAAGAGGTGCAGCAGGAAAGCGACGACCGAGTTGCAGAACGCCAGCACCACCATGCCCATCAGGTAGGCGCCGATCGAGTCGGTGATCTGGTCGGTCATCGCCGCGGCCTTCTTGCGATTGCGCGCGGCGACGAAGCGGTTGAAGGCGACCTTCATGTTGGGCAGCCCCGCGAGGAAGTACAGGCTCAGCACCAGCACGATGATGAGGCCCGAGATGGTCGTTCCCACGCTCACGGCGAAGTTCACGACACCGCCGCCGATGGCGGCGATGTTCGCAGGGTTGGTCAGGAACTTCTCGATCTGATCGGTGATCTGGCCAACCTGCGAGCCGAACGTGTCGCTGAGCCACCCGTAGAAGTCGGACTTCTGGAAGTTCGCGATGGTCGTCGGCAGGTCCGTGAAGAACGCGCTGATCTGCTTGATCAGCGTCGGCACCACGAGCAGGAGGATGCCCGTGAGCACCAGCGCGAACGCCGTGTACACGATCACGATCGCCCACGGCCGCGAGACGTTGTGCTTGCCGAACCACCGGACGACGGGGTCGAGGCCGAGTGCGGCGAACAGCGCGAAGACGACATAGATGATGATCGTCGAGAGGTTCCAGAACGCCAGCCCCAGGGCGATCGCCGCCAGTCCGCCGAGCGTGAGCACCAGGCCCAATCGGAACGGGCTGTTGAGGTTCGCCCAGAACGTCTTGCCCGCGGGCGCCTCGCCTGTGAACACCGGGGCGTCTTCGGCTGCGGCGTCGACGGCGGCGCCGTTGACGGACGTGGTCGTGGAGGGCTGGGCGTCCGTGCCCGCCGCAGCGTCGACGGACAGCGGTTCAGCAGCCTCGGCGGCGGTGGCACCGAGGGTGGGCGAGGCATCGGTCATGGGACACACTCTAGGACTGGGGGGTGCGCGCGACGAGGTGCGCGCGGGAACTTCATGCGGATCGCGTGAGTAGGCGTCATGCCGCCGGAGGCGTCCGGTCGCTCGGGTATCGTCGAGGGGCGAGAAGGAGCGCCATGACCGAAGACCCCACGACGACGCTGGCCCGGCTGCGCAGCAGCATCGACAACATCGACGCCGCCCTGGTGTATCTGCTCGCCGAGCGCTTCAAGGCGACCAAGCAGGTCGGCCACCTGAAGGCCGAGCACGGCATGCCCGCCTCCGACCCCGCCCGCGAGGAGCAGCAGACCGCGCGCCTGCGCAGCCTCGCCGAGCAGGCCGACCTCGACCCGGCCTTCGCCGAGAAGTGGTTCAACTTCGTGGTGGCCGAGGTCATCCGCCACCACACCGAGGCGGCCGACTCCCGCTGAACTTCCGTTTCACGTGGAACATACATGCTGCCACCCGGCGATCACGCCGGGTGGCAGCATCCGTTTCCGTCGTCTGATCAGGGCACCGTGCGCCGGAGCGTGAGGTAGGAGATCCCGCCGAGCACGAGGGTCAGGACCAGGCCCCACGCCGCGAGGCCGACGGCGCCCAGGCCGACCAGCCACGAGACGACCTCGCCCCACGCCTCGAAGCGCGTGATCGCCCAGATCGCGACGAGCAGCAGCACGCCGACTCCGACCCAGATCACGGTCAGCAGGAGCGCGCCCCACCGCTTGTAGACCGTCGCCGACCAGAACCCGAGCATGAAGATGAGCATCGCCATCACGAAGTAGAAGAAGGCCGCGCCGAGCGCGCCGTCCTCGACGACCCAGTCCAGGGCGAAGAAGTACCCGTTGATGCCCCAGCCGTTCGTCGCCTCCTCGATCAGCCCACCGACCGCGAACACCACCGCCAGCAGCGCCGCGCACATCGCCGCGGCGAGCATCGTGCCGAAGAAGAATTCCCGGCGCGTGACGCTCATCGCCTGCGAGAACGGGAAGGTCAGCGTCAGCGACGAGATCCCCACGAACAGCAGCACCCACAACGGGGCCTGCGAGCCGCCGCCGTAGAAGGGACCGGGAAGGCCCGAAGAGTTGAGGATCGCGTAGATCGCGATCGACATCGCGAACGAGGCGCCGAGCACGATCAGCGGCACCCAGACGAACGTCTGCTTGTTGATCAGCTGCATGCGCACGACGTTGACGGTGCGGTTCATCGCAGCGCTCCTTCTTCGGATGCCGCGGACCCGGCCGCGTTCTGGGTGGTGCGCACGATCAGCTGCTGCAGCGAGACCGGCGCGACGTCGAGGCCGGCGGCGGCGAGTCGCTCACGGTCTGCCAGGGACAGCGCGCCGAGGACGGTGACGGATGCCACGTTCCCCAGGCTCTCGCGGTGGATCACCTGCCGGCCGGTCACGAACGCGTCGACGGCGCTCACGTCGCCCACGATGTTCGCGGCGCGGTCGCGCACGGCATCGGTCGCCTCGTCCATGACGATGCGCCCCTGATCGATGACGAGCACGCGCTCGATGAGGTTCGACACCTCGTCGATGAGGTGGCTCGAGAGGATGACTGTGCGCGGGTGCTCGGTGTAGTCCTCGAGCAGCCGGTCGTAGAAGATCTGCCGCGCGACGGCGTCGAGGCCGAGGTACGGCTCGTCGAAGAACGTGATCTCGGCGCGCGAGGCGATGCCGATGATCACGCCGACGGCCGAGAGCTGTCCGCGCGACATCTTCTTGATGCGCGTCTTCTGGGGCAGCTGGAAGTCGTCGATGAGCTGCGCGGCGAGTTCGTCGTCCCAGTTGGGGAAGAAGAGCTTCGCGGCGCCGAACGCGTGCTTGGGCAGCGCGTCGTCCGGATACTTCTGGCTCTCGCGCACGAAGCACATGCGCGAGAGCACCTTGACGTTCTCATATGGCTGCATGCCGAACACCCGCACGTCGCCCGACGTCGCGAAGTTCTGCGCCGTGAGGATCGACATGACCGTCGTCTTGCCGGCGCCGTTGCGGCCGAGCAGGCCGTAGATGGTGTCCTTCTCGATGGTGAAGCTCACGTCGTCCACCGCGACGACGTCGCGGTAGCGCTTGGTGAGATTCTTCACCTCGATGACGTGGTTCCCGGTCGTCATCGTGCGTTCCCTTCCGTGGTGGTCGCGACGTGCGCCCCGGCGCGGTCGCGGATGAGCAGTTCCAGGTCTTCGGGCCCGAGCCCGAGCTTGCGGGCCTCGGCGAGCAGCGGCTCGACGAAGCGGTCGGCGAATGCAGTGCGGCGTTCGTTCATCAGGAGTTCGCGCGCACCCGGCGCCACGAACATGCCGATGCCGCGTCGCTTGTACAGCACGCCCTTGTCGGTCAGCATCGCGACTCCCTTCGCGGCGGTGGCGGGGTTGATCCGGTAGAAGGCGGCGAGCTCGTTCGTCGACGGTGCCTGCGCCTCTTCGGCGAGGCTGCCGTCGATGATCGCGTCCTCCACGCTCTCGGCGATCTGGAGGAACAGCGCCCGGCCTTCTTCGATCACATCAACTCCGCTTGGTCGGTTACTTACTTGACTAAGTAACCATGGAGCCTGGACCGGTGTCAACCCTTCGCCTCGAGGACGGGCTTCGGCCCCCACCCCCGCTTCCCGTGCTATCGCGCGTGCGCGAGGTACCGAAACGGCCGATCGGTGTCGAATTTGCAGCCCCTGCGGCCCCATGAAACGGTGGTTGAGGCCCGTCACGGGCCCTCCCGACCAGTCCGCGGTCTCCGGTGATGCCTGAGCGTCAGACCGGTGAGCGTATGGTCGGCGGCCGCGGCGCGGGTCCGACATCCGCTGCAGGAACGGCCGCCACCCGGGCGCGACCGATGCAGCTCCTGCACCGGAGCTGCCGAGGTGCACAGTGACCGTTCCGCCTGCCATCGAGGCGAGGAACCTCTTCAAGGTCTTCGGACGCAATCCCAAGGACGCCGTCAAACGGCTCCGTGCCGGCGCGACGCGCGCCGACGTCGCCGATTCGGGCTCGGCCGCCGTGATCGACGCCAGCTTCACCGTTCAGCCCGGCGAGATCTTCGTGATCATGGGCCTCTCGGGCTCGGGCAAGTCCACCGTGCTGCGCATGCTCAACGGGCTGCTGCCGCCGACTGCCGGCGACGTGTTCGTGCAGGGGCAGAGCGTCACCAAGGCGTCTGCCAAGGCGCTCCGCAGCATCCGTCAGCGCTCCATCTCGATGGTGTTCCAGCACTTCGCACTCCTGCCGCACCTCACCGTGCTCGACAACGCCGCCTACGCTCTGGAGATCCAGGGCGTCGGACGCGATGAGCGCCGCGCGCGGGCGCGCGAGATCCTCGACAAGGTCGGCCTCGGCGATCGCGCCGACGCGATGCCCGACGAGCTCTCGGGCGGCATGCGCCAGCGCGTGGGTCTCGCCCGGGCGCTCACGTCGGGAACCGACATCCTGCTCATGGATGAGGCGTTCTCGGCGCTCGACCCCCTCATCCGGCGCGAGATGCAGGAGCAGCTCATCGAGCTGCAGCGCGAACTCGGTCGGACGATCGTCTTCATCACGCACGACCTCAACGAGGCGATGTTCCTCGGCGACCGCATCGCGGTGATGCGCGACGGCCGCATCGTGCAGAACGGCACGCCCGAAGAGATCCTCACCGACCCGGCAAACGACTACGTCGCCCAGTTCGTGCAGGACGTCGACCGCGCCCGCGTGCTCACCGCCGGATCGGTCATGGCACCGCCGGTCGCCACGACACCGGTGAGCGCCGGCGTCCGCGGCGCGCTTCGGGTCATGCGCGACCTGCAGGTCGGCTCGGTGTCGGTCATCGAGAACCGGCGCTTCCTCGGCTCGGTGACGGACCGCGCGGTCATCCGCGCCGTCAAGGACGGCCGCACCGACCTGCGCTCGCTCGTGCGCAACGGCCGGCCGGCCGTGCACGTCGACGATCCGCTCACCGACGTCGTCGAGCGCGCGGTCGAGAGCCCCGTGCCCGTCGCGGTCATCGACGACGCCGGACGCCTCGTCGGCACCATCCCGCGCGTGACGCTGCTCGCGGCCCTCGGTGACGTGCCGCCGGTGACTCGCGAGAACCCGATCATCGACGTGCCGGCCACCGTTCCGGCGAGCGTCATGACCGAGACCCTCGAAGTCGTCGACCAGACGGGTGCCGTGCCGGCCGGCCGCGCGGCGCCGCCGACGGAGGTCGGCGCTCACGAACACGCCGCCGTGGAAGGAGCTCTGCGATGAACGACCTGATCCGCCTCCCGCTGGGCGACGTCGTCGAGACCGGAGTCCGTTGGGTGATCGACGCGCTCGGCGGCTTCTTCGACGTGGTCGCCGTGATCTTCCGCGGCCTCTACGACTGGCTCGACGCCTCCCTGTCGACGCCGCCGTTCTGGGCCGTGATCCTCGTGATCGCCGCGTTCGCCTACTGGTCGAAGGGTCTCGTGCTCGCCGTCGGCAGCGCCCTCGGCCTGCTCGTGATCGTGGCCGTCGGCCAGTGGTCCAACGCGATGGACTCCCTCGCGCTCGTGATCCTCGCCGCCGTCGTCGCGATCGCGATCGCCGTGCCGCTCGGCATCTGGGCCGCACGCAGCGACCGGGTCTCGAAGACGCTGCGACCGGTGCTCGACTTCCTGCAGACGATGCCCGCCTTCGTCTACCTCATCCCCGCGATGCTCATCTTCGGCGTCGGCCCGGTGCCCGGCATGGTCGCGACCATCGCGTTCGCGCTCGCCCCCGGTGTGCGTCTCACCGAGCTCGGCATCCGCGGCGTCGACCCCGAGATCGTCGAGGCCGGCCACGCCTTCGGCGCCTCGCCCGGACGCATCCTGCGCCAGATCCAGCTGCCTCTCGCGCTCCCGAGCATCATGGCCGGGGTCAACCAGGTCATCATGCTCAGCCTGTCGATGGTCGTCATCGCGGGCATGGTCGGCGCCGGCGGACTGGGCGGGCAGGTCGTGCAGAGCCTCAGCCGCATCGACATCGGCCTCGGCGTCGAAGCCGGCCTCTCGGTCGTCATCCTCGCGATGATCCTCGACCGCGTCACGTCGGGCTTCTCCCAGCCGCGTGCCCGCAAGCCGCGCGCCACGACCGTCAAGAACGGGAACACGGATGCTGCCACCCCGGCACCCGCGACCGCGAAGCCCGCGCAGACCCAGGCTGCAGCATCCGTTCCCGATGCTCCCGCCGAGCGACCCGAGCCCGTCCCGGCCTGACACGAGAGGAACCGACATGACCACGCGACGCATCATCGCCGCCGGACTCGCCCTGGCGGGGACCGCCGGACTGCTCGTGAACGGCGCCCTCGTGCAGACGGGCGTCGGCGGCTCCGACAAGGGGCACCTGACGATCGCCGTGTTCAACGGCTGGGACGAGGGCATCGCCGCGTCCGAGCTGTGGAAGGCCGTGCTCGAGGAGAAGGGCTACACCGTCGACCTCGAGTACGCCGACCCCGCGGCGGCGTACACCGGAATCGCGAAGGGCGACTACGACCTGACGCTCGACACCTGGCTGCCGCTCACGCACGCCGACTACATGGAGACGTACGGCGACCAGCTCGTCGACCTCGGCGCCTGGAACGACGAGGCCAAGCTCACGATCGCCGTGAACGAGGACGCCCCCATCGACTCGCTCACCGAGCTCGCCGCGAACGCCGACGTGTTCGGCAACCGCCTTGTCGGGATCGAGGCGGGGTCGGGGCTCGTGACCGTCACGCAGAACGACGTGATCCCGGGCTACGGCCTCGAGGGCATGGAGTTCGTGACGTCGTCGACGCCCGCGATGCTCACCGAGCTGCAGGCCGCGACCGACGCCGGACGCGACGTCGCCGTCACCCTCTGGCGACCGCACTGGGCGTACAACGCGTTCCCGCTCAAGGACCTCGAAGACCCCGACGGCCTGCTCGGCGACGCCGAGGGCATCCACACCGTGGCGTCGACCTCGTTCGCCGACGAGTTCCCCGAGATCTCGGACTGGCTCGAGGCGTTCCGCATGGACAACGAGCTGCTGTACTCGCTCGAGGACGCCATGTTCGGCGCCTACGACGGCGACGAGTACGGCCCCGTCGTCGCGAAGTGGGTCGCCGACAACCAGGACTACGTCGACAGCCTCACCCGCTGACGCGCCGCCTGTATTGCGCCGCCCCGACGGAGCGCGTGCGTCGACGGCGATGTCCGGACTTCGCGGTTTCGTGACGCTGAAGCGGTGCGTTTCCCGGACCTCTGGGTCCGGGTCTGCTCGGGCGCGGCCCGCGATGTCCGGACTTCGCAGGAAGAGTGTGGGACTGGGCACGGCGCTTCGGCCGAGTCGGACACCGGCAATAGGGTGTGGGCATGACGGTGGCCTTCGTTCTCGGCGGCGGAGGGGTGCGCGGTGCCGTCGAGATCGGGATGCTGCGGGCCCTGCTCGAGTCCGGCATCCGTCCGGATGTCGTGGTCGGCACCTCGATCGGCGCCATCAACGGGGCCCTGGTCGCGAGCGACCCGACGCCGGCCGTGATCGAGCGGCTGCTCGACGCCTGGACCTCGCCCGAGGCGAACGCCGTCTACGGCGACTCGCTGTTCGCCCAGTTCACGCGCCTCGTGAAGACCAAGACGCACTTGAACTCGCCGGCGCCGCTGCGGCACCTGCTCGAGCGGTCCCTCGGCGCCCACACGACCTTCGACGACCTGGCGGTGCGCCTGCGCGTGGTCGCCGCGAGCATCGAGCGCGCGGCCGAGCACGTGTTCGAGTCGGGGCCGCTCATCGAGGCGATCCTCGCATCGGCCTCGGTGCCGGGACTCCTGCCGCCCACCCGCATCGGCGACGAGCACTTCATCGACGGCGGCATCGTCAACTCGATCCCGATCGAGCAGGCGGTCGAGGTCGGCGCGACGACGGTCTACGTGCTGCAGGTCGGCCGCATCGAGACGCCGCTGGTCGCCCCGCAGTCGGCGGTCGACACCGCACGCGTCGCCTTCGAGATCGCCCGCCGCCACCGCTACGCCCGCGACGTCGCGACGCTTCCCGAAGGAGTCGCGCTCCACGTGCTCCCGAGCGGCGGCGGGCTCGACGGCGACGACTCGCTCATGTCGTACCGTCGCATGGACACCGTCCGCCGCCGCATCGACGCCGCCTACGACGCCAGCCGCGCGTTCCTCGCCGAGCGCGGCCTGGGCACCGTGAGCGACGCCCCGGTCGTTGAACGAGCGAAGCGAGACGAAACGCCCCGAGCCGACGAGGAGACCTGATGCGGATGCTGCCCACCTGGGTGCGCCGCATCCTTCTCGCCCCGCTCGTGATCGTGGCGGCGCTCGTGATGCTGGTGCTCACTCCGCTGTGGCTGCTGGTCGCCCTCGCGCTGACCTCGCTCGTGCCCGGACGGTTCCGGCTGCCGCGCGTGCTGTGGCTCGTGACCGTGTACCTGCTGTGGGACGCGATGCTCGTGATCGCCCTCTTCGCCCTCTGGATCGCCTCGGGCTTCGGCTACGCGCTGCGCCGGCCCGCCTTCGTCACCGCGCACTACCGCCTCGGCGCCTGGGCGCTGCGCGTGCTCTTCTGGATCTTCGGCGGCGTGCTGCGGCTCACGATCACCACGACAGGCTCCGACGACGCGGATGCTGCGACCGGCCGCGCTGCCTTCGACGCGCTCTTCGCCCCCGGCACCCCGCTCGTGGTGGCGAGCCGTCACGGCGGTCCCGGCGACTCGTTCATCCTCATCCACACCCTGCTCAACGAGGTCGCGCGCCGGCCGCGGATCGTGCTCAAGTACACGCTGCAGTGGGATCCGGCGATCGACATCCTGCTGCACCGGATCCCGGCGCGCTTCATCGTCCCGTCGGGGTTCGGCGGCGGTCGCAAGGGCGGCGGCGCCTCGGTGGAGGCGGCGCTTCGCGACCTCGCCACGGGGCTCGGACCGGAAGACGCGTTCGTCATCTTCCCCGAGGGCGGTCAGGTGAGTCCGAAGCGACGGCGCTCGCGCATCAAGCGCCTGCGCGACGCGGGGCGCGAGGCGATGGCTGAACGGGCGGAGGCGATGACGCACGTCATGGCCCCGCAGCCGGGCGGCATGCACGCGGCGCTGGATGCCTCACCCGACGCCGACGTCGTGTTCATCGCCCACACCGGACTCGAGCGACTTCACACCCTGCGCGACATCTGGCGCGAGCTGCCGATGGACAAGGGCATCACGATGCGCGCCTGGCGCGTGCCCCGGTCGGAGATCCCCGACGACCTCGACGCCCGCGCCGCGTGGCTCTTCGACTGGTTCGCGCGCATCGACGGCTGGATCGACGCCCACCCCGAGCTCGCCGCCTGACCTCGAACCGGTGTTCAGCGGTGGGGCTTGGGGTGTGTCACCCGGCCGGGCGAATCGCCGTTCGTGCGCGAGGGCACCGGCCACGTCGCGCCGGGAGGCGGCGTCGTGCTCGGGCGCTTCGGCGCGGGCAGAGGGTCGGCGATCAGCTCGGGCTCCGGTGCGGCCGGGGCTTCCGCGCGCGGCGGGGCCGCAGCTGGGCCCACGCGCCCGGAGGCTCCGGGCGACGCGTCAGCGGCGTCTGGAGTGGGCGTGGGGACCGTCACCGTCATCGTCGATGAGGTGACAGGCCCGAGCTCGAGCATCACCTTCTTCTCGAGCACCTCGATGGCCTCGTCCGAGATCGAGATGAGCCCGTCGAGCTCCTCGCGCACGCGGCGGTAGGCGAGCTGACGCTCCGCGGGCGTCGCGGCCTCGTCGATCGCGACGGTGAGCAGCTTCTTGGCGGTGTCGAGGCGCTTGCGCTCGTCGTCGGTGAAGCTCGAGTCGCGCAGGCGGCGTGCGTCGCGCTCCGCGACGTCGAAGGCCACCTCGAAGTCGGCGACCGCATTGCGGTACTCGGCGAGCTGCTCCTTCGAGAGCCGCGCTTTGGCCGACGCGGGACGCAGCCCGTCGGCGATGCGCTTCGCGCGCAGGAACGCTGCGGTCAGCGGCTGGCGTCCGTCGCTCATGGCGGGGAACGCGATGATCTTCGCGACGTCGAGCTCGTACTCCAGCCAGCGGGTCGTCACGGCGTCGTGCTCGGCGAACAGGCGCTCGAGCTGGGTCACCTGCGTCTCGCGCGACGCGGACGCACCCTGCGCAGACGCCGCGGTCGCCGTCGGCGCGGTGATCGGAGGGAGGGATGCCGCCGGCACCGCCTTGCCGCGCGCCGCGGCCTGCGCGGCCTTGAGCTCGGCCTTCGCGTGCATCATCTCCAGGCGGCGCTTGTGGCGCATGCGCGCGCCACGCTCCCAGGCATTGCCGACCATGCCGAGGACACCCATGAGTGGGAAGACGAGCCACCAGAAGTTGCCCGCGAACTCCCAGAACGCTTGCACACTGTCATGCTAACGGCCGGTCGCCGCCGCGTGGTCGGCTCAGGGCACCCTGCCAGCGGGCGGTTCGCTCTGGCGAGGCGGGGGGATCCGGGCGATGAGCGCGGGAAGGCGGTCGGCGATCTCCGACAACACCGCTGCCGCGGCGGTGAGCCCGGCGGCGGCCGTCGCTCCGGCCGACGACGGACGCGGTGCCCCGGGAACGCCCGACTGCCGCTCCGCCTCCGCGAAGGTCGCCTCGAGGTGGCGGACGGCGACCCGGTACTCGAGGAACTGCTGCGGCGTCACGCGGTCGCGCAGGGTCGGGCGCTTCGCGAGGGCCTCGCGCTGAGCGCGCAGGAAGACGACGGTCGCCGGATGCCGCGGGTCGGTCATCTGCGGATACGCCAGCGCCTTGTCCACGTCCGTCTCGTAGGCCAGCCATCGCGTGTTGACGCTGTCGTGCGCCGCGTAGAGGCGGTCGATCGGAAGCGGGTCGTGCGTGGAGGCGGCGCGGTACTGGGCGTAGCCGGCCTTCACCCGCGTGCGGCTCGCGCGCAGGGCGAGGGAGGCGTTCTTCTCGTCCTGCCTCGCGGCCTGCAGCTCGCGCCGCGCCTCGGCGGCATGCGCGGGCGGGACCGAGGAGCGCGACTTGGCGGTCAGCAGATCAGCCTGCGCCGTATGCAGGCGCGCCTTCGCGGCGACGAGGTCGCGGTAGGCCTGCGACTCCTCCGCGCGGGCGGCATCGAGTTCCAGGCGTCGTGCCCGGCGGCTGCGCGTGGTCATGCCGGCATAGGTGGCCGCCCCGGCGCCCACGGCCGCCGGACCGATCCACCACCAGCTCGAGACGATGAGGAGGATGGGCTCCACCCTGCCATGATAAACGCGATATAGCGCGGTTGTCGCCGGGAGTCTGCTGACACCTCGGCCACCCGCCGCGACCTCAGCCGAAGAGGAGAGCGAAGACGGTGGCGCCGCCGCCGACGAGGATCAGGGCGACGATCGTCACCCACGCGATGATCTTGACGCGCCGCTGCCGGGTGTCGTTGAAACCGCTGTACTCGTCGTCTTCCGCCGCCATGCGACCCATCCTATTGTTCGTGTCGACCGCGGATCAGGCGGTGTGCTCGGTGATGATCGGGCCGAAGGCATCGGGCAGCGTCGACGTCGAGAGGCCCCTCAGCTCCGCGAGCGGGACCGTGAACAGACCCTGCACCTCGAGCGCGGGCTCGTCGCCGTCCGCGGCCGCGTCGGTCACACCGATGCGCAGCACGGGGTAGCCCCGGCCCTCGCACAGACCACGGAACTTCACGTCGTCCTCGCGGGGGACCGAGACGATGACGCGACCCGTGGACTCCGAGAACAGGGCGGTGGCAGCATCCACTCCGTCGCGCTCCATGATCTCGTTCAGCCAGACGCGCGCGCCGACGCCGAAGCGCATGGTGGCCTCGGCGAGGGCCTGTGCGAGGCCGCCCGACGAGAGGTCGTGCGCCGACGAGATGAGCGACTGCTGCGAGCCGGCGTGGATGAGCTCGGCGAGCTTCTTCTCCTGCGCGAGGTCGACCGCCGGCGGGCGACCGCCGAGGTGGTCGTGGACGGTGCCGGCCCACTGCGAACCCGACAGCTCGGTCGAGGTCACGCCGAGCAGGTAGATGTTCTCGCCCGCGTCCTGCCAGCCCGACGGGATGCGGCGCGCGACGTCGTCGATGATTCCCAGCACGCCGACGACGGGCGTCGGGAAGATCGGCTGGTCGCCGGTCTGGTTGTAGAACGAGACGTTGCCGCCGGTGACGGGGACGCCGAGTTCGAGGCAGGCGTCCGACAGGCCGTCGACGGTCTGCGAGAACTGCCACATCACCTCGGGGTTCTCGGGCGAGCCGAAGTTGAGGCAGTCGGTGACGGCGGTCGGCTCGGCACCGGTGACGGCGACGTTGCGGTACGCCTCGGCCAGCGCCAGCTTCGCGCCCTGGTACGGGTCGAGCTGGCAGTAGCGGCCGTTGCAGTCGGTGGCGATCGCGAAGCCGAGACCGGAGTGCTCGTCGACGCGGATCATGCCGGCGTCGTCGGGGAACGACAGCGCCGTGTTGCCCATCACGTAGTAGTCGTACTGGTTCGTGATCCACGACGTGTCGGCGAGGTTCGGGCTCGCGACGAGCCTCGTGAACTGCTCGCGCAGCGTGTCGGCGTCGGTCGGACGCGGGAGAGCGGATGCCGAGTCCTCACGCAGCGCGTCGATCCACGTGGGGTAGGCCACGGGGCGCTCGTAGACGGGGCCGTCGACCGCGACGGTCGAGGGGTCGACGTCGACGATCTGCTCGCCGTGCCAGAAGATCTGCAGGCGGCCGTCTCCGGTCACCTCGCCGAGGACGCTCGTCTCGACGTCCCATTTGCCGACGACCTCGAGGAACGCGTCGAGCTTCTCGGGCGCGACGATCGCCATCATGCGCTCCTGGCTCTCGCTCATGAGGATCTCCTCCGGCGTGAGCGTGGGGTCGCGCAGCAGCACCTTCTCGAGGTCGACGCGCATGCCCGAGCCGCCGTTGGCGGCGAGCTCCGACGTGGCGCACGAGATGCCGGCGGCACCGAGGTCCTGGATGGCCTCGACGAGCTCGTCACGGTAGAGCTCGAGGCAGCACTCGATGAGCACCTTCTCGGCAAAGGGGTCGCCGACCTGCACCGCGGGGCGCTTGGTCGGGCCGCCGTCGGCGAACGTGTCGGAGGCGAGGATCGATGCACCGCCGATGCCGTCGCCGCCGGTGCGGGCGCCGAACAGGACGACCTTGTTGCCGGCGCCGGTGGCGTTGGCAAGCTTGAGGTCCTCGTGGCGCAGGACGCCCACTGCGAGGGCGTTGACGAGCGGGTTGCCCTGGTACACGGAGTCGAACACGGTCTCGCCACCGATGTTCGGCAGGCCGAGGCAGTTGCCGTAGAACGAGATGCCGCTGACCACGCCGTGCACGACGCGCGCGGTGTCGGGGTTGTCGATGGCGCCGAAGCGCAGCTGGTCCATGACGGCCACCGGGCGCGCGCCCATCGAGATGATGTCGCGCACGATGCCGCCGACACCGGTCGCGGCACCCTGGAACGGCTCGATGTAGCTCGGGTGGTTGTGCGACTCGACCTTGAAGGTGACGGCCCAGCCCTCGCCGATGTCGACGACGCCGGCGTTCTGGCCCATGCCGACCATGAGCCGTTCCTTCATCTCGTCCGAGACCTTCTCGCCGAACTTGCGGAGATAGATCTTCGACGACTTGTAGGAGCAGTGCTCCGACCACATGACGGAGTACATCGCCAGCTCGCCCGACGTGGGGCGGCGGCCGAGGATCTCGCGGATCTTCTCGTACTCGTCGGGCTTGAGACCGAGCGCCGCGTACGGCTGCTCCTTCTCGGGCGTGGCGGTGGCGTTCTCGACGGTGTCGGCGACAGAGGTCGAAGCGGGGGTGGTCACGCGGCTCAGCTCCAGAAATTCGGGGATGCCGGACCTGAACAGTCTAGTTCGGCCCGCGATGGGGTGACGGATCGCGGCGGCTGCAGCATCCGTCACCGGAAAAGGGGTTGACGGATGCTGCGACCGGAGCTAACGTACAACCAAATGGTTGTAGGAATTGAGCTCAGCGATGACGAGATCGACCGCGTGTTCCACGCACTGGCGGCGGCGACCCGGCGCGACATCCTGCGTCGGACGCTCTCGGCCGAGTACTCCGTATCGACGCTCGCTCGCGAGTACGACATGTCGTTCGCGGCGGTGCAGAAGCACGTCACCGTGCTCGAGGCCGCGGGCCTCATCGTCAAGCGCGCCGAAGGCCGTGAGCGCCTCGTCCGGGCGGACCCCGAGATGATCGCCCGCGCCCGCGCGCTGCTCGCCCGCTACGAGGAACTGTGGCGCGCCCGCATCGACCGGCTCGATGCGCTGCTCGCCGAACCCGCCGGCACGCCCGGCACCACCCAAGAACCGAAGAACGATCCGCGCAGTAACGAAGGAGAATGACGATGCCCGTCACCGACGTCACCACCGATCCCGAAGCGCTCACGATGACGCTCACGGCCGACTTCGCCGCTCCGGTCGAGCGCCTGTGGGAGGCCTTCACCGAACCGCGGCAGCTCGAGCGGTTCTGGGGCCCTCCCGGGTACCCCGCCACCTTCACGGAATTCGACCTCACCGCCGGCGGCCGCGCCAGGTACCACATGACGAGTCCGAAGGGGGAGGAGTACCACGGGGTCTGGGAGTTCCTCGAGATCGACGGACCCCGCACGTTCACCGCGCTCGACTCGTTCGCCGACGCGGCGGGCACGGTGCTCGCCGAGATGCCGACCTCGCGCATGGTGTTCGCGTTCACCCAGACGCCGACCGGGTCGCGGCTGGTCAACACCACGTACTTCGACTCGGCCGAGGCACTCGAGAAGGTTGTCGCGATGGGCGCCGTCGAGGGCTCGACGATGGCGATCAACCAGCTCGACCGCGTGCTCGAGGGGCTGCGCGCCTACTCGGCCGGCAAGGGCACGCAGACCGAGATCCTCGACGACACCCACGTGCGCATCACGCGGCTCATCGAGGGTCCGATCGACCTCGTGTGGCGGGCGCACCAGGAGCCCGAGCTCATGCAGCAGTGGCTCCTCGGCCCCGACGGCTGGCGGATGTCCGTGTGCGAGATCGACCCGTCCGTGGGCGGGAAGTACCAGTACCAGTGGGAGCCGCTCGAAGGGACCGAAGGCGAGACGTTCGGCTTCGACGGCGAGACCCTCCTCTCCGAGGCGCCGCGCCGCGCGGTCACCACCGAGCACATGACCGGAACCGAGTTCCCCTCGACGCTCAACGACCTGAACCTCTACGAGGAGGACGGTGCAACCCTCATCACGCTCCTCATCGAGTACCCCGACAAGGAGACGCGCGACATCGTCCTCGCCACCGGCATGACCGACGGCATGGAGGCCAGCTACGGCCGCCTCGAGGGCGTCCTGGCCCAGGTCTAAGTCGGAGGAGCAGTCAAGATGACCGAGAACACCGTCGAGCGGACCGTCACCACCCACGTCGTGGGTGAGGGCGACGACGCGATCACGTACGACATCCACGGGGATCTGGCGGCGGCCACCGCCGAGAGGCCGGCCCTGTTCCTCTTCGCGGCGCCGATGGACGCCTGCGGACTGGCGCAGCTCGCCGGGCAGCTTGCGGACCGCCCCGTGGTGACCTACGACCCGCGCGGCGCCGGCCGCAACCCGGTGGGCACGGCCGACATCACGGTCGAGCAGCATGCGTCGGACCTGCATCGCGTGATCGCGGCGCTGGACTGCGGGCCCGTCGACGCGTTCGGCACCAGTGGCGGGGCGGTGAACCTGCTCGCGCTGGTCACTGCTCACCCCGAGGACGTGCGCATCGCCGTCGTGCACGAGCCGCCGCTCGCGAACGTGCTCCCCGACCGTGAGGCGGTGCTCGCGGTGGTCGACCACATGAAGCGCACGTACGCCGAGAAGGGCGACGGCGCCGCGATGGCGACCTTCATCCCGTTCGTCATGCTCGACGGCCCGGTGCCGGACGACTACCTCGACCAGCCCGCGCCCGACCCCGCGATGTTCGGCATGTCGGCGGACGACGACGGCACCCGCACGAACCCGCTGCTGCGGAACATGCCGGCGACCATCGTCTACCGCGTCGACGCCGACCGGCTGCGGGAGCTGGGCGACCGGCTCGTGATCGCGGCGGGGGTGGAGTCCGGCGACACGCTGCCCGCGCGCGGCGCCCGCGGAGTCGCCGCGGTGCTCGACCGGCCGGTCACCGACTTCCCGAGCCACCACGGCGGCTTCGCGGATCAGCCGGGATACCCCGGCGACCCCGCCGGCTTCGCGGCACGCTTGCGGGAGATCCTCGACTGAGGGCGCGCCCGAGGGGTGAGAGAAGACGGATGCTGCGGCATCCGTCTTCTCTCTTTCACATGCCGATCAGCCGCACGGTGCCGATGACGATCAGCAGCACGCCCACGAGGACGCCGAAGATCTGCAGCACCAGCGACGCGTGATCGACGAGGAAGACGCGCAGGCGATCGAGCCCCGGGCGCACCCGGGTTCTGCCGACGGTGTACACGACGACCAGGCCGACGACGGTGGACGCTGCCACGACCGTGAAGATCACGACGATCGTCGAGGTCGCGACGAGATCGAGTGCGGCGGCTCCGATCGCGAGGCCGCCGGCGATCGTGAGGACGATGTTCTTCGGCCGGACGTTCATCATGACGCCGAATGCGAACGCGCGCGGTCCCGTCATCCGGGTCGTGAGGCCTTGGAGGTCGAGGGTCTTCGCCGAGTCGGACCGTCGGGCTCGCCGGCCGATGACCAGCGTCATCACGATCAGCACGACGCCGATCGCGATCTCGGCGACATGCGTCCACGGCGGGAACGGACCCCGCGCCGCGTCGGGGACGAGGGCCGCGCCGATGGTGAACGCGGCGACGAGGACGAGCAGGCCCCCGAACCACCCGCCGGTGAACAGCACGCTGCGCCGCATCGGATCGGGAGCGAGCAGCAGCACCAGCACGGAGACGATCGGGAACACGCTCAACGCGATCGCCAGCGCGATCGGGATCGTGTACCAGAGCACCGTGCCCATGTGCGGCCTCGACTCCCGTCCCCCTCGCGGCGAGACGAGGGTGCGAGATCATCCTGCCGCACGGGAGCGCCGCGCGCCGAGAGGTCGCGGCTCGTTCACCGCCGCCTCATACGATGGCGGCGTGGACTTCTCCTTCGCTTTCACGCCCGATCTGATCGCCGTGTTCCTGACGCTGTTCGTCCTCGAGGTCGTGCTCGGCGTCGACAACGTCATCTTCATCTCGATCCTCGCGTCCAAGCTCCCCAAGGAGCAGCAGGCCAAGGCGCGCAATCTCGGCCTCACGCTGGCGATGCTGATGCGCGTCGTGCTCGTGCTGTTCGCAGGCTGGATCATCACGCTCAAGGAGGAGGTGTTCTTCATCGGCGAGATGGGCTTCTCGTGGAAGGACATCATCCTCATCGCCGGTGGACTGTTCCTCGTCTACAAGGCCGTGACCGAGATCCACCACAAGCTCGAGGGCTCTGAGGAGGAGCACGGCGGCGGCGGCCGCAAGGCCGTGACCTTCGGCTCGGTGATCGCGCAGATCCTGGTGCTCGACCTGGTTTTCTCGCTCGACTCGGTGATCACCGCGGTCGGCATGACCACGAACCTCGTCATCATCATCACCGTCGTCGTGCTGTCGTTCGGCATCATGCTCTTCGCGTCCCGCTTCATCTTCGCGTTCGTCAACAAGCACCCCACGGTGAAGATGCTGGCGCTGTCGTTCCTGCTGCTGATCGGTGTGTTCCTCATCGCCGAGGGCTTCGGGTTCCACATCGACAAGGCGTTCATCTACGGCCCGATGGCGTTCGCGATCTTCGTGGAGGCGCTCAACCTCTGGGCCGCCGCCGCGAAGGCGAAGCGCGAGCAGCGCCGCCGCACTCCAGTGCAGCTGCGCCCCCAGTACCCCGACGTCGACGAGTCGGTCGCGGTGGCCGCCGCGCTGTCGAAGGACCCCGGTTCGGGTTCGGTGGGCCTGTCGTCGAAGCCCGTGGCGGGCGATGCGGTGCCGTCCGCCGCCGAGGAGCGCCAGGGCCTCGGCTGAGAAACCGGGAGCGCGCGGGTGAACCAGGCGCCGCGCGGTTTCCCGGCCGGATCGCGGGTTCTCGAGCGCGGATGGATGCTGCGAGCCGCAGCATCCGTCCCTCCAGGGCCGTGGGTGCGTGGTCAGGCGGCGTCGGCGAGGAGGCGGTAGCCCATGCCCGACTCCGTCAGCAGGTGTGCGGGGTTGCCCGGATCGGACTCGAGCTTCTTGCGCAGCTGCGACATGTACAGCCGCAGGTAGCCGGTGTCGGCCACCTGCTCGGTGCCCCAGATGTCCTTGAGGAGCGCCTGCCGTGTCACGAGCGAGCCGGGGTTGCGTGCGAGGAACTCGAGGATCTTCCACTCCGTCGGCGTGAGGTGCACGCGCTCGCCGGAGCGCGTCACCGTCTTGGTCGACAGATCCACCACGACGTCCCCGAACGTGACGACGGGGACACCGGATGCTGCGGTCACGCGTCGTGACAGTGCCCGCAGTCGTGCGAGCAGCTCGTCGATCTGGAACGGCTTGGTGACGTAGTCGTCGGCGCCGGCGTCCAGCGACTCGACCTTGTCGGCGGAGCCGGTGCGGCCCGAGACCACGATGATCGGGGCCGTCGTCCAGCCCCGCAGCGCCTCGATCACCTGCACGCCGTCGAGGCGCGGCATCCCGAGGTCCACCATCACGATGTCGGGATGCTCCTTGGCGGCGAGGGCCACCGCCGCCGCGCCGTCGGGAGCGGCGACGACCTCGTAGCCGTGCGCGGCCAGCGTGATCCGCAGCGCGCGGACGAGCTGCGGATCGTCGTCGGCGATCAGGACCTTCACGGCAGCGACCCCTCGTCGGCGAGGATCGCGTCCGCGACCGGCAGCGCGATGACCATCGTCAAGCCTCCTCCGGGGGTGTCCTCGGGGGCGAGCGTACCGCCCATGCCCTCGGTGAACCCCTTCGACAGGGCGAGCCCGAGGCCCAGGCCCGCGGTGTTGTCGGTGTCGCCGAGCCGCTGGAACGGGACGAACATGTCGTCGCGCCGCTCCGGCGACACCCCGGTGCCGTGGTCCACCACGCGGATCTCGGCGGTGCGGCCGAGGCGGCTCGTCGCGACGCGCACGTGCGATCCCGCCGGGCTGTGGCGCGCGGCGTTCGCGAGCACGTTCACGAGCACCCGCTGCAGCAGCACCGGGTCCGCCTCGACGAGCGGCAGGTCGGGGTCGAGCGCGAGCTCGAACCGGTCGGGGCCGGCGCCGAGCTCGTCGAGCGCGGCCAGCACGACGCCGGCGCTGTCGACGGGCTGCAGCGACACCGCGAGCACGCCCGCCTGCACGCGGCTGACGTCCAGCAGGTCGGTGACGAGCACCGACAGCGTCGTGAGCGACTCATCCGCCGTCGCGAGAAGTTCGGCCCGGTCCTCGGGCGACAGGTGCGGCCCCGCGGCGCGGAGCCCGCCGACGGCGGCGACCGCGGCGGCGAGCGGGCGGCGCAGGTCGTGGCTCACGGCCGACAGCAGCGCGCTGCGCACCTGGTCCGTCTCGGCGAGAGCTCCGGCCTGCCGTGCCGTGGCGGTGAGGTCGGTGTGCTCGAGGGCCGCGGAGAGCTGGGCGGCGACGGCGTCGATGAGCCGGCGCTCGGAGGCGTCGAGCACGTGGCCGTGCAGCTCGAGCATCGCGGGCGGACCCCCGTTGCGGCGCGCGACCGTCACGGCCTCGTATCGGCCGTCGCGCACGGGCTCGCCGTCGGTCGCGACCACGGATCCGTCGGCGTCGACCAGACGCACGCCGGCCAGCCCGAGCGATTCCCGCGTGCGGCTGATGAGCGCAGGCACCGCGGACTCGCCGCGCAGCACGCTGCCCGCGACGTTCGCGAGCAGCTCGGCCTCCGCCTCGGCGCGCCGGGCGGATCGCGCCGCGCGCGCCGCGCGATCGACGATGAAGCTCACCAGCACGGCGATCACGACGTAGAGGATGAGCGCCCAGACGTTCCGCGGATCGGCGACCGACACCGTGTAGTAGGGCGCGACGAAGAAGTAGTTCAGGGTGAAGCCGGACATCACCGCCGCGAAGACCGCGGGCCAGATGCCGCCGACGAGCGAGACCAGCACGACCAGCAGCTGGTATGCGAGCACGTCGCTGGTGATCGTGTCCTCACTGCGCAGCGAGACCAGCAGCCACGTGAGGAGCGGGCCGCCGATCAGTGCGAGCGCGAACCCGAGCACGCGGCGGCGGACGCTCAGGGCACCGCCGGTCACGCGCGGCAGCGGGAACCGATCGCCCGCCGCATCGTGTGTGACGATGTGCACGTCGATGTCGCCGGACTCGCGGATCACCGTCGCCCCGATGCCAGGGCCGGTGAAGAGCGTGGCGAGGCGGCCGCGTCGGCTCACGCCGATCACGAGCTGCGTGGCGTTCACCGAGCGCGCGAACTCGACGAGCGCGCGAGGGATGTCGTCGCCGACCACCTGGTGGTACGTGCCGCCGAGCGACTCGACGAGCGCCCGCTGCGCTGCGAGGGCGCCCGGATCGCCCGAGCGCAGGCCGTCCTGGCTCGACACGTGCACCGCGAGCAGCTCGCCGCCCGCCGACCGCGCGGCGATGCGCGCGCCGCGGCGCAGCAGCGTCTCGCCCTCGGAGCCGCCGGTGAGCGCGATGACCACCCGCTCGCGCGCCTGCCATGCTCCCTCGATGCCGTGCTCAGCGCGGTAGGACTTGAGGGCGCTGTCGACCTCGTCGGCCAGCCACAGCAGCGCGAGCTCGCGCAGGGCCGTGAGGTTGCCGAGCCGGAAGTAGTTCGACAGGGCCGCGTCGATCCGCTCGGCGGGGTAGACGAGCCCCGCTGAGAGGCGATCGCGCAGCGACTGGGGTGAGAGGTCGACCACCTCGACCTGGTCGGCGGCGCGGACCACCGCATCGGGAACCGTCTCGCGCTGCGCGACGCCAGTGATCTGCTCGACCACCCCGCCGAGCGATTCGATGTGCTGCACGTTGACCGTCGTGATGACGTCGATGCCTGCGTCGAGCAGATCGGCCACGTCCTGCCAGCGCTTGGAATGCCGCAGGCCCGGCGCGTTGGTGTGGGCGAGCTCGTCGACGAGAGCGATCTCGGGGCTGCGTTCGAGGACCCCCTCGAGGTCCATGTCGCTGAGCTCGACGCCGCGGTGCGACACCAGCGTGCGGGGCACGACGGGCAGTCCGTCCATGAGTGCGGCGGTGGCGGCGCGCCCGTGCGTCTCGACGACCGCCATCACGACGTCGCGCCCGTCGTCGGCGAGGCGGCGGCCCTCTTCGAGCATCTCGTACGTCTTGCCGACGCCGGGCGCCGCGCCGAGCAGCACCCGCAGCTTGCCGCGCTTCACGTGCTCACCCTATGACCCGCGACGGATGCCGCGACCGCCGTCCTCACGGAATCCGAACGCCGGCGGGTGGTCAACGGCCCAGGGCGTCGAGGGCGAGGTTCAGCTCGACGACGTTCACCCGCGGCTCGCCGAGGTAGCCGAGGTCGCGCTGCTCGACGTGCGCCTCGACCAGAGACCGCATCTCGGACTCCGTGAGCCCGCGGGCCGCCGCGACGCGACGCACCTGGAGCAGCGCGTACGCCGGGCTGATGTGGGGGTCCAGGCCCGAGCCCGACGCGGTCACCGCGTCGGCGGGCACCTGCGACGGGTCGACGCCCTCGAGCTCCGCGACGGCCGCCTTCCGTGACTCGATGGCAGAGACGAGGTCGGGGTTCTCCGGGCCGAGGTTGGAGCCGCTCGACGCCCCGCCGTCGTACCCGTCGCCGGCGGCGGAAGGGCGGGACTGGAAGTACTGCGGAAGCGCCGCGCCCGAGGCATCCGTGAAGGACTGCCCGATGAGCGCCGACCCGACGGTCACGCCCGCAGAGTTCTGCACGAGCGAGCCGTTGGCCTGCCACGGCAGGACGAGCTGACTGATGCCGGTGACGAGCAGGGTGTAGCCGACGCCGAGCACGAGGGTGAAGACGAGCATCGCGCGGACGGCGACGCCGGTCGTGCGGACGGTGGTGCGAGTGGACACGAAGACTCTCCTAACGGGTCAGAAGCCCGGGATGAGGCTCACGACGAGGTCGATGAGCTTGATGCCGATGAAGGGGGCGATCACGCCGCCGAGCCCGTAGACGAGCAGGTTGCGGCTGAGGATCTGCGAGGCGCTCGCGGGGCGGTACTTCACGCCCCGCAGCGCGAGCGGGATGAGGATCACGATGATCACGGCGTTGAAGATGATCGCGCTCGTGACCGCCGACGCCGGCGACGAGAGCTGCATGACGTTGAGCGCCGCGAGGCCGGGGAACACCCCCATGAACATCGCCGGGATGATCGCGAAGTACTTCGCGATGTCGTTGGCCAGCGAGAAGGTGGTGAGGGCGCCGCGCGTGATCAGCAGCTGCTTGCCGATGCGCACGATGTCGATGAGCTTCGTCGGGTCGGAATCGAGGTCGACCATGTTGCCGGCCTCCTTCGCGGCGGAGGTGCCGGTGTTCATCGCGACGCCGACGTCGGCCTGTGCGAGCGCGGGGGCGTCGTTGGTGCCGTCGCCGGTCATCGCGACGAGGTTGCCGCCCTCCTGCTCCGCGCGGATCAGTGCGAGCTTGTCCTCCGGCGTCGCCTCGGCGAGGTAGTCGTCGACGCCCGCCTCCTTCGCGATGGCCGCGGCCGTCAGGGGGTTGTCGCCCGTGATCATGACCGTGCGGATGCCCATCGACCGCAGCTCGTCGAACCGCTCGCGCAGGCCGTCCTTGACGATGTCCTTGAGGTGGATCACCCCGAGCACGCGCCCCGCGCCGGAGGGATCGAGCTCGGCGACGACGAGCGGCGTGCCGCCCGACTGCGCGATGGCGTCGGTCTCGCTCGTCAGCTGAGCGCGCATCGCAGTCGGGACGTCGGATCCGGATGCTGCGAGCCACGCGATCACGGCAGACCCGGCGCCCTTGCGCACCTGCGTGCCGTCCGCGAGGTCGACGCCGCTCATGCGGGTCTGGGCAGTGAAGGGGACGACGGTGGAGCCGGCGGGCTCGCTGACGTGGATCCCGCGCACCGCTGCCAGCTCGACCACCGAGACGCCCTCGGGGGTGGGGTCGGCGAGCGACGAGAGCGCGGCTGCCCGTGCGAGCTCGTCCTCGCCGACGCCCGGCATCGCGACGAAGTCGGAGGCGCGGCGGTTGCCGTAGGTGATCGTGCCCGTCTTGTCGAGGAGCAGCGTCGTGACATCGCCCGCGGCCTCGACGGCGCGGCCGGACATCGCCAGCACGTTGCGCTGCACCAGGCGGTCCATGCCGGCGATGCCTATGGCCGAGAGCAGTGCCCCGATCGTGGTCGGGATGAGGCACACCAGCAGCGCGATCAGCACCGGGATGCTCACGGGCGCTCCCTCGGCGAAGCTCTCGTTCGACGCAGTGGCGTAGGACGCGATCGGGTTGAGGGTCAGCACCACGATCACGAACACGATCGACAGGCTCGCGAGCAGGATGTTGAGCGCGACCTCGTTGGGCGTCTTCTGCCGCGCGGCGCCCTCGACGAGGGCGATCATGCGGTCGACGAACGTCTCGCCCGGCTTCGACGTGATGCGCACGACGATGCGGTCCGACAGCACGCGGGTGCCGCCGGTGACGGCGGAGCGGTCTCCACCCGACTCGCGGACGACCGGCGCGGACTCGCCCGTGATCGCCGACTCGTCGACGGTCGCGATCCCGGCGACGATGTCGCCGTCGCCCGGGATCAGCTCGCCGGCCGACACGATCACGACGTCACCGAGCTTCAGATCGGACGAGGAGACCTCGACCGTCTCGGTGCGCTCGGCGGCAGCATCCGCGATCCCGTCGTAGGCGGTGACGCGACGCGCCATGGTCGACGTGCGGGTCTTTCGCAGAGACGCGGCCTGGGCCTTGCCGCGGCCTTCGGCCACCGACTCCGCGAGGTTCGCGAAGAGCACCGTGAGCCACAGCCACACGGCGATGCCCCACGTGAAGCCGAAGGGCACCGCGGTGCCGCCGGACTGCTCTGGGCCTCCCAGGAACGGCTCGGCGATCGCGATCGCGGTGGTGAGGGCGGCACCCACCCACACCAGGAACATGACGGGGTTGCGCCACAGCGCCGCGGGGTTGAGCTTGCGCAGCGCGCCGGGCACGGCCGCCCACAGCTGGGCCGCACTGAACGCCCGGGAGGACGGCTTCGGCGGCTTCGGCGAGACGGTGCCCGCGATGGGATGCGCCGTGGATTCCACCTCCGCGGTCGTTGAGCGAGCGAAGCGAGACGAAACGTCAGTGGACATGGTTCAGACGAGCCCTTCCGCCAGGGGACCCAGCGTGAGAACGGGGAAGTAGGTGAGAGCGGTGATGACGACCGCGACGACGGCGAGGAGGCCGACGAACTGCGGGCGATGCGTGGGGAGGGTGCCGGCCGTCGAGGGCACCGGCGTCTGGGCGGCGAGCGAGCCGGCCAGGGCGAGTACCAGCACGATCGGCAGGAACCGTCCGAGCAGCATCGCGACGCCGAGCGCCGTGTTGAGCCACGGGGTGTTCGCGGTGAGCCCCGCGAACGCCGAACCGTTGTTGTTGGCCGCCGAGGTGAACGCGTAGAGCACCTCGCCGAGGCCGTGGACGCCCGGGTTCCAGATCGAGGTCGACTCCATGTCGGACCGGATCGCGGGGATGCCGAAGCTCAGCGCCGTGCCCGCGAGCACGAGCGCGGGCGTCACGAGGATGTACAGGCTCGCGAGCTTGACCTCTGTCGGCCCGATCTTCTTGCCGAGGTACTCGGGCGTGCGTCCGACGAGGAGCCCGCCGACGAACACCGCGATGACGGCCAGCACGAGCATGCCGTAGAGGCCCGACCCGACGCCGCCGGGGGCGACCTCGCCGAGCATCATGTTGATCATCGGGATCATGCCGCCGAGCGCGGTGTACGAGTCGTGCATCGAGTTCACCGCGCCGGTCGAGGTGAGCGTGGTCGCTCCGGCGAAGAGGGTCGAGCCCCAGATGCCGAAGCGCGCCTCCTTGCCCTCCATCGCGGCGCCGGCGAGCTGCGGCGCGGTGCCGAGCCCGAGCGACTCGAGCCACGTCACCGCCGTGATCGACACGACGGCGATCGTGCTCATGACGGCGAGGATCGCGTACCCCTGGCGGTCGTCGTTCACCATCCGTCCGAACGCCCGCGGCAGCGCGAACGGGATCGCCAGGATCAGCAGGATCTCGAGCACGTTCGACCACGGTGTGGGGTTCTCGAACGGGTGCGCGGAGTTGGCGTTGAAGAAGCCGCCGCCGTTCGTGCCGAGGAGCTTGATGGCCTCCTGCGAGGCGACCGGCCCGCCCGGGATCGACTGCGTGCCGCCCGCCACGGTGCCGACGTCGACGAACCCGTTGACGTTCTGCACCACGCCCGCGATCACGAGCGCGATCGCCGAGACGACGGCGAGCGGCAGCAGCAGCCGAGTGATTCCACGCGTCAGGTCGACCCAGAAGTTGCCGATCGTCGCGGACCCGCGCCGCGCGAAACCACGGACGAGCGCGACGGCGACGGCGATGCCGACGGCCGCCGACACGAAGTTCTGAACGGCCAGGCCTGCGAGCTGCACGGTGTAGCCCATGGTCAGCTCGGGGGAGTAGGACTGCCAGTTCGTGTTGGTCACGAACGACACCGCGGTGTTGAACGCGAGGCCCTCCGGCACGGCGGGGAGGCCCAGCGAGTACGGCAGCACGGCCTGGAAGCGCTGCAGCGCGTAGACGAAGAGCACGCCAACGGCGGAGAAGGCGAGCACGCCGCGCAGGTAGGCCTGCCACGTCTGCTCCGAGCGGGGGTCGACGCCGACGAGCCGGTACATGCCGCGCTCGACGCGCCAGTCCTTGTCCGCGGTGTAGATGCGGGCGATCCAGTCGCCCAGCGGCCGGTAGAGGAGCGCGAGGATCAGGAGGACCGTGGCGATCTGGAGGACGCCGGTCCACACGGTGGCGGCGTCCATCAGAACTTCTCCGGCTTCACGAGCGCGACGACGAGGTAGACGGTCGCGGCGAGGCCGAGGGCCGCGCCGACGAGTGAGAAGACGATCATCCCCACGCCTCTCCGCTCGTCGCTTCGCGCCGGGCGGAGCCTCGGGCGCGTGGGCCCAGCTTCTCCACCGCCTTGGCGACGAGTCCGACGAGCGCGAACAGCGCGAGGGTCAGGGCGAGGTAGATGACATCGAGCACAGGGTCTCCTGGAGGGTGCGGTTCAGGTGCGGATTCGACGCAACTCCGGGACGGATGCTGCAGCCGCCGTCCTCACGGAATCCGAACGCCGTCGCGCCCGACGCTCACGGGTCCCTGACGCGGCGTTGACATGACACCACACTGATGTCACTCTGACGTCATGCAGATCGCGACCCATGTCGAGGAGCTCCAGCGTCAGCTCGCCGCCGCCGCGAGCCCCGATGATTCCGAAGTCACGGCGCGTCTCGCGGCGGCGCTCGAGCCCGCGGTGCGGCTCGTGATCCTCGAGGCGCTGTCCGAGGCGGCGGGCGAGATCACGCGGGAGCTCGCGCCGGGGTCCGTCGACGTGCGCCTGCGCGGGCGCGACGTCGACTTCGTCGTCGCACGGCCGCGGGCCGAGCCCGCGACCGAGGTCGCCGCGAACCCCAGCGGTCCCGTCGTGCTCGCGGCCGCGGCATCCGATGATCCCGATGACGCCACCGCACGCACCACCCTGCGCCTGCCTGATTCGCTCAAGGCGCGCGCCGAGGCGGCCGCGACCGCCGAGGGGCTCTCGCTCAACACGTGGCTGGTGCGGGCCGTCGCTGCGGCCGTCGAACCCGCACCCGCCGCGGCTCGGGGTTCGAGCTCCGCCTACACCGGCTGGGTGCGCTGATGCCCACGTTCCCGGTGTCGGGCCCGGCGGCCGTGCGCATCGAGCTGCAGATGGGCCGCATCGACCTCGTCGCCGAACGCCGCCGCGACCTCGCCGTCGACGTCGCGCCGGCGAACCCGCACCGCGCGGGCGACCGCAGTGCGGCCGAGGCGGTGCGCGTGACCCAGGCAGGCTCCGACCTGCGCATCGTCGGCCCGGTGCGGTTCAACCTGTTCGGCTCCGGTGACTCCGTCGACGTGTCGGTGCGGATCCCCACCGGTTCTGACGTCTCGCTCGCGCTGAAGTACGGCTCGATCCGCGTCGCGGGCGCAGTCGGCACCGCGCGCATCGCGCTGGACTACGGCGACGCGACCCTCGAGCGCACCGGTCGCGCCGACCTCGGTCTCGGGCACGGCGAGCTGCGCGTCGAGCATGTGCGCGGCGACGCCGACGTCGACATCAAGTCCGGCCGTGCGCGCATCGGCATCGTCGACGGGGCGCTGCGGCTCAAGGGATCGGACGCCGGCATCGACGTCGGCTCGGTCTCGGGCGTCGCCGACATCGCCACGTCGAGCGGTGTCGTGCACCTGGGCGACCCGGGTCCCGCGCTCACGGTGCGGTCCGCCTACGGCCCGGTGCGCATCGGCGACCTCAACGGCGGCACGGCACGGATCGAGGCCTCCTACGGCGCGGTGGACCTCGGCATCCGCTCGGGCACGGCGGCGTGGCTCGACGCGTCGAGCCAGCACGGCGTCGTGCGCAACGAGCTCTCGGCGGCCGCAGGCCCGGTCGAGGGCGAGGCGTCGGTCGAGCTCTACGCCCGTGCCGGGTACGGCGACATCACGGTGCACCGCACGCACCCCGTCGCCGGCGGCGACTGAGTCACGCCCGGGCGGTCGCGTCCTCGAAGGCGACCCACGCGAGCATCGCGCACTTGACGCGCGCGGTGAACTTCGAGACCCCCGACAGGGCCGCGGCGTCGCCGAAGACCTCTTCATCCAGCGCGATCTCGCCGCGTGAGCGCAGCGCCTCGCGGAAGCCTTCGACGAGAGCGGATGCCTCGGCCCGCGGCATCCGTCCCTCCTCCTCGATGAGCGCGGCGAGCATGGACGCCGACGCCTGCGAGATGGAGCAGCCGGCGCCGTCCCAGGTGACCTCGTCGACGGTGGTGCCGTCGTCGGACAGGCGCACGCGGAGCGTGATCTCGTCGCCGCAGATGGGGTTGCGCTGGTACGACGTCGCGACCCGGCCCTCTTCGGCGCCGAGACCCTTGCCGTGCGGGCGCTTGGAGTGGTCGAGGATGAGCTCCTGGTAGAGCGATTCGAGGCCGCTCATGCGCCGGCTCCGAAGAACGCGCGCACACCCGACAGCGCGTCGAGGAACACATCGACGTCGTCCGCGGTGTTGTACAGCGCCGACGACGCGCGCACCGAGGCGGTGAGCCCGAAGCGGCGGTGCAGCGGCTGCGCGCAGTGGTGCCCGACCCGCACGGCCACACCCCGCGCGTCGAGGAACTGGCCCACGTCGTGCGCGTGCACGCCGTCGACGTCGAACGCCCAGAGGCCGACGCGCTCCGCGCCCGGCGCGTCGCCGAGCAGCCGCACGCCGGGGATCGCACGCAGGCCGTCGCCCATGCGCGCTTCGAGCGCCTTCTCGTGCGCGTGCACGGCGTCCATGCCGATGCCGTTCAGGTATCGCACCGCGGCCGCGAGGCCGATCGCCTGCGACACCGGCTGCGTGCCGGCCTCGAAGCGCTGCGGTGGCGGCAGGTACGACGCCTCGTCGAGGGTGACGGTGGTGATCATCGAGCCGCCCGTGAGGAACGGCGGCAGGGCCTCGAGCACGTCGGCGCGGCCGTAGAGGCCTCCGACGCCGTAGGGTCCCAGCATCTTGTGCCCCGAGAAGACCGCGAGGTCGACGCCGAGCGCGGGGAAGTCGAGGGGCAGGTGCGGCGCCGACTGGCAGGCGTCGAGGACGGTCACCGCACCGACGGCCTGCGCCCGGGCGGCGAGCTCGGCGACCGGGTTCACGATGCCCAGCACGTTCGACACGTGCGTGAACGCGACGATCCGCGTGCGCTCGCCGATGAGGGTGGCGGCAGCATCCATGTCCAGCGTGCCGTCGTCATGGACGGGGATGTGGCGCAGCACCGCGCCGGTGCGGGCGGCCAGCTCCTGCCAGGGGATGAGGTTCGCGTGGTGCTCGGTCTCGGTGATGACGATCTCGTCGCCGGGCTTCAGCGCGAAGCGCGCGCTGGCGGGGGCGCCTCGTCCGACCGACGCGTTGCCGATCGCGTAGGCGACGAGGTTGAGGCCGGCGGTCGCGCCGCTCGTCCACACCAGCTGCTCGGGGCGCGCGCCGACGAAGCCGGCCACCGTCGAGCGGGCGTCTTCGAAGAACTCGGTGGCCTCGGCGGCGAGGGTGTGCGCGCCGCGATGCACGGCGGAGTTCGCGCGCGTGAGGAAGTCGACCTCGGCGTCGATGACCGCCTGCGGCTTCTGGCTCGTCGCACCCGAGTCGAGGTACACCAGGCGCTCGCCGTTCACGCGCTGCGCGAGGATCGGGAAGTCCGCGCGCAGGGTGGCGGCGTCCAGGGGCGCGGCCTGGGAGGGGGCGGGGGCGGCAGAGCTCACCCCTCAAGGCTACGCGGGATGCCGCCACTCGGCGCCGGGTGCTCGTTCGGGTCGGGCGCCCGGCGCCGGGGTCAGGGCTTGGTCGAGATCGACGCGTCGGGGGCGTCCGCCTTCTCGGGCGGCCCTCCGGGGCGGACGGCGCGGCGGCTGACGCGATGGACCTCGGGGGATGTGACGCGTCCTGCCCGCTCGTCGCCGGGCAGGACGCGCGACCGGCGTCCGTAGATGAGTTCGGACGAGTCCAGGAGCCACGGCACGAGCGTGATCGATACGCCGTGCACGAGCATGAGCTGCTGCGCGATGCGGCGGGCGCGGCGGTTGTGCAGGATCGACTCCCACCAGTGGCCGACGATGTACTGCGGCAGGTAGACGGTGACGACCGAGGAGCCGTGCTCTTCGCGGTACTTCTTGACGAAGTCGGCGATCGGGCTCGCGTACATGCGGTACGGCGACTCGATGATCTTGAGCGGGATCGGCATGCGGTGCTGGCGCCACTCCGCCTCGAGCGCCGCAGCGTCCTCCTTCGTCACCGAGACGTGCACGGCGAAGGTCTTGTCGTGCTTGGCGGCGAGGGCGTAGTCGACCGCCTTCACGACGGGCTTCTGCAGCCGGTTGACGAGGATGAGGGCGACGTCGCCCGTCGACCCGAAGTGCGTCTGGTCGTCCATCTCGATCTCGTGCTCGACGTCGCGGTAGTAGCGGTGTACGCCGACCATGAGGAACGACAGGATCGGGATCGCGAGGAACACGAGCCACGCGCCGTGCGTGAACTTCGTGATGGTCACGATGACGAGGACGGATGCCGTCATCGTGGCGCCGAGCGAGTTGATGACGAGACCCTTGCGCAGGCCGAAGAGCTCGGTGCGGGCGGAGGCGCTGTGGCGCGCCTCGGCCGGGAGTTCGCGGATGCCGCGGATCCCCCGCATCCAATGCCGGATCATGCCGATCTGGCCGATCGTGAACGAGACGAACACGCCGATGATGTACAGCTGGATCAGGTTGGTGAGGTTGGCCTGGTAGACGACGAGCACGCCGATCGCGACCAGTCCCAGGATGATCATGCCGTTGGAGTAGACGAGGCGGTCGCCGCGGGTGTTGAGGGCCTTGGGCGCGTAGCCGTCGCGGGCGAGCACCGACCCGAGCAGGGGGAAGCCGTTGAAGGCGGTGTTGGCGGCGAGCAGCAGCACCACGGCCGTCGCCGCCTGGATGACGAAGAACGGGATCGAGTTCATGCCGAACACGGCCGACGAGACCTGCGCCATGAGGCTCGGCTGCGGGTTGGAGCAGTCGAAGCCGATGAGGTCGCAGGGGTTCTCGGCGTAGTGCACGCCCGAGACGAGCGCGATCGCGGTCAGTCCCGCGAAGAGCAGGATCGCGATGCCGCCCATCATCGCGAGCGTGGTCTGGGCGTTGCGCACCTTGGGCTTGCGGAACGCCTGCACCCCGTTCGACACGGCCTCGACGCCGGTGAGGGCCGAACAGCCGCTCGAGAAGGCGCGCAGCACGAGCAGGATGACGGCGGCCTGCGTGAGGCTCTCGGTCTGCACCTCGTACTGGGCGCTCGAGGCGACCGGCGGGTTGCCGGTGACGATCTGGAAGAGCCCGACGAGGATCATGAGCCCGACCGAGCCGATGAAGATGTACGTCGGGATCGCGAACGCGCGCGACGCTTCGCGCACACCGCGCAGGTTCACGATGACGATCAGGATGACGAATCCCACGGCCAGCTCGACGCGCCAGGGGTTGAGGCCGGGCAGCGCCGAGATGATGTTGTCGACGCCCGACGCGACCGACACCGCGACCGTGAGCACGTAATCGACGAGCAGCGCGGACGCCACGATGACGCCAGGGACCTCGCCGAGGTTCTTGCGCGCCACCTCGTAGTCGCCGCCGCCGGAGGGATACGCCTTGATGAGCTGCCGGTAGCTGATCACGACGACGATCAGCAGCACGATGACCGCGGCGGCGATCCAGGGCGCGAACGCGAGGAACGCGAGGCCGCCGGTGAGGAGGATGAGGAGGAGCTCCTGGGGCGCGTACGCGACGGACGAGAGCGCGTCGGAGGCGAAGATCGGCAGCGCCATCTTCTTCGGGAGCAGGTGCTCGTCGGAGTCTGTGGACGCGAGCGGGTCGCCGAGGATGAGGCGCTTGGCGATCGGCGTCTCGTCCACCGACTGCTCGCGGCTTTCGTTCGTCACGGCCCGTAAGGCTACTCGTGAGGAGAACGTGAGGATGCATCCAGACGACCATCCTCACGAAATCCATACGGGTGCCTCTCTGGGACACTCGTAGCGTGGACGAGCAGATCATCCTCGGTGTGCTCGCGATCACCCTGGGGGTGGTCGTGGGGGTGCTGCTCTTCGTCCCCTTCGTCGCGCTCAGCTACCGCCGCCGGGGCGGATTCGGCGTCGGCCGCTTCGTGGTGTGGGGCGCCGCGCTCGTCTACGTGATGGCGATCTGGACCTACACGCTCCTGCCGCTCCCCGATCCCGACACGATCGCGTGCACGGGCGTGAACATCGACGTGACGGCGATCGCCGACGACCTCCGCGGAGCCCTCGTGCGCCGCGGCAGCGGCTTCGCGACGGACCCCGCCGTCCTGCAGCTGCTGCTTAACGTCCTGCTCTTCGTGCCGCTCGGGTTCTTCCTCCGCGTACTCGGAGGCCGCGGCGTGATCACCGCCCTGGTCGTCGGCGTCGGGCTGTCGGGCTTCGTCGAGGTCACCCAGCTCACCGGAGTGTGGGGCCTCTACCCCTGCGCCTACCGCGTGTTCGACGTCGACGATCTGCTCACGAACACCCTGGGGGCGGTGCTCGGCTCGCTGCTCGCGCTCGCCGTTCCGCGGCGCTACCGCGGGTCGTCCCGCCTGCCCGACGCGGACCAGCCGCAGCCGGTCACGCGCGGCCGGCGCCTGCTGGGCATGCTGTGCGACGGGCTCGCGGCCTGGGTGCTCACCCTCACGGTGGTCGTCGCCGTGCAGCTCGTGCTCTACCTCCTCGGTGCGGACGCCGCCGTGCGCGACGGATCCGCGGCGAACCTCATCGGCTCCGCCGTGCCGATCGTCGTGTGGCTCGTCGCGACGCTGGCGACCGGCGGCACGATCGGCGATCACGCCGTGCAGCTGCGTTTCACCGGCGGGCCGCTCCCGGTGGGGCTCGCGCGCTTCCTGCGCTTCGTCGCCGGCATCGGCGGCTACCTCGTGCTGAACGCGCTCCCCGGCGCCTGGACCTTCGTGGCCTCGGTGTTCGCCGTCGTCTCGATCGTCCTCGTCTTCACGACCGACGGGCGTCGCGGTCTCCCCGGTCTCGCGTCGGGTCAGCGCCTCACCGACGCGCGCGAGCTGGAGGAGCCGGATGCTGCGCCTCCCGGTTCCGCGACGGCCCCCGGCCGCTGACACCGGGGCCGGCGCGCGCAGGCCTGGGGCGACGCGCGGCGCGGGAGTAGAATCCGGCTGATCACCGCCTGGGGTCGTCAGTGTCGACGAGCTGCGGGGATCGGGGGTGCGATATGGCGACCAAGCTGCCCTCCTCCGGAGCCATGCCGGAGGGGCAGGAACCCGGCTGCGACACGTCCGGCCTGATCCTGGTCCACAGGATCTTCCGCTGGCTCTACCGCGAGCTGCCGGAGCTCGTGCGAGGCGTGCCACCGGGCGACGTCGAACGGGCCGCGATCGTCGGCCGGTACGCCCACCTCGACTTCTACGCGCTGCACATGCACCACGAGACCGAGGACGCCGCGCTGTGGGACAGGCTGGTCTCGCGCGACCCCGGCTGCGCGCTGCACGTCGACCAGATGCGCGCGCAGCACGCCGAAGTCGCGTCCCAGCTCGCCCGGATCGAGCCGCAGCTCGAGCCGTGGCTCCGGACGGCGGATGCCACGCTCCGCGACGCGTTCGCCGGCGACATCGAGCATCTGCGCGACACCCTCGTGGTGCATCTGGGGCAGGAGGAGGACGACATCATGCCGGTGGCCGGCGCCGTCCTCTCCCAGCAGGAGTGGGACTGGATGGAGGAGCACACGCGGGCCGAGCTGATGGCGCACCGGAAGGAGCTCGGCAAGGACATCATGTCGCTCCAGCTCGGACTGCTGGTGGCTAGCGTGCCTGAGGCCGAGCGCGACGAGTGGATGCGCGCGAACGTCCCCGCGCCGATCCGGCTGCTGTACCAGCTGCTGATGAAGCGGCAGTACAACAGGGCGATGCGGGAGCTCTACCCCGACCGCCCGGTTCCCGCGATGGTGTGACGGCCATGTGGAGACGCGTGACGCTGGACGTGCATCTCGACCACCCGCCCGCTCGCGTGTTCCCGTACTTCGCCGACCCCGGCACGTGGCACGACTGGGCGCCCGCGGTCGAGCTCCGCCGGCGCGTCGGCGACGGGCCGGCGAGCGTGGGCAGCCGCTGGACGGCGGTCGACCACATCATCGGCCCGTTCCGCGTCCACTTCGAGGACGTGCTCGAGGTCGTCGAGCCCGACGAGCGGGTCGTGTGGCACTCCACCTCACCGTGGAACTCGCGCGTCGAGTACGCCTGCTCCGCCGAGGATCGCGGGACGCGCGTGCGCGCCGACTACGGGGGCGACGTGGCGGGGTGGCTGCGGCTGGTTGCGCTGCTCCCCACGTTCGTCCTTGCCCGCATCCTCATGCGCGACTTCCGCGGTCTCCAGCGACTGCTCGACGCCGAGGATGCCCGCGCCGGAGCCGTCGCCGAACCCGCCTGACGTGCTCCGCGAGAAGGGCCGGAGGGAACGGATGCTGCGGCCCGCAGCATCCGTCCGCCGTCTACGCCGTCGGCGTGCCGAGGAACTCCCGCGCGGCGACCACGAGCGCGTCGACGCCGCGGCTCAGCGTGGGCTGGAGCACCGGGGCGAAGAAGGGCGAGTGGTTGGTCGGGATGTCGCGCTCGACCGTGCCGGCGGCGGTGGCCTCGGCGAACTTCGCCGGGTCGACGCCGCCCCAGAACCAGAACACCAGCGGCACGCCCGCCTCGCGGGCGAACCACGAGACATCCTCGCTGCCGGTGAACATGCCCGGGTCGATGACGGTGCCGTCGCCGAACGCGCCGTCGAACGCGGCGGTCAGGCGCGCGGTCGCCTCGGCGTCGTTGATGGTCGGGGGGAGCGTGTGGTCGGTGACGATGACCGGCGGCTCCTCCGCCCCCGAGGCCTGCGCCTCGGCGCGGACGATGCGCTCCACCTTCTCGAGCACGCGGGCACGAGCCTCGTCGTCGGGGTAGCGCAGGCTCAGCTCGAGCTTCGCCTCGGCCGGGATGATGTTGTTCTTGAGGCCCGCGTGGATCGACCCGACCGTGACGACTGCGACGTCGCGCGGGTCGACCTCGCGCGACACGATCGTCTGCAGCCGCATGACGGTGGCCGCCGCCATGACCACGGGGTCGATCGTCGCCTGCGGGCGCGAGCCGTGGCCGCCGCGGCCCAGCAGCGTGACCGTGAGGCCGTCGGACGCCGCCATCTGCGTGCCGCTGCGCACGCCGATGGTGCCGGCGGGGAGCGGGGTGACGTGCTGGCCGAGCACGATGTCGGGCTTCGGGAAGCGGTCGAGCACGCCGTCGGCGATCATCGCCTGCGATCCCGCGCCGTACTCCTCGGCGGGCTGGAAGACGGCGACGATCGTGCCCGACCACTCGTCCTTCGTGGCGACCAGGCGCTCGAGGGCGCCGAGCAGCGAGGTGACGTGCATGTCGTGCCCGCACGCGTGCATCACGGGCACGTCGTTGCCCGCCGGGTCGGTGCCGCGGGCGGTGCTCGCGTAGTCGAGACCGGTCTGCTCGGGCACCGGCAGCGCGTCCATGTCGGCCCGCAGCCACACGACGGGACCTTCGCCGTTGCGGATCACCCCGGCGACGCCGGTCTTGCCGATCCCCTCCTCGAACTCGACGCCGAGCCCGGTCAGGTGCTGTGCGATCACCCCCGCCGTGCGGGTCTCCTGGAAGGACAGTTCCGGATGCCGGTGCAGATCGACGTAGATCGCTTCGAGGTCGAGGGTCATGCGGTCGAGCCTATCCCCGGGGTGCCGGACCCCCGGATCGGTGCCGCCCCGCATCGTGTCCGGGCGGGGCGGGGCGGGGCGGGGCGGGCCGGGATCACCACACCAGCTGGTCGCGGCGCCTGATGAGGTACGCGCGTTCGGCGGGGTTGCCGGCGAGCTCCACGGCACGGTCGTAGGCCGACCGCGCCTCCTCGCTCCGCCCGAGCCGGCGGAGGAGGTCGGCGCGCGCGGCGTGGAAGGCGTGATACCCGTCGAGAGGTCCGCCGAGCCGGTCGAGCTCCGCGAGTGCGACGTCGGGACCGTCGATCTCGGCGACCGCGATGGCGCGGTTGAGTCGCACGATGGCGGACGGATCGGCGCCGAGCAGGCGGTCGTAGAGGGTGACGATCTGCGACCAGTCGGTGTCGCGGGCGGACGGGGCGGCGGTGTGCACCGCGTTGATCGCGGCGAGCAGCTGGTAGCGCCCCGGCGGCTCCCCGCCGGCGGCGACCGCGGCGATCCGCTCCCGGACCAGCGCGTGGCCCTCGACGATCAGATCGCGACTCCATGCCCCGCGATCCTGCTCTTCCAAGGTCACGAGCTCGCCCGTGCGGGACACGCGTGCCGTCCGCCGTGCGTCGATGAGCAGCATCAGCGCGAGGAGTCCGGTCACCTCGCCCTCATCGGGAAGAAGAGCGCGCAGCAGCCGGCCCAGACGGATGGCCTCGTCGCTCAGGTCCGCCCGCATCGGATCGTCGCCGCCGGTCGCCAGGTAGCCCTCGTTGAAGATGAGGTAGACCACGGCGAGCACGCCGGCGAGCCGCTCGCGGAGATCGGTCGCCGACGGCACCCGGTAGGGGACGTGTGCCGCCGCGATCTTCGTCTTCGCGCGGGTGATCCGTCGCGCCATCGTGGTCTCCGGGACGAAGAAGGCGCGGGCGATCTCGGCGACCGTGAGTCCGCCCAGCAGCCGCAGCGTCAGCGCGACCCTGGCCTGCATGCCGAGGACGGGATGACAGCAGGTGAAGATCAGCCGGAGCCGGTCGTCGTCGACCGGTCCCGTCGGCTCGGGAGGAGCGTCGTCGGACAGCATCTGCGCCGCCTTGTGCTTGTCGTCGCGGCGAGACTCGCGTCTCAGCCGGTCGATCGCCTTGCGCGTCGCGGTGGTGGTGAGCCACGCACCCGGGTTCGGGGGCACGCCGTCACGCGGCCAGCGCTCCACGGCGACCGTGAACGCCTCCGCGGCGGCGTCCTCGGCGAGGTCGAGATCGCCGAAGCGGCGGGCGAGGCCTGCCACCACCCGCGCCCACTCCTCGCGATGGGCGCGGGTGATCGCCTCAGCGACGGCGGGGCTGGTCACGAATCGGACGCGTGCCGCTCCACGATCTCCGTCATGTCGGAGGGGAAGCGGTGCACTTCCTGCGGCCAGTCCAGGGCAACGGCCAGTCGTCCCGCCCAGTAGCGGGCAGCCTCGTCGTCGGGCACGTCGATTGCGGTGAAGCCGCCGAGATGCTCTTTCGTCTCGACGAACGGCCCGTCGGTGAAGACCGGCTCGCCGTTCTCGCTGACGACGCTGCAGACCGCGGTCGAGGCGTCGATGCCCCCCTCCGCGAAGAGGAAGACGCCCGCGCTCGTCATCTCCTCGAGCAGCGCCCGCGAGGCCTCGCTCTTGCTCCGCAGCTGGTCGGCCGTGTGCAGGGGCACCCACTCGTCGTTGAATGCGATCAGGTACTTCGGCATTGTCGTCTCCTCTTCATCGGGACGAGGACCCCGTCATGGATCCTCCGTCGCGGTGCCCGAAAGGGCCCGCATACCTGATCCACGAACGGTGAGGCTCGGATACGACACTATTCCCGAGATCGATCCCGAGGTCGATGAGGAGACCGCGACGTGGTCACTGCGGCAGGCGCGCCGTGGATCCTCGCACGATGAGCTCGAAGGGCAGCTCGCCCGGCCGGTGCGTCGGAGTCTCGGCATCGGTCGACTCCAGCGCCTCGAGGATGGCGTCCGCGGCGCGCTCGCCCTGGCCGAGGGGGAACTGGTCGACCGTCGTGAGGCGGAAGAACTCGCCGAGCTCGTGGCCGTCGATGCCGATGACCGACAGGTCCTCGGGAACCCGATAGCCGAGCTCGCGGGCCGCGAGGAGCGCCCCGATCGCCATCTCATCGGATGCCGCGAAGATCGCGGTCGGCCGGCTCCCGGGCTTGCCCAGCAGCTGCTTCGCGGCGCGGAAGCCGCCCTCGATGGTGAAGTCGGCGGGCTCGAACAGGGACGGGCTGACCTCGATGCCGGCGTCGGCCAGCGCCAGTTCGAACCCCTGCCGGCGCTGCGTCGGGATGTGGAAGTCGATGTCGAACTCGGGGCTCGCGCCGATATGCGCGATCCGCCGATGGCCGAGCGCGAGCAGGTGCTCGGTGGCCAGCCGCGCCACGGCGACGTCGTCGACGGTGAGGGTCGTGAGCAGCGGATTGGGTCCGCCGATCGCGATCACCGGCAGGTCGAGCTCGACGAGACGCTCGGTCTCCTCTTGGCCGAGCTCGAGCGAGATCGCGATGACCCCGTCCACGCGCTGGCGCCGCAGGAACGTGTCGAAGATGTCGTGCCGCTCGCCGCGGTCGGCGGTGAGGCTGTAGAGCGTGATGTCGTAGCCGCGGCGCATGAGCGCCGAGGCGATCCCGCTCAGCACGGTCGAGAAGAACCAGCGGTCGAGGAACGGCACCAGCACGCCGATGTTGCGCGTGCGCCCTGAGGCGAGGCTCGACGCGGACGCCGACACCACGTACCCGAGGCTCTTGGCGGCCTCCTCGACCTTCGCCTTCGCGCCCGCCGAGACGTGCCCGCGCCCGCTCAGCGCGCGCGAGACGGTCGCCGTCGAGACCCCCGCCGCGCGGGCGACCTCGTCGATGCTGACCACGTCGTCACCGTACCTTCCCGTAGACCAGCGCGGGTGTCAGGCGGTCTCGATCCAGACCGTCGTGTCGCCCGGGAGCTCGCCATCCGCGACGGGACCGCTGGACGCGATCACGATACCGCCCGGCAGCGCGATCGGCATGGAACCGGTGTTCGCGATGACGGTGACATTCCCGTTGCGGAATGCGACAGCATCCGTGCCGTACCCGTCGATCCACTCGAGCGAACCCGCACCGAGCGACCGTGCCCGGCGCTCGGCGAGCAGCGCGCGGTAGAGCTCGAGGGTTGAGCCCTCGACGCCGGACTGCGCGTCGCGGGCGAGCGTCGCCCACTCGGCGGGCTGGGGCAGCCACGACGCTCCGGACTCGTTGAAGCCGTACGCCGGGGCATCCGCGTTCCACGGGATCGGAACGCGGCAGCCGTCGCGGCCGTACCGCTCGCCGTTCGTGCGGAACCACGTCGGGTCCTGACGGGCGTCGCCGGGGATGTCGATGACCTCGGGCAGGCCGAGCTCCTCGCCCTGGTAGAGGTAGGCGGAGCCCGGGAGGGCGAGCATGAGGGTCGTGGCGGCGCGGGCGCGGGCGAGTCCGACCTCGCGGATCGGCTGACCGGGGGAGTCCGGGCCGATGCCGTGACCCTGGGGGTTCTCGGCCGTGAGGGCGAGACGCGACGCGTGGCGCACGACGTCGTGGTTCGAGAGGACCCACGTCGAGGGAGCGCCGACGCCCGGGAACGCGTCGAGCGACACGTCGATGACCTCGCGGAGGTCGGCGGCGTTCCACTTCGTCTCGAGGTACGGGAAGTTGAAGGCCTGGTGCATCTCGTCCGAGCGCACCCACTGGGCGGTGCGCGCGGCGGTGGGCAGCCACGCCTCGGCGGCGAGGGCCCGGTCGCCCTGGTACTCCTCGAGGATCTTGCGCCAGTCGCGGTAGACCTCGTGCACGGCGTCCTGGCCCCAGTACGGGACGTTCTCGGCTTCGCCGCCCATGGAGCCGGCCTCGGGGTTCGGGATGTAGTCCGGCAGCCCCTCGGCCTTCACCAGGCCGTGGGCGACGTCCACGCGGAAGCCGTCGACGCCGCGGTCGAGCCAGAAGCGCAGGATGCGGCGGAACTCCTCGCGCACCTCCTCGTTCGACCAGTCGAAGTCGGGTTGCGACGAGTCGAAGAGGTGCAGGTACCACTGGCCGGGCCGGCCGTCGGCCTCGACCACGCGCGTCCACGCCGGGCCGCCGAAGACGGACTCCCAGTTGTTGGGCGGCAGCTCGCCGTTCTCGCCCTTGCCGTCGCGGAACATGTAGCGCGCGCGCTCGGCGCTGTGGGGAGCGGCGGCGAGGGCCTGCTGGAACCACTCGTGCTGGTCGGACGAGTGGTTCGGGACGAGATCGACGATGACACGGATGCTGCGCTCATGCGCCGCGGCCAGCATGTCGTCGAAGTCGGCCAGGGTGCCGAAGAGCGGGTCGACGTCGCAGTAGTCGCTGACGTCGTAGCCGGCGTCCTTCTGGGGCGAGCGCTGGAACGGGCTCAGCCAGATGGCGTCGATGCCGAGGTGCGCGAGGTCGTCGAGGTGCGAGGTGATGCCCGGGAGGTCGCCGATGCCGTCGCCCGACGCGTCTGCGAAGGAGCGCGGGTAGATCTGGTAGATGACGGCGGTGCGCCACCACTCGCCGCCGACGGTGGTGAGGAACGCGTCCGTGCGCTCGATGGTCTCTGCGGAAGTCATCCGGCCAGCATACTGCAAGCGCTTACACTCCCTCGTAACGAAAGACGCACAGGGGCCGGGCGTAGGGTTGGCGGGTGCTGTCCGAAGCCCTCACGCGCGCCGAATCCCTCATCCGCACGATCCCCGACTACCCGGAGCCGGGGGTGCAGTTCCGCGACATCACGCCTCTGCTGGCGGATGCCTCGGCCCTTCGCACCGTCATCCACGCGATGATCGCCCCGTTCGAGGGGTCGTTCGACGTCGTCGCCGGGGTCGAGGCGCGCGGGTTCCTGCTCGCCGGCGCCGTCGCGATGGAGGCCGGCGTGGGCCTGGTGCCGATCCGCAAGGCGGGCAAGCTGCCTCTGCCCGCAGCATCCGTCTCCTACGCGCTCGAGTACGGCACCGCCACGATCGAGGCGCACGACGACATCGCCGGGGGCGTGCGGGTGCTGCTCGTCGACGACGTCCTCGCGACCGGCGGCACGCTCGTCGCGGCGCACGAGCTCGTCGAGACGCTCGGCGGCGTTGTGGTGGGCACCGCGGTGCTCATGGAGCTGACGGCGCTCGGTGGCCGTGAGGTCGTCGGCGACGTGCACACGGTCTTCACCGCCTGACGTCACGCCCGCGATCGGCATCGCCGGTCACCTGTCGGAGCCGGGCTCCGGGAGCGTGTCCTGCGGACCCGTGCGCGGCCCGAAGTGCGGGATCGGTGCGGGGCGTTCGGCGCGCGGCTGCCGCGGCGGCTCGGGCGGAGCCGGGAGCGTGGCGTCGCCTTCGAACGGCATGAGCGGATCCCTGCGGCTCGCGTGCTGGGGGAACCGCCGCCCGGTCACGGTGTTCGCGACGACCTTCATGACGAAGAACTTCGCGGTCGGGCTCCACGACGCGAGCTGACGGACCCCGCTGTCGCGGATCTCGTCGTCACGGGTGACGCGCTGCGCCTTGCCGCGGATCACGACGCTCCAGTAGTGGTCGTCGTCGGTCGCGCCGTCGACCTCGAAGGCGACCATCGGGTGCTGCGCGATGTGGAGGAGCTTCGCGTCGCGCGCCGTACGGATGTACAGGGCGCCCTCGTGGGCGACGTAGTTGACCGGGAAGATGTCGGGCGCGCCGTCGGCGTTGTCGACCGCGAGCCGGCCGAGTTCGGCGGTCTGCAGGTACTCCCAGCACGCCGAAGCGGCAAGCCGCTCCACCTTCGGCGGCGGGTCTGCACTCGGGGGATCGCTCGGGGAATCGTTCATCGCGCACCACTGTCCGTCCTCCGGTCTACCTCAGAGCGGGGGAGAACTGAAGAGGGCGCCTGCGCGAGCGCGGCAGATTCCTGCAACTGCTGCGTCGCGCGACGCAGCAGCTGCAGGAAAGTGCAGCAGCAGTGGGCGTCAGCCCCCGAGCACGACGTTGATCGGCGGCTCGCCGGCGGCGAGGCGCTTGATCTGGGTGCGCACGAGCTTCGCGACGCGAGGGCGCATCGCGCTCGATGCGCCGCCGACGTGCGGGGCGATGAGCACACCCGGAAGGGCCCACAGCGGGTGGCCCTCGGGGAGGGGCTCGGGGTCGGTGACGTCGAGGGCGGCGCGGATGCGTCCGCGACGCACGTGGTCGACGAGCGCGTCCGTGTCGACGAGGGTGCCGCGGCCGACGTTGACGATGAGCGCACCGTCGGGAAGGGCCGACAGGAACGCGTCGTCGACGAGCCCCCGGGTCGCTTCACCGCCGGGCAGGGTGAGGATCACGATCTCGGCCTGGGGGAGCAGCTCCGGCAGCTCGTCGATGCCGTGCACCGCGACGCCGTCCTCGTCGCGGGCGCGCGACGCGATGGGGATGAGCTCGACCTCGAAGGGCTCGAGCCGCGCGGCGACGGCCTTGCCGACGCCGCCGTAGCCGAGCAGCAGCACGCGGCGGTCGGCGAGGCTCTGCGCGAAGACCGGGGCCCAGCGGCCGGCCGCGGTGTCGACGGCGAACGCGTCGATGTGGCGCTGCGCCGCGATCGCGAGACCCACCGCGAGTTCGGCGGTCGAGGTCTCGTGCACCGACGCCGCGTTCGCGAAGACGAGGCCCTCGGGCAGGATGGCGGCGACACCGTCGTAGCCGATCGACTGGCCCTGCACGAGGCCGACCTCGACGCCCTCGAGACGCTCGAGCACGCGCGCCATCGACATGTACGGCGGCACGACGATGTCGAACCGGTCACGCAGGGCGGCAGCATCCATCGGCCACACCACCAGCTCGACGCCGTCGGGCAGGGCGCCCAGGTCTGCGGCGAGCTGCTCGGTGGGGACGCTGACGACGAGATTCCGGGTGTCTGTGCTCACCCGCTCCACGCTACCGGCGCGGTGCGGGGCCGGTGTCACCGGGCGGCGCTACGCTCGCGTCGAGCGGCGACCGCGACCCGTTGCGGCGCCTGGGCGGAGGAGGCGGACATGGTTCCCGAGATCAACTACTGGGCGGTGCTGATCGCGACGGCGTCGAGCATGGTCGTCGGCTCGATCTGGTACACCCCGAAGGTGTTCGGCACGCGATGGGCGAAGCTCGCGAACGTCGACATGAACCGGCCCGGCGCGAGCGCGGTGGTGCCGATCGTGGTCACGGTCATCGTCAGCTTCGTGACCGCGTGGGTGCTCGCCGGCGCCTCGTCGATCGCATGGCACTTCTACGGCGGCAGCTACCTCTGGGCGGCGCTGCTCACCGGCGTCATCCTCTGGGCGGGCTTCACCGCGGCGCGCTTCATCACCCACGACGCCTTCGAGGGGCGGCCGTCGTCGCTGACCGTGCTCAACATCTCCCACGAGCTCGTGACGATCATCGTGATGGCGCTCATCATCGGCGTGTGGCCGCCGGCCGGCACGGTCTAGGACGAGTGGATGCTGCGGCTCAGGCCGCGGCGCCCACCACGGCGGCGATGGCCGAGGTGAAGAACGACAGGCCGTCGACGCCCGACCGCATCGCGGCGGCCGTGTCCGGACCGAAGCCCGGCTCGACGGCGTGCTCGGGGTGCGGCATGAGGCCGACCACGTTGCCGCGCTCGTTGGTGATGCCGGCGATGTCGCGCAGCGACCCGTTCGGGTTCACGCCGAGGTAGCGGAAGGCGACGAGGCCCTCGCCCTCGAGGCGGTCGAGTTCGGACTCCGAGGCGATGTAGCCGCCGTCGGCGTTCTTGAGCGGGATCACGATCTCCTGGCCGGAGGTGAAATCGCTGGTCCACGCGGTGTCGTTGTTCTCGACGCGCAGCTTCTGGTCGCGACGGACGAACTGCTGGTGCGCGTTGCGGATCAGGCCGCCCGGCAGCAGGTGCGCCTCGACGAGCATCTGGAAGCCGTTGCAGATGCCGAGGATCGGCATGCCCTTGGCCGCGGCATCCTTCACCTCCGCCATGATCGGCGCGAGCGCCGCGATGGCTCCGGCGCGCAGGTAGTCGCCGTAGCTGAAGCCGCCGGGCAGGACCAGCGCGTCGACGCCGTCGAGGTCGTGCGAGCCGTGCCACAGGGCGACGGCCTCGCCGCCCGCGATCTCGATCGCGCGCTGCGCGTCGCGGTCGTCGAGCGAGCCGGGGAAGGTGATGACGCCGATGCGTGCGGTCATTCGACGACCTCGATGCCGACGACATCCTCGATCACGGAGTTGGAGAGGATCTCGTCGGCGATGCGCTGGGCCTCGGCGAGCACCTCGTCGGTGACCTCGCCGTCGACGGTGAGCTCGAACCGCTTGCCGATGCGCACCGCGCTGAAGTCGGAGACGCCGAGACGGGCGAAGGCGCCCGAGACGGCCTTCCCCTGCGGGTCCAGAAGCTCGGCCTTGGGCATGACGTCGACGACGATGGTGGGCATGTGACAGCTCCGGATGTCGCGGGCAGGGGTCCCCTCCAGTCTACGGGCCGTGCGCGCGGCGTTTCTCCGGCCGTCCAGGAGCCCTGCCCGAAGCGCCGTGGGACCCCGTGACACAACCGTGATTAATCCATGGGAGCGCTCCCTTGACTTCGTGGGAGCGATCCCATAACGTTGCGTCTCGATCGATGGGAACGCTCCCACGACCACCACGGCACGGTTCCCTCCGCGCCGATCCTGCAACACACACGACCCTGACAACACAAAGGAGTGACAGTGAACGCACGCGCCTTCCGCAGAAGCGCCGTGGCAATCGCCGCATTCTCGGCTTCGGCCATCGTCCTCGCCGGCTGCGCCGGTGGCAGCGGAGACGAGGCCGGTGGCGAAGACGGCGAGATCACGCTGACCCTGGCCACGTTCAACGACTTCGGGTACGACGACGAACTCCTCCAGGAGTACATGGACGAGAACCCGAACATCAAGATCGTCCACAACAAGGCGGCCATCACCGACGACGCCCGCACGAACTTCTTCGCGAAGCTCGGCAAGGAGGGCCTCGCCGACATCGAGGCGGTCGAGGTCGACTGGTTCGCCGAGGCCATGCAGTACTCCGACCTTCTCGCCGAGGTGCCCGACAGCGCCAAGGGCCGCTGGGTCGAGTGGAAGGAAGAGGCCGCGACCGACGCCGACGGCCGTCTCGTCGGCTTCGGCACGGACATCGGCCCGCAGGCCGTCTGCTACCGCGCCGACCTGTTCTCGGCCGCGGGCCTGCCCTCGACGCCCGACGAGGTCGCCTCGGCGATCGACGGCGACTGGGACACGTTCTTCGACCTGGCCGACCAGTACAAGGCCGCGACCGGCAAGCCGATGCTCGACTCCGCGAACTCCGCGTTCCAGGGCATCGTCAACCAGATCGAGTTCCCGTACGACGAGCCCGACGGCACCGTCGTCGCGACCGACAACCCCGACCTCGAGGCTGCGTACAACCTCGTCGTCGAGCGCGGCATCCCGAACTCGGCCTACTCGGGCCAGTGGTCGGACGACTGGAACGCGTCGATGGCCAACGGTGAGTTCGCCGCGATGCTGTGCCCGCCGTGGATGCTCGGCATCATCTCGGGCAACGCGCCCGAGGTCACCGGCTGGGAGATCGCAAACGCGTTCCCGAATGGCGGCGGCAACTGGGGCGGCTCGTACCTGACCGTTCCGGCCAACGGCAAGAACGTCGACGAGGCTCTCAAGCTCGCCGACTGGCTGACCGCTCCGGAGCAGCAGGAGAAGACGTTCGTCAACGTCGGCGCCTACCCGAGCGCGCTCGACGCGCAGAGCGCTTCGTCGATCACCGACTCGAAGAACGAGTACTTCGCCGACGCGCCGACCGGCACGATCTTCGCGGACCGTTCCGCGGCGATCACGGTCACCCCGTACAAGAGCGCGGACTACTTCAAGTACAACACCGCTCTCCAGGACGCCATCACCCGCGTCTTCGACGGCACCCAGGACGCCCAGGCGTCGTGGGACGCGTACGTCGCCGAGGTCGAGGCCTTCTGATAGGCCGACACTGACGATCCGGTCCGCTCCCGCGGACCAGGTCTGACAGCAGAAGCGGAGTGCGTGCGGGTCCCCCCGGCCCGCGCGCACTCCGCCTCCACGCCCACCCCTCGACACCCGAATCGGAGCCACCGGTGACCACGACCGCCACCCGTACGACGGCATCCGGGCCGGCCGATCGGCCCGATCCGGAGCGCCAGCCGCGCGTCCTCTCCTTCTCCCACCGCCTCAGCCGCTGGGACCTGAAGCTCTCCCCTTACCTCTACATCTCGCCGTTCTTCATCCTGTTCGCGATCGTGGGCCTCTTCCCGATCGTCTACACGGCGGTGATCTCGTTCCAGGAGTGGGACCTCGTCCGCAACTCCGGCACCTTCGTCGGACTGGACCAGTACGTCTGGATCCTGTCCCAGGCCGACTTCTGGATCGCCCTGCGGAACACCTTCAGCATCTTCCTGCTCTCGTCGGTGCCGCAGCTCATCCTGGCGCTGTTCATCGCGGCGATGCTCGACAAGAACATCCGGTCCAAGACTTTCTGGCGGATGAGCGTCCTGCTCCCGTACGTCATGGCCCCCGTCGCCGTCGCGCTGATCTTCAGCAACCTGTTCGGCGACAACCACGGACTCGTGAACAACGTGCTCACGAACCTCGGCCTCAACCCGATCGCGTGGCACAAGGACCCGTTCTGGAGCCACATCGCCATCGCCACGATGGTCAACTTCCGCTGGACCGGCTACAACGCCCTCATCCTCCTCGCCGCCATGCAGGCCGTGCCGCGCGAGTACTACGAGGCGGCGACCGTCGACGGCGCCAACGCCTTCCGCCAGTTCTGGAGCATCACGCTTCCGTCGCTCAAGCCCACCCTGATCTTCGTCATCATCACGTCGACGATCGGCGGTCTGCAGATCTTCGACGAGCCGCGCATGTTCGACCAGACCGGCCGCGGCGGTGCCGCCGGCCAGTGGCTCACGATCACGCTGTACCTGTACAACATCGGCTGGGGCGAGTTCAACTTCGGCCGCGCCGCCGCCCTGGCGTGGATCCTCTTCATCATCATCCTGGCGATCGGCCTCATCAACCTCGCCATCACCCGTGCCCTCGTACGCGACGAGGGCGGACGCGGGGTCATCCAGCGCCGCCGCCGCGGCCGGAAGGGAGCCCAGCAGTGAGCGCCATCAGCACCCCGCCCCTCGCGGTCGTCGAGGAGAACCTGCCCAACGCCCGCCGGAGCCGGCGGACCACGAAGATCCGCGGCGTGCGCGCCGGGGTCTGGGTCTACGTCGGTCTCGGAGTCGTCGTCGTCTCGGCGCTCTTCCCCTACTACTGGTCGTTCCTGATCGGCTCGGGCGACGCCTCGACCATCAACAACCCGAACATGTCGTGGCTGCCCGGCGGCAACTTCATCGACAACGCCCTGAAGGTCATCAACGACCCTGCCGTGAACTTCTGGCAGGCGCTGTGGAACTCGATCTTCAGCTCGACCGTGATCGCGGCATCCGTCGTCCTGTTCTCGACCCTCGCCGGCTGGGCGTTCGCGAAGCTCCGCTTCCCGGGCGGCAAGTGGCTGCTGGCCTTCGTGGTCGCGACCATGGCGGTGCCGATGCAGCTCGGCGTCGTGCCCCTCTACCTGCTCTTCTCCGACCTGGGCTGGACCGGGCAGATCGGCGCCATCATCATCCCCGCGCTCACCAGCGCGTTCGGGGTGTTCTGGATGACGCAGTACCTGTCGCAGACCGTGCCGGACGAGCTGATCGAGGCGGCGCGCGTGGACGGGGCCAACATGCTCCGCACGTTCTGGACGGTCGGCGTGCCCGCCGCGCGCCCCGCCGCCGCGATGCTGTTCCTCTTCACCTTCGTCGGCGCGTGGAACCAGTTCTTCTGGCCCTTCATCGTGCTCGACCGGCAGAGCCCCACGCTCCCGGTGGCGCTCTCGCTCCTGCAGTCGAACTACTTCGTCGACTACTCGGTCGTGCTCGCCGGCGTGCTCCTCGCCACCATTCCGCTCCTCATCGTCTTCGCCTTCACGGGCCGGCAGCTGGTGAGCGGCATCATGGCCGGCGCGGTCAAGGGCTAGACCCTTTCCCCTCCCCACAGCCTTCGGCATCCTGACACCGACGTTCCCCGAGAGGATCATTGACCTCATGACGACCGCGATCCCTCGCGCCTTCCCCCAGGACTTCCTGTTCGGCGCCGCGACCGCCGCCTTCCAGATCGAGGGCGCCGCCCACGAAGACGGCCGCCGCGACTCGATCTGGGATGCGTTCTGCCGCGTGCCGGGCGCCGTCATCAACGCCGACAACGGCGACGTGGCGTGCGACCACTACCACCGCTACGGCGATGACGTGGCGCTCATGAAAGAGCTGGGCCTGCAGACGTACCGCTTCTCGACGTCGTGGTCGCGCGTGCGGCCCGACGGCGGGGCGGTCAACCTCAAGGGCCTCCACTTCTACAAGCGACTGGTCGACGAGCTGCTCGGGGCCGACATCCTCCCGTGGCTGACGCTCTATCACTGGGACCTGCCGCAGGCGCTGCAGGAGAAGGGCGGCTGGGCGAACCGCGACACCGCGGACCTCTTCACCGAGTACGCGCTGACGATGCACGACGCCCTGGGCGACCGGGTCAACGTGTGGACCACGCTCAACGAGCCGTGGTGCTCGTCGTTCCTCAGCTACACCGCGGGCATCCACGCGCCGGGCCACTACAGCGTCGAGGAGGGCGTCCTCGCCGCGCACCACCTGCTGCTCGGCCACGGCCAGGCCGTGCGCGAGCTGCGCTCTCGCGACGAGTCGCTGAAGCTCGGCATCACGCTGAACCTCACGGTCGCCGAGCCGGTCGACGAGAACGACCCCGCCGACGTCGACGCGGCGCGCCGCATCGACGGCCAGTTCAACCGCTGGTTCCTCGACCCGATCTTCCGCGCGCAGTACCCCGCCGACATCGTGGAGGACATCCGGAAGGTGGATGCTGCCGCCATCGCCGCGTGGGAGACCGCCGTGCGCCCGGGTGACCTCGAGACCATCGCGACGCCCATCGACACGCTCGGTGTGAACTACTACCACGGCGAGTACGTGGGCGGCCACGAGCCGGTGAACCCGCCGATCGGCGGCGACGCGCCGACCGACCGCCCAGCCCGGTCGCCGTACCCCTCGCACGAGGGCATCTACTGGCACGAGCGCGGCCTGCCCCGGACTCCGATGCAGTGGGAGGTGCAGCCCGAGGGGCTCACCACGCTCCTCGAGCGGGTGTGGGACGAGTATGCGCAGCAGGCGGGCACCGTGCTCTACGTCACCGAGAACGGCGCGGCCTACGACGACGAGCTCGTCGTCGAGGGTGAGACGAAGGCCGTGCACGACGCCGACCGCGTCGAGTTCCTCCGTGGGCACCTGGGTGCGATCCTCGACGCGGCCGAGGCCGGCGTCGACGTGCGCGGGTACTTCTACTGGTCGCTCCTCGACAACTTCGAGTGGGCGTGGGGCTACGAGAAGCGGTTCGGGATCGTGCGGGTGGACTACGACACCCAGGAGCGCACACCCAAGGACAGCGCGCTCGAGTACAGCCGCATCATCGGCGCTCGGGCGATCGACCTGGAGTCCGCGCGCGCGGCGACCGTCGCGTCGTAGCACTGCGCCGCGCGGCGTCGTGGCGCAGTAGCATCCGGGAAGGAGGGGACAGGAATGAGCACCGACGCCATGCGGCACACCCAGCGGGGAGCCGGCAGCGCACACGCCGTGACGATCGAAGAGGTCGCCGCCGCGGCGGGGGTCTCCCGCTCGACGGTCTCCCGCGTCGTGAACGGCTCGACCGCCGTGAGTCCCGAAGCCCTGGAGTCGGTGACGCGCGCGATCAGTGCGCTCAACTACGTCCCCAACCGCGCTGCGCGGTCACTGGCGAGCCAGAAGACGCACGCGATCGCGCTGATCGTCCCCGAGGACACCACCCGGTTCTTCGGCGACCCGTTCTTCGCGGCGATCGTGTCGGGCATCAACTCGCGGCTCAGCCGCTCGGACTACGTGCTCAACCTCTTCATCGCGAGCGACGACCCCGGCGACAAGACGACGAGCTACGTGCGCTCCGGCGCGGTGGACGGTGCGATCGTGGTCTCGCACCACACCAGCGACACCTTCATCGATCGCATCGCGAGCGTCGTCCCCGTCGTCTACGGCGGCCGCCCGGTGCGCGAGCGCGACCGTGATTACTACGTCGACGTCGACAACGTCCGCGGGGCGTACGACGCCACGGTCTACCTGATCGAGAGCGGCCGCCGCCGCATCGCGACGATCACCGGCCCGCGCGACATGCCCGCCGGCGTCGACCGGCTGCAGGGGTATCGCGACGCGCTCGCCGCGTGGGACCTCGACGAGATCGCGGTCGAGGACGGCAACTTCACCGCGGATGGCGGTGCCGACGCGATGCGCCGCGTGCTCGCGACCGGCGCCCAGCCGGACGCGGTGTTCGTCGCCAGCGACCTCATGGCGCGCGGCGTGCTGACGGTGCTCACGGCCGCAGGACTCCGCGTGCCCGAGGACGTCGCGATCATCGGCTTCGACGACTCCCCTGTGGCCACCTCCGTCATCCCGCAGCTGACGACGATGCGCCAGCCGTCGTTCGCACAGGGCGAGCGCATGGCCACGGTGCTGGTCGACCTCCTCGCGGGGCGGCATCCACGTCACGTCACGATCCTCGAGACCGAGCTCGTCATCCGCGAATCCGTCTGACGTCGAGGGCCACGGGATTTCCCGAGACCGCGGGTTCGCGGCGAAACCCCGGGGCGACGTCGTCGGTCTCGGGGCGACGGCCGGGTTTCGACGCGCGAGCGCCGGTCAGCCGCGGCCGGGGACCGTCGCGTGCAGCAGGTTGCGCCACGGGTCGTCGAACGCCACCGTGCGGCCGTCGTCTCGCACCTCGAGGCCGTGGTGGCGCAGGCGCTCGGCGAGCTCGCCGAGCGAATCGGCGTCGGGGAGGGCCAGGTCGACGCGGCCGAGGCCGAGCGCCGGCATCCGCGGGCCTGCGCCGCGCGAGTTCCAGACGTTCATCGCCATGTGGTGGTGGTAGCCGCCGGCGCTCACGAACAGCGCCTGGTTGCCGAGCTCCGCGGTCTGGTCGAAGCCGAGCGCGTCGACGTAGAAGGCACGCGCGCTCGCGACGTCGCCGACCGACAGGTGCACATGACCGACGGATGCTGCGTCCTGCCCGGTCCCGCCGCTCGCAGCCCGCTCCGTCAGGTGCTCGCGGAGGAAGCCGTTGGGGTCGAGGTACAGCGTCGCCATCTCGACGCTGCCGTGGGTCCACGACCACTCGGTCCGGGCCCGATCCCAGTACAGCTCGACGCCGTTGCCCTCGGGATCGGTGAGGTAGAACGCCTGGCTCACGAGGTGGTCCGCCGAGCCGGTGAAGGTCTGCGGCGCGCGCTGCGCGACGCTGTAGAGCGCGGCCGCGAGGGCCTCCTGCGTCTCGAAGAGGATCGCCGTGTGGAAGAGCCCGGCGGCCCCGGGGCTCGCGTGGCGCAGGGCGGGCTCGTGCTTCAGGATGACGACCGGCCGGCCCGCGCGCCCGAGCACGACCTCGTCGCCCTCGGCCGACAGCATCTGGAGGGTGATGACGTCGCGGTAGAACGCGGTCATGCCGTCGAGGTCGCCGACGAGGAGCGTGACGGCGCCCATCGAGGTGGCGGCGTCGAGGCGGTCGGGGTGCACGATCTCATTCACATGTAGCTACAACCATTTGCCCGCAGCATCCATTCCCCCGCATCCGTACTCGGACGAAGGGGGACGGATGCTGCGGCCCGGGCGCCTACTTGACCTGCGAGTCCTGCGGGTCGCCGCCGAGCTGGCCGACGGCGGGGAGCGGGCCGCCGTCGTCGGCGCCGGTCTTGCGCCAGCGGGCGATCGCGTTGCCGAGGTGGTAGATCAGCAGTGCTGCCGCCGCGCCGATGACGATCGCGCCGAGCTGGAAGTCTCCCCACACCATGGTGAAGCCGGCGATCGCGATGACGAGCGAGACGGCGGCGGTGTACTGGTTCACCGGGCGCGAGAAGTCCACGCGGTTGTCGACCCAGATCTTGATGCCGATGATGCCGATGAGGCCGTACAGGGCGGTCGTCACGCCGCCGAGCACGCCGGCGGGGATCGAGTTGAACACCGCGCCGACCACCGGCGACAGCGACAGCAGGATCGCGAAGACGCCCGCCACCCAGTACGCGGCCGTCGAGTACACGCGGGTCGCCGCCATGACGCCGATGTTCTCGCCGTACGTCGTCGTTCCCGAACCGCCGAAGGTGCCCGCGAGCACGGTGGCCGCGCCGTCCGCGATGAGCGCGCGGCCGGTGTACTGGTTGACGGACGACTCCGTCATGGTCGCGACGCCGCGCACGTGTCCGACGTTCTCGGCGATGAGCACGAGCACGACCGGGAGGAACATCGCGATGACGCTCCACGTGCCGGGGTTGCCGAACGTCGGGAACTGGAAGGTCGGCAGGCCGACCCACTGTCCGTTCGCGACGAGCTCGTTGACCTGCGTGAAGTCGACCTCGCCACGCAGCAGCGCCACGATGTAGCCGACGATCACGCCGAGGAAGATCGAGATGCGTCCGAGGAATCCGCGGAACAGCACGCTGCCGAGGATCACGGCGGCGAGGGTGATGGTCGCGGTGATCGGCGCCTGCTGGAAGTTCTGCCACGCGACCGGCGCGAGGTTGAAGCCGATGAGGGCGACGATGGCGCCGGCGACGACCGGCGGCATGAGCTTCTCGATCCAGCCGAGGCCCGCGAACTGGACGATGAAGCCGACGACGGCCAGGAGCACGCCGACGGCGACGATGCCCGCGAGGGCCGAGCCCATGCCCTGCGACGCGGTCGCGGCGGTGACCGGGGCGATGAACGCGAACGACGAGCCGAGGTAGCTGGGGAGGCGGTTCTTCGTGATGAGGAGGAACAGCAGCGTTCCGATGCCCGAGAAGAGGAGCGTGGTCGAGACGGGGAAGCCCGTCAGCACCGGCACCAGGAACGTCGCGCCGAACATCGCGATGACGTGCTGCGCGCCGATGGCGACCGTCGCGGGCCAGTTGAGCCGCTCGTCGGGCTTCACCACCTTCCCGGGTTCGACGGTTCGGCCGTTGCCGTGAATGGTCCACAAAGGCATGCGCGCTCCTTGCGCTCGGGTGATGGTGCGAGGATCACCCTAGCGAGCGGGTGCGCGTGAGTTGCCTCGGCCACGCGGCATCCGGGAGGCTGAACGGACTCCGGCTCGCACCCGGACCTTCGATGCCGAACCGACGGAGAGACGTGACCGACCCAGCGACCCTGCCGACACCGCCCGCGCTCGAGTTCCGAGGACTCCACAAGCGCTTCGGCGAGAAGGTGGCCGTGGCCGACATCAGCCTCCGCGTGCCGGCGGGATCGTTCTACGGGCTGGTCGGCCCGAACGGCGCCGGTAAGACCACGACCCTGTCGATGGCGACCGGGCTCCTCATGCCGGACGCGGGTCAGGCGCTCGTGCACGGCGTCGACGTGTGGCGCGAGCCCGTGAAGGCGAAGGCGATGGTCGGCAACCTCGCGGACGGCGTCAAGCTGTTCGACCGCCTCACCGGCGAGCAGCTCGTCACCTACAACGGCCTGCTGTTCGGTCTCCCGCACGATGAGATCGCCCAGCGTACGGCCGACCTCCTCTCCCTCATGGACATGACGGATGCCGCGGGCACGATGGTCGTCGACTACTCGGCGGGCATGACCAAGAAGATCGCGCTGGCGTGCGCCCTGGTCCACGCCCCGCGGCTGCTCGTGCTCGACGAGCCCTTCGAGTCGGTCGATCCGGTGTCGGCGGCGAACATCGAGGACATCCTCGCCGGGTACGTGGCCGGCGGCGGCACCGTCATCGTCTCGAGCCACTCGATGGACCTCGTCCAGCGCATGTGCGACCACGTCGCGATCGTCGCGGCGGGCCGCCTGCTCGTCGCGGGCACCGTCGACGACGTGCGGGCGGGGGAGTCGCTGCAGGACCGCTTCGTCGAGCTCGTCGGAGGCCGCCGCCACACGGAAGGGCCGGAATGGTTGCGACGCTCCTGAGGCTGCGGTTCCGGGTCCTCGGCAACCAGCTCGCGCGCAGCCCGTGGCAGCTCGTGGGGTTCATCCTCGGTGCCCTCTACGGTGCGCTGCTCCTCGTGGGCATCGTCGCCGGCCTCGTGGTGCTGGGATTCACCGACGTGCGCCTCGCCGGCATCGTCATCGTGGGTGCAGGGTCACTGGTGACGCTGGGCTGGGCCCTCATCCCTCTCGTGGCGTTCGGCGTCGACACGACGCTCGACCCGGACCGGCTCGTCGTGTTCCCGATGACGACCTCGCGGATGATGGTCGCGCTCACCCTCGCCGCGGTCTGCGGCATCCCGGGCATCATCACGTCGGCAGCCGCCCTCGCGACGATCGCGACGTGGGCGCACTGGCCCGCGGCGCTCGTCGCCTGGCTGGTGAGCACGCCGCTGGCGGTGCTCACGGCGGTGGTCGCCTCACGCGCTGTCGCGACGGTCGCCTCCGGCTTCGGGGGAGGTCGGCGCTTCCGCGAGGTCGCCGGCATCCTCATCTTCATCCCGCTCATCCTGGCGGGGCCGATCATCGCCGGGCTCGCCAACGGCGTCACCGTGAACGCGGACACCATCGCCGAGCTCGTGCCGCTGCTCGGCTGGACGCCGCTCGGCGCCGCATGGGCCGTGCCGGCCGACGCGGCCGCGGGCGATCTGGCCGCGGCCGCGGCGAAGCTGCTCATCGCACTCGCCACCCTCGCGGCACTGTGGCTGCTGTGGCGCGCCTCGCTCGCCCGCTCCCTCGTGCGGCCCCGGCTCTCGTCGGCCGCCGCCGTGCGGGCCGGGTCGATCGGGTGGTTCGGCCGGGTGCCGACCGGTGCTGCGGGCGCGGTCTTCGCGCGGGCGCTGACGTACTGGACGCGCGACCCGCGGTATCTCCGCCAGCTCATCGCCGTGCCGCTCGTGCCGGTGCTGCTGTGGTTCTACGCCCGCGGCGGCGACCCGTTCGTGGCGCTGGCGTTCTCGGCGCCGATCATCGCGTTCATCATCGGCATCGTGGTGTACGCCGACATCTCGTACGACGGCACGGCGTTCGGCAACGAGGTCGCGACGGGAGCGCGCGGTCGCGCGGACCGGCTCGGGCGCATCCTCGCCGCCGCCGCGGTGGCCGTGCCGCTCGTGGTGCTCGCGGCGATCCTGCCGTTCGCGTTCGCGGGCGAGTGGACGCAGTTCCCCGGCATCCTCGGCATGGCGCTCGGGATCCTCTTCACCTGCTACGGCGTCTGCGCCGTCACGTCGGCCCAGCTCGTGGTGCCGGTTCCGGGCTCGGGCGACAATCCGTTCAAGCGCGTTCCCGGCACGACGTTCCTGCAGGGCATGGCGTTCTTCGGCATCTGGCTGGTCGCGCTCGCGCTCTCGGCGCCCGCGATCATCGTGGGCCTCATCGGGTACTTCACGCAGAACCCGACCCTGAGCTGGATCGCGTTCGCCATCGGGAGCGTGGGCGGCACCGCGGTGCTCGTCGGCGGCATCCTCATCGGCGGCACGATGCTCGACCGCACCGGACCGGTGCTGCTCGCGCGCTTGAAGGCGATGAAGAACGCGTGATCGCGGATGCCGCGCCGCGGCGTCAGGCGGCGGTGAGGCGCTCGAGCAGTTCGCGGTAGCGGGCGGTGGTGCGGTCGATGATGTCGGCCGGGAGCGCGGGCGGCTCGCTCTCGCGCGGCGCGGGCCAGTTCGCGGCGAGCCAATCGCGCACGATCTGCTTGTCGAAGCTCGCCATGCGCTCGTCAGGGGTAGTGCCGGACGCCCAGGCCGCAGCATCCCAGTAGCGTGACGAGTCGCTCGTGAGCACCTCGTCGGCGATCGTCAGCACGCCGTTGCCGTCGAGGCCGAACTCGAACTTCGTGTCGGCGAGGATCACGCCATGCGCCTCGGCCGTCGCGGCCGCGCGCGCGTAGATCTCGAGCGAGAGGTCGCGCAGCTCGGCGGCGCGCTCGGCGCCGACGAGCTCGACGGTGCGCTCGTACGAGATGTTCTCGTCGTGCTCGCCCAGCGGCGCCTTGTAGGCGGGGGTGTAGATCGGTTCAGGCAGCCGGTCGCCGTTCGACAGCCCCTCGGGGAGCGCGATGCCGCACACCGTGCCGCTCTCGCGGTACTCCGCCCAGCCCGAGCCGGTGAGGTAGCCGCGCACGACGCACTCGATCGGCAGCATGTCGAGGCTCTTCACGACCATCGCGCGCCCGGTGACGGCGTCCGGGATCAGGCTCTTCAGGTCGTCGGCCGTATTGGCCTCGCCGTCGGCCCCGAGCGTGAGCTGGTGCGAGGCGGCGAGATGGTTCGGGATGCTGCGACCCCCGTCCGCACCCGCGAGCCGGTCGAACCACCACAGGCTCAGGGTGGTGAGCAGCTCGCCCTTGCCGGGGATGCCCGGCGAGAGCACGTGGTCGAACGCGCTGACGCGGTCGCTCGCGACGACCAGCATGCGCTCGGGCGTCGCCCCCTCGGGCGTGCCCGCCGGAACGTAGAGGTCGCGGACCTTGCCGGAGTAGGCGTGGCGCCAGCCGGGGAGCTCGGTCGTGGGGGTGGGGATAGCCGTCACCCGTCCATTATCCCGGGTGAATCCGGCGGGTTTCGGGGCGAGACCGCATCGGGGGAGGGCGGGCTCACGGCGTGATCTCGTCGACGTGCGCGAACGCCTCGGCGACCAGCGCGGGCCAGCGGTCGGCGGCATCCGTCCCCGCGGTCGCCCACTCGCGCATCGGCCGGCCGCGCATGACGGCGGGCGCGGCCTCGCCCGCCTCGGCCAGCTCGCCGACGCGGCGCTCGGGCAGCTTCACCATCAGCGCGCCCTCGAAGGTCACGAAGGCGAACACCTTGCCGCGCACGTTGAGCCCCTCGGACCCGAACATCGCGCCGAGCGAGACGTCGGGCCGGGCGGTCCACTCAGCGACGATCGGGTCGAAGATCGCGTACGACTCGGGGAACTTCTCCCGGCGCGCGGCGCCCTTGTCTGCCATGACCCTCACCGTACGACGCCCCAACGACAGCGCGCGAGGGTGCATCTCGCGACGAAGAAGCGTATAGTCCACGTGGACTAATCGAACTGGAGTAGATCGTGAACGACCCCGTCGCCCGCCTGACCCCGCTCGGGGTGGCCGTGCTCGCGCTGCTGAGCGAGGGCGACATGCACCCGTACGAGATGATCCGCCTCATGCACTTCCGCCGTGACGACCGGCTCGTCACGATCACGAACGGCACGGTCTACCACACGGTGGGCCGGCTCGAGCGGGCCGGACTGATCGCCGAGGTCGGCGTCGACCGCGACGGCAACCGCCCCGAGCGCACCACTTATACGCAGACGGATGCCGGCGCCGCCGCGGTGCTCGAATGGGTGCGTCGCGAGCTGCCGCGCGTGGACCGCCCGGCGGAGTTCCGCGTCGCGCTCGCCGAGGTGCACGGACTGGATCGCGACGAGGCGATCGAGCTGCTCGACGTTCGCCGCGACGCGCTCGCCGCGTCGCTCGGCTCCCTCGAGGACGGCCAGCGTCACGCCCTGGAGAAGGGCGTGCCCCCGCAGTACCTCATCGAGATCGACCGCGAGCTGGCGCTCCTGCGCGCGGAGCTCGAGTGGATGGACGCGGTGCTCCCGCGCATCGCCGATCCCGACTTCGCCTGGGGTCCCGCCCCGACCCCCTCGGAACGCTATCTCGCCCAGAGAAAGGCAGCACGACAGTGACCACCCCCGAATCGCCGGAGTCCCGCCGCACGGCGGGCGCGGCATCCACCACCGATCGGGTCGCCGGCCCGATCACCGGTGCCTACGCCGTCGGGCACAAGCCCCGCAGCCCCTGGCCCGCCCTCTGGGCGCTGGTCATCGGCTTCTTCATGATCCTCGTCGACACGACGATCGTCTCGGTCGCGAACCCCGCCATCAAGGCGGCGCTCGACCCGGACACCAACAACCTCGACAACGTCGTGTGGGTCACCTCGGCCTACCTGCTGGCGTACGCGGTGCCGCTCCTCATCACCGGCCGTCTCGGCGACCGCTTCGGGCCGAAGTACATGTACCTCGGCGGCCTGGCGATCTTCACGCTCGCCTCGCTCGGCTGCGGCCTCTCGCCGACCCTCGGCGCACTCATCGCCTTCCGCGCGGTGCAGGGCCTCGGCGCGGCACTCATGACACCGCAGACCATGGCGATCATCACGCGCACCTTCCCGCCCAATCAGCGCGGTGCGGCGATGGGGCTGTGGGGCGCGACGTCGGGCGTCGCGATGCTCGTCGGCCCGCTCGCGGGCGGCCTGCTCGTCGACGGCTTCGGCTGGGAGTGGATCTTCTTCGTCAACATCCCGGTGGGCATCGTCGGCTTCGTGCTCGCGTGGATCCTCGTGCCCAAGCTCGAGACGCATCCGCACAAGTTCGACCTGGTCGGCGTCTTCCTGAGCGCGGTCGGCCTGTTCCTCATCGTCTTCGGCCTGCAGGAGGGCGAGACGTACGACTGGGGCGTGATCTGGGGCCCGATCACCGTGTGGGGTCTCATCATCGCGGGCGTTTTCGTGATGGGCCTGTTCATCTGGCAGCAGGCGAAGACCAAGAGCGAACCGCTCGTGCCGCTCGAACTGTTCCGCGATCGCAACTTCTCGGTCGCGAACATCGGCATCGCGACCGTCGGCTTCACCGTCACGAGCATGTCGCTGCCGCTGATGTTCTTCCTGCAGCTCGCCCGCGGCCTCACGCCCACCGGGTCGGCGCTGCTGCTCATCCCGATGGCCGTCGCGGCCGGCGTGCTGTCGCCGCTCGCCGGCCGGTGGCTCGATCGCACCGACCCGCGCGTGCTTCTCGTGCCGGGGCTGCTCCTGGTCGCCGGGTCGCTGGTGCTCTACTCGGTGCTGATGAACCTCGACACCCCGATCTGGGTGTTCCTCATCCCGTCGTTCATCATGGGCGTCGGCAACGCCGGCATGTGGGGCCCGCTCGCGACCACCGCGACGCGCAACCTCACCCCGCGGCAGGCCGGTGCCGGCGCGGGCATCTACAACACGACGCGCACCATCGGCTCGGTGCTGGGCTCGGCCGCGATCGCCGTGTTTATGCAGAGCCGCATCGAGGCGAACATCCCCGGCTCCGCCGACGCTCCCGGCGGCAGCTTCAGCTCTGGCGCGCTGCCCGATTTCGTAGCCGAGCCGTTCGCGACCGCCATGGCGCAGTCGGTGCTGCTCTCGGCGGCGGCCATGCTGATCGGCGTCGTCGCGGTGCTGTTCCTGCGCCGCCCGAAGGCGAGCGCCACCGAGGAGTGGCGCGCCGCGCACGCGACCGACGTCGTCGAATGACCTCGGCACGACAGAGCCCCTCGCCTCGCGAGGGGCTCTGTCGTGTCTCAGTCGGGGTCGGACGGGTCGATCGGAGCGTGGTGGTCGAAGCCGGCCGTGCCGCGCTTCCAGTAGCCCGAGAGGGCGACCTGCTCAGGTGAGAGGGCGAGTGTACGGCGCAGGTGGCGGCGGAGCGGGATGAGGACGGATGCCTCGCCCGCCGCGAAAACGAAGGTAGAGGCATCCACCCCCACGGTGTCGAGCGCGGCCACGACGGCGTCGGGGTCGCCGGCGCTGTCGAGGTGGTGCACGGCGACGTCGCCCCGACCCGAGGTCTCGGTCATGTAGTCCGCGACCCAGGCGCCGTCGTCGGCGGTGACGGCGATGAGCTCGACGGCGGTGCTCGCGGGCACCTCGGCCGCCCAGCGGGTGGCGGAGGGGAGCGCCGTCTCGTCGACGATGAGCACGAGGCGCGCAACGCCCTGCGGTGCCGCCTTCGAGCCGCGCGGACCCACGATGACGAGCTCGTCGCCCATGCGCGCCTCGCTCGCCCACCGGGATGCGGGACCGGGGGACGGGTGCAGGTAGAAGTCCAGGTCGAGGGCGACCTCACCGCCCACGGTCGTCGCGCGGAGCGGCGTGAAATCGCGGGCGCGGGTGGGGGCATCCGGTCGCACGATGCCGTCCTCGCCCGGGCCGACGGCGGTCGGCGCGACCAGGTCGCCGGTCTCGGGGTCGGGGAAGAACACCCGCACGTGGTCGGCCGGGCCGCCGCTGGTGAAGTCGGCGAAGTCGGGGCCGGCGACGCGCACGCGCAGCAGCACCGGCGCGACCTGCTCGACCGAGACGACTCGTGCGCGACGGGCCGTGAAGCGGTTGCGGCCGCCCGCGCGGAAGAAAGGCGACGCGGGGTCCGCGCCCGGCCGCGTGGGACGGGCGCCCCGCTCGGGCGCCGTGGTCGAGGCATCCGTCATGTCTTCACTCCTCACGTCGACGGGCGGAGTCCGCCCACTTCAGCAAACCATCCGACGCGGCGCGCAGGCCCGGGAAAGCGTGCACGATCCGTCAACCTAAACGTGCGTCCGCGACCCTGGATAGGCCTCAGCCCCCGGGATACGTTCGCTTGCACTGGAGCCGACTGGCCCAGCCGGTGACCGCGTCATCGCCGACACGGCAGACCGGCACGCAGCACACGAACGTGAGGAAGACCGTTGTTCATCGTCGATTCGCAGATCCACCTCTGGAAGGAAGAGACGCCGGACCGTCCCTGGGTCCCGGGCGCTCGCGAGCGCATCCGTCTCAACGGCCACCGCGAGGAGGCCTTCCTCGCCGAAGAGGCCGTCTCGCTCATGGACGAGGCCGGCGTCAACCGCGCCCTCATCCTGCCGCCGTCATGGGAGGGCGATCGCATCGACTACGCCCTCGAGGCCGCCGAGCAGTACGACGGCCGCTTCGGCATCATGGCGCGCATCCCGCAGAACGACCCCGAAGAGGGCGAGCGGCTGCTGCACGAGTTCAAGGACAACCCCTACATCCTCGGCACGCGCCTGACCTTCCACCGTCCGCAGGACCGCAACTGGATGATCGACGGGACCAACGACTGGTACTGGCCGATCGCCGAGAAGCTCGGCATCCCGACCATGGTCCACGCGCCCATCTGGAAGCGCGAGCTCGGCCAGATCGCCGAGAAGCACCCCGACCTGAAGATCATCATCGACCACATGGGCATCATGGCCCGCTGCGTCGACGACGCGATCGGCTACTGGGTGCAGGAGACCGCCGACCTGCACGTTTACCCGAACATCTCGGTCAAGGTCTCGGCACTGCCCGGCTACTCGACGCAGCCGTTCCCGAACTACAACATCGAGAAGTACGTGCGCGAAGTGGTCGACAAGATGGGCCCGGAGCGTGCCCACTTCGGCACCGACATCACGCGCCTGCTCGGCCACGGTCTGACCTGGACCGACACGATCGAGCAGTTCACGAAGTACTACACGTTCACCCCCGAGGAGCTCGACTGGATCATGGGCAAGGGCATCTGCAAGGTGCTCGACTGGGACATTCCGGAGACGGCCGGCGTCGCCGCCGGTGCGAAGGCGGAGACTGTCTGACGTGACTGCGAAGAAGTATGACGGCGGCGAGCTGCTCATCGAGGCTTTCGACGATCTGGGCGTCGATGTCATCTTCTCCTCGCCGGGTTCGGAATGGGCCCCCGCCTGGGAGGCGCTCGCCCGCCGCCAGGCAGAGGGCGTTCCGACCCCGCGCTACATGGACCTGATGCACGAGACCGTGGCCGTGGGCATGGCCACCGGCTACGGTCTCGTGACCAGGCGCGTGCAGGCGGTCCTGCTGCACGCCACGCCGGGCCTCCTGCAGGGCTCCATGGCCGTGCACGGCGCGCTGCTCGCCGGCGTCGGGATGGTCGTCACCTCTTCGGAGTCGACCACCTACGGCGACGGCCACGGTCAGGATCCGGGCGGCCAGTGGTATCGGAACCTCTCCATCGTCGGCGGCACCCATCCGGTCGCCGAGCCCTGGACGAAGTGGTCGCAGCAGGCGGCATCCGTCTCGACCCTCTACGAACTGGTCAAGCGCTCCGGCGAGCTCGCCGGGCGTCAGCCCACCGGCCCGGTGTACCTGAACCTCCCGCTCGAGGTGCTCCTCGAGCCGGCCGAGGAGCCGGTGCGCAAGAAGGTCGTCGAGCGTGGGCGTCGCATCTCGGCGCCGACGGACGTGGATGCCGTCGCCGAGCTCCTCGCGACGGCGAAGCGCCCCGTGATCATCACCGAGACGGCCGGGCGTGAACCCGGGGGCTTCGAGGCGCTGCGCGCGCTCGCCGAGGACCTCGGCATCGGCGTCATCGAGCCGACGTCGGCGGTGTGCGCGAACCTTCCGAAGTCTTCGCCGGTGCACCTGGGAGGCGAACTCGAGCCGCACATCGACGAGGCCGACCTGATCCTCCTCGTCAACTGCCGGGCGCCGTACTACCCGCCCAGCCGCAAGCCCCTGAAGGCCACCACCGTCGTCATCGACGAGGTGCCGCAGCGCCCGCACATCGTGTACCAGGTGCTCAACGCCGACCACTATCTCGAGGGCGCGCTTCCCGAGACCCTCGGGCAGCTGCGGGAGGCGACACGTCGGCGCGGCGGCGACTTCGCGGGCCGTGCCGAGTCGTTCCGCGAGGCCCATGAGGCTTGGGCGGCGCAGACCGCCGCGATCGAGGCGAAGGCGGCTGCGGCGGGCGGAATCGACCCCGTCGCGCTCGCCGTGAAGCTGCGCGCGGTGGTCGCTGACGAGCAGGCCACGGTCGTCGACGAGACGATCACCCACGGCCGGGTCGTGCAGCGCCACATCGGCTGGGAGCGCCCCGACTCGTTCTTCTACGTCCAGGGCGGGCTCGGCCAGGGCATCGCCGTCGCGCTGGGGGTGAAGCTTGCGGTCGAGGACGGCTTCGTGCTGTTCACCGTCGGCGACGGCGCGTACCTCTACAACCCGATCGTGCAGTCGCTGCTGGCGTCGAAGGACTTCGACCTGCCCGTGCTGATCGTCATCTTCAACAACAAGAAGTACCTGTCGATGAAGATGAACCACCTGCGCTTCTACCCGCAGGGCGCCGCAGTGCAGACGAACAACCACCTGGGCGTCGACCTGTCGGGGCAGCCCGAGCTGAGCGCCTTCGCCGCCCCTTTCGACATGTACGCCGCGGAGGTCGACGACCCGGCCGAACTCGACCGCGTCCTCGCCGAGGCGGTCACCGCGGTGAAGAGCGGAACGACCGCCGTCCTCAACGTCGCGGTCACCCGATGAGCCCGGAGCGGGCCGGCAGTCAGCGGCCGGCCCGCTTCGCACCACCCACCTGAAAGGCAGAACCATGCCCGTCACCGTTCCCGCGGACGCCCTCGAGGCATTCATCCGCGACATCTTCGAGGCCGCCGGCGTCAGCGCCGACGACGCGGCCACCGCCGCGCCGTCGTTCGTCTGGGCGAGCCTGCGCGGTGTCGACTCCCATGGCATCTCGCGCGTACCGCGCTACGTCGAGATGTTCGGCTCGGGCGTCGCGAACCCGCGACCCGCCATCGTCATCGACGACGCCGCCCCGGGCGTCGCCGTCGTCGACGCCGACTTCGCACCCGGCCCGGTGGCCCTCACGCGTGCGGCCGACCTCGCGGTCGAGAAGGCCCGCACGCAGGGCGTCGCCGTCGTGTCGGTGCGCAACACCGTGCACACCGGGGCGATCGGCTACTACGTCAGCCGCATCGCCGACGCCGGCCTCGTCGGCATCGGCATCGCGGCGGGCTCGCCGATGATGTCGTACGAGGGCGCCGTCGGCGCCTCGGTCGCCACCAGCCCGCTGGCGATCGCGGTGCCCGGCACCGGCGACAAGCCCACCGTGCTGCTCGACATGGCGAGCTCGCTCATCGCACTCGGCAAGATCGCGCAGTACAAGCGGGAGGGCAGGCCGCTGCCCGAGGGTTCGGCGACGACCGCCGACGGAACCCCCACGACCGACCCGGAGCTCGCGAAGATCCCGACGCCGCTCGGTGGGCCGAAGGGCTCGGGTCTGTCGCTCATGTTCGAGCTGCTGACCTCGGTGCTGGTCACGGCGCCGATCCTCACGAAGTACCACGCCGGTGAGAAGAAGCACCGTCAAAACGCGACGCTCATCGTGCTCGACCCGGCCGCCTTCGGCTCCGCCGAAGAGTTCGCCGCGAACGTCGACGCGACCATCGACACCATCCACGGCCTTCCGAAGGCCGAGGGTGTCGAGCAGATCCTCGTGCCCGGGGAGCGCAGCGCCGGAACCCTCGAGAAGCGCTCGGCCGCCGGCATCCCGGTCGGCGACAAGCTGTGGGCCGAGCTCGTCGAGACCGCCGCCGGCCTCGGCGTCGCGGTTCCTGAGGCGGCCTGAGCCATGGCGCGCAGGTGGGTGCTGCCGGAGTACGGCGGGATCGACGCCCTCGAGCTCGAGGAGTTCGCGCCGCGCACGCCCGAGGCCGGGGAGGTCGCCATCCGTGTGACCGCCGCGGGGCTGAACCCGTCCGACTTCAAAGGGCTGTCGGGCGGCTGGAACGCCGACCCGTCGCTGCTCCCGCTCGGCGTCGGCCAGGAGGCCGCGGGCGTCGTGACCGCGGTCGCGACCGGCACCGAGATCGCCACCGGTCCGGTGGCCGTGGGTGACCGGGTCGTCGCGTTCAAGATCGCCGGAGCGCTCGCGAGCGACCTCGTGGTCGCTGCATCCGACGTCTTCGCACTTCCGAACGAGGTCGACGACGTCACCGCCTCGGGCCTCCTGCACGTCGGCGTCGTCGCGGCCGAAATGCTGGCACTCTCGGGTGCGCAGCGTGGCGAGACGCTCGTCGTGCACGGGGCATCCGGGTCGGTCGGGGTGCTGGTGACGCAGCTGGCTGTGCAGGACGGCATCCGGGTGATCGGCACGGGCTCCGAGGCGAGCCTCGCGAAGATCACGTCGTTCGGCGCCCAGGCGACCACGTACGGCGAGGGACTCGCCGACCGCGTGCGTGCGCTCGCCCCCGGAGGCGTCGACGCGGCGATCGACGCCGCGGGCACGGACGAGGCGCTCGCCGTCTCGCTCGACCTCGTCGCAGATCCCGCCCGCATCGCGACCCTCGCCCCCGGGCCGAAGGCGCGCGAGGCCGGCGTCGGGATCTCCGCGGGCGCGGCGCCCGCGAGCATCGCATTCCGCATGCCCGCGCGGCGTCGCATCCTCGATCTCGCGGCCGCGGGCGACCTCGTGCTGCCCGTCGCGCGGACGTTCCCGCTCGATGAGGCGCCCGACGCGCTGCGGCTCGTCGCGACGGGGCACTCGGGCGGCAAGGTCGTGCTCACCGCCTGAGGCCCCGCCCACGTTCCGGGCCTGTTGTCAAGAGGTTGGCGGACGCTCGGGCATCAGCCCACCATGGTCTGCATGACCGGACTCGCAGTGATCCTGCTCATCGTCGGAATCGTCCTGTTGCTGCTCGGCGTGTTCATCGAGGCAGCGAAGTTCCTGCTGTGGATCGGCCTCGTCATCATCGTCATCGCGGTGATCGCGTGGCTGATGCGCTTCATCCGCCGTCAGACCTGAGTCCCCCAGCTCGGGTCCTGGGCGCCTGCGCGGGTCATCAAGACCCCAGGCGTCGACCTGGACGCCGGCGCCTTCGTGTCCCCCAGCACACGGGCGCCGGCGTCCCTCGTTTCGGCGCTCGGGCTCGATCGGCCTCAGCGACCACCCATCGCGTCTTCGGCCGTGAGGTGCTCGACCGTCTTCCCGGTGTCGGCGAACGTGCGCGTCACGTAGGCGCCCGGGTAGATCCAGAGGATCCGCATCGGCACCTCTCCGGTGTTCTGATAGCGGTGGAACGTGTCGGCGGGCACATAGGCGGTGTCGTCCTTGACGAGATCGCGGTGGATCAGACCCTCCTCGGGGTCATGCACCTCGACGAAGCCCTGACCCTCGAGGATCAGCACCTGCTCGCCGCAGTTGTGCGAGTGCAGCGGCGCGCCGGCTCCGACGGGGTACACGCTGATGCCCGTCGTCACCTCGTTTGTGGCGCCCGCGGTGTCCTTGGTGATGAGCGGCCAGGTCTTCACGGCCCCGCCGCGGTCGAGCACCTCGATCTCGTCGAAGATCCGGATGGTGGTCATGAGGTGCCTTTCACGTCGTGGGCGGTGGCGAGGGCGTCGGCGGCGGCCGCGAGGGTCGCTTCGTCGGCGAAGACGAGGGCGTCACGGATGCTGCGCCCCGGCGTGTACAGCGCGTTCGAGCTCACCGCGCCGGCGAGGAAGCGATTCGGCCGCGCCGTCAGGGCGCCGAAGAACGCGCGGTGCGCGGTGGGGTCGTCGGCGAGCTCGGCCATCGAGGACTCGAGGGTCACGGGCGGGCGCGGGGGCGCAGCATCCGTCTCGGCGACCGTCCATTCGTGTACGCCCGCGCCGACCTCGAATCGGCGACCGTCGGGCAGCGCGACAAGCGCCGTCGTGTTCGCCGGGATCTCGGCGAACACCCGCAGGCCGCCGTCGATGCGCTCCCACCCCGACTCCGCGGGGCCGTACGGGGTGTCATGCCGGGCACGGGCGTGGCCCAGGCGAGCGAGGGGCTTCGGCGCGATCCGGACCACGCGGTAGCCCGGCTCGGCCGCCGACAGTCCGGCGATCTCGGTGTGCAGCCACGCGGCGACCGAGCCGAGCGCGACGTGGCTGAACGAGATCATCGCGCCGGGGTTGAGCGAGCCGTCGGGGCGCAGGCCGTCCCAGCGTTCCCACACCGTGGTGGCGCCGACGGTCACGGGATAGAGCCACGAGGGCGACTCCGTCTGGAACAGCAGGCGCTCCGCGGCGTCGAGGTGGCCCGTCGCCGTGAGCGCCTGCGCGATGACCGCCGTGCCGACGAGTCCCGTGGCGATGCGGTAGCCGTCACGGCGCACGACGAACGCGAGGCGGTCGCCGACGCGCCGGCGCAGTCGCGGATCGTCGACGAGGTCGAACGCGATCGTGAGCGCGTACGCGGTCTGGGTGTCGCACATCATGCGTCCGGTCGGCGTCACGAACGCGTCGAGGTAGGCGCGGCGCGACACCTCCGCTTCTGTCAGCAGGCGGTCGGCCTCGGCGTGATGCCCGAGCCGCCGCGCGACGTCGGCGGTGAGCCGTGCCGTGCGCACGAGGTAGGCGGTCGCGACGATGTCGGTGTCGGTGCGCCCGCGCGAAGGCGCGTTGGGCGGAGCGTTCGGGTCGAGCCAGTCCGCGAGCTGACGGCCGCTGGTCCAGAGGCCCTCAGCATCGCGGTGCGAGAGCACGAGGTCGATCCAGTCGCGCATGCCCGGGTAGAACTCGGCGAGCACCGAGGTGTCGCCCGAGCTGTCGGCGAGCACATGCGGCACGATCGCGATCGCATCGCCCCACGCCGCGACGGGTCCGCGGTCACTGAACCCGGGCAGCACGTCGGGCGCGAAGAGCGGCACGAGCCCGCCGAGCCGCCGCTGCTCGAGGGCGAGGTCGCGGAGCCACGAGCGCAGGAAGGCGTGGCAGTCGAAGAGGAACTCGGCGGTCGGCGCGAACAGCTGCGTATCGCCGGTCCAGCCGAGGCGCTCGTCGCGCTGCGGGCAGTCCTGCGGCACCGCGAGATAGTTGCCCCGCAGCGTCCACACGACGTTCTCGTGGAACCGGTTCAGCAGGGGATCGGATGCCTCGAACCACCCGGTGCGCCGCAGGTCGCTGCCGAGCACCACGGCCTCGACGGCCCCGTTCACGAACTCGTCCGGGTCGAACTCGCCGGGCCACCCGTCGATGTCGACGTACCGGAACCCGTGGAACGTGAACCGAGGCTCGAACACCTCGGGGCCGTCCCCGGCGAGGGTGAAGGTGTCGGTGGCGGAGGCGAGGCGGAGGGGGCGGAGGGCGAGCTCCGCCCCCTCCCCGAACGCGCCCTCGAGCACCTCCGCGTGGCGCACGGTGACGACCGTGCCCCGGCGGCCGCGCACCCGCAGCCGCAGCCGGCCGACGACGTTCTGCCCGAAGTCGAGCAGGACGCGCCCCGATCCGGTGTGTGAGATCGCGATCGGCAGCATCCGTTCGATCTCCCGGACCGGCGGCGCGATGCGCGGCTCGAGGACGGGCATCGCCTCGTCGACGACGGATGCTGCGGCCCACGCCGCGTCGTCGAAGCCGGGCGCGTCCCATCCGGGGACGACGCGACGGGCGTCGACCTGCTCGCCGGCATAGATGCCGCTCGCCACGATCGGGCCCTGGCCGGACGCCCGCCAGCCGTCGCCGGTGGCGACCGTGCGAACACAGCCGTCCTCGAACTCGATGCGCAGCTGCGCGAGAGCACGCGGCTGGTCGCCGTAGAACCGCTTCGGCGCCGTGAGCACGTGGTACTCCTCGGTGTACCAGCCGCCGGCGAGCGAGAGGCCGAGCGCGTTCTCGCCATCGCGCAGCAGCGCCGTCACGTCGGCCGTCTCGTACACGAGCCGCTCCCGGTAGCTCGTCCAGCCGGGGGTGAGGACGAGGTCGTCGACGGGGGAGCCGTTGAGGGAGGCGTCGACCACGCCGAGCGCCGTCCAGTGCAGCGTCGCGCTGCGCACCGGGCGGTCGACGACGAACGACGTGCGCAGCAGTGCCGGCTGTGCAGGGGTCTCGGGGTCGGCGAGGGCGATCGGCTTCGCGACCCACTCTGGCGCGAACGCGGCCCACAGGGGGAGCGGGGCGCTCCACGGGGTCTCGTGTCCGTCGGTCGATCCCACTCGCAGCTGCACCTCGGTGCGTTCGCCGGCCGACAGCGGGGCGAACGGCCAATCCACGAGCACGCTGTCGCGCCCCTCGCGGCGCACCACCTCGGTGCCGCGACGCAGCTCCGCCCACTCCTGACGCCAGCCGGGCTCGGAGGACGAGACCGTCCACGACAGGCGCGGGGTCGGCGAGGCGACGGCGGCGGAATCGACGCGCAGTTCGGCGGTGAGAGTGGTGACACGGGAGGGCACGCTCTCACGGTAGGTCTGTGCTCGCTTCGCGGGGTGCACGCTTACGTTGCCCGGGGAGCCCTCCCCGCAGCATCCGTCCCCGCCTAGTCTCGCCCCGAGAACACCGCGACAAGCCGAGCCCGGAGGACGACATGCGACTCGACGTGACCCCCATCGACGAGATGACACCGCGCCAGCGGGAGCTCGCCGACCGCATCATCGCGAAGCGCGGAAAGATCGGCGGCCCCTTCAAGGTGTGGCTGCACAGCCCGGAACTGTGCGACCGGGTGGAGGCGCTCGGCGCGTTCGTGCGGTTCGACTGCAGCATGCCCGAGCGCATCCGCGAGTACGCGCTGCTCGTCGCGGCCCGGTACTTCGACGCCCAGTTCTCGTGGAACGCCCACGTCGACAAGGCGATCGCCACCGGCGTGCCCGCCGAGGCGATCGAGGCGCTCGCTACGTGGGGCGAACCCGATTTCGGCGACGATGTCGAGCTGCAGACGTTCCATGACTTCGCGGTCGAGCTGCTCACGACCCATTTCGTGTCTGACGAGACCTACGCCCGCCTGACCGCCGTGTTCACGGATCAGCAGTTGGTCGACGCGATCGGCCTCCTCGGCAACTTCACACTGCTGTCGATGTGCCTCAACACCTTCCAGGTCGACCTGCAGAAGGACCGCGTGCCCCCGTTCCCCGACGTGCGCGGCTACGCGAAGGTCGCCCCCGCAGGCGTCTGACGCGGGACGGATGCCGCGACCCGGCGATCTCGCCGGCGCGGCCTCGCCCGCCCCACCCGCCGTTCGTCCGTCACATGTGTACGCGGAACCGCCGATTTCGCGTACACATGTGACGAACGAACAAAGAAGGAAGAGTCATGACTGGACAGCCCCAGGGCGCCCATCTCGTCGGCAGCGTCAACTACGACGACGCCGAGACCACCATCCGCACCGCCGCCGAGGTGCTCGGCGGTCACCTCAAGCGCATCCCCGACGGCGAGGTGGGGCCCCGGTTCCACTGGATCCTCTTCCAGCCCGATGTGCTCGCCGAGGCCGACGGGATCGAGCGCGTCGGCGATCACCCGATCCCGGTGAAGATGCTGGACGCGCGACCCGTGCGGGTCGCGGACGGCGTCGACCCCGCGACGATCGAGTTCCCCCCACTCGGCTACGCGGCTGCGGCGATCGAGTCGTACGCGCTGTTCCGGCGGCTGCGGGAAGAGGGCGCGGTCCCCGCGGGCGTGCGGTTCCAGGTGTCGCTGCCGACGCCACTGGCCGTCGTCGGCGCGTTCTTCCCCGCCGAGCAGCGTGCCGCGATCGAGCCGGTGTACCGCGCCGCCATGTATCGCGAGCTCGACGAGATCCTCGCTGCGATCCCCCACGACGAACTCGCGATCCAGTGGGACAACGCAGTCGAGTTCCAGCTGATCGAGCAGGTCGAATACCGCGGCAAGCCGGCCGTCGAGCCCTGGTGGGGCGACGACCTGTGGAGCGGGCTGATCGCCCGCTCCGCCGAACAGGCCGATCTCGTGCCGGATGCCGTCGAGGTGGGGTTCCATCTCTGCTACGGCGACGTCGCCGAGAAGCACTTCGTCGAGCCGGCCGATGCCGCCAACCTCGTGCGGTTCGCGAACGGGCTGTTCGAGGCATCCGGTCGCCCGATCACGTGGCTGCACCTGCCGGTGCCCATCGAGCGCGACGACGAGGCGTACTACGCACCGCTCGCCGGCCTCGCTCTGCCGGATGGCACCGAGCTGTACCTCGGGCTGATCCACCGCGAAGACGGCGCCGCGGGCGCGGCCGGCCGCATCGAGACGGCGCTGCGCTACGCACCGGTGTTCGGCGTCGCGACCGAGTGCGGCATCGGTCGCGCTCCGGCCGGAACGACCGAGGGGATCCTCACGACCCACGCCGAGGTCGCCACCGCCTGGTGACATCCGCACACGATGAAGCCGGCGCCCCTCGCGGGGCGCCGGCTTCTCGTTCGTGCGGGCGCCGTCAGTCGGTCTCGGGTGCGCCGCAGTAGTCGCAGTCGCTGTCGTCGCAGTACCAGTCGGCCGTGCGGTTCATGGCGAGCTCCCTTCAGCTGGTCGCGTGTCGCCGGGCGCCCGGGCGGGGTCGCCTCTCGGGTGCTCGACGTCCGGCGATCGGGTGGTCACCTCGTCGTGTGCGCCCGCGAGTGGCGGGCTCGCACCATCGTCCCACCGGCGACCGCGCACGGTCTGCACGCGAATGATGCAGGAGTGGACACCCTGTCGGGACTTCCCGCGATTACAGGCGACTGTTAGAGTTTCAGTCATCTGTAACAAGGGAGTACGGACGATGACGATCGTGGCACCGAAGACGCCGAACCTCGCACTGAAGCTGCCGACCGATGAAGGCATCCTGCTCGTCGAGGGCGAGGATCGCCCCGGCCTCGTTCGCGCGATCTCGTCGGCGCTGTCCGAGAACGGCGCCAACATCGTCTCGCTCGACCAGTACACCGACGACCCCGAGGGCGGGCACTTCTTCCAGCGCACCGTCTTCCACGTCGACGACTTCGCTGCCGTGCGGCCCGCGATCGAGGCCTCCCTCGAGGCGGCGCTCGGAGGTGGGCTCGACGTCACGTGGACGCTCGCGGATCGCTCGGCCCCCAAGCGCGTCGCGATCCTTGCGTCGACCTCCGACCACTGCCTGCTCGACCTGCTGTGGCGTCAGCGCCGCGGCGAGATCCCGATGACGGTGCCGATGGTGATCTCGAACCACACCGTCGTGGCCGATGACGTGCGGTCGTTCGGCATCCCGTTCGTCCACGTGCCGTCGCAGGGGCCCGACAAGTCGGCGGCCGAGGAGCGCATCCTCGAGCTGCTCGTCGGCAACGTCGACGTGGTGGTGCTCGCGCGCTACATGCAGATCCTCTCGGAGGATTTCCTCGAGCGGATCGGCGTGCCCGTCATCAACATCCACCACTCGTTCCTGCCGGCCTTCATCGGGGCCGCGCCGTACCGCAAGGCGAAGGAGCGCGGCGTCAAGCTCATCGGCGCGACCGCCCACTACGTCACCGGCGACCTCGACGAGGGCCCGATCATCGAGCAGGACGTCGTGCGCGTCACGCACGCCGACTCGGCCGCCGACCTGCAGCGCCGGGGCGCCGACGTCGAGCGCGCCGTGCTCGCCCGCGCCGTCGCGTGGCACTGCCAGGACCGCGTCATCCGCAACGGCCGCGAGACCGTCGTCTTCCAGCCCTGACCATTTCACCCCCGAAAGGCGATTCGAAGATGAAGACAGCCATGAGCACCACGCTCCTCACCGACTTCTCGCTCGAGATGACCGGGAAGGATGTCGACGACCTGCGGGCCGCGGCATCCGTGATCCCTGCCGGTACGCGCATCAACGTGACATTCCTCGGCAACGAGGACCTGCCCATGCGGCTCGCCGCGGCGAAAGCCGTGCTCGAGGGCGGATTCACGCCCGTGCCGCACATCTCGGCGCGGCGGCTGCACGGCCAGGCCGAGCTCGAGGAGTACCTCGGTGCGCTCCGCGACGCGGGCGCCAGTGGGAGCATCTTCGCCGTCGGCGGCGACCCCGCGACGCCGGAGGGACCGTACGCCGACTCGGAGTCGGTGATTCGCACCGGCTTGCCCCCTCAGTACGGCGTGCGGCACGTGAGCATCGCCGGTTACCCCGAGGGACACCCCGACATCCCCGACGACGTGCTGTGGTCGGCGCTGCGCGGCAAGGCCGCGGCGCTCAAGGAGCAGGGGCTCGAGGGCACGATCATCACGCAGTTCGCGTTCGACGAGGAGCCCGTGCTCGCCTGGATCGAGCGCGTGCGCGCCGAGGGCATCGATCTGCCGATCCGCATCGGCGTGCCCGGTCCGGCGGGGGTCAAGCGCCTCATCGGCTTCGCGCGCCGATTCGGCATCGGAGCGAACGCGATGATCGTCAAGAAGTACGGGTTCTCGCTCACCAACCTCATCGGCACGGCCGGACCCGACAAGCTCATCGGCGCGCTCGCCGCCGGCTACGACCCCGCACGCCACGGCCGCGTGCACCTGCACTTCTACACGTTCGGAGGCCTCACGGCCACGAGCGAGTGGATCCGCGACTTCCGCGCGCAATGACGCGCCGACCCCAGGAGAAGACCATGAACGCACCCGCCACCACCCCCACCCTTCAGGACGCGATCGACGAGGCCGGATCCCCGATCCAGCTGCTCTGGAAGCCCGGCGCGCCCGCGTGGACCGTCCCCGTCGTCGAGCCGGAGTTCTCAGGCTGGGGTGCCGAGCAGGCGGCGTGGCGCCAGAACGTCGCCCTGTTCGATCTGTCGTTCCACATGTTCGACACGTTCCTCGAGGGCCCCGACACCGTCCGCCTCCTCAGCGACGTCAGCGCCAACAACTACGCGAGCTTCGCGGTCGGCCAGGCCAAGCAGTTCGTACCGGTCTCGTACGACGGCAACATCGTCGTCGACGGCATCCTGCTGCGCACCGGCGAAGAGGCGTTCACGCTCACCGGCGTGCCCGCCGCGCAGAACTGGGTGAAGTACCACGCCGAAAAGGGCGGCTACGACGTCGCGTACTCGACCGACCCCGACTCGTCGGTGCGCAAGGACCGCGACCCGAAGCTGTTCCGCTTCCAGGTGCAGGGCCCCCTCGCGGCGTACGCCGTCGAGCGCGCGTTCGGGGGACCGCTGCCCGAGGTGAAGTTCTTCCACTCCGTCGAGGTGTCGCTCCGCGGCATCCCGGTGCGTGCGCTGCGCCACGGCATGGCGGGGCAGGCCGGCTACGAGTTCATCGGCGACTTCGCCCACTACGGCGCCGTGCGCGAGGCCCTGCTCGAGGGCGGGGAGCCCTTCGGCATCCAGCCCGTTGGCGGCAAGGCGTACTTCACGAACGGCGTCGAGAGCGGCTGGATCCCCACGCCGACCCCGGCGATCTACACCGACCCCCGCCTCGAGGACTACCGTCGATGGCTGCCGAAGTTCTCGTACGAGGGCATGAAGCCGCTCGGCGGCAGCTTCTACTCCGACCGCATCGAGGACTACTACATCTCGCCGTGGGAACTGGGCTACGGCCGCTCGATCTCGTTCAACCACGACTTCATCGGCCGCGACGCCCTCTTCGCCGCCAAGGACGAGGTGCGGCGCACGAAGGTCACGCTCGAGTTCGACCGCGGCGACGTCGGGCGCGTGCTCGGCGCAGCGGGCTCGGACTATCTCAACTCGTACGGACGCTTCCGCATCGAGCGGGAGGGGCAGCTCCAGGGCATGACGTTCTGGACCTCGCACATCGCCCCCGTCGGGACGATCCTGTCGCTGGCGCTCGTCGACCACGCGGTCGCGGAGCCCGGCACCGAGGTCGAGGTCGTCTGGGGGCAGTACCCGGGCCACGGTGAGGCTAGCGACGCCGACCTCGGCCTCCCGCGCATCCGCGCCACGGTGCAGAGTTCGCCGTACAACGAGTTCGCCCGCACGACCTACCGCGCGAACGTCGCGGTCTGACACAGCGGATGAGGACGGATGCTGCGGGCCGCGGCATCCGTCCACAACACGAGGGTGGGGCGATGAGCCAGCGAAGTCACGCGCACATCCGCGATTTCCACGACGACGACCTCGAGGGGATCGTGCGGCTGTGGGAGCTCTCGCACGACCGCGGCGAGACGCCGGTGTACTCCCTGGCCGAGGTCATCGCGTCGTGCCAGGCCGACCATGCCGTCGTCGCGGTGTCGGGGGATCGGATCCTCGGGGCCGCGGTCGGCCGCGCAGCCCACGCGCAGGGGTGGATCGTGTTCTTCCGCATCGACGACGACCGGACCCCCGCTCTCGACGCGGAGCGGATCGGGGCGGCGCTGCTCGACCGCCTCGAGCGGCGGATGGCGCCCCTCGGCCTCGGGAAGCTGTCGGTGATCGTGTCGGACGCGGCGCAGGGCGTGCCGCACCTCACCGGCAACGGCTTCGAGGTGCGCCATCACCTCCGCTACTTCGAGCGCCCGCTGCCGGTGCAGCGGCGCGAGCTCGACCTGCTCAAGGAGGTCGGCGGCCGCATCCTGCCGCGCCGGCTCTGGCACAACGTCGCGGGGATGGCACGCGAGAAGCTGCTGCTCGAGGAACGCCTCGTCACACCGCTCGCGCACCCCGAGCTCGCGGCGCGGTACGGCGTGCTGCCGCCGCGCGCGGTCATGCTCTTCGGGCCGCCGGGCACCGGGAAGACGACGTTCGCGAAGGCCGTCGCCTCGCGCCTGGGCTGGCCCTTCGTCGAGGTGTTCCCCTCCCGGCTCGCGGACTCGCCCGCGGGACTGCCGGCGGCGCTGCGCCAGACGTTCGAGGTGATCGCCGAGCTCGAGCACGCGGTCGTGTTCATCGACGAGGTGGAGGAGATCGCCTCACGGCGGCGCGGCGACCCGCCCTCGCCCACGCAGGGCGTGACGAACGAGCTGCTGAAGCTGCTCTCGGAGTTCCGGGAGCTCGAGGGGCGCCTCCTGATCTGCGCCACGAACTTCGTGCGTGCGCTCGACGCGGCGTTCCTGCGCCACGGCCGTTTCGACTACGTGCTTCCGATCGGACTGCCGGATGCCGACGCCCGGCGCGCGATCTGGATCCGCTACGTGCCTGCCGGCGTGGTGGACGGGATCGACCTCGACGCCCTCGTCGACGCGAGCGAGGGACTCACGCCCGCCGACATCGAGTACGCGGTGCGTCGCGCCGCGCAGGACGCCCTCGCCGGCGCGCTGCAGGGCGCTCCGGTCGCGACGACGACGGGAGCGATCGTGCTCCCTGACGTCGACGAGTCGCCGGTGCAGCTCGAGACCCGCCACTACCAGCGCGCGCTCCGCTCGACCCGCGCGACGGTGTCGAAGAGCGCCGTGCGCGACTTCCTCGAAGACATCGACGCGCTTGCCCGCCTGTGAACGCCCCCACCCCACCGATCGGAGAGACATGACCGCCATCGTCTTGGACGGCGTCGCGACCGCCGCCGCCGTCAAGGAAGAGCTCACGCAACGTGTGCGCGTCCTGCGCGACCGGGGCATCGTGCCGGGCCTCGGGACGCTGCTCGTCGGCGACGACCCCGGATCGCGGTCGTATGTCACCGGCAAGCACCGCGACTGCGCCGAGGTCGGTGTGGAGTCCATCGCCGTCGAGCTGCCCGCGACGGCGAGCCAGGCCGAGATCGCACAGGCGGTGCGGGACCTGAACGCCGATCCGGCCGTCACCGGGTTCATCGTGCAGTTGCCGCTCCCCGCAGGCATCGATGAGAACGCGATCATCGCGCTCATCGATCCCGCCAAGGACGCCGACGGCCTTCACCCCGCCAACCTCGGACGCCTCGTGCTCGACGTCGACGCGTCGGACGACACCGTGCCGCTGCCGTGCACGCCCGTCGGAATCGTCGAGCTGCTCACGCGCAACGGCGTCGCGACCGCAGGCAAGCATGTCACCGTGATCGGCCGCGGCATCACCGTCGGGCGGCCGCTCGGGCTGCTGCTGTCGCGCCGGGGGATCGACGCGACGGTGACGCTGACGCACTCGCGCACGCCCGACATCGCCGACCAGGTGCGTCGCGCCGACATCGTCGTCGCGGCCCTCGGGGTGCCGCACTTCGTGCGGCCGGAGTGGGTGCGCCCCGGCGCCGCTGTGCTCGACGTGGGAGTCACGCGAGTGGGCACGACGGCGTCCGGCAAGGCGAAGCTCGCCGGCGACGTCGACCCGGAGGTCGCCGCGGTCGCGGGGTGGATGTCGCCGAATCCGGGCGGCGTCGGCCCGATGACGCGGGCCATGCTCGTCGCGAACGTCGTCGCGGCCGCCGAACGGAGTGTGGCGCCCGAGTCGCGCGAGCTGGTCGACGCCGGCTGGAGTGCCGGGCACGCCTGACGCGTGAGGCCGGCGGATGAGGGATGCTGCGGGCCGCAGCATCCGTCTCCCCATCCGTGGTCGAGGATCAGCGCACCGGCCACATGGTGCCGGTGGGCACCTCCTCGTCGAAGGTCGACGTGATGAGGTGCAGTGCGGCCGACAGTGCCGCCTGGTCGATGTCGCCGAGAGCCGCCTCGACCTCGCGGTTCACTGCGGCGACGCGCTGGCGACCCTCGTCGGCGACCTTGAGGCCCTCGGGCGTGACCTCGTACCAGATGACGCGGCGGTGGATCGGGTGCGGGACGCGCCGCACCCACTCCTCGGCTTCGAGGCGGTTGAGCGCCGTCGTCGTGCTCTGCGGCGTGAGGCGGAACAGGCGGGCGAGGTCGGACGCCGACATGTGACCGAGCTCGTCGAGGTGCACCATGATGCCGAGCTGGGTGACGGTGAGACCGAGATCGTCGATCGCCTCGACCACGCGGCGATGCAGGGCCTGATTCGCCCGCCACAGCCGGTAGGGGATGCCGCCCAGCCACTCCGATGGCCGCTCCGGCTCGTTCAGCACCATGTCGCCTCCTCGCGTTACCGGTTCACATTATCAGGAATTCCAATCATTGAAGAGGGATGACATGTTTACAGATGACTGATACGGTCGGGTCAGGCCCGCATCGAGGCGGGTCGTGGAAGGAACCGAAGGATGCCCACTCTCGAAGACGAGATCCAGAAGGCCGGCGGGCCGCTCCAGCTTCTGCGCAGCGGACGCTCCGGCGCGTACGTCTTTCCGGTCAAGCCGGAGTTCACCAACTGGCGCGACGAGCAGGAGTCGTGGCGCTCGACGGCCGCTCTCATGGACCTGTCGCTGCACATGCCCGACCTCATCGTCGAAGGACCGGACGTGTTCCGCCTGCTCGAGCACCTCGGCGCGAACAGCTTCCGGAACTTCGGCCCCATGAAGGCGAAGCAGCTCATCGCGGTCGGTCACGACGGCAACATGGTCGGCGACGCGATCCTGTTCTGCCTCGGCGAGCAGCTCGTGCGCATCGTCGGCCGCCCGCCGGCACTCAACTGGGTGCAGTTCCACGCCGAGACCGGCGACTGGAACGTGACCGTCCGCAAGGACGAGCGCTTCGTGCTCAACCCCAACCGCGAGTACTACCGCCTGCAGCTGCAGGGACCGACTGCCGGCGAGATCTTCGAGAAGGTCAACGGCGGACCCATGCCCGAGATCAAGTTCTTCCACATGGGCAAGTTCAGGATCGGGAAGTACGAGACCACCGCGCTGAACCACCGCATGTCGGGGTTCCCCGGGCTCGAGTTCTTCGGGCCGTACGAAGAGCTCCAGGGCGTCCGTGAGACGCTCCTCGAGGCCGGCGCCGAGTTCGGCATCACCCAGATCGGCGGCCGGGCCTACGCGTCGGTCGCCACCGAGTCCGGCTGGATCGCCAACACGCTGCCCGCCGTGTACTCGCAGCCCGAGATGAAGCCGTTCCGCGAGTGGCAGAACGCGCGCTCGTTCGAGGGCACGCTCGCCATCGCCGGCAGCTTCGTGTCGGAGCGCATCGAGGACTACTACGTGACGCCGTGGGACCTCGGCTACACGCACATCGCGAAGTTCGACCACGACTTCATCGGCCGCGAGGCGCTCGAGGCGCGCATCGACGAGCCGCACCGCCGCAAGGCGTGGGTGGAGTGGAACAGGGACGACGTCGCGCGCATCTTCGCGAGCATGTACAACGAGGGAGCCGACCGCTTCAAGTACCTCGAGATGCCGTTCGCGACCTACACCGCGACGCAGTTCGACCGCGTCGACAAGGACGGTGCGCACGTCGGCAACATGAACCTGACGACCTACTCGTCGAACACCCGCAGCTGGATCTCACTCGGCTCGCTCGACGACGAGGCGCAGGTCGGCGACCAGGTCGAGCTCACGTGGGGCGAGCCCGCCGGCAGCGTCGACAGCCCGTTCTACGAGCGCCACACGCAGACCACGGTGCGCGCCACCGTGATCGCGCGGCCGTTCTCCGAGACCACCGAAGGCTCGGGCAATCGGCAGGCGGCTGCCGTCGGCGTCGCCTGACGCCCACGCAGAGCGGAGCGGATGCCGGTGCACTCGGCATCCGTTCCGCTTGACGCATTCGGCCGCGAACCCCGGGTTTGCGCGACCGGGTGCGCCAGGTGAGTCGATTCTTCCCGTGCGACGTCGCCCGCAGCCCAGTCAGACGGGCGCATTCGATCGCGCAGCGAGGGTTGCGCGGTGGATTGCGCGCGGTGGGTGGTGTGGCCTGAGGGACGGATGCTGCGGCCCCTGGATTCTGGTTCGCTCGGCGCAACTGGTCGCGAGCTGGGAACCGAGCGACGGGTTGCGCCGGGCGTGCCGAACCGCACGGGGTGGATGACACGCTTCTCCCCACTGGGGTACCCGACCAGGTTCTCCACTGATGCGGTCCCGGAGCGGTTCTCGGGGCGACACGTCCGCGAGCGTGGGGGGATGACACGCCGACGACGAACCCCGCGCCCACTCCCGGAGTCGCTCGGCGACGTCTTTGCAGTTCGCGAAGCCCTGCTGGCTGGTGTCACGGAGCGGAGGCTGCGCCACGACGGCCTCGCGCAGCCGTTCCACGGCGCGAGGATGCGCGCCGGTGCCGAGCCGGCCAAGCCCACGAGCGGCGCTGCCGATGAGAGCCCGATTACGGTCGAGGCGCGGCGCCGTCGTGGACAGATGGTGCGCCGTGCCCGTGCGTTCTGGTGCGTCGCCGGAGAAGGTTCGTTCTTCAGCCACGTGACCGCGGCCGTGCTGTGGAACCTGCCGCTGCCGATTCGTCTCCTGCGTCCGCGGGCGGCGAACCCCGACGCCGAGATCGATCCCGGGGCGCCCGCGGACATCGACGTCGCCGTGCTGGCGCCGATCCGAGCCTCGCGGGCGGCGGGCGTTCGTGGGCGACAACTGGCGCCGGCATCCACCACGGTCGTCGTCCGTGACGCGTTGCGGGTGACCGATCCCGCCACGACCTGGGCGCTGCTCGGCGAGGAGCTCAGCGTCGACGAACTCGTGCAACTCGGTGACGCGATCGTCCACATTCCGCGGCAGCGCGGGATGAAGCGCGGGACTCGTGGCCTCGCGACGGTTGACGAGCTGACGGCGGCGCTCGCCGCCGGCCGACGTCGCGGTGCCGCAAAGTTGCGGGCCGCGCTGCCTCTGATCCGGGTGGGCAGCGCGTCGACCGCCGAGACGGACCTGCGTCTCGCTCTCGAGCGCGCCGAACTCCCCGATGCGGAGCTCGACTTCGACCTGATCGGCGAGGACGGCAAGCCCTTCGGGTGCACCGAGATCGCCTATCCGCGATGGCGGGTCCTGGTCGAGTACGAGGGCGATCACCACCGCCTCGATCGAGCGCAATGGAACCGCGACATCGAGAAGCACGCGAAGTGCGCGGCTCTCGGCTGGACGGTGATCCGGCTCACCGCCGCGCACCTGTACCCCCGCCGCGAGGGCGCCGTCATCCAGGTGCGTGGCGCGCTGCTGAGGTTCGGCTGGCGCCCCTGACCTCGCCGCGAGCCTGCGCCCCGGCGCTCGGATCGGCCGGACGCGACCCGGTTGGCGCAATCTGCCGTCTGCAGTGAGGGAGGCGACGGATCGCGCCCACCGAACATGGGCGGAGGGGGTGGGGTCTAGAGCCGGGAAACGTCGACGCGGCGGTTGTCGGGCTTGAACGGCAGTGCGGCGACGATCGCGCGGATCTCGCGCTGTGGCGTGCCCGGACGACCCCACACCACGGCGACCTCGGTGCCCGGCGCGCTGTGCTCCCGTGCGATCGTCACGAGCGAGATCATCTGCCGGAGTGTCGGACTCACGGTGCGGCCCGTTGCGACGCCCACGACCGCGCCGTCCTTCCGCACCGTGTCGAACGCGGGCCCCGCGACGCGCGGCAGCTCCATCGGCTCGGGCAGCGGCCCGTCATCCAGGAAGGCGGTGAGGACGGATGCCACGTCCCCGGCGTTCCAGACGAGCCCGGCGAGCACCCGCGCGGGCTCGCCCGCGGCCAGGTCAGCCAGGAGCGCGTCCTTGCCGAGGAAGTCGTGCGTGAAGTCGCCCCGCACCTGCCAGCCGAGCTCGACCGGCTTGCGGAAGTAATCCGTGAACCCTCCGGTGGGCACGAAGCTTCCCTCGATCCCGCCTTGCGTGAACTGCCAGGCCGCGCCGGGAGTGATGGCCGCGGCGGGGAAGTAGTCCAGGCCGTTCGTCGCGATGCCGGACTCGATGTGCTGCACCGGCTGCGCGCGGAGGCCCAGCTGCCTGAGGTCCGCGTCGGCGCCGGCGTCGCGGATCACCCGCCACACGTCGTCGGCAGCATCCGCCGGGCCGTGCACCTCGTAGCCGAGCTCGCCCGAGATGCCCGTCCGCAGCACCCGCACCTCCGTCCCGCCGAGGCGGGCGGGACGGCTCCGGTTGAAGCGCAGGTCGCGCAGCGACTCGTCCAGCACGCGCTCCAGCACGTGGATCGAGCGCGGACCCTGCACGCCGAAGATGAAGAGGTCCGGGCTGATGTCTGCGGCGGCGGCATCCCAGTCCCCCTGACTCAACTGCCAGAGGAGCCAGTCGCCCGAGCCGGCCGTGTACAGGAACTCGTCGTCGGCGAGCCGGAGCAGGATGCCCTCGGAGGCGACCCACCCGTGCTCGTCGAGCTGCACGTGATGCTTGACCTGCCCGAGCTCGAACCGCGACAGGTCGTTCATGCCGAGCCACCCGAGGAACGACAGCGCCTCGGGCCCTCGCACGCGGACCTTCGCGAGCGAGGACCAGTCGCCGAGATAGACCGACTGGACGTGTGCGGCGGCTTCCTCCGTCCACTGGGTGTACTCGCTGGGCAGGTACAGCGGCCCGAAGCGCTTGACCGTCGTACGGCCGTTGCCCTCGTCCTGCGCCGCAGCGGCAGGGCTGAAGATCGCGGGCCGGTCGCGGTCGAAGGCGCCCCGCGGGTCGGCCTTGAGCCGGTCGTACCTCTCGCGTTGGTCGGCTGTGGACTGCGGCATCCGTCAGTCCTTCCGGTAGGTGGTGCGTGCGTACTCGTTGTACGGCGCGGGCTGCACGGTGGCGCGGATGCGCGGGAAGCCGAGGTCCGCGTCGGCGTCGGTTCCGTGGCCGGGATGGTCGCCCCACACGACCTCGACCTGCGTGCCCGGCGCGGCGTGCGCCGCGTCGACGAGCGACAGTGCGAGCACGCGTCCGAGCGGCGCGATGCGGGCTGCCTGGAAGGTCGTCCCCACCAGCTCGTCGTCGGCCTCGATGCGCTGGCGGCCGTAGTTGTTGAGGTACGCGTCGTCCGCGCCGAGCGCACGCACGTCGTCGGCATCGAGCTCGAGCGTGACCTTCGTGCGGTGGACCTGGTCCTTCGCCGCCTGCAGGGCGTCGCGGCCGATGAAGTCGTGGCTGAACGAGATCGACCGGCCGTATCCCAGCTCCCACGGCGACGTGTAGTAATCCTCGATGCGGTCGGAGTAGAACGAGCCGTAGAGCGGGTTCTGACCCTCGTAGGTGAACAGGCCCAGGCGCTGACGGTAGTCGGCCAGTGACGGATCCGTATAGATCGCCGGGGTCGGTGTCGGGATCCAGCCGCTCTCGATGCCGTTCGTCGCGTACGAGAGCGCCCCCACGAGCGAGATGCCGAACTCCTCGCCCGCGGCGGTGAGCGCCTCCTTGACGGCGTCGTGGTCGGCGTAGTCGCCGATGAACTCGTAGCCCGCCTGGCCCGCCATGCCGTGGCGCAGGGCCCGGAACGAGCGGCCGGCGAGGGTGACGGGCGTCGAGTGGAAGAACTTCGTCTCGGGCAGCGGTCCGCCGAATGCCTTGTGCACGACATCGAGGGCACGCGGCCCCTGCACCTGCATGCGGAACAGCCGCGGCTGCTCGCCGAAGCGGAACTCCATCGATCCGTCGGTCGAGTACTCGATGTCGTAGCCGCCGGCGACCGCGTGCGAGGTCACCCAGTTCTGCGCGGCGGGGACGCCGCTGAGCACGAACGACTCCTCGCCGTCGCGCAGCAGGATGCCGTCAGTGATGATGTTGCCGTCCGCGGCCACAGGCACGAACTGCTTGGCCTGTCCGATCTCGAAGTTCTCGACGTTGTTCGCGCTGACCTCGCCGAGGAGCCTCCGCGCGTCGGGGCCGCGAAGGAACGTGTCGGACATGTGGAACGACAGATCCGACAGCGTCACGTCCGTGCGCCACGCGGTCTGCTCCACGCCCCATCCCGCGTACTCGTCGTCGACGACCGGCGGCTTCCACGGGTCCGAGCCCGGCTTCCAGAGCAGGCGGATCGCTGATCCCGCCTCGTCGATGCCCTGCTGCAGGCTCACGAACTCCCATGCCATGTGCGGCTCCTTTGCCTCGGGATGCGAATCGGATGTCGCGGGATCCCAGTTGTATGCAGAAGTGTAAGTCAACTGAAATAGCATGCCAAGAGGGTCCTGCCGTGCAGTCTTCGCGTGCACGAAGCGCCCCGCCTCACCCGCGAGACTGGAAGCGACCCGCCGCCGAAGCCGAGGAGCCGCGATGACGCCGCCCACACCTGCCCCCCGCCCCGACGTGATCGTGATCCTCGTCGACGACCTGGGATTCTCCGACCTTGCGTCGTACGGCGGCGAGATCCCGACGCCGAATCTCGACCGGCTCGCCGAGCGCGGCGTGCGCCTCAGCAGCTTCTACACGACCCCGCGCTGCAGCCCGACCAGAGCCGCACTGCTCACCGGCCGGCCGTCGCACGAGGTGGGGATCGGCGTGCTCACGCGACCCGTCGGCTACCGCGGCTCGCTGGACCCTGAGGTTCCGACGCTCGCGACGATGCTGTCGGAGGCGGGCTATGCGACGGCGCTGGCGGGCAAGTGGCATCTGTCGTCGCAGGTGAGCGAGGCCGACGACACCTGGCCCACCCGGCGCGGGTTCGACCGCTTCTACGGGATCATCGGCGGCGGCACGAGCTACTTCGCCCCGAAGGCGTTCTTCCGCGGCGAGCAGAGCGCCGAAGACGACGCGCTCCGCCCCGACTTCTATCTCACGCACGCGCTGGCAGACGAGGCCGTCGACTTCGTGCGCGAGCAGGTCGCGGCGGATAGCCGCTACTTCCTCTACCTCGCGCTCACCGCCCCGCACTGGCCGCTGCAGGCGCCGGCGGACGACATCCAGGAGCGATCCGGCGACTACGACGACGGCTGGGACGCGCTGCGCGAACGACGCCGCGCCCGCCAGGCTGAGCTCGGGCTCTTCCCGGAGTCGTTCGAGCCCGCACCCCGCGATGATGCCGAGCCCGCCTGGCCCGACGCCGGCGACCCGGCGTGGCAGGCGCGGCGCATGGAGGTCTACGCGGCGCAGGTGGTGGTGATGGACCGGTCGATCGGAAGGCTGCTCGACGAGCTCGACCGGGCCGGGCGCTTCGACGACACCCTGCTGCTGTTCCTCAGCGACAACGGCGCGGAGGCCATGGAGATCCCGCTCGGCAGACGCTTCGCGCCGCATGTGACCCCCGACCACACCCGCGACGGCGACCCGGTCTCGATCGGCAACGATCCGTCGATCGTGCCCGGCGCCGAGGACACCTACGCCAGCTACGGCCGCGCGTGGGCGAACCTCTCCAACACCCCGTTCCGGCTCTACAAGTCGTGGGTGCACGAGGGCGGGATCGCCGCCCCGATGATCGCGAGCTGGCCCGCCGGCGGAATCGGCGGTGGCGGCATCCGCCACGAACCGGCGCATGTGACCGACCTGCTCCCGACGATCGCGGCCGCCGTCGGCGCTCCGCTGCCCGACCGCGTCACCGGCGCCAGCCTGGTCGGGCTCCTGCAGGGCGAGCGGATGCCGCAGCGCGACCTCTGCTGGGAGCACATCGGCAACGCGGCCATCCGCCGCGGCCGCCACAAGCTCGTGCGCGAGTACGGCGGCGAATGGGAACTGTACGATCTGGATGTCGACCGCGCGGAGCTGCGCGATCTCGCCGCCGACCATCCCGAACTGGTGGCGGAGCTCGCGCGCGCATGGCAGGAGTGGGCAGGCCGACACGGTGTGATCCCGTTCCCCGAACTTGTCGCGATCTACGAGGCGCAGGGGCTGCCGGCATGGCAGGCGACGTCGTGATCGAGAGGGGCCGCGAACCCGGTCCGCGCACCCCGCAGATCGTGCACGGTTAGCTTGCCGGTTGGGGTCTGGGTCCGCTCCCGGACGCGTAGGTACCGTGGCAGGACCCGAGCACCAAGGCGGGTGTTCTAGCCCAGATCCGAGCGCGCAGAAGCGCTCGACAGCGACGCGAGGAGGCGTCCCACATGGCACTTGAGAAGCGATGGATGAAGGTGGTGGTCCCGCTGGTGGTCGTCGGCGCGATGCTCGCCGGCTGCTCCGGCGGAGGCGGCGAAGCCGCCCCGACCAGTAGCGCGACGTCGGGCCCGCCCAGCGAGCCGACCGGCACGCTGCGCATCAACTGGGGCTCCGCGCCCAGCACCTGGGCGCCGGGCGCGCGCATCGAGCCCGGGTACTACTACGTGCCCTACGAGTCCCTCGTGCTGCTCGGCGAGAACAACGAGATCCTCCCCAACCTCGCCACCGAGTGGGTCGAGGAGCCCATGGCGCTCACCCTGAAGCTGCGCGACGACGTCACCTTCCACGACGGCACGCCGTTCAACGCCGAGGCCGTCAAGGCCAACCTCGAGTACGTGCGCGACAACCCGGGCGCCTACTCCGGCCCCCTGCAGGCGGTCGCGTCGATCGACATCGTGGACGAGTACACGGCCAAGATCAACTTCAAGTTCCCGGCTCCCACGTTCCTCACGATGCTCACGCGGAACAACGTCCTCATCGCCAGCCCGACCGCGATCGCGGACGGCACGATCCTCAAGGAGCCCGTCGGCACGGGGCCCTGGAAGTACGACGCGGCGAACTCCGTCGATGGCAACAAGTACGCCTTCACGCTCAACGAGGACTACTGGGGCGACCCGGTGTACTTCGAGAACGTCGAGCTTTACGCGATCGCCGACGACACCTCGGCCGTCGCCGCCCTGCTCGGCGACGAGCTGGATGTCACCGACATCGAGAACGACCAGTTCGCACGCCTGGAGGGCGTCGAGAACATCGACTGGTACGACTACAACGCCGTGCGCAACAACGTGGTCTTCTTTGACCGCGCCCCAGGCGGGGTGTTCGGCGACGTCGACGTGCGCAAGGCGATCTGCTCGACCCTCGACACCGAGGCATACCAGCAGTTCGACCCGATGACGCTCGAGGTGCCGCAGCAGCACTTCCTCGAGGGCGAGGTCGGCTACAACCCCGACATCGTCGGCTACCCCGCCGATCTCGACAAGGCGGAGGAGCTGCTCGGCGGTGCGAGCGTCGAGGCCACCTTCCCGGCCGCGCCGTTCCTCAAGGGGCAGATCGAGTTCTACGCCGACCAGATGAACCAGCTCGACGGCGTCAACGTGACGGTGCAGGACCTGGCCGTCCCCGACTTCCAGTCGACCTGGAACACCGGCAAGTACGCGCTCGGCATCGGCCAGAACCCCGAGATCACGCCGTTCGACTGGTACTCCAGTTGGTTCGCGTCGACGGCTCGTCAGAACCCGTCGAAGTACGAGAGCCCTGAGCTGAAGGCCGCCGCCGACGCGGCCAAGGCCGCGGGCTCGACCGAAGAGGCCGCCGGCCTCTGGGAAGAGGTCATGAAGATCATCATCGACGACGAGGCGCTCGCGTGCGGCTTCGCCGTCGGCGGTCAGCGCATCGGCTGGAACACCGACACCGTCGCCGGCGTCCAGGAGTCCAGCCAGCCGTACATGATCAACCTCATCGACTACCGCAGCGTCTACCCGGTGGTCTCGGAGTAAGTCCATCCGGCCGCTGGCGCGGCCTCCCGGTGAAGACCCGCAAGAGAAAGAAGCAGTGCAATGGGACGGCGAACGACAAGTCGGAGCAGGTCGACATGCTGAAGCTGATCGGCTACCGGCTCGTCCTCGCCGTCCCTCAACTGCTCATCGTCTCGCTGCTGGTCTTCTCACTGACGTACCTCGTGCCGGGCAGCGTCGCGGCGGCGATCCTCGGTGATGCCGCCGCGACCCCCGAGGCCATCGCCGAGGTGGAAGCCCACCTGGGCCTGAACCAGCCGTTCCTCGTCCGCCTGTTCGACTGGTACGCCGCCGCGCTGCAGGGAGACCTCGGCACGTCGCTGCTCTCGGGGCAGCCGGTGACCGACATGATCACCCAGCGCCTTCCCGCGACGCTGTCGCTGGTGGTGGGCGGGCTGGTCGTCGCCGTGATCGTCGGCATGGGGCTCGGCATCTTCGCCGGGATCAAGGCGGGTCAGCCGCGCGACCGGGCGGTAACCGGCCTGACCGCATTCATGCAGTCCGTGCCCGAGTTCTGGCTCGGCCAGATCCTCGTCGTCGTGTTCGTCATCCAGCTGCACGTCGCCCCGGTCCTCGCCTGGACCCCGCCCTCGCAGGACGTGGGGAAGTGGCTCTCCGGTCTCGTCCTTCCTGCGATCGCCCTCGGGATCGGCACGTCGGCCCTCATCGCCCGCCAGACCCGCACCGCGATCGCCGAGGCGCTGAGTTCCCGGTACATCGACACCCTCGTCGCCGCCGGTGTGCCTCGCCGGCGGATCCTCTGGACGTACGCGTTCAAGAACTCGCTCGTTCCCGCCCTCGCCGCGATCGGACTCGCGGTCGGCGTCCTGTTCGGCGTCAGCCTCGTGATGGAGAAGGTGTTCAGCTTCCCCGGTCTCGGCACCCTGATGCTCCAGAGCGTGATGGCGAAGGACTTCCCCGTCGTCCAGGGCGTGGCGCTGGTCATCGGCGTGCTCGTCATCATCGTCAACATGGTCCTCGACATCTCGTACGGACTCATCAACCCGAAGGCCCGACCCGCATGACCGAGACACAGTACGGCAAGACGGTCGCGATCCGGACGACGGCGTCGGAGCAGAAGCAGGGGACCAAGGTCGTCCGCCGGCTGCTGCGCCAGCCGCTGACGATCGTCGCCCTCGCGTGGCTGCTCCTCGTGGTGGTGTGGGCGATCTTCGCCCCGTGGCTCGCTCCCTACGACCCGCTCGAGAACGACTTCACCGCGGTGCTCCAGGGGCCGTCCGCCGAGCACTGGCTCGGAACCGACGAGAACGGCCGCGACACCCTCAGCCGCATCATCTACGGCGCCCGCGTCGCGCTGGCGGTCGGCTTCGGCGCCGTGATGGTCGCCATGCTCATCGGCGTGCCGATCGGCCTGCTCCTGGGCTTCCGCGGCGGATGGACCGATCGCGTCGGGACACGCTTCGTCGACGTCTTCGACGCGATGCCCGGCATCCTCGTCGCGTTCGCCGTCATCTCGATCCTGGGCCGGGGCCTCGCGCCCCTGCTACTCGCGATCGGCCTCATGTTCTGCATGAACTTCGCCCGCATGGCGCGCGCCATCACGATGGCCGAACGCAGCAAGCTCTACGTCGACGCGGCGCGGGTGACCGGCCTGCGTGAGAGTTCGATCGTCTTCAAACAGGTGCTGCCGAATCTGGCCTCACCCTTGATCGTCCAGGCAGCGATCATGACCGGGACCGCGATCATCATCGAGTCCGCGCTGAGCTTCCTCGGGATCGGACTGGAATCGGCGGTTCCGTCCTGGGGCGGACTGCTCGGCGTTGCCGCCGCGAAGCTCGCGGTGCAGCCGTTCATGGCGATCCCGCCCGGCGTCGTCATCGTGTGCACGGTGCTCGCGTTCAACATCATCGGCGACGGGCTCAACGAAGCCCTCGGTGTGGGGCGGCGCAAGCCGTTCCGCCGCACGAAGAGGATCGCCGACAACGTGGCACAGGCCGCCGTCGTCGAGGCGCCCGCGGCCGGGGCCGTCGCCGCTGCCGAGGCCGGCGGTTACGTGACGCCGACCTCGCCCGTCGGGCCGCCCGAAGGGATCGAGCTCGCGCCGATCGTGCGCGACGACGCGGATCGCGTCTACGCCCCCGCCGACGACGGCAACGTCCTGGAGGTGCGCGACCTGCACATCGAGTTCCAGAGCGTCGAGAAGGGGACAGTGGAGCTCGTCAAGGGCGCCTCGCTCAGCATCGCACGCGGTGAGATCGTGGGCCTGATCGGCGAGTCGGGTTCGGGCAAGTCCACGTTCGCACGCGCCGTGCTCGGGCTGCTCGCCCCCGGAATCGGCGTCTCGCACGGCGCCATCCTGCTCGACGGCGAGGACCTCGTCGGCAGGACGGAGAAGGAACTGCGCGGAGTGCGCGGCAGCAAGATCGCCGCCGTCTTCCAGGACCCGATGGCTTCCCTCTCACCCGTGCACACGATCGGCAAGCAGCTCGCGGAGCCGCTGCGTGCCCACTTCCACCTATCGAAGGCCGAGGTCCGGGCACGATCGATCGAGCTGCTCGATCGGGTCGGCGTGAAGGATGCCGAGAGCCGCCTGAGCCACTACCCGCACCAGTTCTCAGGAGGTATGGCCCAGCGCGTCGCGATCGCGATCGCCCTCGCCTCACGGCCCGAGCTGATGGTCGCCGACGAGGCGACGAGCGCGCTCGACGTGACGACCCAGGCCCAGGTGCTGGACCTGCTCCTGGACCTCCGCGATGAGTACGGCATGGCGATCCTCCTCATCACGCACGACATGGGTGTCGTGGCCGAAGCATGCGACCGCGCGGCCGTCATGTACCAGGGCGAGCTGGTCGAGGTCACCCACTCTGCGGCGGCGCTGTTCGATGAGCCGCAGCATCCGTATACGAAGTCGCTGCTCGCCGCACGCGATCGACGTCCGCGTCCCACGAAGGAGGTGGCGCGGTGAAGACCGAGCTGAGCACCCCCGTCAGCGCGACCCGACCGGAGGCGGGCCGCGACCCGCTGCTCGAAGTCACGGGTCTGTCGATCAGCTACGAAGCTCGCAGCGTCTTCCGCAGGGAACGGAAGAACGTCGTCGAGGACGTGACCTTCGACATTCTGCCGGGCGAGACACTGGGCCTGGTCGGTGAGTCGGGTTCGGGCAAGTCGACCGTCGGTCGTGCGATCCTGCGCCTGCTCGCGCCGTCCGCGGGTTCCATCCGCTTCGACGGCACCGAGGTCACCACGCTCGGCCACCGCACGCCGCTGTCGTATCGCCGGGACGTCCAGGCGGTCTTCCAGGACCCGGCGATGTCGCTCAACCCGCGGCAGCCCGTGTCGATGGCGGTCACGGCGGCCCTCAAGCGCCATGGTCTGGGCAACGCCGCCGAGCGAGCACGCATCGCTGCCGAGACGTTCGATCACGTCGGCCTCACGCGCGCGTACCTCGAGCGGTACCCGAGCGAGCTGTCGGGTGGGCAGCAGCAGCGCGTGGCCATCGCGCGCGCCCTCGTGCTCAAGCCCCGCCTCGTCGTCTGCGACGAGGCGCTGAGCGCGCTCGACCTCTCGACGCAGAACCAGATCATCAACCTGCTCGTCGACCTTCAGGCCGAGACCGGGATGAGCTACCTCTTCATCGGGCACAACCTCGAGATCGTGCGGCACATCTCGGACCGCATCGCCGTGATGCGTCTCGGCCGGCTCGTGGAGTTCGCCGAGGCGGCTCGCGTCTTCGACGATCCGCAGCATCCGTACACGCGCAAGCTGCTCGGGGCGACACCGGCGCAGCACCCGGCAGGGCGCGACGAGCGGCGCGCCGTGCGCGCCGCGTTCGCCCGCGCGCACGTTGAGGGACTCGTGCCGGCGGTCTGACGGATCGCTCAGACTGAGGTTGTCATCCTTGCAACCTCGGAACAGAGCTGTGCAGATCCTGCATAGGTAAGCTCCATTCAGTTCACGACGACGGTCGTCGGGAACGGGGAGGTCGCCGTGGATCGTCTGGTCGTCATGAAGACGTTCGTCACCGTCGCGAAGTCGTCGAGCTTCAGCGCGGCGGCGCGCGAGCTCGCGATCTCGGGCTCGCTCGTCTCGCGCCACGTCGCGGACCTCGAGCGGCAGGTCGGCGTGCGCCTGGTGAACCGCACGGCGCGCTCGGTGAGCCTCACCGAGGCGGGCAAGCGCTACGCCGAGTTCGCCGAGCGCATCCTCGACGAGATCGACGACGAGGATGCGTCGCTCTCGGGGTCGCGCGATGCGCCGGAGGGAACGCTGTCGATCATCTGCCCGAAGTGGATCGGCACCCTCGAGGTCGGCGACGCGATCGCGGCCTTCGTGCGGGATCACCCGAAGATCCAGGTGCGTTTCGAGCTCGGCGGCATGTCGGACCGCAACTACGACTTCCTCGACCGCGGGTACGACATCGCCTTCCACACCCGCGACCTTCGCGACTCGAACGTGCTGGTGCGCCGCGTCTCGGAGTTGCCGTTCGTGCTCGCCGCCTCGGCCGACTACCTGCGTCGCAAGGGCACGCCCGCGACGGTCGCCGAGCTGAACGATCACCTGTGCCTGCTGCACCCGAACGACCCCGTCTGGCGCCTCGGCTCCGGCGCCGACACGATCCACTTCAAGGTGCAGGAGGCCGCGGTGATCGCGAACTCGTACCTCGTGATCGAGAAGCTCGTGGAGGAGGGCTGCGGCATCGCGCTCATCCCGCGCCGCCCCGCCGAGGCGCGGCTCGCGGCGGGAGAGCTCGTCGAGCTGCTGCCCCAGCACCAGCCGCCGGCCCGCGCGCTGTACGCCGTCCACGGGCCGGGTGGCCGCACGCCCGAGCGTGTGCGCATCTTCCTCGACTTCATGACGACCTGGTTCCGCACCCGCGCCGCCGCTGCGGCCTGACCGGTCCTCATCAGAGGTCTCTGCGCCCGTCCTCAACTGAGGACGAGGGCCGAGACGAGGATCGATCCGGCGTCGTCGCGCCTCATCTCGGCGCTGGCCCTCAGATGAGGAGCCGGGTCCTCGACTGACGCACAGGTCCTCAGCTCATGAACGCAGGGTTGCTACCACAAAGTGATTATGTTTTGATAATCAAATCGCGCGAGGAGGCCCGATGAGCGAAGAAGCGAACACCGATCCGACGTTCCGGCTGCTGGCCGAGCTGGTGATCGACATCGCGCGCGAGATCCAGCTGCGGGCGGTGCAGACCACGCCCGTCGTCCCCCTGACCCAGACGCAGGGACAGGTGATGCGCTACGTGCACAATCACCCCGGATGCTCCGCCTCCGACATCGCCGACGGCAGCGGGCTGCAGCGCGCCAACGTGAGTGTGGCACTGCGCGACCTCCGCGGCCGCGGCTACATCACGTCGCAGCGCGACGAGGCCGACGGCCGGGCGATCCGCATCGACGCCACGCCACTCGCCGACGAGACGATCGGCAAGCTCCGCACCTCGTGGGCGGGGCTCGTCGAGACCGCCTGGCACGCCGCCGCCGACGGCGCCGACGTGCCCGGGAGCGCGGTGGACGCGCTCGTGCGCATCCGGGCGGGCCTGCATGCAGACCGCGCAACGAAAGGGTTCGCGTCGGAGGCTCCCGCCGCTGCGGGCGAGAGCGCAGACTCGACCGCGACCCCCCACCGAGAGGCCTGAGCGCATGTCGATCGAACGCATCGAATCCGTCGTGTACGGCGTCGACGACCTCGACGAGTGCGCGCGGTTCTTCGTCGACTTCGGCCTCGCGCTCGTCGCACAGTCCGACACCGAGGTCGTGCTCACGACGCAGGTCGACCAGCGTCTCGTGCTCAAGCGCATCGACGACCCGAGCCTTCCGGCATCGGTGGAAACGACGTCGGGGATCCGCGAGGTGGTGTGGGGCGTCGACACGCAGGAGGCTCTCGACGCGCTCGTGGCCGACCTCCGCACCGACCGTGAGGTCACCGTCGACGCGAACGGCGTCGCACACACGGTCGACGAGACCGGCTTCGGTCTCGCGCTCGCCGTCACCGCACCCGAGCACGTCGACTACGACCCGCGCCGCTACAACAGCCGAGGCCACGTCGAGCGCTGGAACCAGCCGCACACGCCGATCGCGGACATCCGTCCGATCCGCATGTGCCACGTGGCGCTGAACATCCCGAAGGCGAGCAAGGACGAGGCCATCGACTTCTACCTCGACCGCCTCAACTTCCGCGCCGTCGACATCGTCAAGCCCATGGGCGTGTTCATGCAGATCGAGGGCGACGACGACCAGCACAACTTCCTGCTGTGCCACCGCCCCGACCGCGCCGGCACGAACCACGTCTCGTTCGAGGTCTCGGGCTTCGACGACGTGATCGAGGGCGGCAATCACATGATCCAGAAGGGCTGGCGCGAAGCGCGGCGCCTCGGCCGGCACACCGTCGGCTCGAACGTCTTCCGGTTCGTGCACTGCCCGGCCGGCGGGCGCGTCGAGTACGCCGCCGATATGGACCGCGTCGACGACTCGTACCCGACGCGCGTGCACGAAGAGACCCCGCCGCACCACATCTGGGTGCTCGAGACCAACCGCGACAGCGCGGTGCCCAACACGTCGGAAGGAACGGCCCTCGCATGACCATCGCAGCCGAAACGCGAACGGATGCTGCCACCCGCGCCGCCGAGATCTACTCGGCCGCCCGGCTCGGCCTGTACATCGACGGCGCCTGGCGCGAGGGCGCCCAGGGCCGCACGTTCGACGTGCTCAACCCCGTCGACGACTCCGTGATCGGGCGCGTCGCCCGGGCCGAGGCATCCGATCTCGACGATGCCCTCGTCGCCGCAGACCGGGCCTTCCCCGCCTGGCGCGACACGTCCGCGTTCGAGAAGGCGCGCATCCTCATGAAGACCGTCGCGCTGCTGCGCGAGCGGGCGCCCGAGATCGGACGGCTCATGGCCGTCGAGCAGGGCAAGCCGGTGAAGGATGCCACGACCGAGGTGCTGCGCGTCTCGGGCACGCTCGAGTGGTGCGCGCAGGAGACCCGGCGCCTCTACGGCCGCATCATCCCCACCGACGTCGACACGTCGCTCACCGTGCGGTACGAGCCGGTGGGCGTGGTCGGCGCGATCGTCCCCTGGAACTTCCCCGCGGGCTCGCCGATGCGCAAGATGTCCGCGGCCATCGCCGCCGGGTGCACGCTCGTGATCAAGGCGTCGCAGGAGGTGCCCGCCACGGTGTGCGCTCTGGTGCAGGCGTTCCACGACGCGGGTCTGCCCGCGGGCGTGCTGAACCTCGTGTTCGGCCGCGGCGCCGAGACCGCCGAGCACCTCATCGAATCGCCGACCACGCGCCTCATCGCGTTCACCGGCTCCGTGCCCGTCGGCAAGGAGCTCAACGCCCGCGCGGGCGGCCTCATGAAGCCGACCATCATGGAGCTCGGCGGCCACGCGCCTGTCATCGTCGCCTCCGACGCCGATCCGATCCAGGCCGCGCGCCGGGCGTCGGCCGCGAAGTGGGCGAACGCCGGCCAGGTGTGCACGTCGCCCAGCCGCTTCCTCGTGCACGAGTCGATCGCCGAGGCCTTCACCGCCGAGATGGTGCGCCTCGCCGAGGCGCTCGTCGTGGGCGACCCGCTCGACGACGACGTCACGATGGGCCCGCTCATCAACGCCAAGCGCGTCGAGTCCACCCATGCATTGGTGACGGATGCTGTCGCCCACGGCGCGACCGTCGCCACGGGCGGTCACCGCATCGGCGAGAAGGGCTGCTTCTACGCCCCGACCGTGCTTGTGAACGTGCCGCTGGACGCCGAGATCATGAGCGAGGAGCCGTTCGGCCCCATCGCCCCGATCACGACGTTCACCGACCTCGACGAGGCCATCCGCATCGCGAACTCGCTGCCGTTCGGGCTCGCGGCCTACGGCTTCACCGAGTCCGCGTCGACGGCCGACATCCTCGCCCGCGGGTTCGAGGCCGGCATCCTCTCGATCAACCACTGCGGCGGCTCGGTCACCGAGGCGCCGTCGGGCGGCGTGAAGGAGAGCGGCCTCGGCCGCGAGTCCGGTCCCGAGGGTGTGCAGGCGTACCTCATCACCAAGCGCGTCTCGCACAAGCTGCGCTGACCCTTCGACAGGCTCAGGGACCAAGGAGAACACGGATGCGGTACGCCCGGTGCAGGGTCGACGGCCACGAGTTCTTCGCGGTCGTCGACGGCGACGACGTCGTCGAGCTCACCGGTGCGCCGTGGGCCGGGCCTTCGGCGGCGGTCGGGCCGCGGCATCCGCTCTCCTCCGTCGTCCTGCTGCCGCCGGTCATGCCGCGCACGTTCTACGCGGCCGGGTTCAACTACAAGGCCCACAACCGCCACCACGCAGAACTCGGGTACGACCCGGTCAAGGTCGGGCCGCACCCGGAGGTCGGCTATCGCGCGCAGAGCGCGCTCGTCGGCCACGCGGCGGCGATCGTGAAGCCGTCCGACGTGGAGGGGCGCTTCGAGACCGAGGCCGAGGTCGTCGCGGTGATCGGGCGCACCCTGCGCCACGCCACGCGCGACGAGGCGAAGGCCGCCGTCTTCGGCTGGACGATCGGCAACGACGTGAGCGCCCGCGAATGGCAGCACGCCGACCGCACGTTCTGGCGCGCGAAGAACGCCGACACGTTCAAGCCGATGGGGCCGTGGATCGAGACCGACGTCGATCCGCTCGCGTCCGTCACCACGGTCCGCCGCAACGGCGTCGTCGACGCCTCGTTCGAGACGGGCGACATGATCTTCGACCCGTACGACTTCCTCGTCGAGATGACGAAGTACATCACCGTCCACCCGGGCGACGTGCTGTGGATGGGCGCCGACGGCAACACCGCGATGGACGTCGGTGACGTGATCGACATCGAGGTCTCCGGAATCGGAACGCTCACCAACACCGTGGTCGCCGAGGGCGCCCGCATCGACACCAGCGTCGGCGAGGTCGCCGGCACCGACAGAGAGGGAGTGCCCGCATGAGCACCACCGAAACCACCGAGACCGCCCCTGGTCCGAGCCACGTCGAGAAGGGCTTCAGCCTGCCCGAGCCCAAGTTCGACGAGCAGGGGCGCAGCATCGAGCCGAAGTACATCCACCACGTCAACTTCCCGACGACCAACGTCGATCGCACCGTCGAGTGGTACACGAAGGTCTTCGGCCTCAAGCGCGTCATGCCCAAGAGCAACACCCGCGTGGTGCTCATGACCAAGGGCCGCTTCGACCTGCACTTCACGCCGGTCGAGGAGATGGACCGCATGGCGCCGTACCACTTCGCCATGGAGGTCGAGGACTGGGACGGCTTCCTCGGTCACCTCGACAGCCTCGGCATCCGCCACACGCGCCCGGTCGAGCGCCCCGAGAACCAGTCCAAGTTCTGCTACATCCACGACCCCGACCACACGATGATCGAGCTCGTCTACCACGGCAAGCGCCCCGCCTGACCCGACCCTTTCCTTCACCGGCTCGCCGTTCATGGGCGGGCCGGTCGAACCACCCTGCCCCGAGGAGGGACGCATGCCCACGGTCGACAACAACGGCACGACCATCTACTACGAGGTGCACGGCGAGGGATCGCCCATCGTCTTCGTGCACGGCTCGGGCGGCCACCACGCCGCCTGGTGGCAGCAGGTCGCGGCGCTGCGCGACGAGCACACGATCGTCACGCTCGATCTGCGCGGCTTCGGCAACTCCGACCCCGACGAGAGGTACGACAGCCTCAGCTTCCCCGGCGACATCGTGGCCGTCCTGGAGGATGCCGACCTCACGGATGCTGTGCTCCTCGGCCAGTCGATCGGCGCGGCCGCAGCGCTCAAGGCGGCGCTGCGCGTGCCGGAGCGCGTGCGCGGTGTGATCCTCGCCCACTCGCTCGGCGGGATCGACGCCCCCGAGGTGACGCCGCTGGTGAAGGCCGACCGCGCCGAGGCCGAGAAGCTTCCGGTGATCGATCGCCTCCTCACGAAGCGGTTCCGCGAGGAGGAGTCCGCCAAGACGTTCCTCTTCACCCAGATGGGCACGTTCAACAAGGCGCGCATGCAGGACCTCCGCAACCTCTCCAGCGACGGCCCGACGCCCGGCGATGTCGCCGGATCCGGCATCCGTGTCGCCTTCCTGGCGGGCGAGAAGGACGCGGTGCTGAGCCCCGCGACGGTGACGGCCGCGCACGCGCTCATCGAGGGGTCGCTGCTCGAGATCGTTCCGGATGCCCCGCACTCCATGTACTGGGAGCGGCCCGAGCAGTTCAACGCGGCCGTGAAGAAGCTCGTCGACGCCCTCGCACCGGTCGCGGTGGGCGCTGCACCCGCCGCAACGAAGGAGACCTGAGATGCCGAAGAACGCGATGCAGGATGAGGCCGAGAAGATCATGGAGGTCGCGGAGCGCGAGGCGCTGCGGCTCGGCAAGGGGCTGTCGATCGCGGTCGTCGACTCCGGCGGCTTCATCGTGAGCATCCGCCGGTTCGACGGCGCGCGCCCGATGACCCCGCTCATCGCGCTGTCGAAGGCCTACACGTCGGCCGTCATGCAGCGTCCGAGCGGCATGCTCAAGGGCTGGTCGACCTCCGATCCGGTCTTCTTCAGCAAGGTCGGCGACCTCGGCCAGTTCCCCATCGTCGCCACCGGAGGAGGAGTGACCCTCAAGCTCGAGGGCGAGTTCGTCGGCGGGGTCGGCGTCTCGGGCGGAACCCCCCAGGAGGACGAGGCTCTCGCGCAGAGCATCCTCACCGAGCTCGGCTACGAGACGGATTTCGACGAGTGGGCCGGTGCCAAGGGTGCCGGCGACCCGAAGCACTGAAAGGCGGCCGACGATGGCCAATCTCTTCTCGTACCGCATAGACAACCACGGCGACAACGTCCGTCCCGACGCGATCCAGCAGGCGCGGAAGAAGTTCCGCGCCGGTGAGATCACCACCGAGGAACGGCAGCAGGCCGAGGACGACGCGATCCTCGAGTTCATCTCGTTCCAGCGTCACCTCACGCTCTCGTGCCTGTCGGACGGCAACTTCCGCGACGGCGACTACCGCAGCGCGGTGCTCCAGTCGGTAGCGGGCTTCAGCCGCGTGCCCGATGCGATGGATGCCTCCGGCCTGGGTACCTGGACCGTCGACGGCCCGCTGAAGCAGCGCAAGCCGATCGCCACCGACGCGGCTCGGTTCCTGCTCGACCACACCGGATTCCCGGTGAAGGTGAAGCTGCCCTCGGCCGCGCACATCGCCGCGCACACCTACACGGACGGGGCGGAGCGGGCGTACCCCGGTGCGGCCGCCGTCGGCGATGCCGTCGCCGAGATGCTGCGCGACGAGCTGGAGCTGCTGTTCGAGATCGGGGTGAAGTTCGTGCAGTTCGACAACCCGGACTACTTCACCTATCTCTCGGGCGGCGAGGTCGGCGAGATGTCGTTCGACGAGGCGCTCTCCATCGACGCGGCCGTGGTCGCGGGCATCGAGAGGGATGAGGACCAGAAGGTCGCGCTCACGATCGGCTGGGACGACGACCTCTCAGGCGATCTCGACGTGCGTCGCGCCGAGCAGCTGTTCGCGTCGGACTACGACAAGTACACGTTCCCGTTCCACACCGACGCGATCGTGGCCCGCAACATCCCGACCCTCGTGCCCGACGACAAGCAGATCGGCATCGGCATCGTCGACGCGTTCGATCCGGAGCTCGAAGACATCGACACGGTGATGGCGCGCCTCGACATCGCCCTCGAGCAGCACGACTTCGACCGCATCGGCCTCCTCCCTAACCGGGGCTTCCAGCCGATCCACTACCGCGATGCTCCGCTCAGCATCGCGCAGCAGCGCAAGAAGCTCGAGCACGTCGAGACCTTCGCAACGATGGTCTGGGGGAACGAGGCGTGACCGAAGCCGTGACGGTGGTGGCCCGCATCCATCCCGATCCGGAGAGGATCACGGATGCTGCCGCCGCCGTCCGCGCGGCGGTCGAGGGCATCCGGTCCGAGGGCGGCTGCGTGCAGTACGACCCGCACCTCGCCGACGACGGCACGATCGTGATCGTCGAGCGCTGGGCTTCGCGCGAGGCGCTCGCCGCCCACAACACCGGCGCCCCCGTGCAGGTGCTGCGCGACGGCCTCAAGGGGCTGACGGTCGCGCCGACCGAGGTGACGGTCGCGGTCGAGTTCTGATCGACCCCGTCGCCGAGCGCGCCGACCCCCCGCGGCGCGTTCGGCGCCGGCGTCGGGCCACCACGCAGGGCTCCACCTGACGCGAATCGTCGCTTCGCCGCTGCAACGCGACGCACTGCGCCGGGTGAACCGCGGCACCCGGGAATCAGCCGGCAGGTGGAGGGCAGCACCTGTTCTGTGCATCGAGGCGGGGACGCCGGATGCTGCGTACCTCAGTGGGCCGATTCCGTCGGGTAGGCCCAGCCAGGCGACGAGACGCGCCGGGTGAGCGGAGAGATGGGTTCGCGCCTACCGGCGCCCGCGGCCGCGCTCGTGGGCCCAGATCGCGAGCTCGACACGGTTGCGGGCACCGAGCTTGGTCATGATGCTCGCGAGGTGCGTCTTCACCGTGCTGAGCGACACGTGCAGTTCGTCGCCGATCTCGCTGTTGCCGAGGCCGCGGGCGACGCCGGCGAGCACCGCCTCCTCCCGGTCGGTGAGAGGGCTCGAGGGCTGTACCGCCGGTTCGGCAGTCCCGCCCGCGAATGCCTCGATCAGGCGCACCGTCACGTTCGGGTCGATGAGCGCATCGCCGCGCGCCGCCGCGCGCACGGCCTCGGCGAGCAGCACCGCTCCGGCGTCTTTGAGGAGGAATCCGCGCGCCCCCGAGCGGAGCGCCTCGTAGACGTACTCGTCGAGGTCGAACGTCGTGATGACGACGACGGGGATCGGGTCGGAGACGTCCGGGCCGGCGAGGGCACGGGTTGCAGCGAGCCCGTCCATCACCGGCATGCGGATGTCGAGCAGGCACACGTCGGGCCGCAGGCTCCGCGCGAGCGCGACCGCCTCGGCGCCGTCGGCGGCCTCGCCGACCACCTCGATGTCGGGCTGTGCGTCCAGGATCATGTGCAGCCCCGTCCGCACGAGGTCCTGGTCGTCGGCGACGAGCACGCGCACGGTCATGCGGTCCATCCTGCCCGCGGGAGGGCGGCGGTGACGACCCAGCCGCCGCCGGGCGCCGGGCCGGCCTCGCACGTCCCGCCGAGCAGCGCCGCGCGCTCGCGCATGCCGGTGATCCCGTAACCGAACGAGGGAGTGGATGCTGCGGACCCGCCATCGTCGCGCACCTCGAGTCGCACGCCCTCGACGTCGACCTCGACACCCACCTCGATCCGAGTGGCGCCGCGGGCATGGCGACGGGCGTTGGTCACCGCCTCTTGCGCGATGCGGAACACCGCGGCGGCGACCGCCTGCGGCACGCTGTCGAGATCACCGCCGAGCGTCACGACGACCCTCGGCGCCGCAGCATCCGCCGCCAGCGAGCGGATCTCGGCGAGCCCGGGTGTCGGCGCGAGCGCATCGTCGGGCGCCCGCAGCACGCCGACCATCGCGCGCATCTCGCGGAGCGTCCGCGTCGCCTCGGCCTCGATCGCCTGCAGCACCCGCACCGTCGCGCCGGGATCGGTCGCCGCCACGGCGCTGCCCGCCTGGGCCTGGATCGCGATCGCCGACACGTGGTGCGCGACGGTGTCGTGCAGGTCGCGGGCGAGCTGCTCGCGCTCGAGCAGCCGCACCTGCTCGAGTTCGCGGCTGCGCGCGCGTCGTCGCCACCGCACCGCGAGGCCGAGCATGGCCGTCGTGACCGCCACGGCCACGCCGCCGATGACGTCGGCGACCTCGGGCGGCGTCGCGAGGAAGGTGAGCAGCATCCCGATGACGACCAGCGCGCCGCCCGCGAGCATCGCCCGTCCAGAGCCCCACCGGAACACCGCGTAGAGAAGGATCAGGAAGTACGCCGTCGTGTACAGCTGCGGGTCGCCGGCCGTTGCCACGCCCACCGTCGTGCCGACGGCGAACGCGATCGCGAGCATCGTGAAGGGACGCGACCGGCGCCACAGCAGCGTGGGTGCGAGTGCGGCCAGCACGACGGCCCACAGCCAGCGCCACGGCACGTCGGTGCGGACGGATGCCTCGACCAACGCCAGCGCCGGGATCACACCGACGAGCACCCAGTCGCGCCAGACCCGACGGGGCGGCGCCGGAACCGCCGCGGGCGCGGCCCAGAGCGCGCGGACCGGGCTCGTCATGCCCTCATGATAGGCGGGCACCGGTTGCCGCCATCGGGGCGCCGCTGCGGCGGCGTCCGGCGCGAGCGCGCCGCCGGATGACGACCTCGGCGATGACCAGGTTGATCACCCAGCCGGCCGTCATCAGCAGCGTGTGGGTCAGGGGCGCGGGGGTTCCGACCAGCAGGGTGTAGGGCATGAACACGAGCACCTGCGTGCCCGCGCCCATGCCGATCGCGTAGGCGCGCGTCATCCATGCGCTGTGCGTACGGACGTCGCCGCGCCGGATCGCGACGAACGCGACGACGATGGCGCCGGCCATGGCCGCGCCGAGCACGATTCGCACGGCCGCCAGCCCTGGACCGGTCACGGCTGCCGGCATGTCGTAGAACAGCGTCATCCAGAGTGCCGACAGCGCCGAGACGAGCCCCGCGGGCGCGACGACGCGCCCGGCGATGCGGTGCCAGCGCCGCCGCCGCAGAGATGGGGCGAACTGCAGCGCGCCGAGCACGAGGAACACGCTCGACCCGATGATGTGCGCGACGACGGGGATGGGCGAGTCGAAGAACCGGGCGTTCTCGGCCGTGACCGTCGCGCCGGTGGTGAGCTGCGTGAGGCGGGCGGATCCCGCCACGATCGGCACGAGGCTCAGGGCGATGAGCCCGGTGGGCACGAGCCACTCGGGCCGGCGTCGGGTGGCCCGCGGGCGGGCGGTGGCGGTTGTCATGCCGCCATGCTGGCGAGAACGGATGCTGCGCCGCTTCGGCCGCCCGGCTCGAAACGCCTCGTCCGATCGGCCGAGGCGACGGCTTGCCAGGCAAACCCGGGCCCGCTCGAGCCCGGGCGTCCAACCCCGAGTTGGCGCGAACCGTCGCGTTCGGCCGCGGAGGCGACGGGTCGGGCCAGGCCGAATCGGGGGGCCAACCCTGAGTTGGCGCGAAGCGTCGCGTTGCGCCGCGGGAGCGACGGAGCGCGCCGAGTGAACCGACGGCGCGGTCAGCGGTCGTGGGGTGGGTGCGGGACGTATCGAGGCACGGACACCGAGAATCCGACCGCTCCCAGCAGCCCCAGCGCGCCGACGAGCGCGGTCGCGACCGGCAGGGATACCGCAGCGGTCACGCCGGCGATGAGGAGGGGAGTGGCCGCGGCTCCGGCATCCGTCAACGTCCGCCACGATCCGAGGAACGGCGCGGGATCCGTCGCGGGTGCGACGTCGGCGCCGAGAGTCATCAGGATGCCGCTCGACAGGCCGTTGCCGACCCCCACGACGACGGCGCCGGCGACGAACCACGCGGTCGCTGCCTCGAGGTCGTGGGTGAAGGCGAGACTGACGAAGGCGCCGCCCATCAGCACCATCGACGGCGCGCAGGCCCACAGGCGCCCCCAGCGGTCCATGATCTGCCCGCTCGAGTAGAACAGCGCGAACTCGAGCGCGCCCGTCAGGCCCACGATGAGCGCGATCACCTCGGCATCGAGTCCGAGCGAGACGCCCCACAGCGGCAGGAGGTACACGCGGGCCTGGCGGAGTCCCGAAAGGGATGCTGCGGGCAGGCCCATCCGCGCGAGCACCGCGCGGTGCCGCCACATCGTGCGGAACACCCCGGCCGGCGCGGCCGCGGGGTGTCCAGCAGCCGGTCCCTGAGCCCCGCCCGGTCCCTGAGCCCCGCCCGGTCCCTGAGCCTGTCGAAGGGCGGTGCGCGACGGCAACTGCCCCTCGGCCTCGAGTTCCTCTTCGGGGTCGCGGCCCACGAGTACGAGCACCACGAGGGCGACGAGCATCGCGAGGAAGAACCACACGGCGGCGTCGGTGGACCCCGACCACGCCAGCAGCGCGGCGGCGATGAAGGGGCCGGCGAACATACCGAGCCGGAACGAGCCGCCCAGCACCGACAGCGCCCGCGCCCGGTAGTGCAGCGGCACGCGGGTCGTCATGAACGCGTGCCGCGCGAGCCCGAACGCCGATGCGCACAGCCCGATGAGGAAGGACGCGGCGGCGAGCACGCCGAGCCCCGGTGCCAGCAGGATGCCGACGCCGCCCGCGAGGGCGAGGCATCCGGCGATCGCCATCGTGCGTCGCTCGCCGATGCGCGCGACGAGCCAGCCCGCGGGCAGGTTGCCGATGAGTCGCGCGACCACGATCACCGAGACGATGAGCGCGGCCTGCGCGACGTCGGCGCCGAGCGCCGCCGCGATCACGGGCAGCAGCGGCAGCAGCGCGCCCTCGGCGAGCCCGAACAGCAGCGTCGGCCCGTAGATCATGGGGGCGAACCGCCACAGCATCCGCCGCGTGCCGAGGTCGCCGTTCGACGGGCTCAGGGGCCGGACCCCGTCATCTGCATACGCCCGATCCCGGTCGCTGACCTTGGCGGAGCGGCCCCGGCCGTTCATGGCCCGGTCTCGGCAAGCACCGCCTGCGCCCACGCGATGCCGAGCTCCGCCGGGTCGCTGCGCGTCATGACGTCGTGCTCCCCGAACGGCCCCACCCGGGTCGCCCCGAGCGAGCGGAGAAGCTCGTCGAACTGGTGCGCGCCGCGGTTGTAGCGCTCGTCGTACGAGGTGTCGCCGAGGCCGAACATCGCGTACGTCACGCCGCCGAGGTCAGGGGCGAGGTCGAGCAGGTCGTCGTGCAGGAACTGCGCGAACCCGGGCAGCTCGCCGCCGCCGTGGGTCGCGCACGAGATCAGGTACAGCGCGCCCGGCTCGAACACGTCGACGCCGGCGTCCGCCATGTTCACGACCTCGACACCGGGCACCGCCTTCGCGATGCCGAGCGCGACGGCCTCGGCATTGCCCGACTCGGTGCCGTACAGGGCGACGATGCGCATGACGGATGCCTCAGCCCGCGGCCTTCGCCGCGGTGGACGCCTGCGCCACCGGCGCTGCCGCGGGCGTGGGGACCGTCGCCGTCGTCTTCGCGGGGGAAGCCGCGCGGGGCGCGTCGAGGTAGTGGTCGATGACGTACTCGGCGATCGCGATGGAGCTGGTGGCTGCGGGCGAGGGGGCGTTGCGGAGCAGTGTGACGGGCCCGACCTGGTCGACGGCGAAGTCGTCGAGGAGCTCGCCCCCACGGCCCCATGCCTGTGCGCGCACCCCGGCGCCGTGCTTGTGGGACAGGTCCGACGAACGCAGCTCGGGGATGAACCGGCGCGCCTTCTGGAAGTACAGCGGCTTGATCAGCGATCCCGAGATCTCGTCGACGCCCATCCGCCAGTGCTGCTTCGCGAGCGGCCACGCGCCCGGCCACCGCAGCGACTCGACCGTGTCCTTCACCGACCACTGCAGCCAGTTGTACCCCTCCCGGGCCAGCGCGGGCACCGCGTTCGGGCCGACGTGCACGTTGTCGTACACGCCGCGCGTGAAGTGCACGCCGAGGAACGGGAACCGCGGGTCGGGCACCGGGTAGATCATGCCCTTCACCAGGTCGGTGCGCTCCGGCGCCAGCTCCCAGTACTCGCCGCGGAACGGCAGGATCTTCGGCGACGGGTCGGCGCCCACGAACCGGGCCACCACGTCGGACTGCAGCCCCGCGCACACGATGACCCGGTCGAACCCGTCCTCAGACACCGGCGTCACCACCCGCACCCGGCCGTTCTCCAGGGTCATCCCGGTGACCTCGTGGCCGAGCCGCACCTGCCCGCCGGCGGCGCGGACGTCCTGCGCCATCGCCTCGGTGATCGACGCGTAGTCGACCACCGCAGTATGCGGCGAGTGCACCGCGGCGACCCCCGCGACGTGCGGCTCGATCTCCCGCAACCGCTCCAGATCGTCGATGCGGGTCAGATCCGGCACCCCGTTCTCCAGTGACCGCCGCTCGATCTCGGCCAGCGCGTCCAGTTCGGACGCGTCGACCGCGACCACGAGCTTGCCGACCTCCCGGTACGGCAGCCCCTTCTCCTCGCAGAACTCGCGGATCGACACCCGCCCCGCCGCGCACAGCGTCGCCTTCAGCGACCCCGGCTTGTAGTACAGGCCCGCGTGCACCACCCCGGAGTTGTGCCCGGTCTGATGCTGCGACAGCCGGCCCTCCTTCTCCAGCACCGTCACCTCGTCACCCCGCGCGCTCAACGCCCGCGCCAGGGCGACGCCCACGATGCCGCCACCGATGATCCCGGTGCGCCGAGTCCCCGGTCCCTGAGGCTGTCGAAGGGCCATCAGTGGGTCCTCACGGCCGCGGTCTTGACGCGCGTGTAGAAGCGCAGCGCTTCGAGCCCCTGCTCCTTGAACGGCGAGCCCGACTCCTTGAATCCTCCGAACGCCTGGTGGATGTCCCACCCGCTCGTCGGCTGGTTCACCGAGACCTGTCCGGTGTCGACCTCGTCGACGAAGCGGAACGCCGCGTCGAGGCTGCGCGTGTACACCGCACTCGATAGGCCGTACGCCGAGTCGTTCACGGCTTCGATGGCCTCGTCGAGCGTGTCGACCTCGATCATCCCGAGCACCGGTCCGAACACCTCGTCGCGCCACAGGCTGTTGTCGCGGTCGAACGCCACGAACACCGGCTCGACGAACGCCCCGCTCTCGGCGAGCCCGTCAGCCAGGGCCGCTCGCGCGATAACGGTGGCGCCCGCGCCGACCGCGGCATCCACCCGGGCCGTGATGTCGCGCTGCGCGGTGCGGCTGACCACCGGACCCACGTCGGTGCCGTCGGCGCCGCCCGCTCCGACGCGGAGGGCTTGGACGGATGCTGCGACCCGCGCCCGCAGTTCGGCCGCGAGGCCGCGCTGCACGATGAGGCGGCTGGTCGCGGTGCAGCGCTGACCCGCCTGCCCGAACGCGCCCGCCATCAGCACCGGAACGACGAGATCGAGGTCGGCGTCGTCGAGCACGACGGCCGCGTTCTTGCCCCCCATCTCGGTCTGCACCCGGATGCTGCTGCCCGCGAGCTTGCGCTGCAGGTCGAGGCCGACCGCGGTCGAGCCGGTGAACGACACCGCCGCGAGCCGTCGGTCGGTCGCCAGCGCATCGCCGATGACGGAGCCGCGGCCGGTCACCGTGCCCAGCACGCCGGCGGGCACGCCCGCGCGGTGCAGGATCTCGGCGAGGCGCAGGGTGATCAGCGGCGTCTCGGTCGCGGGCTTGATGACGACGGCGTTGCCCGAGATGAGCGCGGGTGCCATCTTGCGGGCGGGGGTGAGGAGCGGATCGTTCCACGGCGTGATCAGCAGCACGACGCCGATCGGCTCGCGCTTCTGCAGCGCGAAGGTGCCGGGGCGCGCGTCGGGGATCAGCTCGCCGAAGGGCGCGCGTCCGAGACCGCCGTAGTACTCGAAGAACTCGGCCGCCTTGCCGACTTCGCCCCGAGCCTCAGCGATGGTCTTGCCCATCTCGGTGACGATGAGCGCCGTCAGGTCGACGGCATCCTTCCGGATCAGCGCCGCCGCGTCGAGCAGCACCCGACCGCGCTCGATCGGCCCGGTCGCCCGCCACGCCTTCGCACCGCGCAGCGCCGCGTCGAGCACGGCGTCGAGGTCGGCGGGACCCATAGCGGGGACCCGCCCGACGAGGTCGCCGGTCGCGGGATCGCGGACCTCGATGGGTTCGCCCGACGCCTCGGTCGAGAAGCGGCCCTCCACGAGGTTGGGGCTGACGGTGATGCTCACGGGTTCCTCCAGTCGCCTCGCCGACGGACGCCGGACACGGCGCGAGAGGCTCCTCCCAGCTTCGCCGGGTGCCGCGAGGGCGGCAACGCGCACGGGCCACCGATCACGCAAGCCTTGCTTGCCGACCTTTCACGCTCCCGCGCGGATCACGGCTCGCGGAGGCACCCGCCGTCGGCGTTCACGCCGCCGAGGTCGATCGAGACGGTGCCCGAGGTGCCGACGGAGCCGTACACGCAGCCGCCCGAGACCTCAGCCCCGAACAGCAGGCTGTCGCCGACGACGCGAGTCTCGACCTCGGCCGCTCCGGCCTTCTCGAGGGCGTCGCGCACGGCATCCTCGGTGACCGCGCCGGTCGCCTGCAGCGCCTGCAGCCCGGTCGTGGCCGCGGCAACGAGGGCCTCATTCGCGACCTGGTGCGCCTGGTCCATCAGCTCCTTGCCGGGAGCGTCGATGTCGACGGTGCCGGAGCACGCGGTGATCGCACCGCCCGCGAGCGCGAGCATCAGGATGACGGATGCTGCGCCGCGACGCATGCGTCAGAGCCCTTCGGCGACGCGCGCGGCGATGTCGGTGCGGTGCTGGCCGCCCTCGAGGCCGATGGCACCGAGCGCGCGGTAAGCGCGGTCGCGGGCCTCGACGAAGGTGGTGCCGACGCCGACGACGTTGAGCACGCGTCCACCGGTGCCGACAAGTCCGCCGTCGGTCTCGGCGGTGGCGGCGTGGGCGAGGTGCACCCCGTCGATCGACTCCGCCTCGCGCAGGTTCGTCAGCGCGCGGCCGGTGATCGGCGAGGCCGGGTAGCCCTCGCTCGCGAGCACGACCGTGACGGCGACGTCGTTGGCGAAGGCGGGGAGGGGGAGATCCTCGAGGTGGCCGGATGCCGCGGCCAGCAGCAGCTCCGACAGCGGGTCGACGAGCCGGGGCAGCACGACCTGGGTCTCGGGGTCGCCGAAGCGCGCGTTGAACTCGATGACCTTCACACCGTCGTCGGTCAGGATGAGGCCGGCGTAGAGGAGTCCGATGAACGGCGTGCCCTCAGCATCCAATTGACGGATCACGGGCTCGGCGATGTCGCGCGTGACGAGCTCCACGAACTCGCGCTCGCTGCCGAACTTGCCGTCGAGCCAGGGCAGCGGCGAGTACGCGCCCATGCCGCCGGTGTTGGGGCCCTCGTCGCCGTCGAGCAGGCGCTTGTAGTCCTGGGCGGGGCTGAGCGGCAGCACGTGATCGCCGTCGCTGAGGAAGAACAGCGACACCTCGGGGCCCGAGAGGAACTCCTCGACGAGTACGGCGCCCGACGGCAGGTACTCGTCGGCGTGCGCGAGGGCGGCCTCGCGGTCGCTCGTCACGATGACGCCCTTGCCGGCCGCGAGTCCGTCGGCCTTGACGACGTGCGGGGCGCCGAGATCGTCGAACGCGGCCTCGACCTCGGCGCGGGTGTGCGCGCGCACGGCGCGGCCCGTCGGAACCCCGGCGGCATCCATGATGCGCTTGGCGAACGTCTTCGATCCCTCGAGCTGCGCGGCCGCCTGGCCGGGCCCGAACGCCGGGATGCCGCGCGTGCGCACCGCATCGGCGACGCCCGCGACCAGGGGGGCCTCCGGGCCGATGATGACGAGGGCGATGTCGTTGTCGATCGCGAACTGGCTGACGGCCACGGGGTCGTTCTGATCGAGGGCGACCAGCTGCGCGTCCTGCCCGATCCCGGCGTTGCCGGGAGCCGCGAAGATCTCGTGCTCCGCCTCCTCCGACCGCAGCGCCAGGATGATGGCGTGCTCCCGCGCGCCCGAGCCGAGAACCAGGATCTTCACGCGTTCCAGCCTACCGGCGGCCCTTCTCGCTGTTTCGGGCCGCTCGGGCGTGGAAGCGTCGGGCTCGATCGCCGTCTTCGGCTCCCGCGGGCCTCGATGTCGCGGGTTGAGCCCGACGCTTTGACGCGTAGCGTGGAGGAGTGGCCCGCAAGATCTCGACCGACGACGGCCGCGCCGCCCTGAGCGCGGTCGCGGCGGCGACGGAGGCATCCGTTCCGCCCGCCCGCACCGACAACGCGACGGCCGTGCGCTACCTGCTGCAGCTACTCGCCGAGAAGGCGCCGGGCAACTCGGTCGAGGTGCGCGTGCCGCCGTTCGGCGCGGTGCAGGTGGTCGAGGGGCCCCGGCACACGCGCGGCACCCCGCCGAACGTCGTCGAGACGGATCCCGCGACCTGGATCGCCCTCGCGACCGGCGCCGAGCAGTGGACGGATGCCGCGACCGCGGGCCGCATCAGCGCCTCGGGTACGCGCGCCGACATCTCGGACCTCCTGCCCCTGCGGCCTTGAGCCGGATCACCGCCGCGGCATGACCACGGGCGTGCCCGACACCGGGTGCGGGAAGACGTCGACCCGCTGCCCGTAGACCTCCTCGATCGCCGCCGCCGTCAGCGCCTCCGATGGCGCCCCCGAGGCGACGACCCGACCCCGCGAGAGCAGCGTCACGCGGTCGGCGACGCCGAGGGCCGCGTTGAAGTCGTGCAGAACCAAGGCCACCGCCGCGCCCTCGCGCGCACGACCCCGCGCGATGCGCAGCACGTCCTCCTGGTGCTTGAGGTCGAGCGCCGCGGTGGGCTCGTCGAGCAGCAGCACGTCGCATCCCTGGGCGAGCACGCGCGCCAGCGCCGCCCGCGCGCGCTCGCCGCCCGACAGCGACGTGATGCCGCGAGCGGCGAGCGGCACGAGGTCGGTGACCTCGAGCGCCCGCGCGACCGCGGCATCGTCATCGTCCTCGGCAGGCGTGCGCGCCCACGGCGCGCGGCCCATGCGCACGACCTGCTCCACCGTGAACGGGAACGACACCGCGTTCTGCTGCAGCAGCACGGCGCGCTGCTGCGCGAGAAGGCGAGGACGGATGCTGCCCAGCAGCGTCCCGTCGAGGCTCACGTCGCCGGAGTCCGGGGTGACATCCCCCGCGAGCACCCCGAACAGCGTCGACTTGCCGGCGCCGTTCGGGCCGACGAGGGCGTGGAGCTCGCCCGCGCGGACGTCGATCCCCGCGTCCACGAGCACCGGCCGTGCGGCGCCGTGCGGTGTGACGGTCACGCCTCGGGCGCGGAGCCGCACCGCGCCCGGCGGTGCCTGGACCGCAGGGGCCGCAGTATCGATCACGCTCATCCCCAGCCCCCTGCCTTGCGGCGCGTGCGCAGTAGCAGCCACAGGAAGAACGGGCCGCCCACGAGCGACGTGATCATGCCGATCGGCAGGTCCGCGAGGGGCACGGCGGTGCGGGCGATGAGGTCGGCCACCGCGATGAGCAGCGCGCCGCCGAGCGCGCTCGTGACCATGAGCGGCAGGTGCGCAGGCCCGATGGCCATGCGCATGAGGTGGGGGACGACGAGACCGACGAAGCCGATGATCCCGGCGAACGCGACGGCGGCGCACACGAGCAGCGCGACCATGACGATGACGACGACCCGCAGCAGCTCAACGCGCACGCCGAGGTGACGCGCGGTGCGCTCGCCGAGGGCGAAGAGGTCGAGGCGGTGCGCGACGCACACCGCCGCGGCCACGCCGATCGCCACGAGCGGCGCGACGATCGCGATGTTCTGCCAGAGCGCGCCGTTGAGGCTGCCGAGCTGCCAGAACACGATCTGCTCGCGGGTCGACGTCGTGCCGAGGAACGTGAGGAACGCCAGTCCCGCACCGGCGATGGCGTTGATCGCGATGCCGGTGAGCAGCAGCGTCACGACCTCGGTGCGTCCGCCCGAGCGGCTGATGAGGTACACCGAGAACACCGCGATGAGGCCGCCGACGAAGGCGAAGGCCGGGGTCGTCCACATGCCGAAAACCGCGAGCCCGAACGTGAGGCTCGCGGCCGCGCCGAATGCCGCACCCGACGAGACGCCGACGACGGCCGCGTCGGCGAGGGGGTTTCCGAAGATCGCCTGCATGAGCACGCCCGACACGGCGAGGGCCGCGCCGACGAGGAGGCCCAGCACGATGCGGGGGAGCCGGATGTCGAGGATCACCCCGGCCGCGGTCGGCGCCTCCGGAGCCCACGACGTGTCGATCCCGATCGACTGCAGCAGCACGCCGATCACCTGTGTCGGCGTGAGCCAGTACTGCCCGAGGCCGAGCGACACCACGACCACGACCACGATGGCGATCGACAGCCCCGCCGTCATGAGCGCGAACCGGCGACGGCGGTGCGTCGTCGGCACCTCGGTGACGACCTCGGCCGTCGCGCCCTCCGCCGCCTCGACCTCGGCAGCGGTCATCGTCCCCGTCACGACGCCGGCTCCTCGGCAGCGGCCGGGGTCGCGCTCGACGCCGGCGCGTACACCGCACGCGCGAGCGCCCGGATGACCTCCGCCGTGCGCGGCCCGAAGCTCAGGATCTCGGCATCCGCCATGTCGACCACCCGGCGGTGCTCGCCCGCGGGTGTCTGCTGCAGTGCCGGGATGCGCTCGAGCAACCCGTCGACCCCACCGACCGATGCGAGGCCGTCGGTCATCATCACGACGACGTCGGGCTGCGCCGCGACGAGCGCCTCGGCGGTCATGGGCTTCATGCCCTCCCAGCCGATCTCGCTCGCGACGTCGATGCCGCCGACCGCTTCGATCAGCGAATCCGCCCCGGAGTCGCGGCCGAAGATGTAATAGACGTTCGCGCTGCCTCGCACGTAGAGGAAGAGCATGCGCGGACGATCGGATGCCGCCGCCGGCGCGATCTCGGCCACCTCGGCGCTCGCCGCCACGACGTCGGCATCGAGCCGTTCTGCGAGCGCGTCGCCTCGCCCGGGCACGCCCAGGGCTCCGGCGATCTCCGAGACGAGGTCGGCGACCGTGTCGGCGCGCCGCTCGCTCGAGACCACGACGACGGCGATGCCCGCGTCGCGCAGCTGCTGGCGCACCTCCTTCGGGCCGATCGAGGTGTCGGTCAGCATCACGGTCGGCGCGAGCCCGAGGATCCCCTCCGCGTTGAGCGTGTGCCCCGACTTCGTCACGACGGGCAGGTCGTCGGTGCCGTCGAACGACGTCGACGAGTCGCGTCCGACGACCGCGTCGCCGAGACCCAGGCCGAACACGGTCGCGGCGATCGTGCCCGAGATGTCGACCGGCAGGATGCGGCTGACATCGGTGATCTCGACCGCCCGACCCTCGGCATCCGTCACCGTCACCGGCAGGTCAGGAGCGTCGTCGGCCGCGACGGGCTCGATCGCGTGCGACGCCAGGCACGCCGTGGAGGGTCCGGTCGCGGTGCGCGGGTTCTCGGCGAGGGTCAGCGATGCCAGCGGGACGGGTGCTGCGGGGCAGTCCGCGTCTGCGGCATCGGCGCTCGGCGCGGCACAGCCGGCGAGGGCGACCGCGGCCACGAGCAGTGCGATCGCACCGGCGAGGCGTGCCGAACCGCGGCGGGAGGAGGAGATGCGAAACATTAGGTGAGCCTTACCTTAGCTTGACGTCGGCTGTGAGAGTGCCCTACGTTCGAGTCGATATTAGGTTAGCCAAACCTAAGCAACCAACCCGAATCGCACTGATGCGCCGGTGCGCTTCGGCGCGCGCGGCGCCGGAGACACCCCGTGAATACGCAGCCGTTCCTGGATCGCAGCCGCGCGAGCATCGCCGCGCTCCTCGCCTTCCTGCTCGTCGTGGCAGGAGCCCTCACCGCCGTCCCGGCCTTCGCCGCCGGGCCATCCGTCTCGGCCACGCAGGCCCCTCGAGCCGGCGGGGCGATCACCGTCACCGGCTCGGGCTTCTCGGGCGTCGCGCCGGGTGTCTACGTCGGCGTCGGCCCCGCCGGCCTCAGCGGCTTCTACGGCGGCGCGATGGGCGACGTCGTCTGGGTGTCGCCGGGCAACGCCGACGGCTCGATCGGCAGCGGCCGCACCGCGCCGATGACGCCGGAGGGCACGTTCAGCGTCCAGGTGAGCGTTCCGGCCCACACCGACGGCGCGCAGTACACGGTGTACACCTCGAAGGCGCACGGCGGCGGCATGACCGATCCGAGCCAGAACGCGACGACGGCCATCGTGTGGGAGCCGCTCCCCGCCGTCGCGACGAGCACGACTCTGACGGTCGACCCGGCCGCCTCGAGCCTGGCCGGCGCGGACTTCACCCTCGGCGCGACCGTCGAGCCCGCAGCATCCGGAACCGTCTCGTACTTCAACGGTGAGACGCAGCTCGGCTCTGCCGCCGTCGGCACGACGGTCACGGCCAGCATCGCCACCGCCGGCACCGCGCAGCTGAAGGCCGTGTTCACGCCGGCCGACACCGCGGCGTTCACCGGCTCGACCTCGTCCGTCGTCTCGTACGAGATCACCGCACCCCCGGCCGAGCCGGAGACCCCGACGCCCACGGTGACGGTGTCGAAGACGACCGGGCTGGACCCTGACGGTGAGACCGTCACGGTGTCGGGTTCGGGGTTCGTCCCGAACGCGCCGGCGACCGACGGAATCCGTCAACCACTCGCGGGGAAGTTCGGCGGCTCGTACATCGTCTTCGGCAAGTTCCTCGAGCAGTGGACACCTTCTTCCGGTGCGCCGACCTCGGCACGACCCGGCACCGACACGAAGTGGGGCGTGCACGCGGCTGATGTGGCATCCATCGGCGGCGCCGCGCGCGGAGGGATCGCGATCGCTGCTGACGGCACCTTCGAGACGACGCTGACCATCTCGCGCACCGAGGCGTCCCAGCTGCTTGCCGGGAACTACGGCGTCTACACCTACTCGGGAGGGGGCGCGAAGTACGCCGCGTTCGAGACGTACACGCCGATCACGTTCGCCGAGCCCGCTCCGCTGCCGTCCCTGGCGGTCTCGAAGACCACGGGCCTCGACCCCGAGGGTGACACCATCACGATCACCGGCACCGACTACAGCACCGCGGGCAAGGCGATCTACGGGCCGTCGGCGGGACAACCCGCCGGCGTGTACGCGCAGATCGGCTGGCTCAAGGAGACGTGGCGCCCCTCGGCCGGCGCGGTCTCGGGCGACCGATCGAACGCCTACTCGGTCTGGGCGCAGGGCGTGCAGACGCAGGCGCCGTACCTGAAGTGGACGGACAACGGCGACGGCACGGCGGACTTCACGTGGACCGTCGAGATCGACGAAGCGACTCTCGAGGCGAAGCGTCTCGAAGGCGCGACCCTCGCCGTGTTCACCGTCGGTGCCGGCGGCGTCGTGCAGGCGGTCAACGAGCTCGCCGTCCCCATCTCCTTCGCGGACCCCACGCCGGTTCCGGCCGTCGACGTGACGGTGACGGATGCCTCGGCCACCGCCGGCGCGACCGTCGAGGTCGCCGCCTCCAACCTCGGGGATGTCACCGGCGCCTACGCCGCCATCATCGAGAAGGGCACCGAGTCGGCGGTCACCGCCGGCGACGGCTTCGCGGCGGTGCAGTACGTGCGTCCGATCTCGGGCGGCGCGTTCACGGTCGACCTCGTCGCCCCCGCTGCCAAGCTCGACCGCGCGAAGCAGTACGAGGTCATCGTGTGGAAGCAGCACTCCAACCCGGGTGCCGACACGATCTACGCCCGCGGCGACGTGCCGTTCACGGCCGATCACTGGACGAAGCTCTTCCCCGAGGTGACGCCGCCGACCGATCCGGAGACACCGGTCGATCCCGGCACGCCGGTGACCCCGCCGGGGACGGTCCAGGGCGGCTCGCTCTCGTGGGCGATCTCGTCGAGCTTCGCGAGCTACATCACGAGCAGCACCGCGAAGGGCAGCATCGCCGTGACGGGCGGCGCCACCCGCTCCGGCGGCCTGTTCCAGTTCGGCCAGGCGACCGGCAGCACGTATGACGCGGCGACCGGCACGGGCACCGTCTCGTACAACGGGTCGGTCCGCTTCACGGGCCACGGCGGCGTCCTCGACGTCACGATCGCGAACCCGCAGGTCCGCATCACGTCGGCGAATGCGGCGACGCTCTACGTCACGAGCGGCGGCTCGCAGGTCGCCTTCGCGAACCTCGACCTGTCGGCCGCGGTGCGCGTCACCGCCAACGGCACCGTCTCGTACTCGCGCGTGCCGGCCACGCTGACCGCGGCCGGGCGCAGCCAGGTGTTCCAGGGCTACACGACCGCCCTCGACCCGCTCGCGTTCACGATCGGCGTCCCGGCGGCCGCGCCCGCGGGTTCGACGGGCACCGTCGCGGCGGCTCCCGCGTCGACCGCGCGCACGACGTCGCTGCCCGCCGCTCCGCCCGCCTCGACGGGCATCGACCTCGACGACGACACCCTCGCCGCGCTGCAGAAGGGCGAGCCGGTCACGGTCTCCGCGTCGGGCTTCACCCCGAACGAGGAGGGCATCAAGGTCGTCGTGTACTCGACGCCGACGCTCCTGGGCGAGGTGGCGGCGGATGCCTCGGGCAACGCCACGTGGACCGGTTCGCTGCCCGCCACGCTCGAGGACGGCGAGCACACGCTGACGTTCCAGGGATCCGTGGACCGCGGCATCCGCTTCACGCTCGCCCGTGCCGCGATCGCCGCCGGCTGCTTCGTCGAGGCCGCGAGCCTGAACTGGGGCTTCAAGGAGACCTTCCGCACGTACATCGAGGGCATCGCCGCCGGCGGCTGGGAGCTGACCGACGTCGCGTACGAGTACCCCGAGTTCGTCTGGACCGCGGGCACGGGAGCGGTGGATGCTGCGACCCGAACCGGTCTCGTCACCTATGGCGGCAGCATCCGTTTCACCGGCCACCAAGGTGCGCTCGACACGACGCTGTCGAACGCCCGGGTGGAGCTCGCGGGCGACACCGGCTACCTGGTGTTCGACGTCAGCGGCACGACGCAGGCGGGTGAGCCGGTGACGGCCGCGGGCATCCGGTTCGCCGAGTTCGCCCTGCCCGACCTCGAGGTCACCGACGACGGGCTCGTGCTCGACGCGCTTCCCGCGACCCTGACCGACGCGGGGGCCGCCGCCTTCGGCACGTACCCGGCGGGCGACGAGCTCGACCCGGTGTCGGCCGTACTCCCGGTGGCGGGCGACTGCGCGGTCGCTGCAGCGCCGGTGAAGGCCGAGGAGGTGCCGGTGGCCGAGTCCGCCGAGGCCGAGGTCCTCTCCGCCGACCAGACGACGGCGCCGGTTTGGCCGTGGGCGCTCGTGGGGATCGCCCTGGCCCTCGGGATCGGGTCCGTGGTCTGGATCGTGGTCTCCCGCCGCCGTGCGACGGCCGGCGGCAACGGAGACCAGACGGCAGGCTGACCACCAGCCGTCACCCCCGCGGCGTCCCGCTCTCGGCTTCCGAGCGGGGCGCCGCCTTTCTCATGGGCGCGCAGCCGCCCGCCGGGTGGGACAATGGAGGTATGCCCGAGCACAGCCAGGACCGCATCGAGACCGTGCGCGTGCGACGTGCACCGAAGATCTCGGTGTTCCTGATCGTGGGGGCACTGGTCGGGGTCTTCGTCGCGATGATCCTCACGTTCGCGTTCAACGGCACGGCCGACGCGAGCCCGAACACGGGGGTCGTGTACTCGCAGGGTCAGGTGTTCGGCTTCCTGGCGCTCATCTGCGCCCCGATCGGCCTCGCGCTGGGCGGCATCCTCGCGCTCATCCTCGACCGCCGGTCACGGCGTCACACGCAGCAGGTCACTGTCGACCACGAGCAGGTGCACGTCGACCCGGAGCCGGGCACCAACGGCCACGGCCCGGCCCACTGAGCCCGACCGCTACGCCAGCTCGGCGATGATCGGGTGGATGGCGGCGTCGAACGCCGCGACATCGCCCCGCAGTCCGTCGGTGACGGCGATCGTGAGCGAGCCGATCCACCACACCCCGCGCTGATTCAGCGGCAGCACCTGCACGTTGAGCTCGAACGAGTGCGCCCGCCGGCCGACCTGGCGCTCGTGCTCGGCGATCGCCCCCGCGTAGGCGCGGTACGCCGTGCCCGTGCTGTGCGACGCCTCTTTGCGGTACCGCGCGTTCGCCGACTGCGCGAACGCCACCGCCTCGATCGCATGCGGTCGGAAGGCCGCGCGCAGCTCGTCGCAGCCCTCGGTGGGGAGGGCGAGCGCGGTGTCGAAGCCGTCGACGAGATCGAGGGGGACCGGCGACGGGTGCGCCTGCGGCTCGACCGTCATCGCCCAGAACTCGCGCCACTGCCGTTCGAGCAGCGCCTGGGCCTCTTCGGACCGGTCGTTCGCACGCGGAGGGATGCCGCGGAGGTGCGGCAGCTCCTCCGGAGAGCGGATGCCGAGCACCTGGCGCAGGTAGAGGGCGAGGAGAACGGGCTGACCGGCGTCTTCGCGGATCAGCCACTCCGGAGCACCGGCGCCGCCCATGTGGCCATTGTAGATCCGGGCATCGACGTCGAGGCGGGCCGAAACCGCGTCCCGGCAGCCCGCTCGACCCTCGCGCGCGAGGCCCGACGTAACAGCGGCGGCGCCCGGCATCCGTCCAGGTGGGGCGCCGGTAGGCTGGTAGCCGTGGCCTCATCCGAACGCGATGCCCCCTCCCGCCCCGAAGAGCCCGTGAACCCGTACGCGGCTGCCGGCGTCGACACCGCCGCCGGCGACCTCGCCGTCGAGTTGATGAAGTCGGCGGTGCGGCGCACCCACGGCCCCGAGGTGCTCGGCGGCGTCGGCGGCTTCGCCGGGCTCTTCGACGCGGCCGCGTTCAAGGCCTATGACAAGCCGCTGCTGGCCACCAGCACCGACGGCGTCGGCACGAAGGTCGCGATCGCGCAGGCCATCGACAAGCACGACACGATCGGGCAGGACCTCGTCGGCATGGTCGTCGACGACATCGTCGTGGTCGGCGCGAAGCCGCTGTTCATGACCGACTACATCGCGTGCGGCAAGGTCTTCCCCCAGCGCATCGCCGACATCGTCCGCGGCATCGCCGAGGGCTGCGAGGCCACCGGCACGGCCCTGGTCGGCGGCGAGACCGCCGAGCACCCCGGCCTCCTGGGCGTCAACGACTACGACGTCGCGGGTGCCGCGACCGGCGTCGTCGAGGCCGACCGCGTGCTGGGCGCCGAGCGGGTGCGCGAGGGCGATGTCGTCCTGGCGCTTGCCAGCTCGGGCCTGCACTCCAACGGCTATTCGCTGGTGCGCCACATCGTGGCAGGCTCCGGCATCCAGTACGGCGACAACGCCGCCGACTTCGGCACGACGTGGGGCGAGGCCCTGCTCGAGCCGACCCGCCTCTACACGCTGCCGCTGCTGCGCCTCATCGAGGCGACCGGCGACGCGGTGCACTCCCTCAGCCACGTCACCGGCGGCGGCATCGCCGCGAACCTCGCGCGCGTGCTCCCGCAGGGCATGTGGGTCGAGGTCGACCGCTCGACGTGGTCGCCCTCGCCGGTGTTCCGCGTCCTCGCCGACCTCGGCAACCTCGAGCTCGAGGCGACCGAGGGCACCTGGAATCTCGGCATCGGGTTCCTCGCGGTCGTGTCGGCCGACAAGGCCGAGGCCGCAGCATCCGTTCTCTCCCGCGAAGGCATCGCGACGTGGCAGGTGGGTGTCGTGCACACCGGCGACCGCCCGGCCGACGGCCACTGGGAGCAGGGCGCCAAGGGCGTCGACGGCGGCGCGGTGCGCCTCGTGGGTGCCTATTCAGACAACACGGCATACGCGGATCACGCGGCTCGCTGAGCCGGGCACGAACAGCAGGAGCTAGCAACACCCATGTGCGGAATCGTCGGAATGGTGGGCCGCGGGTCCGTCAACCAGGAGATCTACGACTCCCTCCTCCTCCTCCAGCACCGGGGTCAGGACTCCACGGGCATCTCGACCGCCGAGCGCAACGGCGTCGTGCACATGCACAAGGTCAAGGGGCAGGTGCGCGAGTCGTTCCGCACGCGCGACATGCGCGCGCTCCTCGGCGAGATCGGCCTCGGCCACGTCCGCTACGCGACCAAGGGCACGGCGTCGAACGAGGAAGAGGCGCAGCCCTTCTACGTGAACGCCCCGTACGGCATCGTGCTGGTGCACAACGGCAACCTCACGAACACGCGTGAGCTCACCGAGGAGCTGTTCCACAAGGACCGCCGCCACCTCAACACGTCGTCCGACACCGAGCTGCTCGTCAACGTCCTCGCGAACGAGCTGCAGTCGTCCATGTCGGGCCTCGAACTCGACCCGGCGCAGGTGTTCCAGGCCGTGACCCGCGTGCACGAGCGCGTCGAGGGCTCGTACGCGGCCATCGCGCTGATCGCGGGCTACGGTCTGCTGGCGTTCCGTGACCCGTTCGGCATCCGTCCGCTCATCCTGGGCACCCGCAAGAACGAGGACGGCCACTACGAGTGGGTCGTCACGAGCGAGTCGCTCGTGCTCGAGAACGGCGAGTTCGAGGTCGTGCGCGACGTGGACCCCGGCGAGGCCGTCTTCATCGACCTCGAGGGCAACCTCCACACGCAGCAGTGCGCCGTCGACCCGCAGCTCGTGCCGTGCTCGTTCGAGTACGTCTACCTCGCCCGTCCCGACTCGGTCATGAACGGCATCTCGGTCTACGAAGCGCGTCTTCGCATGGGCGACCGCCTCGCCGACACCATCGCGAAGTACACGCCGAAGGAAGCGATCGACGTCGTCATGCCGATCCCCGACTCGTCGCGGCCCGCGGCCATGCAGGTCGCCCGCAAGCTCGGCGTCGAGTATCGCGAGGGCTTCTACAAGAACCGCTACGTCGGCCGCACCTTCATCATGCCGGGCCAGGCCGCGCGCAAGCGCAGCGTGCGCCAGAAGCTCAACGCCATGTCGAGCGAGTTCAAGGGCAAGAACGTGCTCCTCATCGACGACTCCATCGTGCGCGGCACGACGTCGAAGGAGATCATCCAGATGGCACGGGATGCCGGGGCCAAGAGCGTCACGTTCGCCTCGGCCGCGCCGCCCGTGCGCTACCCGCACGTCTACGGCATCAACATGCCGTCGCGTCACGAGCTGGTGGCCCATGGCCGCACGATCCCACAGATCGCCGAGGAGCTCGGTGCCGACTTCGTCGTTTACCAGGAGGTCGAAGACCTCAAGGCGGCGATCCTCGAGGGCTCCGACGTCGAGGACCTCGACATGAGCTGCTTCGACGGCCGCTACATCACCGGCACCGTCACCGACGAGTACCTGGCTTGGGTCGAGGGCTCGCAGGAGTCCTGACCTCCCGCCTGCGCCGGGCCGAGGCATCCGTTCCCGCGCATTCGCCCCTCGGGGGTCGCAACACGCGGGGTGCGCGCGTCGATCCCGCGTGTCGCGCCACCTGAGGCCAGGGTTCCGCGCGGCCCGCAGCGTTCGCGGGTCGCGACACGCGGGGTGTGCACACTGATCCCGTGTGTTGCGCCACCTGGACAGGCGTGCCACCGCGGGCCGCGGCATCCGTTCCGCCGCACTTCGTCCAGCTCGCCTGATCTGGGAGACGGATGCTGCGGCCTGGGCTGATGCGGACTGTGGGTGGGTCCTGACCGCTGAGTAGGCTGGCGCCGTGCCGGGTGATGACCCCGTCGGGTTCCTCGTGTGGATCCTCATGCTGCCGGTGATCGCAGGAGCGGTCGTCGGGTTGCTGGTCGGGCTCGGATTCGCGGTGGTCATGGGACTCGCCGCGTTCAACCACGGCCTCGCCCGCCTCGTGCGGCGCACGGCAGACGCGATACACGCCCGCCGGGTTGCGTCGCAGGAGCGTGCGGCGGACGTGATGCCCGACGAACCCTGACAAGGAGGGCCGCCGCGGGCCGAGGCATCCGGTCCCGTGCATGCGCGCTTCGGGGGTCGCAACACGCGGGGTGCGCGCGTCGATCCCGCGTGTCGCGCCACCTGAGGCCAGGGTTCCGCGCGGCCCGCAGCGTTCGCGGGTCGCGACACGCGGGGTGTGCGCACTGATCCCGCGTGTTGCGCCACCTGAACCGGCCGGACGCGGCGGGCCGAGGCATCCATCCGCGCCCGTAGGCTTGGGGAGTGAAGTCGTCTCCTGCCCGCCCGCTCTGGCAGGGGAGGACCCTCGCGCTCGTCGGCATCGTGCTGTTCGCGTTCTCGCTGCGCTCTGCGGTCGCCTCGCTGTCGCCCCTCTACGACCACATCGCCGCGGACTTCGCCGTCCCGCCGGCGGTCATCGGGCTCATCGGCACGGCGCCGCCCGTGTGCTTCGCGATCTTCGGGCTGCTGACGCCCGCGCTCGAGCGCCGGTTCGGACTCGAACGCCTCGCGGTCGCGGCCATGGCGGTCGTGACGCTCGGGCTTGTCGCCCGCAGCTTCGCGCCGAGCTGGGGACTGCTGCTCGCCGGCACCGCGCTGGTGTTCGCCGCGGTCGGCACGGGCAACATCCTGCTGCCGCCGCTCGTGAAGCGCTACTTCCCCGACCGCATCGGCCTGATGACGACGATCTTCTCGACCACGATGGCCGTGTCGACCTTCCTGCCGCCCCTCATCGCCGTTCCGATGGCGGATGCTGCGGACTGGCACCTTTCGCTGGGTTTGTGGGCCGTCTTCGCCCTGGTGGCGATGATCCCGTGGATCGGTCTCGCGCTGCGCCACCGCGCCGAGCAGGCCGAGAAGGACGACGAGGACTTCGAAGAGCCGAGCCCGCAGGCGTTCGGCCGCATGTGGCGGATCCCGCTCGCGTGGGCGCTGCTCGTCTCCTTCGCGGTGTCGAGCACCATCGCCTACACGTCGTTCGCGTGGATGCCCCAGCTGCTCGTCGACATCTCGGGCGTCACGCCGGCGACGGCAGGTGCGCTGCTGTCGCTCTTCGGATTCATGGGCCTGCCGGCATCCCTCGTCGTGCCCCTGCTGGTCACGCGCTGGAACGCCACCCGACTGCTGTTCGGGGTCGCGGTCGCGTGCGGGTTCGCCGGCATCGCCGGATTCCTCTTCGCGCCGACCGCCGCGCCGTGGCTCTGGGTCGTGCTGCTCGGGCTCGCACCGCTGCTGTTCCCGATGATCCTCGTGCTCCTCGGCCTGCGTACGCGCACGCACGAGGGCTCGGTCGCGCTCAGCGGGTTCGCGCAGAGCGGCGGTTACGCGATCGCGGCGCTGTTCCCGTTCGGCATCGGCCTGCTCCACGAGGCGACGGACTCGTGGACGGGTCCGCTCATCGTGCTGGCGATCGTCGTCGCGGCAGCGATCCCCGCAGGGGTTGTCGCGGCCCGCCCCCACACCGTCGAGGACGACTGGGCCAGGCGTCACGGCGCCTGGTGAGGCATCCCGCGACAGCGAGGACTCGGGGTCGACGAACACCGGTCAGACCGCCGCGAGGGCAGCCGACGTGCGAGGGTGTTACGCCTGCGACGACGAAAGCGGCGAGGTCTCGTCCTCGTCTTCGTCGTTGTACTGGTCGGCCCACTTGTCGACGTACTCGTCTTCACTGTGGTGACCGAGCTCGCGCTCAAGCGCCGAGTAGTTCACGCTGTACGTGTCGTACTTCAGCTCTCGGGCGATCTTGGTGTGCTTCGCCTTCTGACGGCCACGCCCCATGCGAGACCCCCTCATTTAGGATCGCGGGCTATTTTGCGGGCTCTCAGCCTCGCAAACCCGGGCATTCACGAATCCGGCTTCGAACCGGTAAGAGTAGCATTCAGGATAACACGGAGCCCCCGTACCCCGGCGGTTCCGACGCCACCGGTGGACGAGGAGTGCGGACATATGACCGACGAGGCATCCGAGCCGGAAGGCGATGCGACGACTGATGCGAGCCTGCACGGGGCGGTGATCGCGGGTGTGATCCCCGACCAGTCGCCGCGCGTCCTGAAAGAGGCGGCGCGCTACGCGAAGCTCTTCCAGGCGCCGCTCGTGGTCGTGCACGTCGACGTCACACGCTTCGTCACCTACGAGGACCCCGACGGGTACGTCCACTCGGCGCCCATCGACATGAACATCGCCGCCGGCGAGGGCGAGCTCGCGAAGGTGCAGGATGCCGCAGCATCCGTCCTCGGCGAATCCGCGCCGGAATGGACGGTGCGCCAGCTCGTCGGCGACCCCGCGATGGCCATCAAGCACTTCGCCGACGAGATCGACGCGCGCCTGCTCGTCGTCGGCACGCGCAAGCGCGGCTTCGGCGAGTCGGTCCGCGAGTTCTTCACCGGCTCGGTGGGCGCGCGCCTCGCGCACCGCCAGCACCGCCCGATCCTGATCGTCCCGCTCGGCGAGCCCGTCCCCGACGGCGAGGAGATCTGGCCCGCCTGACCGGCGGTCGGACTCGTTCGCAGGCGCGAGGCGTTTCGTCTCGCTCGTTCCTCGCTCGCTCAACGACCGGGGGCCAAAGCACCGGTCGTCGAGCAATCGAGACGAAACGCCCTGGGCATCCGAGGAAACCCAGGGCGTTCGACTGAGGGATGCTGCGGGCTCAGCCGCGCAGCGCGCGTGTCACCTCGCGGGCCACACGGTCGAGATCGCTCGCGAGCTGGTCGACGATCGACGCGGCGAGCTCGCCGCCGCGGGCGACGTGGACGCGGACGTCGCCGCGCACGTTGGCGCGGAACTCGTTCACGAGGGCGTCGACGCGCTGCACCTGCTCACGGCTGCGGACGCGGGGGTCGTCCTCGCGGGAGGGCTGCGGCGTGGACTCGCGCTCGTCGCGGGAGGCGGCGGCGAGGTCGGCGCGGAGGCTCTTCATCGCCTCCCGGACGCTCCCGCGCACCTCGTCGGCGATGAGACGCACCGAGTCGGCGAGGCCGGCCTCGATGCCCTCGAGCTCGCCGGCGCGCGACTGCACCTCGGCGTGGCCGGCTTCGGTGATCGCGTAGACGGTCTTGCGCCCGTCGACGGTCTTGGTCACGAGGCCCTCCTCTTCGAGCTTCGCCAGACGCGGATAGATGGTGCCGGCGCTCGGGGTGTAGGTGCCCCCGGTGCGGTCCGACAGGGCCTGCATGATGTCGTAGCCATGGCGCGGCCCTTCATCGAGCAGGTTCAGCAGGTACAGGCGCAGGTCGCCGTGCGAGAAGACCGGAGCCATGCTCACCACTCCTCTTCATCGACACCGGCGGCAGGCTGCGAGCTCGCGGGCTCGGCCTGAGCCGACGCGGGTGCGTCGACGGACGCGTGAGGCGCAGCATCCGTCACCGGAGAAGCCGCGCGGCGCAGCACCGTGATGCTGCCCGAGACGCTGTGGGCGCGCACGTCGGCGAAGCTGCCCGAGAGCTCGCCGACGGAGCCGGCGTAGTTGGTGGTCGGGCCGGTGCCGTTGCCGGAGCGCACGACGCCGTCGACCTGGACTTTGCCGCTGACGCTGCGGATGACGTAATTGGCCGGGTGGCCCTCGTCGAGGCGCACGGTCGAGGTGCCGCTGACGGTGTTGAGGCCGACCGACAGGATGTCGCCGGCGGAGTCCACGAGGACCGAGCCCGAGACCGTGTCGATGGTGGCCTTGCGGAGGGTTCCGGTGGCGGCCACATCGCCCGAGACGCTGTTGGCGTTGAGCGAGCCGACGAGCTCGCGCACCTGCACGTCGCCCGATACGGCGTTGATCGACAGGTCGCCGGTGAGGCCGTCGACGATGATGTCGCCCGACACGGTGTTGAGCGAGGCGTTGTTCTGCAGGCCCGAGACGAGGGCGCTGGCGCTGACGACGCCGAGGGTGAGGGCGATCTCGCGGGGGACCGCGACGCTGATCTCGGCCTTGGGGCCGGAGGTGCCGAAGTTGCGGAACACCTCGAGGAAGTTGTCCCAGCGCAGCTGCGGGTGGTCGATCTCGACGTGGTCGTCGGCGACCTCGATGCGGAGGTCCTTGACGGTGACCTCGTGCACTTCGATGCGGATGCCGGGCTCGTCATGGGCGATCACGTCGACCTGCCCGCCGACGAGGCCGATCTTGAGCGTGCGCACGTCCTCGATGTCGATGACGCGCGTCTCGCCCGGGTGGATGATCCACTTCTCCAGGGTCATGACTGCTTCTCCTGCGGTATCTCTAGGGGGTGATCCGTATCGCGATATATCGCGTGCCACGAGAGTAACACGATATATCGCGTTCTTGTCAAGAAGATTGCTCCAACCCGCTTGACCTTGACGCAACGTCAACCTTTAGCGTGGTGTTCACGACGAACCGACGACGAAACGAGAGGAGGTCGTCATGGAGGACGAGCAGGAGTGGTCGATCCAGCAGATCGCGAAGCTCGCCGGCACCACCAGCCGCACGCTCCGTCACTACGACGACATCGGCCTGCTCGCGCCGTCGAGCATCGGCCACAACGGCTACCGGTACTACGGCCAGGCCGCGCTCGTGCGGCTGCAGCGCATCCTGCTGCTGCGCGAGCTCGGACTCGGACTGCCGCAGATCGCCGCGGTGATGGAGCGAGAGACCGGCGAGGTGCCCGCCCTCGAGGCGCACCTGGCATGGCTCCGGCAGGAGCAGGACCGGCTGGCGCGGCAGATCGCGTCGGTCGAGAACACGATCAGTGCAGTGAGAGGAGGTGAACGACTGATGGCAGAGAACATGTTCGACGGCTTCGACCACACGCAGTACAAGGACGAGGTCGAACAGCGCTGGGGCAGGAAGGCGTATGCCGACAGCGACCGCTGGTGGCGCTCGATGAGCGCCGACGAGAAGGCCGCGTGGCAGCAGCGTGTCTCGGACCTCGGCCGTGACTGGATCGCGGCCGCGGAATCCGGGATCGCCCCCGACAGCGACGAGGCCCAGGCGGTCGCGAAGCGGCACGTCGAGTGGCTGACCGGGATTCCCGGCACGCCCGCGGCGGCGCCCGGCGGCGACGTCAAGGCCTACGTGATCGGCCTCGGCGAGATGTACGTCGCCGACCCGCGGTTCGGCGCGAACTACGCGACGAGCCAGGGCGGCACGCACGGCGCCGAGTTCGTGCGCGACGCGCTCCGCGTCTACGCGGACGCGAACCTGTAGCCCGCTTCGCTCACCTGTCGCGATGTGCTGGCGCGACCGGCATTTCGTGACAGGTGAGCAGGAAGAGCGCCGATGGGGGAGAAGACAGACGGATGCCGCGGCCAGCAGTGGCCGCGGCATCCGTCCGTCAACTGATCCTGTGGTGCAGGGGTCAGGTGCCTCGTCCGCCGCTGATGACCCGGAACAGGAAGGCGATCAGGGCGATGACGCCGACGATGATGGCCACCCACAGCAGCCAGCTCAGCGCCGAATTGAGGCCGCCGACGATCGCAAGGATGATCGCGACGACGATGATGATGATCAGGGCGAGGTTCATAGGAGCTCTCCTTCTTCGTCGTCGATGCATGTGATGCATCGCGTGCCTCGTGGGCACATCTCGACAGTGGCACCGGTGGGGCACGGTCCGTAGGGGGTTGACGACGCCGGTTTTCCGGTGATACGCCGGGCTCACGGCCCCTGTGCCTAGGGCCGCACCGCGGGGAAGTCAACCCCTGTGCGACCCCGACTGCCCGACCGTAGCTTCGCGGGTATGAGCACATCCGCGACCGATCCGACGACCGCTCACCACGAGGACGGCTTCCCGGCGCAGCACCAGGAGCAGCCGGGCCTCACCGACGACACGCGTCCCGAGCCCGACCACGGCGAACGCTCGTATCAGGGCGCGCTGCGCCTCGCGGAACGCCGGGCTCTCATCACGGGCGGCGACTCCGGCATCGGCCGGGCCGTCGCGATCGCGTTCGCGCGCGAAGGCGCGGATGTCGCACTGACCCACATGCCGAAAGAGCAGGAGGACGCGCAGGACACGGTCCGCTGGATCACCGAGAGCGGCGCGCGGGCGCTGCCGCTCGAGGGCGACCTGCGTGACGAGGACTTCTGCGCCGAGATCGTCGAGCGTGCCGTCGCCGAGTTCGGCGGGCTCGACGTTCTCGTGCTCAACGCCGCGTATCAGAAGGATCGCGACGGCCTCGAGAACCTCGAGACGGAAGAGCTGGACCGCGTCTTCCGCACCAACCTGTACGCGCAGATGTTCACGGCGCGCGCCGCGATCCCGCACCTGAAGCCCGGGTCGTCGATCATCGTCACGACCTCGATCCAGGCGTTCAACCCGTCGCCGGGGCTCATCGACTACGCGATGACGAAGGCTGCGCAGGTCGCCTTCATCAAGGCGCTCGCCGAGGACCTCGGGCCGAAGGGCATCCGCGTGAACGGTGTCGCGCCGGGACCCATCTGGACCCCGCTCATTCCCGCGACGGGAAGGGATGCTGAGCGCCTCGCGACGTTCGGACAGGACACGCCGCTCGGCCGCGCGGGTCAGCCCGCCGAACTCGCCGGCGCGTACGTGTACCTCGCGAGCGACGACGCGTCATACACGTCGGGCGCGATCCTGCCCGTGACCGGAGGCAAGGGCCTGTGAAACCCGCCCCCGCGGCGGTGGACGAAGGAGGAAGCCATGCCAGGACAGCGCGGATCGAGTCTCAAAGACCGCGAGATGTACGAGGAGCTCCGCAAGGACGGCGTCTCGAAGGAGAAGGCCGCGCGCATCTCGAATGCCGCGGCGGCGCAGGGCCGCAAGACGGTGGGCAAGCGCGGCGGGAACGCCGAGGACTACGACGACCGCACGGTGCCCGAGCTGCGCAAGCGCGCGAAGGAGCTGGGCCTGAAGGGGTACTCGGGCAAGAAGAAGTCCGAGCTCATCTCGATGATCCGCAACCACTGACGCGGGGGGAGACTCGGCCGGCGGGTAACCCGAGCCCGTCGGCCGACCCCACGACCTCGGTAGCGTGAACGGATGCCGAAACTCGCGCGCGTCCGTCCCTACGAGGACCCCGGCTTCCGTCGGCTGCGGGCGGGGTCGGGCTTCCGGTACCTCGACGCGAAGGGCCGCGCACCCGCGCCCCGGCACCTGGATCGCATCCACGGGCTGGTGATCCCGCCCGCGTGGCAGGAGGTGTGGATCAGCACGCGCCCCGACGGGCACATCCAGGCCGTGGGCGTCGACGACGCCGGCCGACGGCAGTACGTCTACCACCCCGACTGGACCGCGGGCCGCGACCGCGGCAAGTTCGCGCGGTCGCTCGCGCTCGCCGAGGCGCTGCCCCGTGCTCGGGCGCGGGTCACCACGTCGATCCGCCGTGCGGACCTCGATCGCGAGCGGGTGCTGGCGGTCGCGTTCCGCCTGCTCGACGACGCCGCGCCGCGCATCGGCTCGGATCGCTACCTCGCCGCACACGGCAGCCGCGGCCTCACGACGCTGCAGCGACGGGATGTCTCGGTCGAGGCATCCGTCGTCTCGTTCGCGTTTCCGGGGAAGAGCGGCAAGCACCAGGTGCTCGAGCTCGACGACGCCGACCTCGCCGCCGTGATGGAGCTGCTGGCCGCGGGCCGGCCGCGGTCGCCGCTGCTCGCGTGGCAGCGGGGCGGGCGCCGCGTGGCGCTGACCCCGACAGAGGTGAACGCGTACGTGCGGGCGCTCACGGGCGGGAAGTTCACCGCGAAGGACTTCCGCACGCTGCGGGGAACGATCCTCGCGGCCGAGGCGCTCGCGCGCATCGGCACCGTCGACACCAAGACCGACCGCAAGCGCGCCGAGGTGCTCGCCGTGAAGGCGACGGCGGAGGCGCTGGGCAACACCCCGGCGGTCGCGCGGGGCTCGTACATCGACCCGCGCGTGTTCACGCGATACCGCGAGGGGAATCTGCTCGATCTGTCGATCACGCCGGAGTCCGCGATCCGGGGTCTGCTGCGCCCCGGGCGCTGACCCGCGTGTGCGCCGGGTGCGGGCGTTTCGTCTCGCTCGTTCCTCGCTCGCTCAACGAGCGGGGGGAGAAGAGATTCCCGGTCGTTGAGCGGAGCGCGCTCTGGCGCGCGAAGACGAAACGCCCTGGGTATCCGGGATCAGCGGGGCGAGTAGCGTGAAGGGATGCCGCAGCCCGTCGATCCACGGATCCTCGGGGTGACGGTGGCCGGCGGGGCGATCGGCGTCCTCGCCCGCGCGCTCGTGCTCGACCCGGTGACCGATCCGACGGCGGTGCCGTGGGTGACGCTCGGGGTAAACGTGGTCGGGTCCCTCGTCCTCGGCGTGGTCGTCGGCTGGCTCGACGACCAGCGGCCGATGCTCCGCTCGTTCCTCGGCACGGGCATCATGGGCGGCTTCACCACCTACAGCGCGTTCGCGGTGGCCACGGCCCTCTGGGTCGCCACGCCGTGGCTCGCCGCGGGGCTGGCCGCAGCATCCGTCATCGCAGGTGTCGTCGGCGCGGTCGTCGGACTGTTCATCGGACGCCGGATCGCCGACCGGCCGGGTGAGATCGAGTACCCGGAGGACGCCGAGTGAGCCCGTGGCTGCTCGTCGCCGCGCTCGCGGGCGGCGTCGGCGCGGGGCTCCGGTACGTCGTCGACCGGTGGCTCACGCCGTCGGGCGGCGGGCGGTTCCCGATCGGGATCCTCGTGGTCAACGTCTCGGGCTCGTTCGTGCTCGGCGTGATCACCGGGCTCGGCACGGCCATCGCCCCCGAACTGTCGCTGGTGCTCGGTCTCGGTCTGCTCGGCGGCTACACGACGTTCAGCACCGTCTCGGTCGAGACCGTGCTGCTCGCCCAGCGCAAGCGCTGGCGGCATGCGGCCCTCAACCTCTTCGGCACGCTCGCGTTCGCCGCCATCGCGGCGGGACTCGGCCTCCTCCTCGGGGGAGCGGTTTCATGAGAGCCGCATGAAATACTGAAACGCGATACATCTCCGTATCGTGCGGGCTCCGCCCCTCCCCCTGCATCACCTCACCAGCGAAGGCCTCCGTGTGTCGAACCTCGCCGTTCTGAGCCTCAAGAACCGCGCGCTCATCGCGCTGATCACGATCGTCGCCGCCATCTTCGGCGGACTCGCGCTCACGAACCTCAAGCAGGAACTGATCCCGTCGATCGAGTTCCCCGCGCTGATCGTCGTCTCGACGTACCCGGGCGCGTCGCCTGAGGTCGTGAGCAACGACGTCTCGGTGCCCATCGAGACCGCCATCCAGGGCGTTCCGGGGCTCGAGTCGACGAGTGCGACGAGCACCACGAATGCCTCGATCGTGCAGGCGTCGTTCACCTACGGCACCGACCTCGCGACCGCCGAGCAGAAGATGACGCAGGCGATCAACCGCATCAAGTCGCAGCTGCCGACCGGTGTCGAGCCGAACGTCATCTCGGCGAGCATCGACGACTTCCCCGTCATTCAGCTGGCCGTGACCGGCTACGACGACGAGGCGACGATCCAGGCTCAGCTCGAGGCATCCGTCATCCCGGATCTCGAAGATGTCGCGGGCGTCAACGCCGCGCAGATCGTCGGCGGCGTAGGCCAGCGCGTCACGATCACGCCGAACCAGGAGGAGCTGGCCGCCGCGGGCTACACGCAGCAGGCGATCCGCGATGCGCTCGACCAGAACGGCGTGCTGTTCCCGGGCGGCGAGATCACCGAGGGCGACGAGACGCTCACGGTGCAGACGGGCTCGAAGATCTCGTCGGTCGATGAGATCGCGGCCCTGCCGCTCGTGCCGTCGACCGCCGACCAGTTCGTCGCCGGCCAGAAGACCATCGGCGACGTCTCGACCGTCGCGGAAGAGGCCGACCCGGTCACGACCGTTTCGCGCGTGAACGGCGAGCCGGCGCTCACGATCGCCGTGACGAAGCTGCCCGCTGCGAACACGGTGGATGTGTCGCGCGGCGTGCTCGCGGTGCTGCCCGACCTCGAGGATTCGCTCGACGGCGCCGAGTTCACTGTCGTGTTCGACCAGGCGCCGTATATCCAGGAGTCGATCGACACCCTCGCGAAGGAGGGCCTGCTCGGCCTCCTGTTCGCGGTGCTCGTGATCTTCGTCTTCCTGCTGTCGGTGCGCTCGACGCTCGTCGCGGCGATCTCGATCCCGACGAGCATCCTCATCACGTTCATCGGCCTGCAGGCGTTCGGCTACTCGCTGAACATCCTGACGCTCGGTGCCATCACGATCGCGATCGGACGCGTGGTCGACGACTCCATCGTCGTGATCGAGAACATCAAGAGGCATTACGTCGGCGACGCCGACAAGGGCGACTCGATCCGCCGGGCCGTGCGTGAGGTGGCGTCGGCCATCACGGCGTCGACGATCGTGACCGTGGCGGTGTTCCTGCCGATCGCGTTCGTCGGCGATGTCACGGGTGAGTTGTTCCGCCCGTTCGCGATGACCGTGACGATCGCCATGACCGCGTCGCTGTTCGTGGCGCTCACGATCGTGCCGGTGCTCGCCTACTGGTTCCTCAAGCCCGGCAAGCCGATCCTCGACGAGAGCGGGGTCGCGGTCGACCCGGAGGACCCGGCCGCGCCGCCGAGCCGCCTGCAGAAGTCGTACCTGCCGATCCTCCGCTGGACCCTCAAGCACTCGTGGATCACGCTCGCCCTCGCCGTGCTGGTGCTCGTCGGCACGATCGCCGCAGCGCCGTTCATGAAGACCAACTTCCTCGGCGACTCGGGTCAGAACACGTTCACGATGACCCAGGACATCGGCCCGGCCCCCTCGCTCGAGGCCGAGAGCGCCGCGGCGGAGCAGGTCGAGGAGGTGCTCCTCGACATCGACGGCATCGAGACCGTGCAGGTGTCGATCGGCTCGAGCGGCTCGGCCCTGCGCGACGCCTTCTCGGGCGGCGGCAGCGGCATCACGTACTCGATCACCACCGACCCGGGCGTCGACCAGGTCGCGCTGCGCGAAGAGGTGCAGAAGGCGGTCGCCGACCTCGACGACGCCGGCGAGATCACGGTCGCCGCGGGTGGGGGCGGATTCGGCTCGACCGACATCGCGATCGACGTGACGGCTCCGGATTCGTCGACCCTTCAGGACGCGACGGATGCTGTCATCTCGGCCGTCGAAGGCGCCGACGGCGTGGGCCAGGTCTCGAGCAACCTGTCGGCCTCGTTGCCGTACATCGCCGTGACGGTGGACCGCGACAAGGCAGCGCAGCTCGGCCTCTCGGAGGTCGCCGTCGGCGCGCTGGTGTCGAACACGATGCAGCCGCAGTCGATCGGCACGGTCGAGATCGACGACACGTCGCTCACGGTGTACCTCGCGGCGTCCGAGACGCCCGCGTCGCTCGACGACCTGCGGCAGCTGCAGGTGCCGAGCGCGACCGGCCCGATCCCGCTCTCCGACGTCGCCGCCGTGGAGGAGAGCGAGGGTCCGACCTCGATCACCACCGAGGGCGGCCAGCGCACGTCGACGGTCACGGTGACCCCGTCGACCGACAACCTGCAGACCGCCACGGCCTCGGTGACGACGGCTCTGGCCGACGCCGACCTGCCGTCGTCGGCGGATGCCACGCTCGGCGGTGTCGTGACCCAGCAGCAGGACGCGTTCTCGCAGCTCGGCCTCGCCCTGCTCGCGGCGATCCTCATCGTCTACATCGTGATGGTCGCGACCTTCAAGTCGCTGCGCCAGCCGCTGCTGCTGCTCGTGTCGGTGCCCTTCGCGGCGACCGGCGCGATCCTGCTGCAGATCATCACGGGCGTGCCGCTCGGCGTCGCGTCGCTCATCGGTGTGCTGATGCTGATCGGCATTGTGGTGACGAACGCGATCGTGCTCGTCGACCTCGTGAACCAGTACCGCGAGAAGGGCCTCACCGCGCACGACGCGACGGTGGCCGGTGGCTCGCGCCGTCTGCGCCCGATCCTCATGACGGCGCTCGCGACGATCTTCGCGCTCACGCCGATGGCGCTCGGCATCACCGGCCAGGGCGGCTTCATCTCGCAGCCCCTCGCGATCGTCGTGATCGGCGGCCTCGTGTCGTCGACCGTCCTGACGCTGCTCGTGCTCCCGACGCTGTACAACCTCGTCGAGGGCGCGAAGGAGCGGCGCGCTGAGCGCCGGCGCCGTCGCGACGAGGGTGACGGCGGTGGCCCGGCTCCGGAGGGCGATGGGCCTGATGGCGGCACGGATGCTGCGGCCGCGGGCGTGCTCGTTGGCGCCGGCGTTGGTGCGGGCGCGGCTGCCGCTGGTGCCGAGGCTTCGGGTGAGGTTGCGGGTTCGGGTACTGCCGGGGTCGCGGGTGCTGCGGGGTCGGGTGCTGTGGATGCTGCCGGGGTCGCGGGTCCTGCGGGTGCCGCGGCGTTCGAGACCCGCCGGCAGCGGCGGCAGCGTGGGGCTGGCGGTTCGGCCGCCGAAACCTCCGAGGTCGCGGTTCCTGTGATCGAGGAAGGCCCCGACGTCGAGGTGTCGGACTCGACCCCGGCACCCGTCGAGGCTGAGCCTGCGGCGCAGTCGGCGGAGGCAGCGGAGCCCGAGGCGGAGGCCACTGAGGTCACGCCTGTGGGTGCTGCCGTGTCCGAGCCCGAGGCTGGTTCGGAGGCGGATGCGGAGGCGTCGGACGAAGCGGAGACGGACGCCGCGGGCCACCGTGAGCCGACGACTGACACGGACGGCGCCCTCGACGACGAGTCGGCGGCGGAGGTCGAGGAGCCGGAATTGACTTCGGTCCCGACAGACGAACTCGAGCGGGAGGAGACCGCCGAGCAGGCGGAGGACTCCGAGCCCGTCTCCGACGCGGCGCCGGAACAGGCCGGCGAGTCTGAGGTGGAAGACCAATCCGGGACCCAACTCGCCGGCGACTCTGCGGAGGCAGGCGCGGTCGCGGACGCGCAGTCCAGTGAGTCTGAGCATGCGTCGGAGTCCGCCGACCAGCCGGAAGACCTCCCGGCTTCCGCCGGCGACGCCGCGGACGACGGCGATAACTCGCCCGGGGCCGATCACGATGAAGACTCGGTTGATGAGGCTGGGCCAACGACGGACGAGCAGGGTGGCGCGGCCGAGGACGAAGCAACATCGCACGACGAGGGTTCTGGCGAGCCCGAGAGTGGCGAGGATCGTCCGCAGGACGGTCACTGAGACATCCCGCGCGTCGCAACACGAGTAATGCTGCGACCCCCGTGTGGCCGCGCGAATAGCGCGGCCACACGCAGACTTTCACCGGGCCGGGTATACGAGCATGCCCGCGCAAGTGCCCGTCAGCGCCCCAAGTCGCGGTCGTGTCTGCGCGATGAACGACCGCCTTCCGAACGACCGTTGCCGCGACGCTTGAGCTTCGGACCGGTCGAAGGTCGAGCTGTCTGAGACGGCACCGTGCAATGGAAGTGTCGGGATGACGGGCGTCGGAGCAAACGTTAGGCCACAGGATCTTCCCGCTCAACTGAGTTGGCTGCGGGATCCGACGTTACAACCCTGGCGGCGTCCAGCTTCTTGCCGACGGCGCGTGCATGGACGTAGACCGTCACTAGGCCCGCTATGAGAAGCAGGGAAAGCGTGACCGCAATCCCATATATGACGGGCGACCACGGGTTCACGTCGGTCGCGACAACCGTAACGAAGCTGAAAACACCGACCGCGCCGATGGCCAAAATTAGAAGAACGATCAGCGAGGTCAATGCCACTGGCATGTCCTTCTTGCCTCCGATGTCCGCCCATCTGCGATATGACCTGAGCGCGTCATCGCCGTCTGCGACGCGGATCAGTTCCGTCTCGGCATGTTGCACGTAGCGGCGCAAGCGTTCCATCTCATGCAGCAGGCGTACGGCATTCGCCAGAAGCAACAAGATAACGGTTGGGATACCGAACGCGATCAGCAACTGTATGAAGCCCTGGGCCGTGGATAGAGCTGTCCATGCGACAGGTATTGCCGCGGTGAAGGCGACGGCGAGCGTCACGATTCGGTTGGCCATCACGCCTTGTTCGCCGGCCCGTCGCTCATAGTAATGAACTTCGCGCTGCCAGAACTCGACTGACTCCTTCTTGGTGAGCGTCTCGAGCTCAAGGTCTTCGATTTCGTCGGTCATCTGGCGCCTCCCCATTGGTGCCTTGGACAACTGTGTCGCTGCAAGTGGATTATGGCCCATCGCGCCTGCTGAAGTGGTTGCGCGACACGTTAAGACAGACTGGACTTGTGGCGTCCCCAGACCTCAACCGCACCCTTCGCGTGGATGTGGAGCTTCCGGCGAACCGCCTCCTCCTCGCCGAGGCACTCCGCGAGGGTGCAACGCGGGTGCGTGCAGCTCGCTGGCGACCCGACTCGCAAGAGGGATTTAACGTTGTGGTTGCCGAACCGGCGAAGGGATTCCTCGAGACGGCGATCTTCCCGATGAGCTTCGACTACCGGATCGACCCGCTCGTCACCCGCCGACTACAAGTCCTCGCAGCCACCACTGGGTGGCGGTTCGCTGGCGTCGAGACTCCCGGCGTCACCATGGACATCGACAACCCCGAAAGAACGAAGAAATCCTCGGTCCGAACATTGGATCTGTTGCGTGCGATGAGAGGCAACTTCGGCCCACTCGTTCATGCACAGTTCAGCGCCGTGACGGGAGTCCTTGGTGAGGAACTGAGCGGCGTTCGACTGGTCGGTGAGTCTTTGGGCGCTCAGATGGTCTCCGCGATGGCGGCGAGCGGGCTCGGCGAACCGGCTTCAGTAGACCTGATCGAGCCAGTGAATGCTGTACGCCTCGGCCCATCTGCATTCGTTCGGCTTGCACGCAACCTGCTTGGTGTCGAAACCGCGAGGAAGGCCGAGTATCTGAAAGAGAACGAGGCCGTTGGGTTCGGCGATGTTACGGCGTTCGAGCTCCTGTCCCCTGAGAATGCAGTGGTTGACCGCAGGCTGAAGTCGTGGCGACATCAATGGAAATACGCAAACCTCCCGATCCTCGGCTTGACGCGAGGGCTCGGCCCTCTGCTGACGAATGTCCAGGGCGTCACTCCCGCCAGAATATGGAGAGGCGCGGCAAGTGAGGTGTGCTCTGAACGTGACTGCATCGACTTGGCCGAAACAATCCGAGCTGCAGGGCACCCCGCACAAGTGCTAACGCTGGTCGACCAGGCCAGGAGCGTCGAGCTGGGGCACCACGTGCTCACGTCGCTTCCCCGTCTCGCTCAGTTCGCGCAACTCCTTCGCACAGGGTGCGACGAGCCGAGTCCCCGGTAGCTTCCGTATCTGCCGTGGGATCCGGCTGCTCGCCCTCTCATGAGGCCGCCACCGTTCGGCTCCGTCGAGGCTGCGAGCGCCCCTACCCAGCCCAGTATCAGCACGCGAATCGACCGCCCACCGAACGCGGTCTGACCGGCACGCCTGGCGCCTCAAACGCGCACGGCCCTCGCGCCGACCGTCTATCGATCCATGGCAGCCGGGAGCGTTTGCGACCACGCGTGAAGCGATCGCGCCAATCTCAGCCCAGCAAGGTCGTCAGCGTACGCGAGCCCATACTGACGCCGAAGAATGCCCACGAGCCGAAAGCTCAATCGGCTCGCGGTCGCACCGTCCTCTAGTCATCCACGGATCGGCATGACCAGATCGTCGTAGTCATCGTCATCACCAGGGCAGTCGCCCGAGTCGGCGCAACGGTTACCGGCACCAAGACTTCGATCGGACCCTTCGATGAGCTGGTGTCAAGACTCTGGGCGCGTCTTTGCCGTCGTCAGGGCGTGATGATGTCGATCGAGTCCCGCAGGTATACCAGGCGCAGCTCGACGTCCCCGCCTTGTGTGGTTCTGCTGTAGACCCAAACGGGTCGCCAGTCCAGTGGCGTCGGGCCGATTTGAGTGGGCTGCGCAGACAGTCCCATCTCCTCGACGAGCTGATGTGGCTTCTGCCCGTCCGCCGGACGAATCGTCACATACGTCGTAGCCCGATAGGGCGCCCAATTGATCCGGGGTTCTCCCACGATCGTTGCGCCGGTTGGCGCTGTGATCAGCCACGATGGCGGGGCGAAGTCTTTCGCGGCCGCGAGGCCGATCAGTTGCCAAACGACGTAGCCGCCGAGCAGGATCAAGGCGATAGTCCACGCGATGATGCGTCGGTCCTTCCGAGACAACGGTCGTGGCGCATCGTCCGTGTCTGCCTCGCTTCGCGCCGTCACCAGGTCTCCTTACCCTTACCCGGGTGCTTCATCGAGCTGTCATCTATATGCGCAGATCTCCGACGAAACCGTTGCAGATGCCGCTCTCGCTCGCGAGCTCCTGGTCGCGGATGGTTCCGTCGGCCCACATCACCCACCTCGGGTCGGGCTGTTCGGGCATGGTCGCGTCGGCGCGGGCTCCGAATTCCTTGGAAGCGGGGGCGTCGTTGTCGACGAAGTAGGCATCCCAGGCTGCGTAGACGAACATGCAGTGGTAGATCCCGTCGGCGGTCGTATAGCGCGACCAGTCACCGTTCCCGTGCAACCGACCAGCGGGGAGACCCGTGATCGACGCGGGCCACGCAAAGCCCGCAGGAATCTCGTCAGCCCAAGCGGCGACCTCTGCGGTGTACGCGGTATCCCGTGGGTCCACTGGATGCGTGGGTGTGGGCGTCATGGCGGGCGCCTCCGACTCCGTTGGGGCTGTCGGCGCTGACGTCGGGGCGGCCGACGTGACCTCCGGAGAGCGTTCTGACGCCGTTTGATCTGCGGTACACCCGGTGAGCGAAAGCGCGATCGCGACAGCGGATACCCCCAGAACGAGCTTGGCGGTGCAGTTCACATGCGAATGCTCGCATGCAACCCTGGCGGAAGCCAACAAGCCGCATACACATGATGGCGCGTCGTGACGAGCAGGCGCTCGGTCCGACTCCAGATCAAGCGAAGGTACGGGGCGGAGTGGCCAGGTGATCACGCTCGCGTCGCGCGACGCCGTAGCTCGACGTAGTCAGCCATTGGTGCGCCTGAGCATGCGGCGTGGAGCGTGATGGTCTGGCCGCTGTAGCCGAGGAGGTCGATAAGGCTGCGGGCGTCGACTGCGCTCGCAGGGCTACAGGTCGATGACGACGTCAGCGTGCCGATTGCCGCCGCACTGTTGGGTGCCGTCGATGCGTACCCAGTCGACGTCAAGGATGCCCTCCTGGACGATTGCCCCGGCAGCGTCAGAGACGCGGTATCCCATCAGCGCGGGGGCGTCGAGCAGTGTTGCGGTCCACCCAGCGACGCTGTCGCCCTCGAGGCCGAATATCCCGGTCGCGACAGGTGTCGCCGTGGATCCGACCTCTACCGGTTCCTCGACAGGCCCCGGTGTGCAATCCTCCCCGCTGCACAGCTCAAGGGTCAGCCCGGTCGTGGGTGCCGACAGCTGGATCGATGCGGCGCTGCTGTACCCGATCGCGGGGCACGCGAACGGGATCGGAAACGATGTGCAGCCAGTGAGCGCGACGATCACTGCGGCTGCCGCGATCGAAGAAGCGAGTCGTCGCATGGACCCTAGTCTCGGCGCGATCGGGCCTCGCGCGAGGAGATCGTTATGAGCCTGCGACTCTGTCTACGCTCACGCCCGCCCGTTCAGACATCGCCCGCCGGCGGTCACGGAGACGGAAGGCCACCCAGCGTGCGAACGCGGTGCACCCGCCGCAGACCGGGGCGACGATCACCGAGAGGAGCAGGATCGACCCGGAGATCGGCGCTCCAGCCGCTGCAACCAACGCGATCACGGCGGCCGCGACGAACCCGAGCAGGCCGAACGCGACCACGTGAACCCAGCGACGGTGGACGCCGCGCAGCGCCCACCCGAGCAGCCACGCGAACGGCGCGCCCAGCCAGGTGAGGGCCAATGCGATGACGGCGTAGGCGACGACCGTGGCGCCGAGGAGGGGCAATGCCCCGGTGTCACGGAACGTGTCCGGGTACCTGATGGCGCCGTATGCCAGGGAGAGAACCAGGAACGTCGCCCAGACCGTCAGCGTGTAGAACGTGACGTCACGGAATGTGAATGGCGTCACGTCTGGAGAGGTGGCGGGAGGTGCCATCGTCATCTAGGCAGTGCTACGGGCGCAGGACGAGAACGTCGCCGGGTTGGATCACCTTCGAGCCGAAGCGGTCGTTGTACGCGCCGACGGTCACGTAGTCGACGCAGAATCGCTCGCCGATGGCGATCAGCGAGTCGCCGCTCGCGACCGTGTACGTCTCGATCAGGCCGTCAGCGGTGTACCCGACCTCGCCGGATGCGTACTCGCTCGCTCCCATATCGGTCAGCTCACCCGCCAGTCTCGCGCTGGGGTCGTGAGCGCCGTAGGGGTGGATCGCTGCGTTCGTTGCACAGTCGCCGGGACCCTCCGCGGAGAACCAGGTGCCGTTGCCCGCAGACATCAGGGGTTCGCCCTCAGCGCCGACGACATCCTCGGCTTGCACTGCAGCTGCAGGCTCGGTTTCCTCACCCGGGCTGAACAGTGCCCATTCTGACAACGCTCCCGTCGCTGTCGCGACGGCGGGCGCGGCGACGGCGACGAGTCCAACGATGACGAGCACGGCGATCCCAGCAGCGATCTTCGCGGCACGGTCCATGCGGACGACCCTAGTGGACTGCGTGTTCCCTAGAACAAATAGGAGACGGATACATCCCTCGCCCGGGCCCGACCTGCGCACGCACTTCGCCGGAGGAGGTACACGAGTCACTCGAGGGGTGCGCCAAGCCGCCGCACTCTCAGCGCTGTCGCGGCTCGCTCAAGGCCCCCTGACCGAACGCGGTCAAGTCCGCCCACGACCCGCGCCATGCGTGCGCTGCACGAAGGTCGACCGGTTACGGGCTACGGCCGGGTAGCTTCGCTCTATGGAGCAGGTACCGCCCGAGCGCCGCGTCATCCGGTTGTTTCCGGATCACGGGCACCGCTGGCCACTCTGGGAGAACTCCACCCCAACCTGGGATGTGGGCTACACCACGTCGCCCGAGACGTACGGATTATCGGCCGAGCTCGCGGAGGACTTGGCCGGCTGGTACGCCTTTTGGGAACGGCATTGCGATCCGTTCGAAGGCTGGGACACCGAAGCTAACCGTCAACGGTGGTTGCGCGATCGCGAGTGGGTCGCCGCCCGGCTTCGCAGCGAGGTCGCCGCGTTCGCCGACGTCGTCGTCGAGTAGCAGCGAGGCGGACGTCCGTTCAGCGACCGCCTTACGTCCGTCGTCACCCGTAGGGTTGAAGACTGCACGGCACTATGAAGGATCCGGAAGCATGACGAATAGCTCACGCATTGATCTGCTTGAGGTCACCGTCGGCGGGCGGTCCCGAGATCAGTTGAGAAGCGCGCTCACCTCGCGGGGCATCCTTGTCAACGTGCACGCGGAAACATTGCTCGACGCCGACGTCTTCGACCGCGAGGACGCTCGCGTGATTGCCGTTACCGAGCGAACGGTCGCTGACCTGGGTCGCCCCGATGGTGCGGTGCTGTCGGAGATCCTCGAGCTCGGACTCCAGCAGGGTCTCCTGCTCTGTCCTGCTGACACTGGTCCCTATCTGCGTTTGACTCTCGCAGACCAAGCGCCCTCGACGGATGCAGTGATGTCATCGGGCAAGGCACCTGATGGTTCGCTCACGGTTGCATCCGAAGCGTTGAGCGATGACGTTGACTATCCGAAGGGTTTCTATCTTCGGGTCGTCGAGGGACAGCTCTGGCTGCGCGGTTATCGCTGCGACGACGAACACGTATGGTCCGCACAAGATCGGTTCGTGTTTCGTGCACCTTCGGTTTCGAGCTGAGTCTGTCTCACCTCGACGCTCGCTCGACGACCGGTTGGCGTGCTCGCCCGCGAGGGCTTGGCGCACCCCCGGACGCCGTCTGAGCGGTCAGCAATCGGGCACGAGATCCTTGACGTAGAAGAGCGAGTCTCCGTGTTCGGCGTCCGGATCGACCCGTGATGTTTGCGTGAAACCGAGCTTCGTCATGACGCGTCGCGAGGCGCTGTTCCAGTCACGGACGGTCGCCCACAGTCGGGTGTACCCGAGTGAGTCGGCCCAGCCGATCACTGCGTGCGCCGCTTCCGTCGCGAGCCCTTGCCCCCATTCATCCCGGAGGAACTCATAGGCGAGCTCGGGCTCGCCGTCCTGACCGTGGGTGTTCGCGATGAGGCCGCAGTAGCCGACAACCTCGCCGCTGTCCTTCCGGACTGCCGCCAGCAGGCCCAAGGGTGCCGACGGGTCATCCTCGCGGATCCAGTCCTCGAGATCCCCGACGCTCGGGTGACCGTCAGGTGAGATCCGTCGGTGTGGCGGAACCCGAGGATCACGCTCAAACCACAGTCGCCGCTGCATCGGGGCGTCGGCCACCAACCAGCGACGCAGCACAAGCCGGTCAGTCTCAAGAATCGTCGTCCCCGGCAGTACTTCGGCGTACGTCATATCGACCATGCTTCCTCATCGCGGGGCTGCAAGCCTCGCAGCGCTCGTCCCCCTCGCCTGTCTGCTCGGTCGACCCCCTCAGTGCCAATTGTGCCGGAAGCCGACAACACGACGCACGATAACAAAGGCAAGGCCGACCACCTGCAGTAGCTTTGGACGCGGCCAATGCGGCCACTTTTGGGTTGGGATAGTGCGACCCGGACGGCAGGGTCCCGGTCGCACGAGGCGGTACGGGGAGAAGAGTGCGGCTCGTCGAAGTTGCGGTGCAAAACTATCGGTCGATCACTTCGCAAACCAAGTTTGCGCTCGACGACATGACAACGCTCGTTGGGCCCAACAACGAGGGCAAGTCAAATCTGTTGCGCGCGGTAGCTGTCGGCATGGACATCATCCGGCGTTGGCCTATGGTGTCTGACTATCAGCTGAAAGACGGGTCGGTTTCGGGTCCTCAGGCAGCGACTCTGCTTCGACGTGGTCGCTTGACCCGCAACGGACGGCTCCTGCATGGATATCGCTGGAGTGATGACTATCCACTGGGCAAGCAAGACCAGCGCGGAGCACGACCGACGGTGATCCGTCTCCGGTTCCGCCTAGACGACGACGAGATTAGGGCTTTCACGGACGAGACAGGCATCGCGAATAACGGCGACCTGCCGATCGAAATTTCCCTTGGGCGTCTGTCCGCTTCTTTTGGCGTGCTCAAGCCGGGGCGTGGGGCGGCAACTCATAAGGCACGCTCTCGCGAAATTGCTCGATTCGTCTCTAGTCGAGTGACATTCGTCTCTGTTCCGGCTATCCGGACTAGCGATCAGGCTCTTGGCCTGGTCAACGAACTATCCCGGCTTCGCATGCGTTCGCTTAGCAGTCGGAAGAGTACGTGCAGCTCACTGAGCGGCTCAACGAACTCCGCCAACACGCCGTGCAACGTATCGGTCGGGACCTCACTGAATCGGTCCAGAAGTACATCCCTTCCGTTCGATCAATCGAACTGCAGACCGCAGACGTCGAGCGTACAGATTCAGTTGACGAGTTGTCGGTGCACGACGGTGCGGTTACTTCGATCGAGCACAAAGGCGACGGCATCAAGAGTCTCGTCACGATGGCCCTCATTCAGGAACTTGCTCAAGAGCAAGCGCGTGGGCACAGCGTCATTCTCGCCATCGATGAGCCCGAGGCGCATCTACACCCAGCGTCAGTGCACGAGCTGCAGCAACTGTTCCAAGAGCTATCCCAGGCGCAACAGGTTCTGCTGGCGACACACAATCCCATCTTCGTGAATCGCGAAAGCGTGTCGTCCAACATCCTTGTCCTCAAGAACGCCGCGCGTCCCGCGAAGAGTGTGGCGGTCATCCGCGATGCCCTGGGTGTCGCGCTGCATGACAATCTGGCGTCGGCCGAGATTGTCGTCCTCGTCGAGGGCCTGACCGACGAGAAGGCGATTCCTGTTCTCCTCAGCGAGGTCGACTCGTCCCTCGGCGCGGACATCTCCGCCGGGCGGGTCGTGTTCAGAGCCACCAAGGGGGCGGGAAAGATGCGGTCCCAGATCCAAAGAGAAAAATCCACAGTGTGCCGGATACTCGTCGTCCTCGATGACGACGCTGAAGGACGCGAAGAGGCCCGCCGCATCCGCGACGCCTCAGTACTTCCCGAGCGAAATGTATTTGTTCTGGGAGGACGGACCACCCAAGCCGAGCTTGAGGATGTGGTGCGACCTGATGTCTACCTCGATGCCCTGAGCACGGGGTTTGCTCGGACCTTTAAGTCGTCCCACTTCTCGAACCGATCGCGGAAGTGGTCGGCGAATTTCACGGCGGCAGCACTCACGTTGGGCATTCCTTCGAGGCCAGACCTCGTCGACGATGCAAAGACCGTCGTTGCCGCGGCGATCGCGTCCAGCGGCGAGGGTTGCATCAAGCCAGATTCTATGGAGCACGTGACGGCGCTCGCGCAGATGATCAAGGGCACACCCATCTAGCCCAGGAATCGCCATGCCCCTCGCGGGCTTGGCGTGGACAGGGCTCGCGAGTCAAGGCCGCCGTCTACTCTTCATTTTCGCCGACTGGGCTCACCACAAGCCGCCGCGCAGTTAGGCGCCGAAAGCCCCACCGATAAAATGGGAGGTGGAGGTTTGGATGCTGGACTGGGGAATTCTCGGCGAGGAGAAGTTCAATCGCGCTGCCGAACTGCTCATCACGAAGACAATTGAGCTTGACAACCCGGGCTTGGTCGTCGAGGCCGTGGATGGGCGTGGCGGTGACGCAGGTATCGACCTCGATGTCCGGGTACGGAGGACCGGACAACTCGTGGCCATCTACCAGCTCAAGCACTTTCCGGGCGGATTCTCCGGCGACCGCAAGACAACCAGGCGCGCGCAGATAAGGAGCTCCTTCAAAGCGGCGTTGCAACATGACCCTGCCAAGTGGGTTCTCGTCATTCCGGCGAATTTCACCCCCGGCGAGCGCCGTTTCGTGAACGGGCTCAACGGACGATTGCACCGCCCCCGCATCGGCCGCATCGGCAGCACGCGGCTGGATGAAATGCTCACCCAGTTCCCCGAGGTCGAGGACTACATCAATAGGGACGCCAATCTGGCTGCCCTGCAACTGGTCGGTCGGGAGTCCGCGCTTCTCACCAGGCCCGACGACCTGACCACCGAAATCGACCGCCTGCAGGAGCGGATTTCAGCGCGCAGCTTGTACTGGGGTACTGAGTTCAGCACCCTCGACGGCGTGCGCATCGAGCGCCTTGTCGCCCGACGCGCTGATGCTCACGAGCGGGAACCGCTTCGGATCACGATGGAGACAGACTTCACGAACGCGACGGAGCTCGCGGAACATTACCGGCAGGCCATCGACTACGGTCTCCTCGAGCCGCTGCAGTTCTCGGCTGACGTAGTCACCCGCTTCGAACGCCACGGCCCCGAGTGGTTTGCAGGTGTCGTCGACGTGCTCGGAGTGGAGCTCGTCCCGCTGGACAACGACTTGGACTTGGCCGTGAAAGTTGTGCTCCGCTCGGCGCACAACAAGACACTCGCTCAGCCCACGGCGCTCCGTGTCCGTGCATCGACGGGGGCTAAGGGCGCGCAGCTGAAGTTGCTCGTATGCAAGGGCGTCGAGTTCGCCTTCTACTTCGATAAGCACGCGCCGGACGGTGGCACGATGAAGTTCGATGTGGCACTACAGGGGCTCTCCGGTGCGGAGGCGAACCGCGCGCTGAACTTTCTGACCGCACTCTCCCACGCACGCCAGCTGACACTCGCGATCGAGAGCGTGCAGCCTTTCACCGTCGGCTTCGACGAGGGAAATCCGGCACCGCCGGCCAGCTTGGTCGAGTTCGCCGAGGATCTGGCTGCCATCGAGCGTGAGCTTGGCATCGAATTCTCCGTTCCCACAACTGGACCGAGCGATTTCGACCGAATCTGGGCCAGGGTCATTCGTCGGTTCTTCGAGGGCATCGGGAGCCTAGTGCCAGGGGTGGATGACCTGAGCTTTACCGTCACGCCCCCTCTTCGCGAACGCGATGAGGAATGGCTCACCTCAGAAGGCCTTCCTTACAGTGCGAACCCCGACGAGTGGACGTGGGAGCTTCTCGGACAGGAACTCCTGCTGTCGGATGTCACGTTCGCCGTCGGCTGCGGGCGCGTAGTGGACGGGGGCGCTCACGTGGCTGCGCTAAAGGCCGACCCCATCACACCGCGCACCGTCCGCTTCGCACCGCTAGAAGAACACGGCGGTGTCGTCATCTTCTCGCGCGCCCTCAACAACATGAAAGAGGAGATCGAGGTGAGGCCCTGGGGCCTCAGCGGAATCGACGAACATCCACGGTTCGCGCTCACCGGTGAGGGCGACGCAGCGTAGGAAAGCTCAGTCTCGCCGGAGAGCGCACCACCTTTGCACGACAACGGCACCGATCGGGCCCGCTGATCTAACGGCTGACAACGCGTGCGATCCTACGACGTTGGTAGAGCGGAGCGTTGGCGCCAAGGCGCGCGACGGACGCCCCGCATCCGTACGACGTACGCAGAGGGATCGTGCGGCGTCAGTACGAGAAGCAGGCGGGCAAGATCGCGACCCTACAGCGCACCATCGATCACGAAACGCGGGCGCTCGCGGCTCAGCATCGCGAGGCACGAGACGCTTCGGAGACGACACAGCAAGGCGCGGTGCGGTTCAGCCTCGGCGGCACGGCGGTGCTGGCGATCGTCGGGACGCTGATGATCGTCGGGACGCTGCTGCAGGTGGCCGCGGCGTTCGTGTAGCTGCCCGCGCGTCGTCCCCCCGAGTTGGTGGGTGAACGACAGACTGTGGCCGTGCCGCCGATCGACCCGACCGCTCTTGCGTTGCTTTCGATCTTCGGCGGTGTGGTCCTCACGATCATCGCCGGTGGCATCGGCGCTCTGATCCAGCATCGGCGCGAGAACACTAAGTGGCTCCGCGACAACCGTCTCCGCGTCTACTCCGGATTCTTGTCAGCGGTGGAGCAGATCGGGCTCGGTGACGATGACCCGGAGTACAGGCGAAGCGTAGATGCCGCTGCGGTTCGGGCAGTCGGCGCGCTGCAACTTCTCGGACCTGACGAAGTCGCGCACACCGCGAGCAAGTTCATGAAGGAAGCACACGCTCATCGGATGGCGCTGCGGGCGTACCGTGACGAGCGCCTGCCGGCGAATGAAGCGCTCCTCGCAGAGGCGAATGACCAGGCTTCGATGACTCGCGCTATGTTCGTCGTACTCGCGTCCAGGCACGTGGGAGCGGCGTAGCGACGCCTCCCGGCGTGTCGAGCTCATTCCGCCAGGTCAGCCCACCGATCTTCCGCCCGCTAGGACATACGTCGTACTGGCGGACCATTTGTGCCGGAGGAGAGAGCGTAGCTCACGATGAACGGGCTGATCGAGGCGCCCAATCCCCAGCACGCGCAGCCGGTTCCTGGCCGCGCGGCGTAGTGGACGGCGACATAGTTGTTGAGGGCCGCATCGACCGCGACCGCGACCGCACCCTCGTCGTAAGGGATGACCCAGAGGCATAGCATCCAGAACGAACCACTCACCGAGAACCCGACGAGCGCGGCGGCCGTCGTTCCCACACTGCGATTCCGTTCGGCTGCGTACTCGCGGCGCCTTGATCGGGCGATGCGCGATTGGGGATCCCTGCGCCCACTCAAGGAGTGCCGAGTGCGCCTGGGCCCAACATTGCGCCATCCTGGTCAACGTTCGCAGCGGTTGTCGGCACACGATCGCCGCCGCTGCCTAAGAGAGATGCCGCGGCAACCACATCCCGCCGTCGGCTGGGAGGGTCTTGCCGGATCGTCAGCGGAGGAGGGCCGGGAGGTTCCGGACCCCTCCTCCACTGTGATCACTCGTAGCGGAGCGAGTCGACCGGGTCGGCGCGCGCGGCGCGTGCGGCGGGTAGCGTTCCGGCGAGGAAGGCGATCGTCATGACGACCACGATGATGACCGCGATCGAGAGCGGGTCGAAGGCGATGAGCGTGAGGCCGGGCAGGTCTGCGAGCAGAGAACCGGACAGCGCGGAGCTCACACCTGCGCCGACGAGCATCGCGATGACCACGCCGATGGTGCTGCCGAGGAAGCCGATGAAGGCGGCTTCGAGGCTGAACAGGCTGAAGACACGGCCATTGCCCATACCCATCGCCTTCATGAGCCCGATCTCGCGCGTGCGCTCCTGAACCGACATGAAGAGCGTGTTGACGATGCCGAAGCTCGCCGCGAGCAGGGCGATGATCGCGAACGCGTTGAGCACGAGCACGATGCCGTCGATCACGGTCTTGAACATCCCGAGTTGGTCGGCGACGGTCGAGCCGGTGAAGCCCTCGTCGGCGAGTCGGTCCTTCAGCGCGGTGATGTCGTCTTCGGTGGATGCCGGGTCGAAGAAGACGCTCGCCTGCGCGTAGCGCTCCACCTCGTCGGCGGGTACGCCGATGTTCTGCGTGTGGAAGAGATCATCGGCAAGTGCCGTGTTGGGCACGAGGCTGGCGCCGGTCGGTGAGGCGAGTCCTTCTTCCGCGACGCCGACGACGGTCGCCTCGACGAGGTGCTGGGTGCGTTCGGCATCCGTGATCGCGATCGTCACCGTCTGCCCGATCGCGCCGTCCGCGTCGCCGAGGCCCATTGGCTCGACGAACGCGACGGGCAGGACGAGCTGCAGCTCGGTCGCGTCGTCATCCGGTGCCGCCCCCGCCTCGAGCTGGATGGTCTGGCCGGCGATGAGGCTCCCCACGCCGATGACGTACTTCGTGCCGTCGCCGGCCTGGATGTAGTCGGGCGAGATCGAGCGCGTCGGGACGACGTCGGTGACACCTTCGATGCCCGCGAGGGTGTCGAGGTCTGCGGGGGTGAGGGCGACGACGGTCGATCCGGGAGGGCCGGGCTGCCCGCTCGCTATGGCGTCGGGGTCGTACTCGACCGGTCCGGTCGCTGCGACGCCGGTCGCGGTCTCCTGGGTCTTGGTGACCGTCATGACGTCTGCGGCGCCGATCGAGGTGACGGTGTCGTCGATGTAGGCGTTGATCCCGGTGCCGAGACCGCTCGTGAGGGTGAGCGTGAAGGCGCCGACGAAGATGGCGAGGATTGTCAGGATCGTGCGGGTCTTGGAGCGGAACGTGTTCGTGACGGCGGAGCCGATGAGGTCGACGGTTCTCATGCGGCCACCGCCGCGGAGTCCTCGACCAGGAGGCCGTCGCGGATGAACAGGCGCCGGTCGCAGCGGTTGGCGAGCTCCTCGTCATGGGTGACGACGATGAGGGTGATGCCGTTCTCGCGGTTCAGCGCGAACAGGATGTCCTCGACGATCGCGCCGGTCGCGGTGTCGAGGTTGCCCGTCGGCTCGTCAGCGAAGATGATCCGCGGGTTGTTCACGAGCGCCCGCGCGATCACGGTGCGCTGCTTCTGACCGCCCGAGAGGTTGACGGCCTTGTTCCTGGCCTTGTCGTCGAGCTCGAGCTGTGCGAGCGCGGCGAGGCCGCGGCGGCGCCGTTCGGAGCGGCCGACGCCGGCGATCTTGAGCGGCAGGATCACGTTCTCGAGCACGGACGAGTTGCCCGTCAGGAAGAACTGTTGGAAGACGAAGCCGAACGTCTTGTTGCGAGTGCGGTTGAGCGCGCCGCCGCGCAGCGTCGCGGTGTCGACGCCCTCGAGCTCGACCGTGCCGGAGGACGGGGCATCCAGCAGCGCGAGCACGTGCATGAGCGTGGATTTGCCCGAGCCGCTCTTGCCGACGATCGCGATGCTCTCGCCCTCGCGGATGTCGAAGCTCACCCCCTTCAAGGCATCGAAGCGGTTCTGGCCCCGGCCATAGGACTTGTGCACGTCCCGGACCGAGATGATCGGCGTATTCATGAGGCTCCTGAGTGAGGTGGACTTTCAGCCTCGCCGCTCGCGTCCTCCACCGCGTCACCCCTCAGTGGACACTTCGCATACTGCGGCTGCGGTACTCGGCATGCCGCGGGGGAGGGATGCCGCGCGCCGCCATCCCCGCCAGACTTGACTGATGACACGCGAGGCGGGACGGCAGAGCGGCCGCAGCGGGCCGCATCCGCGCGTGCCGACCTGGATCGGCGATGTCATCGCGGCCGTGTTCGTCGTCGCCTCGGCCTACCTCCCGTTCCCGCAGGTGGACTTCCGCCCGGACAGTGTGTTCACGTTCACCCTCGTGCTGGCTCCGGCGCTGATCCTTCCGCTGCGACGCCGGTGGCCGATCGCCGTTCTCGCCGCATGCGTCGCGCTGTACGCGGCCGCGGGGTTCACCGGAACTCTCTGGCCCGGTTTGGTGCTGGCCATGGCGATCGCGATGTTCGGCGCCACGAATCGACTGCGGCGGCGGGCCGCCTTGATCACGACTCTCGTCACGATCGCCGCGATCATCGCGATCAACGTCCTCGCCTCGCTCAGCAGCCTCCTCGATCTGCGGGCCTTCGCCGTCGTGATCACGGTCGCGTTCGCCGCCGCGGCGGGCGACGGAGCGCGATCCGGCCGGGAGTACATCGCCGCCATCACAGAGCGCGCCGAACGCGCGGAAGAGACCCGAGAGTCCGAGGCGAAGCGACGCGTGTCGGAGGAGCGCCTGCGGATCGCCCGTGACCTGCATGACGCCGTCGCGCACCAGATCGCCGTGATCAGCCTCAACGCGGGCGTCGCGTCTTCGGCGATCCCGTCGCGTCCCGAGGACGCTCAGGATGCCGTCCGCACGATCCGCAGCGCCGCGCGCACGGTGCTCAGCGAGATCGGCGCGCTCCTCGAGGTCCTCCGGACGGACGATGACGGTCCCCGCGACATCTCACCGCAGCCCGGCCTCGAACGACTCGGCGACCTCGTCGGCCAGTTCGAGGACGCCGGGCTCGCCGTGACGATCCGAATCGAGGGTGACCTCGCCCAGGCCGAGACACCCGCTCAGATCGTCGCCTACCGCGTCATCCAGGAGGGACTCACGAACGCCCACAAGCACGGCGCCGAGTCTCGCGCCCACGTCCTCATCCGGGCCGGGGCTGACACACTCGACATCGTGGTCACCAATCCGACTCTCCCCGTCGATACTCCTCCCACGCGTGAGACATCCGTCGGCGGCACGGGCTCCACTCTCGGTCTGATCGGCCTGCGCGAACGCGTCGCAGCCGCACGAGGCACCGTCGAGACGGGACCGACACCGGGCGGGTGGCGGGTCGCGGCGACCCTCCCGCTCGGGACGGACCGGCGCCCATGACCACCGTGCTCGTCGTCGACGACCAGTCCCTCATCCGCCAGGCGGTGTCCGACATCCTGTCGCATGCGGAGGGGATCGAGGTCGTGGGCGAAGCGGTCGACGGGCAGGACGCCGTCGCCGCCGCCGCGCGGCTGCGTCCCGACGTCATCGTGATGGACATCCGGATGCCGCGACTGGACGGCATCGCTGCGACGGCGGCGATCTGCGCCGACCCCGACCTCGCCTCGACCCGCGTGTTGATCCTCACGACCTTCGAAGAGGACGAGTACATCGTCACCGCTCTGCGCGCTGGCGCGAGCGGATTCATCGGCAAGGGCTCCGAGCCTGACGAGATCGTCCACGCCGTCCACGCCGTGAACGCCGGCGAGGCGCTCCTTTCGCCGGCGGCGACCCGGAGCCTCATCACGAAGTACGTCACCCCGCAGCGGACCGCGGCGCCGCTGCGCAGCATCCCCCCGGAGCTGGAGGCCCTCACCGAGCGCGAACTCGAGGTCCTGCTCCTCGTCGCGCGCGGCCGGTCGAATCAGGAGATCGCGGACGACCTGCACATCTCGCCACACACCGCGAAGACCCACGTGAACCGTGTCATGACGAAGGTGCACGCACACGACCGCGCCCAGCTCGTGATCCTTGCCTACGAAACCGGACTCCTCGCCCCCGGATCGCCATGACCCAACGCGGCACGTTCAGGGATGCCGACCGAACGGCCTGCAGGCCGTTCGTGTCGTCCCGCTTACGTGCGTTGCCCGTTTGCGGATCCCGTTGGAGGGGCGACCGCTGGCCCTACCCGGTGACGGCGGATCTGCAGCTCGGCTTGGGCCACTCGAGTTCGCGGAAGCGCTCAGATGCGCCCGGCGTGCCTTACCCTGCCAGCACCCGTGGACGGATCCGCAGCGCAGGAGTCGTTGGACAACTCTTGGGTGCTTCAGGTCGTCATGCGTTCCGTGACCTTATCGATACCCCCATGGGGTACCTTCGGAAGGAAGGTTTGCGACCCTTGATTTGCACCGTCGCACCACTGCAGCACTATGGAGACGACGAGGGGTAGCGGTACTGGTCGTGCTGCCTACTGCCCGCCCCTCTGGGACGGGGATCCCATCCGATACGCACGCGCAAGCTGAGTCACGGTTCGCCCGGCGGCATCCAACGATGCCTCAGCACCGCAGAGGAAGGAGACCCACCAGGTGAGGACCATCCGTGCATTCGCCTGGTCGTGGTCTTCCCTCGTCCGCGGAGTGATGTGCGTCGCGCTTGCGCTCGGCGTGATCCTCGGGTTGCTCGCGATGCACACACTCGGCGGCGGCGACATCGCCCACTCACGGCCCACCGCGACGCTTGCCGCACCGGCGGAGATGCCGAATGCGTGGATGATCGCTCACGCCGGACTCGTCGGCCACGAGCCCTGTGACTGCGGTCCGTCCACGCCCGCCCCCGATCACTCGATGCTGACGATGGCCTGCGTGCTCGGGCTGCTGGTCACGCTTCTCGTGGTAGCGGTGCCGTTCGCCCTGGGCCGGGTCGGGGGGCAGGATCTTCTCCTAGGCCTCGCGCCAGGGCTGGCCCGCCGGAGGCGGGCACACGCACGGGCACCATCACTGCTCGTCCTTTCGGTCAGTCGAACGTGATTCATAGGGAGTAGTCGCGGGGCGCCTCCCGGGGCCGCTCCGAGGTGCCCACGGCACGATTCACCCTGCTTCAAACTGACATGAAAAGGACACACGCCGATGAACACAATCCGCGCGATCGCATTCGCTCCGGTGGCCCTCACCGCCGCACTCGTGCTGGCCGGCTGCTCCCCGCAACAGCCCGCCATGCCGGGGATGAACCACGAGTCCGGCATGATGGGCGACTCGGGCTCGGTCGACTTCAACGACGCGGACGTGATGTTCGCAACAATGATGATCCCGCACCACCAGCAGGCCATCGAGATGGCCGAAAGCGTCCTCTCGAAGGAGAACGTCGATCCTCAAGTGGTGGATCTTGCGACGAAGATCGAGGACGCGCAGGCGCCCGAGATCGAGACGATGCAGGGCTGGCTCGAGGAATGGCGCGTCGCCGACGGCCGCGACGACATCGGGGGGATGGACCATGGCGACGGGATGATGTCCCAGGACGACATGGCGACCCTGGAGGCGGCCGCGGGACCGGAAGCAGGTCGTCTGTTCCTGGAGCAGATGATCGTGCACCACGAGGGTGCGATCCAGATGAGCGAGACCGAAGTCAAGTCCGGCCAGAACCCGGACGCGGTCGCTCTCGCGAAGAAGATCGTCACGGATCAGACCACCGAGATCGCCACCATGGAGGAGCTGCTCGCTCAGCGGTGACCCCGTGTGGGGCGGCCGGTCACAGCGCCGCCCCACACCCGAGCCCCGCGTGTCTACGCAATAGATCATCGCCGATTCGTAGCCGACCTCCGCGCGCGGACGCTCGCAACCGTCGTGCGGAGCCTCGCGTGTTCACAGGATTTCAATTGTTCTCGATCTGGATATCGGGCGGGGAAAGGACCAGGGCGCGATGCCATGATGGCCGAGGGCACCGTCATCGGCGCACCGCAAGGTGACGACTCCGGTCCGATACGCTGCGCCGTCTGTGAACCCAAACGAGCCAGATGCACGTCTGGGGCTCCGCCTACGCTCACCGTCCGAGTGAGGATTCCGTTGATTCTCCGGTAGCCGTTGAAGATGCCCGCGGTGCGGTGAGTCAGTTTCGGGTGATGGCGGGTGGGGTCCAGGTGCCGTCGAGGATCGCGTCGTCGGGCCAGTAGGCGCGCAGGTAGACGGAGAACTCTTCGGCCGGTGCGGGAAGCCAGTTCGCGTGCAGCGCCGGGTCTGTGGGGGCTTCGCCGCCGACGGTGAGGGTGAGCGAGCCGTCGTCGGCGAAGGTGAGGTTCTTGTTCTTGGTGCCGAGCGAGAACCGGTCGAGGTCGTTCGCGTGGAAGAAGTGGTGCTTGTTGTAGACGGTGAGCGACCAGAACCCCTGGACGGGTGGCAGCCCGCCGGCGGGGAAGCGCACCGTGTAGCTCCCGGTGCCGTCGAGCCGGGCACCGTCGGCGTCGAGGTCCTGGTAGAAGTAGGTGGTCTCGTTCGGGGTGTTGACGAAGATGTTCGACTTCCCGACGGCGGTGCGCATCAGGTAGTCCGTTCCGAACCGGGCGCCGGCGGTCTGCGTGGTCCAGTTGTGTGCGACCGGGAGCCCGTAGTGGCGGAACTCGAACAGCTCCTTCACGATCGCGTCGGCGTCGAGCGCGGCCTGTCGGGCGGCGGCAGCGATCTTCGGGTCTCCCGCGGCGGCGGCCAGCACGACACGGAACCAGTCGTACAGCGCCTCCTCACCCGGGAGCGGCGGCACCTCGTCGAGGATCTCGCCGAACGATTCGAAGAACGTCTCCGGCTTCACCCATTGCGTCTCCTCCTGCCCGGAGGTCGACCCCGCGGCGCCGAAGCTCGGCACCGAAGTCCAGTCGGTGACCTTGATGGTGCCGTCGTAGTCAGCCAGCGGGTACACGGCGATCTGGTTGATCAGCGGCAGCACTGCTGCGCGATCCTCCGCGGTGTCGTCGAGGAACACCCGCGGGATCACCACGCCGCAGCGGGTGTCGTACCGGAACACTCCCGCGATGCCGTCCGGCACCTCGTCGTCCCAGCCCTCCGGGGCGAGCAAGTAGTGCCCAGGCTTGGTGCCGTACATCTTCCCGAGCTCGACGAACGAGTCGGTGCGCTGGTTCACCACCTGGTACACCCAGAACCGGTCACCGAAATCAGGCACCTGCACCACTGCAGGGCCGAGATTCGCGTCGAGCGGACCGAAGCCGTACGCGACATCCTGGTTCGGGCAGGCGACCACACGCTCTTCGGGGCGGATGTAGTCGTGCAGCATCCCGATGTGGTTCGGCGGTCCGGCCGGCACGATCCCGGCCAACAGGCCGGGACCGGGCAGCTGCTCCATGAACACGCGCCGGTTGTGGATGTTGACCAGCGGCCACCCCCACAGATACGCCGTCCGTGCGACCTCCGCCGCGTACGCCTCCGTCACCCGCTGCTGAACCACGAAACCTCCTCGACTCGACACGACGATTCGGAGTCTACGGGTGCCCCGCCGTCGAACCACGACGCAGACACCCGACCACAGTCGCGCGGCGCACGTCGCAGACAAGGGTCGCCGATGCCCGATGGACTCCACCTCCTCGTTCACTGCTCGCGTGCAGCTCGGCGGTTCATCCGTCCGCGCGCACCGCGTCTTCGCGATGAAGATCTAACCGGATGCGCGCTCAACGCTCCCCTTGTGTTCATCGCCCGCAAGCGGATCCGGATCGATCCGCGTTCTGGGACTGGACCTCCGTTGTCCCGGGCGCGATCCGGGGCGTTGGGAGCTTGCCCGCGGCGGTCTCAGCTGTCGGTGGCCGACGATCCCGGCCCGCACGGCTCGGGGTCGACGGTCACCGGGAACGACGTGAACGGTCCGAGGGAGCTCGGGTAGTACCGTCCGGCCGCCGAGGTCATGGTCACGCCTGCCGGGACCGTGAACGATCCGTAGGCGGGGTAAGTGGTCGGGAAGGCCGTATATGCGATCGAGGTCGAGTTCGCGAGATTGACCCTGACGTCGGACCTCATGTCTGCGGGGACCGTCGCGTCGAACAAGAAGGCGCACCTCTGCTGGGCTTCGACCCACACGAACTCGGCGCTGCCGTGCACGACGACGAGCGACGTCAGCATGCTTCCCTGCGCCGCATATGACACGCATGCATCCTGGTTTGCGAACGCCGTGTATGGGTCCTCATCCGTGGCGAGCGCCGCGTAGCCGCCTTTCTGGCAGGCCTTCGCGTTGGCGGAGTTGCCCCCCTTGGCGCCCATCAAGGGAACCGCGAGGATCAGCGCGAGCATGAGTGCGAGGACGACCGCGATCGGGCGCGGCAGAGCACGGAAAGCGAACATAGGTGACTCCCCCAGTCTTCGGGGCGCCATCGCCCCTTCTCGCACAGAGTGGCGTACAGGCCCGTGCCGCGCAAGAGCGCGGGTTCAGGGACCTCTGGCGCGGCATGCCGGGTTCAACCGACGCTTCCAGACAGCACGCCATCGCCGCACTCGCGCGCAGGTACCCGTATGGGGATCCAACTCGGGTGCGCCTCCGCGTTGACGGTGGCACCGTCGGCGGCATGAACGGAATACTGATTGGCTACGCCAGGGTCTCCACAGCGGATCAAGATCTCACCTCGCAGCGAGACGCACTGGTGCGACGGGGATTCCTCGATTCGAACATCTACGTCGATCACGGGCTGACCGGCACCAACCGGGCCAGGCGCGGACTGCGCGAAGCGCTCGCCGCAGTCCGGGAAGCTGACACGCTCTGAGGAAATCGAACGCCGCTGCCGCGCGCATGAGCCCGGCGCCCCATAGTGCCTGCTGGACGTCCAGGGCCTGCTGCTCGTCGGGATGTTCCCATGCGGGCAGCAGCTGCTCCATGTCCGCCCGGAGCTCTTGGTACTCCTGCGGGCTTCGGGCCGAATGCGGTGCCGAGGTCCCCAGGAGTTGCTATCCGGCGGTTCTCAGTGGCTCGAGGGCAGCTAGGACGAGGTCGAGGCCGAAGATGAACTCCTCCGCCGGGTCGAAGCCGGCATCGACCAGCGCCGCGGCGGACTCGTTGAGATACGGGAACTCGTCAGGAGGAAGTTGGGGCAGATAGACGTCCTCGGCCATCTCCGCGAGCTCATCGGCGGTGTCGAACGGCAGGCTGGCCGCCTGCAGGGCGAAACCGTACACATAGCTGTCGAGCAGCCAGTTGGCATGCGTCGCCATCAAGGGCGAGAAGCCGGCCCTCCGCAGGCAGGCGGTGACCGCTTCGTGGTGGCGGAGGTTCGCAGGCCCCGGCGAGGTCCGCGACTCCATGAGGCCGTTCGCCCAGGGGTGACGGGCCAGAACCTGTTGGGCGGATACCGCCCGCCGACGCATCGCCGACTGCCAGTCGGTCCCTTCGGGTGGGAGCTCGATCTCGTCGAACACGAGATCGATCATGGCGTCGAGCAGCTCATCCCTGCTCGCCACATAGTGGTAGAGCGACATCGCGCCGGCGCCGAGCGTGCCGGCCAGCCGGCGCATGCTCAGCCCGCCGACCCCTTCGCGGTCGGCGAGCCGGATCGCCTCGAGCACGACCCGCTGCTTGCTCAGCCCTGTGTCTGAGGGGACCTGGCGTTGTTCTTTCGCGGACACGGGTCTCCTTGCTCGCTCGTAGGGCTTGACAATCGTACAGCGTACGGGCAATAGTACAGCGTACGACGTACAGTGTACGAGCTAGCGAAGCAGCGGCTCGTGTGAGGAGGCTTCTGTGAGAATCGAACAGCGATCGGATGCTGCAACCGGCCTGGTGCCGGAAGCGAAGCCGACCGGCGCGGCGACGATGCGGGCCGCCATCCAGCGTCACTACGGCCCGCCCTCGGTGCTCGAGTTGACCGAGCTCGGGCTGCCGATACCTGGTCGAGGCGAGGTGCTCGTCCGGGTGGCCGCGGCCTCGGTGCATCCGGGCGATTACTTCGTCATGACCGGTGAGCCGTACGTCGTGCGCCTGGTGTTCGGGCTCCGCCGGCCCCGCCACGGCATCCCCGGCAGGGACCTTGCCGGCGTGGTGGCAGCGGTCGGGGAGGATGTCACGGCGCTCGCCCCCGGCGACCGTGTGTTCGGTTGGAGCACCACCGGAGCGCTCGCGGAGTACGCCTGCGTCGCGGCGGAGAACCTCGTCACGGTGCCTGCCGATCTGTCGGTCGTGGACGCGGCCGCGGTGCCCACCTCGGGTATGACGGCGCTGCAGGCCCTGCGCGACATCGCGAACGTTCGACCGGGCCAGTCGGTGCTGGTCACGGGCGCGTCGGGCGGCGTGGGAACGTTCGCCGTGCAGATCGCCAAGGCGTTCGGCGCCGAGGTGACGGGCGTGTGCAGCACTCGCAACGTCGAGCTGGTCCGGTCGCTTGGTGCTGACCACGTCGTCGACTACACGGCGACCGGCTTCACCGGCACCGGGAAGCGCTACGACGTCATCCTCGACAGTGTGGAGGCCCAGCCCCTTGCGGCCCTCCGCGGAGCGCTCACGCCCACAGGCGTTCTCATCCCCAACAGCGGACGCGGCGGCCGCTGGTTCGGCCCCCTCGGTCGGATCGTCACAGCGCGCGTGCTGTCGGCGTTCACCCGTCAGCAACTGAGACCCTTCACGTCGATCGGGAAGCGCCAGGATCTGCTCGCCCTGGCTGACCTGCTCGCAACCGGGCGGGTCAGGCCGGTCATCGATCGCACCTACCCCCTCGACGAAGCGGCCCACGCCCTCCGCTACGTCGCAGCCGGGCACACCCGAGGGAAGGTCGTGGTCACCATCTGACGACCATCCCCGCCGAGAACGACCCAACCCGCACCCAGCGCTGCCGCCACTCCGGTGGAGGGACGGCTCCTCAAGGAAGAAGAAACCGATGACCACCCGAACCGAAACCCCGAACACACTCGACAGCCGGCGGATCCCCGTGCAGGCCAGGCTTGCTGCCGCGTGGACCAGCTTCATGTTCCTCTACGTCTACGTGGACGTTCTCAACTTCTACAAGCCCGGCGTCGTCGATGGCATCCTGAACGGCCTCGTCTGGAGGTTCGACATCAGCCCCACGTTGTTGACCGTCTTCCTCGTGTCGGTGTCGATCCCCGCCGTGATGGTGATGCTCTCCATGACGCTGCCCGATCGGGCGAACCGCGTCACGAACCTCGTCGTCGCATCACTCCTCATCCCCTACTCGATCTTCAATGCGGCAGGGACGACCTGGGAGTGGATCGCCTTCTACGTCATCTCCATCGGAATCGAGGTGCTGCTCCTGGCCTTCATCCTGCGTTCCGCCTGGGCGTGGCCTCGAATCTCCGCTGTCCCCGCCGGTCGCGCGACGACCGGCCTTCGACAGTGACCATGTGACGCGGCCCGCGTATGCGCGTCGTCCGCCACACGCTTTGAAGGCGGCGTCGCTGGTCAATCGTCGGGCGGGCGACGGAGCCGCTTGACGTCAGTGCGATGCTTCTTCGCCTTCAGGCGTCGCTCCTTGGCTCCACGACTGGGTGCGGTAGGCCGGCGCATCGGTGGGGGCGGCCGCAGGGCTTCAGCGACAATCGCGGCCAGCCGTGTGCGCGCCGCATCCCGGTTGCGTAACTGTTCGCGGTGCTCGGAAGCTGCGATCGTCAGGACCCCGCCCACCAGACGGCCGCCCAGGTGCGTGAGGAGTCGCTCTCGCTGGACGGGGGACAGGGCGGCCGATCCGCCAGCATCCCACACGAGTTCCGCTCGGGAGTCAGCGGTGTTCACACCTTGCCCGCCCGGGCCGGAGGAACGCGAGAACCGCCAGGACAGCTCGGACTCCGGGATGGTGACCCGTGCGTTGATTCGAAGTCCGGGGCGATGGGCGGCCGGCATGAGTCCATCATCCCTCCGATCACCAGCTCGATGAGCGGCCCCTGGGCGGCGGGGCGTAGCGTGACAGCGTGGCGAGCTCGAAGACGCGCACCCCTGGCGGGGGCAGGATCGGCTGACGATGGATGCCGCTGCCCGTGCCGAGTTGGACGCACTACGTCGCCGCGCGTACGGCCGGGACGCCGACATCGTCGGCGACGACGTCGCGCTGGAGCGTCTGTCCGAGCTCGAAGGGCTCGCCCGCGCAGCCCGGCATGGGGCCGCACCCGCGCCGTCGTGGACGGCAGGCGCCCCAGAGCCCGAGGCATCCATCCCCGCTCCCTTCACTCACGAAGGACCGGCACCCGGTGCGGGCTCGGCGGTCGACGGACCGGCCACCGGCCGCCGCTCGCCCCGCCGCCTTCTGATCGTCGGGCTCGTCGCCTCGGTCACGCTGTTCGCGGCCGCCCTCGGCGCTGTCCACGGGCTGCAGACGGTGCCGGACCCGATCCGCGCTGGCTCGGCCATCGCGCCTTCTCCCGCAAGGCCCATGGCACCCGACCTCACCGCGAATGGTCGCGTGACCATCCCGCTGCTCGTCGACCGGGTGAGCGGCGAGTTCATCGACGTCTCCTCGCGGCCCGCTGTGGCGATGTTCCCCGCCGATGGCGTGACAACCTGGGCGCAGCCACTCGGCGTCTACTACGGATGGGAGCTATGGGTCGCCAGAGTCTCGACCAGACACGGATCGGAGAACTGCCTGCTGCTGACCGAGGGCACCGCGACCGAAGCGCAGTGCATTCCCCACGACGCCGCCGCGGAGGGGGTGGTTGGGGTGTCGCTCGCCTTTGACGAACTCGCCGAAGATCAGCGACCCCTGGGTATGACACCGGATCAGCGGGTGACCTTCGGATGGGGCGGTGGGGCCTACATGACCATGGAGATCGACGACAGCTGATGCGCCCTCTCCCGCCTCGCACCGAGGTGGGACCAAACGCGATGTCATTTGAGTGTCGGTGTCGGGTCGATCTGCGCCTCGCGTGCCGCGCGCTGGAGGAGAGCGTCGAGTTCCGGTCCGCTGCAGTCGTGGCCTGCGTCGGTGATCTCCAGGAGGTGGGCATCCGGAAGCAACGCGCACAGGTCGAGCGAGGCGCTCCGGGGGCTGCGGGAGTCTGCTGTGCCGCGCACGACGAACGTCGGCGTGTGTATCCGGGGCAGGGCGGGCCGCAGATCCTGCGTCATGACGTCGATCATCGCCGCGGTCGTCTCGGGTCGCCAGTCGTCGATGAGGATGCGGGCGCGCGCTCGACGCTCCGCCGCCACGCCCTGCGGGTACACGGAATCGAGGAAATCTTCCGCCCACTCCTCGACCCGGTGCGATGTAGTGAACCGCACCGCCGTGATGCGCTGTGCCAGCGCATCCGCGTCCAGAGATCCGCCCCAACCCGCGTACCCACCGATCAGGACGAGCCGCCCCACGCGGGCCGGGTGATCGCGAGCCAGCAGCAATGCGATCACCGACCCGAAGGAGAGCCCCGCGACGGCGGGCGTCGTCAGCCCCAGGGCAGTGATGAATCCGGATGCTGCGGCCGCCCAGTCCGCGCCACTCCACCCGCTGGGTACCTCACCGGAGGCACCGCAGCCGGGCGCGTCCCACGCGATCACGTCGATGTGCGGGCTCAGGGTTCGTAATTCATCAGCCCAGATCCGAGAGTCCTCGAAGGCGCCGTGCAACAGCACGAGCGGGGGCCCGTTCCCGCTCCGCCGGTACGCGATGCGCAGCCCGTCGACGAGAACCTCATCCATGACGCGAACCTACGCCTCCGCGGCGTCGACCGCAGCCGCGACGACTTCGAGTCGAGCTGGACGGGGACGCGAGCCTCTCGGATCGTGTGGGCCGCCGCACGTGGATCGGTTGGATCGGTGGGGTTGAGCGAACGCCGAGCGCGCGGAAGGATCGCGACATGACTCATCAGGCCGCGTGGTCCGACGATCCGGCAGCCGTCATGGCGCGCGCGAATGCAGTCTGCGCGGCTCTGAGTCGGGGCAATCACGCCGGTCTGCGCTGGTCGAACTGATGGCGCTGCTCTTCCTGCACGGCGCTGGCGGGTACGGAGAGGACCGCCCGCTGGCCGAAGCGATCGCAGTCGAACTCGGCCAACCGTTGAAGTATCCGCGCTTCCCCGACGACGACATGTCGTTCGATCATCAGGCATCCCCCGTGCGAGCCGCGTTGGACGCTGTCAGTCCCGAGGACTTGGTCGCCGCCCACTCGTTCGGAGCCTCGATCCTGCTGCGCGTTCTGGCCGAGCGTGAGCAGGAGACGCCCCGGCGCGTCATTCTGCTCGCGATGCCCGACTGGAGCCCACAAGGCTGGGACGTCGCAGACTATGCGTTCACCGGCCCCGCGCTCGGACAGGACATCTCGCTTCACCACTGTCGTGACGACGACGTCGTGGAGTTCGCCCATCTCGCGCTCAACTCTGCACGCCTCACCCGCGCCGCCGTGCATGCATACGATTCCGGTGGTCACCAGTTCGACGGCCTCGCTCCCGCGATCGCCAGCGATCTGTCGAGCACCTAGCGCCGCACGCGACCGTCGCCGGCAGTGGCGTAGCCGAACGCACGCTGATCGTCGCTCATCGTGGCATGGGCCCGCAGAGGGATCCGGTGGCGACGTGACTTCAGCGACCCCGGAGTCTCTACGCTTCCTGCAAAGCGTCAGGTGGTGAGGAAGAGAACGCTGATGAGCAGCGCGATGATGAAGGTGCTGAAGGCGAAGGCGATGTATGTCTGCCCGGTGACGATGGATCGGGCTCGGGTCGTGAGCACGTTGATGTCGGCCGATGAGAAGGTCGTCGCGATCTGCGCGGCGAGGTAGTAGTAGTCCGCGAAGACGGGGGCGTCGGCTCTCTTGCCGGGGAGTTCGAACGACTCCTCCTGTGCATCCAGTCGGGCGTAGTGCATCGCGTAAGCCGTGACGGTCACCAACCAGGCCGTGATCACGACGACGAAGCTGAGCGCATTGGCGAGCGGGCTGTCGAGCAGCCCGGGCAGGATCAGCACGAGGATCACGGATACGAGCGCGAGCACCGCCCATTGCACCGCACTTGCCGGGAGCGCGAGGCTCCGGCTCGGGGAGTTCGTCGCCGACAGCCAGGCCCGCAGCGTCGGGGCGTCCACACGGCCGAACGTGTACTGGGTAAGGGCCAGGAACGACAGCGAGTAGGCGATCCAGAAGACGAAGACCGTGAGGACGACGGCGTCGGTGGTGAATCGAATCGGCCAGAGAGCGTTGAAGGCGAGCAGGGCGATGACCGCGACGACCGCGGCGACGCCCAGGGACACGAGATTTCGGCGTCCTTCACCCGCCAAGGCCGGTGTCGGACGCGCTTGCGCGTGCATGGCGCGATCGTACTCGCATCGGTGAGGGGTCAGCCTGGGTCAGCGGTCGCGGTGCCATCGAAACGCGGACTCGTGCGCGATCGGTGGCGCGCACTACTACGAACACACCAATGCCGTCTTCTTCCAGCAGGCGATGCGAACTCTCGAGCGAGTGCTGCAGGGCTGAGAAGATCTGTCGGCTGGGCGGTTGTGCGGGACTCGCGCGGTTCACAGCCAGCGGCGGCGTTTGAACAGCGCGTAGATGATGAGGTCGATGGTGACGATGCTGAGTCCGATGACGATCCATCCGTATTGCCATTGCACGAGCGGGAGGTTCTTGAAGTTCATCCCGTAGAGCCCGGCGATGAGCGTGGGCACGGCGAGGAGCGCGGCGAATGCGGAGATGGTGCGCATGTCTTGGTTCTGCCGGGCGGCGACGTTGTTTTCGTGGCTGGAGAGGATGGCGTCGAGGCCCTTGCTCTGGTTGTTGATCAGGGCGGCCGTTCCGGCGGCGTCGTCGAGCAGGTCGTGCAGGTGCGGCAGGATCTGCTCGTTGCCGACGGTGAGGGTCTCCAGGTGCCGGGTGCTCTCGTGCAGGGCCGCGGCGATGCTCGAGACGGCGCGGTCGACGCGGCCGATGTTCTTGCGGATCCGGTAGATGCGGTGATGGTCTTCGCGGCCGTCTTCACTGAAGACCTGTTCCTCGAGCTCCTCGAGCGCCGTCTCGATGTCGGCGGCCGCTTTCGCGTAGCCGTCGACAATCTGCGCCATGATCTGGTGCGCCGCCGGCAGCGTGTCGGCGCGGACGTCGTCCGGTGCCTCATGAAGAAGCTTCGGCAGATCGGGAAGTTCAGCGCCATTACCGCGCTGAACGGTGAGCAGCCAGCCCTCTCCGATGTACAGGTAGGTCTCGCCCAGGAGAAGCGACTCGTCCGGCAGCCGCAGCACGTTCCACAACATGACGAAAAGATGCTCGTCGAACTTCTGGATCTTCGGCTGCTGCCGGCGCGAGACCACGTCGGCCACCGCGGTCGGGTGGATGCCGAGCACGTCGCGCGCCTGACGCACGGTGTCCTCGTCGGGTTCGACGAGATGCAGCCAGACGAACTCGTCCTTCCTTCGCGTGCGGTGCACGAGGTCCGGGACGTCATCGAGCGCTACACCCCCGGGCTCGATCGAGCCACCCACGAGGAAGACGTCCGGCGAGGTGTGCGGTGGTGCGGCATGATCGCGCGTCCGCGGCAATCGGTTGCTTGTCGACTCGAGCATGAATGTCCTCCGGGACGGGAGCCTGACCTGCTGCGGTGGAAAGCTGACCCCCCTTGACTTTTCGGTCGACCCGGGGATTCCCGCCCGGAGGTTCTGCTTCCCCCATCGTCCGCCGGGGATGCTGCCGGGCACGCCGTCCTAGCCGCTGTCAACCCCCGTTGTGCGGAGGGCCGTCTCGGTGACAGTGGAAGCGTTCACACCACGGAGGTACCGACGAGATGGCCAGATCACCCATGAGCGCAGCCAGCAGCTGGGATGACCACGACCAGTCCCTGCGCGATCAGGCCGACGACTTCGAGGACGACCTGCGTGCCGAGATGGTCCGCACGGGCCTGATCACGGAGTGGTGATGTCCGGCAGCGGCGATCCCCGAGCCGCCGATTCTTTCGAGTTGTTCCGCCACGACCAGTCGACATGGGTCATCCGAGCGGCTCGCCTTCCCGAGACGGACCCTCGGCACATCGTCGCCGTGATCACGGACGCCCACGCGGAAGGGGTTCGCGTGGTCTGGGCGCAACCCACGAGCCGCCCGACTCGCTACTTCACCGCCGAGGCGGTCCTGCAGGATCTGACCCGGGCGACCGGACCGAAGTCCGGACGCACCCGGCCGGTGCCTATTCCGCACGTGCCCCCGATCACACCGCTCCACCGATAGCGCCGCGATCAGATCGCCGCGGAGAGAAGAGAGGCCGACCGATGCGCATCGCGATCGTCTGGAATCCATCGAAAACAGAGAAGGAACCTCTCGAAGCGGCGCTCGCCGACGCGCTCGACGGGATGCCGACCGCCGACGTCCGCTGGTTCGAGACGACGGAAAACGATCCTGGTCGGGGAGCTGCCACGCGGGCTCTGGAGGCTCCGGCTGATGTGCTCATCGTCGCGGGCGGTGACGGCACGGTCCGTGCCGTCGCGGAGTACCTGGCTGAATCGATGGCCGAGGTCCAGCTGGCGATCATTCCGCTGGGCACCGGCAACCTGTTCGCGCGAAACCTGGATGTGCCCATCGACGATGCTCGGGCGGCGTTCCGGCGGGCGCTGGAGGGTGAGGGCCGGGCAGTCGACGTGGGTTGGATCGAGGTGACGACGGAGGGTGGCACCGAGCGACACGGGTTCGTCGTGATGGTCGGGTTCGGGCTCGATGCGCAGATGATCGCGGAGACCGACGAGCAGCTCAAGGATCGGGCGGGCTGGCTCGCCTATGTCGAATCGCTCGGACGAGCAATATCCGGGAGCGACGTTCTGTCCTTCGGAATTGCCGCGGACGGTCGAGAACCGTGGAACGAGAAGGGGCATACGCTGCTGGTCGGCAACTGCGGCACCCTGCAAGGCGGCGTCAAGATCATGCCGGATGCAGACCCCTCGGATGGCGAACTGGACTTCCTCGTGCTCAGCGCCGAGGGACTCGCGCAGTGGCTGAGCACGGTGAAGACCATGGTGTGGGACGACGGGCTGAAGCGCCTCATGAGCACGACCGAGAAGACCGCAGAGTCCGGCTCGGAATCGCTTCAACGTGGGCGAGCCGAGACACTCGCAGTGACCCTCCCTTCGCCGCGACTCCTCGAAGTCGACGGCGAAGAGCTCGGCGAAACGCGCGAGTTCACCGTGACGGTTCAGCCGTCGGCGATAACGGTGCGATGAAGGAGACCCGCACATCGATGTCCGAGCAGCTGGAAACCCGCGGCAACGGACATCTTCCGAGAATTCACCGCCGTCGTGACACCCGAGCATTCGCTCGTCAAATGACGGGCCGACACACCCGGCCTGATTTTCTCCATCGGTCGGCCGCGATGGGCACTCGCCCGGCGTCAGGGCGCAGCATCCGGAACTGCGATCGCATGCGCGCGGATCAGCGGTATTCAGGGTTAGCGTCGTACCCGAAGTGCTCGCCCTCGTCCCACTTCTTCCGCAGGTTGCCGTACGCGGGGATTCCGCCGGCGTCCTTGAGCATCCGGGCCAGGTGCAGCAGGTTCCAGGTCATGAACGTGGTGTTGCGGTTGGTGAAGTCGTTCTCGGGGCCGCCCGATCCCGGGTCGAGATAGCTCGGACCTGGGCCTACCTCGCCGATCCAGCCGGCATCCGCGGCCGGTGGGATCACGAAGCCGATGTGCTGCAGGCTGTACAGGATCGCCATGGACGCGTGCTTGATGCCGTCCTCGTTCCCTGTGATGATCGCGCCGCCGGTCTTGCCGTAATAGACGTACTGGCCGCGGTCGTTGAACAGGCCGCTCATCGCGTAGAGGCGTTCGATGAGCTTGCGGGTGATCGACGCGTTGTCGCCGAGCCACAGCGGCCCACCGATCACCAGGATGTCGGCGGCATCGATGAGTGGCCAGATGTCGTCGGGCCACGCGTCCGTATCCCAGCCGTGGTCCCGCATGTCGGGGTAGACCCCGGTGGCCACGTCGTGGTCGACGAACCGGATCACGTCCACTCCAACGCCTTGTGTGCGCATGAGGTCGATGCTGTGATCCATCAGGCCCTGGGTGTGGGACAGTTCGGGACTGCGCTTGAGGGTGCAGTCGATGTAGACCGCGCGGAGATCGTCGTAGGTCGCGGGCGGCCGAGTCGGGTCGGTCATGCCGCCGACGATACGCCCGCCTCGCGTCGGCCGCAGGGCCGCAGCTCACATCGCCGAGCCGCGACCCAGAATTGTACGGATCGCTCCAGTGGGGATGGCTCCTCGTCGCCGACCTCCCGCCCGCGAACGGCGCGATGCACGAGGGCCGTTCCGCTTTCGCTCGTCGCGCGGTAGCCGACCCTCGTCGCTCGGCCGCGCTGGCGGCTGATCGTCAGTGGAGGGTTTCGCCCCGTTTCAGCATCTCGACGTACTCGGCGACGCGGGCAGCGCGCGATGCGGGCCGCTTCAGGTTGGCGACGCGGAAGGCCATCGCGAACCGGTTCTGCGCCGACTGAGATGCGAAGGCTTCCGCGATCTTCGGGTCCGCCTCCAGTGCCTCCCGCAACTCCGCCGGGAGGTCGCCGTCGCGCTGCCGATATGCGCGGTCCCATCGACCGTCGGTCTTGGCGCGGTCGACCTCGAGCTGCCCCTGGGGACGCATGCGACCTTCCTCGATCAGCCGGGTCACGTGGCCGATGTTGACCTTCGACCAGATGCTCCGCGGTCGTCGGGGTGTGAAGGTCTGCAGGAAGTAGTCGGCGTCGAGGGATTGCTTCTGCCCATCGATCCACCCGAAGCACAGTGCGACATCAAGCGCCTCGGCGTAGGTGATGCCGGGTCGGGTCGTGGTCGTCTTCCGCAGTCGAAGTCGGATCCCGTTCGGGTCAGGGTCCGAGTCGAGCCAGGCTTCCCAGTCCGCGACGGTGTCCACGTGCAGTTCGGGCTTGTTCGCGCGGTCGGCCATAGCCTTACGATAGGGATCGTCAGAGTGTCGGCGACTTCCGTGCCTTCCCAAGGTGCGCGCATCATCCGGAAGTCTTCTCGGGACGCCGATTCAAGGAGCGCGAGTTGGAGCCCGTGCTCGACCAGCTCGAACTTCACGCCGAACCTGACGCCGTGTTGGGGCCTCTGTGACCCAACGGCGTTTGACGCGCAACCGGCGCTCAGCTGATCCCGTCGTAGGCGGGCGGGATGGGCGCTAAGCGACCGAGATCAGGGAGCGCTGCCAGCCCGAGGAGCCGTTGGGTGCGATCGGCGCGGCATCCTCGAGTTGCAGTTCGCCGTCCTTGTTGGTGGCTCGCACCGAGACGTAGTGGGTGCCCGGTGTGGCATCCCACTCCACGAACCATTGCACCCAGGTGTCGGTGTTGATCGGGGTCGACAGGGTCGCCGGCTGCCAGTCGCCGTCGTCGATGCGCACTTCGACGGCTTCGATGCCGACGGACTGCGCCCACGCGACGCCGGCGATCGGGATCCGGCCCGCGGCGACGGTCTTTCCGATCTTGGGGGTGTCGATTCGTGAGGAGAACTTGATGGGTGCTCGTTCGCTGTAGCCGCGGGGGGTCCAGTACGCCTGGTCCTGCGCGAACGTGGTGACCTTCAGTCCCGTCAGCCATTTCGTGGCGGAGACATAGCCGTACAGACCGGGCACCACCATTCGGACGGGGAATCCGTGCTCGAGTGGCAGCGGCTCACCGTTCATCCCGATGGCGAGGATCGCGTCGAGCCCGTCGTCAGTGAGGGCCGACAGCGGGGTGCTGGCCGTGTACCCGTCGATGCTGCGGGAGAGCACCATGTCGGCGTCGGACTGCGGCCCCGCGAGGCGGAGGATGTCGCGCACGGGCACGCCCAGCCAGATCGCGTTTCCGACGAGCTCGCCCCCGACGACGTTGGACACACATGTGAGTGTGATCGCGTACTCATCGAACCCCATCGTGAGCAGATCGTCGAAGCTGAGCTCGACGCGTCGGTCGACCATGCCGTCGACCACCAGCCGCCAGGTGTCGGGGTTCACGGTGGGAACGGTCAGGGCGGTGTCGACCCGGTAGAAGTCCGCGTTCGGGGTGATCAGGGGTGTGACGCCCGGGATGTCGAGTTCGGCCCCTGCGGGCACCGTCACGGTCGACCGCGGCGCGGGCAGTCGCAATGCCCGCCGGACTGCTTCCACCGACGAGGTGGCCATGCTCACCGCTCGCGCGGTGACGCCGACGATCACCGCGGCGGCGCCGGTGACACCGGCGAGGATGAAGAACCGGCGCCGGTCGATCCCCGCTGGGCTCCCGTTCGCCGCACCCCTGGGCTCCGATCCAGCCGTCGAACGCTGCCAGCCTCGAAGGCGCCGACACAGCACGATGAGCACGATCGAGCCCGCGATCGCCCCGATCACCGGCGGCAGGAATGCAAGCGGAGTGACGCCTGCCCGGGTCACGATCGCCGCGACCGAGAGCGCCCCCGCGATACCGAGTGCGACGACGCCGAGGGGCGGCCGCAGGAACTGCAGCACCCCGGCGATCGCGGAGGCGATCACCACCGCAAGCCCGAGCCCGGCCAGCAAAGCGATCTTGTCGAACTCGCCGAAGGTGGCGATCGCGAGCTCCTTGAGCGGCTGCGGAACGATGTCGATCACGAAGGAACCGACGGCCAGGATCGGGCTGGCCTCCCGAGCAACCAGCAGCGCGACCAGCTCCGAGACCGCGAGGAACGCCACGGCGCTGACCACGCCGGCCAGCGCCGCGAGTGCGAGGAACTTGCGCGATCGTCGTTCTGCCACGGTGCACCCCCCCGGTTCACGAGCCGTGTGCTCGACGGTTGTTCGGAGCGCCACCGCGATCGGATCGGACGCGCGGCGGCCGACCCAGCCGCCGTGGCAGCATCCGACAACCCGCTGGACCGCGCTGCCCTGCCTCAACTCGGCGCGCAGCGCAAGCCCTGGCCGGCGTTGACGTCGGCGGGCAGGATGATGCGCGGCGGAAAGCGCGGTGATCGTCGCCGGGTGAACGCAGGGGGAGCTGTGGCGAAGAAGAGCAGTACGAAGACGTCGGTGCGGCCGGCGCCCAAGCGGTTGTACAAGGCCGAGCTGAAGCGCCTTCAGATCGAGTTGGTCGAGATGCAGCGATGGGTGGCGAAATCGGGCGCGCGTGTCGTCGTGATCTTCGAAGGCCGTGACGCCGCCGGCAAGGGGGGAGCGATCAAACGGGTCACCGAGTACCTCAATCCCCGGCATACGCGCGTCGTCGCGCTCGCCAAGCCGTCCAAGCGCGAGCGGGGCCAGTGGTACTTCCAGCGGTACATCGAGCACCTGCCCACCAAAGGCGAGATCGTGCTGATGGACCGGTCCTGGTACAACCGAGCCGGGGTGGAGCGGGTCATGGGGTACTGCACGGATGAGCAGTACCAGAGGTTCCTGCGGCAGGTGCCGGTCCTGGAGCAGCACCTCATCGAGGACGGCATCATTCTGATCAAGTACTGGTTCTCGGTCTCGGATGACGAGCAGCAGGCGCGCTTTCTCGCGCGGCGCGAAGATCCGATCAAACTGTGGAAGCTGTCGCCGACGGACCTGGAGTCGATTCGCCGGTGGGAGGACTACTCCCGCGCGAAAGACGCCATGTTCGCCGCCACCGACACGCCAGGGTCGCCGTGGTGGGTCGTCGAGAGCGACGACAAGCGCAGCGCGCGCTTGAACGCGATCAGCCACCTCCTCGAGAGCATTCCCTACCGTCACCTGGACCGGCCGAAGATAACGATTCCCGACCGCCCGAAGGCGGACGACTACGAGCGACCACCTATCGAGCAGTTCCGCTACGTTCCCGACATCGCCGCCCAACTCGGCAAGAAGGTCAGCTGAGAGCCGGTGAAGCAGCTCGCCCAGGCGACGGCTCGGCGAAGAACGCCTGCCCGGGGTCACTCCGGCGCGGGTGGCGGGTTCTCGACGGTGGGCGCCGGCGGAGGGACTCTGATCCAGATCGGCGGATGCGGGGTTCGACGCTCGCGGTAGAGCAGATAGGCGAATGGTGCCCAGACGATCACGGCCACGCCGACGCCGATGAGCATCCCGCCGATGGTGTCTGATATCCAGTGCGCGCCGAGGTACGTGCGGCTGAGCATCATCAGCAGCGTGTACGCGGCACCTGCGATCCACACCCAGGTGCGCCAGAAGACGATTCCCAGTGTTGTCGCGATGACTGCGGCATTCGCGCTGTGGCCGGACGGAAATGAGCCGAAGTCGGCGACGACGAGAATATCGGTCGGTCGGGGGCGACCCACGAGATTCTTGATGACGAGTACGACCAGTTCGCTCGCGATTGTGGCGCAGACGAAATAGAGAGCCCCCCACGGCCGTCGCCAGACCAGCAGCCCCGTGACGATGAGGAGGGGAACGATCGCGATCCCGCTGATACCGCCGCCGATCCAGTTGAAGACGAGGGCGGGGACGGTGAAGATCGGCGCGCGCGCCTCGACCAGCTCGGACATCCACTCGACTTCGAAACCGAAGGGCTTGTCGGCCTGACGGTAGAAGATCAGTGCGCCCAACAGCACGACCAGCAGCAGCGCGGCGGCCGCCGAAACCACCCACCATAGACGAGCGATCCGCACCGGCGCGGGAGCGGCGCCGTGGACCAGCTCCGAGACCTCGTCGTCCATCAACTGATCGTACGTTCGCGTCCGCTCAGATGGGCTGGGGGACACAGGGCCTTGATGAGAGTCGGGCCGGTGTGCAGCAGTGACTGCGGGTGTTCGGGTGTCAACCCGTCGTGTCCGAGCCGATCGGGTCGGCGGTGAGTTCAACCGGGCAGTCTTGTCGGCAGTCGACGAGGTCGTCCAGCCCTTGTGTCAGGTGACCCAGGAGGATGAGGCCGTGATCTGGGACGGCGGAGCCGTCCGTGAGGAAGACCACGATGCTCTGATCTGAGGTGACGTACGCGACGTCGCCGGCGCGATACTCGTTCATCGGATCTGTGCTGTCGGGGGCGAGGAACGTCGGCACCTGTGCGAACACGGCGGTGCCCATCCGGTCGTGGAACGTCAGGGTGAAGGGAAGCAGCGCGCCGAACTGCGCGGCCGTCGTGGAGTCGTCGACCGCGAGGACGGCTTGCGGGGCAGGGGAGGGGCTGCCCTGGGAGAGCGCAGGCGCCGTGAGCAGCAGCAGCGCGGCAACGACGCTGTTGAGCAGTCGTTGCGGCGCCAGCGTGAGGAGTGAGAGCTGTGGCATGTCACCAGCCAACGGTTTCTCGTAGATCGGTGGGAGTCCCGGGCTTGACGTGCCCTGGCAGGGCATCCCAGCCCGGTGGCGGGGCGACCTAGCCTGTGTGCATGGACAACCGTTCCGAGGTCCGCGACTTCCTGATGTCGCGACGCGCACGAGTGGAGCCCGAGGACGTCGGCTTCGCGCGCGGCGGCGACCGCCGGGTGCCGGGTCTGCGTCGCGGTGAGGCCGCCGCGCTCGCCGGGGTGAGCGTCGAGTACTACGCGCGGCTGGAGAGGGGCGGCATCGCCGGCGCCTCCGAGGCGGTGCTGGACGGGGTGGCGAAGGCGTTGCAGATGGACGACGCCGAGCGCGAGTACCTGTACCGCCTCGCCCACCAGGCGGCGGGGACAACCGCCGCCAGTCGCAGAAGCGGAAAGCCGGCACCGGTGTGGCGGCCGTCGCCGAGCATCCAGTGGTTCCTCGACTCGATGCAGTCCGCAGTGGCGATGGTCGGGAACGGCCGGACCGATCTGCTGGCGTGGAACCCGCTGGCCGCCGCGCTGATGGATGAGATGCTGGCGACCTCGACGACCACGCCGCCGAACTTCGCCCGGTTCATCTTCCTCGAGCCCGTCGCCCGCCGGTTCTACCCGGACTGGGAGGCGATCGCCGGCATCAACGTCGCGCAGCTGCGTACCGAGGCGGGGCGTGACCCGCACAGCAAGCCGTTGCACGATCTCGTCGGCGAGCTCTCAACCCGCAGCGATCACTTCCGAACGCTCTGGGGGCGCCATGATGTGTGGGAGCACCAGTCCGGCGTGAAGCGGTTCCACCACCATGCGGTCGGCGACCTCACCCTCCACTTCAACGGCCTGGACCTCGTGGGAGAGGCCGGCGTCCAGCTCACCGTGCTGACCGCCGAACCGGGCTCAGCCGATCACGGGGCGCTGCAGCTTCTGGGCAGTTGGGCCTCACCTGCCGCGCCGGCGGCGCAGCATCCGGAGCAGTCCGCTCCCGAACCGAGCATCAGGAAGGCCGGCGAAACGCCATGACCGCCCGACCCGTGCGCATGGCTGTGCAGTTGCAGCCGCAGCACGCGACCTACGAGTTGATCCGCGATCGGGCCGCCGAACTCGAAGAACTCGGCGTGGACATCCTGTTCAACTGGGACCACTTCTTCCCGCTCACCGGCGACCCCGACGGGGCGCACTTCGAGTCGTGGACGATGCTCGCCGCGCTGGCCGAGCAGACGCGCCGCGTGGAGCTGGGGGCGCTGGTGAACTGCAACAGCTACCGCAACGCGAGCCTGCAGGCTGACATGGCGCGAACGATCGACCGGATCAGCGCCCACGGGACGGGCCGGGGCCGCTTCATCTTCGGGACCGGCTCGGGCTGGTTCGAACGCGACTACGACGAGTACGGGTACGAGTTCGGCACCGTCGGGCGGCGGCTGGACGCCCTCGCGCGGGACCTCCCCGTCATCGAGGAGCGCTGGGGCACGCTCAACCCGCCGCCCACTCGGAAGATCCGGATCCTCATCGGCGGAGCCGGTGAGAAGAAGACGCTGCGCATCGTCGCCACCCATGCCGACATCTGGCACAGCTACAGCGACATCCCGACGATGGAGCGGAAGCTCGTGGTGCTCGCCGACCACGCACGCGCGGTCGGCCGCGACATGTCGGAGATCGAGATCTCGGTCGGGGTTCTCGACTCCATTGCCCACCGGACCACCGCAGACGCCGATCGGTTCCACGCGATGGGGGCGACGCTGTTCACTGTCGGGGTAGCCGGTCCCGACTACGACCTGTCCGTCGTCCCGGACTGGCTGGCCTGGCGGGACCAGAAGAACTCGTGATGACAGCGACGGTGTGAGACCGCGGCGATGACGGAGACCGAGATCCTGGGGTGGGCGGGAACCGTCACGGCAGTCGTCCTCGGCCTTCCACAGCTGGTGCGATTGGCACGCACCCGCAACGTGGAGGGGCTGTCCCTTCCCGCCTGGCAGGCGTTCCTTGCCGTCAACCTCGGCTGGACCGCGCACGGCATCGCCATCGGCCAGGCCCCGCAAGTCGTCGCAAGCGCGCTCTCGCTGCTGTCGACGGTGCCGATCCTGTACCTGATGTCGCGGCAGCTGAAGCGGAGCTTCCTGCTGACCTTGGCTCCAGGGCTCGGGCTGGCCGCTCTCACGGTCCTCATCGATCAGCTCTTCGGCTCAGGAGCCTATGGCGCCGTCGCGATCATTCCCGCCGTTCTCGCCAACGCCGGTCAGAGCGTCGCCCTCGTCCGCGCTCGGCACGTCGACGGGGTCTCCGTCCTGTTCCTCATCCTCGCCGTCGTCAACCAGATGATCTGGCTGGCCTGGGCGCTGCTCGTACCCGACACTGGCACCATCATCGCCGCGACCACCACCGGCATCATCGCCCTCTTCAACCTCGCCTGGTACCCCGCCCGCGTCCTCGGGCTCCCGCCCATGCCGTCCTGCCAGGCCGCCCCGCGCTCGCCTCAACGGGAGTAGTCCCGCCCGGCCACGTGGTCGTGCACGCCTTATACGCCTGATCGGAGGCGATCGCCATCCCCGGCGAGGTCGACGCCGTCGACATACTGTCGACTCGGGCGGAGGACTGAGGAGGCCGACATGAAACTCCAGCAGCCCTTTCGCACGGCGCTGATCGCGACGCTCGGTGTGGGAGTGGGGCTCTTCGTGATCGGGGGGATCCAGACGCTCTCCACGATCCTCCTGTACGTGGGGACCGCACTGTTCCTCTCGTTGGGGTTGGATCCCGTCGTCACATGGCTGCAGGCGCGGGGACTGCGCCGATGGGTTGCCGTTCTCGTCACGCTGCTGGCCGTGCTCATCCTCCTGGCCGGGGTGATGCTCCTGATCGTGCCGATCATCTCCCAGCAGATCGGGCAGCTCGTCAAGGCGATCACGAAGGGCGTCCAGTCCGGTGCCCTCGTGGATGGCCTCGAAGGGTGGATCACGAGCGTGTTTCCCGGTGTGGATCTGCAGGAGATCACGAAGTACGTGCAGGACTGGCTGGGCTCGCTGGACTACGCGTCCATCGGAGGGGGACTCATCGCCGTGGGGGCCACCATTCTGGGCGGACTCACCGGGGCATTCATCGTCGTCATCTGACGATCTACTTCACCGCGGCCGTCCCGAACCTCAAGAGGGCGGTGTTCCAGCTGGTTCCCGCGTCGAAGCGGGCGCGCTTCATGGAGTTGAGCGAGCAGATCACCGACTCCGTCGGCTACTTCGTCATGGGACAGGTGAGCCTCGGCGTGATCAACGGCGTGCTCAGCGCGATCTTCCTCACCATCATCGGTGCACCGTTCCCCGCGGTGCTGGCCGTCATCGCGTTCGTCTTCTCGATCATCCCGCTCGTAGGAACCCTGACCGGCTCCGTGCTGATCGTGGGCGTCTGCTTCCTGCCCGGCCTCGGTTCACCGACGACCGGGATCATCGCGGCGATCTACTACCTCGTCTACATGCAGATCGAGGCCTACGTGATCTCCCCGCGCATCATGAACCGTGCCGTATCCGTGCCGGGCGCCGTCGTCGTCATCGCCGCACTCGCCGGCGGGGCGCTGCTGGGAATCCTCGGCGCGCTGGTCGCGATCCCGATCGCGGCGAGCATCCTGATCATCTACCGGCAGGTCGTCATCCCCCGGCAGAACGAGCGGTGACGACGTCAACGGTCGCATGGCGCTGAGCTACTCCCAGCGGAAGAAGCGGACGGCGGCGGTGCCGAGGATCGCCGTCCACACCACCATGACGACGATGTCCTTGAGACTGGGCCAGTCGCCTGCCGAGGTGGCAGCGAGGGCGAGTGCTCCCGCGCCGAGCGGAGTCAGCGCCACGATGTCACCCAGCAGCCCGGGCATCGCCTGCACGGGAAACCAGACGCCCGCGGTGAACATCATCGGGAAGAGCAGCGCCGTCCCGAACGCCGTCGCGACCTTCGCCGTGCGGGCGACGCCTCCGACGAGTCCGCCGAGAGTCAGGCACGACGCGAGTACCAGCAGGTAGACGAGGATGAAGCCGATCGCGTTCCGCGGCAGCGCGACCCCGTAGACGAAGAATCCGAGGAGGATCGGCAAGGCACCGCCCACGATCGCTGCGGCACCGTAGATCAGATACTGCGATTGGAGCGCGGTACGTGGTTTCACCGGTGTCGTCGCGAGGCGACGCAGGATCCGCTGCTCCCGATATGCGGCGAGCACGATCGGGAGCGCCGACAACGACGCCATGAGCATCGCCAAGATCACCGCGACGGGTACATACAGCGCGAGGAAGCTGACCCCGCCCGCTCCCAACGGCTCACGAAGCACCGGAACGAAACCGAGGGCGACGATCAGCGCTGCCGGGAACCCGACGATCCAGAAGACGTAGCCGGGCTCGCGCGAGAACAGTCGCAGCTCGGACTTCAGCAGGGCGAGTGTGGACGAAGCCATGTCACTCCTGCCCCTCGCGGCTGGTGAGGTCGAGGAAGGCGTCGTCGAGCGTCGCGTCCACGATGCGGAGGCGATCAGGATGCACGCCGCGATCGGCGAGCACCTGCAGCACGGGGAGGACGGCCTCGTCCGTGAGGCTCAGCTCCACCCTCCCGTCGTCGCGCCTGCGCACGGCTGCGACGCCCGAGACTCCTTCGAGCAGCGGAGTATCCACCGGGATCGTTGTGGCGAAGCTCATCACGGTGGGAGCTCCGATCCCCCCGATCACGCCCTCGGGGGTGTCGAGCGCGGTGATGCGACCCTGGTCGATCACCGCGAGCCTGTCGCACAGGTGGCGGGCCTCCTCCATGAAATGCGTGACCAGAACGATGGTGGTGCCGGCGTCTCGGGTCTCGTCGACGATGTCCCACACCTCGCGACGGGACCGCGGGTCCAGGCCCGTGCTGAGCTCATCGAGAAGCGCGACCCGTGGTCGGCCGACCAGCGCGAGCGTGATGGCGAGGCGCTGCTGCTGTCCCCCGGACAGATTGCCGTAGCGGGTATCGAGCTTCGGGCCGAGACCGAGCCGGTCGGCGAGGGCGACGCCGTCGATGGGGTCGTCGTAGACCGACGCGTAGAGGGAGATCGCTTCGCGCACCGTCTGCTTCGCCGGGAGCCCGGCCCGCTGGAGCTGGACGCCGACAAGCTTCGTTGTGCTGTCCCGGTTCCTCACCGGATCGAACCCGGCCACCCGGACGGCGCCGGCATCAGGTTTGCGCAGACCGGCGATGCACTCCACTGTGGTGGTCTTGCCTGACCCGTTCGGTCCCAGGATGCCGAAGATCTCGCCCTCATCGACCTCGAGGTCGATCCCGTCCACGGCGACCGTCGAGCCATAGGTCTTGCGGAGCCCGCGGACCTCGATGATCGCCACGCGAGTCAGTCTGACAGTCCGCTCCACAGCTGACCATCGCCTCTCGGCGGCAAGGCATCAAAGAACCCCACTGCTCGGCGGCCCCCTGTGGAACGCCGCTACCCTGAACCCGTGCCGCCCGTAGAGCTCGACACCCAGCCAACCGGACTGACCGAGGCCGAGGTCGCGCAGCGAGTCGCGGCCGGCCGAACGAACCTCTATCGCCCCGATTCGAGTCGCAGCGCGTGGAACATCGTTCGAGCGAACGTGTTCACCCTCTTCAACGGGATCGTGTTCGCGTGCTTCTTCGTCCTCTTCCTCGTGGGGCGCTGGCAGGACGCGCTGTTCGGCTTCGCGGCGTTCGCGAACTCGATCATCGGGTGCATACAGGAGTTCCGCGCCAAAGCGGCGCTCGATCGGCTCGCACTCCTCAACGCATCGTCGGCGCGTGTCCTGCGCAACGGCGTCGAGCGGGACATCCCACCGTCGGAGGTCGTCGTCGATGACGTGCTCGTGCTACGGGCCGGCGATCAGGTTGCGGCAGACGCCGTCGTTCTCGGTGCGCGCGCCCTGCAGATCGACGAGTCGATGCTCACGGGCGAGTCGGATGCTGTCGACAAGCGCCCCGACGACGAGGCCCTGTCGGGGTCGATCGTCGTGGCCGGGGAGGGTTACGCCCGTGTCGACAAGGTGGGTGCGGACTCCTACGCGAACCGGTTCGCGGGCGAAGCGAAGCGGTTCTCACTGGTCGCGAGCGAACTGCGGTCATCGGTCAACCGCGTGTTGAAGTGGGTGGGCTGGATCATCGGGCCCGTCGGGCTGCTCGTCTTCAACGCGCAGATCATGGTCGCCGGCGGCTACGAGACTGCGTTCACGTCGGGTTCCTGGGTGCAGGCGGTGGTCAACACCATCGCCGCACTGACCGCGATGATCCCCCTCGGTCTCGTTCTGATGACGAGCATCGCCTTCGCGGTGGGGGCGGCGAAGCTCGCCGGCAAGCAGGTGCTCGTCAACGAGCTTCCGGCCGTAGAAGGTCTGGCCAGGGTGGATGTCGTCTGCCTCGACAAGACCGGAACGCTCACCATCGGCGACATCGCGTTCGACCGCGCGGTCCCGCTGAGCGACGCTCCCGAACCGGCTCGCTCAGCGGCCGATCGCGTCCTCGGATGGTACGCGGCCGCGCCCGATGCGAACGCAACGGCGCGGGCGATGCGCGACGTGTACGCGGATCCCTCACTCGAGGCATCCCGTTACATCCCGTTCTCGTCGGCGCGAAAGTGGAGCGCCGTGTCGCTCGATGATCAGTCCGGCACTTGGGTGATGGGCGCGCCCGAGATGATCTTCGAGGATGCCGCGACCTCGGCGTCCGGCGAGCTCGGCACAACCGTGACCCGCCTCGCCGAGTCGGGCCGGCGGACGCTGGTGCTGGCGCTGTCCGCAGAGGTGCTCACTGACCGGGAGGTCGCGGCGGAAGTGCTGCCGTCCGGCCTCGCGCCGGTGATGGTGCTGACATTCCGCGAGACCGTGCGACCGGATGCCGCGCAGACCCTCGAGTACTTCCGTCAGCAGGGCGTCGACATCCGCATCATCTCCGGCGACAACCCCCGCACCGTCGCTGCCATCGCCCGCGAGGTGGGGCTCGACGTGCCCGACGGGTTCGATGCCCGGCAGCTCCCCGATGACGATTCCGCCCTGGCCGACGTGCTCGAGCACGAGACCGTGTTCGGACGGGTCACCCCCGAGCAGAAGAAGCGGATGGTGGTCGCACTTCAGAGCCGCGGGCACACGGTCGCGATGACGGGCGACGGAGTGAACGACGCGCTGGCGATCAAGACGGCGGACATCGGCATCGCCATGAACTCAGGATCGGCCGCCACGAAGGCAGTGGCCCGATTGGTGCTCCTCGACGGTCAGTTCTCACACCTGCCGGACGTCGTCGCCGAAGGACGACAGGCCATCGCCAACATCGAACGCGTGTCGATGCTGTTCCTCAACAAGACCGTCTACGCCACGGCACTGGCGATCATCTTCGGCGTGCTGGTGCTGGAATTCCCGTTCCTGCCGAGGCAGCTGTCGATCACTGACGGCCTGACCATCGGGATCCCGGCGTTCTTCCTCGCGCTCATGCCGAACGCGCAGCGCTACATCCCGGGATTCCTGCGACGGTCGCTGCTCTTCGCCGTCCCGTCCGGGATCGTCATCGCGCTCGGTCTGACCTGGTACACCCTCGTCGCGAATGGGCTGGGGGTCAGTGAGCCGCAGCTGCGCACCGGCGCGACGATCATCCTTGCCATCGTCGGAATCTGGGTGCTGGCGGTCTTGTCGCGCCCGCTCAATCGATACAAGGTGCTCATCATCGGAGCGATGTTCATCGCGCTGATCGGCGTCTTCACGATTCCGCTCGCGACCACGTTCTTCGAATTGGCCGACCCGGGCGAGGATCTCGCGCCTGTGATCGCAGGAATCGCGATCGTGATGATCCTGGCGATCGAAGTCGTGCGATACGCGCATCGCCGCCTCACCCGAGCGACCACGGCGGCCGAGTCAGAGGGGCGAGCAGCTCCCGCGCCCCAGCGCTCCCGCGGGGCCCTGGTCGTGACCACGGTGGTCGCCGTGCTGGCCTACGGGGGCGCCCTGCTTTCGGTGCTGCTGGGAACGGCCGTGCTGCTGGCTCGCTACGACGCGCCCGATGCTGCGACGATTCCCGTCTTCTCACTCACCGGCGCCGGACTGATCCTGCTCGGGCTGCTCGTGCTGAGCGCTGCTGCCGGACTCCGCCGGGGCAGCGGGTTCTCCCGCCTGCTGGTGACCGTCTGGTTCGGACTGCTGGCCGCGCTCAGCGTGCTGTTGCTGATCGGGAGCGACCGCTGGGACTGGACTTCGGCGGTCAGCGCAGCCGTGGCCGCCGCGGTCATCGTGCTGCTGTGGACGCCGCCGGCAGCGGCCTCCTTCGGCCGCATCAGAGACTCATCGATGAGCGCCTCGCCGACCCCGGGAGATGGTCGCTGAGATCTGTCGGCGCTGGTGCTCGATGGCACCTGCGCCGAAGCGCAGCCGGTCGCCTGGCGCCCGTCCCACCCGCTACGAGATCAGCTCCTGCCGCACCACAGCAGCGGTCCACCGTCCCAGGATGGCGCCCGCGACGGTGTCCGAGATGTGGTGCTGGCCGCGGTACACCCGCGAGAACGCGATGGCCCCGGGAATCCCGTACCGAAGAAGGGGGCCGAGGAACCGAGCGCCACGCGCGCCGTGGCGATCGAGCAGGTCGGCGAGCGTGCCGTGGAGCGCGAAGGCTGCCGCCGTGTGCCCGGAGGGGAACGACGACGTCGCGTGCGGCTGCTCCGGGCGCCACACCCGCTCGGGTCGTGGTCGTCTCACGAGGGCCGCGGATGCGACGAAGCACGCGGTCTCGAGGGCGAGCGCCGCTGCGGGAGCGACCGCTGAGCGCGGGTCGCGCGTCAGAAGCCAGGTGATGCCGCACCAGATCGCCCCGTTGGCGATGGTCTGCGGCACGCCGGAGTACCAGGAGAGCGGCGCGGTGACCCGATCGATCGGCTCGCGTGGCCCGGTCGGGCCGGCGGGGTCAGTCGCGACGACGGCATCGCGGTCGTCCGGCCGGTGTCCGAACGCATCCTGGAGCGCGCGCACGGCCCCGTCCTCGCGCGGGTCGTCGCCGCCGAGGAGCCGCATCGTCCGTCCAGCCGCAGCGAACACGGCGATCGCGACGAGCCCCGGCAGGACGACGGCTCGGAGCAACGGCATGCCCACAGGCTAGTGGCGCGGCTGGGATGGGATTGGGTCGGGATCTGGCTGCGTCAGGCGTGCGGGAACTCGCGGGAGGCAGGCGATCGCGCGAGATCCGGGGATTCGGGAAGGATGATCTCGTAGGTCAGCTTTTCCCCTCCCGGACACACCTCAGATTGCGCACTACGCTCAACGACGTGATCATCCGGCCGGCATCAGCCGACGACCTCGCGGACATCAACGCCGTCCATGAAGCATGCGGGAGGCGAGCCTGGGACCCCGCAGTTCTCGATCACTCGGACGATCGGCTCGTCGTCGTCGCAGTCGTCGATGGCAAGATCGTCGCGGCCGCCAAAACCCACCACCAATCGACGCCCGAAGGCGGTGCGCCGCAGGGGTACTACCTCGGTGGACTGGCCGTACATCCTTCCCACCGCCGAGAGGGCATCGGCCTCGCTCTGACCCGGGTGCGCGTCGAGTGGGTGTGGGCGCGTGCCGACACTGTCCACTACTTCACCGACGAAGACAACATCGCCTCTCTGCAGATGCATGCGGCATTCGGATTCGAGGAGATCGCACGCCTGCCCACCATTCTCGGCGCGCAAGCGAACCGTGAGCATCTCGTTCTGTTCCGCGCCACCCGACCAGGAGATCGCCGAGCCCGAGCGACAGACCGGACGTGAACTCCCACGCGCTCCTCAGCCGTCGACGGATGCGCCGTCAGCGAAGCGTCACGGGAAACAGTTCGGTACGCGCAACGACCCTGTCTCGGTCGCCCGTGAGCGCCTGACGATCGGGGTCAGCCAGATAGGCATCGAGCGCCCCGGTGTCGGGGAATCGGTAGAGCTGGACCTCGTGCGGTCTCCCGTCGGCGCCGTCGCTCACGGCCCGCTGGAGGACCCCCCCCACCGTGGCGGGGAACAAGCGCGAGGACGCGGTCCTCGTAGTGGGAGAGCCCGACGGTTTCGCCGTCGCGCGCCCAGAGAAAGCAGCAGAGCAGAACTTCGGAGCTATCGGCCACGCGCCGATCCTACAAATGCTCGGCGCTCGCCCCACGACCAGCCCGTGGACGCCTCTTAAGCACGGAGGCTCCCGACGCGTGTCGGGAGCCTCCGCACCTGGCAGTGGCGATATCGATCAGTGGGTGGTGGTCACGAGGCGATGAGGACCTTGAGCGCGGTGCGCTGGTCCATGTCGCGGTATCCGGCCGGGACGCCCTCGAGGTCGGTGGTGGCGTCGAACACCTTTCCGGGGTTGATCTTCCCGTCGAGGATGTCGGGCATCAGCTCGTCGATGTACGCGCGCACGGGTGCGGGGCCGCCGGCGAGGCGGATGTTGTGGCGGAACAGGCTCGCGAAACCGATCGGCGCGTCCTCGTACTGGGGTACGCCGACGCGGCTGATCACGCCACCGCGACGGACCACGCCGAGCGCCTGCTCGTACGCGGACATGTACCCGACGGCTTCGAGCACGACATGGGTGCCGTGCCCGCCGGTGAGCTCGCGCACCTGGGCGATGCCCTCCTCGCCTCGGGCGGAGACCACGTCCGTCGCGCCGAACTCCCGGCCGAGGTCGGTGCGCACCCGATGGCGGCCCATGAGGATGATCTGCTCCGCACCGAGGCGCTTCGCCGACAGCACTCCGAGGAGTCCGACCGCGCCGTCGCCGATCACGGTGACCGACGAGCCGGCCCTCACGCCGCCGGCGACCGCGGCGTGGTACCCGGTGCCGAACACGTCCGACAGCGTGAGCAGCGACGGGATCAGCGCCGAGTCGGCGGCGACAGGCAGCTTGACGAGGGTTCCGTCAGCGAGCGGCACACGCACCGCTTCGGCCTGGCCTCCTTCGTCGGGGATGCCGTCCCAGAAGCCGGCCTCGTGGTGGAGGCAGGAGGTCTGCAGGTTCTCCTTGCAGATCTCGCAGACGTTGTCGGAGATCGCGAACGGCGAGACGACGAGGTCGCCCTTCTTCACCGTCACGACGTCGGGCCCGACCTCTTCCACGACGCCGAGGAACTCGTGACCCATGCGGGCAGGTGCGGCCGCAGCATCCATCGAGTGATAGGGGTGCAGATCGGACCCGCAGATGCAGGACGCAGTGATCCGGACGAGCGCGTCCGTGGGGTTCTTGATGCGGGAGTCGGGGACGTTCTCGATGCGGACGTCGCCGGCACCGTACATGAGCGTGGCACGCATATTCGTGTTTCCTTTGCGGTAGAGGTTCAGGAGTGCGCCGGGCTGCGATGACGCAGAACCGCGAGCGCGATGGTCGGGATGAGGGTGAGCGCGACGATGACCGCTCCGATGGCTGCCGGCCCGTGAGTGCCGAGCGGGCTGGACAGCGCGGCACCGGCGATCGCGGTGCCGATGGCGGTACCGGCGTTGAAGGCGGATACCGCGAGCGCGGAGCCGAGCGTCGCTGCGCGCCCGGCGGAGCGGACGACGAGATGGATGAGCACCCCGTTCGCGCTCAGTCCGAACAGGCCCAGCAGAACCACGAGCCCGGTCATCACGAGCGGGGCGCCCGCGGTGACGCTGATGGCGGCCAGGATCGCGGTGGTCACGGCGGGAGTGAGGATCGTGACGAGGCCGGGGTGACGGTCGCCGTAGCGGCCGCCGAGCACCGTGCCGACGAACGACCCGATGCCGAACCCGGTGAGCACGAGCGGGACGTAGCCCGCATCGACGCCGCCCTGATCGGTGAGGATCGGCGCGATGTAGGAGTATGCGGCCAGCACGCCGCCGGTCGTGGTGATGCACGCCAGCAGCGCCAGCCAGAGACGGCCTGAGCGAACTCCGCCCAGTTCGCGCCGGAGTGACGGGGGAGGTTGGTCCGGATCGTCGGAAGGCACGAGACGGGCGACGAGAACGGTCGCGATGACGGCGGCGACCGCGAGCGCCCAGAAGGTGGTGCGCCAGCCGCCCGCCTGTGCGATGAACGCGCCGATGGGGACGCCGAGGACGGTCGCCAGTGCGCCGCCCGCGGTGACGACGCCGAGGGCGCGGGCGCCCGCGCTCGCGCCGGCCGCGCGGGTGGCCACCACAGCCGAGACCGCCCAGAACGCACCGGTCGCCACCGCGGTGACGAAGCGGGCGCCGAGCAGGATGGCGAAGTCCGAGGTGACGGCGACGGTGACGTGCCCGGCGACGAAGATCAGCATCGCGGTGATCAGGGTGAGTCGCTTGGACATCCGCATCGTGAGCAGCGCCATGAGCGGGGCCCCGATGATCATCCCGGCGGCGAAGACCGTGATGAGGCTTCCCGCCTGCGCGAGTGAGATCTGCAGATCCGTGGCGACTTCGGGAAGGATGCCGGCAACCACGAACTCCGTCGTCAGCATCAGGAACGTCCCCACCGCGAGCACGTACACGACGAGCGGCAGCCGCGCCCGCGACGGGGCGGTCGACGGGGCGGTCTCTCGCGGCCGGGCGGCCTGGATGCTGTCGGTGGTCATCGGTGGCGACTCCTTCGGATGTCCGCGGATCTCGCGGCGACAGCATCCATCACATCCCGGCGCTCGCAGGCGCGGGAGGTCGGGTTTATAGGGGGTACAGGCTCCACCCCCTACGGCGCCGCGCCCGGGGTTACCGTGGGGGAATGGAGAGCCCGAGCAACCGCGATGACATCCGGGACTTCCTCGTCAGCCGGCGCGGACGCATCGCCCCCGAGCAGGTCGGGCTGCCCGCCGGCAGCCGCCGACGTGTGCCGGGCCTGCGCCGCGAGGAAGTCGCGGTGCTGTCCGGGGTGAGCACCGAGTGGTACACCCGCCTCGAGAAGGGACACATCACCGGCGTCTCGGAAGAGGTCCTCGGGGCCGTGGCGCGCGCTCTCGAGCTCAACGACGACGAACGCGAATACCTCTTCGATCTCGCCAAGGCCGCCCGCCCCACGGTGCGGCGCGAGCCTCGTCCCAAGGATGGGGCTCTCGACGGCCCGGTCCGCTGGCTGATCGACTCCGTGACGCTGTCTGCCGTGTTCCTCCGCAACGGCCGGCTCGACGTCCTCGCGACCAACGCGCTGGCCCGCGCCCTGCACGCCCCGATGTTCGAGAGCCCCACCGCCGTCCGCGACCGGGCGAACTTCGCCCGCTTCCACTTCCTCGACCCCGCCGCTCGCGACTTCTTCGTCGACTGGGAAGGGGGCGCATCCGCCACGGTCGCCCTGCTGCGGGCCGAAGCCGGGCGCGAACCCAACGACCGCGCGCTTCGCGAACTCATCGGAGAGCTCTCCACCCGCAGCCACGACTTCACCCGGCTGTGGTCATCTCACGACGTGCGCAGCCGCCACGAAGGACTCAAGCGCCTCCGCCACCCCGTCGTCGGCAACCTCGAGCTCACCTATCAATCCGCCGAGCTCGCCAACCCGAACCGTGCGGCGCGGACCCTTAACCTCTACACCGCCGAGCCGGGCACCCCTCACGAGGACCGCATCAAGCTCCTCGCGAGCTGGGCTGCGACGAACGCCCCCGGCGAGACCGGGCGCGTGGCCGAAGACCTGCCCAGCTAGCCCCTCGGGCGCGTTGGCGCGTCGGCCGCGAACCGGTCACATCCGTTCGCCGGCACCCCGCCTCGACGACTGGGCGGCCTCGAGCAGCTCGGGGCCGAGCGTCTCGGTCAGCCAGGCGCACCAGGTCGAGACGGTGCGCCAGTCTTCGGCGATGATGTCGTACGCGTCGGGCGTCCACATCCAGTCGGCGGGAGGCTCGCGCCTGCCGACCGCGAGCCGCTTGAGCTGCAGCAGCTCGATGCGCGGGTGGTCGGCGCGGTAGCCGCGCGGCGCGGTCTTGAGGGCGTCGCTGCGCATGAGCTCGAAGCCCGCGCCGCGCAGGTCCGCGAGCAGCGCGTCCAGATCCTCGGCCGTGCGCGGATCGTCGACGGCTTCGCGGAAGCGGGCGAGCGCCGCGGGCGGCACGTCATACACGCCGCCGCCCAGCATCAGGCCGTCCTCGCTCAGCTGCAGGTAGTGCGCCACCCGTGCCTGCGAGACCAAGCCGATGTGCAGCTTGTACGGGGTCTTGTCGGCGCTGAAGCGGACGTCGCGATACGGGCGGAAGATCTTCACCGCACCGAACTCGGGCTCGAGCTCTGCGCCGAGCTCCTCGAACGGTCCGCGAACGACCGCGTCGTAGCGCGCTTTGTTGGCCGTCCACCACGTCTTCGTGTTGTCGGCGCGAAGCTCGGCGTAGAACGAGACGGCGTCGCGATCGAGTCCTTCGAATCCCACCCGCCGATCGTAGCGAGCGGATGCCGGGCCACACGAGACTGGGGACTCCGGACAGAGGAGGACGCCATGGGAAAAGTGGTCATGAATGCATCGGTGTCGGTGGACGGCTTCATCGCGGCCGAGAACGACGATCCCGGTCCCCTGTTCGAATGGCTGGTCAGGGGTGACGTGCCCTTGGATGACAGCGGCGTGCTGAACGTGTCGCAAGCGTCCTACGACCACATCCGGCCCTACTGGGATGAGATCGGAGTGACGATCGCCGGCCGCCACGTCTTCGACATCACCGACGGCTGGGACGGGAAGCCTCCGAGCGGGATCGATCACGTCGTCGTCGTGACCCACCGACCGGCGCCCGAGTGCTGGGACCCCGACGCGCCGTTCCACTTCGTCGACGGCATCGAGGCGGCGGTGATCAAAGCGAAGGAGCTCGCCGACGGCCGCACCGTCGAGGTCGCTGCCGGCGATGTCGGCGGGCAGATGCTCGCCGCGGGTTTCGTCGACGAGGTGCGCATGGACGTCGCACCGGTCGTGCTCGGGTCCGGCAAGCGCTACTTCGGCTCCATCGACTCGCAGCACCTGTTGGAAGACCCCGACGTCGTTGTGCAGGGCAACCGGGTGCTTCACCTCCGGTATCGGGTGCGCCGCCTGCCGATCTGAGCGGGGCCGCGTTCTCCTATCCATCTCCCAGCCCGCGGGCCGGCGCCGAGGCGTAGCCTTTCCCCATGGATAGGCGGCATCCACGCCGGTCACCAGTTCGTTGGCTCCCGATCGCCGGCGCATTCGTCTTGGCCGCGGCCGTCACCGCGGCCGTGGTCATTCCCGCAGCCGCCGACGCCCGGGTGAATCTTCCCGACAAGACTCCCGCCCAGCTCCTCGAGTTCGCCGCCGCAAGCGATGTCACCGCGCTGACCGGGACGATCGAGCAGACGTCGGATCTCGGCCTGCCTGACCTGTCGAGCCTGACGGGCCCGTCGGGCACAGACGACTCGAGCGCCGACGCCTCCGAGGCCATCGACCTCCTCACCGGTTCGCATACGGCCAAGGTCTATCTCGATGGCGACAAGTCGCGCCTGCAGGTGCTCGATCGCCTCGCCGAACGCGACGTCTACATCGACCGGGCCGCGGGGGAGGGCTGGTTCGTCGACTCCGAGACCAAGACTGCGAGGCACTACACGGCGAGCGGCGACATGACCGCTCCGCAGAAGCAGCCTGACGCGACGGCACAGACCCCGCAGCAGATGCTCGACGATGCTCTCACCAAGCTCGGCGACTCGACGGAGATCTCAGTAGGGACCGACGGGCGCGTGGCTGGCCGTGACGTGTACGAGCTCGTGCTCGCGCCGAACGACGACGCCAGCCTCATCGGCGAGGTGCGCTTCGCCATCGACGGTGAGACGGGCGCTGCGCTCGCAGCATCCATCACCGCCCGCGGCGCCGACCCGCCCGCGTTCGACGTCGCGTTCACGGACGTCTCTTTCTCGGCGCCCGACCCCGGGACGCTCACGTACACCCCCGCGCCGGGATACACCGTCGAGAACCAGTCGCTGTCGGCCCCGGACCACGCAGCGACGCCCGGCGCCGGCGATACAGGGGCGGATGCTGCCCATCAGCCGGTCGTGCATGGCGAAGGCTGGACCGCCGTCGTCGAGCTGCCACCGGCCGACACGAGCACTCCGGGCGCGACAAGCGAGCAGCAGGCGACGCTCGAGAGCCTGACCCGTCCGGTCGCAGGCGGCCGGGTGCTCGAGACGGCGCTCGTGACGGTGTACTTCGCCGACGACGGACGCGTGTTCGCGGGTGCCGTCAGCGCCGATCACCTCGCAGACATCGCGGCCGGCGACTGAGCCCGCAGTGGCCGATCTCGCGATCCAGACCTCCGGTCTGACCAAGAGGTTCGGCGCGCAGACCGCTGTGGATGCGGTCGCGCTCGACGTGCCGCATGGTGCGGTGTTCGGGTTCCTCGGGCCGAACGGGTCGGGTAAGACGACGACGATCCGGATGCTCCTCGGCCTCGTCCGCCCGACCGCGGGCGAAGCGCGCGTCCTGGGGCAGCCCGTCCCCGACGCACTTCACACCGTGCTGCCGCAGGTGGGCGCACTCGTCGAGGGTCCGGCGTTCGCCCCGTTCCTCACCGGCAGGCAGAATCTGCACCGGTTCGACGCGGCGGCCCGGCACACAGCATCCACTTCCCGTCGTCGACGCGTCGAGGAGGCACTCGAGCGCGTCGGGCTGACCACGGCGGCCGACAAGAAGGTGCACGCGTACTCGCTCGGGATGAAGCAGCGCCTCGGCATCGCCAACGCCTTGCTCGCTCCCCGCGCGCTGCTGGTGCTGGACGAACCCACGAACGGGCTCGACCCGCAGGGGACGCGCGAGGTGCGCGGACTCATCCGCTCGCTGGCCGGCGAGGGGGCGACCGTGTTCGTCTCGAGCCACCTGCTCGCCGAGGTCGAGCAGGTGTGCACGCACGCCGGCATCATGAGCGCGGGGCGCCTCGTCGCATCGGGCACGCTCGACGAGCTGCGCCGCGGTGACGGCACGGGCCGCCTGCAGCTGCAGACCCCCGACGTCGCGCGCGCGAGAAAAGTGCTCGCCAACGCGGGGATTCAGACGACGGATGCTGCGCCCTTCACCCTCGTCGGCACGCTCGGCGAGCACGGACCCGAGCCGGAAGACCTCGTCGCGGCCCTCGTGCGGGCCGACGTGCGGGTGCGCGGCATCACGGTCGAGCGGACGAGCCTCGAGGACAGATTCGTCGAGCTGACGGGGGAGGGCTTCGATGTCGTCGCGTGATGCCGCCTCTCGTCCGACGGACACTGCTCCGGCGGCGTCCGGGTCGGGCGGCGAGGCGCGCGGGAGCGGGGTTCCAGGTCTTCTCGGAAGCGAACTGGCGACGCTCTTCCGTCGCCTCCGGACGTGGATGATGCTCGGAGCGCTGTGCCTCGTCCCGGTTCTCCTCGGCGTCGCGGTGCGGATCGCGGGCGGCACCCGTGCAGGCCGCGGGCCGGCGTTCCTCGACCAGATCACCGACAACGGCGTCTTCGTCGGCCTCGCCGCGCTGACGATCGCGATCCCGCTCTTCCTCCCACTCACGATCAGCGTCGTCGCCGGCGACACGATCGCCGGCGAGGCGAGCCTCGGCACCCTCCGCTACCTGCTCGTCGCACCGTCAGGGCGCGTCGCGCTCCTCGCGATCAAGTACGTCGCCGCCGCTGTCTTCTGCGTGATCGCGACCTTCGCGGTGGTCGCGGTGGGCGTGATCGTCGGCGCGATCCTCTTCGGCGCCGGCCCGCTGACCTTGCTGAGCGGAACACAGGTGAGCCTCGCCGAGGGACTGGCTCGGTGTCTTGCCGTCGTGGCGTACGTGTCGGTGTCGATGCTGGGCCTCGCAGCGATCGGTGTGCTGCTCTCGACCCTCACGACGGTGCCCGTAGGTGCCATGGCGGCCACAGCGATCCTCGCTGTCGCGGCGCAGATCGTCGGCCAGATCCCGCAGCTGTCGGCGGTTCACCCCTACCTCTTCACCGACCGTTGGCTCGACTTCGGCGACCTGCTGCGCTCGCCGATCTCGTGGGACACGTTCCTCGACAACGCTCTGCTGCAAGTGGTCTGGATCGTGGTCGCGGGGGCACTCGCGGTCTGGCGGTTCACGACCCGAGACGTGCTGACGTGACCGCGGTCCGCGTCAACTCAGCGCGATCGTGCGCGGATCGCCGTCTCAAGCTCTCGGGGGCTGAGCTGGTCACATCCGGGCCGCACCGGCGGATGAGGCGCACGCGGCGAGAACTCCTTCCGTCCGGTCATTTCTTGCGGATCGCGGTCCGACTTACGGCGCTGAAGAACAGGATGCCGAGGCCGGCGCCGATCGCGGCGCCGATGAGTTGGGCGGCGATGAAGGGCAGGGCGGATGACGGGGCGATGCCGGCGAAGGTGTCGGTGAAGATGCGGCCGATCGTGACGGCGGGGTTCGCGAACGAGGTGGAGCTGGTGAACCAGTAGGCGGCGCCGATGTAGGCGCCGACCGCGGTCGCGATCGCGGGGACACTGCGACGGGTGCGGGAGAGTCCGATGATGAGCAGCACGAGTCCGGCGGTGGCGACGATCTCGGCGAGGAACGTCGCGAGTGTGGCGCGGTCGGTGGTCGAGATGGTCGTGGGGGTTGCGAACATGGTGTTCGCAAGGATCGATCCGCAGATGGCGCCGGCGACCTGTGCGACGAGGTAGACGACGAGCGCGGGTGCGGTGAGCCCGGCGCGATCGCGTCGCCCGAGGGTGTAGTCGGCGAGGGAGACGACGGGGTTGAAATGCGCCTCGGAGACGGGCGCGAACAGCAAGATGAGGACGCCGAGGCCGAGGGCGGTGGCGATCGCGTTCTCGAGCAACTGCAGCCCGGCATCCGTCGACAGCCGTTGCGCGGCGATCCCGGAGCCGACCACGACAGTGACGAGCAGTCCGCTGCCGAGGAACTCCGCGAGCGCACGTCGCCAGAGTGGTTGGCGGGCGAGCGTAGGGGCGTCGACGGTCACGCGGTGGGGGTGAGTTCGCTGATGAGCGTCTCCACGCGGCCGCGGATCTCGTTGCGGATGCGGCGGACGGTGTCGGCGTCCTGGCCGGCGGGGTCGTCGAGCTGCCAGTCCTCGTAGCGCTTGCCGGGGAAGATCGGGCAGGCGTCGCCGCAGCCCATCGTGATCACGACATCGGACTCCTGGACCGCGTCGACGGTGAGCAGCTTGGGGGTATTCCCTGCAATGTCGATACCCTCTTCGGCCATCGCGTCGACGGCGATCGGGTTGATCTGGTCCTTGGGCTCCGACCCTGCCGAGAGCACCTCGATCCGGTCGCCGGCGAGGGCCTGCAGGTAGCCGGCGGCCATCTGCGAGCGGCCGGCGTTGTGGACGCAGACGAACAGGACGGTGGGCTTGCTGCTCATGCGGTGGTCTCGCTTCCTTCTTCCCAAAGCATAGGTCGCTGTCTATGAATTAACGGATCCCGCGGACTTCACAAACCGTTGACCGCGCTGCGTCGCTCGACGACCACGGTGTCACGCCACTGGCCGCCGTGCGGCCCGAGCTGGGACCGGGCGATGCGTTCGCGTCGGCCGACGATCCGGAATCCGGCGCGTTCGTGGAGCCGGAGGCTGGTGGTGTTCTCCGGGAAGATGCTCGACTGGATCGTCCAGTACCCGGCGCTCTCGGCTGCGTCGATGAACGCGTCGAGCAAGAGGCGACCGATGCCCTTCCCGTGGTGCGCGGGGTCGATGTAGACCGAGTGCTCGATCACGCCGCGGTAGACCGCCCGTGCGGAGACCGGGGAGGCGGCTGCCCAGCCGATCACGGTGTCGGTGTCGTCGACGGCGACCAGCCGGGCGTCCAGGACCTTGCCCGCGTCGAACTGCTCCCAGGTCGGGGTGGTCGTCTCGAAGGTGGCTTCGCCGCCGGCGATCCCGGCGGCGAAGATCTCCTCCACCCGCGGCCAGTCCGCGGCCGTCATCTCACGGACCTGGATCACGAGCAGCACGAGCTTCCGCCGCCGAGATCGGTCGAGCAGACGCCGGTCGCGGGAAGCGTGAGTTGCACCTCCGTCGCGGCGCGCATGTCGCCGTCGAGCCAGGCGACCACGGAGCGGACCTGCTCGTAGCCGGTGGCGAGCAGGAAGGTCGGCGCGCGGCCGTAGGACTTCATGCCGACCAGGAAGAATCCGGGCTCCGGGTGGCGGAGCTCGTCGAACCCGTGCGGGGCGACGGTGCCGCACGAGTGCAGGTTCGGGTCGATCAGCGGCGCCAACCGGATCGGCGCCTCGACGATGTCGTCCAGCTGCAGCCGGACCTCGCGGAGCATACCGAGGTCGGGTCGGAACCCGGTCGCGCCGACCACGAGGTCGGTGTCATGGGTTGCGGCTTCACCGCGGCGAGTGCCGATGAGTCGGACGCCGTCGCCATGGGGCTTGAGGGTGGAGATCTCGAATGAGTCGATCTTCGCGATGAGCCCGGCATCGACCAACTGGTCGACCCGTGATCCGAGCCGGGCGCGGTCGGCGAGTTCGTCGTCCGCGGACGAGGAGACGCGGACGGCGGAGGCGTTGCGGATCAACCAGGTCACCCGGGTGCCCGGCTCGAGCTGCGCCAGCTCCGCCAAGCCGATGAGAGTGTTGGCGGCGGAGTGCCCGGCGCCGACCACTGTGGTGTGGTGACCGGCGAACCGAGCCCTGTCCGCGCCGAGCACATCCGGCAATGCGTGGATCATGCGACCGTTCACATCGCCGGCGCCGAGCGGGTCGAGACCGGACGAGCTCAACGGATTCGGCGAGCTGTACGTGCCGGACGCATCGATCACGGCCCGCCCGGTCAGTTCCTCGAGACCCTCCTCGGTCCTGACGCGGATCAGGAACGGTGTCGTGGCGCGGCCCGCGGTGCGGGTGCGGTCCATGCCTTCCCGGGACACCGCCACCACCCGGGCGCCGAACCGGATCCGCGACCAGATCTCCGGCAGCGCAGCGAGCGGTTCGAGGTAGTCGTCGACGAGTTCCTGCCCCGTCGGCGCACGTCTCTCGTCGGTAGGCACCGTCCACCCGGCAGACTCGAGAAGCCGACGCGAAGCCGGGTCGATCAAGTGACGCCACGGCGAGAACAGTCGAGTGTGACCCCAGAGTCGGATGGACGCGGCGGCCTGCTCCCCGGCCTCGAGGACGATGAAGTCGATGCCCCGCTCCGCCAGGTTCGCCGCGGCCGCAAGCCCGATCGGGCCGGCCCCGACGATCACCACCGGCAGCGTCGCCAACCGGTCGGTCACGACCGTGCGGGGTGTGAGGTCGAGCAGCGTCACGATGAGCCTCCAACGCAGGATATTGATGAACGTCGATGCTCAGTATGAACAGCTATATCGATGACTGTCAATATCGACTAATGTCGATGTATGGTCACGATGCTCGAGGTCACCGACATCACCGCGCCCACCGGCGAGCTGTGCTGCGCGCCGCTGGTGAAGGAGCCCATCGGGCAGCAGGATGCCGAGCACCTCGCGATCACCTTGAAAGCTCTCGCGGACCCCGCTCGGCTCCGGCTGCTGTCGATCGTGGCGTCGTCCGAGGGCCAGGAGGCGTGTGTGTGCGACCTCATCGAACCCGTCGGCCTCTCACAGCCGACCGTGTCGCATCACCTGAAGATCCTCACCGAGGCCGGCTTCTTGTCCCGCTCCAAGCGAGGCACCTGGGCGTACTACCGACTCCAACCCGACGCTCTCACCGGAGTGGCTGACTTCCTCACCATCTAGTTGACGGACCGGTTGCCGGCGCGCCGCATTCGGGCCAGCCTGCCTCCAGGTCTCCTACGCCTCCGGAATGACGCGGCCGAAGGTCTCGAGGGTGATCGCGTCGGGTTCGGGGCCACCGCGGAGGCCGGTGTCGAGCTTCATGCCCGAGCACCTCACCGAGCTGCTCGACCAGACCGATGTGGTGCGCGGCGGGAGGCACTGACGGTCACCCTCTCCCGCATGCGGATCGCACCCGACGATGCCGGATAGGGTGGCGAGGTGACAGCGCCTGTACCTCCGAACCCCGGCCCTGCACCGCGACCCGGCGCCATCTACTTTCTCGGGCGGGTGGTCCTGCGGCCGCTGTTCTGGTTGATGTACCGTCCGCGCATCGTCGGCCGTGCGAACGTGCCTGAGCATGGGCCGGTGCTGCTGGCGAGCAACCACCTCGCGTCGCTCGACACGGTCATCATCCCCACATCCGCGGCCCGCCCGGTGCAGTTCCTCATCAAGTCGTCGTACTTCACGGGCTCCGGGGTGCTCGGCCGCGTCAAGCGCCGGTTCTTCACCTCGATCGGCGGTGTTCCGGTGTACCGCGCGACCGGTCGCGATGCCCGCGCCGCGCTCGACGCGGGCAGCAGCATCCTCCGGGCCGGGAGCGTGTTCGCGGTGTTCCCCGAGGGGACCCGCTCCCGCGACGGGAAGCTGCACGAGGGCCACGGTGGCGCGGCGTGGATGGCCCGCGACACAGGTGCCGCGGTCGTGCCCGTCGGACTGATCGGGACCGGCAGTGTCAAGCCGCTCAGCCACCTGCTGCCGGGGAGGCCGCGCCTGGAGGTGCGCTTCGGAGAGCCGCTCGACCTCGCGGACCTCGAGGGCGTGCCGGACGGCAAGGCTCGTCGCGAGATGACCGAGCGCATGATGGCCGCGATCGCGCGCCTGAGCGGACAGGAACGCTCCGGCAGCGTGAACGCGACGTCGCGCGACTGAGGCCACTGCGGGAGAAGCACCGCCTCAGTGGTCAGTCCTCGGGTGGTCGACGGAGCCGCTTGACGTCGGTTCGCTGCTTCTTCGCCTTCAGACGTCGCTCCGTGGCTCCACGACTGGGTGTGGTGGGTCGTCGCGCCGGCGGTGGCGGCCGCAGGGCGTCGCCGACGACGGCGGCCAGCCGCGCGCGTGCGGCATCTCGGTTGCGCAATTGCTCGCGGTGCTCGGATGCCGCGACCGTCAATACTCCGCCCACCAAGCGGCCGTGCAGATGCGCGAGGAGGCGCTCTCGCTGAACAGGGGAGAGGGCGGCTGATGCTGCCGCATCCCAGACGAGTTCCGCACGGGAGTCGGCGGTGTTCACGCCTTGCCCGCCCGGGCCCGAGGAACGCGAGAACCGCCAGGACAACTCGGACTCCGGGATGGTGACCCGCGCGTTGATGCGAAGTCCGGGACGGTGGGCGGCCGGCATGAGTCCATCGTCCTCCGCCGGCTGGTCGACAAGCGAAGTCAAAACCTCCACGTGGAGGTTTTATGCTAATCTGCCTTGGCACGGTTCAGCCGATCCGCACGAAGATGTACGAAAGGGGTCCGAAGTGACTCGACCCGAGAGCTCGGTGCAGCTCTACACCCTGGCCGCCGCCTTCTCCGCCGACATGTCCGGCTCGCTGGACAAGCTCGCCGCGATCGGTCTGAAGAACGTCGAGGCCTTCGACTTCGTCCGTCGCCCGCAGGAGATCCGCGCGGCACTGGACGCGGCCGGCCTCGCGTCGCCGACCGGTCACGCCCCGCTGCTCTCGGACGAGCTGTGGACTCCCGACGGCTCGATCCCCACGCCCGCTCCGGAGGTCGTCTTCGAGGCCGCCGCGACGATCGGCGCCACCACGGTCATCGACCCGATGGTGCCGACCGACCGCTGGCTGACCGAGGAAGGCGTCGCTGACACCGCTCGCCGCCTGAACGACCTCGTCGACATCGCGGCCGGGTTCGGTCTCACGGTCGGCTACCACAACCACGCGCAGGAGTTCCTCGCCTCGTTCGACGGCCAGACCGCCTTCGAGCGCTTCCTCGAGCTGACCGACGACCGCGTCGCCATCGAGCTCGACCTGTACTGGGCCGCCGTCGGCGGACAGGACGTCACGGCGCTGACCCGCACCATCGGCGACCGCCTCGTCGCGCTCCACATCAAGGACGGACTGGTTCCCGCCAGCAACCCGTTCGCTCCCGATGCGCCGGCCTTCACCTCGAAGAGCCTGCAGCAGACCCACCCCGGCGAGGGCGTCGTCGCGCTGTCCGACGCGCTGAACGCCGCCCCGTCGGTGAAGTACGCGGTCATCGAGTACGACAACGCTCCGGGCGACGTGTTCGCCGACATCGCGGCGTCCTACGCGTTCCTGCAGGACGGCGGCTTCGTCCGATGACCCGCGTCGGAGTCGGCATCATCGGCGCCGGCGTCATCAGCGACACGTATCTCAAGAACCTCACGTCCTTCCCGGACGTCGAGGTCCTGGCCGTCGGCGACCTCCTGCCCGATCGTGCGCAGAGCAAGGCCGAAGAGTACGGCGTGCCGGTCCACGGCGATGCCTCTGCGGTGCTCGACCACCCGGACGTCCAGGTCGTGGTGAACCTCACGATCCCTGCGGCGCACGTCGAGGTCTCCGAGGCCGCGATCAACGCCGGCAAGCACGTGTGGACCGAGAAGCCGGTCGGACTCGACCTCGCCGACGTCTCCCGCATCCTGGCGGCCGCGGACGCCGCCGGGCTGCGCGTCGGCTCGGCGCCCGACACGATCCTCGGACCGGGCTTCCAGACGGCCAAGCGCGCGATCGCGGAGGGCGTGATCGGCGAGCCGCTGTTCGCGCAGACCGCGTTCCAGACGCAGGGCCCCGACCTGTGGCATCCGGATCCCGCGTTCCTCTTCAGCACGGGCGCAGGTCCGCTGCTGGACATGGGCCCGTACTACATCAGCGGTCTGGTGAGCCTCCTCGGACCGGTGGCCCGCGTGTTCGCGGCGGGCCTGCGTGCGCGCGACGAGCGCACGGTCCACCTCGGCCCCATCGCCGGCACCAACTTCACCGTGGAGGTGCCGACGACGGTGCAGCTGACGACGGTGTTCGAGGCGGGTCAGCAGGCGCAGAGCCTGCTGAGCTTCGACTCGGCACTCGAGCGCCACGGCGTCTTCGAGGTGCACGGCACCGAAGGCACGATCGTGCTGCCCGACCCCAACCAGTTCGAGGGCCGCATCGCCTACGTGAAGCCGCTCGGCGTGCTGCGCGACGGTGCGAAGTTCGAGCAGGAGTGGATCGACGTCCCGCAGCAGGGTGCCGTCGTCGGGCGCGGCCTCGGCCTCCTCGACATGGTGCGCGCCATCGCCGAGGACCGCCCGCACGTCGCCAGCGGCCAGCTCGGACTCCACGTGCTCGACGTCATGCTCTCCGCAGAGCAGTCCGTCGAGTCCGGCCAGGCCATCGAGATCGGCACCACCGTCGCCCCCGTGCCGTCGGTGCCCGCGGACTTCGATCCGTTCGCCGCGACGCTCTGACACCTTCTCGCACCAGAGGCCGCGCCGTCCCCTCAGGGGCGGCGCGGCTTTCTGCGTATGGTGACGGATGCTGCGGCGAAGGGCGAACCCCGGGGCGCAGCATCCGTCACCCGGCGACTATCCGGCGAAGTGCGCCAGCATCCGCGCGACGACGTCGGCACGAGCGGCATCCGACTCGAGCTGCTCGAGGCCGAAGCCGAACAGCAGGGTGTCGGGCGTCGCCGTGACCGCGACGACGTCGCCGAGGCCGTCCGCGATCTCGAAGTCGCTCGCGTTCGCGGGGCTCCCGTCGGGCGCACCGAGCACCGACCAGGCGCCGAAGCCCGCTTCGAAGCCCTCGGCCTGCGTCGGCGCTCCCCCGACGACGAGCCTGGTGTCGTCGACGATGAGGCCCGCACCACCGGTGGACGGGTCGGTGACGTAGCTCACGACCACCTCGATGTTCTTGCCCGCGTACGCGCTGAGATCGAACGCCACGGGAATCCAGCCGCCCGACGTGCCGGTGAAGGAGTTCCACTGGCCCGTCGTGCCCGTCGGCAGGCAGGGGTCGCCGAGCGTGAGGTAGTGCTCGAGCTGCGCGTGCTCGCCCATGTAGAAGCCCGCTTCGCACTCCGTCGGGACGTCGGCGGAGGTGTTGCCGTTGAGGTCGGGGAGGGTCGTCCAGTCATCCGAACCGACAGTGTGCACCTCCACGATCACGTTGTCGTAGCCTTCTTCGGTGTCGTAGGCGATCTGCGCCTCGAACCTCGGCGCGTCGGCGGCGGTCACGCCGGTGAGGTCGAAGGTCCGACCCAATCGCTGGTAGCTGTCGTCGACGTGCGTCGCCGCGGCTGCCAGGGCGCCCTCGACCGCGACGAGCCTGCCCGTCACATCGGTGTAGTCCGCCGCCGCCCAGCTCTCGAACTGCGGGAAGTCGGCCACCGGCAGCCGTTCGCTGGTCGGAGTGAAGGCGCCGACCTCGTCGATCGGATTGTCGACGGTGGCCGGTCCGCCGAAGAGAGCCTGGAAGCCGTCGAGCGGCTCAGCGGTGCCCGCTACGCCCTCGGCCGCCAGCGGCGCGCGATCGTACGCACCCATCCAGTACTGGGTGAAGTCGTCGGCCAGCAGCAGGCAGTCCGCGAACGGATCGACGGTGACCACGCAGTCCTGATCGGGGTGGCCGTCCAGGCCGTAGTAGATGCCGCCGAACATGCTCGCGCCGATGCCGTAGTAGGCCGTGGTCTCACCGGTGTAGGCGACCTTGCCGCCCTCGTTGAGATAGTCCCGCATGGCGATGGTCAGGTACTGCTGCCGTTCGGCGACCGAGAGGTCGGGAAGCTGCGCGGACCCGTACTGCGTGAGCTCGTCCTCGGGATCCTGGGTCAGCCTGTTGTCGCCGAGGTACCAGAGCACCGCGTCGTAGTGACCGAGCACGCCGAGGTCGTGGGGGACGCCCTGCGCGTCGACATCCCACACGTCGGGGGTGACGCCGTTGGCGACGAGGGCATCGACGTACTCGCCGACGTACTTCGGCGCATTCGTGCCCGCCGGGTAGGTCGGGTTCACGCCGGTGTAGTCCTCGTTCGCGACGATCAGGACGGAGTTTCCGGTGTCTTGCGCGACCGTGTACGTGAAGTGCTCGCTCTCGCGGGGGCCCGCCCCCTGCTGGCCCTTCGGGATGTCCTTGCCCGTGGCCGTGCCGGTGAACCACACCTCGACGCTGTCGCCCGGTTTCGCGCCCGTCACGACGCCGCGGTACTCGGCGTAGTAGTCCACGTTCTCTGACCCGTAGCGCTCGCCGCCGGCCCACTCGGTGACGTCCACCTTCTGGGGCCTTCCGCCGTTGATCGAGTACGTCATCTTCTTGGCCTTCAGCGCCTTCTTCGCCCAGACCGCCACGGTCTGCGGGTCGCCGTACGACACCGTGAACGAGTCGACACGGAAGTCCTCCGCGTCGCGGCCCACGACGGAGACGGGGTCGTCGGGGTCGCTCGCCGACTCGGCCACGGCCAGCGCGAAGGGGATGTTCTTCTCGAACTCCGCCTGGATGAGGGCCTCGTCGTCGGGGAAGTCGAAGCCCAGGAACTGGCAATCGTCCTCGGTCCAGTCGTCGTCGGGGACGGAGTTCACCGCCGCCTCGCACGTCGACATCTCCGGGGTGAAGCCCAGCGTCCCGTGCGCCTCCTGCATGTGCGAGTCGAGGTCGCCGTTGGTCGTGTAGAGCTCCGCCGAGATGTCGGGGTCGTAGCCGGGGACCGCGGGGTTCTCGTCGTCGCCCACCATGGCCTCGTAGATCACGTCGTCCGGCGAGGGCGTCGCCACCTGCCAGCCGATGCCGTGCAGCAGAAGCTCGGCGGCGGAGTGGTAGTTGATCATGAACTGCGGCGTGATGTCGGCGAACAGTCCGTCGAGCGCCTGCGTCTCGGGCTCGGATGCCGGCGAGGGCCCGCGGTAGGTGTCGCTCGCAGGGTTCGGCGAGGAGCCCTCGTTGTCGTAGCCCCACCGCGTCGCCGAGTTGCGGTTCAGATCGACACCGTCGCCGACCGTGATCTCACCGTTCCCGTCGTTGTCGCGGAGGTTCTTGCGCCACAGCCGCTGGCCGTCCTCGAACGTGAAGTCGTAGCCATCCGGGTTCGCGACGGGGACGAACCACAGCTCGGTGTCGTCCACCAGATCGGTGATGCGGTCGTCGGTGCCGTACTGGCTCAGATAGAGGTCGAGCAGCCGGCGCACCATCTCGGGGGTGATCCACTCGCGGGCGTGCTGGGCGGCGACGTACACCGTGGTCGGCTTCTTGCCGTCCTTGGTCTTCGCCACGTTCTTGGTCACGCGCACGGCGCCGATCTCCCGGCCCTGAGCGGTCTCGCCGATGACACGGAACTCGGCGATCTTGGGGTGCGCGGCAGCTTGCGCCATGAGCTCGTCGAGGATGCCGCCGTCGCCGCTGTACATCCGGAAGACGCCGTCGGTCTGCTGGAGCGACCGGCGCTGACGCGACGGGTCGGCCTGAACCTGCAGATCGGTGCCCCCGGCGGCGAGGGCATCGACCTGGCCGCCGCTCAGGATGACCTGCACGTCGACGAGCCCGGATCCGTCCGCACTCGGCGTCATGACGAGCTCGCTGCGGTCGACGCCGAGGTCGACGATGGCGGCGAGGCCATCGGCATCGACGGTGCCCGAATACACCGCGAGTCGGTCGTCGCCGCTCGGCGTCGGTGGACTCGCGTAACTCGGAGTGGCAACCAGCCCGGTCAGAACGAGAGCCGACACAGTGGCGACAGCAGCCTTACGGAACATCTCTACTCCCTTGTAGCTGACGTATCCGACCGAGGAGACCCCCGGCGAGGTCGGCGCGATTTCCCCTCACGGCGCCGAACGGTCCCCATCCTGGACCCACCTTCGAAGGCGGTCAACAGGGGTCGTCGCGCGGGCGTCCGGCGTGCGGGTGTTCCGTCGCGTCAGTTGATGATCTCGCCGCGCTCATCCGCGGCGAGCGCTGCGAGCCGGTCGCGCCATGCTCGGAGAGCTTCGGGGGTCTGGCGGGTCCAGTCGTCGGTCTCGCCGACGACCTTCAACGGTGAGGCGCTGCGGTACGAGCGGGTGGGGTTGCCGGGGAACTTCTTGTCGGTGACGTTCGGATCGTTCTCGAACTCGCCGGTGGGCTCGACGACATAGACGCGGGGCGCGCCGCCACCGGGTGCGAGTTCGGCAGCCAGACCGGCGCCGTCGGGCAGCGCGGTGAAGTAGACGTGATTCATGACGATCTCCGGCCGATAATTCGAGCGGAAGCCCGCGGTCAGGAGATCACCGATCCGCAGGTCGGCTTTCGTGCCATGGAAGAACGGGCCATCGTCCAGCGCAGCGCTCATCGCAACAGCTTGGGCGACGGATGCCCCGACGGCAACTTCTCTTGCGCCGCTCTTCGCTACTCGTCGGCGGTCTCGCGGATGCCGCGCATCACCAGGCGCGGGTCGGGCGTGCCGATGACCTTGTCGTCGCGTCCGTCGTAATCGAACTGGCGGAGGAAGAAGCGCATCGCGTTCAGGCGGGCGCGCTTCTTGTCGTTGGAGCGAACGATGATCCAGGGGCCGTGCTTCTTGTCGGTGCGACGGAACATCTCCTCCTTCGCGCGGGTGTAGTCCTCCCAGCGGTCCAGCGATGCCAGGTCCATCGGCGACAGCTTCCAGCGCCGCACCGGGTCGAGCTGACGGATCGCGAACCGGGTGCGCTGCTCGGTGCGCGACACCGAGAACCAGAACTTGGTGACGTGGATGCCGGAGTCCACCAGCATCCGCTCGAATTGAGGCGCCTGCGTCATGAACTGCTGGTACTCCTCGTCGGTGCAGAAGCCCATCACACGTTCCACCCCCGCCCGGTTGTACCAGGAGCGGTCGAACATCACGATCTCGCCCGCCGTCGGCAGGTGTTCGATGTAGCGCTGGAAGTACCACTGCCCGAGTTCCCGCTCGGTCGGCTTGCTGAGTGCGACGACCCGCGCGGTGCGGGGGTTGAGGTGCTCGGTGAACCGCTTGATGGTGCCGCCCTTACCCGCGGCATCCCGTCCTTCGAACAGGATGATCGCCCGCCGGCCGTTGTCTTCCAGCCAGTACTGGAACTTGAGCAGCTCGATCTGCAGCCGGTACTTCTCGAACTCGTACGCGTCGCGGTCCATCAGGTCGCCGTACGGGTAGCCCTCCTGCCAGGTGTAGACCGGGTTCCCGTGCGGGTCGATCAGATCCGGATCCGCGGTGTGCCCGTCGCGCACCGAGTAGCCCTCCTGACGCAGATGCTCGATGTACTCCCGCAGACCTTCGACCGGCACGCCATCCATCACCGTCAGCTCCCTTCATGACGGCACACCCGCACCGTCATGCACCGCATTATCCCGGGCGCCGGTGACCAACCGATACGCCGCCGGGCGACCGCGGCGGCGAGTCCCCACCACGGTCACGCCGTGTCGGCGTCCTTCGCTCGTGCGCCGAGGGTCGTCCAGCCGATCGTGCCGGCGCCGACGGTGACGCCGGCGAGGACGAGGAGCGCGGCAGGGAGCGTCCACGCGGTGGCCACCGCACCGACGAGGAGGGGGCCGCCGGCGTCGCCGAGCTCTCGACCGAGCTCCGCGTTGCCCATCGTCCGTCCCATGCGCTCCTCCGGCGTGGCCGCGGCGAGGTGTGCGAAGGCGAGCGGCGTGACGGTTCCCACCATCAGGCCGTATGCGACGGCGGCCGTGAACAGCGTCGCGATCGAGGGGGCGAGCGCGAGGGGCACCGTCGCCGCGGCCGCGATCGCGAGGCCGGCCGTCGTGCCGAGACGGGTGGTGAGGCGTCCGGTGTCCCGCAGTCGTCCGATCACGGGCTGGGCGACCGTCGAGACGAGGGCGAGTACGGCTACCGCGGCCGCTCCGGTCAGGGGGTGCAGGCCGAGCTGCGTCGCGAGAAGCGGCAGGAATCCGACCGCCACGCCGAGAACGGCCGTGCTGGTGGCCAGCACGAGGGTGGGCACGAGGAAGCTGCGCTCGGTGGTCTGCCGGACGAGATCGAGGATCGTGTAGCGGGGCCGCGGCATGACCGGGAGCGCGGGCATGGCGAGCAATACCCAGGCTGCGGCACCGGCGGCCAGGGCGCCGAGCGCGATGTAGAGGGCCTGGATGCCGAGCGCGTAGACCAGAGCGACGCCGATGAGCGGACCCAGCACGTACCCGAGGCTCTTCCACGCGCCGTAGCGGCCGAAGTACTTGCCGAGCCGCTCCTTGCCCGCCAGCCGCGCGACGGCGGCGGAGGATGCCGGGGAGAAGGCGGCTGCGGCGGCGCCCTGCCCCAGCCGGGCCAAGGCCAGAACGAGCGGGGCGGGGCTGATGAGAGCGAGCAGCGACGCAGCCACGAAGGCCAGGAGGCCGCCGACGATGACCGGTTTCGTGCCGATCCTGTCGCTCAGCGCACCGAAGATCGGCTTGAGGAACACCTCGGCGACGTCGTACAGGGCCAGCACCGCTCCGAGCCCGAGGAGGGAGAGGCCGATGTCTTCGGACTCGGCCCCCAGGACGCTGGCCACGCCATGGGCGCCGAACGCGGTCGTGAACCCGGCGAGATACAGCGGCGCCAGAGCCCCTCGCCGAAGGTGCAGATCCGTCACGCGTGCAAATGTAACATGCGTTACACGACTGACGATCGGCGGGGGATCGGCCGGAGATGATCAGGGCGCGAGGCGCTCCCCGAGCCAGTCCCGGGCGGTGGCGAAGAGCCGGCGCGCCATCGGGTGGCCGGGCGCCCACGCCTCGAATCCGTGCGGCGCGCCGTCGACCACCTCGAGCGTGACGTCCGTGCCCGCCTCCCGGAGCCGGTTCGCGTAGTCGACGTCCTCGTCATGGAACAGCTCGATGTCGGAGGTGTACATCCACGTGGGCGGCATGCCCCGGAGATCTTCGCGGCGTGCCGGCGCCGCGTAGGGCGGCAGCGACTCGGCGCCGACGGCCGAACCGAGATACGACGACCAGCCGACGCGGTTCGAGCGGTTGCTCCAGATGAAGTGATCGGCAGCGTCATGGCCGCGGTCCGCGGCGGTCCGGTCATCGAGCATCGGGCAGAACAGCCACTGCGCCGCGACCGGGTCGCCCGCGTCGATCGCGCGCTGGACCAGGCTGGCGGCGAGCCCGCCACCCGCGCTCTGCCCGCCGATCGCGAGGCGCTCGCGGTCGAGGCCGAGTGCCTCCGCGTCGGCGCGCAGCCACCGCCACCCGGTGAAGCAGTCGTCGATCGCTGCGGGGACGGATGCCTCGGCGCGAGGCGGTAGTCGACCGAGACGATCGTCACGCCGGTGTCGCGTGCGGTCTCACCACAGTGCACGTCGTCCATCGCGGCCGATCCCAGCACGAGCCCGCCGCCGTGGATCCACAGCAGGCCTGCTCCGGAAGGCTGTGCGGGGGTGTAGACCCGCAGCTTGACGCCGTCGTGGCGGAGCGTGCGGCGCTCGACCCCGTCGACGCGCTTGCCGGGGATGAGGGAGGACGCGGTGGCGGCGAGCCAGCGCGTCGCGCCGTTCTCGATGTTCACCGCGGGTGCCTTCTCCGTCGCGGTGCGCAGTGCCGGGTTCACTGCCGAGATGTCCATGCAAGCTCCGTCCTCGCCGGTCGTCGTCGACCGTCGCTCCATCGTAGAGCCGCACCGGACAGGCTTGTCCGGCAGCTAGCCCTCCGACTTCGCCTTGGCTCGCGCTCTCAGGGCGGCGAAACCCCACACCAGCCCGAAGAGGACGGATCCGACGCCCCACGCGACCTGGCCGGTAGCCCAGCCCCACACACCCAGACCGACGAAGCCGGCCGCGAACACGAGCATCCCGATCCAGCCGACCTGGCTGCTCGGCTTGTCCTGCTCATCCATGTGTCTCTCCTGCTGATCGGTACGGGCTAGCCGACCCACACTGCCGCGAGGTCGTTCATGACGGTCGGAAGGTGCAGCCCGTCGTGATTGCACGAGATGGCGATCGTGGTGTGCCGGTCGGGACTTACCGCGAAGCTCGTTTCGTCGCCGGCCCCGGCTCCATCGTGGCCCAAGGTGCCGTCCTCGGCGACCAGCAGGCCGGGACCATAGGTCCACCCCTCGTCGACAGGTGCGCCATCAGCCAGAGCGTCGTCGAGCGTCTTGGCGCTCACGAGCGACGGCACCCGAAGCTGGTCGCCCCAGCGCGCGAGTTCCGAAGCTGTCATCGTGACGAATCCCGGTCCGACGACCTCCCACGCGAACGGCTCAGCGACCATGAAGTCCTCCCCGACAGCTTCATAGCCGACCGGGTCGGATGGCATCGGCGGCCCGATCCTCGCCTCCAGGTCCAGCGGCCCGAACACCTCGGCCTGCATCCAGTCCGCGAACTCGACGCCGGTGACCTCGGTGACGATGTCTGCGAGCAGCGTGTAGTTCGTGTTCGAGTAGGAGAAGTCGCCGGGCGTGCCCGACTGAGCGATCGGGCTCGTTCGCACGAACTCGAGGATGTCGTCGTTGTTCAAAGGGGGTGCCCCGAAGTTGCTCGACGGCAACCTGAGGAATTCTGCGATCCCCGAGGTGTGGTGGATGAGGTCGTTGACAGTCAGATCCTCGACCCACGGCGGCATCCCGTCCAGGTGATCCGCGGGCGAATCATCCAACGACAACAGGCCCTGCTCGGCAAGCATGAGGACGGCCATGGCAGTGAACTGCTTCCCGACGGAGGCGATGTGGATCGCTGTCGACGTCTTCAGCTGCTCGCCGGTCTCGCGGTTCGCCACCCCCCGCGCCTCCGCCCACACGATGTCCCCGTCGATCGAGACAGCGGCGGAACACCCCGGCGTATCGTCGGGAACCACCGCCTCGAAGATCTCCGTGCTCGCCGCCCGCTTCTCAGCTGTCGGGTCTGGCGTGCATCCCGACAGGACGAGCGCCGAGGCGACCGCGACGATGAGCCACGATCTTCCGACCAACCCCCGGAACATGGCACCATCGTGGCCCCGGCGGGGTGGGCTGTCTACGCGCGGTGTGGACGACGCCTACGTCCGGGGGGAGGCCGAGGATTCGCGAGGAGTGAGGGTGAATTCCGTCCCGTCGAGCGTGAGCACGCGATCGTCCCGGGATGCCGACGTGATCGCGTCGACGGCGCGTTCGGCGATCTGATCCAACGGTGAGTCGACCGACGTGAGGCGGGGGACGGTGTACTCCGCCGCCCGACCGAACTCGATTGCCACCACCGCGATCTCGGAGGGTACACGGACGTCGAGGTCCGCGGCCGCACGGAGGAAAGCTGCCGCATGCAGGGGCGAATCGATGACCACTCCGTCAGGGCGGCGAGGGCTGGTCAAAAGGTCGCGCGCAGTCTCGTAGCCCGCGGACTCGGACCCGTCCACACGCAGAAGCGTTGCATCGGCAGGAGCGATGCCGCGTTCACGGAGGACGCGCTCCCAGCCCCGGTCTCTCCGGCGAGTCATCTGACCCTCCGCGTCAGCGCTCAGGCGAGCGATGCGACGGCGGCCGGATGCGATGAGGTGCTCGGTCGCGGCTGCCGTACCTTCGACGGCGACGATCGGCCGGTCGACGAGCAGGATCGGCATTGCCAGGTCGGCAGCCCAGGTCAAGTCCTGCGCGGGGTCGACGCTCATCAGGATGACTCCGTCGACCCGTCTGCCGGCGAGGTCGGTGAGGTGCTCGCGCTCGACGTCGACATCTCCGTTCGACGTGGCCACGATGACGCTGAGGCCGCGCGCACGCGCGATCTCGGTGATCCGCTGTGTCATCACGGAGAAGTACTCGAGCCTGATCTCGGGGAGCACAAACCCTATCGAGTTGGTCGTGCGGGTGCGCATGGAGCGGGCGACGCTGTCCGGCCGGTAGCCCAGTTCCTCGATGGCGGCCAGCACTCGCGCGCGTGCAGCTGTCGAAACCGGGCGGGGCCCGTCGTTGAGCACGTACGAGACGACCGCCGTGGACACCCCGGCGGCGCGAGCGACGTCGTTGCGCGTGACCATGCGGCGATCCTATGACGCGACCGCCACCCGACCTCGCGAGCAGGTTTCCCCCAATTGCCCCTTGCAAAATCAATCTACTCGTGTAGATTCCTTATCTACACGAGTAGATCAACGGAGACAGAACATGAGCGACGGCGCTGTGAACACCGGCCGGGTGTTCGTATTCGGTTCGGCGAACCACGACCACGTGCTGGTGGTCGAGGAGTTTCCCCGGTCCGGCGAAACGGTGCTGTCAGGCGCATACTCCCTGGGCCTGGGCGGTAAGGGTGCGAACCAGGCGGTGGCCGCCGCCCGTGCGGGCGGACTGGTCGCATTCGTCGGCTCGATCGGTTCTGATCAGCCGGGGGACGACGTGCTCGCCAACTTCGCCGCGCACGGCATCGACACGAGTTCGACTGCCCGCTCCGCCGATGAAGCCACGGGCGTCGCGATCGTCCTCGTCGATGCCCACGGCAGCAACGAGATCATCGTGGCGCCCGGCGCGAATGCCGACCTCGCTGCCACGACGGTGGACGCTGCACTCGATGACATCGCACGGAACGACATCGTCGTCGTCCAGTGCGAGATCCCCATCCCACGCGTCGAGCAGATCATCCGCGGCGCCGCCCGCAGGCAGGCGACCGTCGTGGTCAACCTCGCCCCCTACGCGGAACTCGAGCGCACCACCTTTTCCGACATCAGCCTCCTCGTCGTCAACGAGTCCGAGGCGCGATCGCTCGTCGGCGCGGCCCCGGCCGCGGACGACCTGGCCACTGCCGTCGTCACGGCCACCGGCTGCGCCTGCGTCGTGACGCTCGGCGAGCGCGGCTCGGTCTTCGCCTCCACGCGCGGCCGAGTCGCCGCGGTCGACGCGGTCATCGTGCGAGACGTCGTCGACACGACGGGAGCCGGCGACGTCTACGTCGGAACGCTCGCCGCCTCGCTGGCGCGGCGCGAGGACATCGTCGCCGCGATGGCGGCTGCATCAACCGCCGCAGCCGCGTCCGTCTCCAGCCCTGGCGCCCAGTCGCAACCGGACCGCGCCGCCGCAGAGGCGATCGCCTGACCAACCACCCCCGCGATCAACACCAGAACGAACGATCGCATCTCAACGAAGAGGAGCACCACATGTCGAAGAAGTCCATCCGAATGACGACCGCGGTCGCCGCGCTCGCTGCGGGAGCCGTCGCCTTGTCGGCCTGCGGCGGCGGCAGTGGTTCGTCTGACGCCTCGGGCGCCGTCGAAGGCACGATCGCGTACGGATTCTGGGGAACGCCCGCCAGAGCGGAGAAGGTCGACGCTGTCGGCGATCTCTTCAAGGAGGCGTACCCCGAAGCGTCGATCAAGACTGAAGTGGCCGACTACTACGCCTACATCGAGCGTCTCACCGTCCGTGCCGCCGGCAACGACCTGCCGTGTGCCACAGGGACGCAGAGCACGTTCTTCGCACAGTATGCCGACAACGGTGTGCTGCGCTCGCTCGACGATCTCATCGAGTCGGGTCAGATCGACGTCAGCGGGATTCCCGATGATGTGCTCGAGGCGGGTCAGATCGGCGGCGAGCAGTTCATGATTCCCACCGGCACCTTCGTCCGCCTGCTCGCTTACAACGCCGACATGGTCGCGGAAGCAGGCCTCGAGAAGCCGAACGACGACATGACATGGGAGGACTACGCGGCGTGGCTCGAGCAGCTGCAGCCCAAGCTCCCTGCCGGCGTCTATGCCGCGGAGAACGAAGGCGGGCTCATGTTCACCTTCTCCTCCTGGGTGATCGGCCACGGGGGAGAGGTCTTCACCGAGGACAACGAGCTCGGCTTCGACAAGGAGATGCTCGCCGACTACCTGCAGTACTGGCTCGACCTCGCCGACGCCGGCGTGATCCTGCCCCCGTCGTCGATCCCCGAGCAGAACGGCGCGCTCGAGCTCACCCCGATGGCGACCGGCGCCGCCGTCGCCGGCACCCGCGACATCCCACACATCTACATCACCGAGCAGGCGCTCGCCGGTGCGGGCAAGCCCTCGAACATCGAACAGGTCTCGATCCCGAGCGAAGACGAGGACCAGTCCGCGAACATCCTCGGCTCCAACGGCATCTCCATCCCGGAGTCCTGCGACAACGTGCCGACGGCTGGAGCGTGGATCGACTTCTTCGCGAATGACGTGGACGCGGCGCTCGCCTTCCAGTCCGACAACGGCATCCTCACCAACACCGACGCGCAGGATGCGCTGCTCGAGGACGACGCGACGCCCGATGGCGTCAAGCAGAACGTCACGATCCTTCGCGGCCTCACCGAAGCCGGCGATCTCACCACCTCGCGGTACCCGGCAGGACTCAACACCATCAGCAACGAGCTGCTGCGCCTGTACCAGTCGGTCGCGTTCGGTGAGATGACCGTCGACGCCGCCGTCGACGCCTTCTTCGCCTCGGCTGAAGACGCACTGAACTGACTCCGACCATGACCACCACCATCGAGCGCCCGGTCGCCCCCGTGCCGACTGCTGTACGCAGCGGCCGGGCGCGCCGGCGGCGCGAGAATCTCGCAGGCTACGCGTTCATGACGCCGTGGTTGCTGGGGTTCGTGTTCATCATCGGCGGCCCGGTCGTCGTCTCGCTCTACCTCTCGTTCACCGACTACGCGGTGATCGGGGACGCCGAATGGATCGGGACAGAGAACTACGTGCGGATGTTCACGTCCGATCCGCGGTTCTGGGCGGCGCTGCGCGTCACGTTCATCTACCTTCTGGTCTCCGTTCCGCTGGTCCAGGTGTTCGCCCTCTTTCTTGCGACGGTCCTCAACCGGGGCATCCGTGCCCTGCCGGTCTATCGAGCGGTGTTCTACGTCCCGTCGCTCATCGGCGGAAGCGTGGCGATCGCGATCCTCTGGCGGTTCATCTTCGAGAGCGACGGCCTGCTCAACAACCTGCTCTCCGTCGTCGGCATCGACACGAGCTACTCCTGGATCGGGACGCCTTCCACCGCGCTGAGCACACTCATCGTCCTGAACATCTGGCAGTTCGGCGCGGCCATGATCATCTACCTCGCCGGACTGAAGAACATCCCGACCGAACTGTACGAGGCGGCCCAGATCGACGGGGCCGGCGCGTGGCGGCAGTTCCGCTCGATCACTCTGCCGATGCTCAGCCCGGTGATCTTCTTCAACGTCCTGATGAACGTCGTCGCGGCGTTCCAGGCTTTCAACTCGGCGTATGTCGTCTCGAACGGCACCGGTGGGCCGGCGGACTCGACCCTCTTCTACACGCTGTACCTCTACCAGCGCGGCTTCGTCGACTTCGACATGGGCTACGCGTCGGCGCTCGGCTGGGTGCTGCTGATCATCAGCGGTGCCGTCGCCGTGCTGCTGTTCACGCTCAGCCGCCGCGTCGTCTACTACGGAGACGAGTGACATGACCACGATCACCGAAACGGAAGCGGTCGTCGTCCCGCCGCTCCACAAGCGCGGGCGCCGCGGTGAGCGTCCCCGTCCCCTCGGCAAGCGGCAGTTCTACCGCCACCTCATGCTCATCGCGATGGCATCCGTGATGTTCTACCCGCTGCTGTGGATGCTGGGAGCGTCTTTCCGCGACGACTCACAGATCAACGATCCCGGCATCTGGCCCGGCCAGTACTTCACGCTCGAGGGTTACGAACAGGGATTCGCCGGGGTTGCAGGGACGCCGTTCTGGCGGTTCATCTTCAACTCGCTGCTGGTGTCGGGACTGTGCGTGCTGGCGAACCTCATCGCGTGCTCGCTCACGGCCTACGCCTTCGCCAGGATCGACTTCAAGTTCAAGAAGGTCTGGTTCGCGGTCATGCTCGCCACGCTGATGCTGCCGCACCACGTGATCCTGATCCCGCAGTACATCCTGTTCCGCGAGTTCGACTGGATCAACACGTACCTGCCGTTCGTCGTCCCGAAGATCCTCGCCACCGACGCGTTCTTCATCTTCCTCCTGGTGCAGTTCTTCCGCGCCATCCCTCGCGAGCTCGACGAAGCGGCCCGTATCGACGGCTGCGGACATTTCGGGATCTTCTTCCGGGTGATCCTCCCGCTGTCCAAGCCGGCGCTCGCGACGACGGCGATCTTCACCTTCATCTACAGCTGGAATGACTTCTTCACACCGCTGATCTACCTCACCGACACCGAGCTGTACACGGTGCCGCTGGCGCTGAGGTCATTCATCGACGCCACCTCCTACTCCGCCTTCGGCGCCCTGTTCGCGATGAGCATCGTCTCGCTGCTGCCCGTGCTCGGGATCTTCATCGCCTTCCAGCGACTGCTCGTCGAAGGCATCGCCACCTCCGGATTGAAGGGCTGACATGCGCATCGCACTCTCCAACGACCACGCCGGCTTCCTGCTGAAGCCGCATGTGAAGGGCTTCCTCGAATCGATCGGGCACGAGGTGATCGATGTCGGCACCCTCAACGACGATCCCGTCGACTTCCCGGTGATGACGCAGCGCGTGACCGCGCTCGTCGCGTCCGGCGAAGCCGAGCGGGGGATCCTCGTCTGCGGCACGGGGGTCGGCGCGGCGATCGCGGCCAACAAAGTGCCCGGAATACGTGCCGCGGTGATCCACGACACGTATGTCGCCCGGCAGGGCGTCGAGCACGACGACGTCAATGTGGCGTGCCTCGGCGCGTGGATCGTTGGCCGCAGGATCGCCGAGGACGTCATCACGGCCTACCTCGAGGCCGAGTTCAGCACCGACCCAGACTTCCGGCGGCGCGTCGCGCAGCTCGCCGACATGGAAGCGGCCACCCGCGAGGCGCAGAGCCTCGTGGGCGGCCGGCACGAAGGAGCCCGCTAGCTCCTGCGCACGACCCGCGCCGCCTGGCGCAGGCCATCAACAACAACGAAAGGTTACACACCATGGCTCTCTCCGCTGAGCGGAAGAAGGAAGTCCTCGAGATCGTCAAGAACCTTCGGGTGACGGACATCCGTGACGGGATGGACTGGATGGGACGTCACCACTTCGGCACGGTCTCGCCCGAGATCCGTCCGCTGTGGCGCACGAAGGCGGCGGGTTTCGCGCACACCATGCGTCACATCCCGACGCAGCAGGTCGTGCCGACGATGACCCCCGAGCAGTACACCGAGTACGCGTACGAGTACTGGTACGGCAAGGTGTTCGCCAACGATATGGCCGACCTGATCGACGACACCACGTTCCTCGTGGTCGACACCTGCAACACGCAGACGCCGGCCGTGGGATCGATGGACTCGATGATCTGGGCCGCCCTCGGCGCGAAGGGGTGCCTCACCAACGGCGGCGCCCGCGACACCGACGAGACGCTGGAGTCGAAGCACCTTCCGATCTGGTCGCGCTGGGTCGTCCAGCCGATGTACCAGGGCCGCGTCGAGTGGGGCGGGCACAGCATGCCCGTCGAGATCGGCGGCCAGATCATCAACCCCGGCGATCTGATCGTCGCCGACGGCGACGGCGCGATCGTCGTGCCGGAGGACATCATCGACGGCGTGCTGAAGTACGCCATCCAGGAGTCCGAGCAGGACAAGATCGCACGCGGCTATCTGTTCGACGCGCTCGGCATCCCGCGCAACGAGTCGACCCAGTCGAAGTTCGACGTCGAGACGCACCCGTTCGCGCCGACCGCCGAGACGCTCGCCAAGACGCTGCGTCGCGCCTGACGGCAGCACCGAGCACGAGGGGCGGGGTGGGGACACCCCGCCCCTCAGCGAAAGGATTCACGTGGCCGTCACCAGGAACGATGTCGCGCGCGCGGCGGGGGTCTCTGCCGCTGTGGTGTCGTACGTGCTGAACGACGGGCCCCGCCCGGTATCGGATGCCTCGCGCCGCCGCGTGCTCGAAGCGGTCGAGTCGCTCGGCTATCGTCCCGATGGTCTGGCGCGGTCGCTGCGGATGGGCCGTACGAACACCCTTGGACTCGTCCTTCCCGACGCGTCGAACCCCTTCTTCGCCGAACTCGCCCGATCGATCGAGGACGCCGCCTACACGCGGGGCTACGCCGTCATGGTCTGCAACAGCGCTGACGACATCGAACGCGAGCGCACCTACATCGCGTCCCTCGCCGAGCGTCGGATCGACGGCCTCATCCTCGTCTCGGCGACGGCCGATCAAGATCTGACGGACCTCACCGACCTCGCCATCCCCGTCGTCGCATTGGACCGATCGCCCGATGAAGCCCCCATCTCGACGATCCGCGCGGACAATGAGCGCGGAGCCTACGTCGGAACCCAGCACCTCATCGAACACGGGCATCGCGTCATAGCGTTCGTCGGCGGTCCTGATGCCGGAGTCTCCGACGCACGGCAGGACGGCTGGCGGCGCGCGCTCGACGAAGCGCAGCTCGACCCGTCGGTGGCGGAGCGCGCCGCGTTCAGCTTCGCAGGGGGCTTCTCTGCCGCGCGGGCCGTCGCCGCACAGACGCCCGCACCCACCGCCGTCCTGGTGTCTTCGGACATTCAGGCCCTGGGCCTGTTGCGCGGCCTGGACCGGGAGGGGATCGCGGTTCCCGGGGATGTCGCCGTGGTCGCGATCGACGGAACGACAGCCGGCGCGTTCGCCGTCCCGCCACTCAGCTCGATCGCGCAGCCCATCACCGAGATGGGTGCACAGGCGGTCGCCCACCTCATCGACAGCCCCGCCGAGGTCATCCACCGCGCGCTCGAGAACATGCTCGTCGTCCGACGAAGCTGCGGATGCGATCAGGAGGCGGCATGAAGACGACGAACGCGCAGATCTGCGAGGAACATCAGTGACGTCATCCATCAATTTCGGCTTCAACGGCGCCGTCGCCTTCGTCACGGGTGCGGGAAGCGGAATCGGCCGGGCCATCGCCCTCGAGCTCTCGCGGTCGGGTGCTGCAGTGGGGTGCATCGACGTCACGGCCGCCGGCGCGATCGAGACGGCGGACAGCATCCGCTCGATCGGAGGTCTCGCCCTCGCCGCGACCGCTGACGTCACCGATGCCGACCAGCTCGACAGCGCGGTTTTCATCGTGGAGCACGAGCTGGGTCCGCTTGCCCTGGCCGTCAACGCCGCCGGCATCGCGGGCGCGGCTCCTGCGGAGGAGATGACTCCAGGGCAATGGCAGCGTGTGATCGACATCGACCTGACGGGTGTCTTCCTGTCGGCGCAGGCCGAGGGGCGGGCGATGATGCGCAACGGCGGCGGCGCGATCGTCAACATCGCCTCGATGTCGGCGACCATCGCCAACCGAGGGCTGCATCAGGCGCACTACAACACGGCGAAGGCAGGCGTCGTCCACCTCGGCCGGAGCCTGGCCTGGGAATGGGCGCCACACGGGATCCGGGTCAACTCCGTCAGCCCGGGCTACACCGTCACGCCGATGACCGAGCGCCCTGAGCAGGCGGACGCCATGGCCGGGTACGCGGCCGACACGCCACTCGGGCGCAACGCGCAACCCGATGACATCGCGGGGCCGGTCGCGTTCCTGCTCAGCAGCGCCGCGTCCTACATCACCGGAATCGACCTCCTCATCGATGGCGGCCACGTCATCTGGTGACCCGCGGAACCTGATCACAGCCGACGACGCAGACGCGAGAAGGACGACAATGCAGCACGAACAGCGCTTCGGCGCGGGGATCTGGCACTTCGCCACCTATGTCGACCGCTATGCCACCGACGGATACGGGGACCCTCGTACCATCCTGGACGCGATCGACTTGGCGGGTCGGGTGCGGGACCTCTCCGTCGTCGACCTCAACTATCCGTACTTCGGCGGCGACTTCAGCCACGACCAGATCGAGGGAGCCCTCCGCCGCAACGGCCTCGGCGTGATCGGCATCACCCCGGAGATCTACACCCGCGTCTTCGCGAAAGGCTCGTTCACGAACCCGGATCCGGGAGTGCGCCGCCTCGCGCACGAGCTGGTGACCGATTCGGCCGGCGTCGCGCGGCGACTCGGCGCGGAGTACGTCAAGCTGTGGCCGGGCCAAGACGGCTGGGACTACCCGTTCCAGGTCGACCACGGCGCGCTGTGGACCGCGTCGATCGAAGGGGTCGGCCGGCTCGCGTCGGAGAACCCGGACCTGCGATTCGTCATCGAGTACAAGCCACGCGAGCCGCGCGTGCACATGAGCTACCACTCGGTGTCGCGCACCCTGCTGGGGATCGAGCGGATCGGGCTCCCGAACGTCGGCGTCCTCCTCGACTTCGGGCACGCACTGTTCGGCGGCGAGTCGCCGGCGGACTCCGCGCAGCTGGCGATCGACCATGGCCGGCTGTTCGGGATCGACGTCAACGACAACCTCCGCGGGTGGGACGACGACATGATCGCCGGCAGCATCCATCCGATCGAGCTGTTCGAGTTCTTCTACACCCTCCGCAAGAACGACTGGCGGGGTGTGTGGCAGCTCGACCAGTTCCCGTTCCGCGAGGACAGCGTCGAAGCGGCCGACGCGGCGATCGACTTCCTCAAGCAGATCTCCCGCGCCCTGGACACCCTCGACGTCGACGCGCTGAGCGCCGCGCAGGCGAAACACGACTCCGTCGCCGCACTGCGACTCGCCAGCTCCGCCCTTTACACTGCGCACGCGGCCGCGTGCGATCGACACCCGAATCCATGACGGTGGCCACGGCGGGATCCACTGCTGATGCAGCGTGTTCCGCAGCGCCCATCGCACTCGAAGGAGAGACGATGACCGAACGAGCATCGACCGAAACCGTATCCGCATCGCAACCGCTCAGGTTCCGCTCGCTCGCCGCGTTCGGATCGGGAACGGCCGGCGTCGCGTTCTTCATGATCCCGACGGCATCGCTGATGCTGTTCTACTTCACGGATGTCGCGGGTATCTCGGCAGCTGTCGCGGGCGTGATCATCCTGCTGATGCGGGGACTGGATGCCGTCGTGGACATCCCACTGGGGCTGATCATCGACAAGTGGAAGCCGGGGCGGTTCGGCAAATTCCGCCGGTGGCTGCTCATCATCCCGATCCCCATCCTCATCACGACGGTCGCGCTGTTCTCCATCCCGCAGTTGGGTCCGGTCGGCACCGTCGCGTGGGCGGTCGTCGCCTACTCCCTGTTCGGCGTGCTCTACAGCTGCCTCGACATCCCGCTGGGATCGATCGGCGCCTCGATGACGCAGCGACCAGCCGACCGCACCAAGCTCTCGAGCGCCCGTTCGATCACGCTCCTCGGCGTTCAGACGCTCGTCGTCGCCCTCGTGCTGCCGATGCTGACCCCGGACCGCGATCTGCGCACCGTGTTCACCGTCACCATCCTCATCCTCGGGGTCATCGGCACGATCCTCGTCGTGACTGCCGCTTTCGGGACCCGCGAGCGTGTGGCACGACCCTCCGGTTCCGTCTCCGCCCGAGACGGCCTGCACATGCTCATCACGAACCGACCCCTCCTGATCATCTCCTTCGCGGCGTTCCTCTGCTTCTCGGCGGCCGCGGTCTTCAACGGGGCGATGATCTACTACATGCGCGACATCCTGGGCGCGCTTCAGCTCGCTCCGATCGTCTCGGGGATCTCTTTCGCGCTCACCGTCACCGCTGCGCTGCTGGCGCCCTGGCTCGTGCGCCGCATCGGCAAGCGGCGGACCTTCTTCGTCGCTGCGACGACGTCGCTCGCCGGCACGATCGTCCTGCTGTTCGCCGATGGCGTCGTCGCCGGCTTCACCGGCATCGGCCTGTTCAACGGCGGACTGGGACTCATCGTCGTGATGTGCTTCGCGATGCAGGCCGACACCGTCGAGTTCGGGCAATGGCGCACCGGGGTGCGCGCCGAGGCCGTCGCCTTCGCCGTCTTCGCGTTCGTCACGAAATGGGCTGCGTCGCTCGGCGGTGCCGTGGGAGCGTTCGTACTGGCATGGGGCGGCTACGTCGCAGGACAGGCGATCCAATCGGATACGGCGCTCGCCGGTATCCGGATGTCGTTCGCCGCGGTCCCTGCAGTGCTGGTGGCGCTCGGCATCGTGCTCGTCGCCTTCTATCCGCTCACCGACGCCCGCTTCGCCGAGATCGCGCGCGAGCTGGAACTCCGTGAGAGCGACGACTCCGTCTCATCGCGCGAAGCCGCGCGCGTCGCGGCGTCGGCACAGTAGACGACGAGAGGAAGGGACACACATGCGTGCAATCGTCTTCGGCTCCCAGGGAGAGCTCTCCCTACAGGACCGCCCGGTGCCCGCCCCCGGGTACCGGGAGGTCCTCATCGAGACCGCGGCCGTCGGCATCTGCGGCACGGACGTCCACGTGCTGGACGGCGAGTTCGAGGGAACTGTCTTCCCGCTGGTGCCCGGTCACGAGGCGACGGGCGTCGTTCGCGCCCTCGGCGAAGGGGCTGCCGGCGGCGTCGCGGACCTTCAGGTGGGTGATCACGTCGTCGTCAACCCCAGCAACGTCTGCGGCGACTGCGAGTACTGCCTGAACGGTCATCAGAACCTGTGCAGGTTCTGGGACGGACTCGGCGTCGTCGCCTCCGACGGCGCTTCGCAGCAGTTGTTCACGGCTCCGGTGCGCAACGTCTACAAGCTGAAGCCCGAGACGGATCTGTACGAAGCCGCGCTCATCGAGCCGCTCGCGTGCGCCATCCGAGGGTGGGACGTGCTGCCCCGCCGCCTCGGCGACCACGTCCTCGTCTACGGCTCGGGCACGATGGGCCTGCTCATGGCACAACTCGCCACGCGCGCCGGCGCCGCGTCGGTGACGATCGTCGATCTCAACGAGGACCGGCTCCAGACGGCGGCGGAGTGCGGGATCGAGCTGCGCCACACCTCGGCGGATGACGCCGATCGTGCGCAGTGGGACGTCGTGATCGACTGCACCGGAAACATCCGCGCGATCGAAGACGCGCTCAGCCGGGTCAAGCCGGCCGGCTACTTCCAGGACTTCGGCGTCGCCCCCGCGGATCGCACCGCGCAGTTCTCGCCGTTCCGGGTGTATCGCGACGAGGTGACGATCGTCGGATCGATGGCTGTGCACAACTCATTCGGTCGCGCGGTCGAGCTCTTCGAAGCCGGCGCCATCAACGCGGCCGCGATGATCAGCCACTCTTTCACGCTCGATCACTACGCCGAGGCGCTGGAGATGTTCCGAGCCGGCAACGGGCGCAAGCTGCAGATCCGGCCCAACGACACCGAGTCCCGCATCCTCATCGGTTAGAGCGGCCGGCTCGAGGGCCGGACGCGGTCGCTGGTGGCGAAGGTGCCGCCGCCGGTTGAGAATGGCGCACATGACCTCGAAGCCGTCGCGAGAGTGGTCGTCCGAGGAGTTGCGCGTCCTTTCGGACACGATCGAGATCGAGGTCTCGGCGTCGCGCGGCGATGGCAGCTTCGGCCGCTGGACGACGATCTGGGCCGTGGTCGCCGGGGCCGAGGTCTTCGTTCGCACGTGGCATCGGCGCGAGACCGGTTGGTACGGCGGGGCCGTGCGGTCGGGGGCGGCGCGAGTCCTTGTCGGCGACACCACGGTCGACGTGACCGTCGAAGCGATCGGTGACACGGATGCTGCGAACGTCGATGCCGCATACCGCAGCAAGTACGGCGATCTCGCAGCCCGGAGCATGGTGACCGCGGAAGCCGCGGCATCCACCCTTCGTCTCATCCCGCGCCGCTGAGTGCGGGCCGGGCCCTCGGGTCATCCGTGCAGCGTCTGGAACTCTCTGATCAGCTCGATGACGGGATCGCCGAGTTCGACCTGGGTGAGAAGGATCCCGATCGTGCCGTCGGGGTCGACGGAGAAGTTGGTTCCTTGTCCGCCAGACCAGGTGAACCGCCCGGCGTGCGGGCCGGTCGCCTCGATGCCGACCCCGAACCCCCATCCCATCTCGTCCCAGAAGGTGGGGGAGAAGAAGCTGTCCGGGGCTTTGGCGGCGGGCGGGGTCTGGTCGCGGATCATGGCGGCGGCGAGGTCGGCGGGCAGCATGCGCTCTCCCCGGGCGTCGCCGGTCTGCGCGATTCCGCCGTGCACGAGCATCCGCAGGAAAGCCAGGTAATCGTCGGCGGTCGAGACCAGTTCGGCGTGACTGACGTCGAAGGGTGGGGCGCCGGCGTAGAACCCTCCTCCGGCCGGTTCGGTCTCGGTCAGTCCGTCATCGGTGTGCCGGTATGCGGCAGGCAGCCGATGGGCCTGGTCGAGCGGAGCCCAGAACGCCGTGTCCACCATTCCGAGCGGACCGGTCAGGTCGTCGCGGAGATGATCGCCGGTCGGGCGACCGGTGACGCGGGAGATGAGGATGCCCAAGATGGCGAACGAGTGGTGATAGCGCCATCCCTGTCCTGGTTGGAAGGCGAGCGGCAGTTCGGCCAGCCGCGCCAGCCACTCGTCGGCGCCCATGGCGACAGGATCGGCGCCCGCCTCGGTGCCGTTCTCGGCCATCGCCTGCTGCAGCGGCGAGGGCACGGGGATCATCCCGTATCCGCTGGTGTTGGTCAGAAGATCGCGCAGAGTGATCGGCCGCGACGCGGGCACCGTGTCGGAGAGCATCGCGTCCGGCGAGACCAGCACGCGGCGTTCGGCGAGCTCAGGCAGCCAGGGTTCGACACTGTCGTCGAGCCCCAGGTGGCCGGACGCGACCAGACGCAGCGCCGAGACGCTGGTGATCGCCTTCGTCATGGACTGTATCCGCATGATCGCGTCCGGGCGCATTTCCGCTCCGCCGACCGCGGCGCGACCGACCGCGACGGGTTCGACGGGGTCGTCGCCGACGGTGAGCACGGCGACGGCGCCCGGGACGGTGCCCCACTTGATGTGCGTGCCCAGCAGATCCACCAACGGCGTGGTCATACCGGGAGTCTCCCACCGTCGGCGACGTCGGACCACGTCCCGGTCGGGGCATCTTGCGCAGGGTGGGGCGCGGGATTCAGGCCGTCACTGAGACGATCGCCACGAAGCACGCGACGAGGATGTCGAGAACGGCGCAGAAGAGGGCGAGGCTGCGGTCCACCACTCGCCGGGCGCGAAGGTGGTGGAGGTCCCAGGCGGCGTGCGCGAGGAGGGCTGCGGCGACCACCAGTCCGCCGATCCGCGCGTCGAGGAGGATCGCGACGACAGCTGTCGCTCCCAGCAACAGCATCGCTGTTGTCTGCAGGAGCATCCCGTCGGAGGGTCGGTTCGCCCGTGTGGCGAGGCCGACGATGAGCAGCACCAGGGCGAGGGCGAGGATCCACGGTGTCGCAGAGAACTCGGTGAACTTGTCGATCGTGATGAGGGGAAGGGTCACGCCGAAGGCGGCCCAAGCCATCCATGGCCGGCCGGTGGCGGCGGCCGCGAGGTAGACGAGTCCGGAGGCGGCGACGACCGGGGCGACATCGCGTCCGTCGTCGACCCGGTAGACCGTCGCGGCGGCCACGAGCACGCCGAGCGCGGCCGGCCACACGGTCCGCCATACCGACCGGCTGCGGCTGGGCGTCGATGACCGCGTGTGCGGGGCGGCTTCTGTCAGGTTGTCCACGTGAGTCCCGCCTTTCTCGTACATCGATGTTCGATTTATAAACTGTACACTGTTGTACGAATTAAGTGCGACGGGATTCGTGCAGGAGGTGGCCGTGCCCACGTCCGGTGTCGTTCCGAGTGGCCAGGCCCGTGCGGCTATGGCGTCGCGCACGAAGCGCGCGGATGCTGTCCGCAACGTGGAGGCGATCGTCGCCGCCGCCACGCGTCTGCTCGCGACCAATCCGGACGCGAGCGTGAACGACATCGCCAGAGAAGCAGGCGTCGGCCGCATCACTCTCTACGGGCACTTCGAGTCGCGTGCCGCGCTCCTGCGCGAGGTGGCCGGTCGGGCGATCGCCGAGACCGAGCGGGCCCTCGCGGGGGTCGACGTCGACGGAGATCCCCGCGATGCCCTGGGCCGTCTGCTCGTCGCGTCGTGGCAGCAGACCCACCGGTTCGGGACGCTCGTGGTCGCGGCATCCCAGGCGCTCTCACCCGAGCAGTTGCGACGCGCTCATGATGAGCCGGCCGCGCGAGTGCGCGCGCTTCTCGAACGCGGACGGACGGCGGGAGAGTTCCGCGACGGCGTTCCGATCGACTGGCAGCTGAGCATCACCCAGGCCATCCTGCACGGCGCCTCCGCGGCCGTGCACCGCGGAGAGATCACCGCGGAGGAGGCCCCCGCTCTCGTGCGCGACACCGTGCTCGCCGCACTCGCAGCCTGACTTCACGGTCGCACACGCCCGCCGGGACGGGGTTCGGCTCTCTACGCGGGTCGACGCCACGGGAGGACAATTCGTTGATCGACGAAGATCGGAGTCGGAATGGGTGACACCGTGCTGTACATGTCCATGTCGCTCGACGGCTACATCGCCGGGCCGAACGAGACCGATGACAACGGACTCGGCGACGGCGGCGACAGGCTCCACGAGTGGGTGTTCCCGCCCGAAGGGGCGGTGAACACGCGGATCGTGGAGGAATTCATGTCCACCGGCGCTGTGGTGGCCGGCCGCGGCACCTTCGAACCTGCCCAGGGCTGGGACGGTGACCATCACGACGGTGTGCCGATCTGGGTGCTCAGCCGTCGGCCGGTTCCGGCATGGGCGAGCTCGATGCCGCTCGTGACGTACACGAACGACATCGCGGAGGCCTTTCGTGAGGCTCGACGTGCCGCCGGAGATCAGGATGTGCTGGTGCACGGCGCCGCCACGGCGCAGCGCGCGATCGCCGCCGGGCTGCTGGACCAGATCGAGATCCACCTGGTCCCCGTGCTGCTCGGGGGAGGGCGCCGGCTGTTCGAGGCATCCAGCCATCGACCCACGGAACTCGAGAGGATCAGAGCCCTGTCGGGAGAGGGGGGAGTGGTGCACCTTCGGTACCGCCTGCGGTACTGATTCCTGGCGCGGAGTGCAGGCTCGCGTGAACACGAGCCTGTACCTCGTCGCTGGACCGTGCACCGCCCATCGACGGTGGTTGTCGGTGAGCGTACTCTGGCGCTCATCATGTGGGAGGAACCGTGAAGAAGCGGCATGCTCAGCAGCCGATCACCCCGGACGAGCAGATCGCGCGATACGCGTACGTCCTCGGGAACGTGCCGGCCAGCGTCGCTGACAACGCGTACGCCGCCGCCTACTTCCGGCTCTCCACCGTGGAACGTGAGGCGATCGTCGGCCAGTTGGCCGCGGAGGTGCCGGGCGTGCCGAGGGAGGCAGCATCCGTCGATCCCGGCGCGTTCGCCACGCTCATGCGCGATCTGCTGGCACGCGATGCGCTGGTGCGCATCCGAGATGGCGTCGTCGTGGCTGCGGCGTTCGTCGCGAGCCCTCCCATCGCCGCGTACTTCACGACCGGGGCGGGGTCGGTGACGCTGGAGCAGCAGCCGCCGTGGATCCACCAGCTGGCCGGGCATGAGACGGCCCCCGTCGACGGCGGGAGGACCCACCACCGCCCCGGTGTGCCCGGCTTCCTGCGCTTGGGCCAGGACAACTCGGGCGACTCGCGTGAGTGGTGAGTCTGCGATGCGATGACACATTCCGGCGAGCTGCGTCGTCGAAGTGTGTGTGAGACGACTACACGCCGCGGCTGCCGCGCTCTCCGCACTCCTCGCCTGCTTCGTCGGGGTGTGGGCGTACTTCTTTCCCCAGTCCTTCTATGACTCCTTCCCAGGGGTTCTCGGATCGTGGGTCTCCGTCGACGGCCCGTTCAACGAGCACCTCATCCGCGACGTCGGAGCGATGTATCTCGCCCTCGGGGGAGCCAGCATCGGATGCCTCATCTGGCGCAGCGAACTCGCTTATCGCGTCCTCGGGATCGCGTGGACGATCTTCGGCGTGCTGCACTTCGCCTACCACGCGCTTCACCTGAGCCACATGCCGATGCTCGACGCCGTCGGCGAGATGATCGCCCTCGGCGTCAGTCTGCTGCTCGGCATCGTGCTGCTGATTCCCACACGCGACCCCCGACGCCCACGCGAGCTCTGACACTCGGGCGGCCTGTCGGCGCGTCGACCTCCGGAGTACCCTCTGGCGCAAGGAGGGCGTCAACGCAGCCGGTCCTCTCGGGAAACTGCGCGTGACCGTGCGCGGACACCGTCCGTCCGCATGTCCGCTCACCCGAAGGGCACCACCATGTTCAGGAAGCTCACTCCCCTCGCCGCCGCGCTCCTCGCCGGAGGACTCGTCATCGCTGCGGCCGCCCCAGCGAATGCCGGCGTCCTCGAGCGCTACAGTCTCGACTTCTCGGACAGCGGCGTCGCAGACGACTTCTGCGGCGTCGGGCTGCAGCCCACGTTCACCTACGACCAGACCGGGTCCGGCTTCGTCATGAATCGGGGCAAGGACGGGCTGTTCTGGTTCCACGAGAAGCTCACCGTCGTGCGCACGTTCACCTACAACGGGATGACCGTCACCGACATCCAGCCCAACACCCTCGCCAAGGACCACAAGGTCGTCGACAACGGCGATGGGACGCTCACCGTCACCCAGCTCCTCACCGGCGGCGAGCGGACCATCGACAGCGACGGCAAGCTCCTCGCCAAGAACTCCGGGCAGATCCGGTTGCGCCTGACCATCGACACCGCGACAGACGAGGTGATCGACCAGGAGCAGATCTTCGGCTCGACGGGCACGAACGACGACTTCTGCGAGGCCGTCCTGGCCTACTGGGGCGTCTGAGGTGTGACCTCGCGAGCCGTGTCGGCGGCCGGCTTCTGCGCGCGGCTCAACAGAATGAAGGGAGCCGCCACCGCAGAGATCACGCCGCTCCAGACCAGCGAGGCGCCGTAGCCGCCGACGTCCGCGACCCGTCCCAGCACCGGCTGGACGGCGACGCCGCCGGCGGAGCCCATGAGCGAATCGAACGAGAGGACGGTGGCGCGCTGCTTCGACGGGATCATGTCGTTGAGATAGGCGCGATGGACGGGGTCGTCGATCGCCGACGCGATGCCCCAGAGCGCGACGAGCACGACGGCGACCCAGAAGTTGCGCACGAGTCCGATGCCGACCAGCACCAGCGCGCTGGTGATCGTCGCGAGCAGGATCGTCGAGGTGCGCCGCCGGAAGAGCTTGCGCACCCAGGGGGCGAGGGTGCCGCCGAGGATGGCGGTGCCCGACACCAGCGCCGCCGCGAGTCCGGCGACGGTGTACGCCTCCTCGTCGCCCCACAGTTCCAGGAGGTAGGGCTGCAGTGCGTAGAACACATAGATGCCGACGCCGGCGGTGAACGGGCTCGCGAGCATCAGCCACCGCACGGGTGGATCACCGAGGCCGTAGCGGATGGAGGCGCGCAGGACGGTGCGCGTCGCGCGCAACGGGCGCTCGCTCCGATCCGGTGTGAAGCCCAGGTCACGCATCAGCAGCGCGGCGACGACGAACATCACCAGCAGGATGGCGCCGCGGAGCAGGAAGGGAACGCCGAGGTTCGTCACCTGGGCGATGACACCGCCCAGCACGGACCCCGACAGCATCGCGACGCCGCCCACGATCTGCGCCCGACCGAAGACGGTCTCGAGGCTGCCCGTGTAGCTGGTCGCCTTCAGCGCGTCGACGAGCCACGCATCCACGGCGCCCGAGAAGAACGTGAAGCCGAGACCGAGCAGCACCGACACGAGCGCCCACGCCCAGAACGGCGATTGCCAGACCCACAGCATCCAGTACAGGATCGTCGTCACGGCCAGCGTGACCGTGCCGAGCAGGTACGACGCCCGACGCCCGACGGTGTCGGCCACGACGCCCGTGGGGATTTCGAAGATGAGCATCCCGGCGCTGAAGAAGGCATTCGCCGCGAAGGCCTCGAGGTTGGAGAGTCCGGCGTCGAGCAGGAACAGCGTGTTGACGCCCCAGATGAGCGACGCGGCGAGGGTGTTGCCGAGCATCAGCGTGTAGTACGTGCCTTGCACCCTGCGCGGACTGGGCAGGGCGACTGCGGCTTGGGGCCTGGAGATCGCGGCACCGCCTCTTTCCACCGGAATCGGACGACACCGCGACCGTACCCCTGACGCGCGCCTCCGGCTACCCGCTTTGGGCGCAGGGAGCCGCGCATGCTATAGTTGCGAGTTCCCTTCGGGGAACCTCGCGTTCACCTCTCTGCCTCATCGTAGAGACGCGGATCTGAACGTCTCATCCTTCCCGCGGCTTCTGCACGCCGCCGTCGCGAAGCCTCACCGCTTCGCGCCAACGAACGAAATTCCTCACCATGCACTCCCACCTCCAGGCGCTCGCCTGGCGACAGGCAGACGACGATGTCTATGTCGCGACGCGCTCCGACGAATACGCTGGCTTCATCGACACGACGCCGCGCGGTTTCCGCGCACACGGACCCCGGGGTGAAGACCTCGGGCTCCATGCGACGCCGGATGGCGCGCGCGCGGCGGTCGCAGCATCCGTATCCTCACCGATGTCGGCCCCGGCACCGGTCACCGATCGTCCGCACCGCATTCGTCGGCGCGGCACCCCCGGTCGCTCCGGCGGCCCGAAGAATAGGAAAGACACGATGGCCACTGGCACCGTGAAATGGTTCAACTCCGAGAAGGGCTACGGCTTCATCGCACCCGATGACGGCTCGGCCGATCTCTTCGCACACTTCAGCGCGATCGCAGGCAGCGGTTTCAAGGAGCTCCGCGAAGACCAGAAGGTGGAGTTCGACGCCGAGCAGGGCCCCAAGGGCATGCAGGCGGCGAACATCCGTCCGCTCTGACGCTCCCGCGTTCACAGCGCCCGCCCCGGCTTCGGCCTGGGCGGGCGCTGTCGTTCACCTGGGCATCACCCACGAATCAAGAGGTATTCCTGTCGGCTCATGTGGACCCACGTAGCCTGAGGACAGCGATGGGCAACCGCCTCTGGCTTTCAGCGGCCAAACGGTCCTCATCGGAACTGGTGCATCATCTCCTCCACCGCTCTCGAGTCTCGGCTCGGTCCCGTTCGTCAGACCTACGCCGGCACGGCTGAGTTCCCCCCGATGGCCCGCGCATACACCGAGGTGTCGCAGGTTGTGCGCGAGACCGGTCTCCTCCGCCGTGCCGAATGGTTCTACGCTCTCGTCGGCGTCGGACTTCTGCTGGGCTTCGGCGGCGTCATCACGGGCTTCATCCTGCTCGGCGACACCTGGTATCAGCTCCTGATGGCCGGCGCCCTCGGCATCCTGTTCACGCAGGTCGCGTTCCTCGCGCACGAGGCGGCGCACAAGCAGATCCTCGCGTCGGGCCCCGCGAACGACCGGCTCGCCCGCTTCCTCGCCGCCGGCATCGTGGGCATCAGCATCTCCTGGTGGAACAACAAGCACAACCGCCACCACGCGAACCCCAACCGGGTGGGCAAGGACCCCGACATCGAGATCGACGCGATCTCATTTCTCGAGACGGATGCCGCGTCCGCAGGTCGCTGGCGCGCTCTGGTGACGCGCAAGCAGGGGTGGCTCTTCTTCCCGCTGCTCACGCTCGAGGGCCTGAACCTGCACGCGCACGCGTTCCGGCACCTGTTCTCGCGCGAGGGCGTCAAGGACCGCTGGATCGAGCTCTCGCTCATCGCCGTGCGGTTCGCCGTGATCCTGACGCCGGTGTTCATCTTCCTGCCGGTGGGCATGGCGTTCGCGTTCCTCGGCGTGCAGCTCGCCGTCTTCGGCGTCTACATGGGCGCCTCGTTCGCGCCGAACCACAAGGGCATGGCGATCATCGCCAAGGACGCGAAGCTCGACTTCTTCACCAAGCAGGTGCGCACCTCGCGCAACATCAGCGGCGGCTGGTGGGCGACGATGCTCATGGGCGGTCTCAATTACCAGATCGAGCACCACCTGTTCCCGAACATGCCTCGCCCGCACCTGGCCCGCGCCCGCGAGATCGTGATGGATCAGTGCCGCCATCTCGGCGTGCCGTACACCGAGACGACGCTGTGGCGTTCGTACGGCATCGTCATCGCGTACCTCAACCGCGTCGGCCTTGCCGCGCGCGACCCGTTCGACTGCCCGATGGTCGGGGCCTACCGCCGAGCCTGACGCAGGCGTTCCGCCTGACGGAGCAGGTGCTCCTGCTCGAGGGCGCTGGTCGCGCGGCGCGCGGCCTCCGCGTATTCGCCGGCCGAGGCATCCGTCTCGCCGGCCCGTTCGTGGAGGTACGCGAGCGCGGCGTGGTACCGCGGCACATCGTCGCCCACGGAGTGGAGGGCTGCGAGGCCCGCCCGCGGCCCGTCCGCCTCGCCGACCGCGACCGCCCGGTTCAGGCGGATGACGGGCGAGTCCCCGAACGCCAGCAGTTCGTCGTACCACTCCACGATCTGCACCCAGTCGGTCTCGTCGGCCGTCGGCGCATCGGCGTGCAGGGCCGCGATCGCAGCCTGCGCCTGGTACTGACCCAGCCGGTCGCAGGCGAGGGCCGACTGCAGGATGGCGACGCCCTCCGTGATCGCATCCACGTCCCAGAGGGTGCGATCCTGCTCGGCGAGCGGGATGAGCCGCCCGCCCCGCACACGCGCCGGCTGCCGCGCATGGTGCAGCAGCATGAGAACGAGGAGACCGTCCACCTCGGGCTCGTCGGTGAGCACGGCGAGCTGCCGGGTCACGCGGATCGCCTCGGCGGCGATGTCGATCTCGCCCGAGTAGCCCTCGTTGAAGAGCAGGTAGAGCACACGCATCACGCGGGACAGATCACCCGGCTGATCCAGCGGGATGCCGACGAGCCGCTGCTTCGCCCGGCTGATCCGCTGCGCCATCGTCGCCTCCGGCACGAGGAAGGCATCAGCGATCTGCCGGGTCGTCAGGCCCGCGACGGCCCGAAGCGTGAGTGCGATCGCCGACGTCGGGGTGAGGACGGGATGGGTGCAGAGGAAGTAGAGCCCGAGCGTGTCGTCGTGATGCGCGACGGGGCCGGGCTCGGGCTCCTGCGCGAGCCGTTCCTCGCGCGCGGTGCGCGCCGTTTCGCTGCGCACCTGATCGAGGAACGCGCGCCACGCGACCGTGACGAGCCATGCACGGATGTCGCGGACTCCGTCTCGGCCCGGTCGCTCGAGTGCGCGCACCAGAGCGGTCTGCACGGCGTCCTCGGCCGACGCGAAGTCCGCGCCGCGCCGGACGAGGATGCCGACGACCTCGGGGATCGCGCGGCGCAGAGCCGCAGCATCCGTCTCGGTCATCCGACGTCGGCGGGCGGCGCGCTCATCACCTCGCGAAGCTCGAGCCATTCGCCGAGAGGCGTGCCGCCGGCCCACGGCGCCGCCGACAGCTCGGAGGCGAGGTCGAGCGCGCGCTGGTACGAGTCGACGTCGATCATCATCCAGCCGGCGATGAGGTCCTTGGTCTCGGGGAACGGGCCGTCGACGACCGGCGGGCGGCCTTCCCCGTCGAAGCGGACCCAGGCTCCCTCGAAGGCGAGGCCCTCGGACGAGACCAGTTCGCCCGACGCGATGAGGCGCTCTTCCATGTCCTGCATGTACTTGACGTGCGCGGCCCACTCGTCCGGCGTGAGCTGATCCATCGGGACCGAGTTCACCGAGGGGCGCCCGCCCCGGTAGTGCTTGAGCATCAGATACTTGGCCATGACAGCCTCCCATTCGTGCGGCCCATTCTGGCCGCTTCAGATAGGAGACGGAACCGAACACGCGATCTCTACATCGCTCGCGAAATTTCTTGCGGGCCGTCGCAGGCGGGATGCGCAGATCGGGCGATGCACCGACGCGGAGCGCCCTAGAATCCAGGGATGACCGCGCCGATCACCCTTGCGCGAGTATCGGCTGCGCGGCGCGGGGTCTCGATGCTCTTCATCGCGAACGCGTTGGTGTTCGCGACGATCGTGACCCGCTACCCGGAGCTGAAGGATCGATTCGGCCTGGGTGAGTTGGCGTTCGGCCTGATGGTCGCGTGCGGGCCCGTGGGATCCGTCGTCGGCAGCCTCCTCGCGGGCAGGCTGGTGAATCGCCTCGGCGCGGTGCCGGTCGCCGTCACGTCATCCGCGATCCTCGGCGCCCTGCTGGTCGGGGCGGGCTTCGCCGGCGCGCCGGTCGTCCTCGCGGTGGCGCTGTTCGCGATCGGGTTCGGAGACGCGACGGGCGATGTCGGAAACAACGCACACGGGCTCGCCATCCAGCGACTGATGGGCCGGTCGATCATCAACGGCCTCCACGGAGCATGGAGCGCCGGAGCGATCGCGGGCGCACTGCTCGGCGCGCTCGCCCTTCAGCTCGCGATCCCGATCTCCGTCCACCTGCCCGTCATGGGTGCCGTCATCATCGTGGGAAGCCTCGGCGCGCTACCGCTCGTGCGGCTGCCCACCGAGCCGGCCCCGCGAACGGAGCAGCCGCACTCCCATCGGCGTGGTCGGCTCAGCGCGATGCTCATCGCCGCGTGCGCCATCGCTGCCATCGGCGCCTTCCTCGAGGACCTCGGATCCACGTGGGGCGGGGTGTATGTGGTCGCGGAGACCGGTGCCGGCGTCGCCGAAGCAGCGATCCCGTTCGCCGCGCTGATGGGCGCGCTCACGCTGGGCAGGTTCGCGTCCGACGCGCTCGTCGACCGGATCGGTGCCGTCGGCACCGTGCGGGTGGGTTCCGTGGCGGCGTTCGTCGGACTCGCCACCGCCGTGTTCGCTCCCGAGACCTGGGTCGTCGCCGTCGGCCTCGGCCTGCTCGGGCTCGGAATCGCGCCGATGATTCCGCTCGCGATGGACGCCTCTGAACGCGCGCCCGGACTCGACCCCGGGACCGGCCTCGCCGCCGCCGCGACGGTGATGCGGGTCGGCCTGCTCGCCTCGCCGCTGCTCGTGGGAGCGATCGCCGAATGGGCGGGACTTCGGCTCGCGATCGCGGTGTGCCTGCTCGTCCCAGCGGCGGCGCTGCTGCTCGCGGGTCGGCTGCGCCATCCCGAAGATGCGGGCGCGCTTGCGCGAAAGCCTGCCGGCGAGTTCGATCGGCAGTGAGCGGGCGGGTATCCGCGACTGCCTCTGCGTGAACCCGCTTCGCCGGCGCCGACCAGCTGCCGTCAGTCCACCGTCATCACGGAGTGCTCGTTGGTGGCGGTGTCGCACGTCGTGATCCGCCAGGTCGGGGTGCCGTCCTCCATGACCCGGGCCATCTCGATGATGAGCGGGCTCGGCCACTGCTCGCCGGAGAGTTGAGCCGCCGCGAAGGCGCTCGTGCCCAACATCCGTTGTTCCGCCTCTGTGAGCTCCGTTTCGTGGGACGCGAGCACTCGCATCGTCCGGACGTCGACGATCGACTCCTTGCCGTAGCTCGGGTCGTCCACGCGCTCGCCGAACCCATCCTGCTTCGTGTCGACGCTCCGAAGGCGCCACACCCACGCGGAATCGACGTACTCGAGGCGCAGGCCGACGATGGTGCCGCCGACCGCGGGCGATTCGCCCGGCAGGGCGTCGAGGAAGTCGGTGGGCCACGAGAACTCGGCCGGCATGCAGGTGCCGGGGAAGTCCTCCCCGACCGCGGCAGGTGGATCGGGCACGGTGGAACACCCTGCGACGATCAGTGTTGCGGCGAGAACCACCGAACCGACGCAGAGACGGCGTTTCATCGGTGACTCCTCGTCCTCAGCCGGCACCCGGAGCCTATCCCGCCGCGCCCGCGCGATCCTCGACGTCGACGAGCCACCCGGCGAGCGAGCGCGTCGACCGCTCCCGTGGCACGTCGCCGAGCGGCGGGGGAGCATCTACCGACCCTTGGGCCCCGTCATCGCGCGATCGTGAACGTGCCGGATGCGACCCGGCTCCCGATTCCGGCGTCCGCCTGTCCAGGCCGCAGTCGTCAGGTGGCAGCATCCGTCTCCGCCGCCGCCGAATCCGCGCGTTCTGCCGTGGCAAGCGTGCGCGTGAAGAGCAGCAGCCACCCGACGACGAGGCCGGCGCAGACCATCTCGTGCGTGGCGAGGGTGTAGTACCCGATCCAGAACAGGCTCGCCGAGAAGAAGATGCCCGCCGCGACCGCGTACGCGAGCGCGATCATCGGCCAGCGCAGGCACGGCAGCACCCAGCGCAGGCCGAGCAGGAACGCTCCGAAGACGATGGCCATTCCGATGGCGAAGATGTTGTGGCCGACCTGGCTGAACGTGACCGGCACGAGTGCGGCACCCAGGAAGCACGCCGCCAGCGCAAGGAACACGAAGTAGACGATGACGGCCCGCGTGGGGGTCACTCGAGATTCGGTGCGCGCCCACGCCTGCAGGCTCGTCAAGAGGTACATCGCGAGCAGCGCCGTGACCCCACCCGCGATGATCAAGGTCGCGTTGAACACCGCGGAGGTGATCCCGCCCCGGCCGCCGAGTTCGCTGAAGTTGAGCCGGTACCACTCGTCGTCTTGCGTGGTCGCGACGCTCACCGTGAACCCGGTCGCCACGACGGCGAACAGCAGCAGCACGAGCCGGGTCGCGGTGACGTGTGCCGCGACCGCGAACGCCGTGTAGCCGCATCCGCCCGCCACGAACGCGACGATCATCGTCGCCGTGAGCGTGTCGACCGCAGCCCCCGGCCAGATCATCGATGCGGCGTGGAACAGCATCCACTGGACCATGCCGAACACCGCCGCGAGCGAGACCCCGACGGCCGCCGTCATCCATGCCCGCCGAGCACGCGTGACGCCTTTCAGCCAGGCCTGCCGCGGATCGCGGGCGGCAAGGCGATAGCTCACCGACGCGGCCGCGAGCGTGACGGATGCTGCGACCACGATGCCTGCGGCGCCGACCGACGCCCCTTCCCACACGTGTGCGGCGCGGCCCCAGAACCCCAGTGCCCCGGCGGCGAGGCCGATGCCGAAAGCGAGAGCCGCGACGACGATCGCCCGGGCTTCGGTGCGCACGGCGAAGCGTCGCGCTTCGACCACTCCGTCACGGTGCAGCTGCTTCTCGACCCGTACCGCGGCAGCTTCGAGGCGTGCTTCCTGCGTCCACGCGCCGCGTGCCATGGCTTGATTGTCCACCCATCAGGGCCGCTCGGGGGCGGTCGCCGCGATGCGCCGTCTGGTCAGTAGCCTGAACCCGTGTCGATCGCCGATTCCCTCGCCGCACAGCCCGTTCTGCGCACGCCGCGGCTGACCCTCGTGCAGCACGGCCCCGAGTACCTCGATGAGGTCATGGCGGCCCTTCAGGATGCCGAGGCCATGAAGCTCACCGGCACGCGCACGGAGTTCACACGCGAGCAGGTGCTCGCGCACCTCGAGCGACTCGTCGGGGCCGACGAGCGCGCGGACTTCGCGATCCTCGACGAGTCGGGCGCCTACCTCGGCGAGGTCGTGCTCAACGACCTCGACGACGACAACCTCGCGATGAACTACCGCATCGGCCTCGTCGCGAGCGGCGTGCGCGGGCAGGGCTTCGGCACCGAGGCCGGCCGCGCCGTCGTCGAGTGGGCGTTCGACACCGTCGGCATCCACCGCATCTCGCTCGACGTCTTCAGCTTCAACCCCGGCGCGCAGCGCTCGTACGAGAAGATCGGCTTCGTCGTCGAGGGCCGCGCCCGCGACACGATGCTGTGGGACGGCGAGTGGGTCGACTCGATCCTGATGTCGATGCTCGCCACCGACCCGCGTCCGTGACGCGGACCTGAAGGGAGCGGATGCTGCGGGCCGCAGCATCCGTCGTCGCGAACGCCGGCCCCATCCGCGGAGGGTGCGGGGGTACCGTGAGGCTGTGGACGGAAGGCCATCCGCACCCGACTTCGGCCCCGAGCCGCCCGAGCTCACGGAAGGAAGCTCGCGCCCGTCAGACACCGCACGCGAGCTCGCAGAACTGCGCGCGCGAGCGTACGGCCCGGACGCCGACATCGAGGCGGACCCGGCGGCGATGGCTCGGCTGGCCGAACTGGAGGCAGCCCACCTGTCCGCGGCCACGGCGACGCGAGCCGCGGGTTCGACGGCGGTCGAGGCCGCGACGGTCGCCCCGGAGCCGCCGATGATCGAGACATCGCCGAACGCCTCGCACCGGGGTCGTGCGTGGCCCATCGCGGGGGCGATCGTCCTCCTCGGGGTTGTCGGCACGACGGTGTGGAGCCTCGCGCCGCGTCCCGACGCGACCCTGCAGCAGATCGCCGTCGAGGCGAACAGCGACATCATCCGCGTGCTGAGCGCCCAGGGGAGGGGCCCGGTTCCCTCGACGCTGCGCCGCTTCGAGCCGTACCACGGCGTGCGCGTGTGGTCGGTCGAGGACCACGCCGGAAAGGTCTGCTTCATCGTCTGGGACCTCGCCGCGAGCGGCAGGTTCTCCATCAAGTGCGCCCCGCCGGGCACGGACGTCGCGCTGACCCTGAGCGTCGCGCGGGAAGCGGACGAGTTCGGGCAGTGGCTGCCCGACGGGAGCAACGTCGACTTCCGATTCCGCGAGGACACGGTGGACGTCTTCGTCCGTGATCCCGCCGACTGAGCGCCGTCAGCGGCGCTCGGTGATCGCCTGCACCTGCCAGTCGTGCACGTCGACGAGCCAGTCCAACGGTGCCGACGGGCCGATGCGCGAATCGTCGGGAGTGCGGCCGTCGCGCAAGGCCTCGACGTACGCGCGGTCCTGGGCGATGCGCGGGCGCAGCGCGCCGGCGCCGCCGACGGAGCCGTGCCCGGGGATGACGGCCGCGACGTCGTCGGCGACGCTCTCGAACAGGTCGAGCGCGGCGAGGTAGTCGCCGATCGGGTCGTCGGCCTGCAGATCGAGGAACGGCATCAGGATGTCGGAGAGCATGTCGCCCGCGACGAGCACGCCGCTTGCCTCGACAAGCAGTGCGGCGTGCCCAGGCGCATGCGCGCGATGCTCGAGGACGCGCACGGCTGGGCCGTCCCAACGGAGGTGCGTGGCCCCCTCGGGGAGGCCCGTGATGTGGCCGAGCAGCTCCATCGGGATGTCGTCGGCGTACTCCGGCGGCAGCCCCTCGGCGATCTGCTCCTTCCAGTCCGCCATCGACAGCACTTCGCGGATGGATGCTGCGCCCCGGGCCGTGCCCCAGCGCGGCGCGTCGCCGAGATCGGCGTGCCAGAGCACGTGGTCCCAGTCGGGGTGCGTCGAGAAGGCCGCCACGACCGGCCGACCCAGTTCGCGGAGGTCGTGCGCGAGGTCCGCCATCTCGGCGCGCGTGATGCCCGGGTCGACCAGGAGCACGCCGTCGCGCCCCTGCACGACCGTGGCCTGGGTCTGGATGAACTCGCTCTCGTGGGTGAGAACGCCGTCGGCGACGTGGTTCAGCATCGGATGCCTCCGCAGGTGGTGTGCGATCGCTCGAGGACGACGCTAGTCCCGCACCGGACCAGCCATCCAGCCCGCGGCCCGCGGCGTGAGACGATGCACGAGATGGATGCCGCGACCCTCGACGAGCTGCGCACGCTGCGCGCCCGCGCCTATGGCCCCTCCGCCGACATCGAGCAGGATCCCGCCGCGCTGCAGCGGCTCCGCGAGCTGGAGGCGAGCCGCGATGCGCCGGACGCCGAGGCGCCGGACGAGCCGTCCGTGCTGCAGGCGCACGTCGGGCCCACGCCGGTCGAGGCGCCGGTGCTGCCGCCGGCCGACGACGGCGCCGAGCTCTTCGCCATCGGGGAGTCGAGCGAGACCGAGTCGGACGCGCCTGCGTCCACCAGGCGCCGAAAGCCCCGTCGCCCGTCGAGCCAGTCCGTGGCGCTCTGGGCGCTCTCCGTGCTCGGGGCCGCCGCCCTGGCCGCCGGGCTCACGTATTCGCTGACGTCCGCGCCGCCGGTCGAAGCCTCCAGCGGTGCGACGCAGGTCGACACGCTCGAGCCCGATCCGTTCATCGAGGTCCCGGCGGGCTGGTTCGGCGCCGGTCCGAGCTCGATGGCCTTCGAGTACTACGGTCTCACCCTGTTCGAGAGCACCGGCGGCTACACCGGCATGGGCACCGACTGCTTCGCCGTGGTGGCGACCGAGCAGATGCCCGAGCTCGACGCCGACACGAACTCGTGGTCGCTCTCGGGGATCATGTACAACGGCTGCCGCGCGGGCGCGTTTCCCGCCACCGTCCAGTTCGTCATCGACAGCAACGCGCCGCAGCAGCTCCGCGACCGCTTCCCCGCCGGCAGCGCCCTGCAGTTCGTCTTCGACGGCAGCCGCATCGGCGTCTTCCTCGCGCCCAGCGAGTCCTGATCCGCGTCAATCCTTGCGGCCGGCGACGCCCAGGAACCGGATGAAGACGGCGATCCAGCCGAAGATCAGCGCGAAGACGATGATCTCGAACGCGGTGAGCGAGAAGTACCCGACCGCGGGGATGAAGAGGATCACCGAGACCACCATCGCCGCGAGGAACGTCCACGATGCGACGAAGTAGGTGCGGGGCATCCCTCGGAAGAAGCGGGGGCCGCCGATGAGCAGCACCAGGTACATCACGGCCATGCCCGATGCCGAGAGGTTGTGCGCCGGCATGTTCACGTCGACGGGGAAGATGCCCACGCACGCGAGCATGATGCCCATGATCACGAAGAGCACCGGGACTGTCCGCATCCCGCGGGGGTTCTGGAGCACACCCGCCTCGGTGAGCTCGCGCATGTCGTTGGCCACGTAGACGGCGAACGTCGTCACGAGCAGGCCCGCGGCGATGAGGGTGCCGTTGAACACCCAGCTCGAGAGGTCGTCCTCGAAGGTGCCGAGCTGGCTGAAGTGGAGCTTCCACCAGGTCGGGTCGGGCGTGGTCACCATGGCGGTGAGCGTGCCGATCGCGATGAACGTGAGCAGCAGCGACGACATGCGCTGCGTCGTCATCGCCGACACGGACAGGTACACGAACCAGGTCGTGAGGCCGAGCGTGATCGCCATCAGCACGACCGCCCAGAACGTGATGATCGGCAGCCCGATGAACCCCATCGCGAGCAGGCGTCCCAGCGCGTACACGGCGACGAACGCCAGCGCCGTGTGCACGATGACGACCGAGATCGTGTTGACGATGTACTTCCACGACGGCAGCGATTGCCGCCACTCCTGGCCGGGGCGGTTGCGGGAGCGCCAGTACTCGACGGTGGAGGCGACGGCCGCGACCACCGCGGCGCCGCACGCGGCCCAGAATGCGAGCGAGTCGGCCTGGCTGCCCAGCTGGACGTCGGGGGCGAGGATCCCGACGAGGAGGCCGTAGATCGCGCCGACGATGCCGGCGCCGAACGCGGCGTAGACCGCTTCGGATTCTGCCTTGCGACCGGGCGTCGGAGGGGCGGCGTCCGGCACCGGCGAGGTGTTCACAGTGCTCACGAGGTCAGAGTACGACCGCGCGAGAACGTCGAGGGTGATCGGCGCAGGAAGATTCGGTCACAGATTCGTCAAGCGCCGCGCTGCAGCCAGGGGCGCAGCATCCGTGTCACCCACGGAAGCACCGCGTACGTCATGACGGGGGTGAGCAGCACCGTCGAGAGGAGCACGCGAGCGATCAGCGGCCACTCCGCGAAGCCCGGGACGAACCCGAGAAGCCACGACGCGAGGAGGTTCGTGGGGAAGAAGCCGAGCCAGATCGTGACGGCCTGCTTCCAGCGCGGCGGAGCGGCCGGGATGGGCTGCTGCACCGGGCCGGTGACCGGTGAAGTCGCGTGACCCGGATGCCTCGACTCGACGTGCGTGGCGAACGGGGCGTCGAACCATCCCTCGATGCCGGTGCGTCGCTCGACCCTGACTTCGCTCGCGAAGGCGCGGCCGGAGTCGAGCCACCAAGACCGCTGCGGCGAGTCCTCCCAGGCTTCGAGGGTCGGGATGTCGCGGAAGCGGTAGAGCATGTACCAGAGGTCGCTGCCTTCGCCGGCGCGGACCCAGCCGGAGCCGAGGAACCCCGCGAAGCCTGCGGCGAGATCGGTGCCGGCTTGCATCCAGCTTGTGGCTTCGACGGTGCGAGAGGGATCGATGCGCCGTTCGATCGCGACGGTGATGGGGTGGGCCACGGGTTCTGCCATGCCATCCATTCTGCGGATGCGGGCATCGTCGTGGTCACCAGGACGGGCGCGGGCGACGGCGTGAGGGCGAGTGCGCGCGGCAGCGACAGCAGCCAGAAGCCCATCGTCACGAAGGCGACGAACTCGAAGAGCGCGAGGGTGATGAAACCGGCGGTGAGCACACCCATGCCCGTCGCGAGGAGCGCGACGCACAGCATGGTGGCCCGGCGGAATCGGCGACTGCGACCAGGAATTGCAAGTCCCGTCGCGACGGTCGACAAGAACGACAGCCCGAGCGCGGTGGCGATGAGGTCGTGCCCCACCGGGCTCACCGGGATCGGCACGAGCCCCACGCCGGTCAGGAAGAGTCCCGCCGACACGATCGAACCGCGGAACGCGCGTGAGGCGCGACGACGGATGCCGCTGGGCAGCGCCACCGCGATCAGCACGCCGTACACCGCGAGGAGGAAGCCGGAGAAGATGGTGATGCTGTTGAAGGTGCGGCCCGAGAAGTCGGTGTGGGTGCCGAGCTGGGAGAAGTGGAGCTGCCACCACGTGGCGTCGTGCGTCGTCAGGATCGCGACGGCGACCCCGACCGGGAGCGACAGCACGGCGAGCCGGCCGATGCGGTGGGCGATGTGCGCGGGATCGGCCGTCGCCGCCTCGGGTGCGGCGGGGATCGTGGCGACGGTGGTGGTCGTGACGGCGGTGGCGGTGGCCGCGTCGGCGGTGGTCGTCGTCGCCGAGAGGGAAGGCGCGTCGGTGGAGGTGCTCGTCGCGGCGTGCGAAATCGCCCGGGCGACGGCGGGTTCGGGGTCGACTCGGGTGAGGGTCGGCGCGGTGACGGCGACCGCCGCGCGCGCGGGCGGGACGGTGACCGGTGGAGCGTCGGAAAGGGTCGTGGGAGGCATTCGACTCACGATCGGTTCTGCACGGCGTGCCCGAAGCCGGACATCCCCCCAAAGAACCCCCGGTCCGGGGCCCGTTGGTCAAGACGGCAATTCCCCAGTTCAGCGGCGAACCGCATACCGAAACTGTATCCCGCAGAGCCGGGAAAGCGCTGGTCGGTGGTATATGGCGACTCCCTGGTGCAGGCATCGTGCCGGGTACGCTGGACGGGCCGGTTCACGCGCCGCGCCGCGTGGACGGCGCGCGGGTGCCGCGGACCCGCACCTGGAGGAGCCGGATGCCCAAGAACAACAAGCCCGGCGGCGGTCGCGCGGCGAAGAACTTCGACCCCCGGTACAACCCGAAGTACCGCGCGGCGAGCGAGGGTCGCGACGCTCAGGACGGCAAGCGCCGGCCCGGCGAATCGTCGTCGGGCAAGCCGGGGAGCCGCAGCGCCGGGCACCGCGGACACCGCACCGAATCCACGGACGCCGCGCCGCCGAAGCGCCGCTGGGCCGAGCAGGAGCGCGCGGGCCGGGATGAGGCACGGACGATCCGCACGCACTCGCGGGACGACCGCGGGCGACCGGGGCGTGACCGCGACGACCGTCGTGACTCGGGGCGCGGCGAGCCGCCGCGCCGGGACGCTGCACCTCGCCGCGACGACGGTGCGCGGCGGGACGCCGGTGCCCGGAGGGCTGCTCCGCGCCGGGATGCCGCTCAGCGCCGGGATGCCGCCCCGCGCCGGGAGGACTCGGGGCACCGCGACGTCGTGCACGAGCGGCTCGAGGCCGCCGCGGTCGCACCCGGCGAAGTCGAGGACGTGACGTTCGCCGATCTCGGCCTGGGCCAGAACATCGTCAAGACGATCGCGGAGCTCGGGGCGCAGCATCCGTTCCCCATCCAGGCGGCGACGATCCCGGCGATCCTCGCCGGCCACGACGTGCTCGCGCGAGGCCGCACCGGGTCCGGCAAGACCATCGCGTTCGGCGCGCCGCTCGTCGAGAGCGTGCTGCGGTCGCAGGCCCGGGAGAAGCGCGAGTTCGGTCGCGCGCCGCGCGCGCTGATCCTCGCGCCCACGCGTGAGCTCGCGCTGCAGATCGACGCGACGGTCCAGCCGATCGCCCGCAGCGTCGGCCTCTTCACGACACAGATCTACGGCGGCGTGCCCAAGGCGCGTCAGCTCGGCGCGCTGAAGCGAGGCATCGACATCGTCATCGGCACGCCGGGGCGCATCGAAGACCTGGTGGAGTCGCGTGCTCTCGACCTCTCGCAGGTGCGCATCGCGGTGCTCGACGAGGCCGACCACATGTGCGATCTGGGCTTCCTCGAGCCGGTGCAGCGCATCATGCGCCGCACGTCCCGCGACGCGCAGCGTCTGCTGTTCTCGGCGACGCTCGACGGCGAGGTGTCGTCGCTGGTGAAGGAGTTCCTCAGCGAGCCGGCGGTGTACGAGGTCGCCGGCGAGACCCAGCGGACCGGCACCATCGATCATCGTGTGCTCGTGGTCGACCACCGCGACAAGCGCGACATCCTGCGCACGCTGGTCGACCGCAGCGGCAAGACGCTCGTCTTCACGCGCACGCGCGCGTTCGCCGAGATGCTCGCCGACCAGCTGGACGACGTGGGCATCCGCGCGCTTGCGCTCCACGGCGACCTCGATCAGGCCCGCCGCACGCGCAACCTCGAGAAGCTCACGTCGGGTCGCATCGACGTGCTGGTGGCGACGGATGTCGCAGCCCGCGGCATCCACGTCGACGACATCGATCTCGTGGTGCAGGCCGACGCGCCCGACGAGTACAAGACGTACCTGCACCGTTCGGGCCGCACGGGCCGCGCGGGACGCTCGGGCACCGTCGTCACGTTGGTGACGCGCGCGCGCCGCGAGCGGCTCGCCGACCTGCTCGACCGGGCCGACATCGAGGCGCCGTTCGACGAGGTGCGCCCCGGCGACGACCTGCTCGAGGAGCTCGCCGGGCGCTGACGTCACGTCGCTCACCGCCCCGACCGGGCCGCGAACCCTTCGAGCAGTTCGGCAGCACGCGGCGCTCCGCCGAGCGACCTGAGCTCGCCTGCGACGCGGGTGGCGGCATCCCTCATCGCGGTGTCCGTCGAGGCGCGCTCGAAGCCGGCCGCGACCTGCGCCGAAGTGGGCGTGCCGGTGCGGAGGTCGACGCCCGCGCGGGCCCACGCGACACGCGCCGCGATCTCGGGCTTGTCGAGGTCGCCGCCGGCGATGACGAGCGGGATGCCGTGGCTGAGCGCGGTGAGCGTGCCGCCCCAGCCGCCGTTGGTGACCACGACGGCGGTGCGGGGGAGGAGTGCGTCGTAAGGGAGGAATCCGGCGATCCGCGCGTTCGACGGAACGGGAAACGGAAGCTCGTCGCGTCCGCGCACCCCGGTCGACACGACGGCGAGAATGTCGCGGTCGGCGAGCGCGTCGAGCGCGGGGCGGATCAGGTCGGTGGGGTCGATGTTCTGCGTGCCCTGCGTGACATGGACCACCGTGCGGCCGTCGAGGTCACCCCACCAGGCTGGGAGCGGCGTGACCGCGGAGGGCGGCGCGGTCAGCAGACCGACGAAGTCGAGGTGTGCGGGCCGGTCGGTGCGGCCGAAGTCGAGCAGGGGTGATCCGCTCGCGAGGATGCGCAGGGGTGACAGCACCGTCTGCTCGAAGGTGAGGGGCTCCGCGGGCAGGCCGACCTCGACGCGCGCGCGGACGATGGGCTTGGTCAGCGGACGCATCGCGAGCGGTGCGATGCCGCGGAGCGCAGCATCCCGTGCCTTCATGATCGGATTGCGGCCCGGCGTGAGCCCCATCCCGCTCGGTGGCCCCTGTCGGCTGGTGAGGTGGAGCGGCAGGACCGCGATCGTGGCCCGCGGGCAGCCGGGGCGGTCGGCGAAGAGGGCCGCGCCGATGGAGGTGTCGTCGGCGACGATCGCGTCCCACGGCGCGCGGTCCCATTCCGCCTGCAGGTCGGCGACCTGTGCCGGGGCGGTGTTGATCATGACGTCTTCGAGGTTCGCGAAGACCTGGCGGAGGCCCTTGCGCCCCTCGAGCCGGGGGAAGGTCGCGCGCAGATCGTTCTCGTCGAAGTCCGGCGCTGCGCGCCACGGCACATGGACGGCTCCGGATGCCTCGATCCCCGCGCGAAACGCGCTCCCGGTGTAGAAGCGCACGTCGTGGCCGCGTGCGACCAGCGCCTGGGCGACCGAACGCAGCGGGAGGACATGCCCGGTGAATGGCATGGCCGTCACCAGGAATCGGGCCATTGGGACATCGTGTCGCAACCGGGGGAGACGCACCAGGGCCTCGGTGTGCGCCCGGGTCTTCCGGTGCAGGGGCGTTCGATGCCAGAATGGTGACCATGGTATTTGTTAGGACGGTTACCTAATTCCGAACGGATGCCTCCCCCCACAACCGAAGGAGCTTGTGTGTCGAAACATCCCCTGCCGGCGCTCGCCGCCGCGATCACCGGAGCGCTCGCCGTGGGCCTCCTCGCCGCGTCGCCCGCGGTCGCCGCGACGGACGACCCCACCCCGACGACCACCGTCAACGCGTACCGCAACGTCGGCTACTACGGCCAATGGCGGGCGACCGGCGAGGCGCAGGCCACGCTGAAGCGCCTGTTCGTCGACGGCGGCGCCGGCGCGAACCTCACCCACCTCAATTACTCCTTCGGCAACGTCGCCGGAGACCACGCCGCGCTCGATTCCGCACGGGCCGCCGGTGTGCAGGGCCTCGACGGCGTCGAGCCGTACACGTGCTTCATCTCCGACACCGCGGCACCCGGCCCCGGTCAGACCGACACCGCAGGCGACGCCGACAGCGACTTCGTGCACGCGTTCACCGGGGCGCAGTCGGTCCTCGGCATCGCTGACACCAAGAAGCAGAAGCTCGCCGGCAACTTCAACCAGCTGGCCCAGCTCAAGCGCCTGTACCCCGACCTCAAGGTCAACGTGTCGCTCGGCGGCTGGTCGTGGTCGAAGTCGTTCTCGAAGGCGGTCGCGACGCCGGAGCTCCGCTCGGCGCTCGCCGAGTCGTGCATCGACCTCTACATCCGCGGCAACCTGCCCGCGATCGGAGGGCGCGGCGGCGCGGGCGCGGCCGCGGGCGTCTTCGACGGGTTCGACCTCGACTGGGAGTGGCCCGGCGCCCCCGACTGGGCGCAGGAGGTCGGCAACACGGTCGACCCCGTGAACGACAAGGCGAACTTCCTCGCGTTCGTGAAGGAGCTCCGCGCGCAGCTGAACGCCGTCGAGGCCGAGACCGGCGAGGACTACGAGATCTCGGCGTTCCTCCCGGCGGGGCCGACCCAGATCGCTGCGGGCGGCTGGAACGACCCCGAGCTCTTCGAGTACCTCGACTTCGCGAACCTCCAGGGCTACGACCTGTGGGGTTCGTGGACCGCGGAGACCGGACACCAAGGCAACGTCTACGGCGACCCCGCTTACAACTGGGGGCTCGGCCTCGACGCCGTCGTCGCCTCGTACGTCAACGCGGGCATCGATCCGGCGCAGCTCAACCTCGGCCTCGCCGCCTATGGCCAGGGCTGGACGGATGCCGAACCCCAGCCCTGGACCCTCTCGGGCGGCGGCCTCACCCAGATCACGTGGGACCAGCTGAAGGCGCGCGACCTCGAGATCCACCACGAGTACACCGCCGACGGACGCTTCAACGCGACGTGGGGCTACGACGTCGCCGCCCGCCAGTTCTGGTCGTTCGATGACGAGGTGGCGGTGGCCGAGAAGAGCGCCTGGGCGATCTCGAAGGGCCTCGGCGGCGTCGACTTCTGGGAGGTCGGCAACGACGTCGCGGGAGACCTCTCCGCCGCGTCGGCCGAGGTGCTGCGCGCCGCTGCCCCCGGCCCGGTCGCGGGTGCGGAGGGGCTGCAGTGCGCGACGACTCCGGATGCTGCCGCCCAGCCCTGGAACGCGCAGACCACGTACCGCGGGGGCGAGCTCGTGTTCCTCGACGGTCGCGTCTTCCAGGCGCAGTGGTACGCGAAGGGCGACCAGCCCGGCGCCTCGCCGCGCGGACCGTGGGCCACGCTCACCGCGTGCGGCGTGAGCCCCGCCACCGTGCAGGACTGGTACGCCGACACCATCTACGACAAGGGCGACCAGGTCGTCTACGCCGGCGTGACGTACACGGCGCAGTGGTGGAGCCGCAACGACGTGCCCGGAGGCAAGCGCAGCCCCTGGAAGCGCTGAGCCCTCGCCGCGCAGCGGGCGTCCCGGTCGGGGCGCCCGCTGTCGCTGTGCTCGGGGTGGGCGCGGGGTCGCAGCATCCGCTCCTCGTCTGAGGTCGTGGGTGGTCGGGGGTTGTTGGGCGCGGCGCGTGGCATCCGTTCCTCGTGTGAGGTCGTGCGCCGATGTGAGGGCCGGGGTGCGGCGAGTGGGTCCGCATTTCGGCTCTGCTCCTCAATTGAGGACGGAGTGGGTGGGTGTGTCCGAGTCCGGGGCCGCGGCATCCGCTCCTCATTTGAGGTCGTGGGTGGTCGGGTGTTGTTCGGGCGCAGGGGTGCCGCGTCCGTTCCTCGTTTGAGGTTGTGGGCCGATGTGAGGGCCGGGGTGCGGCGAGTGGGTCCGCATCTCGGCCCTGGTCCTCAAATGAGGACGAGGCGAGGGAGCGAGAGAGCGGGGTGGGGCGCTGTCGCGTGCGGCGGCATGTCGGCGAGACAGGGGGCTTCGGCTGAGACCGGGGGTGACGGCCCGTGTTTCGGCGGGGGACCGGGTTTCGGCGGGCGCATGCACCAACTCGGTCGGGCACCGGTACGCCGAGGTGGCCGCTTTCGCCGCTTCGGTCGTGGGTGGTGACCACAGGGGCCACCCTCGCTGCGCCAGGCGGCGCGCGAGGGTCAGGCGGTGGGCGCGGCGCCGATCGAGGCGATGAGCTCGGGGTCGCCGCCGAGGGACGTGAGGCGCGCGCGGAGCGCGACCTCGGCGCGGCGGTAGGGCTCCTCGCTCGTGTGGAGCAGCGAGCGGGTGTTCGCAGCCTCGAGGAACGACACCATCTCGAACGTGAGCTGACGCGCATCGTCGAGGAGGGGCAGCTCGCCGGCAGCCATCGCGTACTCGATGCTCACGGTGAGGTAGTCCTCCCACTCGCTCGAGGCCGCGACGATCGCGTCGCGCACGACGCCCGGCTTCGCATCGAACTCCACAGAGGTCGCTGCGAAGAAGCAGCCGCCGCGGAACACGCGATCGCGGGAGTAGTCCAGCCAGTCGCCCAGCAGCGTGCACACGCGGATCAGGCCGCGAGGTGTGCGGGCGCGGGCCGGTGCGACGACGCGGTCGATGAAGACCTCACGAGCGGCCGCAACCACGGCGAGCTGCAGCTGCTCCTTCGAGCCGAACAGGGTCGCGATGCCGCTCTTGCTGTGCCCCGAGGCATCCGCCAGCCGCCCGATCGTGAGGCCGTCCAGGCCGTCGACCGTCGCGGTGTCGACCGCGTGCGACAGCACGGCGCGTCGCGATTCGTCGCCTCGGAGGCGACGTCGGTCGACGGGGGCTTGTGTCACACCTCGAGATTACCGTACGATCGTTCGTGTTCATAAGTACGATCGTTCGTATTCTTCTGATCGGAGCATCATGAATCTCGCACTCGCCGCCGCCGGCACCTCCGTTCGCGCCGCGGCCGCCCTCTCGCCGCGGTGGGGCGCCGCCGTGGCTATGCCGCTCTTCGGTCACGTCGTGAAGCCGCGACCCGTGCACCCCGACGACGAGGCCACGATGCTGCGCGCGCGCCGGCAGACGGTGCGCATCGCCGGCATCGACCGCCGTGGTGTCGACGTCGACACCTACGAGTGGGGCGACGGTCCGCGCACGGTCGTGCTGGCGCACGGCTGGAACGGCCGCGCCAGCCAATTCTCGGTGCTCGTGCGCGAACTCCGCGCCGACGGGTATCGCGTCGTCTCGTTCGACGCGCCCGCGCATGGCGGCTCGGGCGGTCGTCACACCTATCTCGTCGACTGGCTCGACGTGTTCGCCGCGCTCCAGGAGCGCCGCGGCGGCTTCGACGCCATGGTCGGGCACTCGTTCGGCGGTCTCGCGACGCTGGTCGGCGTCGCCGGCGGCATCGATGCGGCGCGCGTCGTGACGATCGCCGCGCCCGCCGACGCCGACCTGCTGCTGAGTCAGTTCCAGGGCATGCTCGGGTACTCCGATGCGGTCGCGGCGAGCATGCGCGAGCTCTTCGCGACGCGGTACTTCCCCGGCGAGCCCGACCCGTTCGCCTGGCTGTCGGGCGTGCGGCGCCCGCTTCCGGCCGGGGTGCCACTCCTCGTCGCCCACGACCACGGCGACCGCGTCGTGCCGTTCGGCGAGGCGGGACGGGTCGTCGCCGCGAACCCCGGGGCGAAGCTGCTCGCGACGAAGGGCCTCGGGCACAACCGCATCCTCACCGACGACGCGGTGCTCGACGCCGTGCTGGGCCACGTCCGCACTCCGCTCGTCGTGCGCGCGAGAGATGTCGTCGAGGTCGCGCCGGTCGGGAAGCTCAGTCCCGTCGCGGCGTAACGCCCTCGAGCGCACAGAGTCGGAGGTCCTCGGTGACACGCGGGGCGGCGGCATCCGTCCTCGGCGTGTCGGACGGGGTCTCCGATTCTGTGCGCAGAGATCGGCACTCCTGTGTCTCCGCGACGCCGGCGGGCGGGACTCAGAAGAGACGAGCGGATGCCTCGGCCCCAGCCTGCGACCGGGAGGACGCCGCTCGCAACGACGTCGCGGCGGCGCGCCCGCGCGAGGTCGTGATGATGGGCGGGTTGCTGCGGGCATCGGCCCGGTCGGCGAGACCCGCCACGGGCGCGCCGCGCGGATTCTCTTCCTCGGCCTGGCCGTCGAGGCCGTGGACGCGCAGCAACGGGCGCACCCGCTTGGCGAGCCACGAGCGGTAGGCCTTCGGCGCGTACGCCGTCGCGCCGGGATAGAGCCCCCGATACGACGAGACGAGCTCGGGGTGCCGCTCGGCGAGCCACTCGAGGAACCACTGCTTGGCGCCGGGCCGCAGGTGGAGTGCGCCGTAGACGACCCGTACCGCTCCCGCCGCCTTGATGCGGGCGAGTGCGTGGTCGATCGCCGCGATCGAGTCGGTGAGGTGCGGGATGATCGGCATCAGGAACACCGTGACGCGGAATCCCGCCTCCGTCGCCGCGCGCACCGTCTCGAGACGTGCCGTCGCATTGGGCGTGCCAGGTTCGATGAGGTGCTGCAGCTCGTCGTCGAACACCGCGATCGACATCGCGATCGTCACATGCACCTGGTTCGCGGCATCCGTCAGCAGAGGCAGATCCCGCCGCAGGAGCGTGCCCTTCGTGAGGATGGAGAACGGCGTACCCGACTCGGTCAGTGCCGACACGATCCCCGGCATCAGCTTGTAGCGCCCCTCTGCGCGCTGATACGGATCGGTGTTCGTGCCGAGCATGACAGGATCGTGTTGCCAGGTGCCCCGCCGGAGCTCCTTCTCGAGCACCTCGGCGACGTTCACCTTCACCACGACCTGCGTGTCGAAGTCCCGCCCCGCATCGAGCTCGAGGTACTCGTGGGTGCCGCGGGCGAAGCAGTTGTGGCTGACAACGCCGTTCGCGATGAAGTCGCCGGTGGACGTCGTGATGTCGACCATGTCGATCGTCTCGCCGAGGTCTTCGATCGAGACGATGCGCAGGTCTGCAACAGACTTGATCGCGGTCCCGAGAATGCTCAGCTTGCGAGTGATAGCGGGGCGTGCGATAGCGAAGAAGCGCTGGATCGACGGCAGTCCCCCAGTAACTCGCACCGGCACGACACCATTCGGTCGGATGCCCTCGATCTGATGCGGAATCGAGTGAGTGGCAAGGGCTTCGCTCGTCAGTCTGATGATCTGGTCATCCTTGTTGGAAACGCGGAGTATTCCTCGCGAGTAGGAGCCTTCCGCGTCGAACAACCCCGCCATGAAACCGGCCTGCCACTCGCTTGACCTGAAGTCTGGTGTGCGAACGAGATCCTCGATGGATGCGACGTCGGCCTTCCGGCCCGTCTGAATCGCGGTCATCATTCGCCGGGTGGCTGATGCCGGAGCAAAAGGTCGTGTGTGGGTGACAATGCCTTCAGCAGCGAGCATCGTTCGGGCGCGGTCAAGAGCTTCGAGGTCCGCGAGAGCGAGACGGAACTGATGTACCTCGCCCGCACGTCCGTCCTTGGGATATGCGCGGTGAAAGATCATTCCGTCGCCCCTGATCATCCCCGTGAGGTATCCCCGGCGATAGTCAGGTGTTTCGATGGGCTCTCGACACGCGTTGACGTCGAGCCCGAACCCCTGGAGTCGAAGTCCAGGCGTGAGGTAGGGGCGGCGAGCTGCTCCGTTCATCGCACCGATCACATGCTTCCAGCCTCTGTTGGTCAGGAAGCGGTGGTCTGCGCTGGCCACGAGTTCCGTGCCGTCGGCGAGTGACACGCGGTAGGCGCGCTTACGCCTGGTCCACTTGGCCAGGACTCGCGCTTCTGTGTACCGGCGATAGCTTCCCTCCTCGCGCGTTCCGACGATCTCGTCACCGACCGAGATATCGCTGATCGGGCGGTGGCGACCGTCGGCCATCAGCACGAGGGTGTCTGGCGATACGCAGTAGACGCAGGCATGGCTGCACCCCCGGTACGGGTTCACGGTCCAGTCGAACGGCATCGCGGAGGCGCCCGGCACGTGGTTGAGAGCGGACTTGCAGAGCACCTCGTGGAAGGTCACGCCCGCGAACTCGGGGGTCGTCACCGAGCGCACCAGACCGTTCAGCTGTTCGAGGCCGGGCAGGGCCGCAGCATCCGCCACACCCAATTCCTGACCTTGCCACCGCATGCATCCATGAGAACAAAGCTTCGAACTTAAGTCAAGACCAGCGCTGCCGTGTCTAGAACATCGGCGAGACGGATGCCGCTTGCCTGGCCAAAACCGGCCGTCGCGGGTAAGAATGGCAGACGTGACGGAGCCTGGCGGGCTCGCTACCCCCCGAGCCGCCCCCGAGACTCGTCGCGCAGCCCGAGCGATGCGCGAAGAGGCAGCGAGGCGTGCCCGCGCACAGGAATCCGCCCCCGCGGACGTGCGCGCGCCGGTCGCCGATCCCGCCGACGGCCTGCTCGAGTTCGAGCTGCCGAGCGACGAGTTCGTGCCGGGTTCGATCTCGGCGGGCGCACCGTCCACGCTGCCGCTCGACCTCCGCCCGACGGGCGCCGCGGCGCACCGGACCGACTCGACGCCTCACCGCGTTCCCGAGGCGCGGGTGCGCGGACGCCGACGCGCCGTGCGTTCGCCCCGGCCCGTCGTCAGCGAGCGTCGCGCCGCGCGCGCCGACGGACTGCTCGAGGTCGACGAGAGTGCGCAGCCCGTCCGGCATGCGCGGCCGCGTCGGCTGACGAAGCGGCTGATCCTGGTGGCGGGGCTCGCCACCGGTGCCGCACTGCTGCTCGGATCCGCGGCGATGACCGCGATGATGCTCCCGTCCGAGCCGCAGGCCGCCGGCGCCGACGCGGCGCTGACGATGACGATGGAGCTGCCCGAGATCGAGCAGCTTCCGGTTCCCCAGGTCGAGGAGTCCCCGCCCGCGGCCGACATCTGCTCGCTGCCCGACGTGGCGGCCGCGGTGCAGCGCGGCGACGACGAGGCAGCGATCGTCGCAGCCGGCGGCGGCGAGGCGTTCCGCGCAGCGGTCGTCGAGGGCCGGGCGCCGTGCGTGGACCTCGGCGACTCCGCCCGCGTCTGGACCGTCATGGACAAGATCCGCCCGGCCAGCCCGATCGACTACCGCCCCAGCGCGCTCGTGCTCCCCGACGGGGTGCGCAACATCGAGGGCGGCGCGCTGCGTTCGGACGCAGCATCCGCTCTCGCCTCCCTCGTCACCGCCGCCCGCAACGCCGGAGTCGGCGAGATCGCGCTCGAGAGCGGGTTCCGGTCGTACCAGACCCAGCAGCAGACGTACGGGCGCCACTTCGCCGAGAAGGGCGAGCGCGCCGACCAGGTGAGCGCGCGGCCCGGATACAGCGAGCACCAGCTGGGACTCAGCGCCGACGTCGTCGCGTGCGCCGGCTCGTGCGGGACGCTCGATCAGATCGCCGCGACGCCGCAGGGTCAGTTCGTCGCCGAGCACTCGTGGGAGCACGGGTGGATCGTCCGCTACGCCGAAGGAGCCACGCCGGTGACCGGCTACCTCCCCGAGCCGTGGCACCTCCGCTACGTCGGCCCCGAGCTCGCGAAGGCGTATCACGACGGCGGCTGGACCTCGCTCGAGGAGTTCTTCGCCCTCGACCCGGCTCCCGACTACCTCGGCTGACGTCGGGCGTCGCCACTACTCTGCGGATCACGGATGCCGCGGGCCGAGGCATCCGTCGCGACTGAAACTGAGTACCATTGAAGGTGAGATGCAATTCCACCGGGGGTGCGTCTCCACACAGACTCGAAGACGAGAGGAAGGCGCATCATGGAGCGCGAGATCTACGACGAGGACCACGAGGCGTTCCGCGACGTCGTCAAGGAGTTCGTCAAGCGCTACGCGTCGGACGAGAAGCGCAAGCAGTGGGACGCGGACGGCGAGATCGACCGCGCGACCATGCTCGCCGCGGGTGAGGCCGGCATCATCGGCCTGTCGGTGCCCGAGGAGTTCGGCGGCGCGGGCATGCTGCAGGACTACCGCTTCCGCTCGATCGTGCTCGAAGAGACGATCGGCGCGGGCCTGGGCTCGCTCGCCGGTGCCCTCGGCATCCAGGACGACCTCGCCGTGCCGTACATCGTGCACATGGGCACGCAGGAGCAGAAGGAGAAGTGGCTCCCCGGCATGGCGACCGGTGAGATCCTCGGCGCTCTCGCGATGACCGAGCCCGGCGCCGGCAGCGACCTGCGCGGCATCAAGACCACCGCCAAGCGCGTCGAGGGCGGCTACATCGTCAACGGCGCGAAGACCTTCATCTCGTCGGGCAAGACCGCCGACATGGTCGTGACGTTCGTGAAGACCGGCGAGGGCAATCGCCCCGACGCCTTCAGCCTGCTGATCCTCGAGGACGGCATGCAGGGCTTCGACCACGGCAAGAAGCTCGAGAAGATGGGCTTCCACGGCTGGGACACCGCCGAGCTCTCGTTCACCGACGTCTTCGTGCCGGAGGAGAACCTCATCGGCGGCAAGGAGGGCCTCGGCTTCATCCAGCTCATGATGAACCTGCCGCTCGAGCGTCTGTCGATCGGTGTCGCCGCTGCTGCCGCCGGTGAGGCCGCGTTCGCGTGGACCCGCGACTACGTCCTCAGCCGCGAAGCGTTCGGCGAGCGGATCGCCGACTTCCAGAACACGCGCTTCAAGCTCGCCGACATGGCGACGACCGTCGACGTGATGTGGACCTACGTCGACCGCGCGATGCTGCTCTACAAGGACCAGAAGCTCACCGCCGAAGAGGCCGCGAAGGTCAAGTTCTGGACGACCGACCGCGAGGCCGAGCTCCTCGACGTCGGTGTGCAGCTGCACGGCGGCTACGGCTACATCACCGAGTACCCGATCGCCCGCGCCTACCTCGACGCCCGCGTGCACCGCATCTACGGCGGCACGAACGAGATCATGCGCGACCTGGTCTCGCGCCAGATCGTCGGCAAGCGCTGACGCTCACTCGACAACGGATGCCGCGACCCGGCGCCTCTGCGGAGGCACGGGGTCGCGGCATCCGTTCGTTGTCGCCCCCGCGTTGCGCGCCGCCCGGTTTTGGCGAGTCGCCAGAGAGCACCGTGACGCCCGTGCTGTTTTGGCGAGTGGCCAGAACCGGGGCACGCCGTTGGAATGCTCGGATTTGGCGAGTCGCCAGAAAGCACCGTGAGGCCCGTGCTGTTTTGGCGAGTGGCCAGAACCGTGGCACGCCGTTGGAACGCTCGAATTTGGCGAGTCGCCAGAAAGCGCGGTCAGGGCCGTGCATCTTGGCGAGTCGCCAGAAAGCTCGGTGGGGGCCGTGCATCTTGGCGAGTCGCCAGATACGAGGTGGGGGGCAGGGAGCCCGTCGGGTCAGTGCTGGCCGGCGGGACCGGCGCCGCGGCCGAGGCCGCGCGAGGCCAGGCCGCGACGGCGGGCGAGCTTGGCGACGCCGGCCTTGCGGAGGCGGTCGGCCACCAGGATGCCGAGCGCGACGCCCGCGACGCAGCTCGCGATCGTGAGGGCGAAGAAGGTGATGAGGGCCCACGGCTCCATCGCCCACAGGTTGAACGATGCCGCGGCGAGCACGGGGTAGATCGCGCCGACGAAGACGGCGCCGGCGTAGTACTGCCAGGTGCGCCACGAGCGGTAGAGGGTCACCAGGAACGCGAGCTCGGCGAAGAACGCCCACCAGATCGCCGCCCCGAGGAACGGGAACACGACGAGCCCGGAGACCACGCCGACGAGGATGCCGGCGAGCGGGCGCTCGAGCAGGCGCAGCGCGACCGTCGCGGGGAGCAGCCAGAGCCCGGCGATCGCGACCGAGACGAACGGCACGGTCGCGAACAGCACGGTCGAGATCCAGCCGGCGCCCCACAGCATCACGCCGCCGGCGACGCCGATGGCGGCGCACGTCAGCAGGTACGCGGTGGTGACGCGACCGCGGGTGCTGCGCGGCGGGGTGGACGCGGCGGGCGTCGGGGTGGCGGACCCGCTCACGAGTGGGCCTCGGCCGTCGCGCGCTGAGACTTCGGGGCGGGCGACGCGGCGCCCACGCGCCAGTAGCCGCAGAAGCTCACGAGGTCCTTCGAGACACCGCGCTCGCCGACGAGATGCCGGCGACCTTCGGTCGCGAGGGCCTGCTCGCCGACGATGTACGCGTGGATCGCAGCATCCGGAATCGAAGCGTCGCGGAGTGCCTGCAGCGCCAGGGTTCCGGGCTTCACGTCGTGGTCGCGGACGATCCAGCGCACCGCGACTCCGGCCGGATGCGGGAAGTCGAGCGCATCCTCGGCGGAGGGCACCTCGACGATCGCGTGGCCGGTCGCGTGCGACGGCAGCGCGGCGCAGATGCCCGCGATCGCCGGCAGACCGGTCTCGTCGGAGACCAGCACGACGCGGTCGGTGCCGCGGTCGGGGTTGAAGGTGAGGCCCTCGTCGATCACGACGACGCTCTCGCCCGCCTGGCAGGACTCCGCCCAGCGCGACGCGGGACCGGCGGTGCCGTCGGCCGCGGAGCCGTGCAGTACGAAGTCCACGTCGATCTCGGCGCCGGTCGTCGCCGTCGCGGGGCGGAACGCGCGCACGGTGTAGTTGCGCATGACGGGGCGCACGCCGTCGGGGATGCGGAGGTACTTGAGGTAGCCGAACATCTTGTTCGCCTTCGCGGGCAGGCGCTCGAGGCCCTCGTCACCGCCGAGCGGCAGGAACAGCCGGAACCACTGGTCGTAGCCCATCGCGCGGAACCGATCGATCTCGCCACCACCGAGCGTCACGCGCAGCCAGTGCGGGGAGAGGCGCTCGGTGCGCAGCACCGTGAGGTGCACGAGCCCCTGCGTCTCGGGCTTGACCAGTCGAGGATGAGCCATGTCGGTGCTCCTTGTCGGGAGGGCGAGGGGGTCAGAGGCCCCAGGGGAAGAAGACGGCGAACAGTGCGGCGGACGCGAGCCAGAACGCGAAAACGAACACGGTGTCGCGCACGCGCCACGGCACGAGGTACCGCTCGGTGCGGTCGGGGTGCGCGCCGAACGCGCGGGCGTCCATCGCGAGGGCGACCCGCTCGGCGTGACGGATGGCGCCGGCCATGAGCGGCACGACGTACCCGAACCAGCGGGCGATCGCGGCGAAGGGCCCGCGTCCGCCGTGGGCGCCGCGCACGCGATGCGCCTGGCGGATGACATCGAGCTCGTGCCCGAAGCGCGGCACGAAGCGGAACGCCGCCAGCGCCGTGTAACCGATGCGGTAGGGCACGCGCAGCTGCTGCACCGACGCGCGCACCAGGTCGGGTCCGCTGGTCGAGAGCCCCGCGATGAGCGTGAGGGCGAGGATCGCGGCGAGGCGCAGACCCGTGGCGAAGCCCACTTCGAGCGCGCCGCCGTACATGGTCCAGCCGCCGAGCTGCCACACCACGACGGATTGGTCGACCTTCGAGGCATCGGTCCACAGCGAGAACCCGAAGCCGATGACGAGGGCGCTGAGCGGCAGCGCCAGGAACAGGATCGCCGCGAGGCGCCGCGTGAACGACACCCCCACCAGCAGCACGACATACGCGAGCGCGAGGAACGCGGCAGGGGTCGCGAGATCCCGCACGAACACGAGCAGCGCCATCGCGGGCAGCGGCGCGGCGAGCTTCGCGAGCGGGTTCATCCCGTAGAGGAAGCGGACAGCGGTCCCCACGCCCCCTCCAGGCGCCGCTGGCGCGTCGCCCGGAGCCTCCGGGCGCGTGGGCCCAGCCTCGACCCGCCGTGCGTACGGATCGAACGTCGAGTGCGCAGCCGTCGCCGCGGTGAGCGGGCCGGTGTCGGTCACGCGGCACCTCCCGTGACGTGCGGGGCCGGGGGGTGCGTGGCCGGAGTGCGAGTCGCACCGCTCTCAGGACCGATGGCGCTGAGCGGGGCGATTCGCCCGGTGTCGGCCGCATCCGGGGAATCGGTCCTGATCACGGGCCGGGGAGTGGGTGCCGAAGAGCCGGGGAGGTCGGCGAGGCGAGCGATCCGGGAGAGCTCGGGATGCCGCTGCACGCCCTGGAGCGCGCGGCGCAGCGGCGGCGGGCGCAGACCCGCGCGGGCGATGAGCGCGTCGTCGGCGAAGAGGTCGGCGGTGGGTCCTTCGGCGAGCACGCGGCCGTCGGACAGGATGACGGCGCGGTCCGCGTAGTCGGTCACGAGCTGCATGTCGTGGGTGACCACGATGATCGTGGTGCCCTCGGCGTTGAGCTCGGAGAGGAGGGAGAGCAGCTCGTCGGCACGGGCGCGGTCCTGCCCGAACGTCGGCTCGTCGAGCACGAGCACCGGCGCGCCGGCCACCAGGGCCGTGCCGACCGAGAGGCGGCGCTTCTGCCCGCCCGACAGCAGGAACGGGTGGCTCTCGGCCTTGGCCGTGAGGCCGAACCGCTCGAGGAGCGCCGCGGTGCGGGCGCGGACCTCGTCGTCCGAGAGGTGCTGGCGACGGAGGCCGTGCGCGATCTCGTCGAACACGGTGTGCGCAATGAACTGGTGCTCGGGGTTCTGGAACACGAACCCGATGCGCGAGCTGAGGGTGCGGGCGTCGGCGCGGCCGACGTCGAGCCCGTCGACGTGCACCGTGCCCTTGGGGGGCGAGACGACCCCCGCGAGGGCGTGGATGAGGCTCGTCTTTCCGGCGCCGTTCGCCCCGACGACCGCGACGAACGCCCCGCGGGGGATGTCGAGGTCGACGTCGTGGAGCACCTCGGTGCGGCCGCGGCGGAGGGTGAGGCCTCGGACGGTGATGAGGGCCTCGGCGCCCCGGTCGTCGAGCGGAGGGCGCTCCGGCGCCCGCAGACGAAACGCCTCGGACTCGCGGTCTGCGCCGGATTCGGCGTCGAGCGCGGCCCCAAGCTCGTCGGGGGTCAGCGGCAGCGGGTCGAGGCGGAAGCCCGCGCGGCGGAGCCGCAGGGCGGCGATCGTCGAGACAGGCAGCCACACGCCCATCGCGTGGAGGTCCTCGGCGCGGCCGCGCAGCACGTCATCCACCGAGCCGTCGGCGGCGAGGAAGCCGTCGTGGTCGAGCACCATGACCCGGTCGACGAAGCCGACGGCGGCGTCGAGGTTGTGCTCGACGAGGAGGATCGCCCGGTCACCGGCGGCGACGAGCTCGGCGAGGGCGGCGTAGACCTCCTCGATGCCGGCGGGGTCGAGATTGGCGGTCGGCTCGTCGAGCACGAGGAGCGGCGATCCCATGGCGAGGGCGCACGCGATCGCGAGCCGCTGGCGTCCGCCGCCCGACAGGCGGTCGGGGTTCTCGCGTCGGCGCTCCCAGAGGCCCACCCGGCGGAGGGCCTCCTCGGCCCGGGCGAGCACCTCGGCCACCGGCATCCGGAGGTTCTCCGGCCCGAAGGCCACCTCGTCGAGGAGCGTTCCGGTCACGAGCTGCGCGTCCGGGTCCTGGAAGACCATGCCGACGCGGGTGCTGAGCTCGGCGACGGGCGTCGCCTGCGTGTCGAGTCCGTCGACTTCGACCGATCCGGTGACGGTCGCCGGCACGGCCTGCGGCAGCAGCCCGTTGAGAGCGAGAGTCAGCGTCGACTTGCCGGACCCACTGGGGCCGAGCAGCAGCACGACCTCGCCGGGGGCGACGTCGAAGGAGACGGATGCCGGCGCCGGGGTGGTCTCGCCGTCGTGGGTGATGCCGAGCTCGCGCACGCGCAGCAGCGGCACGGCAGGAGACACGGGCATCCGATCGTCGAGGGAAACTTAGCCTTCCCTAACCTACCGGCCGACCGCGCGGCGGCGAAACGGCTCCGGGCGACGGATCCCTCAGAGCTGACTGCGCCGGGCGACCCCCGCGCGCCGCAGCGCGGAGCCGATCGCGAGACCCACGGCGGTCCATGCCACCGGGCCGACGATGAACAGCGCCACGTAGACGATCTGACCCCACAGGGGGAAGCGGGTCACGTCGGCCGCGAACCAGATCGCGGCCGCGATGACGGCGCCGACGATGACCGCCGAGAGGAAGAAGCGCCACGGCTCCCAGCGCTTGTAGCGCGAGGTCGCGGCGATGATCTCCTGCAGTCCCCCGATGAGGAGGGCGGTGCCGATGTAGCGGCCGATCCAGAGCGGCACGACCGCGCTCGCGACGAGGGCCGCGACCATGTGCGTGATCAGCGCGACCCACGGCCGGCGCAGCAGTTCCTGCGCCACGACACCGGGCAGCACGTGCACGCCGAGGACGAGTCCGTAGAGGATCGGCGCACCGGCCGAGACGAAGCCGCTGATCGCTCCCGCGCCCGCCTGCAGAACGCCGGTCGCGACGCCGATGGCGGCGCAGGTGAGCAGAACGCTCGTCGAAATCCGGGTGCGGGCAGCCACCTGCCCAGCGTACTGGGATGCGGCCTCGCGATTCTCACTGAGCTCTCATTAACTGAGATTCACCTGGCAGTTACGTTTGAATCCGCTGCGCCCCGACGATGTGGCGCAGCGACTCCCCACATATCAATGGAGGCCACGTATGGGTCGATCCTCCGTCAGAGCAGCCGCGGTCGTCACACTCGCCGCACTGTTCACGGGCACCGCCACCGCCAGTTTCGGCAGCGTCCCGGAGGAGGTGAACACCCCGACCCCCATCAACGCCGAGGACGGCCAGTACATCGTCCTCCTCAAGGACGCGCCCCTCGCCACCTACGAGGGCGGCACGACCGGCATCCAGCGCACCAAGCCCGACAAGGGCAAGCAGCTGGACGCCAATTCGAGGAACTCGAAGAAGTACCTCGCGCACCTGAAGAAGCAGCAGGCGGATGTCGCGGCCGAGGCCGGCGTCACGCCCCAGCAGTCGTACGGCGTCACCGTCAACGGCTTCAGCGCCGCGCTGACGGCGAAGCAGGTCGCCGAGCTGAGCGCAGACAAGGGCGTGCTGGGCGTCTTCCCCGACGAGATCCACCACCCCACGGCCGCCGTCCCCTCGACGGAGTTCCTCGGCCTCGGTTCGAACACGACCGGCGCGGGCGGCATCTGGGATGCCGTCGGCGGCGTGGGCGAAGCCGGCAAGGGCGTCGTCGTCGGTGTGATCGACACGGGCATCGCGCCCGAGAACCCTTCCTTCGCGGGCGACCAGCTCAAGAAGAAGGGCGCGCCCGGCGTCCCGTACACGGAGAACGGCGACACGATCGTCTTCGACAAGGCGGACGGCGGCCAGTTCCGCGGGCCGATCACGATCGCCCAGAGCTGGGACAAGCGCAACTACAACACAAAGCTCATCGGCGCGCAGTACTTCTCCGCGGGTGCGGCGGCGTCGGGCTTCGACTTCAGCTACGACTTCCTGTCGCCCCGTGACGGCGACGGCCACGGCTCGCACACCGCGAGCACCGCGGCCGGCAACTTCGGCGTCGACGCGTCGGTCGAGGGCATCGGCTTCGGCAAGATCTCGGGCGTCGCGCCGGCGGCCAAGGTCGCGGCGTACAAGGCCTGCTACGTCGGACCGGACGACCTGGTCACCACCGACGACATCTGCGCCGGCAGCGACCTGATCGCGGCCATCGACAAGGCCGTCGCCGACGGCGTCGACGTGATCAACTACTCGATCGGCGGCGGCGCGGCATCCACCGTGCTGAGCGCCGACGACTACGCGTTCCTCGGCGCGGCCGCGGCGGGCGTGTTCGTCGCGGTGAGCGCGGGCAACGACGGCCCGGGCGCCTCGACCGCCGACCACGGTTCGCCGTGGTACACGACGGTCGCGGCATCCACCATCCCGACCTACGAGGGCACGGTCAAGCTGCCCAACGGCTTCCAGGCCGCGGGCGCATCGGTGACGGTGCCGTTCGGCAAGGAGCTGACCGGACCGGTCGTCTACGCGGGTGACATCGCCAGGGCGGGCGCGGCGCCGAACGAGGCGGCACTGTGCTTCCTCGGGACGCTCGACCCGGCCAAGGCGGCCGGCAAGACGGTGATCTGCGACCGCGGTACCAACGCCCGCGTCGAGAAGTCGCAGGAGGTCAAGGGAGCGGGTGGCACGGCGATGATCCTCGTCAACGTGACCGCCGGCTCGCTCGACAACGACTTCCACTCGGTGCCGACCGTCCACATCGACGCGCAGTATCGTGCCGCGCTGCTCGAGGACGTCCGCACCGCGGGTGCCGGCGCGACGGCGACGCTCGTGGGCGACAACGTGACCGGCAAGGTGACGCCGACCCCGCAGATCGCCGGGTTCTCGAGCCGCGGCCCGATCCTCGCGGACGGCCGCGACGTCATCAAGCCCGATGTGTCGGCTCCGGGCGTCGCGATCCTCGCGGCCACGCACAACGGACCCAAGGAGAAGCCCACGTTCGGCTTCAAGTCGGGCACGTCGATGTCGTCGCCGCAGGTGGCCGGCCTCGGTGCGCTGTACCTCGGCGAGGAGCCGCTGGCGTCGCCCGCGAAGATCAAGTCCGCGCTCATGACGACGGCGTACAACCTCGTCGACGCGAACGGTCAGCAGACGGCCGACACGTTCGCGCAGGGTGCGGGTCACGTCGACCCGAAGCGGTACTTCAACCCGGGTCTCGTGTACGAGAACGGCATCGTCGACTGGGCCGGGTACCTCGAAGGCGCCCTCGGGCAGGACTACTTCGACGGCGTCGACCCGATCGACCCGAGCGACCTGAACATCGCCTCGATCGGCATCGGCGCGCTCGCGGGCACGCAGACGATCACGCGCACCGTGACGGCCACCACCGCCGGCACGTACACGGCGTCGGTGAACGTCCCGGGCGTGAACGCCGTGGTCGAACCCGCGACGCTCGACCTCGAGGTCGGCGAGTCGAAGTCCTTCACGGTGACCTTCACGACGGCCGGTGCGTCGCTCGAGAAGTGGGCGACCGGCTTCCTCACGTGGACGGGCGCCGGCAACACGGTGCGCTCTCCCATCGCGGTCTATCCGGTCAGCGCCGACGCGCCGCCGACGGCGGCGGGCACCGGCGCCGAGGGTGACCTCGACATCACCGTGACCCCGGGCTTCACCGGGCAGCTGCCGCTGACGGTGCTCGGCCTCGCCAAGGCCGACGTGCTCATCGACGGCACCGAGAAGACCGGCGAGGCGAACGGCGGCACCACGAACGTGCTGATCCAGGTGCCGGCGGGCATCGATGTGGCGAAGTTCGCGCTGAACTCGTCGGTCGACACCTCGGGCACCGACCTCGACCTCACGGTCTACCGCGTGGTGAGCCCGACCGACCTGCGCTACTACGAGCGCTGGCAGTCGGCCACCGCGTCTGCGGACGAGGCGGTGCAGATCACGCAGCCGACCGCCGGGTACTACATGATCTCGGCCAACGTCTACGCGTTCACCGCGCCGTTCACCTGGACGGCTACGAGTGCGCTCGTCGGCCCCGGCGGCGTCGGCTCGCTCACCGCGAACCCGAGCACGCTGGCCGCCCAGCAGGGCACGCCCGCGACGTACAACCTGTCGTGGTCGGGTCTCGACACGGGCAGCTACCTGGGCGTCGTCCGCTACGGCGACTCGCAGGTGCGCACGGTGGTCTCGGTCGACGTGCCGTAACCCCTACCGATACAGCGGGGGCGCCCAGGCTTCGGCCCGGGCGCCCTTCGCGTCTGTGGATCGTGGATGCTGCGGGCCGCAGCATCCATTCGCTCCGAAGCTCGTCGCGCCCGGGGTTACAGGCGCCGGCGTCGCCGGGTCAGGCGCACGGCGGGCATGGGCGGAGCGGGGATGCGCTCGTCGCCGTGGTCGACGACGCGGCCGAAGCGGGCGGAGCCCGCCTCCCAGGCTTCGCGGGCCTCGACGATCTCTTCGTGGGTGCGGCCGACGAAGTTCCACCACATGACGACGTCGTCCTCGAACGGTTCGCCGCCGAGGAGGAACAGCGTCGCCCCGGCCGGGCTCGAGATCACGACGTCGTCGCGGTGCGTGCCGAGGTAGAGGAGGTGCGCCGCGTCGACCACGACGTCGTCGCCGGTGTCGGCCGCGACGGCGGCCTGGCCGTAGACGGCGACGAGCGCGTGCTCCCACGCGGGGTCGAGCGGCACCGTCACCGTCGAGCCCGCGGGGATCCGCAGCTCCGCGCCGACGATCGGCGTGTAGACCGTGGCCGGCGAGGCGGCTCCCGCGAGCTCGCCGAGCACGACCGTGCCCGAACCTGCGTCGCCGGTCACGGGAGCGAGCTCCACCTCGGGCAGCACCGCATGCTGCTCGAACGAGGGTCCGCCGTGGCGTCGCGACTCGGGGAGCGCGACCCAGAGCTGGAGGGCGTCGAGGGGTGCGGCATCCTCGCCGACCGAGTACTCGGAGTGGGCGATGCCCGCGCCGCTCGTCATGAGGTTGAGGGCTCCGCGACGCACCACGACGTCGCTGCCGACGGAGTCGCGGTGGCGCACATCGCCGAGGTAGGGCCAGGTCACCGTCTGCAGGCCGATGTGCGGGTGGGGTTCGACGCGCATGCGCGTCTCCTGCGGGCCGAATCGGTCGAGGAAGCACCAGGCGCCCACGAGCGGCAGCTCACGCTGCGGGAGCGCGCGGTGCACCGACATCGCGCGCACGCCGCCGAGCGGCACCTCGCGGGCCTCGAGGAGCAGCGTGCGCGGACCCGCGCACTCGACCGCGGATTCGGTGGCGACCGCGTCGTCGGCGTCCAGTCGGGTCATGTCGCCGGCCCCGATCACTCCGGGTGCGGCTGGTCGGGCCACTCGATGGTGAGCCCGGGTACGTCATGCGTGCGGAGGTACTTCACCACGACCGGGCAGTGCGGCACGACGGTCTCGCCCCGGCGCGCGACATCCGCCATCGCCTCCGAGACGACGATCTGCGCGAGACCGCGGCCGCGGAAGGCGGGGTCCACCTCGGTGTGAGGGAAGTGCAGCCGGCCCTTCGGGTCGATGCGGAAAACGGTGAAGCCGGCCAGCACGTCGTCGACGTGCACCTCATAGCGGCGATCCTCGTCGTTGCGGGTCACGATGGTCTGCGTTTGCGTCTCGGTCACTTCAGTCCCTCCGTCGTCCTTCTCAACGTACGGGTCCGCCGCGCGATTCCGCCACCGCGCGCACACGCGGACCCCTGGCGGGACGGTTGCCACGGGTCTATCGTCGGCCTCGTCCGCACTCTGCGCGGGCCGATTCGGGGGAATCGATCCGGTGAGGATTCGAAGGGGAATCATGAAACGACGCATTCTGGCCGCGCTCGCGGCCGTCGCACTGGGGGCCGTCGTGCTCGTCGCGGGGGCGGCAGGGCCTGCCACGGCCTCGCCGCTGCTGGTCGCCAAACACGTCGCCCTCGGCGACTCCATCGCCGCGGGCCAGGGTGGCGGCGTCCCACTGGACGCCTGCGCCCGGACGGGCGGAGGGTACGCGGCCCAGCTCGACCAGGCGCCGAAGTTCAACCTGCTGCGAAACGCCGGGTGCTCGGGCGCCACGATCGCCGACACCATGGCGCAGCTGTCGCAGGTCAACCGCGGCACGACCGTCGTGACGCTCACCGTCGGCGCGAACGATCTCGATCTCGACCAGGTCTACGGCGCCTGCGCGGCAGCCGCGGCGGGCGGAGACCCTGCGCCGTGTCTCGCCGCGATCCAGATGGCGGTCGGTTCCGCACCGGGTATCGTGATGCCGCTCAGCTCGCTGATCGGATCCGTCGCCCAGCGCTCGCCGAATGCGACGATCGTCGTCACCGGCTACCCGCACCTGCTCGCGGCCCCGCCCGGCGCCCCGCAGTTCGCCCAGCTCGCCGCCCTCGTCGCCGCCGTGAACGGTGCGACCGACGCGCTCAACGCCGCGATCCAGGGTGCCGTCGGCGCCGCCGCGGCAGGTGGCGCGAACGTGCACTACGCCGACGTGGTCGACGCGTTCGCCGGGCACGGCGTGCAGCTCGTGCCGGGCGTGCCCAGCGACCCGTGGTTCGGGCTCGACCCGGTGGGCGATCCGGCGGGCTACCTGCACCCGACGTACGCGGGGTACACCGCCTACACCGACGTGATCCTCGGGGTTCTCGGGCGCTGACTCGAGGGATGACGGATGCCGCGGCCCGCGGCATCCGTCATCCCGACGTGCGTGCGAAGCGCGGGGGGACGGCGGCGACCGCCAGGACGGACGGATGTCCCCGCGTCCTCTCCAGGGATGGCTCCGCGCTGCGCGGAGCCGCGGGGCGAGTGGGCCCAGCGGCCTGGCAGACTCGGACCGTGACGCTTCTCGAGACCATCAGTGCCGCGGCCGAGGCCTCGGGTGCGCCCGCGGGGGCGCCCGACGCCGACGCGCTGTACGACGCGTTCGTGGAGTGGGCGGGGGATCAGGGCTTCGCGCTGTACCCCGCGCAGGACGAGGCGGTCATCGAGATCGTGTCGGGCTCGCACGTGATCCTGTCGACGCCGACGGGCACGGGCAAATCGCTGGTGGCGGTCGCGGCCCACGCGGCGTGCGTCGCCCGTGGCGGTCGCACCTACTACACCGCGCCGATCAAGGCGCTCGTGAGCGAGAAGTTCTTCGCGCTCGTCGAGATCTTCGGTGCCGCGAACGTCGGCATGGTGACCGGCGACTCGTCGGTGAATCCGGACGCCCCGATCGTGTGCTGCACCGCGGAGATCCTCGCGAACCTCTCGCTGCGGCAGGGCGCGGATGCCGCGGTCGACCAGGTCGTGATGGACGAGTTCCATTACTACGGCGACCCCGATCGCGGGTGGGCTTGGCAGGTGCCGCTGCTGCTCCTGCCGCGCGCGCAGTTCGTGCTCATGTCGGCGACACTCGGTGACGTCACGACGATCGCCGAGGACCTCGAGCGCCGCACCGGTCGCACGGTCTCGCGCATCACCGGTGTCGAGCGTCCGGTGCCGCTGCACTTCTCGTACGCGCGCACGCCCGCGCACGAGACCGTCGAGGAGCTGCTGCAGACCGGCGAGGCGCCGGTGTACATCGTGCACTTCTCGCAGGCCGCCGCGATGGAGCGGGCGCAGGCGCTGTCGTCGATCAAGGTCGTCTCGCGTGAGCAGCGGGACGCGATCGCCGAGGCGATCGGCGGGTTCCGCTTCACCACCGCGTTCGGCCGCACGCTCTCGCGCTACGTGCGTGCGGGCATCGGCGTGCACCACGCGGGCATGCTGCCGCGCTACCGCCGGCTCGTCGAGACGCTCGCGCAGCGAGGGCTCCTCCGAGTCATCTGCGGCACCGACACCCTGGGCGTCGGCATCAACGTGCCGATCCGCACCGTGCTCATCACGGCGCTGTCGAAGTTCGACGGCACGAAGATGCGCCAGCTCTCCGCGCGCGAGTTCCACCAGGTCGCCGGTCGCGCGGGACGCGCCGGCTACGACACCTCGGGCACCGTCGTCGTGATGGCGCCGGAGTGGGAGATCGAGAACGAGGCCGCACTCCGCAAAGCCGGCGACGACCCGGCCAAGCGCAAGAAGATCGTGCGCAAGAAGGCGCCGACGGGCGTCGTCAACTGGGGGCTCGGATCGTTCGAGCGCCTCGTCGAGGCCGAGCCCGAACCCCTCGTGCCGCAGCTGCAGCTCACCGCCGCGATGCTCATCAACGTCATCGCGCGCGGCGGCGACGTGTTCGCGAATGTGCGCAGCCTCCTGTTCGACAACCACGAGCCGCGCGCCCGGCGGTACGAGCTCGCGCGGCGCGCGATCGCGATCTTCCGGACGCTGCTGACCGCCGACGTGGTCGAGATCGACCGCTCGGCGGGTCCGGATGCCTCGCGGCACAGCATCCGTCTCACCGTCGATCTGCAGCCGAATTTCGCACTCAACCAGCCGCTGTCGCCGTTCGCGCTCGCCGCGATCGAGCTGCTCGACCCCGACGACACTTCGACAGGCTCAGCGACCGGTGGCGGCACGGGGACGGGGCATTACGCGCTCGACGTCGTGAGTGTCATCGAGGCGACGCTCGACGACCCGCGGCCGATCCTGTCGCAGCAGGAGTTCAAGGCGCGCGGCGAGGCCGTCGCCGCGATGAAGGCCGACGGCATCGAGTACGACGAGCGCATGGCTCTGCTCGAAGAGGTCACCTACCCGAAGCCGCTCGAGGAGCTGCTCGCGCAGTCCTACGAGGTGTTCGCGTCGAGCCAGCCGTGGGTGCGCGACTTCGAGCTGTCACCGAAGTCGGTCGTTCGCGACATGTTCGAGCGGGCGCTGTCGTTCTCGGAGCTCATCTCGCTGTACCAGCTCGCCCGCAGCGAGGGACTGGTGCTGCGGTACCTGTCGGACGCGTACCGTGCGGTGCGCCAGACCGTTCCGGCCGAGGCGCAGACCGACGATCTGCACGACCTGGTCGCCTGGCTCGGCGAGGTCGTGCGGCAGGTCGACTCGAGCCTTGTCGACGAGTGGGAGGCGCTGATCAACCCCGTCGACGACCCGTCGGCGCCGGTGGTTCCGCCCGCCCCGCCGTCGGTGCTCACCAACCGCCGCGCATTCGGAGTGCTGGTGCGCAACGAGCTGTTCCGGAGGGTGCAGCTCGCCGCGCTGCAGCGCGACGAGGAGCTCGTCGAGCTCGACCCCGAGGTGGACTGGCCGGCCGTGCTCGACGCCTACTTCGACGACCACGACGAGATCCTGACGGGGGGCGCGGCCCGGTCGCCGCGACTGGTGACCGTGGACGAGACGGATGCCGCGGAGTCGGGGCTCTGGCGCGTAGAGCAGACGATCGACGACCCGGCGGGGGATCACGACTGGCGCATCCGCGGCCTGGTGGACCTCGCCGCGTCGGAGGAGGCGGGCACCGCAGTGGTGCGGGTGACCGAGGTCGTGCGGCTGTAGCCCGCACGCGTCGATTGTGCCCATCGCACAACGAAACTGAGTCTCAGGGCATCTGAAACTGGGTTCCTTCGACGACGACCGTGTGCGTGGCGTGCGCCGTTCATACACTGCACTCGCGACAGCAGGCCGGACCCCTCCGACGAAGGCGGGATCCGACACCCTGCCGCTGTGTCGCCGGGCGGCCGGATCACCGGTCGTCGACGTCCACCGCGCCTACCCCCCAGGCGCTGAACCGGAGTGCTCTCAATGACGAGAACAGAAACCCACACCCACGGCGTCGGCATGCGTGTCGCCGTCATCGTGCTCAGCGTGGCCCTCGCGGCCATGATCCTGCTCTACTTCGTGACGACGTCGCAGATCGCGAGCGGATCGACGAAGCTCGCGGACGGCGCCGGCCAGGCGCACGAGGGCTCGGCCGAGCTCGCCGCGGGCGCGTCCGAACTCGCGGCCGGCGCCGGAGACCTCGCCGCCGGCGCATCGGATCTCGACGACGGCGCCGCGTCCGCGAGCGCCGGTGCCGCACGCCTCGCGAACGGCGCCTCATCTGCCGACGCGGGCGCGCAGTCGCTCGCGACCGGAGCGGCCAGCCTGCAGTCGGGCGCGCAGTCGCTGGCGAGCGGAGTCGGCACGCTCGGCACGGGCACGCGCTCCGCGGCCGCGGGGGCCACGAGCCTCGCCGCCGGTGCGAGCCAGGCCGCGGACGGCGCGGCGCGACTGGCGGCCGGCGCGCAGACCCTCGCGACGGGCGTCGGCGCGGCGCACAAGATCTCCGGCGACCTTCTGGCCGGAGCGACCACGATGCGCGACAAGCTCGCTCCGGCAGTCACCGACGACGTCAAGGCGCTGGCCGCCGGCAAGGAGCTGATCCAGGGAGCCGCGGCAGGCGCCCCGGTGAACTCGCAGAAGCTCGCCGACGCTCTCGCGGCGCTCGCCGCGGCGAACCCGACTGAGCAGATGCAGCAACTCAGTGCCCTCGCCACCGGGCTCGACCAGCAGGTTGACGGTATCGCCGGCGCCGCGGGCGCGGCTCCGCTGCTGGCGGCCGGCGTCATCGACGCCTCGGGCGGCGCGCAGCAGCTCGCCGGCGGGCTGAACGCGCTCGTCCACGGCGACCAGGCCAAGGGATGGCCCGGAACCGCCGGGCTCGCCGACCCTGCGAAGGGTGCACCCTTCCTCGCCGCGAACGCTCAGTCGCTGAGCGCCGGGACCGGGCAGGTGCGCGACGGCGCGGCCTCGCTCGCGGCCGGCACCCAGTCGCTCGTGAGCGGTGTCGCCCGGCTCGGCGCGGGGTCGCAGAACCTGAGCGGCGGGGCGACGACGCTCTCCGAGGGTGCGGCGACGCTCGCGGCCGGAACGGACGCGCTGTCGTCCGGCGCCACGGACCTGTCGACCGGGGCCACCGCGCTCTCCGAGGGCGCCGGCACACTGGCCGCGGGGTCGCAGCAGCTCGCGGACGGCAGTGACACGCTCGCCGCGGGTGCGACCGCGCTCGCCGACGGCAGCGGCCAGGTCGCCGACGGCTCCGACACGCTGGCCGCCGCGACCGCGGCGACGACCCCGAACGTGCTGCCCTGGATGCTCGGACTCGCACTCGCCGGGCTCATCGCCCTCGGGTTCTGGATCGGCCACCGCGTCAGCCACCGCGCGCGCGTCTCCGGCGCGGAGGCCGCGCTGGCCTGAGCGGGTCGGACTCGCGAAGGCGGGAGACGCGTGCCCCAGCTGGGCCCCCGCCCCCAGAGGCTCCGGGCGACGCGCCAGCGGCGCCTGGAGGGGAGCGGGGACCGTCTCCCGCCTTCGCGGCCGACGTGGCCCCTCGGGAGTCGTGACACGCGGCATCGGTGAGTCGACGCCGCGTGTTGCGCCACCCGAGCTGCGCGGTTGCGCCCGAGCTCTCGCGTCAGCCGAGCCCGAGTCCGCCATCGGTCGACAGCACCTGGCCCACGACCCACGCACCGTCGGGCGTCGCGAGCCAGCCGATGAGTCGCGCGGGATCGGCGGGCTCGCCGTAGCGGCCGAACGGCGTCGACCGCATCCATTCCGCGATCTCATCGAGCGGCCGATCGGTCGTCTCGGGGTCGAGATAGCCGGTGTTGACCGGCCCCGGATCGATCGTGTTGAGGATGATGCCGAGGTCGAGCAGCTCGGCCGCCACGGTCTTCGTGACGCCGGCGAGCGCCGCCTTGCTCGCGGCGTAGGCGACCTCGCCGCGCATCGGGCCGTGGATCTGGCCCGACGTCATCCAGAACACGCGCCCCGTCGGCTCAGCGAACGGTCCCCGTCGCCCGACGCGCTCGCCCGGTCTCGCGGCGGGGCCGTCGCCCGCGTGGAGCGCCGCGAACTCGCGCGTCAGCAGCAGCGTCGACCGCGTGTTGGTCTGCCAGAAGGCATCGAGCCGCTCGGCCGTCATGTCGAGGATCGACCCGTCGTCGCCCGACTGCGCGTGGTTGCACACCAGGATGTCGAGCCGCCCGGTCAACGCCCGCGCGGCCTCGATGACGAGGGGGACGGATGCTGCGTCCCGCAGGTCCGCGCTGATGTCGCCGAGCTGCGCGCCCGGAGCGAGCGCCGCGCGCAGACCCTCGCGCACGGCGTCGAGGTCGTCGCCGCCCCACGGCAGGCGGGTGTCGTGCGGGCGGTAGTGGTGGAGGAGGACGTCGGCGTCGCGCCAGCCGACGGGCAGGGCGAGCGACGCCTCGTACGTCTCGAGGGTCTCGCCGATGTCGATGCCGCGACGGCGCGAGACGCCGGTGACGAGGGCGGTCTTGCCGGCGAGCGGCAGGGACGACGAGGAGGGGAACATGCGATGCCTTTCGAGGACGCCGGCTCGCAGCATCCAATGTTCTGCGTCCGACGGATTCGTCGGACGGCGTGGTGACGGAGACGGGGTCACAGGCATTGCATGCGACGAGGCTAGCGGATCGCCCGACCCGGAGCTCGGCAGGTGCTGCTCTTTCCCGCGAGTGCGGCGTCGCACGACGCAGCACTCGCAGGGAACTGCAGCGGTCGCGCACGGGAAGCGGCGTTGTCGGAGATGATGGCGTCATGCCGACCTACGTGGCGTTCCTCCGGGCGATCAACCTCGGAGCGAACCGGAAGTTCCCGAAGGCCGACATCGTGCGGGTGGTCGAGGGGGTCGGGTTCACCGACGTCGAGACCCACATCAACACCGGCAACGTGCGGTTCACGACGCCGATGCGGTCGCGGGCGAAGATCGAGAAAGCGCTCGAGGACGCGTTCGCCGCGGATCGCGGGTTCGAGGTTCCGACGATGGTGTTCACGACCGCCGAGCTGAAGGCGATCGCGGCTGAGGCGGCGGCTCTGGGCGAGGATAACCCGGGGCTCGAGCGGCACTACGTCTATCTGCTCAAGGACGAGCTGCCGAAGGAGACCGTGGCGCGCATCACGGAGTTGGCGACGGATGCCGGGAGCATGGTCGTCAGCGGACGCGCGGCGCACGCCCTGCTCGGGCCGGGGTACGAGGCCGGCAACGTCGATCCGCTCCGCGCGGCGAAGCTTCTCGGCGTCGCGACCAACCGCAACCTCAATGTCATCGCGACCCTCGCCGACAAGTGGTGCTGAGCGCGTGGTGCCGAGGCTTCACCGTCTCCTCAATTGAGGACCAGGGCCGGAATGCGGACCCGACTCCGGCGCGCCGCTCCTCATCTCGGCCCTGATCCTCAGTTGAGGATGCCGGGAGGCTCCTCCACACAACCCGGGGAAACGGGTTCGGCCCGGGTTGTGCACCGGGGCGGGCGCGCGGGGGGACCGCGTCGGATCCCGCGGCTACCCTGGGACGGGTGACAATCCCCCAGGGCGACCCGTACGCCGACCTCGCGTGGGAGCCCGAGTTCGCTCCTCCGCCCGACGATTCGTGGGCGCCGCCGGAGGACGGATGGTCCCCACGCCCCCTCCAGACGCCGCTGGCGCGTCGCCCGGAGCCTCCGGGCGCGTGGGCCCAGCCTCCGCCCGACCCGCTGGCGGGCGGCTCGACATCGATCGACCCGTTCGCGGGAGCCGGCCCTCGCCGGGACTTCACGGGCGCCGACGCGGCCACCGTGCTGCGCGAGGTGTACGGGTACGACGCGTTCCGCGGTGAGCAGGGCGCGATCGTCGACCATGTCATCGCGGGCGGCGACGCCGTCGTGCTGATGCCCACGGGTGGCGGCAAGAGCGTCTGCTACCAGGTTCCGGCGCTCGCACGCCCCGGCACGGGGCTCGTCGTGAGCCCGCTCATCGCCCTCATGCACGACCAGGTCGACGCGCTCGTCGCCAACGGCGTGCGCGCCGCGTATCTCAACTCGACCCAGGCGCCGCCCGAGCGCGCGGTCGTCGAGCGCGCGTACCTCGCGGGCGAGCTCGACCTCCTCTACGTCGCCCCCGAGCGGCTCAACACCGAGGCGACGCTGCGATTCCTCGCGCGCGGACAGCTCAGCGTCATCGCGATCGACGAGGCGCACTGCGTATCGCAATGGGGCCACGACTTCCGGCCCGACTACCTGGCGCTGGGCGCCCTCGCCGAGCGGTTCCCCGGCGTGCCACGCCTTGCGCTCACCGCTACGGCGACCCCCGCGACGCACCGCGAGATGACCGAGCGGCTGCAGCTGCCGCAGGCGCGCCACTTCGTCTCGAGCTTCGACCGGCCGAACATCCAGTACCGCATCGAGGCCAAGTCCGACCCGCGGCGCCAGCTCGTCGCCTTCATCCGGTCACAGGGATCCGGCGCGGCGGGCATCGTCTACGCGCTGAGCCGCAAGTCCGTGGAGCAGACGGCCGAGTTCCTCTCGGCGCAGGGCGTCGACGCGCTCCCGTACCACGCGGGCCTTCCCGCCGAGACGCGGGCCGCGAACCAGTCCCGCTTCCTCCGCGAGGACGGCGTGGTGATGGTCGCGACGATCGCCTTCGGCATGGGCATCGACAAGCCCGACGTGCGCTTCGTCGCGCACATCGACCTGCCGAAGTCGGTCGAGGGCTACTACCAGGAGACCGGCCGAGCGGGCCGTGACGGCGAGGCATCCGTCGCGTGGATGGCCTACGGACTCGGCGACGTGGTGCAGCAGCGCCGCATGATCGACCAGTCGCCTGGCGACCGCGCCTTCAAGACCCGGCTGGGCCAGCACCTCGACGCCATGCTCGGCCTCTGCGAGACGGTCGGATGCCGCCGCCAGAACCTGCTCGCCTACTTCGGCGAGCCCTCCGCCCCGTGCGGCAACTGCGACACCTGCCTCGAGGCGCCCGACACGTGGGACGGACTGGTCCCCGCGCAGAAGCTCCTCTCGACGATCGTGCGTCTACAGCGCGAGCGCGGCCAGGCGTTCGGCGCCGGTCACCTCGTCGACATCCTCCGCGGCGCCTCGACCGACCGCATCCGGCAGCAGGGCCACGACCAGCTCTCGACGTACGGGCTCGGCGCCGATCTCAGCGATCAGGACTGGCGCAGTGTCATCCGGCAGCTGCTGGCCCGCGGCATCCTCGTCGCCCGCGGCGAGTACGGCACGCTCGCGCTCGGTGAGTCCGCGACCGGCGTGCTGCGGGGCGAGACGCCCGTGCCGCTGCGTCGCGACGTGATGGGCCGCTCCGGCGGCGTCGCGCGCGTGCGCAAGAGCACCGCTCCCGAGACGCTCGACCCCGCGAACGCGGGCCTCTTCGAGGCGTTGCGCGCGTGGCGTGCCGGTGTCGCGAAGGAGCTCGGCGTGCCGGCCTACATCGTGTTCGGCGACGCGACCCTGCGCGCCCTCGCCGAGCGCCGGCCCGAGAGCCTGGCCGACCTCGACGGCGTCTCGGGCATCGGCGCCAAGAAGCGCGAGGCCTACGGCGAGGCCGTGCTCGCGGTGGTCGCCGCCGCCTGAGCCGTCACCGGGGCAGCACGTCGTCGAGGTGCGCCGTGAGCTGGGCCGCGACATCCACGGACGAGCGGTCGTAGAGCCACTGGTACTGTAGGCCGTCCCAGAGCGCGGTGAGCCAGAGGGCCTCGAACCCGGGGTCGCGGTGAGAGGGGAGGTCGCCGTCCTCCTGGGCGGCGCGGAACAGCGCGGCGAAGTGATCGACCACGCCGCGGAAACGCTCCTCGAAGTACGCGTGCGCGGGATGGTCGGCGGGCACCGCCTCGCACGACAGCACGGCGTAGACCTCGATGAGGCCCGGCGCCGTCGCGGCGTTGACGGTCGCGCCGCGAGGGAGGCCGCGCAGCTCCTCGACCGCACGGTCGGCGGGAACGTAGTCCGCGCGCGACTCGATCTGCTGGTCGCGGTGACTCAGCACCGCGCTCAGCAGCTCCTCCTTCGACGCGAAGTAGTGCAGCAGCGTCGACTTCGACACCCCGACCCGCTCGGCGATGTCGCGCAGGCTGGTGTCGCCGTAGCCCTCCTCGGCGAAGAGCGCCGTGGCGCCGTCGACGATGAGCGCGCGGCGCTCGCGGCCCACGCGATAGCCCGAGGGCGCAGCTGGGCCCCCGCGTCCGGAGGCTCCGCGCGACGCGCCAGCGGCGCGTGGAGGGGACGTGGGGACCGTTGACGCGAAGGAGGGCATCGGGGGCACCGGCGCCGCCGTCGAGGCGGGTGGGGGATCGTCGGCGTCGCGCCAGCCGACGGGCAGGGCGAGCGACGCCTCGTACGTCTCGAGGGTCTCGCCGATGTCGACCCGCTCGGGGAGGTACTGCGCGAGCAGCTGCAGCCCGTCCCACGCGGCGGCGATGCGCACCGCCTCGCCCGCCGGGTCGCGGTCGGCCGCCACGATGTCCTGCGTGATCGCCTCGTCGATGGCGTCGATCGACAGCTCACGGAGGCGCGCGTACCGGTCGCGCATGATCTCGTGCGCGGGGTGACGGGGAGTGGATGCCTCGCCCGTGAGCGCGGCGAAGAGAGCGAGGTATCCGGGCACGGTCTCGTTGCGCCGCGCGAGCTCGCTGTAGGCGAGGGCGCCGGGGTCCTCGGCCGCCATGCGCTCGAGGAGCTCGGTCTCGTTGTCGCGCTCGAACAGGTCGACCACGGCCGCGAGCAGTTCGTCCTTCGTGGCGAAGTGGCGGAGCAGACCGGGATGGCTGATGCCGGCGGCGGCGGCGATGTCGCGGAGCGACGTGGCGCGGTACCCCCGGGTGACGAATGCGTCGTGCGCCGCGGCGACGATCGCGGCGCGGGTCTGCTCGGTGCGGGCGGTGCGCACGGTGCCGGGTGCGGTCGTCGTCACGTCGTCACCGCCTCCCCGCGCTCGCCTGCGCCCATCCTATCCTCGTCGATTACCACGCGGTCGAATTTCAGTTACCAAACGGTCGGGTTTCATGTACGCTCGTGCCTGGACGCGCGTCGGAGTCGACCGCGTCGCACCCGAGAAAGGACTCCGATGACAGAGATGTCGCCCGCCGCGACGGTTGCCGCCGCCGGCACCACCGGCTTCAAGGCCCCGGGCACGACGCCCGAGAAGACTCCCCGGGGCTACACGCCCGGCCTCGCCGCGGTGAACTTCGGCGTCTATCTCGCGCTCCTGACGCCCGTGCTCGTCTCGATGGCCTTCAAGGTCGAGCACATCTCGCCCGAAGGCACCGCCACCGCCAACCTCGGCCTCATCATGGGCGTCGGCGCTCTGTTCGCGCTCATCGCCAACCCGCTCGCCGGACGACTGTCCGACCGCACGACCTCCCGCTTCGGCATGCGCCGCCCGTGGATCCTCGGCGGCACGCTCGTCGGCCTCGGCGGCTTCGCCCTCATCGGCATCGCGGAGTCGGTGTGGGTCGTGCTCATCGCGTGGTGCCTCGTGCAGACCTCGATGAACGCCGTCCTCGCCGCCGCCAACGCGACGCTTCCCGACCAGGTGCCGGTCACCGGCCGCGGCAAGGTGTCGGGCATCGTGGGCCTCACCACGCCGCTCGGCATCCTCGCGGGCTCGTTCCTCGTCAACTTCCTGTCGGACGACTTCGCCCGCTTCGTCGTGCCCGCGGCCATCGCCACCGTGCTCGCGGTGCTCTTCGTCCTCGTGCTGAAGGACCGTCGCCTCGACCACAAGCCCGCGCAGAAGTTCACGATCGGCCAGTTCTTCGGCTCGTTCGTCTTCAACCCCGCCAAGCACCCGGACTTCGGCTGGACCTGGCTCACCAAGTTCCTCGTCATGTTCGGCTACGCGGGCATCGCGACGTTCCTGCCCTTCTACCTCACCGAGAAGTTCGGCCTCGACGAGCAGAGCGCGATCACCACGATCCTCATCGCCAACCTCGCGTCGATGGTCGCCATGGCCATCTCGGGCCCGCTCGGCGGCGTGCTCTCCGACAAGATCGGCAAGCGGCGCCCGTTCGTCGCGATCGCCGGCGTCATCATGGTCGTCGGCCTCGTGACCCTCGCGTTCGCGCCGAGCGTCGCCGTCGTCCTCGTCGCCCAGGCGATCATCGGCTTCGGCGCCGGCTCGTTCATGTCGGTCGACCTGGCCCTCGCGACCGAGGTGCTGCCCAACCGCGAGGACACCGCGAAGGACCTCGGCGTGCTCAACATCGCCAACGCGCTGCCGCAGTCGATCGCCCCCGCCATCGCCCCGGGCATCATCGCCTTCGGCGCGACCACCGCCCTCGGCGGCTACACCGTGTACTACCTCTTCGGCGCGCTCGTGTCCCTCGCCGGCGCCGTGCTCGTCTACCGCATCAAGGGAGTGAAGTGATGACCGACATTCTGACCACGGATGCTGCGACCCCCGCCGCACCGGAGAACCGGCCCTGGCTCGACGCGAGCCTGCCCGTCGACGAGCGCGTCGAGCTGCTCCTCGCCGAGATGACGGTGGAGGAGAAGGCCGGCCTCTTCTTCCAGACGATGATCGTCATGAGCGAGGGCGGCGAGCTCTCCGAGGGAGACCCCGCGTTCGGCATCCCGGCCAACCGCGAGTACGTGGTCGGCCGTCACATGAACCACTTCAACCTGCTGGGCGTCGCGCCCAAGGCCAGTGACATCGCGGCCTGGCACAACAAGCTGCAGGAGCTCGCGGCATCCACTCGTCTCGGCATCCCGGTGTCGATCTCGACCGATCCGCGCCATTCGTTCAGCGACAACCCCGGCGCCGCGATGTTCGCCGGCCCGTTCTCGCAGTGGCCCGAGCCGCTCGGCCTCGCGGCGACGCGTGACGCGGACCTGGTGCAGCGCTTCGGCGACATCGCACGCCAGGAGTACACGGCCGTCGGCATCCGCGTAGCGCTGCACCCGCAGGTCGACCTCGCGACCGAGTCGCGGTGGGCACGCCAGCTGCAGACGTTCGGCGAGGATGCTGCTCTCGCGGGCGAGCTGGGCGCGGCGTACGTGCGCGGCTTCCAGGGCTCCGCGTTCGGACCGGGCTCGGTGAGCACGATGACCAAGCACTTCCCGGGCGGCGGCCCGCAGAAGGACGGCGAGGACCCGCACTTCGACTACGGCCGCGAGCAGGTCTACCCCGGCGGGCAGTTCGAGCTGCACCTCAAGCCGTTCGAGGAGATCTTCGCCGCGGGCGGCCGCCAGATCATGCCGTACTACGGCATGCCGGTCGGCACGGAGTACGAAGAGGTCGGCTTCGGCTTCAACAAGGGCGTGCTCACGGGTCTGCTGCGCGAGCGCTTCGGCTTCGACGGCATCGTCTGCACCGACTGGGGCCTGGTCACCGACCAGCCGATCATGGGCACGGACTTCGCCGCCCGCGCGTGGGGTGTGGAGCACCTGACCCCCGCCGAGCGCATGGTGAAGATCCTCGACGCCGGCGCCGACCAGTTCGGCGGCGAGCACGACCCGTCGCTGCTCCTCGGCCTCGTGAGCGACGGACGCGTGAGCGAGGAGCGCCTCGACGTCTCAGCCCGCCGTCTGCTCCGCGAGAAGTTCGAGCTGGGCCTGTTCGAGAACCCGTACGTCGACGTCGAGGCGGCCGACGCCATCGTCGGCTCGGCGGAGTTCCGCGCCGCAGGCGAGGCCGCGCAGCGCGCGTCGATCGCCGTGCTGTCGAACGACGGAACCCTGCCGCTGCGCCGCGGACTGAAGCTCTACGTCGAGGGCATCGCGCCTGAGGCGGCGGCTCACTACGGCGAGATCGTCGAGACGCCGGAGGAAGCGGATGCTGCGATCCTGCGCCTGCAGGCACCCTACGAGCAGCGCGCCTCGATGTTCGAGAACTTCTTCCACGCCGGCTCGCTCGACTTCCCCGAGGACGTCGTCGCCCACGTGCGGGCGGTGTCGTCGGTCGTGCCGACGGTCGTGGACGTGTTCCTCGATCGCCCCGCGATCCTCGGCCCGATCGTCGAGGCCGCAGGCGCGGTCACCGCGAACTGGGGTGTGAACGCCGACGCGCTGCTCGACGTCCTGACCGGCGGATCCCCCGCGACCGGCAAGCTGCCGTTCGACGTGCCGAGCTCGATGGCGGCCGTGGAGGCGTCGCGCCCCGACGTGCCCTTCGACACCGCCGACCCGCTGTTCCGCTTCGGCCACGGCCTCTCGCTCTAGCCGGCGAAGACGGGATGCTGCGCCGCGACCTCGCGGCGCAGCATCCATCGTCCTGCTAGTCGGGTGCGCCGGGCACGACGACGACGGGAACCGGGGCGTTGCGCAGGATCTTCGACGCGCTGGAGCCCAGGAACACCTGGGCCAGGCGGTGCGTCGACGACGACCCCACGACCATGACGTCGCCCTCGGTCCAGCCGACCGACGACACCGCCGTGCCCCAGTCGCCGGCCGCGGCGATGCCGTACTCGAGCTCGTCGTCCGAGAATCCCAGCGTCTTCAGGTGCGCGGCCGCCTCCTGCTGCGCGGCGGCGGCCTGCACGCCCCACAGCTCGATGACCTGCGTCTGCGCGTGGCTGATGTCGGTGGTGACAGGCCGGCGCGCCGGGTTCACGAGGAAGGTCACGACGCGCATCCGCGCCGACGCGAGCCTGCTGAACTCCGCGACGCGGTTCAGCAGCGACCAGCTGGCGTCGTCGTCGCGGAAGCCGACGGTCACCCTCGTGACCGCGCTCGTCGTGCGATAGCTCCGCGGAGCGATGGCCACCGGCAGGGGCGAGGAGTGGACGAGGCGGTCGGTCTTCGAGGTCAGCCGCACGCGCCCGGGCTCCGCCTCCTCGGCGGATCCCACCACGATCATCCGCGCGTCTCGCGCCACGGCCTGCTCGATCAGCGTCGCGGGTGCCGATCTGCCGGCGACCCACACCGCCTCGGCGGGGATCCCGGGATGGTGGGCGAAGTCCGACAGGGCGAGCTCCGCACTCAGCCGGCCTTCGCCCGCTGCCCACTCCTCGTACTCGCGGTCGACGCCGCCGGCGAGCGGGGTCCCCCACCCCTGCGGCACGACCGACACCGCCACGACCGGCTCGGGATGCGAGCGGGCGAATTGGAACGCGAGTTCGATCGCACTGCGATCGTCGCCTCGCGGTCCGTAGCCGACGAGGTACGTCACGTCTCGTCCTCGGGATGGATCGGCTCGGCGATCTGCTCTTCCGAGGTGTAGTCGTTCAGCGTCGCGTGCTTTCGGCCGTAGAACCAGTAGTAGAGCAGTACGATCGCGATCCAGGTGCCGAAGATCACCCAGGTGATGGCGGCCAGCCCCGACAGGATGTAGACGCACGCGGCGATGGTGAGGATCGGCACCACGGGGTACAGCGGAACCCGGAACGGCCGTTCGAGATCGGGCTTCGTGCGCCGCAGCACGATGACGGCGAGCGCGACCACGCTGAACGCCATCAGCGTGCCGATCGAGACGGTGTCCCACAGATAGTCGGACGGGACGAAGCCGGCGATGATCGCGACGATCGTCGAGACGACCACCGTGTTGTAGATCGGCGTCATCGTCTTGGCGTTGACGTGGAGGAACTTCCGCGGGACGAGCCCGTCGCGAGAGATCGAGAACAGGATGCGGGTCTGCCCGTACAGCGTGACCAGCGTCACCGAGAAGATCGAGATGACCGCGCCGGCCGCCAGGATCGTGCCCCAGACCGGGTTGCCCGTGATGTTCTCCAGGATCTGGGCGAGGCCCGCCTCACCGGCCTCCTCGGTCGAGTAGAACTCGACCGGCTCGGCCGCGAGCCCCGCGATCGCGACCAGGATGTACACCGTCGAGACGATGATGAGGGCGCCGATGATCGCCCGCGGGAGTGCCTTCTGCGGGTTGCGCACCTCCTCGCCCGCCGTCGCGACGGCGTCGAGGCCGATGAACGAGAAGAAGATGGTCCCTGCCGCCGCGCTGATGCCGGCGGCGCCGAACGCGAAGAAGTTCTCGAAGTGGTCGGCGTTGAACGCGGTGAAGCCGAGGACGATGAACAGCGCGAGCACCCCGAGCTTGATCAGCACCATGATCGTGTTCACCGTGGCCGACTCGGCGACCCCTCGGATGAGGAGCAGACAGCACAGGCCCACGAGGACGACGGCCGGCAGGTTGATGATGCCGCCGGTCGCCGCGCCGTCGGATCCGGGGATGAACGACACCGACAGGGCATCCGGCAGCCGGAATCCGAGCGTGTTCTCGAGCAGTTCGTTGAAGTAGCCGCTCCAGCCCACCGCGACTGCCGAGACGGCGACGCCGTACTCGAGCAGCACGCAGCCCGCGATGATCACCGCCCAGATCTCGCCCAGCGCGTGGTACGTGTACGAGTAGGTGGAGCCGCTCACGGGGATCGCCGAGGCGAGCTCGGCGTAGCACAGCGCCGAGAGGCCGGCGCAGATCGCGGCGACGATGAACGAGATGATCACCGCGGGGCCCGCCTCGGGGATCGACTCGCTCAGGACGAAGAAGATCCCGGTGCCGACGGTCGCGCCGACACCGAACATCATGAGCTGGAAGGTGCCGATGTTCCGGGCGAGCTCCTCGCCCTTGTGGTGCTTCTGCTGGATGACGATGGGCTTGCGCCGAAAGAGCTGTTCGCCGAGTGCGGCCATGTCGGACTCCCCACGGGGTGGCCGGGCCACCTCGCCCGGAGTGCCCCCAGTCTGGTGCGCGGGGCGGATCGGGCATAGGCCCGCACCGCCGACACCGTCTGGGATCACAGACGTCAGAAGGGGAACGGATGCTGCCGCCCGGGGTCGCGGCGGTAGCCTTGCGCCCATGCCGCGCCTTCTCGTTCGCCGTCCATCGCCCCGCCTCGCGGAGGGTGAGCTCACCCACATCGAGCGCGTGCCGGTCGACGCCGCGCTCGCGCAGCGCCAGTGGGAGTCGTACGTCGACGTGTTCCGGCAGCGTGGGTGGGAGGTCGTCGAGGTCGACCCGGCGGACGAGCACGCCGACGGCGTGTTCATCGAGGACGCCGTCGTCATGTTCGGCGACCTCGCGGTGCTGACCAGCCCCGGCGCCGAGTCCCGTCGAGGCGAGATCGCCTCGACGCGGTCGGCACTGGAGGATGCCGGCATCCCGTATCGCAGCATCGAGCTGCCGGGCACGCTCGACGGCGGTGACGTGCTGAAGATCGGGCGCACGGTGTACGTCGGGCGGACGCTGCGCACGAACGACGAAGGGATCACGCAGCTGCGCGAGCTGCTCGCGCCGCGCGGCTGGAGCGTCGTCGGCGTGCCCGTGTCCATGGTGCTGCACCTCAAGAGCGGCGTGACCGCGCTTCCCGACGGCACGGTCGTCGGGTTCGAGCCGCTCGTCGACGACCCGGCCGCCTACCCGGACTTCCTGGCCGTGCCCGAGGAGCACGGCACCGCCGTCGTCGTGCTCGACGACGCCACCGTGCTCATGTCGGCCGACGCTCCCGAGACCGCCGAGCTCTACCGGTCGCGCGGGCTCGAGGTCATCACCACGCCGATCACGGAGTTCGAGAAGCTCGAGGGCTGCGTGACGTGCCTCTCGGTGCGCGTCCGCGACGAGTGAGCGCCACCCGCATAGGCTGACGGAGGTGGGCGACGAGGCCCGCAACGGGAGCGAGCGTGGCCACGAGCAACATCGAGATCGCACAGCAGGCCGAACTCTGGCCGATCACGCGGATCGCCGAGGGGCTCGGCATCCCTGACGAGGAGCTCGAGCCGTACGGCCGGTTCAAGGCCAAGGTGTCGTTGCGACTGCCGAGACGGCGACGCCGTACTCGAGCAGCACGCAGCCCGCGATGATCACCGCCCAGATCTCGCCCAGCGCGTGGTACGTGTACGAGTAGGTGGAGCCGCTCACGGGGATCGCCGAGGCGAGCTCGGCGTAGCACAGCGCCGAGAGGCCGGCGCAGATCGCGGCGACGATGAACGAGATGATCACCGCGGGGCCCGCCTCGGGGATCGACTCGCTCAGGACGAAGAAGATCCCGGTGCCGACGGTCGCGCCGACACCGAACATCATGAGCTGGAAGGTGCCGATGTTCCGGGCGAGCTCCTCGCCCTTGTGGTGCTTCTGCTGGATGACGATGGGCTTGCGCCGAAAGAGCTGTTCGCCGAGTGCGGCCATGTCGGACTCCCCACGGGGTGGCCGGGCCACCTCGCCCGGAGTGCCCCCAGTCTGGTGCGCGGGGCGGATCGGGCATAGGCCCGCACCGCCGACACCGTCTGGGATCACAGACGTCAGAAGGGGAACGGATGCTGCCGCCCGGGGTCGCGGCGGTAGCCTTGCGCCCATGCCGCGCCTTCTCGTTCGCCGTCCATCGCCCCGCCTCGCGGAGGGTGAGCTCACCCACATCGACCGCGTGCCGGTCGACGCCGCGCTCGCGCAGCGCCAGTGGGAGTCGTACGTCGACGTGTTCCGGCACCGTGGGTGGGAGGTCGTCGAGGTCGACCCGGCGGACGAGCACGCCGACGGCGTGTTCATCGAGGACGCCGTCGTCATGTTCGGCGACCTCGCGGTGCTGACCAGCCCCGGCGCCGAGTCCCGTCGAGGCGAGATCGCCTCGACGCGGTCGGCACTGGAGGATGCCGGCATCCCGTATCGCAGCATCGAGCTGCCGGGCACGCTCGACGGCGGTGACGTGCTGAAGATCGGGCGCACGGTGTACGTCGGGCGGACGCTGCGCACGAACGACGAAGGGATCACGCAGCTGCGCGACCTGCTCGCGCCGCGCGGCTGGAGCGTCGTCGGCGTGCCCGTGTCCAAGGTGCTGCACCTCAAGAGCGGCGTGACCGCGCTTCCCGACGGCACGGTCGTCGGGTTCGAGCCGCTCGTCGACGACCCGGCCGCCTACCCGGACTTCCTGGCCGTGCCCGAGGAGCACGGCACCGCCGTCGTCGTGCTCGACGACGCCACCGTGCTCATGTCGGCCGACGCTCCCGAGACCGCCGAGCTCTACCGGTCGCGCGGGCTCGAGGTCATCACCACGCCGATCACGGAGTTCGAGAAGCTCGAGGGCTGCGTGACGTGCCTCTCGGTGCGCGTCCGCGACGAGTGAGCGCCACCCGCATAGGCTGACGGAGGTGGGCGACGAGGCCCGCAACGGGAGCGAGCGTGGCCACGAGCAACATCGAGATCGCACAGCAGGCCGAACTCTGGCCGATCACGCGGATCGCCGAGGGGCTCGGCATCCCTGACGAGGAGCTCGAGCCGTACGGCCGGTTCAAGGCCAAGGTGTCGTTGCGGCACCTGCGGACGCTCCAGGAGAGGCCGCGCGGGCGGCTCGTGCTGATGACCGCCGTGTCGCCCACCCCCGCGGGCGAGGGCAAGACGACCACCACCGTCGGACTCGGCGACGCGCTCACCCGCATCGGAGAGCGGGCGATGATCTGCCTGCGCGAGCCCGCGCTCGGGCCGGTGTTCGGCATGAAGGGCGGCGCCGCGGGCGGCGGGTACGCGCAGGTCGTGCCGATGGAAGACATCAACCTCCACTTCACGGGCGACTTCTCGGCCATCGCGATCGCGACGAACCTGCTCGCGGCGCTCATCGACAACCACGTCCACCACGGCAACGCCCTCGGCATCGACGTGCGTCGCGTGACGTGGCGGCGCGTGCTCGACGTCAACGACCGGGCCCTCCGAGACGCCGTGATCGGCCTCGGTGGTCCATCGAACGGCTATCCCCGCGAGGACGGCTTCGACATCGTCGTGGCGAGCGAGGTGATGGCGATCTTCTGCCTCGCCACCGACCTCGCCGACCTCAGGGATCGGCTCGGCGAGATCGTCGTCGCCTACACCCGCGACCGCTCGCCGATCCGCGCTCGCGACCTGCAGGCCCACGGGGCCATGGCCGCGATCCTGCGCGACGCCCTGGCTCCGAACCTCGTGCAGACGCTCGAGCACACGCCGGCGTTCGTGCACGGCGGCCCTTTCGCGAACATCGCGCACGGCTGCAACTCGTACCTCGCGACCGACTCCGCGCTGCGGATGGCCGACTACGTCGTCACCGAGGCAGGCTTCGGCGCCGACCTCGGCGCCGAGAAGTTCGTCGACATCCTGTGCCGGACGACGGGCCTCCGCCCCGACGTCGCGGTGGTCGTCGCGACCGTACGCGCCATGAAGTTCCACGGCGGCGTCGAGGTCGCCGACCTCCCGCACGAGAACGTGGCCGCCCTCGAGCAGGGCACCGCCAACCTGCTGCGGCACCTGAAGACGCTCCGTGAGACGTGGGGCATCCCGACGGTGGTCGCGATCAACCATCGCGCGGAGGACACGGATGCTGAGACCGCGGCGCTCATCGCGGCCGCCGAGTCCGTCGGGGTCACGGCCGTGGTCGCGAGGCATTTCGCCGACGGCGGCGCGGGCGCGGAGGACCTGGCGCGCGAGGTCCTGCGGCTGTGCGACGAACGGGCCGCGGAACCAGGGGACGAAGAAGCGCTGCACTTCACGTACCCGGATGACGCGACGCTGTGGCGCAAGATGAACGCGATCGCGACGCGCATCTACGGGGCGTCCGAGATCACCGCCTCGACCGCCGTCCGCGCGCAGATCAAGCGCCTGCAGGACGAGGGCTACGGCGGCTACCCGGTGTGCGTCGCGAAGACGCAGTACTCGTTCTCGACCGACCCGAAGCTGCGCGGTGCGCCGACGGGCCACGTCGTCGACATCCGCGAGGTGCGCCTCGCCGCCGGCGCGCGGTTCGTCGTGATGATCTGCGGCGACATCATGACGATGCCCGGGCTGCCGGTGACCCCCGCCGCGAACAGCATCGACGTCGACGACGAGGGGCGCATCGTCGGACTCTTCTGAAGCCGGGCCACCCCGGCGGTCAGAGCGGCGGGAAGGTGCGCACCCGCTCGACGCGGAGCGTGTGGGGGAGCGCCACGAGGTCGCGGCTGCGGTCGGCGCGCGGCAGCTCGTAGAGGTCGAGCATGAGCTGCACGGGGTAGTCGATCCTCTGGTGCACGGTCTTCACCCAGCGGTGGTCGATGAAGAACCGCACCGCGTCGGGCGTCCACTCGACGGCGTAGTCATGCATCACGGTGAGATCACCCGCGACTCGGACCTTCTCGAAGTCGTCGCGCAGGCGCGGGTCGTGCTGGCGCTTGACCCCGACGCCGACCCAGCCGCCTTCGTCGTCGAGCTCGCTTCCGAAGATCTCGGCGATGCAGATCTCGCCGGAGTCCTCGGGGCGGTCCTCGAACCCGATCGGCCAGAACGCCACCATCGCGTCCGGGTGGCGCACCGCGGCCATGCGGACTTCGATCACGCCGAACCGCGGGAGGTGGAGCCGGCGCTCCGGCTGCTCCTCGCGCACGACCAGGCCTTCGCGGAAGCGGTGCTGCCCGATCGCCCCGCCCCGCGCGCCCGCGAACTGGCCCGTCTGCACGTGCGAGACGCGGTTGTCACCGTCGAACTCCGGCGACCACGGCGCGGTGTCGGCGTCGATGAAGAGCTCGAGCGCGTCGGGCGCGATGGAGTAGCGGGCGGTGGTGCGCTCGCGCGACGACCAGTGCGGCAGATAGTGCGGCCACCACACCTTCTCGTCGAGCACGCCCTCGCCGAACCGCTCCTCGAGGTCGGGCTCGCGGCCGTCGAGGTCGAGTGGCGACATGTCGAGCACCCACACGTTGAACGAGAGCTCACGGCCGTGCCACGGCTCCGTCCTCGACCCGCGGTGCTCGAACCCCGCGGCGCGGCACAGTGCGTTCGACGCGGGATTGTCGACGCCGGGGTAGGCGACCAGGAGGCTGCGATCGTGCCGATCCGCGACCTCGCGCACGACCAGCCCGAGCGCCGCGTGCGCGAGGCCCCGCCCCTGCCACTCGGAGAAGACGTTCCAGCCCGCCTCCCACGCCGGCTCGCCGTCGTGGTCGACCTGCCAGTACCCGATGCCGCCGACCGGCGTGCCATCGAGCTCGATGCGGTACATGGCGGCTTCGCCCGTGCGCATCAGGTTCATGTAGCGCTCCTGGCGCTCGACCAGCTGCTCGGGCGTCTCCGGCCCGCCCAGATGCGCCATCATCTCCGGCGTGTTGGCGCGCTCGAGCAGCGGCAGATCGCCCGCCGCCCACGGGGCGAGGGTCACGACTGCATCGGTCATCAGCGATCGGTGACGAGGATGGTGTTCCCGTCGGGGTCTGTCGCGGTGAAGAAGAGGCAGCGGTCGGGGTCGCCGAGCTCGTCGCTCGGGTGCGCCCCGAGTCGCGCGAGACGCTCGTGGATGGAGGCGAAATCGTCGACGCGGAAGTTGCACGTCGCCCACGGCAGGCCGGGTTCGACATGGATGCCGCTCTTCGGGCCCATCAGGGTCACCTGTCCGTGCGAGCCCGCGAGCACGCTCGAGGCGTCGGTCTCTTCGACGACGCCGAGGCCGAACGCATCCGCGTACCAGTGCGCGCTCGCTCGCGGATCGTGCACGGGGATGAACGCGGGCGTGATCGCCGTCGGCGGGCTCATGACCCGAGCCTAGGCCTCGCCGCGGACGTTCGCGCGGTCCTGCCCGAACACCCCCGGCACGGCGCCCGGAGGCGACCTCGCTGTGTGTCTCGCACAACGCATCGGTCACCCGTGTCGCGCCGACCTTGTGGACATCCACCAGAGGCTTTGAGGGGACGTTGTCGGAGTCCTACGGTCGAAGGGAACTCGACCCTTCCCCGTCGCACCGAGAGGTGATGCACATGGCTGACGCCGCCGTCCGCACCAAGAAGCCCGCCGTCCACAAGAACACGCCCGCCGGCGGAGCGCCGACCGCTCCGCACACCGCGGCCGAGGCATCCGATCCCCGCATCGACATCGCCGCGGTCACCGATCTGCTCCTCGGGACGTGGGGCGAGACCCGCCGCGAGGCCCGCGAGATGATCAAGGACCCCGCGTTCTGGCGCATCGAGGGGCAGTCGATGCCCGAGCACCGTGAGCGCGTGCTGACGCAGCTGCACCTGCTCGTCGAGCACGGCGGCTCGCGCCGCGCGATGCCGGAGAAGTTCGGCGGGCTCAACGACAACGGGGCGAACCTCGCCGGCTTCCAGGAGCTCGTGCTCGCCGACCCCAGCCTGCAGATCAAGTCCGGTGTGCAGTGGGGCCTGTTCGGCTCGGCCGTCTTCCAGCTCGGCACCGAGAAGCACCACGACAAGTGGATGCCGGGCATCACCGACCTCTCGATCCCGGGTGCGTTCGCGATGACAGAGACCGGGCACGGCTCGGATGTCGCGTCCATCGGCACGACCGCGACCTACGACCCCGAGACCGAGGAGTTCGTGATCCACACGCCGTTCCGCGGCGCGTACAAGGACTACCTCGGCAACGCGGCGCTGCACGGCAAGGCCGCGACCGTGTTCGCACAGCTCATCACGGGCGGCGTCAACTACGGCGTGCACTGCTTCTTCGTGCCGATCCGCGACGACGAGGGCGCGATGCTCCCGGGCATCATCAGCGAGGACGACGGCGTCAAGGGCGGCCTCAACGGCATCGACAACGGCCGCCTCGCGTTCGACCAGGTGCGGGTGCCCCGCTTCAACCTGCTCGACCGCTACGGCCAGGTCGCCGCCGACGGCTCGTACACCTCCGACATCCCGACGCCCGGCCGCCGCTTCTTCACGATGCTCGGCGCGCTCGTGCAGGGCCGCGTGTCGCTCGACGGCGCCGCGACCACCGGCACCGCGCTCGCGCTCCACATCGCGCTCACGTACGCGAACCAGCGCCGCCAGTTCGACTCGGGTGCGGGCACTGAAGAGGTGGTGCTGCTCGACTACGGCAAGCACCAGCGGCGCCTGCTGCCGCTCCTCGCGCAGAACTACGCGCAGTTCTTCAGCCACGACGAGCTCCTCAAGAAGTTCGACGCCGTCTTCTCGGGCCGCACCGACACCCCCGAGGAGCGCGAAGACCTGGAGACCCTCGCCGCCGCGCTCAAGCCGCTGTCGACGTGGAACGCCCTGTCGACGATCCAGGAGGCCCGCGAGGCCTGCGGCGGCTCCGGCTTCCTCGCCGAGAACCGCATGGTCGGCCTTCACCAGGACCTCGACGTCTACGTCACCTTCGAGGGCGACAACAACGTCCTGCTCCAGCTGGTCGGCAAGCGACTCCTGTCGGACTACGCCAAGCAGTTCAAGGGGGCGGATGCTGCGAAGCTGGCCCGCTTCGCCGTCGGCCAGACCGCGGGCAAGGTGTTCCACGGGGCGGGTCTGCGCCAGCTCGGGCAGACGGTGACCGACTTCGGCTCGACCGCGCGCTCCATCGAGCTGGGCCTGCGCACCGACCAGCAGCACGAGCTGCTCGCCGGCCGGGTGCAGCAGATGGTGGCGGATGTCGCGGCCGCCCTGCGTCCGGCGTCGAAGCTGTCGCCGGCCGAGGCCGCCGCGCTGTTCAACAGCCACCAGGCGGAGCTCATCGAAGCCGCCCGCGCACACGGCGAGCTTCTGCAGTGGGAGGCCTTCACCGACGGTGTGAACCGTGTCTCGGACGAGGGCACCAAGCAGGTGCTGACGTGGCTGCGCGACCTGTTCGGGCTGCACCTCATCGAGAAGCACCTCGCCTGGTACATCATCAACGGCCGGCTCTCGACCCAGCGCGCGGCATCCGTCTCCCGCTACATCGATCGGCTCGCGGCGCGGCTGCGTCCGCACGCGCAGGATCTCGTCGACGCCTACGGCTTCGCGCCCGAGCACGTGCGCGCACCCATCGCGTCGGGTGCGGAGCGCAAGCGCCAGGACGAGGCGCGCGAGTACTACCGCGCCCTCGCCGCGTCGGGCGAGGCGCCGGTGTCGGAGAAGTCGCTCAAGAAGAAGTGACGGCGCGGCTCACCGTGCGCGCCGGCGTCCTCAACTGAGGAGCGGAGCCGAGATGCGGGCCGATCTTCACCGACGGCTCCGCATCTCGGCAACGATCCTCAATTGAGGATCGGGATCGGGTCAGGAAGCGGACCAGCCGCAGTTGCCGCACTCGCCGGTCGCGGAGACCTCGATGAAGCAGTTCGGGCACATCGCGCGCACGCGCTCGGGGACGACCGGCTTGCTCACTCGGCGCTCGGCGGCGGCGCGAGGGGACGACGACTTCGCGCGTGCCGCCGGCGCGGCTGCCGCCGGCTGCGGGACGATCGCCGCGGCGGGCACGTGGTACGCGCAGTAGAAGCGGACGTAGCCGTCGTGGTTCTTGGGGTGGCGGTGCTTGTACGCCCACAGCTCGGTGCGCGGCAGCAGCTCCGACTCCGGGCCGCACGAGAAGCAGCGCGTCGGCTCGCCCGGGACCACGTCTGCGAGGAGTACGGGGTTCTCGAAGGGGACCGAGTCCCGCCAATCCGCCGACGCGACGATCTTCATGGTCCTGCCTCCCAGCTGCGCGGACCCGAACAGCCCGACATTCCAAGGTAAGCGACGGAAGCGGCATCCGGGAATCGAGCGGGTGTCGGGCGGCTGAACGCGAGCCCCGGCGGGCTCGGGACACCGACGTCGGCGGGGGAGCCTAGGCTGGCGCGGTGAGCACCGACGTCCGCCTCGGCGCCGACGGCCGCGCGCGCTGCGCGTGGGTCGGCGACGACTCCGAGTACGCCCGCTACCACGACGAGGAGTGGGGGGTGCCGCTGCACGGCGACCGCGCCCTCTTCGAGAAGATGAGCCTCGAGGGGTTCCAGGCGGGGTTGTCGTGGATCACGATCCTCCGCAAGCGACCGCGGTTCCGCGAAGTGTTCGCGGGGTTCGACCCCGAGACGGTGGCGGCGTTCGGCGAGGACGACATCGCGCGATTGATGACGGATGCCGGGATCATCCGCAATCGCGCGAAGATCGAGGCCACGATCTCCAACGCGCGGCTGGTGCTCGACCTCGAGCCCGGTGAGCTCGACGCGTTCATGTGGTCCTTCGCGCCGGCGGCCCATCGGCGCCCGGCGACGTTCGCCGAGGTGCCCGCGATCACCGCCGAGGCCGAGGCGATGAGCAAGGCGCTGCGCAAGCGCGGCTTCCGGTTCGTCGGGCCGACCACGATGTACGCGCTCATGCAGTCCGCCGGCATGGTGGACGACCACGTCGACGGGTGCTGGAGGGTGTCCCCGTAGAAACGGATAGTTCATCCGTTTCGGGTGTAGGCTGGCGGCATGACCCCCCGAGCCGACGCCGTACGCAGTCGCGCGCGCATCCTCGAGGTCGCCCGCGGACATGACGTGCGCGCGCTGCGCCTCAACGACGTCGCCCGCGACGCGGGCGTCGGGATCGGCACGGTCTATCGGCACTTCCCGACGGTGAAGGCGCTCGTCGAGGCGCTCAGCGTCGACACGCTGATGCGGCTCGGTGACGCCGCCGACCGCGCGGTCGGCGAACCCGACGCGCACGAGGCGTTCCGCCGCTTCCTCGACGATGCGCTGACGCTGCAGCTCGAGGACGGTGGGCTCGAGGCCGTGCTGACCGACATGGCGCGCACCGATCCGGGCCTGCACGACGAGTGCGCCGCCGCGCGCGGCAAGGTGTTCGCGGGCTACGACGCGGTCCTCTCGCGAGCGCAGCGCGACGGCGTCGTGCGCGGCGACGTCTCGCCCGCCCAGCTGCAGCGCCTCGTCTGCGGAGTCGAGCACGCGGTGCGGCTCGGCGCCCCCGCTGACCGCGACCTGCTGCTCGACATCCTCCTGTCGGGGCTGCGCCCTGACTGGGCCCCCGACTCACCGGCTCCGGCCGCCGCGCTCCGTCCCGCCGCGACCATCGGCTGAAAGGACCCCCATGGACTACGGACACGCGCTCGAGTTCGGCGCCTTCATCACCCCCTCCGCCGCGACCCCTGAGGCGCCGGTGCTGCTGTCGCAGGTGGCCGAGGCATCCGGTCTCGATCTCGTCACCTTCCAGGACCACCCGTACCAGCCGGCGTTCCTCGACACGTGGACGCTCATGTCGTTCGTCGCGGCACGCACCTCGTCCATCCGCGTCGCGCCCAACGTGCTGAACGTGCCGCTGCGCCCGCCCGCCGTCGTCGCGCGGGCCGCCGCGAGCATCGACCTGCTGTCGGGCGGTCGGTTCGACCTCGGCCTCGGCGCCGGCGGCTTCTGGGACGCGATCGAGGCGATGGGCGGCACGCGGCTCACGCCGGGCCAGGCGGTGACGGCGCTGGGGGAGGCGATCGACCTCATCCGCGAGCTGTGGCGCACCGACGAGCGCCGGGGCGTGTTCACCGACGGGAAGTTCCACGCCGTGCACGGCGCGAAGCGCGGGCCGCGGCCCGCGCACGACATCCCGATCCGCATCGGCGCGTACAAGCCGCGCATGCTCGCGCTCACCGGCCGCAAGGGCGACGGGTGGCTGCCGTCGCTCGGCTACCTGCAGCCGGGCGACCTCGCGAAGGGCAACACCGCGATCGACGAGGCCGCGGAGTCGGCCGGCCGCGACCCGCGCGAGATCCGGCGCCTGCTCAACATCGGGCAGCTCGCCGCCGATCCGCAGGAGTTCGCCGAGCGCCTGGCCCGCCTCGCTCTCGACGACGGCATCGGCACGTTCATCATCGCGGCCGACGACCCGAACCTGCTCCAGCGCTTCGGCGAGGACGTCGCCCCCGCCGTGCGCGAGCTCGTGGCCGCCGAGCGCGGCACCCGCGGGGTCGACGCCGCGCCGGTGCGGTCGGCCGCGGCCCTCGCCGCCCGCCGTGACGGCATCGCGTACGACGACGTGCCGGCCGGCCTCCGCGCGATCGAGCCCGGAGACTTCGACTACGGCGACGTGCGCGCCACCTACATGCGCGGCGGGCGTCCCGGCCTCGTGCTGCAGCCTTCGTCGTCCGAGCAGGTCGCCGAGGCGCTCGCGTTCGCACGCCGGCATCCCGAGCTCCCGCTCGCGGTGCGCAGCGGCGGCCACGGCATCAGCGGTCGCAGCACGAACGACGGCGGCATCGTGATCGACCTCCGGAGTCTCGACGAGATCGAGGTGCTCGACGCCGACCGCCGACTCGTGCGCATCGGGCCGGGCGCGCGATGGGCGCAGGTGGCTGCGGCGCTCGGCGAACACGGCTGGGCGCTGACGTCGGGCGACTACGGCGGCGTGGGGGTCGGCGGACTCGCGACGGCGGGCGGCATCGGCCTGCTCGCCCGTGAGCACGGCCTCACCATCGACCACTTGCGCGCCGCCGAGGTGGTGCTCGCCGACGGCTCGATCGTGCGGACGGATGCCTCCACCCGCCCCGACCTCTTCTGGGCGATCCGCGGCGCCGGCGCGAACGTCGGCATCGTCACCGCCTTCGAGTTCGAGGTCGACGAGGTCGGGCAGGTCGGCTACGCGCAGCTCGCGTTCCAGGTGGACGACGTCGCGGAGTTCCTCGAGGGCTACGGCCGCATCGTCGAGGAGTCGCCGCGCGACCTCACGCTGTTCCTCCTCACCGGCGGACCGCGGCCCGGCCAGCCGCAGGTCGTCCAGCTGTACGGCATCGTCGACTCCGACGACCCCGACACGATCATCGCCCGCCTGCAGCCCTTCGCCGAGCTCGCCCCGCTGGTGCAGCAGTCCGTGCAGCTCACGACATACCCGCAGATCATGGCGAACGCCGACCTCGGCCCGCAGCACGGCGCGGGCGAGCCGCACAGCCGCTCGGGTCTGATCGAGCACGTCACGCCCGCCATCGCTGCGGCGGTGGAACGGATGCTGCAGTCCGGCGCCGTGCCGTTCTTCCAGCTGCGCGCGGTCGGTGGGGCGGTGGCCGACGTGGCCGAGGACGCGACCGCGTACGCGCACCGCTCGGCGAACTTCTCGGTCGCCGCGCTCGGATCCCACCCCGACCGGCTCGACGCGCAGTGGCGCACGCTCGCCGACCACGTCGACGGCATGTACCTGAGCTTCGACTCGTCCGAGCGGCCGGAGCGGATCGCCGAGGCCTTCCCACCCGCGACGCTGGCGCGGCTGCGGCGCGTGAAGGCGACCTACGACCCGACGTGCGTCTTCCGCGACAACTTCGCGATCGAGCCCGCGGAGTTCGACGCCGCCTGAGCCGCAGCATCCATCCCCACGCTCACCATTTGGCGACTCGCCAGAGAGCGTGAGTGAGGACGGCATTCATGGCGACTCGCCGAAAGGTCGCGTGGGGCGCTGGCAACAGCGGATCGAGCAGGATTCAGGAAGCGCGGTGTCCGGGTTCCCGGGCATACTCGTCGGCATGGCATCCGAGTCCCACATCGCTGATTCGCACGAAGTCATCCGCGTCGTCGGCGCCCGCGAGAACAACCTCAAGGACGTGTCGGTCGACATCCCGAAGCGGCGGCTCACCGTCTTCACCGGGGTGAGCGGGTCGGGCAAGTCGTCGCTGGTGTTCGGCACGATCGCGAACGAGTCGCAGCGCCTCATCAACGAGACGTACCCCACGTTCGTGCAGCAGTTCATGGGGCAGCTGAGCCGCCCCGAGGTCGACGCGCTCGAGAACGTGAGCCCCGCGATCATCGTCGATCAGGAGCGCATGGGCTCGAACGCGCGGTCCACGGTGGGCACCGCGACCGACGCGCACGCGATGCTGCGGCTGCTGTTCAGCCGCATCGGCGTGCCCCACGTCGGCTCGCCGCAGGCGTTCTCGTTCAACATCCCGTCCGTGTCGGGCGCCGGCGCGGTGACGTTCGAGAAGGGCGGCAAGAAGGTCAAGGAACGCCGCTCGTTCGAGATCACCGGGGGTATGTGCCCGCGCTGCGAGGGCCTCGGCGAGGTGAGCGACGTCGACCTCGACGAGCTCTACGACAAGACCAGGTCGCTGCAGGACGGCGCCATCCAGGTCCCCGGCTACAACCCCGACGGCTGGATGGTGAAGGCGTTCACCGAGTCCGGCTTCGTCGACCCGGCCAAGCCCATCCAGGACTACACCGAGCAGGAGCGCGCCGACTTCCTCTACAAGGAGCCGACGAAGGTCAAGATCGCCGGCATCAACATGACCTACGAAGGTCTCGTCCCGAAGATCACGAAGTCGATGCTCCAGAAGGACCGCGAGGCCCTGCAGCCCCACATCCGCGCGTTCGTCGACCGCGCCGTGAAGTTCCTGCCCTGCCCCGACTGCGGCGGCACGCGCCTGAACGACGGTGCGCGGTCCTCGAAGATCAACGGGACGAGCATCGCGGATGCTGCGGCCATGCAGATCACGGACCTCGCGGTGTGGCTCGACACGGTGGACGACCCCTCCGTCGCGCCGCTCATGGGGGGCCTCCGCCAGACGATCGCGTCGTTCATCGACATCGGACTCGGCTACCTGTCGCTGGACCGCGCCTCGGGCACGCTCTCGGGCGGAGAGGCGCAGCGCACCAAGATGATCCGGCACCTGGGTTCGGCGCTCACCGACATCAGCTACGTCTTCGACGAGCCCACGGCGGGCCTGCACCCCCACGACATCCAGCGGATGAACCGGCTGCTGAAGCTGCTGCGCGACAAGGGCAACACCGTGCTCGTCGTCGAGCACAAGCCCGAGGTCATCGAGATCGCCGACCACATCGTCGATCTGGGCCCCGGCGCCGGCCGTGCGGGCGGCGAGGTGCAGTACGAGGGGGATGTCGAGGGTCTGCGCACGTCCGGCACGATCACCGGCCGTCACCTCGGGGACCGCGCGCGCCTCAAGGACTCGACGCGGGCCGCGAAGGGCGCGCTCGAGATCCGCGGAGCCACTCAGCACAACCTCAAGGAGGTCGACGTCGACGTGCCGCTCGGCATCCTCACCGTCGTGACCGGCGTCGCGGGTTCGGGGAAGTCGTCGCTCATCCACGGCAACGTGCCCGGCTTCGACGACGTCGTGGTCGTCGACCAGTCGCCCATCAAGGGCAACCGCCGCTCCAGCCCGGCGACGTACACCGGCATCCTCGACACGATCCGCTCCGCGTTCGCGAAGGCCAACGGCGTGAAGCCCGCCCTCTTCAGCGCCAACTCCGAGGGCGCGTGCCCCGCGTGCCGCGGCCTCGGCGTCATCATCACGAACCTCGGCTTCACGCAGACCGTCGAGACCCTGTGCGAGCTCTGCGAGGGCTCGGGCTTCAGCGACGAGGTGCTCGAGTACGCCCTCGACGGGAAGAACATCGCCGAGGTGCTCGCGATGTCGGCGGCCGAGGCATCCGTCTTCTTCACGAAGGGCCCCGCGCACACGACCCTGATGCGCATGATCGACGTCGGCCTCGGCTACATCACGCTCGGCCAGGCGCTCAACACCCTGTCGGGCGGCGAGCGGCAGCGCCTCAAGCTCGCGATCTCGATGGCGAAGAAGGGCGCGATCTACGTGCTCGACGAGCCCACCACGGGGCTGCATCTCGCCGATGTCGAGAACATGCTCGGGATGCTGGACCGCCTCGTCGAAGCCGGCAACAGCGTGATCGTGATCGAGCACCACCAGGCCGTGATGGCGCACGCCGACTGGATCATCGACATCGGTCCGGGGGCCGGCCATGACGGCGGCTCGATCGTGTTCGAAGGCACGCCCGCCGATCTCGTCGCGGGCGCGGAGACGCTGACGGCCCAGCACTTGCGGGAGTACGTCGGCGCGTCGACGGGCTCGGCGACCTGATCGGTTCCCGCGCCTGTCGAAGGATGGGTGATTGTCCCCATCGATCCCCTCTGATCAGGCGGAATACGATCTCCTGAGTTGACACTCCCGGTCTCGTCGCACGCCCTGCGCCGGGTTAGGCTGGAGTGTTCCCCCAGGTCTTCTGTGAGCTCGCGACGCCCCTCGCCGGGGTCCCACGCCACGACAAGACGCACGACACCCCGGAGGAGGCCGAGGTTCGATGAGGTCTTTCGCATGGCTGCGATCGCGCCCGCGCGCTCTCGCATCGGCAGGCGCGGTGACCGCTGCCGCGGTCACGATCACGACGCTCGCGTTCGTCTACCAGGGGGTGCCCACCACCGAGGTCGACCTCCACGACGGCGGCGTGTGGGTGACGAAACAGTCCAGCCTGTTCGTCGGTCATTTCAACCACGAGTCCCAGGTTCTCGACGGGGCCCTGCGCACCACGAGCGACGACTACGACATCCTCCAGTCGGGCAGCACCGTCCTCGTCGTCGATGACGCCGGCTCCTCCGTCGGCGTGGTCGATCCGGCCATGGTCGCGCTCTCCGGCGCGGCCGGCGTGCCCGCCGACGCCGACGTGGCGCTCGGCGGCGAGACGGTCGCCATCCTCGACCGGGCGTCCGGCGACCTGTGGGTGGTGCCCAGCACGAGCATCGGCTCGTTCCAGATCGAGGGCACCGACCCGACGGCCAACGTCGGCAAGGGTGCGGATGTCGCCGTCGGCGTCGACGGCGTCGTGTACGCGGTCTCGCCGAAGACCTCCGAACTGGTGACGATCCGCATCGGCGCGGACGGTACACCCGAGGAGCCGGCTCGCTCCGGACTCAACGACCTCGGCGACAGTGCGGAGCTGACGGTGACGGCGGTCGGCGACAAGCCCGCCGTGCTCGACACCGCCACCGGCACCGTGATCGTCGACGGCCGTGCGACCGAGATCGACGGCGGACGCAACGCCGTCCTGCAGCAGCCGTCCGCGGCATCCGATGCCGTCTCGCTCTCCACGGCGTCCGCGTTCGTGCGCGTGCCGTTCGACGGCTCCGAGCCGAAGTCCGTCAAAGCCGGTGCCGAGGGCGCGCCTGCCGCACCGGTCTGGCTCGACGGCTGCGGCTACGCCGCGTGGACGGGGTCCGGCAGGTTCGTGCGGGACTGCGCGGGCAAGGCCGACGACCTCGCGGCCGACATCGACGGCATCGAGCCGACGTCGCTGCTGAAGTTCCGTGTCAACCGGGACGTCGTGGTGCTCAACGACGTCGTCGGCGGTGCCACCTGGATGGCCGTCGAGGACCTCCAGCGCGTCGACAACTGGGACGAGATGACCCCGCCCGAGGGGGAGACCGAGGACGACGAGCAGACGACCGAGGAGACGACCGAGACCGTCCTCCCCGAGCGCTCCGACATCAACACCCCGCCCGACGCCAACGACGACGACCTGGGCGTGCGCCCGGGCCGCACCACGATCCTCCCCATCCTCGACAACGACAGCGACCCCGACGGCGACGTCCTGACGACGCGTGTGGTCGACGGCGGGCCGTCGGTCGGCGAGATCCAGTCCGTCGACAACGGCCGATCGCTGCAGATCGCGGTCCCCGAGGACGCCCAGGGCTCGACCTCCTTCACGTATGAGGTCTCCGACGGACGCGGCGGCACCGACACCGCGAGGGTGTCGCTCGCCGTCCACGGCTGGGACGTCAACTCGCCGCCTACGCAGAAGCGCGTGACGACCGTGGCCGTCGAGGCCGGGGGCACCATCACGTACAACGTGCTGCCCGACTGGATCGACCCCGACGGGGACGACGTGTTCCTCGGCTCGGTGGAGCCCGCCGAGGGCGACGAGGCGGACTTCACGTCGGACGGCCGGATCACCTATCGAGCAGTCGGCGGCACGCAGGGCCGCAAGGACGTCGAGATCACCGTCTCGGACGGCTCCGACGTGACCGTCGGCACCGTGCGCTTCGATGTGCGGCCGGTCGGTTCCATCGACCCGGTCACGAACGCCGACTACATCGCCGTGCGCACCGGCCAGACGGCGACCGTCTCGCCGCTCGCCAACGACGTCGGGGCGGGGCGCGAGCCGCTGCGCCTGGCACGTGTCGACCCGGTCTCCGGTGCCGACATCGTGCCCGACTACTCCAACAAGACCTTCACGTTCCGCTCCGTGACGCCCGGCACGTACTACGTCCAGTACATGGTGGCGGCGGGCGCCTCCGGCGTCCCCGGCATCGTGCGCGTCGACGTCATCCCCGAGGGCGAGACGGACCTGCCGCCGGTCGCCGTGCGCGACGTCGCGCTGCTGCCGAGCGGTGGCGAGGTGCTGGTCAACGTCCTGACGAACGACTCCGACCCTTCCGGCGGCATCCTCGTGGTGCAGTCGGTGACGGTCGAGCCGAACTCGGGCGTCGCCGTGGCCGTGCTGAACCACGAGACCCTCCGCATCAGCGACCAGGCGGCGCTGTCGGAGCAGGTGCGCATCACGTACCGCATCTCCAACGGCTCGCAGTCGGCCGAGGGCGACGTCATCGTCATCCCGATCCCGGCCCCGGCGCAGCTGCGCCCGCCCGTCGCGAACGACGACCAGGTCGTGGTGCGCGCCGGCGACGTCGTGACGATCCCGGTGCTCGACAACGACTACCACCCGAACGGCGACACCATCCACGTCGCGCCCGATCTCGTGCCGCCGCTCATCGAGCCCGAGGACGGCGAGGTCTTCGTCTCGCAGGACACCGTGCGGTTCCGCGCGTCCGATGAGCCCGGCACCGTCTATGCGACCTATGAGGCCGTCGACAGCACCGGGCAGAAGGACGCCGGCTACATCACCATCCAGGTGCTCCCCGTCAACGCCGACACGAACGCGGCGCCGCGGCCCCGGGACATCACCGCCCGTGTGCTCGCCGGGAGCCGCGTGAACATCGCGGTGCCGCTGGACGGCATCGACTCCGACGGCGACTCCGTCGAGCTCGTCGGGCTCGCCTCCTCGCCCGGCAAGGGACGGATCACCGAGACCGGGGCCGACCACTTCGTCTACGAGGCATTCGACGACACCGCGGGCGTCGACACCTTCACCTACCGCGTGCGCGACCGCCTCGGCGCCGAGGCGACCGCGACCATCCGTGTCGGCGTCGCGCCCGCCGAGGGCGTGAACCAGGCGCCGTACGCCGTCAAGGACTCCGTGATCATGCGCCCCGGGCGCTCGGTCGCCGTCCCGGTGCTCGCGAACGACTCCGACCCCGACGGCGACGAGTTCGGCATCGTCAAGAACGGCCTGATCCTCCCCGACGTCGCGGGACTCAAGGCCAAGGTCGAGGGCAACCGCGTGGTCGTCACGTCGCCGTCGCAGCCCGTCGAGACCTCGCTGCAGTACACGATCCGCGATGCGCGCGGCGCCGAGGCGAAGGCCGTGCTGCAGATCACCGTCGCCGACGACGTGCCGCTCCAGAAGCCCATCGCACGCGACGATTACGTGCGTGCGGCCGACGTCGAGGACGGCGTCGTCGACCTCGAGGTGCTCGCGAACGACGAGGATCCCGACGGCACCGTCGACGACCTCGAGCTCAAGGTCGCCGACACGAACTCGCGCGTGCTCGCCGACGGCAAGGTGCGCGTCACGCTCGGCGACGCCGGGCGGCTCGTGACGTACACGATCACCGACCGCGACGGGAACGCGGCATCCGCGTTCATCCATGTCCCGTCGCTGTCCTCGCTGCCGCCGACCCTCGTCTCGACCGAGCCCGTCGAGGTCAAGAGCGGCGAGACGGTCGAGCTGGCCCTCTCGAAGTACGTCCGTGCGGCGGGCGGCGGCAAGGTCGTCATCACCGAGGCGGCCAAGGTCACCGCCGCCCACAACGACGGCTCGTCGCTGATCAAGGACCAGACGACGCTCGTCTACACGTCGGCGCAGGGCTACTTCGGACCGGACGCCATCACGTTCGAGGTGACCGACGGCACCGGCCCCGACGACCCCGAAGGCCGGAAGGCCACGCTGACCATTCCGGTCACCGTCCTGCCCCCCGAGAACCAGCAGCCGACGTTCGTGAACGGGCAGATGGATGTCGCGCCCGGCGAGGATGCGACGACGCTGGACCTGGGCGGCCTGACCACGGACCCCGACCCCGAGGACGCGGGCCGCATCGAATACCAGATCGTGGGCGGCTCGCCCGACGGCATGACGGCGTCGATCGAGGGCGACGAGCTGCGCGTGAGCGCGGCGGCCGACACCAAGAAGGGCACCGCGGCGACGATCCGCCTGAAGATCGAGGACGGCACGACCGAGCCGATCGAGGGCACGGTGGCGATCCGTGTGATCGCGTCGACCCGCGAGCTGCCCACGGCCAACGACGACATCGTGCCCGAGGCGCACCAGGGCAAGACGATCACCGTGCCGGTGCTCGCCAACGACGTCAACCCGTTCCCGGACAAGGCGCTGAAGGTCACCACCGCGGTCCTCGAGACCGGTCAGGGTGACACCGACGTCGCCGGCGATCAGGTGCGGGTCACCCCCGACGCGAAGTTCTTCGGCACGATGGTCGTCCGCTACCGCGTGCAGGATGCCACGGGTGACCCCGACCGAGAGGTCGAGGGCCGCATCCGGCTGACCGTGCAGGGCAAGCCCGACGCTCCGGGCACGCCGATCGTCTCGAGCGTGCAGGATCGCACCGTCGTGCTGTCGTGGACGCCGCCGGCCAACAACGGCGCCGAGATCGAGCGTTACCTCGTCACCTCGACCGCGGGCAACTACGAGAAGGTGTGCCTTGCGACCACGTGCACGCTCGACGGGTTGACGAACAACGTCGAGTACAACTTCACGGTCGTGGCCGAGAACCGCGTCGGTGAGTCCGACCCCTCGGCGCCGTCCGAGACGGCTCGCCCCGACGCACGTCCCGACACGCCGGCAGCGCCGACACTCGTGTTCGGCGACCGCAGCCTGACCGTGTCGTGGGTCACGCCGACGACGCCGGGCTCGCCGGTCGAGAAGTACAACCTCGAGATCTCACCGGCCCCGTCGTCGGGCGTCGGGCAGAAGGTCGACGTCGTCGGCAACTCGATCGTCTGGGACGGTCTCCAGAACGGCGTCGCCTACCAGGTGCGCGTTCAGGCCCTCAACCGAGCGCCCGAGCCCTCGAGCTGGAGCACGTGGTCCGTGAGCGAGATCCCGGCGCGAGCCCCCGATGCTGCCGGCGCTCCGACGACCGCTCGTCTGCAGCCGGTGGGTGCGCAGGCGCAGATGCAGGTGGCGTGGAATGCGCCCGCTGACAACGGCGACGCGATCTCGGGCTACCAGCTCGACGTACTCCGTGGCTCGGCCCTCGTGAACTCCATCCCGGTTCCCGCGGGGCAGACGAGCCAGGCGGTGGTGGTCGACACCTCGACGACCGACTACACCTTCCGCGTCCGCGCGCAGAACAAGGCCGGCTGGGGACAGTTCAGCCCGAATTCCGCGCCGCAGCGCGCCTTCACGGCGCCGGCCGCTCCGACGAACGTCAGCGCGAAGGAGGGCGACCGCTCGCTCACCGTCACGTACCAGCCGGGGGCGCTCAACGGCGCCAACCCGAATGAGGTCGGCTATCAGGCGTCGGTGAACAACGGCAACTGGCAGGCCCTGGCCGGCAACGGCGTGATCGGCGGGCTGGCCAACGGCACCGACTACTCGGTCCGCGTCCGCGCGGTCTCGACCGTCAGCGGTGCGAGCGAGCCCGGTGCACCCTCCGCCGCGTCCAACACCGTGAAACCCTACGGACCGGTCGGCAACCCCACCGTCAGGGCGAACGCGAACCAGCGTTCCATCACCTACTCGTGGAGCCCGCCATCGCCCAACGGTCGCGCCATCACCCAGATGCAGATCCGCATCGACGGCGGCGGCTGGCAGAACGTGGCGAACAACGGCTCGACGTCGGCCAACTACGGCTACAGCGAGACGCACCGGATCGAAGCGCGCGCACAGGATGCCGCCGGGCAGTGGAGTGCGGTCGTGTCGGACTCGGCACGGACGGTGGACGCCCCGAAGCCCACGGCCGTCACGGGCAAGGGAGCGTCGGGCAACTGGCCCGGCTACTGCACGACGTACTCGTGCGCGTACATGACGGTCACGGTGAAGAACTTCCCCGCCGGCAACTACGTGCTGCGCTGCAACGACGACGCTGCGGGCACGTGGGGGTCGCGCACCTACTACGTGCCGGAGAACGGCACCGTCCAGCTGAGCTGCTACTACGGCAACCCGGGCCGCCGGGCGTGGGTCTCGATCGACGGATGGGGATCCGCCGATCCGGTCACCTGGTACTGACCGCACGCCCATGACACACGACATCCCAACGAGAAGCGAGACGAACTCATGACGATGACCCCCGAACAGGCGGCCTGGTTCCAGGGCACCTTCGCGCGACTGGTCGACAACGTCGACCAGGCCCTCATGGGCAAGCGCGAAGTCGTGGGGCTGGTGCTCTCGGCGATGCTCGCCGAAGGCCACGTGCTGCTGGAGGATGCCCCGGGCACGGGCAAGACGAGCCTCGCCAAGGCGCTCGCGGCCACCGTGCAGGGCACGTCGAGCCGCATCCAGTTCACGCCCGACCTGCTCCCGTCGGACGTGACCGGCGTCACGATCTACGACCAGGCCTCGCACCGCTTCGAGTTCCACCGCGGCCCGGTCTTCGCCTCGATCGTCCTCGCGGACGAGATCAACCGCGCCTCGCCGAAGACGCAGTCGGCGCTCCTCGAGGTCATGGAGGAGTCGCGCGTCACGGTCGACGGCGTCGCGCACGAGGTCGGCCGCCCGTTCCTCGTCATCGCGACGCAGAACCCCATCGAGCAGGCGGGCACGTACAAGCTGCCCGAGGCGCAGCTCGACCGCTTCCTCGTGAAGACGTCGATCGGCTACCCCGACCTCGCCGTGGCCGAGCGCATCCTCGCGGGCGCGGCCGACCGCAACCCGTCGGCGCACCTGCCGGCAATCATCACGACGGGCGCGGTCGCCGACATGGCCGACCTCGCCGGCACCGTCCACGTCGACCCCGCCGTGCTGCGCTACACCGCGCAGCTCGCCGAGGCGACCCGCAACGACCCGGCCACGCGCCTGGGCGTCTCGGTGCGCGGTTCGCTCGCGATGATCCGCATCGCCAAGGTCTACGCCGCCGCCCAGGGCCGCCACTTCGTGCTACCCGACGACGTCAAGGCGCTCGTCGCACCGGTGTGGACGCACCGCATCGTGCTCGACCCCGAGGCCGAGTTCGCCGGCACGTCGGCCGAGACCGTCATCGGGCGCGTCCTGGAGTCGGTGGCCGCACCGCAGGCGAGGTCCGCGGCCTGATGACGACCGAAGCACTCGGGCAGACGGCGACCGCTCAGGACCGCCGCGCCTGGTACGGGCAGCTGATGCTCGGCGCGCTCCGGCGCGTCGGCGCGGTGCTCGGCCGCGTGTTCGGGGTCGTGCGCCCCGTCGCCTGGGTGCTCATCGCCGGTGCGCTCACGCTGTGGATCGCCGGCCAGTCGCTCGGCTGGTGGGAGCTCACCGTCGCGGCGATCTCGATCACCGTCGTGCTGGCGCTGTGCCTGCTGTTCCTCATCGGCCGCACGGCCTACGACGTGTCGCTCGATCTCAACCGCACGCGCGTCGTGGTGGGGGAGCGCGCCGTGGGCGCGCTCACCCTCGCCAACACCGGCTCGCGCGCGATCCTCCCGTCGCGCGTGCTGCTGCCGGTCGGAGGCGGGCGCGGCGTCTTCGACGTGAACCGGCTGGCCGCAGGCGAATCCGCCGAGGAGCTCTTCGCCATCCCCACGTCGCGTCGCGCGGTGGTCAAGGTCGGCCCGGTGAGCGTCGTGCGCGGCGATCCGCTCGGCCTCTTCGAGCGCGTGCACCGCCGCGACGAGCCGGTCGACCTGTTCGTGCACCCGCGCACGGTGCTGTTCGACGGGCAGTCGCTGGGGTTCGTCCGCGACCTCGAGGGCCTTCCCGCCACCGACCTGTCGCCGGACGACGTCTCGTTCCACGCGCTGCGCGAGTACCAGCCCGGCGACGACCTCCGCCACGTGCACTGGAAGTCGACCGCGCGCACCGGCCACATGATGGTGCGCCAGTACGAGGAGACCCGCCGCTCGCACTTCGTGATCGGCCTGTCGACGAGCCCCGGCGACTACCGCGACGACGACGAGTTCGAGCTCGCGATCTCGGCGGCGGGGTCCCTGGGCCTGCGCGCCCTGCGCGACTCGCAGCGCGTCGAGGTGCGCGTGCAGGAGCGCGCGCTGCCGGCCGGCACGGGCAAGCAGTTCCTCGACGCGCTCTCGGCGCTCGGGCACTCGAAGGCGAAGGCCGGCTCGGTCGTCGAACTCGCCGGCGTCGTCGCCGCGACGCTGCCCCTCGCGAGCGTGGTCGTGCTGGTGTGCGGCAGCAAGGTCGATTCCAACGATCTGCGCACCGCGTGCAGTCGCCTGCCGTTCGGCGCGCGCGTTCTCGCCGTGGTCGCGTCGCCGGGTGACACCGCGCCCTCCCTCCGGAGGATCGGCGAAGCGGATGTCGTGACCCTCGGCGCGCTCGACCAGCTCCCGAACGCCCTCCGGAAGGTGCTCGCATGAGCGCGCCCGTCACGCCGCTTCCGACGCGCGCCGAGCCGGCTGCACCGCCGCGGGCGGCAGCATCCGCTCCTCGCAGTCCGCGCGCGGACGCGCTCCCGGCCCGCCGCTGGATGCTCGACCTCGGTGCCGTCGCGCTGCTGCTGCTCATCCCCGTCGTCGGGTTCGCGCCGACGTTCGACGGCGCGAGCTACCTCGTCGCCGCCCTCGGCGGGCTCGTGCTCGGCATGGGCCTGGGCGTGCTCGGCCGCCTCTTCCGCTGGGGCATCCTGGTGCTCACGGCCGCCACGATCGCCGTCTACTTCCTCTTCGGCGGGGCGCTCGCCTTGCCGCACACCACGGTCGCCGGCGTCATCCCCACCATCGAGACGCTGCGTCAGCTCGCGCTCGGCGCCGTCATGTCGTGGAAGCAGCTCCTCACCACGATCGCTCCGGTGGCGACCGACGACGGCCACCTGATCGTGCCGTTCATCCTGTCGCTCGTCGCGGCGGCGCTGACGACGTCTCTCGCGGTGCGGCTGCGCAGCGCCGCGTGGGCGCTGATCCCGGCCGCCGCATTCCTCGCGATCGCGATCGCGCTCGGCACGTCGGAGCCCTTCGTACCGGTCGTGCAGGGCGTCGCATTCGGACTCGTCGCGGTCGTGTGGCTGGCCCTGCGCCAGGCGTGGCAGCCGCAGGCGGCCGCGATCGCGGTCGGCGAGGGGTCGGCGAAGTCGGGCGCGGGCGTGCGGCGCGTGCTGATGGGCGCCGCCGTCGTCGCGATCGCCGCCGTCGTCGGCGTCGCGACCAGCGGGTTCGCGGCACCGTCGTCACCGCGGTACGTGCTGCGCGACGTCGTGATCCCGCCGTTCGACATCCGCGAGTTCGCGAGCCCCCTGCAGTCTTTCCGCGCCTACGTGCGCGACCACCCCGACGACCCGCTCTTCACCGTGAGCGGCCTGCCCGAGGGTGCCCGCATGCGCCTGGCGACGATGGATGCGTACAACGGCACCGTGTACAACGTGTCGGACGACGGCAGCGGTTCGTCCAGCGCCTTCGCGCCCGCTCGCACCAACATGTCGGCCGACGCCGAGGGCACGCCCGCGACGGTGCACGTCGAGATCGGGGAGCTCGAGAGCGTGTGGATGCCGGATGCCGGTGCCGTCCGCAGCGTCACGTTCGACGGCGACCGCGCCGACGACCTCCGTCGCACCGCGCACTACAACGAGGCGACCGAGACCGGAGTCGTCACCGTCGGGCTCGAGAAGGGCGACGAGTACACGCTCGACGCTGTGATCCCGCAGGTGCCGAGCGACGAAGCGCTCGGCGACCAGACCTTCGCGCCGCTGAGGATGCCGAAGCAGACCGGTGTGCCCGAGGCGCTGGCCGACATCGCGTCGAAGACGGTCGCCGAGGCCGAGACGCCCGTCGAGCAGGTGCGCGCGCTGCAGCAGATGCTGTCGGAGGGCGGCTACTTCAGCCACGGTCTCGCCGGCCAGCCGCTCTCGCGCGCCGGCCACGGCGCGGAGCGCATCGCGACGCTGCTCGGCTCGGAGCAGATGGTGGGTGACGACGAGCAGTACGCGACGGCGATGGCCCTGCTCGCCGGCCAGGTCGGCATCCCGGCGCGCGTCGTGATGGGGTTCTACCCGGACGAGGACGCGGCAGGCGAGCCGGTCTACACCGCGACGGGCGAGACGCTCCACGCGTGGGTCGAGGTCGCGTTCGACGGCGCCGGGTGGGTGCCGTTCGACCCGACGCCGCCCGAGGACCAGGTCCCGAGCGACCAGACGACGAAGCCGAAGGCCGACCCGAAGCCGCAGGTGCTGCAGCCGCCGCCCCCGCCCGCCGAGCCCGTCGACCTGCCGCCGACCGTCGCCGACGACCGCGGCTCGGAAGACGATAACGCCTTCGACGCGGGGCTGCTGTGGACCATCGTGTCCATCGGCGCGGGCCTGCTCGGCCTCCTCGCGGTGCTGCTCGCGCCGTTCATCGTGATCGGAGCCCTGAAGGCCACGCGCCGCCGCAAGCGCCTCGAAGCCGAGCGCGCGTCCGACCGCATCAGCGGCGGGTGGGACGAGCTCGTGGATCGCGCCTCGGACTTCGGGGCGCCGGTGCGCCCCGGCGCGACGCGCCAGGAGGACGCCGGCGTGCTCACCGCGGCGTTCGCCGAGCCGCGGGTCGCGACCCTGGCCTCCCGCGCCGACCTCGAGGTGTTCGGTCCCACCGAGCCGTCGCCCGACGACATCGCGGCGTTCTGGATGCAGGTCGACGAGATCGTCGGCGGCATGGGGAAGGGGCGCTCGGTGTGGCAGCGTCTCGGCGCGAGGCTCAGCATCCGTACACTCCTCGAGGGCACGCGATTCGCCCTGCCCGCGCGTCCGGCACGGGCACCGCGCCCGACGCCGACGCCTGACGCCGTCGCCGGCGCGCAGCCCGACGCGCCGGACGCGGGTCCGGCCCCGACGTCGACCCGGCGCTCGCGCCGCGGCAGCAAGACCCGGAGCGCACCCGAGCGCTCCGCCCACCCCGCACAGGAGAACGAATGACCGTGAGCCCGCCAGGCGCCGCCCCCGCGGCGACCATCGGACGCCGTGTGGGGGCGTTCGCGATCGACATCGGCGTCGCCTGGGTGATCGGCGCCGTGCTGGTCGGCATCGTCGTGGGCATCATCTTCGGCGCCGGTCCGGCATGGCAGCGCGACGGCCTGGCGGTCATGATCCTGATCAGTTACGCCGGCATCGGCCTCCTGCTGTTCGCCTGGTGGCTCGTCTACTCGGCGATGCAGGGCAGCCGCGGCGGGTCGATCGGGCAGCGGATCCTCGGGCTGCGCCTGCACGACGCCTCCTCGGCCACCCCGATCGGATTCTGGCGCGCGATCCTCCGCAACCTCGTGTTCAGCCTCGCCGCGTCGATCGTGGTCGGCTACTTCACGCCCCTCTTCGACGCGAGCCGCCGCCGCCAGGGCTGGCACGACATGGCATCGCGCGCGGTGGTCGTCGACGTCCGGAAGGCGGATGCTGCGGCCGCCCTCGCCGCCATGACCGCGGCGAACCCTTACCTGGCTGCACCCGCTGGCGCCCCACCGCTGCCGCCCACGCCGCCGCTGCAGCCCGCACCCCTGCCCGCACCGGGATTCACGCGCGCGCCCGCACCGGCCGCAACACGGCCCGCCGCTCCCGTGCCGACCGGTGTGATCGCCGATGTCCCGTGGATCACGCACGAGCCCCCCTTCACCCGCGCGGCCGAGCCCTTCCCCGACGTCACGATGCCGTTCCCTGCCGCGACGACGACCGAGCCGCTCGGCGCCACCGCGACCGCCACCGCCATCGCACCTGCCGCAGCACCCGCGTTCGCAGCTGGGCCCACGCGCCCAGAGGCTCCGCGCGACGCGCCGGCGGCGCGTGGAGGGGGCGTGGGCACCCTGATCCCGGCGTCCGTCGAAGAGGACGTCGAGGCCACGCGCATCGTCGTGCCGCCGCCCGCCCAGCGGGCCGCGCTGTACGACGGCGCGCCGGTGCTCGCGGTGCTCACGTGGGATGACGGCACGCGGATGGCCGTGTACGGGCGCACCCTCTACGGCCGCAACCCCGCGGGCGAGGACGGCGCGGTCGCGATCCCCGTGCGCGATGAGACGCTGTCGCTGTCGAAGACGCACTTCGAGGTCGGCGGCGACACCGCCGGCACGTGGATCGCCGACCGCCACTCGACCAACGGCACGACGCTCGTCCGCGACGGCGGACGGATTCCGCTCACCCCGGGCGTGCGCACGAACCTCCGCGACGGCGACACGCTCGAGTTCGGCGACCGGCGCGTGACGGTGGGGCTCGCACGATGACCGGGATCACCCCGCCCATCGCGGTCGCGTTCGGGGCGTCGACGGATGCGGGCCTGCGCCGCCGCATCAACGAGGACTCGTACCTCGCGGTGTCGCCCCTGTTCCTCGTGGCCGACGGCATGGGCGGTCACAACGCGGGCGAGATCGCCAGCGCGACCGTGATCCAGGAGTTCTCGGGCCTCACCGGTCGCGAGAGCCTGACCATCGACGACGTGCAGGCCGCGGTCGTCGCCGCGCGCCGCCGCGTCGCGGCGCTGCCGGCCGGCGCCGGTGCGGGTGCCGGCACGACCCTTGCGGGTGTCGTCATCGCCGACGTCGACGGCGAGGGCTACTGGCTCGCCCTCAACCTGGGCGACTCGCGCACCTACCGCCTCAGCGAAGGCCACTTCGAGCAGGTGAGCGTCGACCACTCGGTCGTGCAGGAGCTCGTCGACAGCGGACAGCTCGCCGCCGACGCCGCACAGCGCGACTCCCGCCGCAACGTGATCACGCGCGCGATCGGAGCGGGCAGCGACGCCGAGCCCGACTACTGGCTCATCCCCGCCGAGGACGGCGACCGCATCCTGGTGTGCTCCGACGGGCTCTCGGGCGAGCTCGAGCAGGATGCGATCCACGGCATCCTCCTCGCCGAAGCCGACCCGCAGGCGGCCGCGACCCGGCTCGTGCACGAGGCGATGGTGCGCGGCGGCCGCGACAACATCACGGCGATCGTCGTGGACGCCCTCGCGGTGCGCACCCGCACGAGCCGCGCGTCCGAGCGCGACACGGTGCCGGTGAGCGCCGCCGACACCATCGACGACGCCGACATCGACGGCGACACGCTGCCCCGCGCGGTGTTCGCGGGAGGATTCTGATGCCCACGCTCTACGCTCCGGGAACCGCGCCGGTCGCCGTCACCCCGCGCGGATTCGCCGTGCTCGAGCCCGGCGCCTCGGCGTCGCTGCTCACCCGCATCCGGTCGGTGCTCGTCGACGGCCGTGGCCTCGGCGGCGTGATCGAGGCGCTCACCGGCGCGTACGGCGCGTCTCTCACCGCGATCCCCGCGTTCGCCGTGGCACTCGCCGACGGCGACGGGATCCGCGTCGCCGTGCGCGGCGACTTCGCGTTCGACATCGACGGCGCGGCGTCCGAGAGCGTGTCGGGCGCCGGCGTCACGACGTGGACCGAGCGCGTCATCCCGGGCGCGGTGCGCGTCGCGCTCACGGCCACGGGTTCCGACGGCCCGGCCGAGTTCGAGATCGCCGACGGCATCGTGCTGGCGAGCAGGATCGAATGGGATGCTGCGCCCGCGGGTGCGCCGTCGGCTGCCGGTGATGCCCCGGCCGAGGCCGCACCGGCTCCGCGCCGGCGCGAGGTCGCGGCGCCTGCGGCATCGGAGCCCGCTGACGCCGGATCCGCGCCGGCACCGGCGGAGGCGCCCGCGATCCCGGCGGCGCCCGTTGCCCCGGCTCCATCCGCCGAGGAGGCACCGGTCCGCAGTGCGTGGACCTCGCATGCCGCGGTCGCCGAGACTCCCTCGGCGAACCCGGGCGAGCTCATCGACTCGACCTCCGTCCCGTCGGTCGTCGACGCCGAGACCCTGCTTCCCCTCGACTCGGCGCTCACCCCGCCCGCTGCGACCGAGGTGCCGCTGCCTCCGGCCGGCCCGGCCCCGGCCGGCGATGACGAGTACGCCTCGGCGACGGCGTTCGACGACGTCTGGGGTGCCACGGTGATCCGGTCCGCCGACGACGGCCCCGTCCGCCTCGGCGAGGACGTCGAGCCCGCTCCCGCCGCGCCGCCCGCCGGCGACCACGACGGCGCGACGATCTCACTGGCCCAGGCCCGTGCACTGCGTGAAGCGGCGGGTGGACCGGGGAGCGCGGCATCCGGGTTCCCCATCGACTCGGCCCCTGCGCCGCTCGCGCCGCCGCGCCCGCCCGCCCCCGGACGCATCCGGGTGTCGACGGGGCAGGTGCTGCCGCTCGACCGCACCGTCGTGATCGGCCGGCGCCCGCGTTCGACACGCGTGAGCGGCACCGATCTGCCGCATCTGGTGGCCGTCGACAGCCCTCAGCAGGACATCTCGCGCAGCCACGTCGAGCTGCGGGTCGAGGGCGAGAGCATCGTCGCGACCGACCTGCGCACCACGAACGGCACGACGCTGCTGCGCCAGGGCGCCGACCCCGTGCGGCTGCACCCGGGCGAGAGCACGGTGGTCATCCCGGGCGATGTGCTGGATCTGGGCGACGGCATCACCGTCGCGATCGAGGGGCTGTCGTGAGCGCCAAGCGCGCGCCCATGGCGCCGCCGGATCTTCCCGGCTTCACCTACGTCGACCTGCTCGGCTCGGGCGGCTTCGCCGACGTCTTCCTGTACGAGCAGCAGCTGCCCAAGCGTCGCGTCGCGGTCAAGGTGCTGCTCACCGACCGCATGTCGAGCGGCTCGGTGGAGGAGTTCACCGCCGAGGCGAACGTCATGGCGATGCTGTCGACGCACCCGGCGATCGTCACGATCTACCAGGCCGGCGTCGCGAAGGACGGCCGCCCCTATCTCGTGATGGAGTACTGCCCGCGGCCGAACCTGCAGGTGCGGTACCGGCGCGAGCCCTTCTCGATCGCGGAGTCGCTGCGCGTCGGCGTGCAGGTGGCGGCCGCCGTCGAGACCGCGCACCGCGCAGGCGTGCTGCACCGCGACATCAAGCCCGCGAACATCCTCGTCACCGAGTACAACCGCCCGGCGCTCACCGACTTCGGCATCGCTTCGACCACGAACGCGGCCGCCGAGTCGGCGGGCCTGTCGATCCCGTGGTCGCCGCCGGAGTCGTTCGCCGACGTGCCCCGCAGCGACCCGCGCTCGGACGTGTACGCGCTGGGCGCGACCGTCTACACGCTCCTCGCCGGACGCTCGCCGTTCGAGCTGCCGGGTCAGCGCAACGGCGCGGCCGAGCTCATCCACCGCATCGAGACGCTGCCGCTCCCCGCCCTCGGTCGCGCCGACGTGCCGGTGTCGCTGCAGCGCGTGCTCGAGCGCGCGATGGCGAAGGCGCCGGCCGACCGCTACGAGAGCGCGCTCGCCCTCGCGCGTGCGCTGCAGACCGTGCAGATCGAGCTGTCGCACTCGGTCACCCCCATCGACATCCTCGATGACCACGTCCCCGAAGACATCGAGGAGGACGAGGACGACGGCCTCACCCGCGTCCGCGGCGTCGTCAGCATCAACCCCGAGACGACCCCCGCGGCGGGTATGACCCGACCGTCGGCGGTCACGGCGCCGAGCGCCGCCGCCGTCGCGCCGCGGTTCGACCCGGCGCCCGTCGAGACCGAGACGGTCGCCCGCCGCGCACCCGCGCCCCCGTCGGCGTACGAGCAGACGGTCCGGCGCGATCAGGTCGACCTGCCGGTGTCGCTCGACGAGACGATCGTGCGCGCTCCCGCCTTCGACGCGGCCCCGCCCCGGGAGGAGGAGACGGTCCCCGGTTCCCCTCCACGCGCCGCTGGCGCGTCGCGCCGAGCCTCTGGAGCCGGGGGCCCAGCCGCGCCCCCGCGTCGCCGCCGGACCGGACTCTGGATCGGGCTCGGCGCCGCCGCGCTCGTGATCGTGGCGGTCATCGTCGGGGTGTCGCTGCCGGGCATCCTGTCCGGCACGGCACAGGAGCAGCCGAAGCCGACGGAGTCGTCGAAGCCGCAGGACCCGATCTCGGCCGTCATCCCCGCCGTCACGGACGTCGTCGGGACGCCGGCCGACGGCGGCGTGAAGTTCACGTGGACGAACCCCGACCCGCAGGACGGCGACCACTACCTCGTGACGCCGGTGACGGTGAGCGACAGCGACCCCGAACCCGAGCCCGTCGACGCGGCCGAGATCATCGTGCCGGCCGCTGCCTCGGGACCCACCTGTGTCGACGTGGAGCTGGTCCGTGCGAACGGGCAGTTCCAGAACGAGCCCACTCGGGGGTGCACACCGTGACAGCCGCAGAGGTCGACGAGCTCAGGGTCGAGTTCGCGGGCGAGGAGTTCTCCGTCGAACCCGGCACCGTCTTCACGGTGGGACGCGAGGGCGACCTCGCGATCGACGACAACCTGTTCCTGCACCGCAACTTCCTCACGATCCAGAACGTCGAGGGGCTCTGGCTGCTCTCGAACGTCGGCTCGCGCCTGTCGGCGACGGTCACCGACTCGGGCGGGCGTGTGCAGGCCTGGCTCGCACCCGGTGCACGGCTGCCGCTCGTCTTCGCCGCGACATCCGTCATCTTCAGTGCCGGCCCCACGACCTACGAGCTCACGATCCACGCGGCCGAGCCGACCTTCCGCGACACGCAGCCGCCCGCTGACGACGACGGCCTCTCGACGATCGGCGAGGTGCCGCTGACGCACAGTCAGCGCGTCATGATCCTCGCGCTCGCCGAGCCCGTGCTGCGGCGCGACGGCACCGGAATGAGCGAGCTGCCGACGTCGGCCCAGGCCGCCGAGCGGCTCGGCTGGACGCTCACGCGCTTCAACCGCAAGCTCGACAACGTGTGCGACAAGCTCGACCGCGTCGGCGTGCCGGGCATGCGCGGCGGGGTGCGCTCGTACGCCACCAACCGCCGCGTGCGACTCGTCGAGCACGCGATCGCGGCACGCCTCGTCACGCGTGACGACCTCCCTCTCCTGGATGTCGAGCAGGAGAGCTCGCTGCGCGGCGAGAGTGAAGCGGACGAGACCTGAGTCGCGCCTCTCGTCGGCTGATCCGGACGAGGCGCGTCAGCGCCCGGCGTCGTACAGGTGGCGTCCGCCGTGGCTGACGACCTTCACCACCACACCGCGGCGGTGCAGCTCGTTGACGGTGCGGGTCTCCTCGTCGATGTCGCGGCCGAGCGCGTGCACGTTCGCGACCACGAGCACATCGCCCCGGACGAGCGTGCCGAACAGGCGGACGAGCCGGTCCTCCCAGGACTCGAGGGTCTCGGGAGCCGGGTGGCGGAAGCCCTCGATCGGCACGCCGAAGCGCGTGAGGTCGCCCCGCTGCTCGACCACGGACGGCATGTCGTCGCGTGCGATCACGAGTCCGACGAGACGTGAGCCGGCGGGCTGGGCGAGCCACCAGTTGCGGTTCTGCTGCAGCTCGGTGAAGCACTTGGGGCACTCGGCTGCCTGGTGCGGCAGATGCAGCGGCGCGGTATCGGACGCGACCGACCCCGGAGTCGGCGCCGCGTGCGTGTGCGCGGCATCCGGCGTCTTCGTCGTCTCGCTCATGTGAGGCCCCCTCGCTCCCGACCATTGTCCCCCACACCGCCGTCATGCGGCGACGCGGTGCCCTCGTGACAAGTGCTGCACTTTCCGGCACCTGCTGCGTCGCGCGACGCAGCAGGTGCCGGAAACTGCAGCGGTCGCAGCAGGACCGCGCTCAGTCCTCTTCGTCGTCGAGGCGCAGCTCGAGGCTGAGCTGGTCGGCGTCGAGCTCGGCGAGGGCGTGGCGCAGGGCGGGCGTGCTGTACTCGCCGCCCGACGACAGCTCGTTCAGGCGCCCGCGCATCGCCTCGATCATCGCGAGCCGCAGCTCCAGCAGGTCGCGGGTCGGGAGCCCGTCGGCGTCGTCGGGCGGGTCGACGATGCGGCTGCCGATGCGTTCGACGAGCTCGTCGTCGAACGCGGATCCGTCGCGGCGGCGCAGCGCGGGGCTCGACAGCGCGCCGATCGCGGCATCGCGCAGCTCGTCGTCGAGTGCCGACTGCTCGGCCTTGTCGAGGCTGTCGTCGCCCGGCCGTTCGAGCCGCAATGCCCTGACGAGCCACGGCAGCGTGAAGCCCTGCAGCATGAGGCTGCCCACGGCGACCGCGAACGCGATGAACACCAGCAGCGCGCGGTCGTCGGTGACGTCGCTCGAGATCGTCTGAGCCGCCGCGAGCGTCACGACGCCGCGCATGCCGGCCCACACGATGATCGCGCCGTGCTTCCACCCGAGCGGCGACGCCTGGTAGTAATCGAGGTCGCTGAGCGCCCGTGAGACGCGCGACCGCATCGACGAGAGGCGCCGCTGCGCCCGCGGGTCGTCGAACGAGACCTCGCCACGACGGCCGCGATATCGCGGGTCCGGCACGGCCGTGCCGTCGGCGATCTGATCGAGCCGGCTGTTCATGGCCTCGAGACGCGTGCGCTGCCGCCCGCGGGCGCGTCGGCTCTGCAGCCACACCAGCAGCGAGACGTACCCGGCGCGCGCCGCGATGATGATCGCCAGCGCGCCGAGCGCGATCCCGAGGCCGGTGCCGAGGCCGTTGTGCTGCTCGACGTTCTGCTCGACGATGTCGCTGAGCTCGAGCCCCATGATGAGGAAGACCGCGCCCTCGAGCACGAGTTCGATCGTGTGCCAGTTGTGCTCGTCCGACCGTCGCTGCTCGGGCGTGAACCACCGGGCCGCACCCTGACCGGTCACGATGCCCGCGACCACTGCGGCGACGAGGCCCGATCCGCCGAGCTCCTCGGTGGGGATGTACGCGATGAAGGGCACCACGAAGCCGATCGCGGTGTTCGCGGCGGAGTTCTTGATGAGCGACCGCAGCCGCAGGTTGAGCCACCCGACGATCGCGCCGACCACGACCGCGACGACGACGCCCCACGCGAACGCCGGGATGAACCCGAACCCGATGCGGGTGTCGCCGCTGACGCCGGTCGCGAGTCCGACCGAGGCGATCATGGTCCGCAGCAGCACCAGCGCGGTCGCGTCGTTGAGCAGGCTCTCGCCCTCGAGCATCGTCACCACGCGGCGCGACACACCCAGGCGTTTGACGATGGAGGTGGCCACAGCATCCGTGGGGCTGAGGATCGCCCCGAGCGCGACAGCCACGGCCGGATGGATGCCGGGGATCACGGCCATGAAGAAGAGCCCGAGCAGGACAGAGCTCAGGATGACGAGCAGGAACGACAGCCCGGCGATCGGTCCGAAGTCACGGCGGAACTCGATCGCGGGGAGCGAGACGGCCGCCGAGTACAGCAGCGGAGGCAGCACGCCGACGAGGATGAACTCGGGGTTGATCTCGGGGATCTCGAGGAACGGCAGCAGGCTCACCGCGCCGCCGACGAGCACGAGGATCAGGGGCCCCGCGATCCCGAGCTTGGGCGCGACCGCCGTGGCGAGGGCGATCACCACGATCGCGATGATGACGACGATCAGGGCTTCCACGACTCAGAGCCTATTGCCGGGCCCGTCCCGGCCCCAGCGAACCGTCGAGCGCGTCAGAGCACGCCGAGCGCCCGGACCGCGTCGCGCTCCGCGACGAGTTCGTCGACGGATGCCGCGATCCGTGCCCGTGCGCGATCGTCGAGGTCGAGTCCCTCGACGACGCGATAACCGTGGTCGTGGCCGCGCGAGGTGACCGGGAACGAGCACACCAGTCCCTCGGGCACCCCGTACTCGCCGCGTGAGACGACCGCCGCCGAGGTCAGGCCGCGGCGGGTGCCCAGCTGCTCATCGCGCACGTGATCGATGGCGGCGTTCGCCGCGGACGCGACGGACGACGAGCCGCGCACCTCGATGATCTCGGCGCCGCGCTTCGCGACGCGCGGGATGAAGACGTCGTCGAGCCACGCCGTCGCTGCGACCTCGCCGCCGAGGCGCTCGGCCAGGGCCTCCAGCACCGGCATCCCGTCGGGCAGGATCGCGTGCGACACGTCGGGGAACTGCGTCGCCGAGTGGTTTCCCCAGATCACGACGTCGGCGATGTCGCCGGGAGCGACGCCGAGCACCTCGGCGAGCTGGCCGACGGCGCGGTTGTGGTCGAGGCGCGTGAGGGCGGTGAAGCGGTCGGTCGGGATGTCGGGCGAAGCGGATGCTGCGGCGATGAGCGCATTCGTGTTCGCGGGGTTGCCCACCACGACGACGCGCACGCTGTCGTCGGCCACCGCGCCGATCGCGTCGCCCTGGGGCCCGAAGATGCCGGCGTTCGCGGCGAGCAGGTCGCCGCGCTCCATGCCGGCAGTGCGAGGCCGCGCGCCCACGAGCATCGCGATCCGGGTGCCGTTGAAGGCCGTCAGCGGGTCGTCGGTGACGTCGACGTCGGCCAGCAGCGGGAACGCGCAGTCCTGCAGCTCGAGCGCCGCGCCCTCGGCCGCGCGCATGCCCTGGGGGATCTCGAGCAGGCGCAGCCGAACCGGACGATCCGGGCCGAGCATGTCGCCCGCTGCGATGCGGAACATCAGGGCGTAGCCGATCTGGCCTCCGCCGCCGGTGATGGTCACGGTCGTGGGTTCGCTCGCCATGCTCCCGAGCCTAGACCGGCGGCATTGTACTCATTCCTGGCGATTCGGGAATGGTTCCTGCTGAGGATCGGACTGTCGGGGTACCGTGACGGCATGACGTTCAATGAGAACGCCAACGTCGGGGGGAACACGGCGAGGCGTCGAGGCGGGGGCATCGCGGTGGCGGGCGGCGGCATCGCCGGCCTCGGTGCGATCGCGGTGATCCTGTTCCAGCTGTTCACCGGACAGGACCTGTCGAGCATCATCCCCTCGCAGCCGCAGGTCGGATCCGGTCAGGAGTCCGAGATCCAGCAGTGCGAGACGGGCGCCGACGCGAACGCCAACGACGAGTGCCGCCTCGCCGCCGGCAGTGTCGTGCTCGACCAGTACTGGGGGTCGCAGGTACAGGGCTACCGTGCGCCGCAGCTGATCATCGTCGACCAGCAGACCGGCACCGCGTGCGGCACGGCGTCCAACCAGACCGGCCCGTTCTACTGCCCGCCCGAGGAGAAGGTCTACATCGACCCGACGTTCTTCGGGCTGCTGCGCCAGCAGTTCGATGCCTCCGCGGGTGACCTCGCGCAGCTGTACGTGCTCGCCCACGAGTACGGGCACCATGTGCAGAGCATCACCGGCATCATGAACGAGCACCCGAACAACGGCACCGGGCCCGACAGCAACGGCGTGAGGACCGAGCTGCAGGCGGACTGCTTCGCGGGCGCGTGGGTCGGCGACATGACCGAGCAGCGCGACGAGAACGGCGTACCGTATCTCAAGGAGCCCACGCAGCAGCAGATCGCCGACGCGATCAACGCGGCCGGCGCGGTGGGCGACGATCACATCCAGCAGGAGTCCGGGGGCGCCGTGAACCCCGAATCCTGGACCCACGGTTCGAGCGAGCAGCGACAGGGCTGGTTCGAGACCGGCTACCGGAACGGTCCCTCCGCGTGCGACACCTTCGCCGTCCCGGGGGGAAGCCTATGAACGAACACCTCGACGACATCCTCTATCCGCCCATCGAGCCCTACGACACCGGCACGCTCATCGCCGGCGAGGGCAACCGCATCGCGTACGAGCAGAGCGGAAACCCCGAGGGCAAGCCGGTGGTGTTCCTCCACGGCGGTCCGGGCGCCGGCACGTCGCCCTGGCACCGTCGCTTCTTCGACCCCCAGCGGTACCGCATCATCCTGCTCGACCAGCGGGGCTGCGGCCGTTCCACCCCGCACGCGAGCGAGCCGGACGCCGATCTCCGCCACAACACCACGTGGCACCTCGTCGCCGACATCGAGCTGCTGCGCAAGAACCTCGGCATCGAGAGGTGGCAGGTGTTCGGCGGCTCCTGGGGGAGCGCGCTCGCACTCGCCTACGCCGAAGCCCACCCGCAGGCCGTCACCGAGATCGTGCTGCGCGGCATCTTCACCCTCCGCCGCCACGAGCTGGAGTGGTTCTACGAGGGGGGCGCAGCATCCATCGTCCCGGATCTGTGGGAGGACTTCATCGCCCCCATCCCGATCCTCGAACGCTCGCAGCTCATGCAGGCCTACCACCGCCGCCTCTCGGATCCCGACCCCGCCGTGCACGTTCCGGCCGCGGTCGCGTGGTCGCGCTGGGAGGCCGCGAACCTCACGCTGCTCCCTGACGCCGAGCTCATCGAGGCGATGACGGAACCCCGCGCGGCGGTGGCGTTCGCGCGCATCGAGAACCACTACTTCCTTCACGGCGGCTGGTTCGAGCCCGAGCAGCTGATCGCGAACGTCGGCCGCATCCGCGACATCCCCGCCGTCATCGTGCAGGGCCGCTACGACGTCTGCACCCCCGCCATGACCGCGTGGGACCTGCACCGCGCGTGGCCCGAGGCCGACTTCGTGATGATCCCGGATGCTGCGCACGCCGCGTCCGAGCCGGGCATCGCGTCCGCCCTGCGCGCCGCGACGGACCGCTTCGCGGACCGGGTGCCGGAGCACGCGGAGGCATCCGCGGAGGGTGCGGAGGCGTCGGCGGAGGAGGCGGATGCGCCCTCGGAGCAGGCGGAGACGGACGCGTCCGCGGAGGATGCCGAGGAGTCGGCGGAGCAGTCGGAAGCGCCCGCGGAGGGCGTCGAGGCGCCGGCTGACGAGCCGGAGGCGCCGGCGGACGACTCTGACACTCACGAGGCCGCGGCGGCGCCCGGGGTGTCTGAGTCGGGAGACGCTGAGGGGGAGCCGGACGAGTCCGAGCCTGCCGAGTCGGGGCCTGCGGCAGATGAGTCCGATGAGCAGAACTCGCCGGAGTTGTCCTCCGAGCCCGAGGCCGGCCTCGAAGCCGACGACGCTGAAGACGACCCCGATCCCGAGGCCGTCCCGCACGCCGAGCCGGAACTCCGCCGGGAACGCAGCCGCAAGCGGTCGAAGAAGCGCAAGGACACCGCCGACCTCTGACCGCGCCGGGGAACGCCCAGCCACCCACTGGTAAGGTGGAAACCCTTGCAGCGCATTCTTGCGCTTCTCGCGTCGTAGAACGCTTCCCTCGCGCCGGCATCCGGACCCCGATCCGAAGAACCGCGCTGACATCTTTCGTACGGCGACCCGCGGGCGAGATACGCCCCGGCCACCGACAGGGCACTCGCGTGCCCAGAGAACATCCCTCATGACCGAAACCTCGTTCGGCGCGCTCGGCGTGCCGCAGCCCCTCGTCGACGCGCTCGCCGCGAACGGCAAGACCACCGCGTTCCCGATCCAGGTCGACACGCTTCCCGACACGCTCGCCGGCCGCGACGTGCTCGGCCGCGGCAAGACCGGCTCGGGCAAGACCCTCGCCTTCTCGATCCCGATGGCCGCGCGCCTGGGCGGCAAGCTCGCCGGCGGCACCCGCCGCAAGGGCCGCCCGCTGGGCCTCGTGCTCGCGCCGACCCGTGAGCTCGCGACGCAGATCGATGCGACCCTCGCGCCGCTCGCCAAGGCCTACGGCCTCACGACCACCACGATCTTCGGCGGCGTGAACCAGAACCGTCAGGTGAACGCGCTCAACGCCGGTGTCGACATCGTCGTGGCGTGCCCCGGCCGCCTCGAGGACCTCATGAAGCAGGGCTTCGTGCACCTCGACGCCGTCGAGGTCACCGTCATCGACGAGGCCGACCACATGGCCGACCTCGGCTTCCTGCCGGGAGTCACGCGCATCCTCAACGCGACGCCGTCCGGCGGCCAGCGCCTGCTGTTCAGCGCGACCCTCGACAACGGGGTCGACAAGCTCGTCAACCGCTTCCTGCAGAACGAGGTGCTGCACTCCGTCGACGAGGCGCACTCGCCCGTCGCCGCGATGACGCACCACGTCTTCACGCTGGCCGACGCCGACGCCAAGAAGGACGTCGTCAAGGCCCTCGCCTCGGGCATGGGTCGCCGCATCCTGTTCATGCGCACCAAGCACCAGGCGAAGAAGCTCGCGAAGCAGCTCACCGGCCAGGGCATCCCGGCCGTCGACCTGCACGGCAACCTGTCGCAGGCCGCGCGCGACCGCAACCTCGCGGCGTTCTCCTCCGGCGCCGTCAAGGTGCTCGTGGCGACGGATGTCGCGGCCCGCGGCGTGCACGTCGACGACGTCGAGCTCGTCATCCACGTCGACCCGCCGATGGAGCACAAGGCGTACCTGCACCGCTCCGGCCGCACGGCCCGCGCCGGCGCCGAGGGCGCGGTCGTCACCCTCGTGCTCCCCGAGCAGCGTCGCGACGTGTCGCAGCTGCTGCGCAAGGCCGCGATCTCCGTCGAGCCCGTCGCCGTCACGGCGACCTCGCCCGAGGTCGTCGAGCTCGTCGGCGAGGTCGCCCCGTACGTCAAGCCGGTCCCCGTGGCCGAGACGCCGCGCGGCACCAGCCAGGGCGCGAACGCCCAGCGAAAGCGCGCTGCGCGTGACGCACGCGAGACGGATGCTGCCGCCACCGCGGGCCGCTCCGGCGGCGGCCGTCGCCGTCGCGGTTCGGGCCAGGGCGGTTCGGCGCAGGCCGGCTCGGCTCAGGGCAACGGCCGTCAGCAGGCCGCTGGCGGTCAGCGCCGCGACGCCGCCACCGCACACGACAAGGCCTCGCACCAGCGTCACGACCAGAGCGCGGGTCACTCGCGCTCGGCTCAGCCCGCCGGCAACCCCCGCACCCCGGGCCGCCGCGCCTCGTCGGGCGGCACCGGCAAGCTGATGGTCGGCTCGGTCGTCCGCCCCAACGGCACCAACCGCCGCGGCGGCCGCTGACCCCCAGCCGCACGCCTCCCAGACGCCCCGTCGCTTTCGCGGCGGGGCGTCTTCGTTGTGCGTGCGCCGCGGCCTCGCGCCGCAGCATCCGTCCCTCCATCCCTCCAACAGGATGCTCCTATGGATGTCAAGTGGTGAGGGCGGTGTAGATCTCGCGTGCGACGAGCCGTTTGAGGCAGCGGATGATCTCTTTCTTCGAGAG
>NZ_JBHVSC010000004.1:0-153907 GCF_042885375.1 Microbacterium sp. NPDC058062
CCACACCGCGCCAGAACACCCGCTTCACAGACCTCAAGGAACTGAACATCACACCCCCTCAACTCAGGGTGTTGCGCTCATCCCTTGAAACCGCCCGGGTGACAGGCCGATCCTCGCGGGATTTCCGATTCCGGCGGGGAGATTTGGGGCGGGGACACCTGGCGGCGGACCAACCTTCAGCTAGACTGATGGCATGGAAATCCTCCGCCACGTCGTCGTGCTCGTCCACCTCGTGGGCTTCGCCATCCTCTTCGGCGCCTGGGTCGTCGAAGCGGTGAACGGAAAGCACCAGATCACGCGCCTCATGAACTGGGGCCTCGCGATCGCCGGTCTCGCCGGCCTCATCCTCGCCGCCCCGTGGGGCATCGACTACGACCTCAACTACGTCAAGATCGGCGTGAAGCTGGTCATCCTCGTCGTCATCGGCGCGCTCCTGGGCATCGGCGCCGGCCGGCAGCGCAAGACCGGCTCCGTGCCGGGCGCCATCTTCTGGTCGATCGGTGTGCTCACCTTCGCCAACGCCGCGATCGCGGTGCTCTGGCGCTGACCTCCTGATTCACGAAACGGATGCTGCGGCCCTGGGCTGCAGCATCCGTTTTCCGTCTCTGCGGCCGCCGCGGAATCCCGGGAGTAGGCTGGTCTTTTGTGCCGGGCGACAACGCCCGCACCCACGGTGATCCAGTGCAGTGCCGCCTGACGCGTCACCCTGCGCCCGGCGTCCGCCCACCGCCTCATCCCATCCGGATGCCTCGCTCCGCGCATGCCCCAGGTGAATATGTCCTCCCCCAGCACGACCGCCGCGACCTCCGCGGCACCCGCAAACCCCCGCTCCCGCGTCATCCTCGCGAGCCTCGTCGGCACCACGATCGAGTTCTACGACTTCTACGTCTACGCGACCGCCGCCGTCCTCGTCTTCCCGATCCTCTTCTTCCCGACCGGCAACGACACCACGTCGCTGCTGCTGTCGTTCAGCGTCTTCGGCGCCGCCATGATCGCCCGCCCCCTCGGCGCGATCGTGTTCGGGCACTTCGGCGACCGGTTCGGCCGCAAGGCGACTCTCGTCGCGTCGCTGCTCACCATGGGTATCGCGACGTTCCTCATCGGGTGCCTGCCGACGTTCAACGAGATCGGCGTGTGGGCTGCGATCCTGCTGCTGATCCTGCGCCTGTTCCAGGGCTTCGCGCTCGGCGGCGAGTGGTCGGGCGCCGCGCTCGTCGCGACCGAGAACGCCCCGAAGGGCAAGCGCGCCTGGTACGGCACGTTCCCGCAGCTCGGTGCACCGCTCGGCTTCATCATCGCGAACTCGGTGTTCCTCGCGATCAACTTCCTGCTCCCTCACCCCGACGGCGCGGGTCAGCGCTCGGCCGACTTCCTCGCGTGGGGCTGGCGCGTACCGTTCCTGTTCTCGGCCGTCATGGTGATCATCGGCCTGTGGGTGCGCCTGCGCCTCGTCGAGTCCGACACGTTCGTCAAGGCTGAGGAGAAGGGCGCGATCCGCAAGTTCCCGCTCGGCACGGTCCTGCGTCACCACTGGTGGCACCTGATCCTCGGCACGTTCATCATGCTGGCGACCTACGTGCTGTTCTACCTGATGACGAACTTCACGCTCTCGTACGGCACGAAGGCGGCCGACCTCGAGGTCGCGTCCGCGGCCGCGCAGAAGGCGGCGGAAGCCGCAGGCACCGCGTTCGACCCGGCGGCCTTCGCCGCGCAGTTCTACCCGGGCCTCGGCTTCGGCTACACCGACTTCGTGCTGATGCAGATCATCGGCGTCGTGTTCTTCGGCATCTTCACGCTGCTGTCGGGTCCGATCGCCGACACGATCGGCCGCCGCCGTCTGCTGCTGTGGGTGACGGGCCTGATCATCGTGTTCGGCCTCACGTTCAACCTGTTCCTGTCGCCGCAGCTCGACCCGAAGTTCACCGGCGCCCTGACGCAGGCGTTCCTGATCTTCGGCTTCATGCTGATGGGCTCGACGTTCGGTCCGATGGGCGCCGTCCTGCCCGAGCTCTTCCCGACGAACGTCCGCTACTCGGGCTCGGCGATCTCGTACAACGTGTCGTCGATCCTCGGTGCCGCCCTGGCGCCGATCGTCGCGGTCGCGCTGTGGGCCTGGGCCGACGGCAGCCCGTGGCTCGTCGGCCTGTACCTCTCGGCGATGGGCGTGCTGACCTTCATCGCGCTCCTCCTCTCCCCCGAGACCAAGGACGTCGACTACGACGCCGACCTGGGTGTGGGAGCCACCGGCTCGCTCTAGTCCCGGCTTCTCAGAACCATGGATGCCTCGACCCGGCCGGGTCGAGGCATCCGTCGTCTCCGTTCACGTGCGTCGCTCGTGCCGGACGGGCTTCGTGTGCGAGGGTGCGTCGGCCGCCTCGGGGAAGTCGCAGCGGAACTCACCCTCGTACCCGAACAGGAAGCCGAAGACGCGGTTGCGCACCTCGAGACGGATGCGGAAGACCTGTGCGACATCGTCGTAGCTCTCACGCAGCTCGGCCCGACCGCTGAAGAGCATCGGGAACCGGAAGCCCAACGGGCCCTCGTAGAACCGCTGCCGGTCGGACCGCAGCAGGAGGCTTCCGTCGGGCTCCGCTGTCAGCCGGAGGTCGACTGCGAGGTGCTGATGGGTGCCGAGGTAGTCGAGGATCCGGCCGTCATCGCCGAGGACCATCGTGGCGTCGAAGCGGCGCACGGCACGCGGCATCCGGAAATGACGCACGAAGGTGACCGTCTCGCGTCCGAACGGGTCCCGGTACGGATGGTTCTCGATCGTGAACGCGATGCCCTGCCCCGTCTCGGGAATGAGGATGTTGCGGAAGCGCCCGATCTGCAGGAAGGGGATCGTCCACCAGGGGCCCCGGCGAATCGTGCTCATGGTGCCGCGGCCGACGCACGCGTAGCCCGCCGCGAGCCCGACTCCGAAGCGACGCTGCAGCATGGGGTGGAGGCGGGCGAAGTCGTCCCCCATCGCGCGTGCGAAGATCGACGTCGCGACCGCGGTCTGGGCGCTCACGGGTGCACCAGCTCGTGGAGCGTCGCCGGGGCGTCCTCCATCACCCGACGGCCGCGAGGACGGCGCTCGCACCGGGCGGCGCGAGGACGCTCTGCGCGCCGGAGCCGCAGCACGGATCGCAGCGGCCACCGCTCGGGCGGAGTGCCGGTCTCGGCCCAGATCCGCAGCCGATCGAAGCTCCAGGCGGTCGCCCAGCCGATCAGCGGCCGAACGATCAGATCCAGCGCGCGACCCCACTGCGGGCTGTAGTCGTACCCGGTCGTGAAGACGACGCCATCACCGTCCGGGCGGTACCGCCAGTAGCCCTGACCGGAGCCGAGCGGCGAGAGCCGGCTGTCGCTGTCGAAACGGAGTGCGGACGTGCGCGTTCCATCGGGACGCTCGCGTTCGCCGATCGTCGTTCCGGTGCCTGTGATGGTGCGGCCCGGCAGCTGCCGTTCGTAGACGAAGCGCGTGCCGCCGCCGACCAGGGGCGCGGTCGGAGTGATGCCGCTGAAACGCACGTCCCAGCGCGCGTGCAGCGCCGGGTCCTGGGTGAGCTGCCACACCCGCTCCATCGGCGCGGCGATGCGGATGCTGACGTAGATCGCGCGCCGGGTCACCCCAACGATCCGATCGCCGCGACGAAGAGCCACACCGCCGTGAACGCGACCGGTGCGCCGAGAGCGATGGTGCCCCACACCGTCATCGCGCGGAGGAAGCGCCGCCCCTTCTGCCTTTCGCCGAACATGTTGAGTGAGGACAACGCCGCAACCGACCCCACAATGACCGCCGAAACGGCCGGCATGGCGACGGTGGCGGGAACGACGGGCAGCACGAACATCACCCACGATGCCGCCGTGGGCAGCCCATCGCCCAGCGAGGCAGCCCAGACGCACGCCGACGCGACGACGATGAGCACATTCACCGCCGTGAGAACGCGGAACCACCGCTCGCTCCAGAGCCCCACGTCCGCCGCGGCCGGGGACTCCTCGGATGCACTCGCCGCGGCTTCGCCGTGGCTCACGCCTGCACCTCGGCGATGAGGTCGAGCAGTTCGCGCAGCGGCTTGCGGAGCACACGCAGCCGGACCAGAGGAAGCGACAACTTGAGGAGCCGGAGACCCCGATCGAGGAGCCTCCTCGTGCGCTCCCGGCCGTCGGACGTGTCGTAGACCCAGAACAGGGCGAGCAGCAGGTGACCGAGCATCAGCGCCGACGGCAGATCCTCGTCGAACTCCGCGGGGAGCTTGTCTGCGGCACCGGCGATCGCCTCGCGGAAGAGCCCCACCACGATCTCGCGCGATTCCGAGGAGTCGCTCGACAGCGGGTTGATCGACGACCGCGGCGAGACCGCCGCCGAGAGGAACTCCGGGGCGAAGCGGTGGTAGGGCTCGAGCTGCGCGAGCCCCGTGCGGAAGACGATGCCGAGCCGCTCCACGAGATCGTCGCTCGCCTCGAGGAGCGGGAGCGCCGCCGCGCGGTGCTGCTGCTGCACGTCGAGATAGAGCTCCTGCACGAGGTCGTTCTTCGACGCGAAGTGGTAGTTGGTCGTGCCCACCGACACGCCGGCCTCGGACGCGATGAGCCGGATCGTGGTCTGGTCGTAGCCACGTTCCCGGAACGAGCGCAGGGCGATGTCGCGGATGAGCGCCCTCGTGCGCTCGCTCTTGGTTGCGGTGCCGACAGAACTGGACATGTTCAGAAACTAGTCCCATTTCTGAACACGTTCAATAGCGAGCGCGCAGGACGCCACCGCCGCCGCCGCGGCGAGTGCGATGGGCCTCCGCGTCAGGAAGGGTCGGCGCCGTCGCGGAGCGAGCGGTCGCGCGTGAGCTGCGCCTCGCGCCGGGCTTGCCGACGCTGCCGCAGGGTCTCGCGATCGGCGGCGCGCTCCGCCTGCTCGCGCTCCCGCTGCTTGCCTCCGAAGTGCGCTGACGCGAGCAGCATCGCGATCAGCACGAGCGCGAGCGCGCGGGCGACCCAGAGCAGCGCTTCGGACTCGACGGTGTAGCCGAACGGGATCCCGAGCAGCGCGAACAGCACCGGAAGCGCGCCCGCGCGTCCGGGTGGCAGGTCGTCCAGAGCGAACGCGCCGACGAAGACGAAGGTCGTGAGCAGCGCGCCGGCGGTGCCCCAGAAGAGCAGCCATCCGCCACCGGACTTGCCGGTCAGCAGGCGGAGGATGCCGCGCCCGAGCGCCTCGAGCGGCAGGAGGAACAGGAACAGCGCGAGGAATCCCAGGAGCGCCGCCAGGTACGCGAAGACGAGGATCCAGATCACGTCGACGAAGGGCGGCCAGTCGGCGCCGGTACCGGCGGAGAGCAGTCCCGGCGTGATGATCGCCGTCATCGCCGCGGGCAGGTACCACATCAGCCTCGTGCGGGAGTCGCGCCCGTCGCCGGCCCTCGCCCACCAGATGCGGATGTAGACCGCGACGAGCACCATGAGGATCCCGAAGGTGCCGACGATCTCGCCGAGACTGTCGTCCCACGGCATGGTGCCGAAGCCGATCGAGACGACGACGGCCGACGCGATGCCGATCGCGCAGAAGACGAGTTCGACGACCAGCACGGGATCAGTCGAGGAACAGCGCGCGGAGGCGCTTCGTCGTGAACACCAGACCGATGGCGATCATGACGACGTAGTAGAGGACGTGCCACCACATCTCAGGGGTGAGGATGCCCGTGGTGAGACCGCGGACGAGCTCGACGCCATGCCACAGCGGGAACGCCATGATGATGTGCTGGATCCACTCGGGGTAGATCGTGATCGGGTACAGCGTCGCCGAGAACAGGAACATCGGCAGCAGCACGAAGTTGATCCAGTCCATCTGCTGGAACGTCTTCATGTAACTCGTGACGGCCATGCCGAGGCTCGCGAACCCGAAGGCGATGAGCAGCACCGCCGGCAGCGCCAGGATCGCGGTCCACGCCAGGTTGAGGCCGAGGATCTGCATGATGATCATGAAGCCGGTCGCGTACAGCAGGCCGCGCAGCAGCGCGTAGAGGATCTCGCCCAGCGCGACATCGAGCGGCCCGAGCGAGGTCGCCAGCATGCCCTCGTAGAGCTTGCCGTAGTTGAGCTTGAAGAAGACGTTCCACGTCGAGTCGTAGATCGCGCCGTTCATCGCCGAGACGGCGAGCAGAGCGGGCGCGATGAAGGCCGCGTAGGGCACCTCCACGCCGCTGGAGGTCTGCACGTCGCCGATGAGCGAGCCGAGGCCGATGCCCATCGATGCGAGGTAGAAGACGGGCTCGAAGAAGCCCGAGAGCACGACGGCCCAGCTGGACGAGCGCGCGGCGATGAGGCCGCGCTGCACGACCGACTGCGGGTTGCCCGCCCACAGCGCGCGCACGCCGCCGGCGCGGATCGCGCCCGTCTCGGTCCCGGTCGCGACGGTCATGCGCCGAGCCTCCTCTGGAAGATGCGGCGGCCGATCACGTAGCCGCCGATCGACAGCAGGAGCAGGTAGCCGACGTGCACGACGATCACGAACGGGTCCATGGGCAGGCCGTAGGTGGCGACCCGGCCGAGCTCGGTCGCGTGCCACAGCGGCGACACCCACCCGATCCACTGCAGCCAGAGCGGCAGCGTGGCCAGCGGGTAGAAGGTGCCCGAGAACAGGAACATCGGCATGAAGATGAAACGCTGCACGAGCGCGACCTGGCCCTTGTCGTCGGTGATCGACGCGGCGTACGCCATGTACGGGATGCCGAACGCAAGGCCCGCGAGCAGGCCGATCGGGATCGTGAGCCACCCGGTCTCGGGGTTCGACACCGCCTGGAACAGCCACAGGAACAGGTAGTACGCGACCACCACGACGATGATGCGGGCGGAGGCGCCGGAGATGACGCCGCCGGCGATCTGCCCCGGCGAGAGCCCGGTCGCACTGAAGCCGAAGAAGTACCGGCGCCACTTGAAGCCGGCCATGACCGGATACGAGAACTCCTCCGACGCGACGGAGATCGCGGCGGTCATCAGCAGGGCCGGCGCGACGAACACGAGGTACGAGACCTCGACGCCGTTCTGCGTGATCGGGGCGTCGATGAGCGCGGCGAGGCCGACGGCGAGCCCCAGCAGGTAGAGGATCGGCTGGCCGAGCGCACCGACGATGATGGTCCAGCCGTACGCGCGCATCGCGCGCACCATGTGCTCGGTGACGTACCAGGTGCCGAACGCGCGGGGCTTGCGGCCCCACTGCATCGCCTCTTCGCGCAGCTCGTCGAGCGAGGGCTGCACACGGGTCGTGGCGTCTTCGGAGGGAAGGCTCATTCGATCAGCGACCTTCCGGTGAGCCGGAGGAAGACGTCTTCGAGGCTCGAGCGGCGCACGAGCGACGTGATCGGGGTGAGCCCTCGGTGCGTCACCGTCTCGAGCGCCGCCTCGCCGTCGTTCGCGTAGACGAGGATGCGGTCGGGCAGCACCTCGACACGGTCGCCGATGCCCTCGAGCTGCGGCGCGACCTGCTCGTTGCGGTCGGAGCCGAAGCGCACCTCGAGCACCTCGCGGCTGGAGTGCTCGCGGATGAGCGACGCCGGCGTGCCCTCGGCCATGATGCGGCCCTTGTCGACGACGATCAGCCGGTCGCACAGCTGCTCGGCCTCGTCCATGTAGTGCGTGGTCAGCACGAGGGTGGTGCCGCGCTCCTTGAGGCGGAACAGTCGGTCCCACAGCACATGGCGGGCTTGGGGGTCGAGGCCCGTCGTCGGCTCGTCGAGCAGGAGGATGCGCGGGTCGTTGATGAGGCCGCGCGCGATCGTGAGCCGCCGCTTCATGCCGCCGGAGAGCTGCTCCACCTTGCTCTTGGCCTTGTCTTCGAGCTGCGCGAACGCGAGCAGTTCGTCGGCCTTCTGGTGGCACACCTTGCCGGGCAGGCCGAAGTAGCGGCCGTAGATGTAGAGGTTCTCGCGGGCGTTGAGCTCGCCGTCGAGGTTGTCCTGCTGGGGCACGACGCCCAGGCGTGACCGGATCTCGGGGCCGTAGCGGTCGGGGTCGAGCCCGAGGATCGACAGATCTCCGCCGGTGCGCGTCGACACCGCGCCCACCATCTTCATCGTCGTGGACTTGCCCGCACCGTTCGGGCCCAGGAGCCCGAACGACTCGCCCGGCGCCACCTCGAACGACAGGCCGTCGACGGCGAGGAAGTCGGGCTTGCCTTTGACCTTGTAGGCCTTGACGAGGTTCTCAGCGGTGATCACGGGGGCGGGCACCGGACTACCCTAACGCCCCGCTCCGACACCGCCCAGTGGCCCACCGCGTACGGTCGTCGTCAACTCACGTTGACACCTTGACGAGTGTCAACTACGGTTGACGACGGATGCCGCGGGCCGCGGCATCCGTGACCGAAAACGAGAGGCTGCCCGATGAGCGGCGACGAACTGACCACCCTGATCGGGGCGGCAGGCGGTCGCGAGCCGATCGCGGAGCTGCACCGTCTCGCCGAGGTGCGCCGCGAGCTCGCGCGCGCCGAGGAGGTGCAGGTGCGCAAGGCGCGCAACCTCGGCTTCTCGTGGCAGGCGATCGCGGGCGCCCTCGGCGTGAGCCGACAGGCCGTCCACAAGAAGTACGGTCGAAGGTAAGCCCCCTTCACGAACGAGGTACACCCATGCCCTCCGCCGATCTCGACGAAGCCCCTCCCGCCCCCGCTGCGGCGGAGTCCCCCCGCGCCCGCCGCGGGCGCTCCCGGCGCGGGAAGGCCGAAGAGGGGCCGCGCGCGACGTTCTCGCAGCTGCTCCCCTACCTCTTCGAACACAAGCGCACGCTCGCCGTCGTCGTGGTGCTGAGCATCCTGAGCGCGGGCGCGTCGCTCATCCAGCCGCTCCTGGTGGGCCAGGTCATCACGCGCGTGCAGGAGAACCTCGACCTCGGGCTGCTCATCTGGGCGCTCGTGGGGTTCGTGCTGCTCGCGTCGCTCATCTCGGGCTGGCAGCACTACCTGCTGCAGCGCACCGGCACCGCCGTCGTGTACTCCAGCCGGCGCCGGCTCATCTCGCGCATCCTCCACCTGCCGATCAGCGAGTTCGACGCGCGCCGCACCGGGGACCTCGTCTCGCGCGTCGGCAGCGACACCACGCTCCTCTACGCCGCGCTCACCCAGGGCCTCGCCGACTCGATCGGCAACGGGCTGCTCTTCGCCGGCGCGCTCATCGCGATGGCCATCATCGACCCGGTCCTGCTCGCCATCATCGTGCTCGTGATCGGCATCTCGGTGCTCGGCGTGGTGCTGCTGAGCGGCCGCATCCGCACCGCCTCGACCGAGCAGCAGGAGAAGGTCGGCGCCCTCGCGTCGGGCGTCGAGCGCGCGGTCGGCTCGATCCGCACCGTCCGCGCTTCGGGCGCGACGGCGCGCGAGGTCGACGCGGTCACTGCGCAGGCGACCGAGGCCTACCACGTCGGCGTGCGCATCGCGAAGGTGTCGGCGCTGGTCGTGCCGATCGCCAACGTCGCGCTGCAGGTGTCGCTGCTCGTCGTCATCGGCCTCGGCGGCTTCCGCGTCGCCACGGGCGCGCTGTCGATCGCGAGCCTCGTGACCTTCATCATGTTCCTGTTCATGCTCATCGCCCCGCTCGGTTCGTTCTTCGGCGCCATCACCTCGGTGAGTCAGGCGCTCGGCGCCCTGGGTCGCATCCAGGAGGTGCTCGACCTCCCGACCGAGACGCAGGACGACGACGACATCGCGGCACGCGCGCTTCGACCTGCTCAGGGGGCGGTCGCTGAGCCTGTCGAAGCGGCCGCGATCGAGTTCCGCGACGTGCGGTTCCGCTACCCCGAGAACGTCGTCCAGGCGCGGCGCAAGGCCGAGTCCGAGGCGCTGGCGGTGCTCGAGAGCGCACACGTCGACACCTCGACGATCATCCTGGGCGACGGGGCGGGAGACTCGGGACTGGAGGGGTTGGCGGATGCCGCAGCATCCGTCTCCGCCGACACCGAGGTGCTGCGGGGCGTGTCGTTCTCGGTGCCGCGCGGGGCGCGCGTCGCCCTCGTCGGGCCGTCGGGGGCCGGCAAGAGCACGACCCTCGCGCTCATCGAGCGCTTCTACGACCCGACCGACGGAGCGATCCTCCTCGACGGCACGGACGTGCGCACGCTAGACCGCGACGCGCTGCGGGCGCAGCTCGGCTACGTCGAACAGGACGCCCCGACCCTCGCCGGGACGATCGGGGACAACCTGCGTCTGGCTTCGCCCGAGGCTTCCGATGCGGACTGCGAGGCCGTGCTCCGCGCCGTGAACCTCGGCGAGGTGCTCGACCGCAACCCGCTGGGCGTCGACGCGCCGGTGGGCGAGTCGGGCGTCATGCTCTCGGGCGGCGAGCGTCAGCGCCTCGCGATCGCGCGGGCGCTGCTGGCTGCTCCCCCGATCCTGCTGCTCGACGAGTCGACGTCGTCGCTCGACGGGCTCAACGAGCAGCGCATGCGCGAGGCGATCGACGCCGTCGCGGCCGGCCGCACGCTCGTCGTGATCGCGCACCGCCTGTCGACCGTCGTCGACAGCGACCACATCGTCGTCATGGAGCACGGCCGCGTCGTCGGCCAGGGCACGCATTCCGAGCTCGTGCAGACCACGCCGCTCTACCGCGACCTCGCGAAGCACCAGCTCCTGGTCTGACGCGGAGAGAATAGGCGCCCGGCCCCTCTGCCAAGAAGAGGGCCGGGCGCCGGTCTGTGTGCGACCGTCACCGGTCGCGACCGAGACCGAAGCCTCGACCCCTCGCACAGGCGGGGCCGAGGCGTCGGAACCGGATCAGGCGCGCTGCAGGCGGTACCGGAGCGCGGCGAGCTCGGCCCACAGCGGAGCGGGGACGCGGCCGTCGAAGGTGCGGTAGAACTCCTCGGTGAGGTCGGCCTCGTGCAGCCACAGCTGCGGGTCGACGGCGAACAGCTCGTCGAGATCGGCCTGCGGCACGTCGATGCCGTCGACGTCGAGGTCCTCGGTGCGAGGCAGGCGGCCGATCGGGCTCTCGACCGCGCCGACCTCACCCTCGATGCGGCGGATGATCCAGTCGATGACGCGCGAGTTGTCGCCGAAGCCCGGCCACAGGAAGCGTCCGTCGGCGCCCTTGCGGAACCAGTTCACCTGGAACACGCGCGGTGCGCGGTCGAAGCGCAGCTGCTGTCCGACCTTGAGCCAGTGGCCGAAGTAGTCGGCCATGTTGTAGCCGCAGAACGGGAGCATCGCGAACGGGTCGCGGCGCAGCTCGCCGACGGTGCCCTCCTGGGCCGCCGTCTTCTCCGACGAGATGTTGGAGCCCATGAACACGCCGTGCGTCCAGTCCGTCGCCTCGACGACGAGCGGCACGTTGGTGGCACGGCGGCCGCCGAACAGGATGGCGTCGAGCGGCACGCCCTGCGGGGCGTCCCAGTCGTCGGCGATCTGCGGGCACTGGGCCGCGGCGACGGTGAACCGCGAGTTCGGGTGGGCGGCGGGGCGGCCGGAGGCCGGCGTCCACGGGTTGCCCTCCCAGTCGGTGAGCTGTGCCGGCGGCTCGTCGGTGAGGCCCTCCCACCACACGTCGCCGTCGGGGCGCAGCGCCACGTTCGTGAAGATCGTGTTGCCCCACAGCGTCTCGACCGCGGTGACGTTCGTCGACTGGCCGGTGCCCGGCGCGACGCCGAAGAAGCCGGCCTCGGGGTTGATGGCCCAGAGGCGGCCGTCCTCACCCGGACGCAGCCACGCGATGTCGTCGCCGAGGGTCTCGACGCGCCAGCCGGGGATCGTCGGGCGCAGCATGGCGAGGTTCGTCTTGCCGCACGCCGACGGGAACGCCGCGGCGATGTGGTAGGCGCGACCGGCCGGGTCGATGACGCGGATGAGGAGCATGTGCTCGGCGAGCCAGCCCTCATCGCGGCCGATCACCGAGGCGATGCGCAGCGCGAAGCACTTCTTCGCCAGGATCGCGTTGCCGCCGTAGCCCGAGCCGTACGACCAGACCTCGAGGGTGTCGGGGAAGTGGACGATGTACTTCTCGTCGTTGCACGGCCACGCGACGTCCTGCTCGCCCGGCTGCAGCGGGGCGCCGACCGAGTGCACGGTCTTGACCCAGTGGGCGCCGCCCGCGATCTCGCGCAGCACGTCGGTGCCGACGCGCGTCATGATGCCGATCGACGTGACGGCGTAGGCGCTGTCGGTGACCTGCACGCCGACGTGCGACAGGGGGCCGCCGACCGGGCCCATCGAGAACGGCACGACGTACATCGTGCGGCCCTTCATCGAGCCCTCGAACAGCGGGGTGATGGTTGCGCGGATCTCGTCGGGCGCGGCCCAGTTGTTGGTCGGGCCGGCGTCCTCCTCGCGCTCCGACGCGATGAACGTGCGCGCCTCCGTGCGCGCCACGTCGCTCGGGTGGGAGCGGGCGAGGTACGAGCCCGGGCGCCACTCGGGGTTGAGCTTGATGAGCTTGCCCTCGTCGACCATCTCGCGAAGGAGCATGTCGTTCTCCGCACGCGAGCCGTCGACCCAGTGGATGCGCGCCGGCTGCGTGAGCGCGGCGATCTCGTCGACCCACGCGCGCAGAGCGACCATGCCTTCGCCCTGAACGGTCGGCAGCTCGCCATACGTCCGGGCGAGGGCGGGACGGGCGGTGGTGGAGCCTTCGGTTCGGGGGAAGATGTCGGCAAGGGCCATGGTGTCGCTCCTCGTTGATTCGACCGTCAGATGGTTTCGACGATGCAGATTCGTGCTCTTCCTCTACTTTCGGGCGTAACAGGCAGCTCTTCCCACGAAATCTGGTGTCAAGAGTTGCAATTCTTTCGCTAGCATCAAGGAATGCCCCCGACGTCACTCGAACTGTCGACCCTGGGCCACCGCATCCGTCATCAGCGTCTCGCCCACGGGTACACGCTCGATGAGCTGGGCGCGCTCGTCGGGGTCGCCGGAAGCCAGCTCAGTCTCATCGAGAACGGCAAGCGCGAGCCGAAGCTGTCGCTGCTGCAGGCGATCGCCTCGACGACGGGCGTCGAGGTCGGCGACCTCCTCTCCGCCGAGCCGCCGAACCGCCGCGCGGCGCTCGAGATCGAGCTCGAGCGCGCGCAGTCGGGCTCGGTCTTCCGCCAGCTCGGCGTCACCCCGATCAAGGTGACCAAGGGCATGTCCGACGACACGATCGAGGCGATCCTGGGCCTGCACCGCGAGCTGCAGCGGCGTGAGCGCGAGGCCATCGCGACGCCCGAGGAGGCACGCCGCGCCAACACCGAGCTGCGCCTCATGATGCGCGAGCGCGACAACTACCTCCCCGACATCGAGAAGCTCGCCGAGAAGCAGCTCAAGGCGGCGGGCCACGTGTCGGGCGCCCTCACGCACCGCACCGTCAGCATCATGGCCGAGAAGCTCGGCTTCGAGCTGATCTACGTGAACGACCTGCCCCACTCGACGCGCTCGGTCACCGACCTCGAGCACGGGCGCATCTACCTGCCGCCCGCGTCCATCCCCGGCGGCCACGGCCTGCGGTCGATGGCGCTGCAGGCGATGGCGCACCGCCTGCTCGGCCACAAGAGGCCCACCGACTACGCCGACTTCCTGCAGCAGCGGCTCGAGATCAACTACTACGCCGCGTGCTGCCTGATGCCCGAGACCGCGTCGGTGTCGTTCCTGCAGCAGGCCAAGAAGGACCGCAACCTCGCCGTCGAGGACTTCCGCGACGCGTTCGGCGTGACGCACGAGGCGGCCGGCATGCGCCTCACCAACCTCGCGACGCACCATCTGGGGATCAAGCTGCACTTCCTGCGCGTCGACGGGTCGGGGGCGATCTCACGCGTCTACGAGAACGACGACCTGCCGCTCCCGATGGACGTCACCGGCGCCGTGGACGGCCAGATCGCGTGCCGGAAGTTCTCGGCGCGCGCCGCCTTCTCCGAGCAGAACCGCACCACCGAGCACTACCAGTACACCGACACCCCCGCCGGCACCTACTGGTGCTCGACGCAGACCGGCACCACCGCCGAGGGCGAGTTCTCGATCACGGTGGGCGTGCCCTTCGACGACGCGCGGTGGTTCCGCGGCCGCGAGACGCAGAAGCGCGCGACCTCGACCTGCCCCGACGAGTCGTGCTGCCGCCGGGTGGCCTCCGGCGTCTCGGAGCGCTGGGCGGGCAAGGCCTGGCCGAGCGCGCGCGTGCACATGCAGATGTTCTCGCCGCTCCCCCGCGGCGCCTTCCCCGGCGTCGACGACAACGAGGTGTACGACTTCCTCGACCGCCACGCCTGACGCGCGTCGGGAGGGATGGATGCTGCGGGCCTAGGCGGCCGCCCCGTTCTATGCCGTGATGAAGTCGCGGTAGCGGTCGAGCGCGCCGGCGATCTCCTCGTCGGTCGCCGCCCCCGGGGTGAACAGCTCGGGCACCGGGGACTCCGCGTGCCGGCCCACGGCCAGCGAGTGCGTCCACACGCCGACCGCCTCACCGCGCGCGACGAGGATGGGGCGGACGATTCCGTTCATGCTCGGGCCGATCGCGCTCAAGAACTCCGGCGCGCAGGGCACGGTGCGGTCGGCGTACGACAGGTAGTACTCCTCGAACGGCGGCAGGGCCACCACCTCGGGGGCCGCGGCGCTGCGCCGCGGTGCGGCGCCGGCGACCACGTACTGCCGCTCGGGTTCGTCGGCGACGAGACGCAGGCGATCGGATGCCGCCTCCGCCGCCGCGCGCGAGACCCCGAGCGGGAGCCCGGTCCACCACGCGAAGTCCCGCGCGCCGGCGGGACCGTGCGAGGCGATGTAGCGGACGAAGAACTCGGCCATCGGATCGGCCGGGGTCACGGCATCCGTGATCCACTCGTCGGCGAGCACCAAGAACTGCTCGCGGGTCGGCCCCTTCTCCCGTGGCACGACGGGGCCCTGGCACAGCACGGCGCGCAGCGACAGCGCAACGAGCAGGTGGTAACCCCGCTGCCGGAACGTCGACACGCCGCCCTGCTCCCACACCTCGAACAGCTCCTTGCGCGTGAGGCGGTTGCCCCCGCCGAGCGCTGCCCGCGCGAGGCGCTCGGCGCGGTCGGCCTCGTCGGCGTCGATCCCCTCGTTGCGGTGCACGGCCGCCGCCTGGCGACGCTGGCGCTCGGCGGTCAGCGACAGCACCCACTCCATGTCGGCGGTGGGGATCGTGTGGATCGTCCCGCGCATGGTCCAGGTGCGCACGATCTCGCCCCGGCCGTAGGCGGCGTCCACGTCGCGCACCGTCGTGCGGCCGCGCACGCGGGTCGCGAGCGCCCAGCGCCCGCCCCAGAACTCCTGGCTCTGCGTCGCGAGCATGTGCCGCGCCGCGTCGGCGACCGTCGCCGCGGGGGCGCTCAGGCGGTGCGACCGGAGCCGCTCGGACCGAATGGTCGAGGCTGGGCCCACGCGCCCGGAGGCTCCGGGCGACGCGCCAGCGGCGTCTGGAGAAGGAGTGGGGACCACTCGCCCATCATGGCCCAGGCCGCGGACGCGGGGTGTCCGCGATCGTCAGCGCTGGTGTGCGGCGTCGTAGGCGGCGCGGGAGTCCTCGATCCGCGGATGATTCTCGATGGCCCAGTCGGCGAGCGCCATCGCCAGCTGGATGAGCGTGCCGCCGAGCGGCGTCAGCTCGTACTCGACCCGCGGCGGCACCTCGGCGTGGACGGTACGCGTGATGAGCCCGTCGCGCTCGAGCTGGCGCAGCGTGAGCGTCAGCATGCGCTGCGAGATGCCGGGGATGTGCCGCTGCAGCTCGGTGAAGCGCAGGCGCTCGCGCCGCAGCGTGCCGATGACCAGCAGCGACCACTTGTCGCCGATGCGGTCGAGCACGTCGCGGATGGCACGCCCGTGGTCGGAGCCGGGCGAGGCCTGGTCGCACGAGCGCTCGTAGCCGGTCGGGGTGGGCTCGCCGGGGAGTTCGACCGTGAGGGTGGTCGACATCGCGTGTCACCTACTTACATCCGTGTGCCTTTTGTACGCGTCTTTCCGGTGACGCATCATGGGGTTGCTTACAAACAGTAACAGACCCCACGATCCCTCCCTGGAGTACCCGCATGATCATCGCCCTCTGGATCCTCAACGGCTTGCTCGCCCTCGCGTTCATCGCGGCCGGCACGATGAAGGTCGCTCGTCCCAAATCCGCGCTCGTCGCGAGCGGCCTGAGCTGGGCCGACGACTTCGCCGACCCGACCGTGAAGCTCATCGGCGCCGCCGAGGTCGTCGGCGGCATCGGCCTGATCCTGCCGCTCCTGACCGGCATCGCGCCGATCCTCACCCCGATCGCCGCTGCCGCCCTGACCGTCGTCATGATCGGCGCGGTCGCGGTGCACGTGCGGCGCAAGGAGAACGCGACCCCGTCGATCGTGCTCGCCGTGCTGTCCGCGGCGAGCGCCGTGGTGGGCTTCCTGGTCGTCCTCTGACCGCACGGGCAACGGAGGAGCGGATGCCTCGGCTCGAGGCATCCGCTCTCCTCGGGACTCCCGGCGCGCGATCCGGTTCCCTAAGCTGACGGGATGAGGGTGAACGACGCGGACCCGCGACTCTGCCCCACGTGCGGCGACGCGCTGAACTTCGAGATCCTCGACGACGAGCGCTTCCTGCTCGCCTGGTCGTGCGTGAACTGCGGCCTGATCCGCACGACCGAACCGGTGTAGGAGACTCCATGGGTGATTCGGCGAACGGATCGGACGCGATCTCGGCGGCGGGGTTCCATCGGGCGCCGGGCGTCGCCGACTGGCGGGTCACCGGCACGGGGCCGCAGGCGGTCTTCACCGCGACCTCCCTGTCCCACGCTGCCGGGCTCGTCGCCCCGATCGTCGCCGCCGCGGAGCGATTCGGCCTCCGGCCGGACATCGACGTGCGTCCCGAGGGCGTCGTCGTGCGCATCCCGTACACCGGGCCGGAGGGCATCCCCGCCGCCGCCGTGGGCTTCGCCGCCGTCGTCTCTCAGGCCGCCGCCGAGCAGCGCCTGACCCCTGACCCCTCGCGCGCGCAGTCGATCGGCATCTACGTCGCACAGCACTCCGATGCCGACGTGCGCCCCTTCTTCACCGCGGCGCTGGGCTATGAGGACGTGGGCGACACGGATGCCGCGGATCCGATGCGCTGCGGACCGCAACTCGCCTTCAACCCGATCACCGGGGACTCGCCGTCGAGGGGCCGGACGCACTTCGACGTCTTCGTGCCGGCCGATCAGGCCCAGGCCCGCGTCGATGCCGCGCTCGCGGCCGGCGGGCGACTCGCCGACGACTCGCACGCTCCGGCCTGGTGGTCGCTCGCCTCGCCCGACAACCACGGCGTGGATATCGCGTCGTGGACCGACACCTACGACTGATCCGCGTCGTCGACACCTCCCGTCGCCGCCTGCTTGACGAGAACCGAGGGCGCGGAGCACCCTGAGCACATGACCCGTGAGCTGGCGGATGAGGATCAAGCCCTCTCCGACGTCGTGGACCGGCTGGAAGAGCGGTTCCCCTCGAGAGATCGTTCCGAGATCGAGCGCGCCGTCGCCGAGGCGCGCTCGCACTTCGAGCGCGCGAAGGTGCGCGACTTCGTCCCCGTGCTGGTCGAGCGCGAAGCACGCGCCCGGCTCGAGCATCCGATCCAGTAGTCCGCCCGTTCGGCGCCGTCTCGCCTAGCGGGCCCGCGCGCGCCGCCGTCAGGGGCCGGCCGGCGCGATCGTCTTGCGCATCACGGTCTTGTTCTTGCCGATGTGGCGCTCGAAGGTGAACCCGGCCTTCTCGAACATGGCCCTCGTGCCGTTGTGGAGGAACGACGACGACGTCTTCTTGCCGACCGGGAGCTCGTTGGGGAACGAGACCACCTCGCCGCCGCCCGCCTGCGCGATCAGTTCGAGCGCGCCGTCCAATGCCTCCCGTGCGACTCCCGAGCGCCGGTGATCGCGGTCGACGAAGAAGCAGGTGATGCGCCACGGCGCCGGGTTCGTCTCGCCCGCGTCGTACTGCTTGCGGTGGTAGATACCGGGAAGCTCGGCCGGACTGCCGAACTCGCACCACGCGATCGCGTCATCGCCGTCGAAGACGAGCGCGGCGTGCGCGACCCCCTCGTCCACGAGCCGCTGCTTGAACGTCGGGCGGTCGTACTCGCTCTTGACGGTGTGCTCGGTGTCGCCGTGGAAGTACGAGCAGTAGCACCCGCCCCAGACCCCGTTGTGCTTCTGCGCGAGCGCCAGCCACGCGGGAAACGTCTCGGGAGTGAGCGGCCTGATCACGTGCGACGTCGCCAGGGCCACCTCCTACCGCCCCGACTTCACCGCGGTGATGATCCGCGCCAGCGCCCAGCCGGCGGCGGACACGAGAGGGACGCTCACCATGATCATGGCCACCGGGTTCGGCTGGAACTTCGGACCGTTCGGGCCGTTCACATACGCGCCGATGGGTAGCACGTAGCCGCCGCCGCCCCCGCCGCTGCCTTCGCCCTCACCCTCGGGCAGCCCGCCGCGCTGGGGCCACTTGCCGGATCCGCCGCCACCGCCGAACCCGAAGATGACCAGTGCCGCCGGCGTCACCTGCCGCCCGCCGACATCGATGGTCTCGCCGAACGCCATCTTCGCGCCCCATGACGGCGCGGACTTGGTCAGACTCTCGACCGGTGACTCCATCAACGACTCCTCCGCTTCGGTCCGCACACGCTGACACCCAACATAGAGAGCTGTGCGGAACGCCACCAGAGGCGTCGCGACGGGTCACTCCGGCGCGTACTTGAACGACAGCTGGATCCGCGAACGGAACAGCAGCGCGCCGTCGTCGCCGACGACGACGTCCTGCTTCGTCACTTCGGCGATGCGCAGATCGTGCAGCGATCCCGACGCGGTGCTGATGGCTTCTCGGGCGGCCTCCTCCCAGGACGAGGCACTCGTGCCGATGACGTCGATCACTCGGTAAACGCTCATCTTGACCCCACATCGCTCGATGCCGACACGACCATAGTGATCCCGGTCGCGCCCGGATGGAAGGGGTGCACCGCGACCGGGAGAACGGGGAGAGCGGATGCCCCCTCCCGGGGCATCCGCTCTCCTCATGTCATCGATTCAGGCGTGGGTCAGAAGGGGTTCGGCGTCAGCGTGTACTTGGTCTGGAGGTACTCGTGGATGCCCTCGGCGCCGCCCTCGCGGCCGAGGCCCGACATCTTCCAGCCGCCGAACGGCGCTGCCGCGTTGGAGACGACGCCCATGTTGAGGCCCATCATGCCGGTCTCGAGGCGCTCGATCATCCGCTGGCCGCGCGAGAGGCTCTCGGTGAAGACGTACGAGACCAGGCCGTACTCGGTGTCGTTGGCGATCCGCACCGCGTCGTCCTCGTCGTCGAACGGGATGATCGCGAGCACCGGTCCGAAGATCTCCTCGCGGAGGATCTCCGACCCCGGCTGCACGTCGGTGACCACGGTGGGCTCGTAGAACGTGCCCGGCCCGTCCACGGCGTTGCCGCCCGTGCGCACCTGCGCGCCGCGCTCGACGGCGTCCTGCACGAGCTGCGCCGCCTTCGCGACCGCACGGTCGTCGATGAGCGGGCCGATGGTGACGCCCTCCTCCGTGCCGCGGCCGATGGTGAAGCCGTTCACGCGCTCGGTGACCCGGCGGGCGAACTCGTCGGCCACGGAACGGTGCACGATGAACCGGTTCGCGGCGGTGCAGGCCTGGCCGATGTTGCGGAACTTCGCCGCGATCGCGCCGTCGACCGCCTTGTCGAGGTCGGCGTCGTCGAACACCACGAACGGGGCGTTGCCGCCGAGCTCCATCGACGTGCGCAGCACGCCCTGCGCGGCCTGCTCGAGGAGGCGCTGGCCGACCTGCGTCGACCCGGTGAACGACAGCTTGCGCAGCCGCGGGTCGCGGATGATCGGCTCCGACACGGCACCGGAGGTCGAGGTCGTGAAGACGTTGACGACGCCCGCCGGCACGCCCGCGTCCTCGAGGAGCTTCGCGAACGCGAGGGTGGTCAGCGGGGTCAGCTCGGCGGGCTTGATGACCACGGTGCAGCCCGCGGCGAGCGCGGGCGCGATCTTGCGGGTCGCCATCGCCAGCGGGAAGTTCCACGGCGTGATGAGGAAGCACGGGCCCACGGGGTGCTGCGAAACGATCACGCGGCCGGTGCCCTCGGGGTTCGCGCCGTAGCGGCCCTGCACGCGCGCGGTCTCCTCGCTGAACCAGCGCAGGAACTCACCGCCGTAGGCGACCTCACCGCGCGCCTCGGCCAGCGGCTTGCCCATCTCGATCGTCATCAGCAGCGCGAAGTCCTCCTTGCGCTCCTGCAGCAGGTCGAACGCGCGCCGCAGGATCTCGGCGCGCTGCCGCGCCGGCGTCGCCGCCCATGCCGGGAATGCGTCGACAGCCGCGTCGAGGGCCGCCTTGCCGTCCTCGGGCGACGCGTTCGCGATCTCCTTGACGACCTCGCCGTTCGAGGGGTCGTAGACCTTCAGCGTCTTGCCGCCGGATGCCTCACGCCACTGCCCGCCGATAAACAGTCCGTCGGGGACGGACGCCAGCAGCTCGGACTCACGGGTTTCGGTGATCGTCGTGGTCACGGGGACTCCCTTGTCGGTGGACGGATGCCTCGGCACCCTCTTCGATCGTTGGTCTGGGGCTATTCTGCCCGCGGCCGCCATTGCCGGCCGATGTACATCTCGTACAGTTCGCTGTCATGATTCGCCCGCCTGCACAGCGGTTGCGCCTCTCGCCGGCTTCCTCATTCGAGGTCGAGAGCCGAGATGAGGACCGAACTCGGCCCGCGACCCCTCATCTCGGCTGTGCTCCTCAATTGAGGGCGCGCGCGAACGCCGGAGCGTGCTGGTCGACGAAGGCGCCGGCGAGGAACTCCGAAAGCTCGTCGGTCGCCTCGAGCGGCAGCACCGCGGCGACGTACTGGTCGGGGCGCACGACGACGACCACGCCGTCGCGCGACAGGCCGCGCTCCTCGAAGATGTCGGTGCTCGTCCAGGCGCTCGGCGCGGCCGCGTAGACCTTCTCCCAGTCCGTGAGCCCGAGGGGTCCCGTCTTCGGCAGGAACGGCGCGGGCACGCGGGTGATGTCGACCTCCTCGTGCGGCTGCTGGTAGATCACCTTGACGTCGAACACTGCGTCGACGTCGGCGCCTTCCGGCGTGAAGCGCTGCACCGGAGACTCGGGCGAGGCGATGAACGCGGCCCAGTCGGAGAGGACGGATGCCTCCCCCGGCGCGGGCGCGTCGGCGAAGGCGTAGATCCGCCAGCGGCCGTCGGCCTTCGCGTGGTGGCCGAGGTGCACCGGGTTGCCGTCGCAGACGCGCACGACCTCCGCCGACTTGAACCGCTTGCCCAGCGGGAACCCCTCGGCGAGCGCCTGGTGCGCAGCATCCGTCACGATCATCGACGCGCCGTACTGCGTCATGAATCCCGACGGGAACTCGGCGGTGCCGAGGTAGAAGGTGGCGAGCTCCTGCGGGTCGGAGATCTCCTCGGGCTTGCGGGCCATGAGGGTCGACCACTCGCGGTCGAAGTCGATGAGCTGCTGGGCGACCGGCTGCCGCTCGGCGGAGTACGTCGAGAGGAGGGACGCGGGGCTGAGTCCGGTGAGGACGTGCCCGAGCTTCCAGCCGAGGTTGAAGCCGTCCTGCATGGAGACGTTCATCCCCTGGCCGGCCTTGGCGCTGTGCGTGTGGCACGCGTCGCCCGTGAGGAAGACGCGAGGGTCGTGACCCTGGTCGACGTCGACGTCGTCGAACTTGTCGGTGACGCGGTGGCCGACCTCGTAGACGCTGTGCCACGCGACCTGCTTCACGTCGAGCGAGTAGGGGTGGAGGATGTCGTTCGCCTTGGCGATGACGGCGTCGATCGGCGTCTGACGCACGCGGTGGTCGTCGTCGGCCGCGACCTCGCCGAGGTCGACGTAGACGCGGCAGAGGTAGCCGCCCTCACGCGGGATCAGCAGGATGTTTCCGGCCTCGGAGTTGATCGCGCACTTGGTGCGCCAGTCCGGGAAGTCGGTGTTCACGAGCACGTCCATGACGCCCCAGGCGTGCGCCGAGAACGCGCCGACGTGCCGGCGGCCGATCGCCTCGCGCACCCCGCTGCGCGCACCGTCGCAGCCGACGACGTACTTGGCGCGCACCGTGCGCTCCTCGCCCGCGCGCTCCCCCGCCACGTGCCGCACCTGCACCTCGACCGGGTACTCGCCGTCGTCCTGCACCGTGAGGCCGACGAACTCGATGCCGTAGTCGGGCAGGATGCGACCCGGGCCGTGGGCAGCGGCCTCGGCGAAGTAGTCCAGCACGCGCGCCTGGTTCACGATGAGGTGCGGGAACTCGCTGATCTTGAAGGCGTAGTCCTCGGTGCGCGCGGTGCGGATGATGTTGTCGGGGTTCTCGGGGTCGGGACCCCAGAAGTTCATCCACGCGATGTTGTACGCCTCGGCGACGATCCGCTCGGCGAACCCGAAGGCCTGGAACGTCTCGACGCTCCGCGGCTGGATCCCGTCGGCCTGCCCCAGCACGAGGCGTCCCTCGCGGCGCTCGATCATGCGGGTCGTGACTCCGGGGAACTGCGACATCTGGGCCGCGAGGAGCATGCCGGCGGGGCCGGAGCCCACGATGAGGATGTCCATCTCGTCGGGCAGTTCGGCCGGGCGGTCGATGCCGGTGCCGGCGGCGTCCTGCACGCGCGGATCGGCGGAGACGTAGCCGTGGTGGTGGAACTGCATCGGTGTCCTCCTCGGACGACGGTGTCGAGGGCTCGTGGCCTGGGGCTTGCCGACGAGCGAGGGCGTGTTCTATATTCGAACACACCGTTCTACTATTGAACAGATCGTATACGAAGGGATGCCGCATGACAAGGCTCGACGGCACGACAGCGCCCGCTTCGCAGACGCTGAGCCGTGGCATCCGGATCCTCGAAGTGCTCGCCGACGCTCGCGGTCCCCTCTCCATCGACGAGATCGCCGCGCGGCTCGAGGTGCATCGGTCGGTGGCCTACCGGCTCCTCCGCACGCTCGAGGACCACGGGCTCGTCGAGCGCGACGCCGCCGGCCGCATCGAGCTGGGCGCACGCCTCGCCGCCCTCGCCGCGGGCGTCGCGCACGACCTTCAGGCCGAGGCGCTGCCCGAGCTCACCGCGGTCGCGGGCGACCTCGGCGTCACCTGCTTCCTCGCGGTGCTCGACCACGAGGAGTGCGTCACGCTCTCCAGCGTCGAGCCGCGCCACGCGGTGAATCCCGTCGCGCAGCGGCCGGGCACGCGGCATCCGATCACCCGCGGCGCCCCGGGCAAGGCGATCCTGTCGCTGCTGCCGACGCCGGCGTGGCCGTCCGGTGTGTCACCGGAGCTGGCGGCGGAGGTGACGGATGCCGCCACCCGCGGCTTCGCGACCAGCCACGACGAAGTCATCCCCAGCCTGCGCGCGGTCGCCGTGCCGCTCGTCGTGCGCGGGCGCGGGCCGGCGGCGATCGCCGTGGTGTTCGTCGCGAGTGCGCACTCGGACGCTGAGATCGCCGCGCGTCTCACCCGGTCGGCGACCGCGATCCGCGACGCGCTCGGCGGCTGAGGACCCGGCCTCGGCGAGAAACCTCATTCGCCCCGAGACACCGCGCGCGGGGCGGTTCCGCAGCGCGAAAGTGGTTTCTCAGCGCGAGAGGAACGCGTCGACGGCGGTGCGGAACGCGTCGGGCTGCTCGACCCAGGGGTAGTGCCCGCAGTCCTCCAGCACGACGGACTCGCCGGTGCGGAACAGCTGCGCCGCCGCCACCACGGGCGCACAACCTGTGAGCGCGTCCTCGGCGCCGGCGATCACGAGCACCGGCGCGGAGGTCTCGGACAGGAGGGCGGCGAACCCCTCCGGCGGCGGTGACGAGAAGTACGCGCGCGCCGCCGGGACGGCTCGTGCCCCGACCGCGGCGTGCGCTCGCTCGGCGTCGCCCCAGTGCGCGTAGCCGGCCGCGGCGGTGTCGGCGTCCCACGCGGCGAAGGCGGCTTCGTCGTCGAGCGGTGCCGGTGTCGACAGGTGGGCGAAGGCACGCTCGAAATCCTCGTCGCCGTCGCGGCGCGCGGCGATCGCCGCGACGTCGGAAGGCTCGTCGACGAGGTGCGCGACGGGCGGCGTGACGAGCACGAGACGCCCGACCCGCTCGGGGTGGCGCGCGGCGAACGCGGTCGCGACTCGCGTTCCGGCGGAGTGGGCGACGATGTCGAGCCGCTCGATGCCGAGGTGCGCGCGCAGCGCGTCGAGGTCGTCGCCCTGCGCCCACCACGAGGCGGCGGAATCGTCGGCGGGCAGCGGCGAGCGTCCGACGCCACGAAGGTGAAGGGTGAGGCGGCGGCGACCGGCGCCGATGCCCGCGAGCTCTCCGAGGTATGAGGGGTGGCGCGCCGCGCCGCCCGACACGAACACGACCGGCGCGCCCTCACCGGTCTCGTCGTACCAGAGCTCGGCGCCGTCGGCGGCGCGATACGTCGGCAAGCGTCAGCCCGCGGTCGGGTACTCGGTCACGAGGCGGATGTTGTACTCCGCGACGCGCTGCGGCACTCCCTCGAACGCCTCGGCCCGCGACTCGGACGCCAGGTACTCCTTCTCGAGGGCGACGAACGCGTCCTCGTCGCCGGGGGCGCTCACCGCCCACACGAACTCATTCGTCTCGGGAAGGCCATAGGCGAACTCGATCGTGAAGCCGGCGGCGGGCCGCACCCGCGGCATCCACTCGTTCCACCACGCGACGAAGGCGTCGTACTCCCCGTCGACGAGCGTGTACCGGCGGAGTTGAGTCGTCTTCATGACTCCCATCCTGCCCGAAGACCTATACTCATCACGTCCGGTGGCACCGTCGCCCGCCGGTGCTCGAAAAATGGGCACGCAGCGCGCACGCGCGAGACACATACGGCTCTTGATCCGTTCCGTCTCGAAAGGCATCGCCATGTCTCCTGCCATGAGCACCGTCTCGGCGCACGTCGCCCTCACCCTCGCCCACCACATCGATCACGTGTTCGGCGTGATGGGCAACGGCAACGCGTACTTCCTCGATGCGCTCGAGCGCTCCACCGACGTGCACTTCACCGCCGTGCGCCACGAGGCCGGCGGCGTCGTCGCCGCCGACGCGTACCACCGCGCCTCCGGACGGCTCGCCGCCGCGACCGCGACATACGGCGCCGGCTTCACGAACACGCTCACCGCCCTCGCCGAGGCGGTGCAGGCGCACGTGCCGCTGGTGCTCGTCGTCGGCGACGAGCCGACGTCGGGCCCGCGCCCGTGGGACGTCGACCAGATCGCCCTCGCCTCGGCCGTCGGCGCGCGCACGTATACGGTCGGGCGGGCGGATGCTGCAGCCACCACCATCATCGCGATCGAGCACGCGCTCACCTACCGGGTGCCGACGGTGCTCGCGATCCCCTACGACGTCGCCGCGCGCGACGCCGGCCCCCTTCCCGACGCTCCGGAGCCTCGCCTTCCCGCTCCCCTCGTGCCCGCGGGGCCGTTCGCCGAAGGCGCGGTCGAGGGACTCGTCGCGGCGCTCGCCTCTGCCGAGCGGCCGTTCCTGCTTGCCGGTCGTGGAGCGTGGATCTCGGGCGCCGGCGAGGCCCTCGGCGACGTCGCCGACGCGGTCGGAGCCGTCACGGCCTCGACCGCGCTCGGGCGCGGTACCTTCCCGCGCGCCGAGTTCGACCTCGGCGTCACCGGCGGCTTCGGGGCCGAGGGCGCCATGGAACTCGTCCGCGAGGCCGACGTGGCCGTCGTGTTCGGGGCATCGCTCAACCAGTTCACGATGCGCTTCGGCGATCTGTTCGCGCCGGGCACCCGCGTGTTCCAGGTCGACGTCGCGCCCGCCGCGACCCACCCGCACGTGGGCGGCTACGTGCGCGGCGACGCCGCGGTCGTGGCCCGTGCCGTCGCCGACGGCCTGCAGGCGCGCGGCGGCGCGGCGAGCGGCTGGCGCGAGTCCGTCGACCTCATGCCGCTGCGCGCATATGAGCCTGGCGACGACATCGCGCCGGACGGCCGGCTCGACCCCCGGTCGGTCGCGGCGCGCATCGGCGCGCTGTTACCGGAGGACCGGGTCGTCGTCTCGGACGGCGGCCACTTCATCGGCTGGGCGAACATGTACTGGCCCGTCGCGTCGCCGGATCGCATGACGATGGTCGGCACGGCGTTCCAGTCGATCGGCCTCGGCTGGCCGTCGGTCCCCGGCGCGGCGCTCGCGAAGCCGTCGGCGACCGTCGTGCTGACGACCGGCGACGGTGGCGGACTCATGGCCCTGGCCGACCTCGAGACCGCCGTGCGGGTCGCCGGCGGCCGGGGACTCGCCGTGGTCTGGAACGACGCCGCCTATGGCGCCGAGATCAACCTCTACGGCCTCAAGGGGCTCGCGAAGGAGCCGATGCTCATCCCCGAGGTCGACTTCGCCGCGCTCGCGGCCGGCGTCGGCGCCGAGGGCGTCGTCGTCCGCACCCTGGCCGACCTGGACCGGCTCGCGGAGTGGACGGCCGAGCCCGCAGCATCCCGTCGCTTCCTCGTCCTCGACTGCCGCATCTCGGGATCGGTGATCGCGCCGTATCAGCGCGAGATCATCCGCGTGAACTCCTGACCGGCGAGGGACATGCTCCCGCCGGAGGAGAGCGGATGCCTCCCCCGGGCGGATGCGCTCGATCCGATGCCGGACGAGCATGAACCCATGACCACCTTTCGATTCGGCGTCGTCACGGGCGCTCACGGCGACGCGCACGCGTGGAGCGAGACCGCACGACGGGTCGAGGGTGACGGCTACTCCGCGCTCCTCGTGCCCGACACGCTGTTCACGCCGTCGCCGTTCCTCGTCCTCGCCGTGGCCGCCGCCGCCTCGCGGACGCTGCGGCTCGGCACGTGGGTGCTGGCCGCGCCCCTGCGCACGCCGGCGGCGACGATCCGCGAGACGCGCACGCTCGTCGAACTGTCGGGCGGACGGTTCGAACTGGGCATCGGCGCCGGCCGTCCGCAGGGAGAGCGGGACGCCGAGGCTCTGGGCGTGCCGTGGGGCTCCGGGCGCGAGCGGGTCGATCAGGTGGAGGCCGTGATCAGCGCCGTGCGCGGGCAGCTCGGCGACGAGGCGCCGATCACGCTCGCGGCGGGCGGTGCACGCATGCTGCGCCTCGCGGGGACGCACGCCCGCACGGTCGCTCTGCCTCTCCCGCCCCACGCCGACCTCGCTGCCGTGGCCGACGTCGCCGATCGCGTGCGCGCCTCGACGCCTCCCGATCGGCCGCCGTTGGAGCTGTCGTTGCAGCTCTGCGGAATCGGCGACGACGTACCGGAATGGCTGCGTCGCAGCGCAGGGCTGACTCCCGAGTCCCTGCGGGAATCCGGCGCCGTCGGCTACCTCACCGGGGACGTCCGGCGTGACGCCGAGACCCTGACGGCGCTGCGGGTGGCCACCGGTGTGTCCTTCTTCACCGTGCCCGACGAACTCTCGCGCCAGGTCGCTCCGCTCGTCGGGGAGCTCGCCGGCCGGTGAACCCGCGCGTCACCTGCCGGTGAACTCGGGCCTGCGCTTCTGCTGGAAGGCGGCGAAGCCCTCGCGGTAGTCGCCGGTCGAGCGCAGGGACTCCTGGCCGCGCGTCTCTTCGGCGACGGCGTCCCAGAGGCGCTCGTCGCGGAGACGCGCGATGAGCCGCTTCGAGGCGAGGAACGCCGCGGTCGCCCCTGATGACGCACGCGCCGCGCGCTCGCGGGTGAACGGCAGCACCTCGTCGGCCGGCATCGCGCGGCTGAAGAGTCCCGCCGCCACCGCCTCGGACCCGGTGAGGAGGTCGCCGGTGTAGATGAGGTCGAGCGCGCGGTGCGCACCGAGCCGCTCGTACAGGAGCGCGTGGCCTCCGGAATCGAGCATCGCCCCGAGGTTCGCGAAGGGCGAGCCGACCTTCGCGGAGTCCGCGACGTAGACGACGTCGGTCGCGATCGCGAGCCCGAGGCCCACCCCGAGGCAGGCGCCGTGCACCGCCGCGAACGTGGGCGCCGGGAAGTCCGCCATGCGGCGCATCAGCCGCTCGACCTCGCCGAGGTATCCGGGCACGTCGTCGGTCTCGGGGTCGACGCCGGCGATGTCGCGGCCGGCGCAGAACGCGCGCCCCTCGCCCCGCAGCACGAGAGCACGGACACCGGATGCGGCGGCCTCCGCATACGCATCGTCCAGCTGCCGCAGCGCCTCCAGCGAGAGCGCGTTGAGCTTCTCGGGGGCGTTCAGCGTGATCTCGGCGATGGCGCCGTCGATGGCGAGGTCGATCATGGCGTTCCTCCTAGACGTCGTAGTCGACGACGACGGTATCGGTCGTCGGGTGCGACTGGCAGGTGAGCACGTATCCGCGCTCGAGCTCGTCGGGCTCGAGCGCGTAGTTCTCGGTCATCGTGACCGACCCCTGGAGCAGGCGCGCACGGCACGTGCCGCAGACGCCGCCGGCGCACGCGAACGGCACGTCGGGCCGCACGCGCAGCGCCGCGTTGAGGATCGACTCGTGCGCGGCGACAGGACTGTCGACGGCCTGCGACTGCCCGTCGAGGGTGAACTCGATGCGGCGCACCGGCTCGTCCTCCGCGACGACCACCGGGCGCCCGGCCGCCGGCTCGGCCCGCTCCCCCTCGCCCGTCGTGAACAGCTCGTAGCGCACGTGCGCAGGGTCGACGCCGATGTCGGCGAGGGTGTCGCGGCAGAGCTGCACGAGCTCGAACGGCCCGCACAGGAACCACTCGTCGACGGTGTCGGGCAGCACGAGGTCGCCGAGGATGCGGCGCAGCCGCGGCTCGTCGATGCGGCCCGACAGCAGCGGCGCGGTGCGCTGCTCGCGCGAGAGCACGTGGTGCAGCGCGAGCCTGGTCGGATAGCGGTCCTTGAGGTCCGACAGCTCGTCGAGGAACATCACGTCGAGGCTCGAGCGGTTCGTGTAGACGAGCGTGAACCGCGACGTGCGCGACCGCGCGAGCACCGTCGCGGCGAGCGCCATCAGCGGCGTGATGCCCGACCCCGCGGCGATCCCCGCGACATGCGCGTCGTCGAGGTCGGCGAGTTTCGAGGTGAACGTGCCCTGCGGGCTCATCACGTCGATCTCGTCACCGATCTTCAGCTCTGTCTGCGCCCACGTCGAGAACCGGCCCCCCGAGTCGCGCTTGATCGCGACGCTGATGGTGCGTGGCCCATCACCCGCGCCACCGGCGTCCTCCGCGCGGCACAGCGAGTACGAGCGGCGCACCTCGTGGCCGTCGAGGACCTTCCGCAGCGCGACGTGCTGCCCCGCGAGGTAGTCGAACGCGTCCCTCGACTCCTCGGGGATGGCGAACGTCACTTCCACCGAGGCATCCGTCAGCGGCCGCACCGCCGCGACCCGCAGCGTGTGGAACCGCGCGCGATGCTTGGCGCCGCGCGGGCCGCCGACCGCGGTGGTGAGCAGCGTCTCGGCGATGCGCTCGTTGTCGCTCGCCGCGACGGCGTCGGGCCGCATCAGTGGACCTTGAAGTGGTCGAAGGGCTCGAGGCACGCGCGGCACTCGTACAGCGCCTTGCACGACGTCGACCCGAAACGCGCGAGCTCACGCGTCTCGAGCGACCCGCAGCGAGGGCAGCGCACCGAGAGCTGCAGTCGGATCGGCCCGCTCACCGCGGCACGCCCGGTGGGCGGAGCGATGCCGTACTCGACGAGCTTCTGCTTGCCCGCATCCGTCATCCAGTCCGTGGTCCATGCGGGGGCGAGCGCCAGTCGCACGTCGATGTCGTCGAAGCCCGCCGCCGTGAGGGCGAGCACGACGTCGTCGCGGATCGCGTCCATCGCAGGGCACCCCGAGTACGTCGGCGTGATCGTGACCGTGACGCGCCCGGCGCCGACCACGACGTCGCGCAGCACGCCGAGATCCTCGATCGTGAGGACGGGAACCTCGGGATCGAGAACGGATGCCGCCACCTCCCACGCGCGCTCGGCCTCGCTCACCGGTCGCCGTGTCTCCGCCACCGGTCGCTGAGCCTGTCGAAGCGTCACCATGTCGCCCCCGGGTGCTGCCGGGCGAGCACCTGCATCTCGGCGAGCAGGTAGCCCATCGTCGGGAAGTGCGACCCGTGACGCCCGCCGGCGGACGACATGGGAGTCGTCGGCACCTCGAGCTCGGCCTCGGCGAAGACCGCGGAGCTCACGGCCTCGAATGCCGGCAGCAGCGTCGACGGCCGCACGGCGACCTCGTCGAGGCGCTCGATCAGCGGCTCGTCGCGGAACAGCTCGCCCACGTACGGCCACACGTCCCCGATCGCGCGGATCATGCGCCGACGCGACTCCTCCGTGCCGCCCGCGAGGCGGAGCGTCCACTGCACGGCGTGGTCGCGGTGGTACTCGACCTCCTTCACAGCCTTGGCCGCGATCGCGGCGAGCGTCTCGTCCGACGACCCGCTCAGCGCCGAGTACAGCTCGAACAGGTACACGGATGCCGCCAGCTGACGCGCGATCGTCTGTGCGAAGTCTCCGTTGGGCTGCTCGAACAGCCAGGCGCTGCGGAACTCGGGCTCGTCCCGCCAGTAGGCGAGATCGTCCTCGGTGCGGTCGTCGTATGTACCTGCGTAGCGGAGGAACGACCGCGCATGCCCGAGCAGGTCGAGCGCGATGTTCGCGAGGGCGACGTCCTCCTCGAGCTCGGGCGCGCGGGCGATCCACGCGCCGAGCTGCTGCGACAGCACCAGCGCGTCGTCGCCGAGCCACAGCGCGTACTCGGCGATGTCCGCCGTCGCGGCGCGGCCCTCGCCGCCGGCCAGCTCGGCCGACAGCTCGATGTGCTCGACGGTCACGTCTCCGTGGGGAAGGTCCTGGGTCACAGGTGCGGCACCCCCTCCGACGCCGTGTAGTACGTGGCGTGCCGGTAGTTCTTTCCCGCTGGGCTCTCGAAGAACGCCCCCTTCGAATCGGGATCGCTCGTCGTGATGGCGTCGGCGGGCACGACCCAGATCGACGTGCCCTCCCCTCGGCGGGTGTAGAGGTCGCGGGCGTTGCGCAGCGCGAGCTCGGCATCCGGGGCGTGGAGCGAGCCGGCGTGCACGTGGCTGAGCCCGCGGTTCGCACGCACGAACACCTCCCACAGCGGCCACGACTCGCGCGGCGAGGTACCTGGCGTGGCCATCACGCGGCTCCCTTCATCGCCGCGGCCTCGCGCAGCTGGTGCTTACGGGCGTACTCGGCGGCGGCCTCGCGCACCCACGCGCCCTCCTCGTGGGCGTTGCGGCGGTTGCGGATGCGCTCCACGTTCATCGGCCCGCGCCCGGCGAGCACCTCGTGGAACTCCGTCCAGTCGATCTCGCTCGTGTGCCACCGCTCGGCGGCCTCGTCCCACCGCAGCTCGGGGTCGGGGAGGGTCACGCCCAGGACCTCGGCCTGGGGCACCAGCATCCCGATGAACCGCTGCCGGAGGTCGTCGTTGGAGAAGCGCTTGATCTTCCACGCCATCGACTGCGCCGAGTTGGGTGACTCGTCGTCAGGAGGCCCGAACATCATGAGCGACGGCCAGTACCAGCGATTCACCGCATCCTGAGCCATCTCGCGCTGCGCGGGCGACCCCTGCATGAGCGTCAGCAGGATCTCGAACCCCTGCCGCTGGTGGAACGACTCCTCCTTGCAGATGCGCACCATCGCCCGGCCATACGGACCGTACGAGGCACGGCACAGCGGCACCTGGTTGCAGATCGCGGCGCCGTCCACGAGCCAGCCGATCGCGCCCATGTCGGCCCACGTCGGCGTCGGGTAGTTGAAGATCGACGAGTAGCGCGCACGGCCCTCGATGAGCTGCTCGGTCATCTCGTCGCGCGTGATCCCGAGCGTCTGCGCCGCCGAGTACAGGTACAGGCCGTGACCGGCCTCGTCCTGCACCTTCGCCATCAGGATCGCCTTGCGCTTCAGGCTCGGCGCCCGCGAGATCCAGTTGCCCTCGGGCTGCATCCCGATGATCTCGGAGTGCGCGTGCTGCGAGATCTGCCGGATCAGCGTCTTGCGGTAGGCCGCCGGCATCCAGTCCCGCGGCTCGATGCGCGAGTCCGCCTCGATGATCGCGTCGAACGCCGCCTGCTCGGCGGCCTCGTCGATCAGCACCTCGGTCGTCATCATCGACTCCTTATTTACAGACCGTTCGTTCAGTAAGTCTACTACGGTGATGGATGCCGCAGCCCGGCGTTCACCGCAGGTCGTAGACCCGCTTGTACTTGCCCTCGCTGCGCGGCAGCGTTCCGGGCTCCTCGAGGCGCACCGCGACCGTCGACCCGATGTGCGTCTTGATGCGCTGCGCGAGCACCTCTGCCGCCGCCTCGCACGTCTCACGGGACAGGTCGGGGTGGCGCTCGATGCGCACCGCCATGGCGTCGAGCGTCCCCTCGCGGCTGAGCTCGATGACGAAGTGCGGCGTGAGCGTCTCGATGCCGAGCACGAGCTCCTCGATCTGCGTCGGGAAGATGTTCACGCCGCGGAGGATGATCATGTCGTCGTTGCGCCCGGTGATCTTCTCCATGCGCCGCATGCCCGGTCGGGCAGTGCCCGGGAGCAGCCGCGTGAGGTCGCGGGTGCGGTAGCGCAGCACCGGGAACGCCTCCTTCGTCAGTGACGTGAACACGAGCTCGCCGCGTTCGCCGTCAGGAAGCGGCATCCCGTCGTCGTCGATGATCTCGGGCAGGAAGTGGTCCTCCCACAGGTGCGGGCCGTCCTTGGTCTCGACGCACTCGTTGCCGACGCCCGGCCCCATGACCTCGCTGAGCCCGTAGATGTCGACGGCGTCGACGCCCATGCGACGCTCGAGCTCGGCGCGCATCTCGTTCGTCCACGGCTCCGCGCCGAGGATCGCGACCTTGAGCGAGGTCGAGGTCGGGTCGATCCCCGCCGCCACCATCGCGTCGGCGATCGTCAGCAGGTAGCTCGGCGTGCACATGATGACGTCGGGCTCGAAGTCCCGGATCAGCTGCACCTGCCGCGCGGTCTGCCCGCCCGACATCGGGATCACGGTCGCGCCGAGGCGCTCGATGCCGGCGTGCGCCCCGAGACCGCCGGTGAACAGGCCGTAGCCGTACGCGTTGTGCACCTTCATGCCGGGCCGCACGCCGCTCGCCCGCAGCGACCGGGCGACGAGCGCGGCCCAACGATCGAGATCGCCCTGCGTGTACCCGACGACGGTGGGCCGCCCGGTGGTGCCGGACGACGCGTGGATGCGGCGCACCTGGTCCATCGGCACCGCGAACATGCCGAAGGGATAGGTCTGGCGCAGGTCCTCCTTCGTCGTGAACGGCAGCAGGCGCACGTCCTCGAGCGAGCGGATGTCCGCCGGCGCGACACCGGCGTCATCGAGCTTGCGCGTGTAGAGCGGCACGTTCTCGTAGGCGTGCCGCACAGTCCATTGCAGCCGTTCGAGCTGCAGCGCCCGGATCTCGTCGCGCGACATGCGCTCCTCGGGATCGAGCGTCTCGGTGGGGGCTGCCAGGTTCGCTGTCATCGTCGACATCTCGCCTCTTCTTGGTCGGGTCAGTCGGTCGGGTGGGTGCGCCGGGTCGTCAGCGACCGACCACGGAACTCGGCGACCACGTCGCCGGTCTCGTCGGTCACTGTCACGTCGTAGAGGCCGTTGCGGCCCGAGAGGATGCGGCGCCGCGCATGCGCGGTGAGGGTCTGGCCGGCGTGCGTCGCTTTGAGGAACGAGATGTCGGCACCGGCGGCCACCGTCACGTCGTCGTCCTCGTTGCAGGCCATCGCGAACGCCGTGTCGGCGAGCGCGAACACCATCCCGCCGTGCGTGATGGCGAACCCGTTCGTCATGTCGTCGCGCACACGCATCGACACGATCGCCTCGCCCGGCTCGTCGCGCTCGACGACCATGCCGAGCGCGGCGGACGCACGATCGCGCTGCAGCATGCGGCGCTGACCCACGAAGTGCGCGGCGGGGTCGCTCACGCCGTCACCCCTTCGGCCTCGGCTGGAACGGATGCGGCTGCCGCAGCATCCGTGTCCGCCGTCTTCGCGACCAGCGTGAGGACGTCGTAGGTCGCGACGATCTCGTCGCGCTGGTTGAGGATGACGGCGTCCCACCGCACCTCGCCGTACTCGTCGGTCTCTCGCGGGGTGATCTGCTTGGCCGTGAGCACCACGCGGATCTCGTCGCCGGGTGACACAGGCGTCATGAACCGCAGGTTCTCGAGGCCGTAGTTGGCCAGCACGGGGCCCGGCTCCGGGTCGACGAACAGCCCCGCCGCCCACGAGACCAGCAGGTAGCCGTGGGCGACACGACCCGGGAAGAACGGGTTCGCGGCGGCGGCCTCTTCGTCCATGTGGGCGTAGAAGAGGTCGCCGGTGAAGTTCGCGAACGTCTCGATGTCGTCGAGGGTCACGGGGCGCAGGGGCGAGGCGATCTGGTCGCCGATCGCGAGTTCGGCGAGCGATTTGCGGAACGGGTGACGATCGGATCGGGATGCTGCGCCCTGATGCCACACGCCGGTCAGCGCCGTCAGCATCGCGGGCGAGCCCTGCACCGCGGTCCGCTGCATGTGGTGCAGCACCGCGCGGATGCCGCCGAGCTCCTCGCCACCGCCGGCGCGGCCGGGTCCGCCGTGCACGAGGTGCGGCACGGGCGCGCCGTGGCCCGTCGAGGTGCGCGCGTCGTCGCGGTCGAGGAACAACAGGCGCCCGTTGTACGCGGCGGTGCGGGCGAGGAGGGTCGCCGCCACCGACGGGTCGGCGGTCGCGACACTGGTCACGAGCGACCCGCCGCCGCGGCCGACGAGGTCGGCCGCTTCGTCGACGGTGCGGTACGCGAGCACGCTCGCCACGGGGCCGAAGGCCTCGACGTCGTGCACCGCGTCGGGAAGCGCGTCGGCTGCGCCGTCGAACCCGATGACGATGGGTGCGACGAACGCGCCGTCGGGAGCCGGACCCGTGGAGCCGTCGGCGAGCGTCACGTCCGGGGCATCCGTCGTCCCGAGCAGGATGCGGCCGCCCGCGGACTCGAGCGCGCCGACGGCGCGCAGCACCTCGTCACGCTGCGCGAGCGAGACCAGCGGGCCCATCGTGACGCCGTCGGCGTGGGGGTCGCCCACGACGACGCGTTCGGAGATCTTGTCGCCGAGGGCCTGGATGAGAGGCTCGACGGCGTCGGCCGGCACGATGGCGCGACGGATCGCCGTGCACTTCTGACCCGCCTTGGTCGTGAGTTCGACCATGAGCTGCTTGACGTATGCCTCGAACTCAGGGGTGCCCGGAACGGCGTCGGGCCCGAGCACCGACGCGTTGATCGAGTCGGTCTCGCTCGTGAACCTGACGCCCGGCGCAGCCTGCTCGCGAAGTCGGGACGCCGTCGACGCGCTCCCCGTGAACCCGACGAGGTCGCCGAGCCCGAGGTGGTCGAACAGCCCGGGGACGGCGCCGCTCACCAGCTGCAGCGAGCCGGCCGGCAGCTTCCCGGTCTCGACGAGGATCCGCACCCACGCCTCGGCAACGTACGCCGTCGGCGTCGCGGGCTTCACGATCGTCGGCACGCCCGCGAGGAACGCGGGGGCGAACTTCTCGAGCGCGCCCCACATCGGGAAGTTGAAGGCGTTGATCTGCACGGCCACGCCGGGCAGCCGCGTGTACACGTGGCGCCCGAGGAACGAGCCATCCTTCGACAGCGGCTCGACCGGACCGTCGAGGTACACCTGCGAGTTGGGCAGCTCGCGCCGCCCCTTCGACGAGTAGGTGAAGAGCACGCCGATGCCGCCGTCGACGTCGCTGAGCGAGTCGCGCGTGGTCGCGCCGGCACGCTTGGACAGCTCGTAGAGCTCCTCCTTGCGCGCGGTGAGCGCGATGCCGAACTCCTTCAGCAGCAGCGCGCGCTGGTGGAACGTCAGCGCGCCGAGGCTCGCCTGGCCGACGGTCCGTGCGTGGGCGATCGCCGCGCCGAGGTCGATGCCGTCGGTGCTGACGAGCGTGACGACCTCGCCGGTCGACGCGTCGCGCACTTCCGTCGCGCCGGATTCGGAAGCGGGAGTCCACCATGCGTCGCGCAGGTAGCTGGGGAGGATGTCGGTCACTTGTCACTCCATTCGTAGAAGCCGCGGCCGGTCTTGCGGCCGAGATGTCCGTCGGCGACGAGGCGCCTGAGCAGTGCCGGGGGCGCGAAGCGCTCCCCCAGTTCGCGGTGCAGCTCCTCGGCGATGCCGAGGCGCACGTCGAGTCCGACGAGGTCGGTCGTACGGAGCGGACCGACCGGATGCCGGTACCCGAGCTCCATCGCCGCGTCGATGTCGGCGGCCGAGGCGACGCCCTCCTCGAGCATGCGGATCGCCTCGAGACCGAGCGCGACACCGAGTCGACTCGATGCGAAGCCCGGGCTGTCGCGCACGACGATCGGCGTCTTGCCCAGCGCCGCGATCCAGCCCTTCGCCGCGTCGACGAGCGTGGCATCGGTCGCGGTGCCGGTGACGACCTCGACGAGCTCGGACGCCGGCACGGGGTTGAAGAAGTGCAGGCCCAGGAAGCGCTCGGGCCGGTCCAGACCGGATGCGAGGTCGTCGATCGAGATGGACGACGTGTTGGTGGCCAGTGCCGCCTCCGGCGTGAGCACGCGCTCCGCACGCCCGAGGGCGTCGAGTTTGAGCTCCCGATCCTCCGGGACCGCCTCCACCACGAGGTCGCAGCCGGCCAGCGCCGCAGCATCCGTCGCCGTCTCGACCGCCGCGGCGAGCGCGTCGAACCCGCGATCGGTGGTGCCGCGCTCGACGCTGCGACGCACGCTCTCGAGAAGCCGAGCGGATGCTGCCCCCGCCGCGTCCGCGTCACGCTCGACCACGACCACCTCGGCGCCGGCGAGCACGAACGCGTGCGCGATGCCCGCACCCATGCGCCCGCCGCCGATGACGCCCATCCGCCCGGGCACTCCCGCAGGCTCGGCGCGTTTCGTCTCGCTCCGCTCGCTCAACGACCGGGGGTCCCGGGGGTCTTCGTGCGCCACGCCCATCAGCGCTTCCTCTCGAGGAACGCGGTCATGCGGCGGTCCTTCTCGGGGCTCTCGAAGAGCTGCGCCTGCAGCTCGAGCTCGATCTCGGGGTGTGCGGCGCGCGGGGCGAGGAGCGCCGTCTTCGTGTGGCGCGTCGCGAGCGGATCGTTGCGCGCGATGCGGTCGGCGATCGCGTGGGCGGCGGGGAGGAGGTCGCCCGGCTCGAACAGCGACGACACCAGGCCCCACTCGACGGCGGTGTCGGCATCCAGGATCCGTCCCGTCAGCAGCAGCTCCGCAGCCCGCGCCTCGCCGACGATCTCGGGCAGGCGCCACGTCGCACCGGCGGCCGCGATGATGCCGAGGCCGGTCTCGGGATTGCCGATCTTGAGGCTCGGCGAGCCGATGCGGATGTCGGCCGCGTACGCGAGCTCGGCGCCCCCGCCGAGGGCGTAGCCGTCGATCGCCGCGATGACCGGCATCGGCAGGTTCCGCACCCGGGTGAACGCGCGGGTGTTGATCCCCCGGCGCGCGTCGGAGGCGCGGCGCTCGCGCAGCTGGGCGATGTCGGCGCCCGAGGCGAACACACCGTCGGAGCCCGTGAGGATGAGCGTGCGCGGCTCGCGCTCGAGCTCGCCGCACAGTTCGTGCAGCCGGTCGATGGTGTCCTGGTCGATGGCGTTGCGCACCTCCGGCCGCGACAGCGTCGCGACGACGCGGTCCTCGCGGCGCTGGATCTTCAGCGGCTCAGGCATCCGTCCTCCTGCGTCCGCCTCTTCGCGGATCGGCGCCCATATTACCTGATCGATCGTTCAGTAATGTCACCGTGTCGCACGGCGTCGACACCGGCGGGGTGCGAGACTGGGCGCATGTCCGCGAGCACCGACGCCTCCCCCGCGCGACGCGGCCGCCCCGGCTACGACCGCGATCAGGTGCTCGCGGTCGCCGTCACCCTCTTCAACGAGCAGGGGTACGACGCGACGTCGGTCGCCGACCTCGCCTCACGCCTGGGCCTCACGAAGTCGGCGCTGTACCACCACTTCGATTCCAAGGAGCAACTGCTCGCGCTCGCGCTCGACGAAGCGCTCGACGGACTCGAGGGCGTGCTCGACCAGCCCGAGGCCTCTGCCGGCGACCCGGCGGAACGGCTCGGCGCGGTGCTGCGGGGCGCGGTGCTCGTGCTGGTCGACAAGCTCCCCTACGTGACACTCCTCCTGCGCGTGCGCGGAAACAGCGACGTCGAACGTGCCGCTCTCGAGCGGCGGCGCGCGTTCGACCACCGCGTGACCGCGCTCGTGACCGAAGCGCAGCGCGCGGGTCAGGTGCGGGCCGACGTCGACGGCGCCGTGACCACGCGCCTCGTCTTCGGCATGGTCAACTCGATCGTCGAGTGGTACCGGCCGGGCGGCGCCGTCGACCGCGAGCGCCTCGCGCACGACGTCGTCGCGGTCGCGCTGGACGGCATGCGCACCCGCTGAGCGCACGGATGCCGCGTCCCCGAGCCCGCGCAGGGCTCGGGGACGCGGCATCCGGTGCCGAAGTGGTCAGGCCTTCGAGAGGCCGTAGATCGGGCTGACCGACTGCTCGGCCTCGTGGTCCGGGCCGAGCGGGATCCCGGAGCGGTCGCGCAGGAGCAGCGTCGCGATGAGGCCGACGACGGTCATCCCGGCGAGGTACCACGTGACCGACATCGTCGAGCCGGTCGCCTGCACGAGGGCCGTCGCGATGGTCGGAGCGAACGCGCCGCCGAGGATCGCGCCGATCGCGTACGAGATCGAGACGCCGGAGAAGCGGATGGATGCCGGGAACAGCTCGGAGTAGAGCGCGGCCTGCGGGCCGTACGTGAAGCCGAGGCCGATCGTGAGGATCGCGAGGCCGAGGAACAGCAGCCAGATGTTCCCGGTGTTCACGAGCGGGAAGAGCAGGAACACGCCCACGAGCTGCAGAATCCAGCCGATGATGTACGTCGTGCGGCGGCCGATGCGGTCGGAGATGAAGCCGGCGGCCAGCGTCGACAGCAGCCACGTGACCGCCGAGCCCGCGACGGCCCACAGCACGGGTCCGCGCTCGAGGGCGAGCGGGCCTTCGGGGTTGGTCGAGTAGCCCTGGATGTAGCCGCCCGTGGTCATGTAGCCGACGGCGTTGTTGCCGGCGAACACGAGAGCGGCGATGAACACGAGGAGCAGGTGCTTGCGGAAGAGCGTGATGATCGGCATCCGCGCCTTCTCCTTGCGCTCGGCGAGCTCGGCGAAGACCGGGCTCTCCTCGACACGGCGGCGGACGTAGTAGCCGACGAGGATCAGCACGACGCTGAGCAGGAACGGCACGCGCCAGCCCCACACGAGGAACGCGTCACCGGGGGCGATCATCGCCATGAGCGCCATGACGCCCGAGGCGAGCAGGAGGCCCAACGGCACGCCGATCTGCGGCGAGGCGCCGAACGCGCCCCGGCGCTGCTTCGGCGCGTGCTCGACGGCCATCAGGACCGCGCCGCCCCACTCGCCGCCGGCGGAGATGCCCTGGATGATGCGCAGGAACACGAGCAGGATCGGCGCCCAGACGCCGATCGCATCGTATGTCGGCAGGAATCCGATGAGGGCGGTCGCGGCACCCATGAGGATCAGCGTCCACATCAGCACGACCTTGCGGCCGTACTTGTCGCCGAAGTGCCCGGCGAGGAAGGCGCCGAGCGGGCGGAAGAGGAAGCTCACGCCGACGGTCGCGAAGGCGACGATCGCGCTGTTGGCGCCGAGCGGTGCGAAGAACAGCTGGCCGAAGACCAGGCCGACCGCGGTCGCGTAGATGAAGAAGTCGTACCACTCGACGGTCGTGCCGACGACGGTCGCGAACACGACGCGGCGTCGGTCCGTGGTGGACGCGATGGTTCCGGTGGGGGTGAACCCTGCTGTGGGTCCGGAGGTGCTGCTCATTGTGACTCCTGTGTCGGGGGCTGACGACATCGTCGCCGGCGAACCGCTGGGGAATGGTTGCCGGATGCTGCACGATCATATACGATTTCGAATACGACGCAACAGGTCGCTTCGAGTAAGGGAGCTCATGGACGAGATCATCACGGAGACCGCAGACCGCCGCTTCGCGGCGCTTCGCGGCCGCCCCGGCAAGATCGTCGCCATCCACCTCAGCTACGCGTCGCGTGCGGATCAGCGCGGGCGGCGGCCGCAGCATCCGTCGTACTTCTTCAAGCCGTCGAGTTCGGTCGCGGCGTCGGGCGACGCCATCGAGCGCCCGGACGGCACCGAGCTGCTCGCGTTCGAGGGCGAGATCGCGCTCGTGATCGGCACGCCTGCCCGCCGCGTGCGGATCGCCGACGCGTGGAACCACGTCGCGTGGGTCACGGCCGCCAACGACTTCGGCCTCTACGACCTGCGGGCGAACGACAAGGGCTCGAACGTGCGCTCCAAGGGCGGCGACGGCTACACGCCCGTCGGCCCGTCGCTCATCGACGCCCGTACCATCGACCCCGAGGCGCTGCGTGTGCGCACGTGGCTCAACGGCGAGATCGCGCAGGACGACACGGCCGCGGGCATGATCTTCCCGCTCGCCCAGCTCGTCGCAGACCTCTCGCAGCACTTCACGCTCGAGACCGGCGACGTGATCCTCACCGGCACGCCCGCAGGCTCATCGGTCGCGCGGCCCGGTGATGTCGTCGAGGTCGAGGTCGACGTTCCGGGCGGCCCGTCGTCGGGACGACTCGTGACGACGGTGGCGCAGGGTTCGGCGGCCTTCGATGCCGAGCTCGGCTCGCTTCCCGCGGTCGACGATCTGCAGCGGACGGAAGCCTGGGGCTCGCGCGAGGCGGCCGGACTCCCCGCGGGGGAGGCCGCGACCCCGGCGCTCTCCCCCGAGCTGCGCGCGAAGCTCGAGGCTGTGCCCGTGGCCGGGCTCTCGGCGCAGCTGCGCAAGCGCGGCCTGAACAACGTGCACGTCGACGGCGTGCGTCCGCTGCATCCCGAGGCGAAGCTCGTCGGTGTCGCCCGCACGCTGCGCTTCGTGCCGAACCGCGAGGACCTGTTCGCGTCGCACGGCGGCGGCTACAACGCGCAGAAGCGTGTGTTCGACGCCGTCGGCGACGGCGAGGTCGTCGTGATCGAGGCGCGCGGTGAGGCCGGCTCGGGCACGCTCGGCGACATCCTCGCGATCCGTGCGCACGCGCGTGGCGCCGCCGGCATCGTCACGGACGGCGGAGTTCGGGATGCTGCGGCCGTCGCCGCGGTCGGCATCCCGGTCTATTCCTCCGGCGCGCACCCCGCGGTGCTGGGTCGCAAGCACGTGCCCTGGGACGCCGACGTGACGATCGCGTGCGGCGGCACAACCGTCCAGCCCGGAGACATCATCGTCGGCGACGCGGATGGGGTCATCGTGATCCCGCCGGGCATCGCCGCGGAGATCGTCGACGCCGCCCTCGCCCAGGAGGACGAGGACGCCTGGATCGCCGACCGCGTCGCGGAGGGGCAGCCCGTCGACGGGCTCTTCCCGATGAACACGGAGTGGCGCGCGAAGTACGACGCCCGGAACGCCCGAGAGGAAGGCCGCGCATGAGCCCGACCGAAGCCGACACGCTCAGCAAGTCGCAGCAGGCGTACCGCTGGATCAAGGAGCGCATCGCCAACCAGGAGTTCACGCCGGGCTACCGGCTCGTGCTGGGCAGCATCGCCGGCGAGCTCGACATGAGCGTCGTGCCGGTGCGCGAGGCGATCCGCCAGCTCGAGGCCGAGGGGCTCGTGACATTCGAGCGCAATGTCGGCGCCCGGGTGTCGATGGTCGACGACTCGCAGTACCGCTACAGCATGCAGGCGCTGTCGATCCTCGAGGGCACCGCCACCGCGCTCGCCGCGCGCCGGCTCACCGCCGACGACGTCCGCAACGCACGGCGCATCAACGAGCTCATGATCGAGACGCTCGAGCACTTCGACCCGCGCGCGTTCACCGCGCTCAACCAGGAGTTCCACGCCGCGCTCTTCGAGAAATGCGCGAACCCGCGGATGCTCGACCTCGTGCACGCCGAGTGGGCACGTCTCGGGCACCTGCGCGACTCCACCTTCAGCTTCGTGCCGGGCCGCGCCCAGGAGTCGGTCCGCGAGCACGAGAACATCCTGGTGCTCATCGAGACCGGCGCCCCTCTCGGCGAGATCGAGAAGGCGGCCCGGCGTCACCGCTCGGCGACCCTCGACGCCTACATGATCCACGAGCACCCCGACGAGGCCTTGGGCCTTCCCGCGTTCTGAAACGGATGCCGCTGCCCGCGGCATCCGTCCCCACAACCTCCGACGAAGGAGCAGCAATGACCGACACCACGACCGTCCTCGCGACCCGGCATGTGCCCGAGGGCCTGCCGAGCCGCATCCAGCACTACATCGGCGGCGAGTTCGTCGACTCGGCCGACGGAGACACGTTCGACGTGCTCGACCCGGTGACGAACGAGACGTACGTGCAGGCCGCCGCCGGCAAGAAGGCAGACATCGACCGGGCCGTCGCCGCCGCGCGCCGCGCGTTCACCGAGGGGCCGTGGCCCCGGATGCTGCCCCGCGAGCGCTCCCGCGTGCTGCACCGCATCGCCGACATCGTGGAGTCCCGCGACGCCCGGCTCGCGGAGCTGGAGTCGTTCGACTCGGGCCTGCCGATCACGCAGGCGCTCGGCCAGGCGCGGCGGGCGGCGGAGAACTTCCGGTTCTTCGCGGACCTGATCGTGGCGCAGGCCGACGACGCCTACAAGGTGCCGGGCCGGCAGATGAACTACGTCAACCGCAAGCCGATCGGCGTCGCCGGGCTCATCACGCCCTGGAACACCCCGTTCATGCTCGAGTCCTGGAAGCTCGGCCCCGCGCTCGCGACCGGCAACACCGTGGTGCTCAAGCCCGCCGAGTTCACGCCGCTGTCGGCGTCGCTGTGGGCCGGCATCTTCGAGGAGGCCGGGCTGCCGAAGGGCGTCTTCAACCTCGTCAACGGCCTCGGCGAGGACGCCGGCGACGCGCTGGTGAAGCACCCGGACGTGCCACTGATCTCGTTCACCGGCGAGTCGCGCACCGGGCAGCTCATCTTCGGAAACGCGGCGCCGTTCCTGAAGGGTCTGTCGATGGAGCTCGGCGGCAAGTCGCCGGCCGTGGTGTTCGCCGACGCCGACCTCGACGCCGCGATCGACGCCACCATCTTCGGCGTCTTCTCCCTCAACGGCGAGCGCTGCACCGCCGGCTCGCGCATCCTCGTGGAGCGCCCGATCTACGACGAGTTCGTCAAGCGCTATGCGGCGCAGGCCGACCGCGTCGTCGTGGGCTACCCGCACGACCCGAAGACCGAGGTCGGGGCGCTCGTGCATCCCGAGCACTACGACAAGGTCGTCTCGTACATCGAGATCGGCAAGTCCGAGGCGCGCCTGGTCGCCGGCGGCGACCGCCCCGAGGGGTTCGAGACCGGCAACTTCGTGCGCCCCACCGTGTTCGCCGACGTCGCGCCGGACGCCCGGATCTTCCAGGAGGAGATCTTCGGCCCGGTCGTCGCGATCACGCCGTTCGACACCGACGAGGAGGCGCTCGAGCTCGCCAACGGCGTGCGCTACGGCCTGGCGGCGTACGTGTGGACCAACGACCTCAAGCGCGCCCACAACTTCTCGCAGGCCATCGAGGCCGGCATGGTCTGGCTGAACTCGAACAACGTGCGCGACCTCCGCACGCCGTTCGGCGGCGTCAAGGCCTCGGGCCTCGGACACGAGGGCGGCTACCGCTCCATCGACTTCTACACCGACCAGCAGGCCGTGCACATCACGCTCGGCCCCGCCCACAACCCCACCTTCGGAAAGGCGGATGCCGCCGGCCACTGAGGGCCGCAGCATCCATCTCCGAAAACCCCACGCAAGGACGCGACATGACCCACCGTGACCAGATGACCCGCACCTCCTCCGGCTTCTACGTGAGCCAGGAGGCGCCGATCCTCTCCGACAACCCGATCCCCACCCCGTCCGTGCCGGCGCCCGACATCCTGCGCTGCGCGTACATGGAGCTCGTCGTCACCGACCTGCTCGCCTCGCGCGAGTTCTACGTCGACGTGCTCGGCCTGTACGTCACCGAGGAGGACGAGAGCACGATCTACCTCCGCTCGACGGAGGAGTTCATCCACCACAACCTGGTGCTGCGCCAGGGCCCGGTCGCCGCGGTCGCCGCGTTCTCGTACCGGGTGCGGTCGGCGGAGGACCTCGATAGGGCCGTCGCGTTCTACGAGGAGCTCGGCTGCCGCATCGAGCGCCGCCCCGACGGGTTCACGAAGGGCATCGGCGACTCGGTGCGCGTCACCGACCCGCTCGGCTTCCCGTACGAGTTCTTCTACGCGACCGAGCACGTCGAGCGCCTGTCGTGGCGCTACGACCTGCACACCCCGGGCGAACTCGTGCGCCTGGACCACTTCAACCAGGTCACCCCCGACGTGCCCCGCGCGGTGAACTTCATGCAGTCGCTGGGCTTCCGCGTCACCGAGGACATCCAGGACGAAGAGGGCACCGTCTACGCCGCCTGGATGCGCCGCAAGCCCACCGTGCACGACACCGCGATGACCGGCGGCGACGGCCCGCGCATGCACCACGTCGCGTTCGCCACGCACGAGAAGCACAACATCCTCGCGATCTGCGACAAGCTCGGCGCGCTCCGCCGCTCCGACGCGATCGAGCGCGGACCGGGCCGCCACGGCGTCTCGAACGCGTTCTACCTCTACCTGCGCGACCCCGACGGGCACCGCGTCGAGATCTACACCCAGGACTACTACACCGGCGACCCCGACAACCCCGTCGTCACCTGGGACGTCCACGACAACCAGCGCCGCGACTGGTGGGGCAACCCCGTCGTCCCGTCCTGGTACACCGAGGCGTCCCTCGTGCTCGACCTCGACGGCAACCCGCAGCCCGTGGTGGCGCGCACGGACTCGTCCGAGATGGCGGTCACAATCGGCGCCGACGGCTTCTCGTACACCCGCCCCGACGAGGACTCCATGCCCGAGTACAAGCAGGGTGAGTACAAGCTCGGCCACCAGCTGTAAGGGGAACGGATGCTGCACCCCGACGACATCGCCGCGATCGCGGCCGAGCTGGCCGAGGCCGACCGCACGCACGGTGTGATCCCGCGCATCACGGCGCGGTACCCGGACGCGACGGTCGAGGACTCGTACGCCATCCAGGGTGTGTGGCGCGACCAGAACATCGCCGCCGGGCGCACGCTGGTGGGCCGCAAGATCGGGCTCACGTCGAAAGCCATGCAGCAGGCGACGGGCATCACCGAGCCCGACTACGGCGTGATGTTCGACGACACCGTCTACCGCTCCGGTGCCGAGATCCCCGTCGAGAAGTTCTCGAACGTGCGCATCGAGGTCGAGCTGGCGTTCGTGCTGAAGACCCCGCTCGAGGGCCCCGAGTGCACCCTCGATGACGCCCTCGCGGCGATCGACTACGCGGTGCCCGCGCTCGAGGTGCTCAACTCGCACATCGAGCTCGAGGGCCGCACCATCGTCGACACGATCAGCGACAACGCCGCCTACGGCGCGATGGTGATCGGCGACGTCCACAAGCGCCCCGACGAGATCGACCTTCGCTGGGTTCCCGGCGTGCTGAGCCGCAACGGCGAGATCGAGGAGACCGGCGTCGCCGCCGGAGTCCTCGGGCACCCCGCCACCGGCGTCGCGTGGCTCGCGAACAAGTTCCACCAGCACGGCGCGCGGCTCGAGGCGGGCGAGATCATCCTCGCGGGCTCCTTCACGCGCCCCATGTGGGTGTCGCGGGGCGATACCGTCAGGTGCGACTACGGACCCATGGGAGTGATCGAATGCCGCTTCGTCTGAGCCCGACCTTCCGCGACGCGATCGCGCACGCCGACCGCCCGCTCGCGGGCATCTGGGTGTGCACCGGCTCGCCGCTCGTCGCCGAGATCTGCGCCGGCTCGGGCCTGGACTGGGTGCTCATCGACATGGAGCACTCCCCCAACGGCCTCGAGTCGGTGCTGGCTCAGCTGCAGGCCGTCTCGGCTTATCCGATCACCCCCGTCGTGCGCGTGCCGATCGGCGACGTCGTGACGATCAAGCAGGTGCTCGACCTCGGAGCCCAGAACCTGCTCGTGCCGATGGTGTCGTCGAAGACGGATGCCGAAGCCGCCGTCGCCGCCGTGCGCTATCCACCGAGGGGTACGCGTGGCGTGGGCTCCGCGCTCGCGCGATCGGCCCGCTGGAACCGCGTCGACGGGTACCTCCAGGACGCCGACGCGCACGTCTCGCTGTTCGTGCAGATCGAGACGACGGCCGGTGTCGAGGCGGCCGCCGAGATCGCCGCGGTCGACGGCGTCGACGGCGTCTTCGTGGGTCCCAGCGACCTCGCCGCCTCGATGGGCGTGCTCGGTCAGCAGACCCACCCCGACGTCGTCGCCGCCGTCAGGCACACCTTCGACGCCGTCCGCGCGGCCGGCAAGCCCGTCGGCGTCAACGCCTTCGACCCGGCCACCGCCGACGCCTACCTCGAGGCGGGCGCCTCGTTCGTCCTCGTCGGCGCCGACGTCGCACTCCTCGCCCGCGGCTCCGAGGCCCTCGCCGCACGCTTCATCCCGACCGACGCCTCCGGCGAGCGCGCCTCGTACTGAGGGTCCACGCGGCGGACGCGGCTGGGCCCACGCGCCCAGAGGCTCCGCCCGACGCGCCAGCGGCGGGTGGAGGGGGCGTGGGGACCGTTCCCCTGCCGCTGCCGGACGTGGCACAGTGAATCCATGAAGAAGTGGGTCGTGCGGTTCGCGTCGCTGCTGGTGTTCAACATCGTCGTGCTGCTGATCGTCGGCTGGCTCACGCCCGCGCGCGTCGGCTGGGCCGCGCTCTGGGCGGGCATCGTGCTGACGGCGCTCGTCATCTGGATCAAGCCGCTCGTCGAGAAGTGGTTCCGCTCGATGGCGGCGAAGTCCGCGAACCAGCGGACGAAGGCCGGCGAGAAGCTCGTCGAGTTCCTGCTCGCCTTCGCCGTCGCGTTCCTCGTCTGGATCGTCACCGTCGTCTTCACCGGCGTCTCGATCGGCGGCGGCATCTTCGGCGCGTTCTGGGGCTGGGTCATCCCGCCGGTGATCCTCCTCATCGGCTGGGCGATCTACGGCGCCATCGACGACAAGGTCGAGACGCACGCGGGCACGCTCTACGACAAGGCGACCGGTTCGAAGACGGCGGAGATGGATGCTGCGGCCCCGCCGATCCCTTCCCCCGAGGCATCCGCGGGCCGCCGTGAACTGAACGACGGGCTCACCGACGAGCAGCGACGCATGCTCGACGAACTCGGCAAGGGCTGATTCCGCCCGACCTGTCGATCGGGGCGGGCGCCGATCGTCATCAGGGTGTCGATACCCCTGAAAGAAAGGACGACGCCATGCGGTACGCACTCCTCCTCCACTACCCCGAGATGACCCCTGACGACATGGGCGACGACGCCTGGGCCGAGGGCATGCGCGAGTTCGACGAGTACGCGAAGGCGCTCGACGCCGCCGGCGTGCTCGTGTCGGCCGAGGTGCTCCAGCCGTCCGCCGTCACGACGACGGTGACCGCGCCCGACGGCACGCTGCGCGTGCAGGACGGCCCGTTCGCCGACACCAAGGAGCAGCTCGGCGGCACGTTCGTGGTCGAGGTCGCCGACCTCGACGCCGCGATCGGCTGGGCCGGCAAGGCGCCGTCGATCAGCTGGGGCACCGTCGAGGTGCGTCCGAGCGCGACCTTCTTCGAGAACGGCGCCTGGACCCCGTTCGCGAGCTGATGCCGTCCGCTTCCGACTCCCGCGCGGTCGCGGCACGCACCGCGCGGGAGTCGTACGGCCGCATCCTTGCCGTGGTCGCCGCATCCACGCGCGACGTCGCCCTCGCCGAGGACGCCCTCGCCGACGCGTTCGAGCGCGCGCTGCGCACGTGGCCGGATGCCGGCATCCCCGCCAATCCCGAAGGGTGGCTGGTCACCGTGGCCCGCAACCGACTGCGCGACGCCCTCACATCAGCGGCGCACCGCACGGGTGTCCCGCTCGACGAGGGGATCGCCGCGATACGCGCCGACGAGCGCGAGGTCGACGCGCTCACCGCCCTCGAGCGCGCCGAGGCCATCCCCGACCGCCGACTGGAACTGCTCTTCGCGTGCGCGCACCCGGCGATCGACCCCCCGGTCCGCACGCCGCTCATGCTGCAGACCGTGCTCGGGTTCGACGCGGCCGAGGTCGCCCGCGCGTTCGCGGTCGAGCCCTCCGCGATGGCCCAGCGGCTCGTGCGGGCGAAGCGGCGGATCCGGGACGCCGGCATCCCGTTCCGCGTCCCCACCCGCGCCGACATGCCCTCCCGGCTGCCGGCCGTGCTCGAGGCGATCTACGGCGCGTACGCCATCGGCTGGCTCGACCAGGGCGAGGAGCCGCGCGAGTCGCTGGCCGACGAGGCGCGCTGGCTCGCGGTGCTCACCGCGACCCTCCTCGACGACGAGCCGGAGGCATGGGGCCTCGCCGCGCTGCTGACCTACGCGCAATCGCGCGCACCCGCCCGCGCCAACGTGCCGTGGCCGCCGCTCGACGAGCAGGACCCGGCCGAGTGGGACCGCGCGCTCATCGCGGAGGGCGCCGCTCTGCTGCGCCGCGCGTCGGCACTCGGCCGGCCGCTCGGGCGCTTCCAGCTCGAGGCGGCGATCCAGGCCGTGCACTGCGACCGCGCCCGCACCGGCTCCCTCGATGTCGAGGCGCTCGTGAAGCTCTACCGCGGGCTCGTTGCGATCGCGCCGACCGACGGTGCGCGACGGGCGCTGGCGGCGGCCGAGGCGCGGCTCGCGTCAGCATCGTGATGACGGATGCCGATTCGGGGGCAGCACGAGGAAGTTGCGGAACGGATGCTGCGGGCCCCGGCTCCTCGGCATCGGACGTGTAACAAACCGACCCGCGCGGGCCGTTCCGCCCGGCCCCTCGCCAAGATGGAGGGATCCGCAGAGCGACAGCACGCACGCGCGGACACCCGACTTCTGGAGGCACCCATGTCGCGCAGCATCCGTCTCGTCCGCATCGCCGCCGTCGGCATCGCCGTCGCGGCCCTCGCCCTGACGGGCTGCGCCTCGGGTTCCGCGCCGGCGAGCAGCGAGTCGGCCGCCGCCGACGCGGGCTACCTCACCCCCGGCAAGCTCACCATCGCGACGGGCGAGACGGCGTACGAGCCGTACGTGATCGACGACGACCCGGCGTCCGGTGAAGGGTTCGAGGCAGCGGTCGCGTACGCCGTCGCCGAGGAGCTGGGCTTCGCCGCCGAGGACGTCGAATGGGTGCGGACCAGCTTCGAGTCGGCGATCGCGCCCGGACCGAAGAGCTTCGACTTCAACATCCAGCAGTACACGATCACCGACGAGCGCAAGCAGGCCGTGGACTTCTCGTCGCCCTACTACGAGGCCAGCCAGTCGGTGGTCGCGCTGAAGGGCGGTGCCGCCGAGGGCGTGACCGACATCGCGGGCCTCAAGGATCTGGTGCTCGGCGCGATGTCGGGATCCACGAGCGCGACGACGATCGAAGAGGCGATCGCTCCCACCGCCACGCCGCAGCTCTACAGCTCCAACGAAGACGCGGTCGCCGCGCTCAAGGCCGGTCAGATCGATGCCCTCGTGCTCGACACCCCGACCGCCTACACCGCGGTGAACTTCTACATCGACGACTCCTTCACCGTCGGCGAGCTCCCGGCTGCGGGCGTGCCCGACCAGTGGGGCCTGCTGCTCGCGAAGGACTCCCCGCTGACCGCGGACGTCACCGCGGCCGTCGACACGCTGCGCGAGAACGGGACGCTCGACGCCCTCGAGGAGAAGTGGCTCGCCGTGCTCAGCGAAGGCGTCACACAGCTGAAGTGACCGCGTCCGCTACGTTCGTTCGGTGACCCCGCACCAGCCCAGCGCGCTCGAGCTCGACCGTCGCGCCTACCGGCACCGACGCTCGCGGCGGTCGGTGCTCATCGCGATCGCGTCGTCGCTCGCGTTCGCGGTGATCGTCTGGGTGACGGTCATCAACACCGAGGGCTGGTCGAAGGTCCAGCAGTCGTTCTTCAACCTGGACGTCGCGATCCAGGCACTGCCGAAAGTGTGGGACGGCTTCCTGATCAACCTGCAGGTGCTCGCCTACTCCGTCGTGACCGTCGCGGTCGTAGCACTCGTGATCGCCGTGCTGCGCACCCTCCGCGGGCCGGTCTTCTTTCCCGCGCGCGTCCTCGCGGCGGGGTACACCGACCTCTTCCGCGGCCTGCCGTTCATCATCGTGCTCTACCTCATCGGCTTCGGCCTGCCGACGATCACGAACACGCGCATGCCGGTGGTGCTGCTCGGCGTGATCGCGGTGACGCTCACGTACTCCGCGTACGTCGCCGAGGTGATCCGGGCCGGCATCGAGGCGGTGCATCCGTCGCAGCGCCTCGCCGCGCGGGCGCTCGGCCTCGGCTACGTGCAGTCGCTGCGCCGCGTCGTGCTGCCCCAGGCCTTCCGCAAGATCACGCCGCCCCTCATGAACGACTTCATCTCGATGCAGAAGGACGTCGGGCTGATCTCGATCCTGGGCGCGGTCGACGCCATTGCGGCGGCGAGATCCGTCGCGTCGCTCACCTACAACTTCACGCCGTACGTCGTGGCCGGCGTGCTGTTCATCCTGCTTGCGATCCCCACCATCCGGCTCACCGACTGGTACACCGCGCGACTGCGCGAGCGTGAGCAGGCGGGGGCGATCCTGTGACCGCTCTGCTGCGGGCGACCGGCATCCACAAGTCCTTCGGTGAGCGGGAGGTGCTCCGCGGCGTCGACCTGGAGCTGGCGACGCACGAAGTGGTCGCACTCATCGGCGCGAGCGGATCGGGCAAGTCCACGCTCCTGCGGTGCCTGAACCTCCTCGAGCCCATCGACGACGGGCAGATCTTCCTCGACGACGACGACATCTCCGACCCTCGCGTCGACGCGAACCGCGTCCGCGCCCGCTTCGGCGCGGTGTTCCAGAGCTACAACCTGTTCCCGCATCTCACGGTGCTCGACAACGTCACGCTGGCCTCGCGCGTCGTGCACCGCACTCCTCGACGTGAGGCCGAGGCTCGCGCGCTCGAGCTGCTCGGCCGCATCGGGCTCGCCGACCTCGCCCGCGAGCACCCCGACCGCCTCTCGGGCGGCCAGCAGCAGCGTGCCGCGATCGTGCGGGCCATCGCGACCGACCCGGAGGTGCTGTTCCTCGACGAGATCACGTCGGCGCTCGACCCGGAGCTCGTGGGTGAGGTGCTCGAGCTCGTGCGGCAGCTCGCCGCCGACGGCGCGACGATCCTCATGGCGACGCACGAGATGGCGTTCGCCCGGGATGTGGCCCATCGCGTGGTGTTCCTGGACGCGGGAACGATCGTCGAGCAGGGGCCGCCTTCCGAGGTGCTGACGGCTCCTCGCGAACCCCGCACGCGAGAGTTCCTCGCCCGCTTCACCGCCTGAGTGAGCCGGGCCGCGGTGTCCATATCGCGTGATCTCACCGAGCGCATGCGTCATTTGCGCGCATATCGCATGGTCTCGGGGAGATCACGTGATGTGAACGCAGGGAAGTGAGTCAACTTGTTGACTTAAGGTGAGTCAACTGGTTTACTCGCTGTATGTCCGAACGCCTCACCTTCACCCTCCATGAGCTCATCGCCGAGCTCGACGCGTTCGCCGACTCCGCCCTGCAGGCGGGGTGGGGTGTGACGTTCAACCACTTCCAGTTCCTGGCTGTGCTCTACGACCACGAGCCCGTCGACATGACGACGCTCGCCCGCTGCCTCGGCGTCACCAAGGCCGCCGTCAGCAAGCGCGTGCCCGCGCTCGTCGAGGACGCGTGGATCACCGCGGCTTCCCAGCCCGGCGCGGGCCGCAGCATCCTGCTCTCGCTCACCGACAAGGGCAACGCCCTCGTGCGCGATGCCGGCGAGGTGCTCGAGCGCGAGTTCGCCGCGATGCTCACGCACCCCTCGCTCGCCGGCGACCCCATCGACGCCCCGCGCATGAACGCCCAGCTCGTCGCCCTCACCGCTTTCATCCAGCAACAGCCGGCGCCCGGCCCGGGTGCCGTCCACCACCCTCGGGAGACCCTCGCATGAACGCTCCCCGCATCCTCGTGATCGTCGGCACGCCCTTCGCCGGCAGTCTCAACCACTCCTTGGCCCAGTCGTACGCCGACGCGGCCCGCGCCGGCGGCGCCGAAGTGCGCGTCGTGGATCTCGCGAACGACACGGTGCCGCAGCATCCGTCCGTCCGCGACGACGTGCGCCTGCCGCGCACCGATGCCGACGTGCCGCTCACCCCCGAGGTCGCCGCATATGTCGCCGACGTCGACTGGGCCGACCACTTGGTCTTCTTCTTCCCGCAGTGGTGGGGGTCGCTTCCGGGGGCGCTCAAGACGTGGATCGACCGCGTGTTCGTGCGGGGGTTCGCCTACCGCTACCGCCCGACCGGGCGGCTGTGGGACAAGCTGCTCACCGGGCGCAGCGCGCGCATCGTGATGACGATGGACTCCCCCACGCTCTGGAACGCATGGGTGTACCGCAACGCCCCGATCCGCTCGTTGCGCAACGCCACGCTGGAGTACTGCGGCATCAAGGTCCGCGGTGTCACGCGGCTGGCGCAGGTGCGGCACAGCACCGAGGCCGACCGCGAGCGCTGGGTCCGCGGGATGGCGTCGTTCGGGGCGACGGATGCCGAGTCCGTGCGTCCGCGCGAGCGGTCCGAGCTCGTCGCGGCCTGACGTCAGGCGAGCGAGCGCTCCGCCGCCTCGACGACGTTGGTCATGAGCAGCGCCACGGTCATCGGACCGACTCCGCCGGGGTTCGGCGAGAGGTAGCCGGCGACCTCGGCGACATCCGGGGCGACATCGCCGTAGACGCGGGACTTCCCGGTCTCGGGGTCGTCTTCGCGGGTCACGCCCACGTCGAGCACGGCGGCGCCGGGCTTGACGTCCTCGGCGCGGACGATGTGCTTCACGCCCGCGGCGGCCACGATCACGTCGGCCTGGCGGAGGTGGTGCGACAGGTCGGCGGTGCCGGTGTGCGTCAGGGTCACGGTCGCGTTGATCTCGCGGCGCGTGAGCAGCAGGCCGATCGAGCGGCCGATCGTCACGCCGCGGCCGACGACGACCACATCCTTGCCCTTGAGGTCGTAGTCGTTGCGCAGCAGCAGCTCGATGACGCCGCGCGGCGTGCACGGCAGCGGCGTGGTGATCGGGGAGTTGACGTTGAGCACCAGGCGTCCGAGGTTGGTCGGGTGCAGGCCGTCGGCGTCCTTCGCGGGGTCGATGCGCTCGAGGATCGCGTCGGTGTCGAGGTGCTTCGGCAGCGGCAGCTGCACGATGTAGCCGTGGCACTCGGGGTCGGCGTTCAGGTCGTCGATGAGCGCCTCGACCTCGGCCTGCGTGGCATCCGCCGGAAGCTCGCGCTGGATCGAGTTCATGCCGATCGCCTCGGACTCGCGGTGCTTCATCCCGACGTACAGCTGCGAGGCCGGGTCGGCGCCGACGAGCACCGTCGCGATGCCAGGCGTGACGCCGCGGTCCTTGAGTGTCGCCACGCGCTCGCGCAGCTCGTCCTTGATCTGGGCCGCGGCCGCGCGCCCGTCGAGCTTCTGTGCGGTCATCCTGGGTCTCCTCGTGGGTCGTGCGCCCTCACGCCGGGGCGGGCGGGATGGATGCCGCGGCCCGGCGTCGGGCCGCGGCATCCGTGTCGACAGTGGTACCAGACGGTGCCGCCGCGCCGCGGCGGCACTTCCACTCAGTGGCGGAAGTCGGGGTACAGCGGGAAGGCGGCCGTCAGGGCCGCGACGCGCAGGCGCAGCTCCTCGACGTCGGCGCCGGGCTGCAGCGCGAGCGCGATGACGTCGGCGACCTCGGTGAACTCGGCGTCGCCGAAGCCGCGGGTCGCGAGCGCCGGCGTGCCGATGCGCAGGCCCGACGTGACCATCGGGGGGCGCGGGTCGTTGGGGACCGCGTTGCGGTTCACCGTGATGTGGATCTCATGGAGGAGGTCCTCCGCCTGCTTGCCGTCGATCTGAGCGTTCCGGAGGTCGACGAGCACGAGGTGCACATCGGTGCCGCCCGAGCGGACCGCGATGCCGGCATCCTTCACGTCCTGCTGCGACAGGCGCTCGGCGATGATGTGGGCGCCGCGGAGCACGCGCTCCTGGCGCTCCTTGAACTCAGGGGTGGCCGCGAGCTTGAACGCCGTGGCCTTCGCCGCGATCACGTGCATCAGCGGGCCGCCCTGCTGGCCCGGGAAGACCGCCGTGTTGATCTTCTTCGCGAGGTCGGCGTCATTGGTGAGGATGAAGCCCGAGCGGGGGCCGCCGATGGTCTTGTGCACCGTCGACGACACGACGTGGGCGTGCGGCACCGGGTTGGGGTGCAGGCCCGCCGCGACGAGACCGGCGAAGTGCGCCATGTCGACCCACAGGGTCGCGCCGACCTCGTCGGCGATCGCGCGGAAGGCGGCGAAGTCGAGCTGGCGCGGGTAGGCCGACCAGCCGGCGATGATGACCTTGGGCTTGTGCTCGATGGCGAGGCGGCGCACCTCGTCCATGTCGATGGTCGAGGTCTCGGGGTCGACGCCGTACGCGACGATGTTGTAGAGCCGGCCCGAGAAGTTGATCTTCATGCCGTGCGTGAGATGGCCGCCCTGGTCGAGCGACAGACCGAGCAGCGTGTCGCCGGGGCGGGCGATCGCGTGCAGCACGGCGGCGTTCGCGGTGGCGCCCGAGTGGGGCTGGACGTTCGCGAACTCGGCGCCGAACAGCGCCTTGGCGCGGTGGATCGCGAGCTCCTCGGCGACGTCCACCTCTTCGCAGCCGCCGTAGTAGCGGCGACCCGGGTAGCCCTCGGCGTACTTGTTGGTCAGCACCGAGCCCTGCGACTGCAGCACAGAGACCGGAACGAAGTTCTCGGAGGCGATCATCTCGAGGTAACCGCGCTGGCGGTCGAGCTCGCGGTCGAGCACCTGGGCGATCTCGGGATCGACCTCGGCGAGAGGGGCGTTGAAGAACTGATCGGTCATGCGATCTCCTTGACTGCGGCTTTCGGGGTGCGCGGCACGGGGTGCCGGGATTCACATCGGCCCAGGCGTGCGGTCGAATGCCGTAGTCGGTCGCTCCCCGGTGGTGTCCCACCTCAACGCCAGTCGCGACACACCGAGCATAACGGAACAGGAGGCGCTAGGCTGAGTCGAATCGCTTTTGTTAGGACTCTTTACATGAATCGTCGACGAGGACGGGCCGTCGTGGCAGCCGTCCTCGTCGCTGCGCTGCTGGCCGGCTGCACCCCGGTCGCACAGAATGGAGACACCGTGTCGCTTCCCGCCGTCGTCCCCGCCCCCGTCTCGATCGAGGCCGGCTCCGGCGCGCCGTTCCGGCTCACCTCCGCCACGGCGGTGAACGGAGAAGCGGATGCTGCCGCCGCCCTGTCCGCGATCGTCGAGGCCCGCACGGGACTGACCCTCGCAAGCGGCGACGGCGCGGGCATCGAGCTGCGGATCGACCCTTCGGCGGGCTCAGGAAAGGGGGACCCGGCCGAGTCCTACCGGATCGCCGTGGACGAGGCATCCGTCTCCGTCACCGGCGCCGATGCGGCCGGCCTCTTCTACGGCGTGCAGACGCTGGGCCAGCTCATCGCGCGCGACGGCGACGAATGGACCGTGCCTGCCGTCACCATCGAGGACGCCCCGCGCTTCGCGTACCGCGGTGTCATGCTCGATGTCGCCCGCCACTTCCATCCCGTCGAGACGGTCGAGGCGTACATCGACCACGCGGCGTCGCTCAAGTTCAACGCGCTCCACCTGCACCTGACCGACGACCAGGGCTGGCGCATCCAGCTCGACTCGCGGCCCGAGCTCACCGAGAAGGCGTCGGGCACCTCGGTCGGCGGCGACCCCGGGGGCTTCTACACGAAGGACGATTACCGCGGGATCGTCGAGTACGCGGCATCCCGTCACATGATCGTCGTCCCCGAGATCGACATGCCGGGCCACACGCATGCGGTCGGGCTCGCCTATCCCGAACTCGCCGAAGACCCGAGCATCAGCGACCACATGCGCGAGATCATCCGCGACTACGGCGGCGAGGAGCCGCGTTTCGGCGCACCGTACGACGGCATGGCCGTCGGGTTCTCGTCACTGAAGATCCACGACGAGGCGACGTACGACTTCGTGGCCGACGTGTTCGGCGAGCTCGCGGCGATGACGCCCGGCCCGTACCTGCACTTCGGCGGCGACGAGTCGCTCTCGACGACCGACGAGGACTTCGCGGAGTTCGTCGGGCGCGCGAGCGAGATCATCGCCGACCTCGGCAAGACGCCCGTGGCGTGGCACGAGGCCGGCGCCGCGGCCGGCATCGCCGACACCACGGTCGGCCAGTACTGGGGCTTCCTCACGCCGCAGGAGGGCGCCGCCGAGAAGGCGACAGCGTTCGTCGACAACGGCGCCCAGCTGATCCTCTCTCCCGCCGACGCGATCTACCTCGACATGAAGTACCCGGCCGGCCCCGAGCTGGGCCTCACGTGGGCGAACGGCCCGACGAGCGTCGAGCACGCGTACTCGTGGGAGCCGTCCGACGTGGTCCCCGGCGTCGACGACTCCGGCATCCTCGGCGTCGAGGCGCCGCTGTGGACCGAGACGATCCGCACGGCCGCCGACATCGACACGATGGCGTTCCCCCGCGCGGCCGCCGCGGCGGAGGCCGCCTGGTCGCCCGCGACCGGAGCGAGCGGCCTGCGCACCTGGGCGTCGTTCCGCGAGCGCGTCGGCGCCCTCGGCCCGCTGTGGACCAGCATGGGCATCGGCTTCCACCCGTCCGAAGAGATCCCGTGGGTCACCGAGTGACCTCCGCCGAGTGATCCGGAGCACCGCATGAGCACCCTCGTCCACTCCGTCCGCCTGCTGGGCTCTGTCTCCGTCGACGGCGACCGCACCGACGGGTGGGCGCTGTTCGAGGGCGGGCGCGTCGCGTCGGCCGGCGCCGGCGGCGATCTCCCGGTCGCCGACGAGGTCGTGGACGGCGGCGGCGGATGCCTCGTCCCCGGCTTCATCGACATCCACGGGCACGGCGGCGCCGGCGCGAGCTTCGACGACGGACCGGACGCCGTCGCGACCGCGCGCGCCATCCATCGCGCCCACGGCACCACGCGCGCGGTGCTCTCGCTCATCACGGCGCCGATCGACGTCCTCGTCGAGCGCGTGGCGATGGTCGCCCATCTCTGCGATGCAGATCCCACCGTCCTCGGCTCGCACCTCGAGGGCCCGTTCCTCGACCCCGGCCACAAGGGCGCGCACACCGAGTCGCTGCTGCGGGCGCCGGACGCGGCATCCGTCGACCGCCTCCTCGAAGCGGGGCGCGGCACGATCCGGCAGGTCACGCTCGCCCCCGAGCGCGCCGGCGCCTTCGACGCGATCCGGCGCTTCGTCGATGCCGGGGTCGCGGTGGCGGTCGGCCACACGAACGCCGACGCCGACACGACGCGGCGCGCGTTCGACGCCGGCGCGACGCTGCTCACCCACGCGTTCAACGCGATGCCCGGCATCCATCACCGCGCCCCCGGTCCGGTGATCGCGGGCCTCCGCGACGAGCGCGTCACGCTCGAGATCATCGCCGACGGCGTGCACGTCGACCTGGAGCTCATCGCGACCCTCTTCGCCGTCGCCGGCAACCGCATCGCGCTCATCACCGACGCGATGGCCGCGGCCGGCTCGCAGGACGGCCGGTACGAGCTGGGCGGCCTTGCGGTGCGCGTGACCGACGGCGTCGCGAGGCTCGAAGAGGGCGGCGCGATCGCCGGCTCGACGCTCACGCAGGACGCCGCACTGCGCCACGTCGTGGCCGCGGGCGTGCCCCTGGAGGTCGCCTCGCACGCCCTGAGCCGGCAGCCTGCGCACGCGATCCACCGCGGCGACCTCGGCACGCTCGACATCGGCGCGCCCGCCGACGCCGTGCTGCTCGACGGCGCGCTCGCGGTGCGCCGCGTCTGGGTCGCGGGGCACGGGGCCTGAGCGCGCTCGCGCGCACGTGAAAGGCGGGGCCGAAGGTCCCTCCCCCGAGATACCTCCGAGCCCCGCCTTCTCCGCGGGAGTCCCGCGGGGGCGGCCACCGTCGTGCCCCACACAAGGGCGGCCGGCCACTCTGACGAAAGAGACGGCGCGACCCCCGATCTATTACGCGAGTTCTGAAAATTCGCTCGGACGGATGCCGCGGGGTCGAGTCGCACCCTGGTCAAAACCGGGGACGGCGACGACAATGGAACGAGCCGCGGTCCGCACCCGGGATCGACGTCGTCGATGTGCGCCGCGGAACTGGGGGATCCATGGACCACGAGGAAGTGCAGGAGCACGAGACGGAGGTCGTCGTCGACGCCGACGCCGACCTCGTCCTGCGGACGAGATCGGGCGACACCGACGCGTTCGCGGAGCTCTGGCGGCGGCACTATCGCGCAGGCGTCACCGTCGCGCGCAACATGACCTCGAGCCTCGATGCCGACGACCTCGTGCAGGAGGCGTACACCCGCATCTACCACTCGATCGTCCACGGCGGCGGGCCGACCGGATCGTTCCGCGCGTACCTCTTCACCAGCATCCGCAACACCGCTGCGGCGTGGGGGCGCGCGCGCCGCGAGACCGCGTACGAGGAGCTCGACGGCGTCGAGGACCCCTCCGGCGCCGAGCACGAGAGCGAGGCCGCGCTCGACCGGGGCCTCACACATCAGGCCTTCCGCAGCCTGCCGACGCGGTGGCAGGAGGTGCTCTGGTACTCCGAGATCGAGCGCATGAAGCCCGCCGAGATCGCGCCGCTGCTGGGAATGAAGCCGACGGCGGTCGCCCAGCTGACCTTCCGTGCGCGGGAAGGACTGCGCGAGGCCTGGATCCAGGCGCACCTGCGGTCCGTGGCCGACGGCTCGGACTGCCAGTGGACCATCGAGCGCCTGGGCGCGTACTCGCGCCTCAACCTCGGCCGCCGCGACCACGCGAAGCTCGAGCAGCATCTCGGCCGCTGCGTGCGCTGCTCGATCGTCGCGAGCGAGGCCAAGGAGGTCTCGAGCCGGCTGGCGCTCGTGCTCCTGCCCATCGCGCTCGGCGCGGTCGGCACCGCCGGGTATCTCGCGACAGTCCAGGGCGGCGGCACCTCGCTGGTGGCGCTGGCTTCGATGCCGTCCAGCGTCGTGCACAGCACGGTGACGATCGCCCCGGGCGGAGTCGTCGGTGCGGGTGCGACCGCGAGTGCGGGTGCCGGTGCGGCGGCGACGTCGGCCGGCGTGGGATCGGCGGGGGCGGTCGGCGCAGCAGGGGCGGCGACCGCCGTCGCTTCGACGGGGGCGGTCTTCGGCACGTCGGCGGTCGCCGGCATCGGTGCGGCCTCCGGACTCGCCGCCGCCGGCCTCGTCGTCGTCAGCGGCGTGGTCGCCGCGGCCGTGATGCTGCCGGCCACCGCCGGCCCGGAACCGGTGCCGACGCCCACGCCCGCGAACGAGGTCGCGGCAGAGAACGTGAACGCCCCGGCCCTCCTGCCGGAGGAGACCGGCGACACCGCGCTCCAGCTTCCGGCCGAGCCGGGTCCCGGGCCGGCCGACGTGCCCGTCGTGTCCGACGCCACTGCCGGCGACGGTGACGCGCAGAGCGGCGGCGCCACGTCGTCGGGTGGCGGCAAAGCCACGGGCCAGACCGGCAACGGCACCGCGAAGGGCGACGAAGCCGCGCAGGGGAACAACGGCAACCCGACCAGCAACAACGGCAACCCGACGAGCAACAACGGCAACGGGAACACCGGCAACAACGGCAACGGGAACACCGGCAACAACGGCAACGGGAACACCGGCAACAACGGGAACGGCAACGGCAACGGCAACGGCGCCGGAGAGTCGGGTAACAACGGGAACGGCAACGGGAACACCGGCAACTCGGGCAACGGCACGCCGACGAACGGCACGGGCAACGGCAACGGCGGCACCACCGGTAACGGCGGCTCGACCGGGAACGGCACCCCGACCAACGGCACCGGCAACGGGAACGGTGGCAACACGGGCGCCGGCAGCGGCACGGCCAAGCGCAACGTGAGCCTTCCGAACGGCCTCGGCCGTGGCGTCGTCGACCGGATGGCGGCCTCGACCGCCGCCGAGGCGCCCGCGGACGCTCCCGAGGTGGCCGACACCCTGCCCCTGGAGACCGTGCCTGCCGACGGCGGCAACTGACCCGCCGCGTCCCGCGTCGTCAGAAGCGCTCATCGCCGGGCGAGAGCACCGGCGCCGGGCGGACGCGCGCGGCACGCCGCCGTAGACTGGAAGCCATGTCCGACACGCCGAACGTCACTCCCGCGCGCCCTGCCGAACCGGCACCCGGAACGCGCGCGCCCCTTTCGGCGATCGACGTGGTCGCGTTCGTGTGCGAGATCTTCGCGTTCGGCACCCTCGCGCTGTGGGGCTTCACGATGTGGCCGTTCCCGTGGAACATCGTCGCGGGCGTCGGGGCTCCCGCGATCGCGATCCTCCTCTGGGCCTTCTTCGTGTCGCCGCGTGCCGTGTTCGCGGTGCACCCCTTCGTCCGCGCCGTCGTCGAACTCCTCGTCTACGTGTCCGCGACCGCCGCCTGGTGGTCGATGGGCAACGCGTGGATCGGACTCGCGTTCGGCGTGGTCGCCGTGACCGCCGGCCTCATCGCCGGCCGGCGGCACCTGTCGTGATCCCGGGCGCCGACGCGCTCGACCAGCTGCGCGCGGCACTCGGCGACCGCGTCGACACGTCCCCGGCCTCGCTCGCCGCCGCGCGCGCCGACAAGTCGGGGCACGCGGCATCCGGTCTCCCCCTCGCCGTCGTGCACGCCCGCAGCGTCGACGACGTGCAGCAGACGCTCCGCATCGCCGGACGCACCGGCACGCCCGTGGTCACCCGCGGCGCCGGCACCGGCCTCGCCGGCGGCGCCAATGCCGGAGACGGGGAGATCTCGCTGTCGGTGCGCGGCATGGACCGCATCCTCGAGGTGCGCCCCGACGACCTCCTCGCGGTCGTCGAGCCGGGCATCCTCAACGCCGACCTCAACGCCGCGCTCGCCCCGTACGGCCTCTGGTGGGCACCCGATCCCGCGAGCCGGGCGATCTCGACGGTCGGCGGCAACATCGCCACCGGCGCGGGCGGACTCCTCTGCGCGAAGTACGGCGTCGTGCGCGACGCGGTGCTCGGCGTCGACCTCGTCCTCGCGGACGGCCGGCTCCTCCACCTCGGCCACCGCACCGTCAAGGGCGTCACGGGCCTCGACCTGACGTCGCTGGTGATCGGGTCGGAGGGGACTCTCGGCGTCGTCGTCGGCGCGACCCTGAAGCTGCGCCGACTGGTGCCCGGCGAGGTCTGCACGATCGCCGCGACGTTCCCCGACGTGCGGGCGGCGGCCGAGGCATCCTCCGCCGTCACCGCCTCCGGTGCGCAGCCCGCGATCATGGAGCTGATGGATGCCGCGTCCCTCGCCGCCGTGCACGCGCTCCTGGCGCTCGAGGCACCGACTCCGGGCGCGGCGCAGCTCACCATCCAGACCGACGGCCCGGCCGCGATCGCCGAGGCCGACGCCATCGCCGACGTGCTGCGTCGTGCCGGAGGCACGGCCGTCGTCTCGCACGACCCCGAAGAGGGAGAGCGGCTGCTGGCGATCCGCCGGTCGATGCATCCCGCCATGGAGTCGCTCGGCACCGCGCTCATCGAGGACGTCTCGGTGCCCCGCAGCGCCCTGCCCGCGATGTTCGACGAGATCGCCCGCGTCGAGCGCGCGCACGGCGTCGTGATCCCGACGGTCGCCCACGCCGGCGACGGCAATCTGCATCCCAACTTCATCTTCGAGGCCGAGCCCGACGAGTTCGGCGTCGTCGAGGCCCCGGACCACATCTGGGCCGCCGCCGACGACCTCTTCCGCGCGGCCCTGCGCCTCGGCGGCACGCTGACCGGCGAACACGGCGTGGGCGTGCTCAAGCGCCGCTGGCTCGCCGACGAGCTCGGCGAAGACCAGTGGGAGCTGCAGCGTCAGATCACGCGCGTCTTCGACCCCCAGGGCATCCTCAACCCCGGCAAGGTGTTCGCGCGCTGAGCCGCCCGCGGGCTACGAGGCGGGCGGGTAGACCTGCGTCGGCGCCGCGGGGCGGGGCGACTCTCGCGGCGCGAACACGATCGCGAGGATGCCGAGCAGCAGGACCCCGAGCGTTCCGATCGCGGCGGACCCGAAGACCACGGCCACGAGGTCGGGCTGCACCAGGCTGCCGCTGGTCGCGACGACGAAGACCTGGGCGAGCACCTGCGCGCCCACCGCCACCGCGACGACGATGAGCGGCACCCACCGCAGTCGATCGGGCACCGCACCCGCGCGGCCGATGACCACCGTGGCCACGATCAACGCGACAGGCGACAGCACCATGACCAAGGTGCCGACCGATGTCGCCGTCGTGGCGTCCCAGGTCTGGAGCGGGAGCACCCACCACACCAGCCTCGATGCCAGAGGAGCCGCCGCCGCTACCACGAGCGCGGCGATGCCGAGCGACTGTCGTCCGACCACGCTTCCCGATCCACGGATGCCGAGGGCGAAGACGAGCAGCGCGGCGCCCCACACGAGGTCGATCGCCACGCCGACCGCGGGGAACGCGAACGTCCAGCTGCCCTGGGCGATCAGCCCCAGCGTCGCCGAGGCGATCAGCAGCGAGCCCCCGAGGATCCATGCGCGCCGCGCGTCGCGCACGGCGGGCGTCGCAGCGGGCGTCACGACGTCGGCGTCATCGATCATGCCCTCAGCGTAAGGTCAGATGCCCTGCCAGTCGGGCTTGTTGTCGTAGGCGTAGCGGTAGTAGTCGGAGCGGGTCAGCTGCGAGGCCGCGGCCTCGTCGACCACGATCGTCGCGTGCGGGTGGAGCTGGATCGCCGATCCCGGCAGGGACGCCGACAGCGGACCCTCGACGGCGCCGGCGACCGCGGCCGCCTTGCCCTCGCCGAACGCGAGCAGCACGAGGTGTCGCGCGCGCAGGATGGTGCCGAGGCCCTGCGTGATGCAATGCATGGGCACGTCGTCGATCGAGTCGAAGAAGCGGGCGTTGTCGCGACGCGTCTGCTCGGTGAGGGTCTTCACGCGGGTGATCGAGGAGAACGACGAGCCGGGCTCGTTGAAGCCGATGTGGCCGTCGGTGCCGATGCCGAGGATCTGCAGGTCGATGCCGCCGGCCGCGCGGATGGCCTCGTCGTACTCCTCGCCGTGGTGCTCGATGCCCTCCGGCGTGCCGTCCGGCGTGCGGATGAGATCGGGGTTGAGGCCCAGCGGCTCGACGACCTCGCGCGTGATCACCGAGCGGTAGCTCTCGGGATGCGCCGGGTCGATGCCCACGTACTCGTCGAGCGCGAACCCGCGCACGCGCGAGAGGTCGACGCCCTCCAGCCGTGAGCGCAGCGCCTCGTAGACGGGCAGCGGCGTGGACCCGGTCGCAAGGCCCAGCACCGTCTCGGGATTCGAGCGGACGAGCTCCGCGATGTGGTCGGCGACGAGCGCGCCCGCGGCGGCCTTGTCTTCGACGATGACGATCTCAGCCATGGACCAGTGCTTCCTCTGCGTCGTGTGTGGCGTCGCCCTCCGCACCCACCAGCGCAGCCCCGAGTGCAGCGGCCGGGGAACCCGGCGGCAGCAGCTCGACCCGGTCGGCGAGGTGCAGCGAGCGCATGAACGGGGATGCCTCGGCACTGGCCGCGAGCTCGGCTGCGACATCCGTCATCAGTCGATCTCCCAAAGCCGTGACACCCCCTCCGAGGACCACGATATCGACGTCCGCCGTCAGCACCAGCACCCGGATCGCGGCGGCCACGCCGCGGGCGAGCCCCGCGCGCAGCTGCCGTGCCGACGGGTCGCCCGCGTCGGCGGCGTCGAAGACGTCGCGCACCGGCAGTGCGGAGCGCTGAGCCCAGCGCTCCGCGATCGCACCGCCGCCCGCGAACGCCTCGATGCAGCCGCGCTGGCCGCAGCGGCACAGGGGTCCGTTCGGGTCGACCGAGATGTGGCCGACCTCGCCCGCGGTGCCGCGGGCGCCACGCCAGAGGATGCCGTCCGAGACGATCCCCGCGGCGATGCCGGTGCCGAGGTTGAGGTACGCCATGGAGCCCGGCGCCGGTGCGCCATCCCGCGTGTGGAGCGCATGCGCTCCGAGGGCGGCGGCCTTGACGTCGTTCTCGACCTGCACCGGCACCCCCAGCTGGGGCCCGACGGCGGCGGCGAGGTCGAGCTCGTCGACGCCGAGGTTCACCGCGTGCACGACGCGGCCCGTGCCCGGCTCGATCTGGCCCGGGATGCCGACCCCGACCGAGCGCACGGCCGAGAGGTCGACGCCGGCCTCGGAGCCGAGCGCACGCACGGCGTCGATGACGGTCTGGGCCACAGCATCCGGCCCCCATCCCGTGGGGATGCGGAGGCGACCCGCGATCGTGCCGTCGGCGTCCACCGCGACGGCGTCGGTCTTGGTCCCGCCGACGTCAAGCCCGACCTTCATCGGCCGACCTCCCCGTGGGAGGCGGCGTGGTCCTTCGTGCGCATCAGCCCTTGACCGCCCCTGCCACGAGACCGCTGGTCATGCGGCCCTGGACGATCACGAAGAACACGATGACGGGGATCGCGACGATGGTGGACGCCGCCATCACCTCGCCCCAGTCGATCGCGCGGCTGGAGCTCTGCTGCACGAACCCGCGCAGCCACAGCGGGAGCGTCTGATTCTCGGCGTTCATGATGACGAGGGCGACGGTGAACTCGTTCCAGCACTGCAGGAACGCGAACACTCCGGACGCCACCAAGCCGGGCGCGAGGAGAGGCAGCGTGATGCGCATGAACGCCTGGGTGCGGCTCAGCCCGTCCACCATCGCAGCCTCCTCGAGCTCGGCGGGAACGCCGGCGACGAAGCCGCGCAGCATCCACACCGTGAACGGGACGACGGCCGCGATATAGAGAAGGCTGAGGCCGAACACGTTCGACAGCAGGCCCAGCTCGCTCATCATCTTGTACTGGGCGATGAACAGGCCCTCGGCCGGCAGCATCTGGATGATGAGGATCGCGAGCACGAAGGTGGTGCGACCGCGGAACCGGAACCGACTGATCGCGACCGACGCGAGGAACGCGAACAGCAAGCAGAAGAACACCGCGATGATCGTGACGGCGAGGCTGATGCCGAGTGCGCTGAAGAACGACCCGTCGATCACGCCGCGGTAGTTGGCGAACGAGCCGGCGAACGGCAGGAAGGTCGGAGTGAACGACTCGAGCGTCGCCGACGACAGCATCGACGAGTTGACCATCCAGTAGACGGGGAACACCCAGATCACCGCGACGACGATCGCCAGGGCGCTCCATCCCCACGTCGCCGCCCGGCCGCGACGACGACGCTTGGGCGCGGGTGCGGAGGTGCGGGACGAACCCGAGCGGACCGGCGCCGTGGTCGGCGCGAGTTGTGCGGACGCGGACATCAGGCCTGGTCCTCCTTCAGAAGGCTGCGGATGTAGAACCAACTCAGCAGGATCGTGAGCGCCAGTACGAAGATCGCCATCGCTGCGCCTTGGCCGAAGTTGAGGCCGGCGACGCCCATCTTGTAGATGTACGTGCCCAGCAGGTCGTAGTCGCTCGAGTTCGAACCGGCGTCCTGGAGCATCGTGATCTGTGTGAACACGCGGAGGTCCCAGATGAGGTTGAGGAGCAGCACGATCATGATGACTGGACGGATGATCGGCAGCACGATGTAGCGCAGACGCTGCCACCCTGTGGCGCCGTCGAGCTGGCTGGCTTCGACCATCTCGGTCGACACCTGCGTGAGTCCGGCGTAGGCAGAGAAAGCCACGAAAGGCACCGACATCCAGATCACGATGATCGAAGCGACCATGAAGAACACGAAGGGCTCGCCGCCGATCCAGTTGAACTGGTTCATGTCGACCCCTGGGATGAGGTCGAGCAGATAGTTGACGACACCGCGGCGGCGGTCGAACAACCAGATCCACACGGTCATCGCCGCGACGACGGGCATCGCCCAGGCGAGCAGCAACGCGATCTGCAGAGTGATGCGTACGCCCGAGTGGACACGAGTCATCAGCAGCGCGAGGGCCATTCCGATGACGACGGTGACGGCCGCGGTCACGAGGCAGAACAGCACGGAGCGAATCGCGACCTCCCAGAACGTGGGACTCGTCGCGACGGCGATGTAGTTGTCGAGTCCGACGAAGTCGGGAGCCTTGCCGCCGAGCTGCTGCAGGGCACCGTACTTCTGGAACGACGTAATGACCTGCCACACCACCGGATAGCCCATGCCGAACAGCAGAATGGCGATAGCGGGAATCAGCAGGAACAGGGGAACAGGGGACCGGCGCCGAGCGCCGACCGATTCATCGGCGCGGTCTTGTCGGTCGATCGCGGTGGGGGCAGGAACTGCCATGCCCGCCTCCTCAGGGGGGTCTCGCAGGGAACCGGGGTCGCGGACGCGTGTCCGCGACCCCGGGATTGCTGAAGGTCTCAGCCGTTGATGATGGCGTTGATCTTCTCGTCGTATTCGGCGGCCAGGTCGGCGACATCGCCACCCGACGCGACCTTGCCGAAGAACTCCTCGAGGATCTTCTGGCCCTCGACTGCAGCCCAGCCGGGCGCGGCCGGGGTGAGCTTCGAGTTCAGGGCCGACTCGATGAGAGCCGAGGCGAAGATGTCATCGCCGAGCGAGTCCACGAACTTGGTGTTCGCCGGACCGAGGCCGTTCTGGCCGAGCATCTGCTGGTACTCGTCGGAGAAGATGATGCGCAGCAGCTCCTTGGCGCCGGCCTGGTTTTCGCTCTTGGCCGAGATGCCGACGTTCGAGCCTCCCGCGAAGACCGGAGCGGCCTCGCCCTCGGTCGTGCCGGGCAGCGGGAAGACGCCGAACGTGTCGTCGTTCCACTCGCGGACCTCGGTCACGGTGCCGTCGTCAGCGGTCTTCTCCTCGACGAAGTCGCCGATCGACCAGTGCGCCCAGCCGGGTGCGATGATGGTGGCCGCCGTGGGCGGGTTGCCGGTCTTGTCGTTGTTGATGTTGACCCACGGGGTGCTGTCGTCCTCAGTTGCCGGGGCGTTCGAGGCGTTCTCGAACAGGTCCTGGAACTGCTCGAGACCCGTGATGGTCTTCTCGTCGCTCAGCGTCGAGACCCACTTGTCGCCGTCCTTCTTGGCCAGCTCGCCGCCGTTGGCGAAGATCCACGAGATGCCGTTGCGCCAGTCCTCGCCGCCGATGTAGAAGCCCGACTGGTCGTCGGTCCGGAGCGTCTTGACGTCCTCGTTGAACTGCTCGAGCGTCGTCGGCACGTCGAGGCCCGCGGCCTCCCAGATGTCCTTGCGGTACGTGATGTAGCGCGAGCCGAAGTAGTACGGCAGTGCATATTGCGCGCCGTCCACGGTGCCCACGTCGACGAACGACTGCAGGAGGTCGTCGCCACCCAGGTCCTCGTAGACGCCGCTGAGGTCGCTGAACGCGCCGGAAGTCGTGAAGGTCGGCGACCACGTGTTGCCGATCTCGGTCACGTCGGGGGTGTTCTTGGCGTCAGGAAGCTGGTTCGCCAGCTTCGTGAGCGCGTCGCCCCACGACTGCTCCTCGATCGTGAGGGTGCCGCCGGCGGCCGCCTTGTACTCGTCCTTCAGGTACTCGCGCAGCTCGTCCGGGGTGTCGCCGCCCATGACCCAGAACGTGATGTTCTGGTCCTTCGCACCTTCGGGGTCGAAACCCGAGGCGTCGTCGGATCCACCGGACGTGCCGCCGCCGGCGCAGCCAGCGAGCACCAGTGCCGAGGCGCCGATGAGCGCCACAGCTCCAAGCGTCTTCTTCATGGTGTGTTCCTTTTGTCTGTTCTCTTGGTGTTTCGGTTGGGCCGGGTGACCCATCCGGGGATCGGATGCTCCGCGGGGAGCGCTCCGTGTTGTTTCGGGATCCGGGGGGATCCCCCGGGGAATCGCGCTGTGTCAGGACACCCCGAGTTGTCCGGACAGGACCATGACGGCCGCGCCGCGCAGGACGATGTCCTGGCCTTGCTCCGTCATCCGCACTCGCACGCCTTCGTCGACGGACGGCGCGAGCGTGCGCGCGCGGAGTGTCTCGACGGTCTGCTCCGCCAGGGAGCCGCCGAGGAGTTCAGGGGGGCCGGAGAGGACGATCTCCGACACGTCGAGCGCGCCCACCACGGGGGCCAGCGCGATGCCGAGCCGCTCCCCCGCGTCGCGGAGGATGCCCTCGTGGGCGGCGGGATCGGCCGCCGCGTTCAGTCGCGAGGTCAGCGACGGGACCGAGAGCCAGGCTTCGAGGCATCCGACCTTGCCGCACGCGCATTGCGGGCCGCCGTCGGTGCCGACGGTCACGTGGCCGATCTCGCCCGCGGCGAAGCGGCTGCCGCGCATGGGCTGGCCCGCCAGCAGCAGCCCGGAGCCGACGCCGCGCCCGACTTTGACGAGCAGCACGTCGTCGGGAGCGCCGCCGAACGTGTACTCGGCGAGGACGGCGGCGTTGGCATCGTTGGCGACCAGCACAGGAACCTCGAGCGCATTGCGCAGCGCGCCCTCCAGGTCGAAGCCGGCCCAGCCGAAGTTGGGTGCCGTGAGGATGACTCCCCGATCGTCGACGACACCGGGGGTGCCGACGCCGACGCCGAGCACGGGCGCGTGAGACTCGGCGACGAGCGCGCGGGCGAGTTCGACGACGGTGTCGACAAGAGCGTCGGCTGCGGGGACCGCGACCTCCCGACGCGCGACGATGCCGCCGTCGAGGGTCAGGACGGCGCCGATGAAGGTGTCGCTGCCCGACAGGTCGAGCCCGATGATGCGGTGACCGGCGTGATCGAGGTCGACGAGGATCGCGGGCTTGCCGGGACCCGAGGCCTCGCGCACCCCCATCTCGGCGACGAACCCGTCCGCGATGAGCTCGGCGACGAGGTCGGAGATCGTGACCCGGGTGAGCCCGGTCTCACGCGACAGGTCGGCGCGGCTCATCGCGCCCTGGTGGAAGAGGGTCTGGAGCACCAGCGAGCGGTTGTGGCCGCGCGCGTGCTCGGGCAGGACCTTCGCACCCTGGCGGAGCGTGCGTCCGGGGGCGAATGCACGGGCATTCGTGGTGGGGCTCTGCGGCGCGTCGATAATGGAAGGGCCGCGCCGCGCTTCCGTGTTGGGCATGTTTGTTAGTAGACCTTACGAACTAACTTTTCGCAAGCCCCTGGGCCAATTTGGTCGGATGCTTTACAAAACCGTGATGCGCCGTGTTCGGATCGTTACCGACGCCCGCGCGGGTTTCCCGCTGTGACCGGCGGTTCGTGCGTGACCAGCCCGTGACCTCGACACGCAGGCGCGTCGCCTACCATGGGGGGAAGCGTTGATCACAGTCGGGGGTGTGGCGTGACGAATCTGGCGACCGAGTCGCAGGCAGGGAAGGCGTCAGGGGATGACGCCGTCCAGGCCGAGCAGGCCGTCGAGGACGAGCAGTCCGCAGCGGCGGACAACACGGAATCGAATGCCGTGAACGAGACGGATGCTGAGGCCCCGGCGGATGCCGAGACGGCCGACTCCGTCGCGCCCGCGGATGCGGACGACTCCCCCGCTGACGACGCGGACGCGGAATCGGCGTCTGAGCCTGAGGCCGAGGACGAGGCGGAAGAGGCGCCCGAGGGCGAGGCCGAGCTCGACGAGTCGTCTGAGCCCGCAGCCGCTGAGGACGACGCCTCCGCAGACGAGCCCGCAGACGAGGCAGAACCCGCCGACGAGGCAGAGCCTGCAGACGAGGCAGAGCCCGTCGACGAGGCCGCCGCCGCCGAGGACGCCGAGCCCGCCGTGGCGGCCGAGCCCGAGGCATCCGTCACCACCGACACCGATGCCGATGCCGATGCCGATGCCGATGCCGAGACCATCGCCGTCGCGACGACCGTGCTCGCCCCTGCCGGCGCGACTGCGCTCGCGCCGACCGCAGATCTCTCCGCCGAGCCCGCGACCGCCGTCGCCACGGCTACCCAGACCGCTCCGGCCGACGGCTCCCCCACGTTCGCGTGGGCGCCGGCCGAGCCCAAACCGAAGAAGAAGCGCACGGCGATCTGGGTCGGCGCAGCCGCCGGCGTCGCCGTGATCGGGCTCGTCGTCTCGTCGCTCGTGCTCATCGCGCCCGGCACCACGGTCGCCGGCGTGCCGGTCGGGTGGCTGACGCCTGGCGCGGCCGCCGATGCCATCGAGCAGCGCTTGGCCGAGACGACGGTCGTGCTCACCGGCGCGGGCGAGGACGCCGAGGTCACCGGCGCCGAACTGGGCGCCGCGGTCGACGCGAAGGCACTCGCCGACGCCGCGTTCGCGCAGCACCCGATGTGGAACCCCACCGCCTGGTTCGCCGCGACCGATGCCGAGATCGAGCTCGACCCGGCTGCCGCCACCGCGGCCCTCCGCGAGGTCGCGCCGCAGCTCTACACCGACCCGACCGACGCGACGCTCGCGTTCGACGCGGCCACCGCGTCGTATGTCTCCACGGCCGCCGTCGCCGGCGCGGGGATCGACGTGGCCGCCGTCCAGGGCGCCATCCAGGCGGCCTTCGAGGCCGGTGAGACCCGCGTGCAGCTCGACCCGGTCTCATCCGAGGTTCCCGCCGACATCTCGACCGAGACCGCCGACGCGACCGTCGCGCAGCTGAACGGCATGCTCGACACGGCCGGCTTCTACGTCGGCGAAGAGCGCACGGTGCCGATCGACCGCGCGACGCTGGCAGGCTGGCTGACCGTCGCACCCGACCCCGAGAACGCCGCGTACGACATCACCGCCGACAAGGCCGCGATCCAAGCCGCGGTGGACGGTCTTCCCGCCGCGGTCAATCGGCCGGCCGAGAACGGCGCCGTCATCACCAACTCGGCCGGCAAGGTCCTCCGCGAGGAGGCGCCCGGGATCTCGGGGCGCGAGGTCGGCGACACCTCGAACTTCGCCTCCGACTTCGCCACGCAGCTGGCCACCGGCAACGCGGTGTTCGAGACGCCCGTGACCGAGGTCGCGCCCGTCGTCTCCACGTTCGCCCGCACCGTCGAGGTCGACCTGTCCAGCCAGACGGCCACCCTCTTCGAGAACGGCAACGTGGTCGCCTCGTACACGATCTCGTCGGGACTCTCCGGCACGCCGACGCCCACCGGGCACTTCACCGTGAACGCCTTCACCCGCGTCCAGGACATGGGCGCGCTGTGCTACAACCCGGCCGCGGTGAACAGCTATTGCACGAAGGACGTGCCGTGGATCACCTGGTTCGCACCCGACATCGCGTTCCACGGCGCTTCGAACTTCCGCAGCCGCCTGGGCTTTCCGCAGAGCCACGGCTGCGTGAACATGTGGAACGACGACGCGAAGTTCGTCTACGACTGGACCGCGCGCGGCACCGAGGTCTGGGTCCACGCCTGATCGCGGTCACGCCGCCACGCTGACCCGCCGCCTGCCGGCGACCCCGGCGATCACGAGGCCGAGCCCCGCGACGGCCGTGAGGCCCAGCCCGATGATCGCGGGGATGACCCCGGCCGCGTCGGCGGTGAGCGCCGCCCGCAGGAGCGCCGTCGCGGCCGCGGTCGGCAGCGCCGCCGCGAGCTGCGAGATGACCGGCGGAACCGTTCCCGCGAGCCCCGCCGCGAGCGCCACGATCGCGATCAGCGCGGCGACGAGGCGGCCGGTGGCGCCGAACGCGGCCGCCAGTCCCTGATTCGCGAGACCGAAGACCGCGCCGCAGAGCATCGCCGACGCCACGAACGCGATCCACTCGAGCGGGTTCACGCCCACCGACGTGAGCACGGCCGCACCGACGACGACCCCCTGCGCGGCGCAGATCGCCAGCGTCGGCACGACGGCGCGCAGGGCGATGGCGACCGAGCCCCTGCCACTCAGCAGACGCGCGGTCGGCACGGACTGCACCGCGATCGCCGTGACGAGGGCGCCGAGCCACAGCGCGATCATCGTGAAGAGCGGAACGGATTGGATGCCGGTGGCCGGCGTCGTCTGATCGACCACGACGGGCTCCGCGACGACTTTCGACAGCGTGTCGATGTCATCGTCGGTGTAGGTGGGGAGCTGGGTCGACGCGGAGTCCAGCCCCGACGACAGCTCGGCGGCGCCGGCGCCGACCTGTGCGGTGCCTGCGGCGAGCTGGGCGGCACCGGAGGCCACCTCGCCGCCGCCCGCGCTGGACGAGGCGGCACCGGCCGACACCTGGCCGGCGCCCGTCGCCGCGCTGTCGATGCCACCCACAACCCTCGGCAGCGCCGCGGCGAGCGCGTCATTGCCGACGGCGACGCGGCGCGCGCCGGTCGTGAGGTCGCGCAGCCCCGCGTCGGCCGCCTCGAGCTGCCGGAGCGCCTGCGTGGCGCGATCGCACAGCGTTCCCGGTCCGGGGAGTGCGCACAGTTCGGCGACGACCTCCGCGAAGGCGAGGGTTGCGGCGTCCGCCTGTCGCAGCGCCTGGTCCAGCGAACCGGCGACCCGGTTCGCCCCGGCGGCGACGTCGGCCGCCGCCCGCGGCAGCGGTCGGGCTGAGGCGTCGAGCTGCGCCAGCCCCGAGGCCAGGCCTGCAGCTCCCGCACTCAGCGAAGCGAGCCCTGACGACAGCGCGCTCGCCCCGCTCGACAGATCGGCCGCTCCCGTCGCCGCCGAGGCCGCCCCGGCAGCGACCTGATCCGCCCCTGCGGCCGCCTGGCCGATCTGGTCGGCGATCGTGTTGAACCCGGCGTAGACCTGCTCGAGGTAGCGGCCCGTGAGCTCCCTGCCGAGGGCCGCAGTCGCAGCCTGCGTCACCGCGCCGGTCAGCGCGGGGTCGAGCCAGGCGGACGCCGGGGTCGTGCGCACCTCCACGACCGCCTGCCGCGCCTGTGCACCCGGTCCCGAGATCGAGGTGGCATCGGCCGAGAAGGTCGGGGGGATCCGCACGACGGCCACGTATCGCCCGGCTGCGAGCCCCTCGGCGGCATCCTCGTCGTTCGTGAGCACCCAGTCGAGACTCGGCGGCGGGTCGTCCGTGGTGTCGACTCCGGGCTGCGCAGGCTCCTGAGCGGCCATCAGTCCTGCGGCGAATTGCCGCCCGAGCGGCACGGACTGGCCGTCGACGGTGACGGGCGTGTCATCGTTCACGATCGCGGCGGTGAGCCGCTCCGGGTGCGCCGTGGGCGCCGCGAGTGCCCACGCCAGGATCCCTCCGATCAGGAGCGGCACGATGATGAGACCGATCACCGCCAGGCGCCCGAGCCGCGGCGACCCCGAGGTCGCGCTGAACGCGGCCATCAGTCCGGCCCCGCCGGCGCCGCGGTGGCACCGCCCACCGCCACGAGCGCACGATCGCGGTCGCCGCCGGCGAGCCGCACGACGACGGGCGCCGCGTCCGCGGGCAGCGCCGGCTCGACGTCGACGGTGTCGCGTGCGGCGACCACCAGGGCCAGCGCGGGATCGGCGGCGCGCGCCGCCGTCAGCTCCCCGTGCACGCGCCGCAGCGCCGACGGGGAGCCGACGTCGTCGAGCCCGTCGACGAACACGAGCGCCGGCCCCGAGCCGAGCGCCAGGTCGAGGCCTCCGGCGTCCGGGGGCACGCGCCAGTACGACGTCCGGGCGCGCACCGTGGCGGTGCGGGCCGGCAGCACGAACCCCGCCACCCTGACGCGTCCTGCGGCGAGTTCGGCCCGCCCGCACAGCGCGGCGAGCATCGCGCGCCGTTCCGCAGCATCCGCCCCTTCGATCACGAGGATGCCGCCGGGCGCGAGCTCCGCGTCCAGCGTGCACTCGTGGTCGTGCACGCGCGCTCCCTCGGCCGCCAGCGCGAGGTCGCGGCCGGGCCATTCGGCCAGGGCGAGCTCTTCCGCGAGCCCCTCCCCCTCGACGTCGAATGACGGCAGCAGGCGGTCCAGCCACGCCGGCATCCACCATGCGTGGTGCCCGAACAGCACGAGCACCGCCGGGATGAGCGTCATGCGCACCAGGAACGCGTCGATGACGACGCCGACGGCGAGCCCGAAGGCGATCGGCTGGATGTTGGCGTCGCCCTCGGGGACGAACGCGACGAACACCGCGAACATGATGGTCGCGGCCGCGGTGACGACGCGAGCGGATGCTGCGAACCCGTCATGCACGGCACGCACCGGCTCGCCGTGGTGGACGTAGTCCTCGCGCATCCGGCTGACGAGGAACACCTCGTAGTCCATCGCGAGCCCGAAGAGCACGCCCATGAGGATGATCGGCATGAAGCTGATGACCGTCCCCACCGCGGCGACGTTCAGGGCGTCGGCGAAGACCCCGTCGACGAAGACCAGCGTGGTGAGGCCGAACGCCGCGCCGATCGACAGCACGTAGCCGAGCGCCGCGGTGATCGGCACGACGATGGAGCGGAACACCATCGCGAGCAGCACGAGCGAGAGCCCCACGACCAGGATGCCGAACGGCAGCAGCGCGCCGCCCAGTCTCTCCGAGATGTCGATGCCGGCCGCCGTGTATCCCGTCACCGAGAGGTCCACGCCGTACTCGGTCTCGAAGTGGTCGTGCATGCCGCGCAGCGTCGCGACGAGGTCCGCCGTGGCGACCGAGTCCGGGCCGCCGTCGGGGATCACCTGCACGATGCCGGTGTCGCCGGTCTCGTTCGGCGTCGTGAGCGGCACCGAGGCCACGCCGTCGACCGTCGCGATCTCGGCGCCGAGGTCGTCCATCAGCCCGACCGGATCCGTGCTCTCGATCACCGATCCCGTCACCAGCAGCGGGCCGTTGTATCCGGGACCGAAGTGCTCGGCGATGAGGTCGTAGGTCACGCGGCCCGGCTCGCCCTCCTCCATCGATCCCGCGTCGGGCAGGGCGAGACGCAGGTGCGCGGCGGGGAGGGCCGCGAAGGCGAGCAGACCGACGATCAGCACCACCGTCACGAGCGGCCACCGCGTGACGGTGCGGACCCAGCCGCGGAAGAACCCGCCCGGCTCCCGCGGGGTCGGCGCCGAGTCCGCGCCGTCCGGGTCGGTCGCATCACCCGCAGCGGCAGCATCCGGCGCCCCTTCCGCGTCCTCTTCCGCCTCGGCCGGATCGATGAGCTCCACCTCGGCGTCGTCGAGCGCAGGCCGCTGCCCGTCATCGTCGACCGCATCGACGGACTCCGCGTCGACGACGTCCGCAGCATCCGTGTGCCGCGCGGGACGGTAGCGTCGCGGCACGACGCGCCATTTCGCGAACCCCAGCAGCGCGGGCGTCAGCGTGAGCGAGACGAGCACGGCCAGGGCGACCGCGACGGCCGCGGCGACGCCCATGGTCGTGAGGAACGGGATGCCCGCGACCACGAGCCCGAGGAGCGCGATGATCACCGTGAGCGCGGCGAACACCACCGCCGACCCCGACGTCGCGATCGCTCGCGCCGCCGCCTCTTCCGGTTCGACGCCCTCCTTGAGCTGGTCCTGATGTCGCGCGAGCACGAACAGTGCGTAGTCGATGCCGACGGCGAGTCCCAGCATGAGGGCGAGCAGCGGAGTGGTCGAGGTGATCGTGGTGAACCGCGTCGCGATGAGCACGATCGAGAGCGACGCCCCGACGCCGACGATCGCCGTGACGAGCGGCAGCCCGGCGGCCACCAGTGAGGCGAACGTGAACACCAGCACCACGAACGCGACGCCGATGCCGATGAGCTCGGTGATGCTGATGCCCGTCGAGCTCTGCGAGAAGAGCTGCCCGCCGACCGACACCTCGCAGCCAGGGGGCAGGGCGTCCTGCAGCGCCGCGCCCGCATCCTGCAGCGCCTCGCCGGTCGAGGCGTGCACGGCGGTGCCGCTCACGGTCAGCTGGATCGGCACCAGCACGGCGTCGCCGTCGGCGCTGATGTTCGCCGACGACGCCTGGCCGTACGGCGAGGTCGCCGACGACACCTGCGGGATCTGGGCGATCGCATCGACGGATGCCTCGACCGCAGCCTCGAAGTCGGGATCGGTCGCCGACCCGCCCGGCGCCGCGACGGCGATCAGCTGCGCCGATCCTCCGCTCACCTGCGGGAACGTGCGGCCCAGCGCATCCAGTGCCTCCTGGGACTCGGTGCCCGGGATCGTGTACGTGTTGTCGGTGCCCGTGCCGAGCAGCGCCGCGCCCGCGAACAGTGCCATGAGCACCGCGATCCACACGCCCAGCACGAGGCCGCGCGCGCGGAAGGCCCAGCGCCCGAGCGTGTAGAGCGCAGACGACATCGTCCCCCCTCGGAAGGGCCGCCCCTCCCCAGCGGCGGTGGCGCCCCCCAGGGTAGGACTGCGCGACCTCGGGATCAACAGCCCCGGAGACGACGGAAGGACGGATGCCGAGGCATCCGTCCTTCCGTATCTCAGTCGTACGTTTCGACTGGTCCGCCGCTGACGCGTCGGACGCTCAACGACCGGCCCTCTTGGTCGCTCAGCTCCGCTGCGCGACCAAGGCGTCGATGACCTCGTTGAAGGTCTGCGACGGACGCATGACACCGGTGACCAGCTCGGCGTCGGGGCGGTAGTAGCCGCCGATCTCGACGGCCGAGCCCTGCACCGCGAGGAGCTCGTCGACGATCTTCTGCTCGTTCGCGGCGAGCGCCTCGGCCACAGGGGCGAAGGCCGCCGCGAGGTCGGCGTCAGCCTGCTGCTTCGCGAGCTCCTGCGTCCAGTAGAGGGCGAGGTAGAAGTGGCTGCCGCGGTTGTCGATCGTGCCGAGCGCACGGCCGGGCGACTTGTCGTTCTCGAGGAAGGTGCCGGTCGCGGCGTCCAGAGTGTCGGCGAGGACACGTGCCTTGGCGTTGCCGGTGAAGTCGGCGAGGTGCTCGAGCGACGCGGCGAGCGCGAAGAACTCGCCGAGCGAGTCCCAGCGCAGGTAGTCCTCGGCGAGGAGCTGCTGCACGTGCTTGGGGGCCGAGCCGCCCGCGCCCGTCTCGAAGAGGCCGCCGCCCGCGAGGAGCGGGACGATCGACAGCATCTTGGCGCTGGTGCCGACCTCGAGGATCGGGAACAGGTCGGTGAGGTAGTCGCGCAGCACGTTGCCGGTCACCGAGATGGTGTCTTCACCCTTGCGGAGGCGGTCCAGCGAGTACTGGGTCGCCGCGGCGGGCGCGAGGATCTCGATCGTGAGGCCGTCGGTGTCGTGGTCGGCGAGGTACGTCTTGACCTTGGCGATGAGCGCCGCGTCGTGCGAGCGGTTCTCGTCGAGCCAGAACACGGCGGGGGCACCGGTGGCGCGGGCGCGCGTGACCGCGAGCTTGACCCAGTCGCGGATCGCGACGTCCTTCGTCTGGGTCGCACGCCAGATGTCGCCCGGGGCGACCTCGTGCGCGAGCAGCACGTCGCCGGCCTGGTTCACGACCTGGACGGTTCCGGCGGCGGCGAGCTCGAACGTCTTGTCGTGGCTGCCGTACTCCTCGGCGGCCTGCGCCATGAGACCCACGTTCGGGACGGTGCCGATCGTCGCCGGGTCGAGCGGGCCGTGCGCGATGACGTCGTCGATCACGGTCTGGTAGACGCCCGCGTACGACGAGTCGGGGATGACCGCCAGCGTGTCGGCCTCGCCGCCGTCGGCGCCCCACAGCTTGCCGCCGTTGCGGACGAGGGCGGGCATCGACGCGTCGACGATGACGTCGGACGGCACGTGGAGGTTCGTGATGCCCTTGTCGGAGTTGACGTACGACAGGCGCGGGCTGTCGGTCGCCGCGGCGAACGCGGCGGCGATCTCGTCGCCGCCCTCGACGTTCGCAAGACCCGCGAGGATCGCGCCCAGTCCGTCGTTCGGGGTGAGGCCGGCCTCGACGATCTTGTCGCCGAAACGGTCGAACACGTCGGCGTAGTAGGCCTTCACGACGTGGCCGAAGATGATCGGGTCGCTGACCTTCATCATCGTGGCCTTGAGGTGCACCGAGTAGAGGACGTCCTCCGCCTTGGCCGTTTCGAGCGTCTCGGCGAGGAACGCGTCGAGCGCGGCCGCCGACAGGAACGTGCCGTCGACGATCTCACCGGGAAGCACCTTGATGCCGGTCTTGAGCTCGGTGGTGGTGCCGTCGGCCGCGACGAAGCGGACCGAGAGCACGTCGTCGGCGGGGATGACCGTGGTCTTCTCGTTCGACTTGAAGTCGTCGTGGCCGAGCGTCGCGACGCGGGTCTTCGAGCCCTCGCCGAAGGCCTTGTTGCGGTGCGGGTGCTTGCGCGCGTAGTTCTTCACCGACAGCGGCGCACGGCGGTCGCTGTTGCCCTCGCGGAGGACGGGGTTCACGGCCGAGCCCTTGATGCGGTCGTAGCGGGCGCGCACGTCCTTGTCTTCGAGCGACTGCGCCTCGTCCGGGTAGTCCGGGATGTCGTAGCCCTGCGACTGCAGCTCGGCGATCGCGGCCTTCAGCTGCGGGATCGAGGCCGAGATGTTCGGCAGCTTGATGATGTTGGCCTCGGGGAGCGTCGCGAGGCCGCCGAGCTCCGCGAGCGCGTCGCCCACCTGCTGCTCGGGGGTCAGGTTCTGCGGGAACGCCGCGAGGATGCGGCCCGCGAGCGAGATGTCGCGCGTCTCGACGTCCACTCCCGCCTGGCGGGTCACGGCCTGCACGATCGGCAGGAACGATGCGGTCGCGAGGGCCGGTGCCTCGTCGGTGTAGGTGTAGATGATGGTCGAGTCGGTCACCAGTCACGTCCTTCTTGCGGGTCGGCGTTCAGCCTATCGCAAGCGGCCGAGATATCTCGACGTCAAGATACTTCGGCGTATGAACACCGTGTTAATCCGACTTCCGGACGATGCCGGATGCCGCCATGGGGGCTAGCCTGTGGTCCATGGCTGAACTGCGACTCGTCGAACTGTCCGCCACGACCATCGTGGCGGTCAACAATATGTCGCTCAAGCCCGGCCAGGAGGAGTTCCTGTCGCCGGTGAGCTACGGCATCGCGGCGACCGTCGTGAACCCGCAGACCACCTGGCAGCGCGTGGTGGTCGACGGCGAGGAGGTCGTCGCGTTCGTCAGCGGCAACTTCGACCTCGACGACCCGCAGGAGCACTTCCGCTCGGTGCTGTGGCGCATCAACGTGGACGCCGACGACCAGGGCCGCGGCGTCGGCCGCTTCGCCGTCGCGGGCCTGCTCGAAGAGGCGCGCAACCGCGGGATGGACCACGTGAACGTCATCTACGAGGCCGGCGAAGGCGGTCCGCAGGCATTCTTCGAGCGTGTGGGCTTCACACCGGTCGGCGAGACCGAGTACGGTGAAGTCATCGCAGAGATCCGTCTCTGACGCAGAGCCGCACGATCGACCCGAAGACTTCCCCACACAGCGCCCCCCCGGGCGCACAGAGACCGGCGGCGGGGCCTCGAATACCCCTCCCCCATCGAGACCCCGTCGCCTTCTCGGTCCAGACCGTCGAAACGCTTCCGCGCGACGCGCTAGGGTGAGCGCGTGCCGAGATTCGATCTGTCCCCCGCTGAGCTCGCGGACTACGCCCCCGACGTCCGCGAACCCGCCGACTTCGACGCCTTCTGGGCCGATACGCTCGCGCAGTCGCGGCAGTGGGATGCCTCCCCCGACGTCGTGCGCCTCGAGACGCCGTACACGCTGGTCGACATCTTCGACGTGACGTTCCCCGGCTTCGGCGGCGACCCGGTCAAGGCGTGGCTGACGCTCCCGGCCGGTGCCGACGGACCGCTCCCGACGGTGGTCGAGTACCAGGGCTACGGAGGCGGCCGCGGGCTCGCCGGCGAGCGCCTCGGCTGGGCCGCCGCCGGCTTCGCCCATCTCTTCATGGACACGCGCGGCCAGGGCTCGATGTGGGGCTCGGGCGGCGACACCCTCGACCCGCACGGCACCGGTCCCTCGTCATCGGGGTTCATGACCCGCGGCATCGAGGATCCCGAGACCTACTACTACCGCCGGGTCTTCACGGATGCGGTGCGCGCCGTCGACGCCGTGCGCACGCTCCCGCAGATCGACGCCGGCCGCATCGCCGTGTGCGGCGCGAGCCAGGGCGGCGGCATCGCCATCGCCGCGGCGGGACTGTCGGACGGCATCGTCGCGGTCATGCCCGACGTGCCGTTCCTCTGCCACTTCGAGCGAGCCGTCGGCCTCACCGGCGACGACCCCTACCAGGAGGTCGTGCGGTACCTCGCCGTGCATCGCGGTCGCGACGAGCGCGTGTTCGAGACGCTGTCGTACTTCGACGGCGTGAACATGGCGAAGCGAGCGGATGCTGCGGCCCTGTACTCCGTCGCCCTCATGGACACCATCTGCCCGCCGTCGACCGTGTACGCGGCGTACAACCGTCACACGACCCCGGCGAAGCAGATCGAGGTCTACACGCACAACGGCCACGAGGGCGGCCAGGCGTTCCAGTTCCCGAAGCAGGCGCGCTTCCTCGCCGACCTGATGTAGCCCGCACGGCCCTGGTCAGAGGGCCTCTAGGTGCAGCACGAACGCCTGCAGCGGCCACAGCGTCGGCAGTTGCAGGCCGACCTCGGCGAGCAGCGACCCGGGCAGCTCGATCTCGCCGGCGGTGAACCACTCCGGCGCGATCCAGCCGTAGGCGGCTGCGCCGATCTCGCGGCGCACGCGCACACGGTAGCGACGGTCTCGGTCAAGCCCCGGCACGCGCAGTCGCTCGGCGCGGGCGTCCTCGAGGCTCGCCACTGTCGCCACGACGACGACCGCTGCGCCGTCGGCGACGAAGGCCGTCGCGCGCCAGGCGGGGTCGCGCAGTTCGGGATGCAGCATCCGTCCGCCGTGGACGATCGGCCGCAGCTCTTTGTAGAGCGCCGCGAACCGCGTGATCGTGGCGGTCTCGTCGTCATCGCACGAGAGGATGTCCCACTCGAACCCGGCCGAGCCCATGAGGCTCGTCGCCATCCGGTACGACAGCGCGGTGGTGCGCCCCGACGAGTGCGACGTCGTCGGGCCGACGTGCGCGCCGACGAGCTCGGGCGGCAGCAGGAGGCCGGTCCAGCGCTGGATGTCCTGGCGTTCCACCGGGTCGTTCGAGTCGCTCGCCCACACCCGGTCGGTGACCTCGAGGATCCCGAGGTCGGTGCGCGCACCCCCGCTCGAGCAGGACTCGATCTCGAGCGACGGATGCCGCGACTTGAGCTCTGCGATGAGCGCGTAGACCGCCGTCATCTGGGCGTGCCCACCGGGGCGCCCGTCGTGCACGCTCTCGACGAGATCGCGGTTGTGGTCCCACTTGATGAAGTCGATGCCGAGCTCGCCCACGAGTGCGTCGATCTGTCCGAGCACGTGGGCGTACGCGTCCGGATTCGCGAGGTCCATGACGTACTGCCCGCGCCACGACACCGCCGGATCGTGGTCGAGGTGGCCCGCGTGATGCAGGAGCCAGTCAGGGTGGGCGCGCGCCACGTCGGAGTCGAGGCTGATCATCTCGGGCTCGAACCACAGTCCGAACTGCATGCCGAGCTCGTGCACGCGCGCCGCGAGCGGACCGAGGCCCTCGGGCCACACCGCCCGGTCGACGACCCAGTCGCCGAGGCTCGTCGAGTCGTCACGGCGACCCTGGAACCACCCGTCGTCGAGCACGAACCGCTCGATGCCGACCTCGGCGGCGCGCTCGGCGAGCGCGGCGAGTCGGTCGGCGTCGTGGTCGAAGTACACCGCCTCCCACGTGTTGAGCACGAGAGGACGGACGGACGACGGATGCTGCGGCCGCGCCCGCAGCCAGGTGTGCACGCGGTGCGCGAAACCGTCGAGGCCCTCAGCCGTGTACACGAAGGCCGTGCGCGGCGCCCGGTACTCGTCGCCCGGCGCGAGCCGGATCTCGCCGGGGCGCAGCAGCTCGCCGGCGCCGATCAGCGTCACCGCGTCGGTGATGCGGTCGACCCGCGTCGTGAGGTCGCTCGACCACGCGAGGTGCACGCCCCACAGCGCGCCGTCCTGCCAGCGCGGCGCCCCGATCCCGGCGATCGCCGCGACCGGGTTGTCGTGCCCGGGGCGGCCGCGACGCGTCTGCCGCACGGTGGCGCCGGCGGGCATCGGCGTCACGACGGGCCGCTTCTCGCGCGTCCAGCGGCCGTCGAACGTCAGCAGGGTGTCGGTCGTCGACGGCACCGGCAGCGTCGCCTCGAGCCAGTCGACGTCGACCGGCGCGGCATCCGTCGCTCCCTCGTGCGCGAGCGCGTGCTGCACCCACACGACACCGCCGGCCTCGATGCCCACCGTGATCGACAGACGCAGGGCGGATGCCGCATCCCGCGCCTCGACGGCGAACGACCGGTCGTCGGCCTCGAGGCCTGTCACCTTCCACCGCGCGTGGTGCACGACGCCGTCGCGGCGCAGCTGCATCCCGGGGCGTCCCGTCCAGCCGTCGCCCTCCTGCGGGGACAGCGAGACCTGCCACGCGGCGTCGAGCGTGCCCGGAGCGGTCTGGCGGCTCAGCGCCTTCGCGAGGGCGTCGGCATCGGCATCCGTGATCCTGCCGACAGGCGCACCCCAGTGCAGCACGTGCGGAAGACCCGGGCCGCGGGCGTCGACGAGCACGCCGACACCCTCGCTCTCGAGACGGATGAAGCCGGGGGTCATGCGGTGGTCCTCTCTGCGGGGGTGCGTTCGCCGGTGCCGCGCTCGACGATCCAGGTCGGCATCTCGAGCTGGCGGGTGAAGCCGGCGGGATCCTGCATGCGCTCGATCGCGAGCGTCGCGGCCGCCTTGCCGAGCGCGAGCGGGTCGTAGCTGATCACGGTCACCCCGAGCACGTCGGCGGTGTCGAAGTCGTCGAAGCCGACGAGGGCCGTGCGGCCGTCGTCGTGGAGGTCGCGCAGCACGCGCAGCGCGTCGATCGTGACGCGGTTGTTCCCCGTGATGACGGCGGTGGGCGCGTCGTCGCGGTCGAGCAGATCGGCGATGAGGCCGTCGGCGGGTCGCGACAGGTCGTCTTCGAGGCGCTCCCACGCTGAGGAGTCGCGGATGCCGTACGCCGCCAGGGCATCGCGGTAGCCGCGCAGGCGCTCGGCCTGCGTGTAGACGGACGCCGGGTTGCAGATGTAGCCGATGCGCCGGTGGCCGCGCTCGAGCAGTCGCGTCGTCGCGTCGAACACCCCGCGATGGTTCTCGAGCACGATCGAGTCGGCGACGAGGTTGCGCGCCGGCCGGTCGATCGCGATCACCGGCGTGCCGAGATGGCGCTCGCCCTCGAGGTACGACTGGTCGTCGGCGACGGGGATGAGCAGCAGCGCGCCCAGGCGCTGGCCGAGGAGGGCGTCCGCGACGCGCTCCTCTCCCTCGGCGGTGTCGTCGGTCGTCGCGACGACGAGCGAGAAGCCGTGCGACGACAGCTCGCGTTCGATGCCCGCGGCGAGCTTGTAATAGAACGGGTTGTTCAGCTCGCCCATGATGAACCCGATCGTGTTCGTCGGGCCGCCGCGGCGCAGATTGCGCGCCAGCGGGTTCGGGCGGAAACGCAGCCGCTTCGCGGCGCCGAGCACGCGCTCGACGGTCTCGGGCGCGACGAGGTCGCGGTGCGTGAAGACGCGCGAGACCGTCTTGGAGCTCACTCCCGCGAGCCGCGCGACGTCTTCGAGCGTCGCGCGCTGCTGAACGGTCATCAGGGGCCTCCTTGCCGGCGGGGTTCACGCTAGCACCTGTCGCGCGGAAATGTCCACGTAGGACATTGCAGAGACATCGGAGCACCGAAGGACTGACAGATTACAAAATAATCCCAGTTCAAGCGGCTTGTTTCTTTGAATTGCACCGAGCGGACAGGACAAGACAGCGATGACATCGAACGCTTGCGGAAACGCTTCGAATCGCTCTACTCTGACGGCGCGACGAACCACGCAACGGTGCGACGACGCGCACCGGCAGTTCAAGGGCGAACCTGACAAGGAGACATCACATGGCGAAGAAGGCATTCGCGGGCATCGCGCTGCTGGCGACCGCCGCGGTCGCGATCAGCGGCTGCGCGGGCGGCGGGGCGAGCGACGCCGACAACACGATCGACGGCGAGGTCAAGGGCGACATCAAGGTCCTGACCTGGCGCACCGACCTCGTGCAGGACGGGACGTACGACCGGTACGTCGAGGAGTTCGAGAAGAAGTATCCCGACGTCAACGTCACCATCGAGGCGGTCACCGACTACGCCACCGAGATGCAGACGCGCATGTCGACGACCAACTACGGCGACGTCATCGGCATCCCCACCATCCAGCCGGACCAGTTCGACCAGTTCCTCGAGCCGCTGGGCAAGACGGCGGACTTCGGCGACACCTACCGGTTCCTCCCGGCGGCGAGCTACGACGGCGAGCAGTACGGCATCGCGTGGGGCGGCAACGCCAACGGCGTGGTCTACAACAAGAAGGTCTTCGAAGAGGCCGGCGTCACCGAGCTGCCGACCAGCGAGGACGAGTGGCTCGACGCGCTCCAGAAGGTCAAGGACAACACCGACGCGATCCCGCTCTACACCAACTACAAGGGCGGCTGGCCGCTCACGCAGAGCTTCGGGAACCTCGGTGGGGTGACCGACGACGCGGACGCGTCCATCACGCTCGCCGAAGACCCGGCGCCGTGGACCGAAGGCACCGACATCTACGCGATCGACTCGCTGCTGTACGACAGCGTCGCCGCCGGCCTCACCGAGGACGACCCGCTGACCACCGACTGGGAGCAGTCGAAGGTGCTCATCGGCACCGGCGAGGTCGCCGCGATGACCCTCGGCTCATGGGCCGTGTCGCAGATGAAGGCCGCCGCCGAAGACAACGGCGCCTCGGCCGACGACATCGGGTTCTTCGCGTTTCCGGCGAACGTCGACGGCCAGCAGTACGCCGTGATCGGCGGCGACTACAACCTCGGCGTCAGCAAGCACTCGAAGTCGAAGGCCGCCGCCTGGGCGTTCATCCAGTGGATCGTCGGCGAGTCCGACTACACCGAGGTGCAGGGGATGGTCTCGACGCTGAAGGACGACCCGCTCCCCGAGTCGCTCACCGACTTCGAGGCGGCCGGCGTCGAGCTGATGGAGATCAACCCCGCCCCGGCCGGCAAGGAGGCGCTCCTCACCGAGACCGCGAACGAGGCGCAGATCGACCTGTACGGCCCGATCTACCGCCAGAAGCTCGTCGACATCGCCCGCGGCGCCGCCGACGGCGACAAGGACAGCTACTTCGCGGAGCTCAACGAGAAGTGGGGCGCCGCGGTCGAGAGCCTCAAGGGCTGACGGAAGGGGGCGGCAGAGACATGGCCATCGCAACTCCTGGCGCAGCACCGGCGGATGCCCCCGCCGCCCTGTCCGCCCCCCTGCGCGGGCGCCGGCTTCGCGGGATCTCCCGCGGAGCCGGCACCCGGCGCGGCGGCTCCGCGGGGCGCACCGTGATGCAGCACCTCACACCGTGGCTGTTCCTCGCCGCGGCCGTGGGACTGCTCCTGCTGTTCACCTACTGGCCGGCGATCAACCTGTTCTACTACAGCGTCACCGACTGGGACGGCCTCGACCAGCAGAAGAACCTCGTCGGACTCGAGAACTACGTGCAGGTCTTCACCGACCCGCGCATCTTCTCGGTGTTCTTCGTCAGCCTCTACTACTTCGCGGCGTCGTTCTTCCAGATCGCCATCGCACTGTATTTCGCGACGATCCTGAGCTTCTCGACGCGGTTCTCCAGTTTCTTCCGCGGAGTGCTGTTCTTCCCCTACCTGATCAACGGCGTGGCCGTCGGATTCGTCTTCCTGTACCTGTTCCAGCCCGGCGGCACCCTCGACACCGTGCTCAGCTGGTTCGGCGTCACCGAGCCGCCGCAGTGGCTCGGCAACCCGGACGTCGTCAACTGGTCGCTCGCCGCGACCTCGGTCTGGCGCTACACCGGCATGGGATTCGTGCTGTTCCTCGGCGCGATCCAGTCGATCCCCCACGAGCTCTACGAGGCGGCCGACATCGACGGCGCCAACCGCTGGGCGCAGTTCTGGGCGATCATCTTCCCCGGCATCCGCCGCGTGGTCGGCCTCACGGTGATCCTCGCGATCGCCGGCAGCCTCAGCGTGTTCGAGGTGCCCTTCGTGATGACCGGCGGCGCGAACGGCTCCTCCACCTTCGTCATCAACACGCTGCAGACCGCCTTCAGCTACCGGCAGGTGGGCCTCGCCTCGGCGATGGCCGTCGTCCTGCTGATCGTGGTGCTGGTCGTGACGTGGATCCAGCGCCGAGTCTTCCCCGACGAGAAGGTCGATCTCACATGACCACCACCGAAGAACCGCTCCGCACGATGCCGCTGCGGACCAGCCCGCCCGAGCCGAAGATCCGCGGACGCTCGCCCCTCGAGCGCGTGCGCTCGGGAAGCGCCACGACAGCGAAGTACACGAGTCTCATCGTCGCGGCCGTCGTCACGATCCTGCCGCTGTCGGTCCTGCTGTTCGCCGGGCTCAAGACCGCTCCCGAGTACGCGCAGACGGGGCCGTTCACGCCGCCGTCGAACTGGCTGAACTTCGACAACTTCGTGACCGCGTTCGTCAGCGGAAAGATGCTCGAAGGCTTCGTGAACACCACGATCGTCCTGGCGGTGTCGCTGGTGGGCACGATCTTCATCGGCACGATGGCCGCCTATGCGCTGGACCGCTTCAACTTCCGCGGCAAGCGGCTGGTGCTCGCGCTCTTCCTCGTCGCGACGCTGATCCCCGGCGTCACGACGCAGGTCGCGACCTTCCAGCTGATCAGCGCCTTCGGTCTGTACGACTCGATGGCCGCCCTGATCATCCTGTTCATGGGCACCGACATCATCGCGATCTACCTGTTCATCCAGTTCATGCAGTCGATCCCGGTCTCGCTCGACGAGGCGGCGATGATCGACGGCGCGAACCGGTGGACGATTTACTGGCGCATCATCCTGCCACTGCTGCGGCCGGCCATCGCGACCGTGGTGATCATCAAGGGCATCGCGATCTACAACGAGTTCTACCTCCCCTTCCTCTATCTGCCCTCGCAGGGATTCATCTCCACCTCCCTGTTCCGATTCAAGGGCCCGTACGGCGCGCAATGGGAGGTGATCGCCGCGGGTACGATCCTCGTGATCATCCCCACGTTCATCGCCTTCCTGCTGCTTCAGCGCTGGATCTACAAGGGCCTCACCGCAGGAGCCGTCAAGTGACCTCTTCCCTCTCCTTCCGTCCGATCGACGCCGGCTGGACGCTCCGCGCTTCCGCGGGACCTGCTCCCGAGGGATTCGCGGATGCCGTCACCGCCGCCGTCCCCGGGTGCGTGCACACCGACCTCCTGGCCGCGGCTCTGATCCCCGACCCGTTCCTCGACGACAACGAGTCGGCGCTGGCGTGGATCGGACTCGTCGACTGGACGTACGAGACGACGTTCCCCTGGACGAAGGACGCCGCGGACCGCACCGATCTCGTCTTCGAGGGCCTCGACACGGTGACGACGATCCTCCTCAACGGTCGCGAGGTCGGGTCGACCGCGAACCAGCACCGCTCGTACCGGTTCGACGTGCACGGCGCGCTCGTCGAAGGCGACAACGAGCTCGTGGTCCGCTTCCGCTCCCCGGTGAAGTACGCGAACGAGCAGAGCGTCGCACTCGGCGTGCGGCAGCGCCCGTACCCGCTCCCCTACGACGCGATCCGCAAGTCCGCGTGCAGCTTCGGCTGGGACTGGGGCATCGCGACCTACACGAGCGGCATCGTGAAGCCGGTCGGGCTGGAGTCGTGGTCGGTCGCGCGTCTCGCGCAGACGCGCGTCGTCGCGACGCCGGACGGCGACGGCGGCACGGTCACGGTGGAGGTGGAGCTCGAGCGGACGCGTCACGACCCTGTCGTCGTGACGGTGCGCATCGGCGGGGTGGAGACATCCGGCAGCCTCGCCGGCGACGACACGTCCGCGACCGTCACGCTTTCACTCGCCGAGGTGGACCGCTGGTGGCCGGTCGGCTACGGCGCTCAGCCGCTGTACGACGTGGAAGTCGAACTCGCAGCCGCCGACGGCACTGTTCTCGACCGCGTGGCGCGCAAAGTGGGCTTCCGCGACGTGCGCTGGGACATGACGCCCGACGACGCGGGCACGCCGTTCACGCTCGTCGTGAACGACCAGCCGGTGTTCGTCAAGGGTGTCAACTGGATCCCCGACGACGCACTCACCGTGCGCGTCACGCGCGACCGCGTGCGCCGCCGCTTCGAGCAGGCGCTCGACGCGAACCTCAACCTCATCCGCGTGTGGGGAGGCGGGCTCTACGAGTCCGGCGACTTCTACGAGCTGGCCGACGAGATGGGACTCCTGGTCTGGCAGGACTTCCTGTTCGCGTGCGCTGCGTACGCCGAGGAGGATCCGCTGCGCTCCGAGGTCGAGGCGGAGGCGCGCGAGAACATCGTGCGACTCGGCCACCATGCGTCCCTCGTGCTGCTCACCGGCAACAACGAGAACCTGTGGGGCTATGAGGACTGGGGCTGGAAGCTGCGCCTCGACGGCAAGACCTGGGGCGCGCACTACTACTACGAGCTGTTCCCCGCGCTCGTCGCCGAGCTCGCACCGCACGTGCCGTACGCGGCGGGCAGCCCGTTCAGCCCCGGCATGGGCTGGGACGGCGAGGCGCAGACCGGCCCGCACCCCAACGACCAGCAGCACGGCTCGATGCACCTGTGGGAGCAGTGGAACCGCCGCGACTGGCACACCTACCGGGAGCACACGCCGCGGTTCGTCGCCGAGTTCGGCTGGCAGGGCCCGCCGGCGTGGTCGACCCTCGTGCGCTCCGTGTCGGACGCGCCGCTGACGCCCGAGTCGCCCGGCATGATCGTGCACCAGAAGGCGATGGAGGGGAACACCAAGCTCTCGAACGGGCTGATCCCCCACTTCCGGATGCCGGAGGCCATGGAGGACTGGCACTGGGCGATGCAGCTCAACCAGGCGCTCGCCGTGCGCACCGCGCTCGAGCACTTCCGCTCGTGGGCGCCGCACACGCAGGGCGCGATCGTGTGGCAGCTCAACGACTGCTGGCCGGTCACGTCGTGGGCCGCGATCGACGGCGACGAGCGCCCGAAGCCGCTGTACTACGGGCTGAAGAACGCCTTCGCCCCGCGGCTGGCGACGATCCAGCCCCGTGACGGCGGTCTGGCCGCGGTGCTCGTCAACGACACGTCCGAGCCGTGGGAGGGCGACGTCGTGGCGCGCCGCCTCGGATTCGCGGGCGACGAGCTCGCCCGGTTCGAGACCCCGGTCTCGCTGGCTCCGCGCGAGACGCTGACCGTGTCGCTGCCCGCCGACGTCGCCATGGCCGCCGACGCCGCCGCCGAGCTCGTCGTGGCGGGCATCGACGACGTCCGGGGATTCTGGTTCTTCGCCGAACCCCGGGACTCGGCACTCGGTGAGGCCGGCGTCGAGGTGCACACCGAGCCGGTGGCAGACGGCACGCAGGTCACGCTCACCGCCTCCACGCTGGTGCGCGACCTCACGCTCCTCGTCGACAAAGTCGACCCCGATGCCGTGGCGTCGGATGCGCTCGTCACCCTGCTGCCGGGCGAGAGCGCGACGCTCATCGTGCGTCACGACGGCGACGGGCTCGCCGCATCCGTGCTCTCCGATCCGCGCGTGCTGCGCACCGCCAACGAGCTGGTCGCCTCGTGACCGCCGAGACCACCCGGGCGCTCGGGCCGTACGTGGCCGGAATGACCTGGGGATGGACAGGCGTGCGCGGAAGCTGGGCGACGGCCGAGGCATCCGAGTCCCTGCGACTGATGGCCGACCACGGCGTGAACTGGACCGCGCTGGCGTACGCGGCCCTGCAGGACACCGCCCAGTCGACCGAGGTGCGGTTCCGTGAGGAGCCGACGGTGACCGACGACGAGATCGTGTGGGCGATCCGCGAGGCGAAGGCGCTCGGGCTGAAGGTGTGCCTGAAGCCCGTCGTCAATGTCGCCGACGGCACGTGGCGTGCGCACATCGGGTTCTTCGACCAGGACGTCCCGGGCGAGCCGACGTGGGGCGAGTGGTTCGCGTCGTACCGCGAGTTCATCGTGCACGCCGCGCGCCTCGCGGAGGCGGAAGGCTGCGAGATGCTCTGCGTCGGCTGCGAGATGGTGCGCGCCGACGCCCGCGAGGCCGAGTGGCGCGAGCTCATCGCCGCCGTGCGGGCCGAGTACTCCGGCATCGTGACGTACAACTGCGACAAGTACCAGGAGGACCGCCTCGGCTGGTGGGATGCGGTCGACGTCGTGAGCTCGAGCGGCTATTACCCCGTCGACCGGTGGGAGGCCGAGCTCGACCGCATCGAGGCGGCCGTCGCCGCGACGGGCAAGCCGTTCTTCTTCATGGAGGCCGGGTGCCCCTCGCGCGAGGGGTCGCCCGATCGCCCGAACGACTGGTCGCTGCCCGGGGAGGTTTCCCCCGGCGAGCAACTGCGGTACTACAGGGTCATGTTCGAGGCGTGCGCGCAGCGCGCGTGGGTGGGGGGATTCATGTTGTGGGACTGGCCTGCACGCCTGTACTCCGCTGATGAGGCGGAGTTCAACGACGACTACTGCCCGTACGGCAAGCCGGCCGGCGAGTATCTGCGCGCACAGTACTCGGCACTCGCGGCGGGGGTCTCGCGATGAGCGCCGCAGTGCTGGCGATCGATGCGGGCCAGACCGGGATCAAGGTGCGCGTGCGCGAGCACGACATCGTGTTCCCCGGCATCCGCACCGGGGAGCCCCTCCTGCCCCAGCTCGCCGCCGTCACGCACGCCGCGATCGAGCGGACCGGCGCCGAGGTCTCGGTCGTGAGCGCCGGCGTCTCGGGTCTCACGAAACGGGAATCGGATGCTGCTGCCTTCCTCGCCCGGATCGACGACGCCGCCGTGCACGAGGTGATCCTCGCGCACGACTCGACGACGTCGTTCCTCGGGGCGCTCGGCGACACCCGCGGCGCGGTCGTCGCCGCGGGCACCGGCGTGGTCACGCTCGCGGTCGGCGCCTCGCGGGTGGCGCGCGTCGACGGGTGGGGCTACCTCATGGGCGACGCGGGCAGCGGCTACTGGATCGGCCGCGAGGCCCTCGACGCCGTGATGCGCGAGTACGACGGCCGCGGTCCCGCGACCGCGCTGCGCGCCGTCGCCGAGGAGCGGTGGCCCGACCTCAGCCAGGCGTACATCCACCTGCAGTCCGACCCCGAGCGCGTGAGCGTGATCGCGTCCTTCGCAGCCCACGTCGCGCGACTCGCGACCGAGGGCGACCCGGTCTCGCAGAACATCACCGTCCGCGCCGGCGGGGAGCTCGCCCACAGTGTCGAGACGGCGCTGCGCCGCGTGCGCTCCGACGACGAGGGCGAGCACTTCGCCGCGTGCGCGATCGGAGGCGTCTTCCGCTCTCCGCAGCTGCGCGAGGCGTTCGCCTCGCACATCGCCGCCAGCGAGTTCGACGTCACGCTGGTCGAGCCTCTCGGCCACGGCATCGACGGCGCCGCGGCCCTCGCGGGCCTCGCGCCGCAGCATCCACTCGCCCACGCGGTCTCTGTCGCGTACGCCTGATCCACGGTCGTGGAACCCGGGCTCGCCTGCAGCCCTGCCCCACCACTTCGACAGGTCAACCGGGCTTCTGCAGGCGCCCCCAGACGGATTCGCTCCTGTCGAAGCCCGGTTGACCTGTTGCAGGTGGCGCGGCGCTCGGAAGAGAAGAGACAAGACGACGGATGCCCCGGCCCTGAGTGTGGACAGGGGGCCGGGGCATCCGGGTTCTCAGACGGGGTGGGTCAGACGAGCGACTCCCGCCAGGCGGCGTGGAGCTGCGCGAACTTGCCGGTGCCGCCGATGAGCTCCTCGGGGGTGTCGTCCTCGATGATCTCGCCGTGCTCCATGACGAGCACGCGGTCGGCGATCGCGACCGTCGACAGACGGTGCGCGATGATGATCGCGGTGCGGTCGGCGAGCAGCGTCTGCAGCGCGTCCTGGATCTGGCGCTCCGACGGGATGTCGAGCGACGCGGTCGCCTCGTCGAGGATCAGCACCGCCGGGTTCGCGAGGAACGCCCGTGCGAACGAGATCAGCTGGCGCTGACCCGCCGACACGCGGCCGCCGCGCTTGTTGACGTCGGTGCCGTACCCGTCGGGAAGAGCCTGGATGAATTTGTCCGCTCCGACCGCGCGAGCCGCCGCCTGGATCTCGTCGAGCGTCGCGTCGGGCTTGCCCAGCGCGATGTTGTCGGCGACCGTGCCGCTGAACAGGTAGGCCTCCTGCGTGACCATCACGATGGCGCGGCGGAGATCCTTCGGGTGCAGGTTGCGCAGATCCACGCCGTCGAGCGTCACCGCACCACGCGTCGGGTCGTAGAACCGCGACACGAGCTTGGCGAGCGTCGACTTGCCGGCACCCGTCGTCCCCACGAGCGCGATCGTCTGACCGGCCGGGATGTCGAGCGAGAAATCCGGAAGGATGACGCGATCCTGCGAGTACCCGAACAGCACGTCGTCGAACCGGATGTGGCCCTTCGCCGCCCACAGGTCGACCGGGTTCTTGGGATCGGGAACCGTGGGCTCCTCCTCCAGGACGCCCGACACCTTCTCGAGCGCCGCCGTCGCGGACTGGTACGAGTTCAGGAAGAACGCGACCTCCTGCAGCGGCGAGAAGAAGTTGCGGACGTACAGCACCGCCGACAGCAGGAAGCCGATCTCCATCGCGCCGTCGACGACCCGGATGCCGCCCCACGCGACCACGATCGCGAGCGTGAACGATGCCACGGCCATGAGTCCCGGCTCGAACGTGCCGAACAGACGGATCGAGCGCATGTTGACGTCGCGGTAGTCCAGCGCGAGACCGCCGAACTCCTCATCGTTGCGCCCCTCCTTGCGGAAGGCCTTCACGGCGCGGATGCCCGTCATCGTCTCGACGAACTTGACGATCACCTTCGCGCTGACGACGCGCGACTCGCGGTAGACGAGCTGCGAGCGCGTGTAGAACCAGCGCATCAGGAGGAACAGCGGGATGCCCATGAACGTGAGGATCAGGCCCGACTGCCAGTCCACGAGGAACAGCGCGACCAGCGTGAACGCTCCGTAGAGGATGCCCGAGACCAGCTCGTTGAGGCCTCCGTCGAGGAGTTCGCGGATGGTGTCGAGGTCGCTCGTCTGGCGCGAGATGATGCGGCCCGACGTGTACGACTCGTGGAACTCCAGGCTCAGCCGCTGCGTGTGCAGGAAGATGCGCTTGCGGAGGTCGAGCATGATCGCCTGCGTGAGGCGCGCCGCGACGACGACGTACCACCCGATGAGGGCGGCGCCGCCGAGAGCCGTGACGAGGTACACGAGGACCACGAGGATGGTCGGCGCCCAGTCCATGCGCTCGACCGCGGCCGGCAGCGCGTTGTTGATGCCGACACCGATGAGCCACGGCCCCGCGACGCGCAGTGCGGTCGAGACGACGAGCACGACGCCCGCGAGGATCAGCTGCGCGCGCACCGGCGTGATGAGCGAGCCGAGGAGGCGCAGCGAGCGCTTGCGGATCGCCTTGCTCTCATCGCGCGTGTAATCGGAGCGGTCTTCGCCGCTCGTTCCGGTCACCGTGGTGCTCACAGGGTCACCTCCCATTCCTGGTCTTCCTGTCTCGCCCTGAGCCGGGCTTCCTCGACCTCGAGACTCGAGATCACGTGTCGGTAGTGCTCGCTGGTGCGCAGCAGCTCGGAGTGCGTGCCGACCGCGGTCACGCGGCCCGCCTCGAGCAGCGCCACCCGGTCGGCGAGCGTGACCGTCGACGGGCGGTGCGCGACCACGAGCGCGGTCGTCTCGTGCAGCACCTCGCGGAGCGCATCCTCGACGAGGGCCTCGGTGTCGACGTCGAGCGCCGACAGCGGGTCGTCGAGGACGAGCACGGCGGGCCGTGCGGCGACGGCGCGCGCGAGCGCGAGACGCTGGCGCTGGCCGCCCGAGAGCGACAGGCCCTCTTCGCCGATGATCGTGTCGACGCCGTCCGGCAGGTCGTCGACGAACGACGCCTGCGCCACCTCGAGCGCCTCGCGCATGACGCGCTCGGCCTCGTCGCTGCCGGGCACGAGATCCTCGCGGCCCAGCAGCACGTTGTCACGCACCGACTGGGAGAAGAGGGTCGCGTCCTCGAAGGCCATGCCGATGTGCCGGCGCAGCTCGGCGAGCGTCAGATCGCGCACGTCGACGCCGTCCAGCGTCACGCGGCCACCGGTCACGTCGTAGAGCCGCGTCGGCAGCGTCGTGAGGGTCGTCTTTCCCGAGCCGGTGAGGCCCACGAGAGCCATCGTCTCGCCCGGCCGCAGCACGAGGTCGACGCCGTCGAGCAGGTCGCGCTCGCGCTCCGCAGCATCCTGATACCGGAAGTGCACGCCCTCGAACGCGAGCTCGCCGCGCGGCTTCGCGATGGTCTTCGGCTCCTCGGGGTCGACGATCGTGTTCTGCTCGTCGAACACCTCGAAGATGCGGTCGGTCGCGGTGCGCGCGTCGAGCAGGAACGAGAACAGGAAGCCGATCGACTCCATCGGCCAGCGCAGCACCGTCGCCATGGCGAAGAACGCGATGAGCTCTGCGCCCTGCAGCTGACCGATGGCGGTCAGGTAGATGCCGGCGCCGAGGCACAGCGCGAACGCGATGTCGGGCAGCAGCACGAGCCAGAACCAGATCCAGCCGACGGCCCGGGCCTTGCTCAGCTCGGTCTCGCGCAGCGTCTCGGCCTGTCGGGTGAACTTCTGCAGCGCGTGCTTGCCGCGGCCGAAGGCCTTGAGCACGCGGATGCCGTGGACGCTCTCCTCGACGGAGGTGGCGAGGTCGCCGGCCTGGTCCTGCGACTGGCGCGCGAGCGTGCCGTACGACTTCTCGAACCGGTACCCCGCGTACCAGAGCGGGGCGGACGTGACGAGGAAGATCGTGCCGAGCGCCCAGTGCCAGCGGAACAGCAGCGCGGTGCCGACGACGATGGTGATCACGTTGACGACGAGCAGCACGACGCCGAAGGCGAGCCAGCGGCGCAGCATGCTGATGTCCTGCATCATGCGGCTCAGCAGCTGCCCGGACTGCCACCGGTCGTGGAAGGAGACCGGCAGGCGCTGCAGGCGAGAGTAGAACGTCTGGCGCAGCTCGTACTCGACCATGGTCGCGGGGCCGAGCACGAACCAGCGGCGGAGCCAGACCATGAGGGCCTCGGCGAGGCCCAGCGCGAGGATCGCGGCGGCGCCCCACCCGATCATGGCGATGTCGCCGGAGGCGATCGGGCCGCCGACCACCTGCTCGAGCACGAGCGGGATCGTCAGCGCGAGCAGGCTGGCGACGAGCGCGCTGGCGGCGCCCATGATGAGACGCGGAAGCACGGGCTTCGCGAACGGGAGGAGCCGGGCGAGGGCTTTGAAGGTGGACAGTTCGGACCGTTGCGGCTGTTCTGATCGCTCAGGAAGGGCGGTGGTGGTCATGATCCTTGTGGGGGTGTTGCGGTGACCCGTCGTCGGGTCGCGAGGCGACAGCGCCGTGTGGGAGCGCTGTCATGAGAGAGGAGCTTCCTCGGTGAGGAACGCTCCGGAGGACGGCGGTATGCCGAATCCGGCCGGGCCGGCAGGTGCGAGGAGGCGGACTACCCCTGAACGCGGGGACGCGGCAGCCGGGAGACGGCGCGGGGTCCCGCGGGACGGAGGACGAAGGCGGTCTTCGCGGCGATGGCGGCCTGATACATTTCTTCCTCCTTGGGCTCAGCGGAAAGGGCTGCGCACTCCGCTAGGTCGTAGCGACGCGACAGCCCTCCAGCATATACCTGAGAATTCTCTGAAAGCAACAACCGCTTTCCGGTCCCCCGGAAAGCGGTTGAGGCGGGCGATTCAGATGAGCGCGGGCACCGCCGCTTCACGGTCGAGCAGGCGCTGCTTGACGGGCAGTCCCCACGCGAACCCGCCGAGCGTGCCGTCGGTGCGCAGCACCCGATGGCATGGCACGAAGAGCGCGGGCGCGTTGCGCGCACAGATGGATGCCGCGGCCCGCACCGCACTCGGAGACCCGAGCTCGACGGCGAACTCGCTGTAGGTCAGCGGTCGGCCGGGGGCGATCCGCCGCAGCGCCTCCCACCCGGCGAGCTGCATCGCGGTGCCGTACTGCGCGACGGCGACGTCGTCGATCGCGCCGAGGTCTCCGCCGTAGTAGGCGGCGACGGCGGCCGCAGCATCCGTCTCGCCCTTCTCGACGGATGAGGGGCGTACGCGGTCCGCGAGACGGCCGAGGATCGCGTCGGCGTCGGCGGTCCACCCCGAGGCGAGCACGCGCCCGTCGTCGTGGGCGAGGATCGTGAACGCGCCGTCGGGGGTGTCGAGTGTCTGGATGGTGGCGGTGGTCATGAGATGCCTCCGGTGGTCGATTCGGATGTGGGGGTGATGGATGCCGCGACCCGGCGCGGTGCGGCGGGCTTCGGCGGGACGGCGCGCCAGAGGTGGGCGGTGAGGTAGCTGCGCCACGGGGCCGTGCGGGCGGCCCACGCGTCGAGCGGGCGCGCCTCGGCGGGAAGCCCGACGGCCGCAGCCCCGGCGCGCACCGCGACGTCGCCCGGGAGGAAGACGTCGGGGTCGGCGAGCACGCGCATGCGCACGTAGTCGGCGGTCCACGGGCCGATGCCGGGCATCGCGAGGAGTGCGGCGCGCTGCTCGACCGCGTCGTCGCCGGCGGTGAGGGTGAGCGAGCCGTCGGCGAGGGCCGCGGCGGCGCCCGTGATGGCGCGGATGCGCGCGGCGGGACCGCGGAGCACCTCGGGGCCCCGTTCGGCGATCGCGGCCATCGTCGGGAACAGCCGGACGGGGCTGTCGTCGGGGTCGGTGGCGGGCGACAGCATCCCCGCGAAGGCGGGGACCTCCTCCCCCAGCGCAGCCGTGAGCGCCGTGAGCGCGGTGCGTGCGGCGACGACGGTGATCTGCTGCCCCACCATCGCCCGGATCAGCATCTCGTGCGGGTCTGCGGCGCCCGGAACCCGGATGCCCGGCAGCGCGTCGACGAGAGGGGCGAGCTCGGAATGCCGCGCCAGCGACTCGTCGACCGCGTCGGGATCGGCGTCGAGGTCGAAGAGGCGCCGCGCGCGCGTGACGAGCGTCGAGAGGTCGGCGAGGTTCGTGAGCGCGGCGCGCAGCCGCACGCGCCCGAGGTCGTCGAGCCGGAGTTCGAACCACGCGGGTCCGTGGGGCAGGCGGATGGTGCGGGCGAAGGTCAACGCGGTCGCCGCCTCGGCACCGGAGACGGCGCGGGCAGCCATCCACGCGAAGAGTCCCGGGGCATCGAGAGCGCCGCGGTGCGGAAGCGCGAGGTCGATCGTGACCCCGGGCGCCGAACCCGCCGCACCCGGCCCCTCATGCCGCGAGACGCGGCGCCGCCCGCGCAGTTCGAGCGGCGGCATCCCGAACACCTCACGGATGGTGTCGTTGAACTGGCGCACGCTCGCGAACCCGCTCGAGAATGCGACGTCGGCGGCCGTGAGGTCGGTGCCGACGAGCAGCATGCGCGCCGTCTGCGCGCGGTGCGCACGGCTGAGGGCGAGGGGGCCGGCGCCGAGCTCGGCGGTGAGCAGCCGCGTGAGGTGCCGCGGCGAGTAGCCGAGCCGGCTGGCGAGCCCGGGCACACCCTCGCGCTCGACGACGCCGTCGGCGATCAGCCGCATCGCGCGGCCTGCAGTGTCGCCGCGGAGGTTCCACTGCGGCGACCCCGGCGCCGCCTCGGGCAGGCACCGCTTGCATGCGCGATAGCCGGCCTCGTGCGCGGCGGCGCTGGTCGGATAGAACGTGACGTTCGAGGGCTTCGGCGTGCGTGCGGGGCAGCTCGGGCGGCAGTAGATGCCGGTCGAGCGCACCGCCGTGACGAACTGCCCGTCGAAGCGGGCGTCGCGCGAATCGATCGCGCGGTACCTCTCGTCGAACGTCATGACCAGGCTCATGCCCCTAGCCTGACACGCTCCCCCGACATCGGCTCGCGGAAATCGGACACGACTGTGCGTGACGATGTGGTGCTCGGATCAGCCCGTCGGAAAGCCGACACGGGCAACGTCAGCGCAATGCACGAGAGTCATGAGGCGGTCAGCGGGTCGCCTCGACCCATCTCGAGCGTGGCTCGCGCGACCGTGCCGTTGTCGGCCGTCCAACGGAAGGGAACGTTGTTGAGGGCGGTCGCCGCGCGCAGCGCCTCGCGGACCTGATCGCACTGCTCGTGGTCGAGGGCGACATCGAGGTTCAGCACGACGGCGCCGTGGTCGTGCATTCCCAGATCGAGCGACGCGACACGGGGACCGCGTGCCGCGGTGCGCACGGTGCGCATGTCGTGCAGGCCGATGACGACGGAGTTCAGCGAGCCGCCGGTGTCGTACACGAGCGTGCGCAGCCGGCGTGCGAGAGCCTTGCCCGCGCCGATCGTGGCCCGGTTGTCGGATACGACGACGCCCAGCGTCTGCGCCCACGCGAGCGGTGGGACGCCGGCCAGTCGTACGCCGTCCGCGTCGACCTCGATGAACGTGCCCTCCACCGCCATGGTCTTCCGCACCCGGCGACGCGAGACGAGGCCCAGCCCGACGTTGCCCAGCAGGACGACGAGCAGGATCCCGAGCAGCGCGAACGTGACCGCACGGCCGATGCCCGTCGCGAGCAGACCCACGATGACCGCGGTCACCACGGCGCAGATGCCGCCCGTCACGAGCAGATAGCGCGTGTTGCGCTGCAGGGTCGCCGTCAGCTGCGGGCGGTCCACCTCCAGCCGCAGGGCGCGGCCGGACTGGATGAACTGACGCCACGGATCGGCAGAGATATCGGTCACGTGCGGCGCCTACCCGTCGCTGCGGACGAACGCCGAGCGCACACGGTGCCAGAGCGGATCGCCTTCGCTCACGCCCGAGACGATCCGGACGACGCCGCCGGCCTGGCCCAGCGCACAGGCGAGGGCGATGATGCCGACGAGGCCTGCCGTCGCGGAGAGGCCGACGAACGAACCGGCGGCCAGATCGCGCAGCGCGAGCGCCACTCCCCCGATCGCCAGCAGGAAGGCGAGCGTAGCCGTCGTGAGCCGGGCGAAGAGGGGCGGGTCGAAGTTCGTCGTGCGGGCGAGCACCCAGCCGCCTCCGCGCCGAGTTCGACCGCCCTGACGGTACGGCAGGCGGAGCCACTCGGTCGCCGCCCGCGTCAGCGTCCGTCCGGTCTGCCACAGCCGCACGAGCCCCACGGCCCCGGCGAGGGCGACGACAGCGGCGATGACGATGACGACGACGTCGACCGGGGCGACCGCCCCGCCGAGCGCCACGATCGCGTCGAGCATCCCGCCGATGACGAACACGCCCAGCGCCGCACCCGCGAAGCACACGAGCCCGAGCGACCAGCGCGACCAGCGTTCGTAATCGGCACGCAGGAGCACCGCCACGCGATCCGCCTCGGCCACCGCCTTCTGACCGCTCGGGACGTCGATCCACGGGCGCGAAGCCGGAAGGATGAGTGCGAAAGCCATACCGTCAGGCTACGGCGTGCGGCAGGTCGCTCCCGCTCGCCGACGCTTCCAGGGAAGCCGGCTCGACGCCGTCGGGCAGCACCTGCGTGGTCGACAGTGTGAAGGCGGTCAGAACGGCCAGCTCGGTGCGCTGGCCGATGTCGGTGCACATGCCCATCACGAGGATCGTCCCGTCGCCGGCGGGCAGGCGGATCTCGCCGACCGTCGTGATTACCGCCCTGCCACCGAGCTGCAGCGTGCCGGAGGCGACCGTTCCCACGCGCCCGTCGGGCGCGGTGAAGGTCTCGGCCGCGGAATCCACGCCGAACCGCGCGAGCGGGAAGAGACGGTGGAACTCCAGGGACGGGGCATCCGTCCCTGCCGCCACCCTCACCACGTTCGTGCAGAGGAAGCTGACGGCCGGGCGCTCGCCGAGCGTGATCGAGACTCCCGCCGAGTCGAAGTCCGTTCCCTCGAACGCGGCCACCCCGGCATGGAAGCCCGCGACGATCGCGGCACGCGCGTCGTCGGGGAGCCAGCCCTCACCGCCGGCCAGATACCAGTCCAGCCATTCCTGGGGCGTGCGGTCGCCGAACGAGCGGAACTCGATCCACCCCTGCGGCATCCGCTGCCACACGCGATCGCCGCTCGTCCTCGGTGTCACCATGTCAGAGCTCCTCATCCGTGCGAGGACCGTTGCCCTGGATGGTGTTGTCGACGCGCTCGGCGAGGTTCTGCCACGGGCCGCTCAGGCTGTCGACGAAGCTCTCGCCGTTGTCGTGCGCGTCCTTCGCCTGCGACATCGTCCAGTACGTGTTCGAGACCAGGTTCGGGAGGTTGACGTTCAGGGCCACCGCGAGCGATCCCGCCGCAGTGCCGCCGCCGGCCAGCGCCGGGGTCATCTGCTGGATCGACGGGATGAGCACCTGACCACCGGGACCGATGAGCGACTTCGCCGCCATGCCGAGGGCACCACCGGCCAGGAGACCCAGAGCGCCGACCGCGAAGTCCGTCCAGTCCCCCCGCCCGGTCAGGGCCTGGAGACCGTCGATCGCGACGAGGGCGATCGACATGATGAGCGCCACGGTGCCGAGGACCGGGATGAACAGCGACAGGATCGCGATGATCGGCAGCGCCGCCCGGAGGATGTCCTCCAGGATCGGCACCACGTTCTCCATGAGCCAGTTGCCGGCGTCGGCGAGCCACTCACCCGCGTCGCCCAGGAAGTTCGAGAACGCGTTGCCCGCGTAGTCGTCGAGGATGCCGCCGGCGTCGTTGAGCGAGCGCGCGGCGACCGTCGCCTCGTCGTCGACCTCGGCCTTGAGGCTGCGGGCGGAGGCGCGGATCTGCTCGAGGTCGTCGCCGGCGCTCCCGAGCGCGAGGGCCGCGTCGGACACGGCGTCGGGGTCCGCGTCGTCGTCGTCCTTGTGCTTCACCGCCGATGTGTGCGCGGTCTCGCACGCGGCGACCCGCGCGGCTGCGGCATCCGCCTCCTCGGCGAGCACCCTCGCCCGCTGCTGGAAGGAGGCGAGCTGCGTGCTCCAGGTGCGCAGGGCGTTGCGCGATGTGCGCAGCGCCTCACCGGTGTCGGCGAGCTGCGGGCGGAAGTCCTCGCTCATCGAAGCGCGGAAAGCGGTGGCGGAGAGCCCCACCCAGTCGGCGTCGTCGCCGCCGTCGAGCATCGACAGCGCGTCGTCCACGCCGTCGCAGCCGCTCGACAGCGCGTCGACGTAGCTGTCGAGGGTCGCGAGATCGCCCGGTGCGGGGTCGAACCCGAGGGCGCCGAAGTCGGTCACGCCGCACCGCCTTCCTGGGGCACCATGCTCGCTCCGAGCTCGCTGTCGAGGCCCTGGAACGCCTCGAGGATGCCCTGGAGGCCGGTGCCGGCATCCTCCGCGTAGCGGGCGAGCTTGTCCATGCCGCCGCCCCACGACCCGTGCAGGTCTTCGAGGCGCCGACGGAGCTCATCCTGCGGCACCGCCGAGCCCGACACGTTCGAGAGCGCGCCCGTGGCGTCGTCCAGCACCGTCCGCATGTTGGCGTACGCGTGCCGGCTCGCGTTCATCGCGTCGTAGTCGATCCGCACATCGGTCATGGCAGTCCCTCCGAGGACGGCTGACCGGAGGCCGCAGGAGCGGCGCTCCGGTCAGACAGTCGAGCTTTGCGTTGCGGGTGCGGTTCAGCCGCCGGCGAGCTGCTGGTCGAGGTCCTGAATGGCACGCATCATGCCCAGCAGCGACTCCGACATGTCGTTGATGCCGTCCACAGCACCCTTCAGACCCGTCGTCAGCTCGGTGTACCCCTCACCGAACTTGCCCGACGCGTGCTGCGTCTTGAAGTCCTCACCCAGCAGCGTGTCCACCTGGCTCTTCAGCGCGTCCAACTGACCCTGGATGTCATCACGAGCCTGCGACAGCGACGACGCCACCTGCTCCATCTCCGCATACGAAGCACCGAAATCGGCCATCGTCAACTCCCTCACTCAGATTCCCGACCCCCGTCGGGCCGATGACTCCACGCTAACCGGGACACCCGGTGGAGCCCATGGGGACCATTCCCCATGGGATCGGATGCCGCGGGTCACGGTCGCGTCTCCAGTGGGGTCCACCGCGGCGCGCGCGTAGATCGTGGCCGGGACGTCGGCCACGGCGACCATCAACGCGAGCGCTGCGGGTCCGACTTCTCGAGCTCGGGAGCGAGCGTCAGGGCGAGCTCTCCCGGCGCGGTCGCGAGCGCCCGCGTCGCCGTGTCCGGCTCGATGAGGCCGTGATCGGCGAGACGCCGGATCGCTTCATCCCGGCGCGCCGTGATCTCAGCGAGCGTGCCAGGCGGGATCTCGCGGATGCTCCACTGCAGATTCTGGCGCTCGTTCTGCGGTCCGCCCGCGGGCAGCGGACCACGGATCAGGATGACGACGTGGACGACGATGTCGGCGGCGACCACGGCGATCCACACCCATGCGCCGCCCTGCAGGAAGGGCGCGCCGGCCGTGAGCGCGATGAGAGCCGTGATGAGCCCGGGGATGACGTGGATGAGCGCCAGCATTCGCACGGCCGACGCTCGCGACGCACGCGGGTGGCGCAGCCGCTGCAGCTCACTCCACCCCGTCACCAGCAGGCCGACCAGCGTGATCGTGCCTGCGAAGGCCAGAGGGAAGTCGTACGCGGTATCGCCGAGGACCCACCGCACCATGGCTGCGGCGGCGATCACCGGAGCGGCGACGGCGAAGAGATACGCCAGCCCCTGGATGAAACTGCCCAGCGTCACCCCGCGGTGCTCCGACATCGCCTCTGCCGGCGCGAGCACGGCGAGGGGGCGCTGCGCGGGGGTGCGCGAGAAGGACCGCAGCTCCAGGCGCCACCAATCCACCGGCGTCCACGACGATGCCTCGTCGACGAGCTCTGTCAGCGATCTGGCGGTCATGCCGGCCATTCCTCTCCGAAGCGCACCACGGCGCGGTCGAGCGCGTCGACGCGCACGCGGTCGCTCGACGCGACGAAGCCCTCGAGCGCGGACTGCCGCAGCACCGCCTTCGCCGTCTCCTCCACGAAGGCCAGCCCGTAGGGTGCAACTGGGCCGAGAATGGCGGCGACAGTCGCGTCCTCGCCGAAGAACAGCCAGCGCTCGAATCCGAAATCCCGGTCGCCGTGCCGCTCGAGGAGCGTCGCCGAGATGCCGATCCCGAAATTGTCCGTCTCGATCACCTCAGTCGTCGCCGGCAACTGCGCCGAGGGCGACCAGAGGAACGCCGCCTGATCGGCTTCGCTGAGCGCACCATCCACCGCGAACACGGTCAATGGCGCGATCACCCGACCGTCGATGCCGACGATGACGAGGCTGCGGCTGTCGTCCGAGGCCACCCGGGCGACATCGTCGAGCGCTGCGGCGATCGGGCCGGCGGCTTCGGGGGCGAGCCCGGTGCGCGCGACGAAGTCGGCCGCCGTTGCGCGTGCCCACTCGGAACGATCGGTCGCCGCGTCCGCGGGGAAGTCGACCGGGATGCAGTGCTCCCGGTCGAAGCGAAGGTTCACCCGCATCTCAGCTGACGCTCCAGGTGAAGGAGGATATGTGGTTGTCGAAGAGAGCGAGCCACGCCAGCAGCACCGGGTCATCGGGCGCCAGCTCGGCCCCATGGGCCACGGTGGCCGTCCACTGGACGGCCTGCGTGCGCCGGGTGCCGGGGATCGGGATCAGGTAGTGGATGAGGAAGCTCACCGCGTCGACGCCGTCGACGCGGGTCGGGCGCCGCTCGGTCCAGCGCACCATGCGGTGACCTTCGCCGATCGGGACGCCGCCGCGATTGCGCACGGCATCCTCGACGATGTCGTCGAGCGTCCATTGCGGCGTCGACCGACGACGCAGGCCCACGAGGCTCGCAGAGCCCAGCACCCAGGTGGGCGAGCTCTCGGCCGGGAGGGCGTAGGCGAACGCGTCCTGGCCCTTCAGCTGTGCCAGGGCGTCCTTCACCTGCGCACCGAGCGCTGCCCCCAGGTCGGGTCGGCCGGCCTCGGCAAGGCGTGCCTTCGCCGCCGCGACGAGATCGCGCTCGGTGTCGGCCCCCATGTCGTACGACCGCCACCCGGGCGGCAGCAGCATGCGATACCTCGGCACGGTCGCTCCGGCACCTCCGGTCAACTCCGCGCGCAGGTCACTCACCATGCCAGTCTTCCATCACCCACGACCCGCTTCGGAACCTCCGTCACGAGAACGGGTTCTGGTCGGGATCGAAAGACCCCGGGAACGCCCCGCCTGCGGTGTCCTTGATCCACCCGGCGATCCCGAGCTGCGTCGCCCAGACGCCGGCCGTGCCCTCGACGATGTTCCACCCGCCGGTCATCACCGCGGGGTCCGCCCAATGCGCCATGTTCTGACCGGTCAAGAGGCCCGTCGTGAAGTCGACGGCCTTCGCGCCGAACCCGGTCCCCTGCAGGCGGTTGAGCCCCGACGCCCAGTCGTCGATCCCCGTCGCACCGACGCCGAACAGGCGGGCGGCGTCGTCGCCGAACGCCGTTCCGAGTGCGCGCCAGCCCCCGGGGGCGCCCAGTCCGCGCAGGCCACGCGCCGCGGGGCCGATGAACGGCACCACGCCGATGACGCCGAACGCGACGTCGACCCAGCTTCCGTCGTCGAACGCGAGCTTGCGGGTGAGGGCGACGGCGAGCGTCGCGACGGCGACGATCGCCGCGAGTGCGGCGATGATGGGTCCGCCGACGACGATCGCCAGCACCGCGAGCACGATGCCGGCCACGGCGAGGACGTTCGAGAGGAACTCCAGCGCGCCTCGCAGGTCGTCCTTCCAGGAGTCCTCGATCTTGCCGCTGAAGCCTTCCTTGATGTTCGTGGCCGCGGTCTGGAACGCGGTGTGCCAGCTGTCCCACTCCGTGTCGTACTCACCGGCTCGCGTGTCCCACTCGCCGCGCTTGGCGTCGGCGAGACCCCGCTTCTCGACGGCATTGGCGTTAGCGTTGTCGTACGACGACTGCTCATCGGCATCGGCATCGTCATCGGGCTCTCGCGGAACGGCGCCCTCAGCCGTATCGGCGGCGCGCGACAGCGAGTAGTAGGCGGCCCACAACTCGATCAGGTCGTCGACGATCGGATCGATCGCGGCCTTCGACGTCTCGAGCTCCTGACCATAGGTGAGGATGTGCGGCCCGACGGCGGCGTACAGCTCGGCCGCCTTCGACAGATCGCCGCTGACCTCACCCGCGACCTCGCGGAGCTTGTCGACGGTGCTGCCTTCCATGTCGGCGCCGTTGTCGACCAGCTGCTTGATGAGCATCCACGCGGCCGACATGTCGGCACCGAGGTCGACGATCTGCTGACCACGCGTCTGGACGTCGCCCGCATCGCCGCGCAGGTGCTCGATGAGGTTTCCTCCCCTCGGCGTCTGCGAGGGCATGTACGGAAGCACTGTCGTCATCGTCGGCTCATCTCTCGCCGGTTCGGTTGCCGGCTTCCTCGTCGAAGTCCTGGAAACCCTCGATCACGCCGTCGACATGCTCGGCGAGACCCTTGCAGCTGTCCATCAGACGCTTCCGGCGATCGTCCCAGCGGCCCTCGAAGTCGTGCGCCGCGTCCTTCAGATCACCCAGCTCGTACGGGCGGTCGACGGCACCCTCGAGGTCGCGGCGGCGGCTGCCCGCATGCTCGAACTCGTCGATGATGCTCTTCAGCTGCGTGCTCAGTGCACCGAGGTCGTCATAGCTGACTTTGACGCTCACTGGGTCTCCTCATTCCCGATCCGACTCGTCCGCCCTCACCGATCACCGGTCGGGAGCGGCCTGCACCGCTCCCGACCACGATGATGCGGTTCAGCCGCCGGCGAGCTGCTGGTCGAGGTCCTGAATGGCACGCATCATGCCCAGCAGCGACTCCGACATGTCGTTGATGCCGTCCACAGCACCCTTCAGACCCGTCGTCAGCTCGGTGTACCCCTCACCGAACTTGCCCGACGCGTGCTGCGTCTTGAAGTCCTCACCCAGCAGCGTGTCCACCTGGCTCTTCAGCGCGTCCAACTGACCCTGGATGTCATCACGAGCCTGCGACAGCGACGACGCCACCTGCTCCATCTCCGCATACGAAGCACCGAAATCGGCCATCGTCAACTCCCTCACTCAGATTCCCGACCCCCGTCGGGCGGGACACTCAGCAACCTAACGGAGCGCGCCGACGGCACGCGATGGGGATCATTCCCCATGTCCTCGCGTCCGGCGCCGCGGGCCGCGTCAATGCTGCGGCGCCGCCTGCGGAACGGGGAGGACGGATGCCTCGACCAGCGGCAGCTGGACCGTGACCTGGCGCCCCGCCTGCACGAAGATGCCGCGGCCATCGGGGAAGTCGGACCGCTTGACCTTCGGGAACGGCACTTTGAACACCGCGTCGCCGTCGAAGGCGTCGGGCTTGATGATGATGCCCTTCCGGCCGCCCTTGAAGTCGCCCACCAGGCCGAAGCCACTGGTCACCTGCGTGACGTCGGCGTCGCCGATGAGCACGTGCTCGCTGCGGTTGACGGCCTGGAACAGTGCCTTGAGCGGACGCTCAGCGGGCGAGTCGGCGAACTGCGGCACGTCTTCGATCACGATCATCAGCCGCGCGTCGATCGACTCGTCGGCGACGAGCTCGGCGAGCTCGGTCGCCAGATCCTTCGCCTCGTCGGGCGTCGTGGCGCTGCGCATCCACGGGGCGAACTCCTTGAGCTGCGAGCGTCGCCCGCCGAAGTGGAACAGCCGCACGGCCGGATCGAAGCGCACCATCGACGTGACGAGGGCCTTCATCGCGTTGGTCTTGCCCGCCGAGGGCGGCCCCGCGACGACGAAGGTGCCCACCGGGTCGAACTCGCGGGCCGCGAGCGTGTCTTCGGCGATGCCGAGCACCGGGAACTCGCCGATGCGGTCCGGCAGCGCCTGCCAGGCGAGCCGTGTCGGCAGCGAGCCGATCTCGTCCACCTCGCGCGCGCCGGTCGCGCGCAGCTCCTCGGCCCACTGGCCCAGGAGCTTCGTCTGCTCGGCCACGTTCGGCGTGCCGCCGAGCACCGCGATCTGGGTCTCGAAGCCGTCGACGATGGCCCGGCCCGGCGCGGACCGCTCGTCGAGCACGTCCTTGGGGGCGTTCAGCAGTGCGTACGCGTTCTCATCCGACAGACGCAGCACCACACGCCGCGACACGTTCGAGCTGATGGCGGTGGGCACCGACCCGGAACGGTCGGCGGTCGCGACGACGTGCACGCCGAGCGGGCGGCCTTCGCCGAGGATGCGCATGAACGCCTGATAGAACGGCATCCGCGCGGTCGTGGACTCCCACTCGGCGCGGAACTGCGGGAGGCCGTCCAGGAGGACGATGATGCGCGACTCGTCGCGCCCCGTCAGCTCGCGATACTCCGCGATGCTCGAGGCGTTGGCCGCGCTGAACCGCTTGGCGCGGTCGTCCAGGATGCCGCCCAGCGAGCGCATGATGCGCTGCACGCGCTCGGCGTCGTCGCCGGGGATGATCGATCCGACGTGCGGCAGCACCTCGAGGCTCTTGAGCGCGCCGGCGCCGAAGTCCAGGCCGTACACGGCGACGTTCTCGGCGCGGCGCCCCATCGCCGCGGCGATGGCGACCGTGCGCAGCACGGTGGACTTGCCCGAGCCGCTGGTGCCGTACACCAGGAGCGACCCGTCGCGGTCGGGCTCGAAGTACACCGGCTCCTGCAGCTGCCGCTCGGGCACGTCGCGCTTGCCGAGCAGGATGAAGCCGGGTCGTCCTGCCCGCAGCCCGCGGAGGTCGACGGTGGCCTCGAGGTCGTCGAGCCACGGGCGCCGGGGTGCGGGGATCCGGGCCGCCGCGGCGGCGGCGACCAGGGTCGCGACGATGCGCTTCTGGTCGTTGGGCCCGGGATCGACATCGTGGGATTCGGATTCGCCCGAGTCCGGCAGCTCCCACCGCTGCACCGAGCCGAACCGCAGCTGTGCGACGCCCACATCGGCGGCAGGCGCCTCGTCGGTGCTCCAGCCGCCCGCATAGGCGGACTGGAACGGCACGAGCCGGCCGGGGCCGGTCTTGGCGATGCCGCGGCCGGGGATGCCCGGGTCGAAGCGCGCGGCCACGGGGTCGTCGACGACGTCCTTCGAGTCCGACTCGTCGGCCATGCGCAGCGCGACGCGGAGGTTGGTGTTGGCGCGCAGGTTGTCTTTGATGACGCCCGCCGGCCGCTGCGTGGCCATGATCAGGTGGATCCCCAGGGAGCGGCCGCGCTGCGCGATGTCGACGACACCGTCCACGAACTCGGGCACCTCCCCCGCGAGGGCCGCGAACTCGTCGATGACGAGCACGAGGGCGGGCGGCGTGTCGGGGTCGCGCCGCTTCTCCAGCTCGAGCAGGTCCTTCGCCTTCTTGCGGTTGAAGAGGTGCTCGCGGTGGTGCAGCTCGGCACGCAGGCTGGTGAGCGCGCGCCGAACGAGGTGCGGGCTCAGGTCGGTGACGAGGCCGACCGTGTGCGGAAGTTCGACGCAGTCGGCGAACGCGGACCCGCCCTTGTAGTCGACGAACAGGAACGTGACGCGGTCGGGGCTGTGGGCGGCGGCCATGCCGAGCACCCACGCCTGAAGGAACTCGGACTTGCCGGCACCGGTGGTGCCGCCGACGAGGGCGTGCGGTCCCTGCGTCCGCAGATCGAGGGCCATCGCGTCCGTGGCTCCCTGGCCGACGATCGCGCGGAGCGTTCCGGCCTTCTTCAGGCGCGGCAGGACCGCGCCTGAGCGGTCGATGATCGTGTTGTTCTCGCGCCAGCGCTCCACGGCGGAGCCGGCATCCGCGGCGAGCTCGCCGCCGACGAGCGAGAGGAACATCACCGAGTTCGGGATGTCGGACGAATCCTCCACGACCGTGCTCGAGTCCACGACCGGGGCGAGCCGCTTGGCCAGCACCGTCATGAGGTCGTTCGACACGCCCTCGACCGCGGTCTCCGGATAGTCCACGCCACTTCGGACCGTGCCCGCGCGGGCGTGCTCGAGGCCCCGGGACACGTCGACGAAGCTGCGGCAGACGGCGGGCAGCGCCTCGACGACGGGGGCCACGAAGAGACCGTAGACGCCGACGTCGGCGCCGCGCTCGAGCACCTGCGTGAGGCGTGCGCGATCCACCGGGGCGTCGGCGGTGACGATGACGAGCACCGCCGTCTGGCCGGGGAACGTGGCCTCCTCCGCGGCGCGCCGCACGTCGGTGCCGTAGCGCATCGGGTCCCACTCGTCATCCAGCGGCAGGCGCGGCGACGAGGCGGCCTTGGAGCGCTGCATGACGAGCTCCTCCAGGCCCGACAGCAGAGCGGCGCCGGTCGACGCCGAATCCGACAGCGGCATCTCGCGGAAGGGACTGCGCTCGCTGGAGGTGTGCGGAAGCCACTTGAGCCACTCGAGCTGCGTCGCCCATCGCGGCTCGGTGAGCGCGATCGCGACCAGTTCGTTGGGCGAGTGGAGGCCGAACAGCTGGACGCAGAGGCCGCGCAGGGCGTCGGCGGCTTCCCGCTCGCCTCCCGCGACGCCGATCACCCCGACGCTCTGCAGCGACTCGAGCACCGGCACGCCGTCGATCGTGCGGTAGCGGTCCCGCAGTCGGTCGACGCGGTCGACGAACTCCTGCAGCGCCTCGGGCGATTCGGACCGCTTCACCGTCGTGCGCGAGGGGGCCTCGGCGGTGCCCAGTCGCACCGACAGGAAGTTCCAGTGCTCGGGTCTCCTGGTCCAGAGCATCGGGCCGAGCCGCATCGCCTCGTCGAAGACGACGGCCACCGGCGGCACCTCGGCGTTGCGGATCTCGCGCTCGCGCGGCCGCTCGCGGTAGAGGCTCTCTTCGAGCTCCTCGAACGTGCGCTCGAAGATCTCGGTCTCTTTGCGGGCGCGCTGGCCGACCTGCGTGCGCTGGGAGATGAAGTTGCCGAGCAGCATGAGCGGCGAGAGCACGACGACCAGCAGCGCGCGGGGGTTGCCCTGCATCGCGAAGAGGGCCAGTCCCAGAATGATCGGGGCGACCAGCATGGGCCACGGGAACAGCCGCGAGACCGGGTCCTTCGGCATCCGCGGCTCGGGCAGCTCCTCGCCCACGTACCGCGGCTCAACGCGCGGGCTGCGGTTGAACAGGAGCGAGCCGCCCCGCTCGAGGACGGGATCCTGTTCCACCGGCGCGAAGTCCTGCACCATGCGGACGACGACGTCCGTGTCGCCGAGCGAGAACCGCTGGCCGGGGATGACGCGAAGGCGCTGCACGAGGCCGCCGTCCACGACGATGCCGTTCGCCGAGTTCAGGTCGACCAGTTCGACGGACGTGCCGACCTCGATGCGTGCGTGCGACTTGGAGACGAGGGGATCCGCGAGGACGATGTCGTTGCCCGCGACCCGGCCGATGGTGAACTGACCGCGCGGCAGCGGGAACTCGCGGCCGACGAGCGGACCGGCGACGATCGAGAGGATGGCGGCAGGCGGGCCCCCGTTCGTCCGCGTCGAGACGTAGTCCTCACCGAGATTGACGATCGACGCGACGAAGCCCGAGCCCACGGCGGCGTCGCTGATGAGCGTCTCGGGCGAGAGCATCACGAACGTCGACGACGTCGGAGGCGCCACCTTGAGCGTCAGCACGTCACGCGGGGACGCGACGGTCTCGCGCGCCGGGTCGGTCTCGACGATGTGCCTCGCGACGTCCTGCACGGTCGCCGTCGTGTCGGCCGTGACCACGACGTCGATGTGCTGGGCGTTCCGGCGCTGCAGGGTGAGTCTGAGTCTCATGGGTTCCTCGCTGTGCTGCCTCAGCCGATGCGGACGCGGGCGCGCCGTTCACCGAGCAGCAGGGTGTCTCCGGAGCGGACCGCGATGCCCTGGCCGGGCGGAAGCGCGTGCTCGACGCCGTCCCGGATCACCGCGCTCCCGTTGGTCGATGCACGGTCGATCGCGATGATGCTGCCCCCCGTGCGCAGGAGCGCCAGGTGGGTCTTCGAGATGGACTTCGACGGGTCGTCCAGGGGAACGAGGGCGAGACCGGCGTCCCCCGGCCCGGCCGCCGGATCGCGGCCGATCAGGATCCCGGACCCCGCGAGCGCGATGCGGGCGCCGCTGTCGAACTCGAGGACGACGCCCGGCGTCGCAGGGTCGGCCGGCGACGACGACCGTGGTGCCGGGGTTGCGGGCGCGGCCGGCGGGCCCACTGGGGCCGGCGCGGGTGCGGGGCTCGCGTCCGCCAGCAGCCGGGGCGGCGTCCACGGGATCCCCGGGCCGGAGGAGGGCGCCGTGGGCACGATGGCCGCCGGCGCGACACCGGCAGGCGCCACGACGGCAGGCGCGGGCGCGGGTGCCGAAGGGGACGCGGGGGACGCGGCATCCGTTCCGCTCGCCTCGGCGGTCGACGCGTACGCGTCGGTACGCGGCGCACCCACGACTCCCCCGCTGCTGCGGGTGACCGGGATGTAGGCGCCCGCGCCGGGGGCGGTCGCCGAGGTGGCGAGGGAGCGCAGCTCGCTGCGCTCGTCCGCGAGGTCGGTGGCGGCGGTCTTGCGGGCGATGCGCATGCGCTTGACGTCGTAGGGGTTGAGCCCGTCGCGCGCGTCGACGAACCACGTCGCCCCGGCGAGGTCTGCCCAGCCGCGGCCCCGTCGCTCGGGGTCGAACAGCGGCGAGCACGCGATGACGAGCACCGGACCCACCAGCGGCACCAGGAAGCTGCCGTACAGCACGAGATAGCGCACCACCGCGCCCCGCCAGAAGCCCGGGCGCTCGAGCGTGCGAACGTTGACCGATCGGATCCCGGTCATCGCCTTGCCGACGGTGGCGCCCTTGCGCCCGTGCAGCACGAGCTGCACCACGACGAACGCGGTCGTCAGCGCCGCCGATGCCGCCCCGCACGCGATGACCAGGCCGAGCCGGCCGGCGTCCGCGAGCGCCGCCGCGGCGTCCGGCGACGCCGTCGCGCTCAGGAGCGCGGGAAGGGTGACGAGGAGGAACGGGAGCTGGAGCACCAGCAGGATGCCGAGCTCGATCGAGGTGGAGAGCACGCGCCGCCCGAACGGCGCCCTGCGCAGCCCGAGTGTCGCGGCGTACTCCGGCTTCGGCCGGCCACGCCCATCGAGCCCCTCGACGGCACGCGTCGAGTCGTCGATCTCCCAAATCACGGGTCCTCCTGGCGAACGCTCCGCATCGACCCTATCCGGACGATCGTGCCCCTCCCGACGAGATCCAGGACATGGGGAAATAGCCCCATGTCCTGGTCGATCGGCCGGACGGCGCCTCCGGGTGACCTGCGTCAGTGGAAGAAGTGGCGCTCGTTCGTGAAGAACATCGTCACGTTCGCGGCCTTCGCGGCGGCGATGACCTCGTCGTCGCGGACCGAGCCGCCCGGCTGGACGATGGCCGAGATGCCCGCGTCGAGCAGGATCTGCGGGCCGTCGGCGAAGGGGAAGAACGCATCCGATGCGGCGACCGATCCAGCGGCGCGGTCACCGGCGCGCTCCACCGCGAGGCGGCACGAGTCGACGCGGTTGACCTGGCCCATGCCGATGCCGACCGTCGCCGAGTTCTTGGCGAGGACGATGGCGTTCGACTTGACCGCGCGGCAGGCCTTCCACGCGAAGATGAGGTTGGTCATCTCCTCGTCGGCCGGACGCTCGCCCGACACCAGCTGCCAGTCCTTCGCGACGGACTCGATGTCGTCGGGGAAGCGGTCGGCGTCCTGCAGCAGCAGACCGCCCGAGACCAGGCGCACGTCCATCCGCTCCTGCTGCCAGTCGGCGGGCAGCTGCAGCAGACGCAGGTTCTTCTTCGCCTTGAAGACCTCGAGGGCGGCCGGCTCGAACGACGGCGCCACGATGACCTCGGTGAAGATGTCCTTGAGGTTCTCGGCCATCTTGAGGGTCACGGTGCCGTTGGCGGCGATCACGCCGCCGTACGCCGACACGGGGTCGCATTCGTGGGCGCGCAGGTGTGCGCTCGCGATGGGGTCGAGGGCGTTGGGCGCCGTCACCGCGATCCCGCAGGGGTTCGCGTGCTTGATGATCGCGACGGCGGGCTTGACCATGTCGAAGGCGGCGCGGAGGGCGGCGTCGGCGTCGACGTAGTTGTTGTACGACATCTCCTTGCCCTGGAGCTGGATCGCCTGGGCGATGCCGTGGCCGCCGTTGCGGGTGTAGATCGCCGCACGCTGGTGCGAGTTCTCGCCGTAGCGGAGGGTCGCGAGGCGCTCGGCCTTGATCGTGAGGTGCGCCGGCAGGGCCTCTTCGAGGAGCGTGCCCTCGGTGAACCAGGTCGCGACCGCGCGGTCGTACTCGGCCGTGTGCGCGAAGGCACGGGCCGCGAGCTCACGGCGCTGCACCAGCGTCGTGCCGCCCGCGCGGACGGCGTCGATGACCGCCGGGTACGACGACGGCGAGACGACGATCGCGACGTTGGCGTAGTTCTTCGCCGACGCGCGCACCATCGCGGGGCCGCCGATGTCGATCTGCTCGACGACGTCGTCGCCCTGTGCGCCCGAGCGCACGGTCTCGACGAACGGGTAGAGGTTCACCACGACGAGCTCGAAGGGGGCGATGTCGAGCTCGGCGAGCTGACGCTCGTGGTCCTCGAGGCGGAGGTCGGCGAGGAGGCCCGCGTGCACGCCCGGGTGGAGCGTCTTCACGCGGCCGTCGAGCGACTCGGGGAAGCCCGTCACGCTCGACACGTCGGTCACGGTGTAGCCGGCCTCGCGCAGCAGCGTGGCGGAACCGCCCGTCGACACGATCTCGACACCGGCCGCCGCGAGCGCCTCGCCGAGCGCCAACAGGTCGGTCTTGTCGCTCACCGACACGAGTGCGCGGCGCACCGGGACGACGTCGCGGTGGCGGTACAGGGCGGGGTCGTGGCTCGGTCCGGCCATGCGGGTCTCCTCGGTGGGGTGGGGGGTCAGAGCTGGGCGCTCGCGGACACCGCCGCGAGGTCGAGGTCGCCGGTCGCGACGCGGCGCACCACGTCGATCAGGAGGCGGCGTTCGACGGGCTTGATGCGCTCGTGCAGGGCGTGCTCGTCGTCGCCGGGGAGCACGGGCACGCGCTCCTGGGCGAGGATCGGCCCCGAGTCGACCCCGTTGTCGACGATGATGACGCTGGCCCCGGTCTGCGCGACGTCGGCGGCGAGCGCGTCGCGCACGCCGTGCGCACCGGGGAACTCCGGCAGGTACGCCGGGTGGGTGTTGATGATGCGGGGCGACCACGCGTCGACGAGGTCGGCGGGCAGCAGGCGCATGAGGCCGCTCAAGACGACGAGGTCGGGCTGCCAGACGTCGAGCTGGGTGGCGAGCTCGGCGCCCCACTCCTCGCGGCTCGCGAACTGCGCGAACGGCACCATGAACGTGGGGATGCCGTACTCCTCGGCGTGCGCGAATCCGTCGGCCTCGCGGTCGGCGCCGACGACGACGATGCGGGCGGGGAACTCGGGATCGGCCGCCGCGTCGAGCAGAGCGCGCAGGTTGGAGCCTGTACCCGAGATGAGAACAGCGACCGTCAGCACCGCATCAGTCTAGCCGCGGGAGTTCGATCGGCTCGGTCGTCGCTTCCGATGTGACGCCGCCGGCGGCGTCCGGCAGCGGTGTCGGCCGCGCTCCACGCACGGGAGGGGACGGATGCCGCTCCTCGGCGTCCTCGGCGGGCACCGCGCCCGATCGCCGGGCCGTGAACGCCGCGACCGCGGCGAAGGCCGCAGCCTCCGGCGGTTCGGGGTTCGGCTCGTCGTCCGCCACCGGCTCGACCCCGGCCGTCGCGGGCGCGGAGTCCTGCGCGGCGGAGTTCCCGCCCCCCGCCGACCGCGGCGACAGCAGCAGGATCGCCGCGCCGAGCAGCACCTCGAGGCCGACCGCCAGCGCGACGGGCCCGGCATCCGGTCCGAACTCGGCCAGCCGCCCCGGTCCGATGGACCCCGACGCCGCCCAGGCCAGCAGCGCGGCGGCCCCGCCCGAGAGCAGCGCGATGCCTGCGGTGACGACGAGACGTGCCGCGATCGGATCCTCCGGCGCCTCGACGGGCTCGTCGACGTGCGCCTCGGCGCCGGGCTCCTCCGAGGGGGCGCCCGACAGCAGTCCGCTGAGCGCCGCGGTCTTCCCCGCATCGAACCGTGACGACGCCGGGCCGCCCGCGGGCGCGGGCTGCAGCATCCGCTCGCGGAAAGATCCACGGGCGTGCAGGAGCCGCGACCGCGCGATCCACCCGGCCAGCGCGCCGAGCGCGATCGGCAGCAGGGCGAGCAGCAGCAGCCACGACGTCGTCGATTCGGGAACGGCACCGAGCGCCGGCAGACCCGGGATGACGCCGACCTGGGTTCCGGCGGGCGAGACCGCCGTGCCCGTGCCGACGGCGAAGCCGGGGCCGGCGACGAAGCTCATCCCCCACACCGCGAGCGTCGGCACGTAGGCGAGCTGGACGAGGGTGATGACGGTGGCGCCGATGGGGTCGACGTCGCCCGCCTGGAACAGCGCGACGATCTGCCCCGCGCGGGCGAACAGCGCGACGGCAGCCACCGCGGCGCCGATGCCGACGACCCCGACCACGACGACGGCGGTCCCGCGCGCGACGAGCGCGGGCACCTCTCCCCAGCCGTGCGGCGCCGCCTCGACGCGGTCGCGCAGGCGCGCGATCGCGCCGGATCCCGCCTCGGACCACTCCGTCACGACCGCCGCGACCAGGGCGGGAAGGGCGAACACGAGCGTCGGCACGAGGATCGCCTGCCACGTCTCGGCGCGCGCGACGTCATTCGCGCCGGTCAGCGCGGCGCCGGTGGTCAAGAGGGCGAACACGGCGCTCGAGGTGAGCACGCCAGTGAGCCACGCGTCGGCGTGCGAGGCGCGGGCACCGGAGCGCGCGGCGAAGATGGCCGTGAACCCGGCGAAGGCCAGCGGGGCGAGCGAGAGGACGAAGGATGCCGCGCCCGCATCGATCCCCGTCGCGGCGAGGTAGTCGGGCGGCAGCGTGATGCTGAGCGGCACGAGGTTGCCGAGCTGCCACACCGACACCGCCGACGGCCACAGCACTCCCCAGTCCGCACCGCCGCCGAATCCGAGCACCCACAGCAGGGTGAGCGGAGCGAGCGTCACGGCAAGGCCGACGGCCGCCGCGATGACGGCGTCGACGGAGGCGAGAAGGGCGACGATGAGGCGATGCATGCGCCATCGACCCTACTTCGGCGCACCGCCCCGGCCGAGGCGCCCGCGCGCGGGGCCGAGGCATCCGTCCAGCGAATCCTCAGGTTGGGGCAGGAGCGACTAACGTTTCACCTCGGAGGTCCCCCCACATGAGCACAGCCGAGTCCACGGCGCCCAACGCCCCCGACGAGACCGAGAACACCGAGACCCCGGAGCCGAAGAACGGCTTCGACAGGTTCTTCGAGATCACCAAGCGCGGATCGACGATCCCCGCCGAGATCCGCGGCGGTGTCGTCACATTCGTGACGATGGCGTACATCGTCATCCTGAACCCGATCATCCTGTCGAGCGGCACGGATGTCGCCGGCGACACCCTCGGGTTCACGCAGGTCGCCGCGACCACCGCGCTCACCGCCGGTGTGATGACGCTGCTGTTCGGCCTGGTGACCCGCCTGCCGTTCGCGTTCGCAGCCGGCCTGGGCATCAACTCGTTCCTCGCCGTCTCGGTCGTCGGGCAGGTGACGTGGCCCGAGGCGATGGGGCTCGTCGTCATCAACGGTCTGATCATCGTGCTCCTCGCGGCGACCGGCCTGCGGCGCATGATCTTCGACGCCGTGCCGATCCAGCTGAAGCTCGCCATCACGGTGGGTATCGGCCTCTTCATCGCGTTCATCGGCTTCGTCGATGCCGGCTTCGTCACGGCGACCGGCGCGTCCTCTCCCCCGGTGGGACTGGGCGTCAACGGGTCGGTCGCGACGGTGCCGACGCTGATCTTCGTCTTCACCCTCCTGCTGACCGGCATCCTGGTCGCCCGCAAGGTCAAGGGCGGCATCCTCATCGGCCTCGTGACCGGAACGGTCGTCGCCGTGATCGTCGAGGCGATCTGGAACATCGGCCCGAAGTTCTCCGGCGACGACGTCAACCCCGGCGGATGGGGCCTGTCGGTCCCCGAGCTCCCGTCGTCGCTCGTGAGCGTGCCCGACCTGTCGCTCGTCGGCCAGGTCTCGTTCGGCTCGTTCGAGCGCATCGGCGTGCTCGCCGCGCTGATGCTCGTCTTCACGCTCGTCTTCACCAACTTCTTCGACGCCATGGGCACCATGACCGGCCTGTCCAAGGAGGCCGGCCTCGCGAACGAGAAGGGCGACTTCCCGCGCATCAAGTCGGCGCTCATCGTCGAGGGTGTCGGCGCCGTCGCGGGTGGTTTCACGTCCAGCTCGTCGAACACGGTGTTCATCGAGTCGGGCGCGGGCATCGGCGAGGGCGCTCGCACGGGCCTCGCGAACGTCGTGACCGGTGGCCTCTTCCTCGTCGCCATGTTCTTCACGCCGCTCGTGTCGATCGTCCCCACCGAGGTCGCGGCATCGGCCCTGGTCATCGTCGGTGCGCTGATGATGTCGCAGATCCGCTTCATCGATTTCTCGGACTTCTCGATCCTGCTCCCGGTGTTCCTCGCGGTCACCGTCATGCCGCTCACGTACTCGATCGCGAACGGCATCGGCGCCGGCTTCATCTCCTGGGTCGTCGTCCGGTCGCTGTCGGGCAAGGCTCGCGAGATCAGCCCGCTGCTGTGGATCGTCGCCGCCGGCTTCGTGCTCTACTTCGCACGCGGACCGCTGGAGACCCTGCTCGGCTGAGCCGTCAGATCAAGGACGGAAGCGGATGCCTCGGCCCGAGGCATCCGCTTCCGTCTTTCAGCGCAGCGGGGTCCAGCCGGGCGGTGTCGGGCCGTCGTAGGCGGCGCGCTCGGCGTCGGCCCGGGCCGACCAGCCCTGCGCGGCATCTGTCCCGTCGAAGCCGCCTCGTGCGACGCGGAAGCCGACGTCGTCGTGGTGCATGCGCGGAGCGCCGCCCCGGCGGGTCGAGGCGCGCACACTCCACGCGTCGTCGGCGAACCCGCCGCCGCGGAACACTCGATAGTCGGCGTAGCGGGCGGGGTCGAGCAGGTCCCAGGTCCACTCCCACACGTTGCCGAGGGTGTCGAACAGGCCGTTGAGGTTGGGCAGCCTGCCGCCGACGTTCTGCGGGGTGCTGACACCGTCGGCGCTCGTCCACGCCACCTCGGCGAGGAGTCCGTAGTGCGGGCCCGTGGAGCCGGCGCGGCAGGCGTGCTCCCACTCGGCCTCGGTGGGAAGGCGGAATCCGTCGGCGTCGACGTGCCACGTGACGTCCTCGCCGTCGAACGAGTACGCGGGATCGAGCCCCTCCCACTCCGACGCCGCGTTGCAGAACCGGATCGCGCGCAGCCAGCTGACGTCGGTCGCGGGGCGGCGCGGGTGCGATGCCGGCTCGCCGAGCAGCTCCGCGAGCTGCTCCTGCGTCACGGCGTACACCCCGATCTCGTAGGGCTCGAGCTCGACGCTCCAGCGCGCCTTGCGGCGGGCGTCGTGCAGGGTGACCGTTCCGCCGGCGATGCGGGCGAGTTCGATGTCGGTCACCGCGGAAGTATCCCACGCGGGGGTGGGGGCGGGGCGCTCAGGGGGCGCGACGCCAGGAGCCCGAAGCGGGCAGCTCCCCGCCGAACAGCTGCCGCACGGTGACGAGCTGGAACCCCCGGTCGAGGAGGCCGTCCAGGACGGCGCCCGCGGTGCGCGCCGTGACCGCGTGGACGTCGTGCAGCAGGACGATCGACCCCGCGCGGGGCTGCTCGACGGCGCGCGCGATCAGCACGTCGTCAGAGGGGCCCTGCCAGTCCAGCGTGTCGACGTCCCACAGGATGGCGGGCATGCCTGCCGCGGCGAGCACCCGCGGGTTGAACTCGCCGTAGGGCGGGCGGAACACGGTGATGTCCTGGCCGGACACCGCCTCGAGGGCGCGTGTGGAGTCGACGACCTGGGCGGTGACCTGCGCATCCGTCAGCTGGGGCAGATGCGGGTGGTTCCACGTGTGACCCTCGACCTCGTGCCCCTCCCTCGTCATGCGGGCGAGCGTGTCGGCGTAGCCCTGCGCGTTCTGACCCATCGCGAAGAACGTCGCCGCGGCGTCGTGAGCCGCCAGTTCGTCGAGGATGCCGGGCGTGTATGACGACGGACCATCGTCATACGTGAGTGCGACGCAGGGCACGAGGTCGCAGTCGACGGTGCGGGTTCCCGCGGGCGCCGCGACGGGTCCGGCGTAGGGCTGGGCGGAGGAGGCCAGCACGCGCGCGCCGAGCGGCGAGACCAGGTCGGCCGCGACCTCGGCCGGAATGGCGAACTCGACGGGCTCGGTCGTCGGCGGGGCGCCGAGCCTGGCCAGGTCGGGTGCGGTGAAGCCCGGTGCGAGGGTGATCACGAGGCCTTCGTCGGACGGCACGGTCGTGGACAGCGCGACCTGGATCGCCGCGATCTGGGCCTCGTCGCCGACGACGACGGGCCGGTGGCTGAGCGCACCCGCGTCGCGTCGGAGGGCGTCGACGATGTGCGCCCCGAGCGCAGCGGCCGCCCCCTCGGCCCACAGGCCGTCGGCCGCGGCCGTCTCGCCGGTCGCGACATCGGTGTACAGCGTGGTCGTCGTGTCGGAGTGGACGCCGGCCGCATCTCCGCTGAGCACCCGGACGCGCTCCCCCACGATCGTCCCGCCGGCGGCGACGATGCCGCACACGACGGCGGTCCCCGCGCCGCCCGCGGGCCCGAACGCGGAATCGGCGAGTAGGTCCGCGGCGGGGCGCCGCGTGCTCTCGGCGGCGCAGCGCCGATCCCCGAGGCCGGACCCGACGGATGAAGGCGTCGGGACGAACGCGGTCCCCGACGCCACCACGCGGTCCGCGATCGCGCCGCGGACGAACTGCTGCACCTGGGCGTTGAACCCGTCGGTGGTGGCGCCGGCCGGGAGGAGGGCGACGCGGGCCTGGAGGCCGACAGCGTCGTTGCGCACGCGCAGGGGGATGATGCCCGCGCCCAGCGGGCCGTTCGCGGCGGCGGAGATCTCGGGGACCGGATCCGTCGCGTGGACGACCTCGGGTGCCCACGCCGAAGGCTCCCAGCCCCCGCGCGACGCCGGCGCGCACGCCGACAGCGCGAGGACCGCCGCGGCGAGGGCGGCCACCGTCCACCGCGCCCTCATCGCCGGATGCCTTCCAGCAGATCGCCGATGGCGGACCGGTACGCCGCCGGCTCATCGCCCTCGGCCGGCGCGACCTGCACCGTGACGCGCACGCTGGGGGCAGCATCCGGTTCGCCCACCCCCGCGACGACGCCGCCGTCGTCGAGGTCGACGTGCACCGCGGTGAGACCGGAGGCGAGCAGCTCCGAACGAGGGGTGCCCGCAGTGGCGTCGGCGACGACGTCGCCGGGCTTCTCGTCGACCGACTCGAGGCTCGCGCGCAGCGCGCCGTCGGGCGTGCGCACCGTGATCGCGTCCCCCGAGTCGCGCGTGATCACCCAATCGGCGGGGACGACGACCGAGGCGGCGCCGAGGTCGGTCGGGTCGCTTCCGTCGGAGACCTCGCTGGAGAGGTTCGCGATCGTCGGCGGGACGGCCACCAGGGCGGCGACGGCGACGGCCGCCAGCACGAGCGCCGCGGCCACGCAGGCGAGCGCGATCTCCCACCGCCGCGCGGCGGATCCGACCCGTGCATCCCCGGTCACGGTCACCCCCTGACGGAGCCGAGTCTAGGAGGGCTGCGCGCGCGGATCGCTCAGGAACGCCTCAATATCCCGAGATCAGTGCTCGTGCGGCTCCAGCACGAAGATCGCGATCTGCCGGTCTGTGCGCTTCTGGTAGTTGTCGTAGTCGGGCCAGACCGCCGCGGCACGCGCCCACCATTCGACACGCTCGTCGCCGGCCAGCTCCCGGGCGGTGTAGTCCTGCTTCGCGTCGGCGTCCTGCAGCTCGACATGGGACTGCCGGCGCATGTTCTCGGCCCACTTGGGCTCGTCCGGGGCGCCGCCCTTGGACGCGACGACGGCGTAGCGGCCGTCGTGCTCGACGCGCATGAGCGCGGTCTTGCGCAGGGCACCGGACTTTGCGCCGACCGTGGTCAGCACGATGATCGGCACGCCCCGCAGGGTGTTCGCCTTCTCGCCGTTCGACGCTTCGAACGCCTCGGCCTGCGTGCGGGCCCACTCGGACGTGGACGGCTTGTACTCTCCGGTCAGCGGCATCCCCCCAGCGTACGACGGCCCCGACCGGGGTCGGGCGACGCCGCACGTGACGCGCGCACGGCGGCCGACGAGCTAGCGTCGGTGCATGCCCAACATCAGAGTCGAACTCCTCCCCGGACGCACCGTCGACCAGCGCCGCCGCTTCGCCGAGGAGGTCACGCAGGCCGCCGTCGATGCGCTCGGCGCCCGCCGTCAGGACGTCCGCATCATGTTCGAAGAGGTCGCCGCCGATTTCGTCGCGAACGGCGGCGTGCTCGCCAGCGAGGACTCCGACCGCGCGGGCCAGGTCGCCCGCTTCGGCGGTTCCGTCGCCGACTGAAACGACGAGGGACGGATGCTGCAGCCCGGGGCTGCGGCATCCGTCCCTCGTTGAAGGCTTTACAGGCTCTCGATGATCTCGCGCATCAGGGCTGCGGTCTCGGACGGCGTCTTGCCGACCTTGACGCCGGCGGCCTCGAGGGCCTCCTTCTTCGCCTGCGCGGTGCCCGCCGAGCCCGACACGATGGCGCCGGCGTGGCCCATGGTCTTGCCCTCGGGGGCGGTGAAGCCCGCGACGTAGCCGACGACCGGCTTGGTCACGTTGGCCTTGATGAAGTCGGCCGCGCGCTCCTCGGCGTCGCCGCCGATCTCGCCGATCATGACGATCGCCTTGGTCTCGGGGTCGGCCTCGAACGCGGCGAGCGCGTCGATGTGCGTCGTGCCGATGATCGGGTCGCCGCCGATGCCGATGGCCGTCGAGAAGCCGATCTCGCGCAGCTCGTACATCATCTGGTAGGTCAGGGTGCCCGACTTCGACACGAGGCCGATCGGGCCCTTGCCGGTGATGTTGGCGGGCGTGATGCCGACCAGCGACTCGCCGGGCGTGATGATGCCGGGGCAGTTCGGGCCGATGATGCGGGTCTTGTTCCCCTTCGACTGCGCGTACGCCCACGCCTCGGCGGTGTCGCCGACGGGCACGCCCTCGGTGATCACGACGAGGAGGGGGATCTCGGCGTCGATGGCCTCGACCATGGCGCTCTTGGTGAACGCGGGCGGCACGAAGGCGATCGAGACGTCGGCGCCGGTGGCCGCGATGGCCTCTTCGACGGACGCGAAGACGGGGAGCTCGACGGGGTTGCCGTCGGCGTCGGTGTGCAGCACGGTGGTGCCGGCCTTGCGGGCGTTCACGCCGCCGACGACCTGGGTGCCGGCCTTGAGCATGAGCGCGGTGTGCTTGGTGCCCTCGCCGCCGGTGATGCCCTGGACGATGACCTTGGAGTCCTTGTTGAGGAAGATCGACATGTCTGGTTCTTTCCTAGTTCCGGATGTCTGCGGTTCAGGCGTTGGCGAGCTCGGCGGCCTTGTCGGCGCCCTCGTCCATCGTCTCGGCCAGGGTCACGAGCGGGTGGTTGGCGTCGCGCAGGATCGCGCGGCCCTCCTCGACCTTGTTCCCGTCCAGGCGCACGACCAGCGGCTTCGAGGCGGACGAGCCGAGCTCGGCGAGCGCGCCGACGATGCCCTTGGCGACCGCGTCGCACGCGGTGATGCCGCCGAACACGTTGACGAACACCGACTTCACCTGCGGGTCGCCCAGGATGACGTCCAGGCCCGCGGCCATGACCTCGGCCGAGGCGCCGCCGCCGATGTCGAGGAAGTTGGCGGGCTTCACGCCGCCGTGGTTCTCACCGGCGTAGGCGACGACGTCGAGCGTCGACATCACGAGGCCCGCGCCGTTGCCGATCACGCCGACCTCGCCGTCGAGCTTGACGTAGTTGAGGTCGTTGGCCTTGGCCTTCGCCTCGAGCGGGTCGGCGGCGTCCTTGTCTTCGAGCAGCGCGTGTCCGGCGTGACGGAAGTCGGCGTTCTCGTCGAGCGAGACCTTGCCGTCGAGGGCGATGACGTCGCCCTCTTCGGTGAGGACGAGCGGGTTGACCTCGACGAGCGTCGCGTCCTCACCCTTGTAGACGTTGTAGAGCTTGACGAAGACGTCGCTCACCTTGTCGACCAGGTCGGCCGAGAAGCCGGCGGCCTCGGCGATCTCGACGGCCTTCGCCTTGTCGATGCCCGATCCCGGGTTGACGTCGATGCGCGCGAGCGCCTCGGGGCGCTCGACCGCGAGCTCCTCGATCTCCATGCCGCCCTCGACGCTCGCGAGCGACAGGTACGAGCGGTTGGCGCGGTCCAGCAGCACCGAGAAGTAGTACTCCTTGTCGATGCGGGCACCCTGCGCGACCATGACGCGCTTGACGACGTGACCCTTGATGTCGAGGCCGAGGATGGCCTTCGCGGCCTCGTAGGCCTCGTCGGGCGTCTTCGCGACCTTCACGCCGCCGGCCTTGCCGCGACCGCCGGTCTTGACCTGGGCCTTGACGACGACGACACCGCCGATCTTCTCGGCTGCGGCACGCACCTCCTCCGGCGTGTCCGCGACGATGCCGGCGAGCACCGGCACCTCGTACTTCTCGAAAAGGTCTCGTGCCTGGTACTCGTACAGATCCACAGTGATTTCCTTCGCAGGTGGCGAATGGGGGTGGGGACGACGCTCAAAAGCGTCTCGACGTCGAGATATCGACCAGTCCCCCAGCCTACTACCGGTCGATGTCCGGTTCTGACCGCAGCGACGCGCCGGGCTCGTCCGCCTCTTCGACTTCTTCGCCGGGCACTCGGGGCAGGCGCGCGAGGTCACGAAGCGCGGGTCCCTCGATGCGGCGTCCGTCCGCGGTGAACCGTGACGAGTGCAGCGGGCAGTCCCACGTGAGCTCGGCATCGTTCCACCGCAGCACGCCGCCCAGGTGCGTGCACACCGCGCTCACCGCGCACGTGTGACCCTCGACCGTGGAGATCCCCACCGGCTGCCCGGCCCGGCTCGCCACGACCCCCTCACCCTCCACCGGACGGCGCACCGGCGTCGGTGCGGCCTGCGCGCCGATCCACCCCGCTGCGGCCTCCCACCCGATGCGCAGGTTCTGCACGCCGCCGCGGGCCAGGTCGGCGGGCATGGTGAAGCGCGTCGAGATGACATTCATCCAGTCCGGGCGTTCTCGGCGCGGCACCCGCGTGATCTCCGCCGTCAGCCGCAACGCGGCGGCCGGCGCGTTCGAGAGACCCCACTTCGCATAGCCGGTCGCGAAGCGGATGCGGCCGAGCCCCCGCGGCATCGCTCCGACGAAGGGCATGAGGTCGTGCGACTCGTAGTCCTGCGCCGACCAGGACGCCACCGGCTCCGCGCCGGGGAAGTGATGCTGCGTCCACGCCACGAGCCCATTCACCTCGGCCAGCGGAGAGGGCGATCGCCCGACCGCGAAGCCGTTGCCGCCGACGACGAGCTGCGCCGCATGCGCCGGGCCGTCGTTCGCGGTGATCGACCGCACCGACTTCGTCTCCCCGTCGACGGCCAGGTAGAGCCCCTCGAGGAGGGGCCCTTCGGTCGCGAAGGCGACGCCCGACGAGCGCAGTCCCCGCACTTTGGCGAAGTACAGCCCCCGGTCGGTGATGGGTGTCGCGGTCGCCAGCACGACATAGTCCGCGGCGACGTACCCCGCCTCGGTCTCGACGCCCGCGCGCGGCACGGTGTGCACCCGGGTCACACGCACGCCGGTGTGCAGCGTCCCGCCCTCGCGCAGCAGCGCGTGTGTGAGTGCCACGAGCAGGCGCTGCGGATCGATCGCGACCTGCCGATCGAGCGCCACGGCGTCGACCATGTCGAACGGCGTCTGGGCGAGCAGGTCGGGCTCGACGCGCCGCACCGGCAATCCCGCCTCGGTCGCGGCGTGCAGCTCGGCCTCGATGGCCGCGACGCCTGCGGGCGTCTGCGCGTACGAGTAGGCCGTGCGGTGCGAATACGACACACCGAGCTCATCGGCGATGCCCGTGAGCCAGCGCGCGCCGTCGATGTTCGACTCGACGTAGGCGCGCACGAGGCGCGCCGGGTGGTGGCGGCGCAGCGCCGACAGCACCGATCCCTGCAGCAGCGTCAGCTTGCCGGTGTTCGCGCCCGAGGCGAGGCCGCCCACCTCGTCCGCCTCGACGACGGCGACGTCCAGTCCCTGACGCGTCAGCAGCAGCGCGGTCGACAGGCCGGTGAGGCCGGCGCCCACGACCACGACATCGCGCCTGCGGCCGGGCTCGAACGGCGTGCCCGCGACGCTCTCGGCATCCTGCTTCCAGATCGGCGTCATCGGCGTCATGGAGCCCAGTGAAGCCCTCGAGCGCGCCTGTGTCGACCCCGTTGACAGCCGCAGAGGGGGAACCGGGGCGTGGCGCGCGACGGCATGCCGCGCTCGCGCGGGCGTGCGGACTAGGCTCTCCCCCGAGATGTCCGACACCGCTGCCGCTTCCGCCGCCCAGGCCGCCTCCCGCGCGGCCGTGGTCGCCGCCGCGCTCGAGCTCTTCGCCGAGCAGGGGTTCGACCAGACCTCGGTCGAGCAGATCGCGCAGGCCGCCGGGGTGTCGCGCTCCACCTTCTTCCGGCAGTTCGGCGGCAAGGACGACGTCGTCTTCACCGACCACGAGCTGCTCCTCGAGCGCCTGCGCGAGTTCCTGGCGCAGCCGCATCGCGATCCGTGGGCGGCCGTGTGCGAGGCATCCGTCTTCGTGTACGCGCACTTCGCGGCCGACCCCGAGCTCGCGCGGCGACGCTATGCGGTCGTGCGCGGCGTGCCGGCGCTGCGCGATCGCGAGATCGTGACGGTGTTCCGGTACGAGCGGCTCTTCGACGAGTACCTGCGCGCGTCGCTGCCGGGCCTCGACCCGCTGGACGCCGTCGGATTCTCGGCGCTCATCACGGCGATCCACAACCACGTGCTGCGCCGGCTCATCCGCGGTCCGAAGAAGGTGCCGGTCTCGGTGCTGCGCACGGCGCTCGACGACGCCCGCCGTCGTTTCGGCGTGCTTCCGGACGGCGAGGCGGATCCGGCCGCCGACCAGGTGGTCGTCGCGGTGTTCCCGCGGTCCATGCCGACCGCCGAAGTGGCCCGCCGACTGCGCGAGCGGCTGGACGACTGACCGCCGCGGCGCGTCGCTGAAATTCGTCGTCGCACGGTCTCGGTGCGGCGGTATGTTCATGCCATGAGCACCGTGGACACCTCGCCGGACACGGCAGGAAAAGCCCCCTGGTACACACAGGATCCCGATGCCGTGGTCGCCGCCCTGCGCAGCGACCGCGACCGCGGCCTGACCGCCGCCGACGCCGCCCAGCGGCTCGCCGAGCACGGACCCAACTCGATCGCGGCCGAGAAGCCGCCGTCGACGTGGCAGGTCGCGCTGCAGCAGCTCGCGGATCCGATGAACGTCATGCTGGTCGCCGTCGCGATCATCAGCCTCTTCATCAACCAGGTCAGCGTCGGCATCCTCGTGGGCGCGCTCGTCGTGCTGAACATCGTGCTCGGCACGCGTCAGGAGGTGAAGGCGAAGGCATCCGTCGACGCCCTCGCCAAGATGCAGATCCCGCAGGCGAAGGTCGTCCGCGACGGATCGCTGGTGCAGGTCGACGCCACGACCCTGGTGCCCGGCGACATCGTCGCCCTCGAAGCCGGTGACATCGTGCCCGCCGACGGACGCATCGTGCGCTCGGCGACGCTCGAGACGCAGGAGGCGGCGCTCACCGGCGAGAGCGCGCCGATCCCGAAGGATGCCGGCACCCTCGCCGACGCCGAGACCACGCTGGGCGACCGCACGAACATGGTGTTCCAGAACACCCAGGTGACGCGCGGCACGGCGTCGGTGGTCATCACCGACACCGGCATGCAGACCCAGATGGGTCAGATCGCATCGATGCTCTCGGCCGTCAAGCCCGCCAAGTCGCCGCTGCAGCGCGAGCTCGACTCACTCACGGGCGTGCTCGGCTGGATCGCGTGGGGCGCTGTCGCGATCATCATCATCACCGGCCTGCTGCGCGGCCAGGAGATCGCCTCGGTGATCCTCCTCGGCATCTCGATGGCGATCTCGGCGATCCCGACCGGCATGCCCTCGTTCGTGCAGGCCATGCTCTCGTACGGCTCGCGCCAGCTCGCCGAGCACAAGGCCGTCGTCAAGAACCTGACGGACGTCGAGACGCTCGGCGCGACGAGCGCCATCAACTCCGACAAGACCGGCACGCTCACGATGAACGAGATGACGGTCGAGTCGCTGTACTACCGCGGCGAGTGGTTCACCGTCGCGGGCTCCGGCTACGAGAAGTCGGGCGAGGTGCGCCACGTCGCGGGCCTGCCGGTCCCCCAGTTCAACCAGCTCGCGCTCGGACTCACGCTCTGCAGCGACGCGACCGTGTCCGACGACGGTGCCGTGATCGGCGACCCCACGGAGGCCGCGCTCGTCGTGCTCGCCGCGAAGCTCGGCGCCGATGCGGAGCTCACGCGGGCGAAGTTCCCGCGCGTCGCCGAGGTGCCGTTCGACTCCGCCTACAAGTTCATGGGCACGTTCCACGAGATCCCGGTGGAAGGCGTCGAGACGCTCGTCGGCTACGTCAAGGGCGGACCCGACGTCGTGCTCGACCGCTGCAGCTCTGTCGCGACGATGGAGGGCGTCGTACCCATCGCCGACCGCCGTGACGCGATCCTCGAGGCGAACCGCTCGCTCTCCGAGCAGGGCCTGCGCGTCCTCGCGTTCGCCTTCCGCCGCTTCGCGCCGGACGCGCCGGTGGTCGACGATCCCATGGCCGCTGTCTCCGACCTCACCTTCGTCGGTCTCGTCGGCATCATCGACCCGCTGCGGCCGTCCTCGAAGGAGGCCGTGCGCATCGCGCGCGAGGCGGGTATCGAGGTCCGCATGATCACCGGCGACCACGCGATCACGGCCGCCGCGATCGGCGCGAAGCTCGGGCTCGGCGACGGCGCGGCGAGCGGTGCCGAGATCCAGGCGATGAGCGACGACGAGCTGAAGAAGGCGCTCCCGCACCTGCACATGTTCGGCCGCGTCACCCCCGAGGACAAGCTGCGTCTCGCGCGCCTCATGCAGGAGGAGGGCGCGGTCGTCGCGATGACCGGCGACGCCGTGAACGACGCCGCCGCCCTCAAGCAGGCCGACATCGGCGTCGCGATGGGCTCCGGCAGCGACGTCACGAAGCAGGCGGGGAAGATGATCCTCGTCGACGACAACTTCGGCACCCTCGTGACGGCGGTGCGCCTGGGTCGCTCGATCTACGAGAAGATCGTCAGCTACGTCCGGTTCCAGATGTCGCAGCTGTTCTCGCTCGTGCTGCTGTTCCTCGTCGCGAGCATCTTCGACATCAACAACGGCGTGCCGCTCACGCCGATCATGGTGCTGTTCCTGAACTTCTTCATCGCCATCTTCCCGGTCATCGTGATCCTCCTCGATCCGGTGCCCGACGGCATCATGCTGAAGCCGCCGCGCGACCCGAAGAAGACGATCGCCAACCCGGCGGCGGTGACGCTCTGGTTCGTCTACGGCGGCCTGATCTTCGTCACGACGCTCGTCCCGCTGCTCCTGTACCCCGACCTGCTCAGCTCGACCGTGCCCAACGTGCCGGTCACGATGGCGTTCGTGGTCTGCGCGCTCGGCTCGATCTTCGGCGGACTCGTCATGCGCCGCGACCCCGAGTCGGGCCTTGCCGCACCGATCATCGACGCGGTGAAGTGGCTGTCGATCCCGCTGGCCCTCACGGTCGTCGCGGTCGAGGTGCCGTTCATGCAGCGCCTCGTCGGGACGGTGAGCCTCTCGGGCAACGAATGGCTCACCGCCCTCGGCCTCGCCCTGCTCGTCCCGGTGCTGATCGAGCTCGAGAAGTGGATCCGCCGCGCGCGGCTCCGTCGCCGCGCCGCGCAGGCCTGACACCGACGCAGAGGACGCGCGCCACCCGAATGGGGGCGCGCGTTCTCCGTTCGGGGTACGGTCGCACGACGAGGAGGTCGCATGAGGATCACCGGAGCAGTGCTCGAGGTCTCGGGCGCCGAGCCGCCGTTCGCCGGGACGCGCCCGTTCACGGTGGGCGAGCTCGAGCTGGACCCACCCGGACCCGGCGAACTGCTCGTGCGGATCGAAGCCGCGGGGGTGTGCCACTCCGACCTCAGTGTCGTCGACGGCAACCGCGTGCGACCGGTGCCGATGCTGCTGGGCCACGAGGCCGCCGGCACCGTCGAGCAGCTCGGCGACGATGTCGACGATCTCGCCGTCGGCGATCGCGTGGTCATGACGTTCCTTCCCCGCTGCGGCGAGTGCGACGGATGCCTCACCGACGGGCGCCTGCCGTGCATGCCGGGTTCGGCGGCCAATGCCGCGGGCACGCTGCTCGGTGGCGGCATCCGTCTCCACCGCGGTCGCGAGGGCGAGCTGCAGGACGTGCACCACCACCTCGGTGTCTCGGCCTTCGCCACCTACGCCGTGGTGAGTCGCGCATCGGTCGTGCGCGTCGACCCCGACGTGCCGGCCGAGATCGCCGCACTGCTCGGGTGCGCGGTGCTCACCGGCGGCGGCGCGGTGGTCAACGCCGGTCGCCCGGCACCCGGCGACCGGGTCGTCGTGGTCGGGCTCGGCGGCGTCGGCATGGCGTCGCTCCTCGTCGCCGTCGCACTCGGGCACGAGGTCATCGGGGTCGACACGGTGCCTTCCAAGCTCGCCGCGGCCCTGGAGTGCGGGGCGAGCGGGGCGCTGACTCCCGCGGAAGCCGTGGACCGCGGCATCCGTGCCCCCGTCGTCGTGGAGGCGGCCGGCGCCGCGCGCGCGTTCGAGACCGCCCTCGCCCTGACCGCGCCGGGCGGCACCACGGTCACGGTCGGGCTGCCGGCGCCCGACGCGCGCGCGAGCGTGTCCCCGCTGCTGCTCACCGCCGAGGCCCGGACCGTCATCGGCAGCTATCTCGGCTCCGCCGTGCCGAGCCGCGACATCCCCCGCTACGTCGAGCTGTGGCGGGCCGGACGCCTCCCGCTCGAGCGGCTCGTCTCGTCCCGCATCGGCCTCGACGACCTCGACGCTGCCATGGACCGGCTCGCCGCAGGCGGCGAGCTGCGCCAGCTGATCACGTTCTGACCGAACGGCGCAGGGGCCAGGGGCGCGTCGGAGGTGCGCCGTAGGCTCGGGGCGTGGCCACCCTCGACGATCTGCGCGGCACCGCGGCCGGGCTCCCCGGGAGCGAGGAGCGCGCGACGACGGGCGGCGCCGCCTGGTTCGTGCGCAACAAGCTGTACGCCTGGGAGTGCCATCCGTGGCCGAGCATCCCCGACGACGTGCGGGCCATCATCGCGTCCGAGCTCGTCGTCGGGGTCAAGGTCGCCGACCCGATCGACGCCCTGGCCCTGGTCGAGATGGAACCCGACGTGTTCCTCCGCACGACGACGCCCTGGGGCGAACCGAAGATCGCGTTCCGCATGGCCGGCATCGACGGTGACCACCTCGCCGAGCTGGTCACCGAGGCGTGGCGCGTGCAGGCGCCGAAGTATCTGCGACGCGAGTTCGACGAGCAGGCGGGTTAGGGCAGCGGGTCGTCGCCGCGCCCCCACGCGATGGCGATCAGCCGCCGCAGGACGCCGAGATCGATGTCGTCGAGTTTCTTGACGTACACGCAGCCCGCACCCTCGGTGTACTTTCCGAGCTCCGGCAGCAGCTCGGCTCCGTCGGGCAGGTCCTTCAGCCCGTAGAGCGAGAGCTGCGCCTTGCGCGGCGAGAACGCGGTCTTCGGCCACTGCCCCTGCCGCTTGGGGTCGGACGGAGACACGTACCGATAGCTGCCGTAGCCGACCATCGACGGACCCCACATCACGGGCTCCACCCCGGTCACCTCGCGGAAGATCTCCGCCAGGGCCATTCCGTCGTCGCGCCGTCGCTGCGGCGTCGCCGCTTCGAGGAACGCCGACACATCCGCGTCCGTCGCCTGGGTCTTGATCTCGCTCACGCCGCCATTATGGCGGCCGACCCGGGCACGGGACCAGAGGCTGTCAGCGGCCGGCCGGCGATCCGCTCAGCTGGTCCAGAAGCTCGAATCGCGCATCCGAGCCGGAGTACTCGGTGATGCGCCCGCTGACCACCCGGTACATCGAGAACTCGGCCACGTTGACGTGCCGGCGGGTCGGCGCGACGCCGCGGAACGCCCCCACCTGGGTGCCGCTGCCGCGCACGTGGGCGGCGAGGCGGTCGTCTTCGGCGACGAGCTGGATGCGCCGCCACCGCCAGTCCGGGAACGCGTCGAACAGGTCCGCCAGGTCGTCGATCCAGGCGTCCGCGCCCGCAGGCAGGTGGGCTCGGCGCACCGAGGGATCGAGGAACGAACGGATCGCATCGAGGTCGTGGCGGTTGCACGCATCGAGGAAGTCGGCGTACCACTCGCGCATCTCCCACGGCTCCACCTCCTCATTATCCGGGCGGCCGGACCGACCCTCGTCCCTCCGCGCCCGTGGCGAGGTGCCCACCCACGGCCGAGATGGCCGGGGCGAAGAAGTAGCCGCCACCGGTCGGCGTCACCCACTCGCGGTCGAGGACGAACCTCTTCGCCTCGCCCGACGGCGTGCGCATCTCGAACGAGCGGTCGCGATCGCCGTGGACGTCCGCCTGGCCGATGATCGGGTCGTGGCCGCCGGCGTTGGGCTGGAGTGCGGAGTTCGCCCACCGCCGTGTGACGAACTCGAACTGGTCCTCGATCGACGCCATGTGCGCGACGAACATGAGTCCGCGCTCGGCGGCGACCAGCTCCGGTGGCGGATCGGCGACGCCCGCGAGCACGGGTCCGTACGGGATGCCGCGCCGCAGCATCAGCCGCAGCATCGTGTCGGCGGGGGCGCCGAAGTCTGTGCCGCTGTCGCGCGGGTTCACCTTGCGGATGTGTCCCGCCATCGGGCACACGTCGCCGAAGACGTCGGCCCGTGCCTTCGCGTGCCCGTCGCCGCCGTAGCCCCCGTCCAGGAGGCCGGCCTCCGGCGTCCACATCTTCGTGTCGTCGTCGAACTGGAAGTGGTTGTTCGCGAACTCGTCGCCGGCGAGGCCGAGGTCGTCTCTCTCCGGGGTTCGGGAGACGGGGGCGCCGCTGGGCCAGCGGCCGACCATCAGCGCGGCGAAGTGCACCGGGTCCGTGCCGAACTCGGCGCTCGCGGCGGCCGCGAAGTCCCAGAAGGCGGGCACGTCCTGCGCAAGTCGCCGGCAGACCAGGTATGAGCCGAGGCGCGTCCAGCCGGGGAACACTCCGTCGTCGACCGCCGGCACGAGCGGGTCGGCGGGGTTCTGCCGAGGCATCCCGAGCACGAACTGGCCCGGCCAGACGAGCGGCTGACCCGCCTTCCCGAACAGGCGCGCGTGCGGGTCGCGCGGGTCGAGGTAGCGCGGGGCGAGCAGTTCGCCGTCGGCCGACGCGCCCCGCACACCGGGCTGCGAGACGCCGTCCTTGAAGCCGAAGTGCTCGTGCCCGCCGAGGTTGCCCGGCAGGTTCTCGCCCGCCTGAGCGAAGAGCACCGACACCCCGTTCCGCGCACCCTCTTCGAGGATCACGGATGCCTCGGCGTCGGCATCCGCGGCGGAATCGGCGGCGACCGTGACGAGGAAGTCGGCCTCCGATTCCTCGCCTCCGACGCGCCAGCCGGCCCGGTGTCCGGGCTTCGCGGGGTCCGCCGGATCACCGAGATAGGTCGAGCGCGCGGCGAGCCCCTGCCGGAACGCCTCATCGCTCATCGCGTCCCGCGCCTCGTCGCCCAGGAGCTTCGCGACCGCCGCGCCCGAGAGCGCGAATGCGACCCAGGTGGCGGGTGTCGCGGGCACGGTGGCGCCCGTCCGCAATCGCTCCCGCCGGAACTCGCGACGGAAGTCGAGCACCTCCTGCATGCTGCTGAGGCGCGGCGCGAGCCATGCGAGCCAGGCGCGGGAGCCTTCGACGTGTTCGATCCGCAGGAACAGGAACCGCTGATGGTCCTTGTTGAACCCGGGGATGACGTTGCCCTGGATGTCGGCGGTCGTCGCCGGATCGAACCGCGGCTCTCCCTCCGGGAACGCGTCCGCCGCGAGCGCGCGTGCGACGGGCCCGGGCTCCGGCGCGGGCAGCTCGATGCCCGAAAGCCGCGGGACGCCGCCCGCCATGAGCCCCGCGAGCGCGTGCGCTCCCTCGCCGCTCATGATGCTGCGCCGCTCACGACGTGCGCCGACATGGTGATGTGCTCGGCGATCTGGCCGCCGAACTCGATCGGCCGCCCGCCGATGCGGATGTCGCCCACCAGGAACCCCTCCCCGTCGGGCACTTCGTAGGTCACCCGGAGCGCCGCGCCCGGCGCGCCGCGCTCGATCGTCCAGTAGTCGCCGACCGGCGTGCCGTCGGGCTTCGTCCAGCCCGAGTCGTCCCAGCCGATCATGTAGAGCCCGGGCGGATCAGCCGTGGCGACCGACAGCCCCTGCCGCGACATCGCCCAGACGTCGAAGTTGATGCGGGCGTCGGCGCCGGTCGCCCGCGAGTACGGCAGGGCGTCGTAGCCGTCGACGGCGTGCTGCGACGGCTCGCTCTCCTGCGAGACGCCGAGCAGATCGCCCATCGAGTTGATGGGCATGACATAGTGCACGATGCCGTCGGTCGTGTTCCACCGGTTCCGGGGGTTGTACTCGCCGCCGTCGGGGAAGAGGTCCTGCGCCGCGACAGCCGGCGAGACGAGTCGCCGGTAGAGCGCGAGCACGGTGTCGGGGTGCACCTCGGCGAGCAGCATCCAATACTCCGGCGTCTCGGTGGTGAAGGTGACGCGCGCGATCCTGCCGTCGACCTTCTCGACGTGCCACTCGAGGTACTCGATCTGCACCTCGCGCGATTCCGCCGCCGCGTACGCGGCACGACGATCGTCGCGATGCTCCATGAGCAGCGGCCTCGAGAGCCCCGTCCAGGTGATCGCGCGCTCGCGATCGCGTTTCCCGGGACGCAGCACCGGGTTCACGTACGCGCCGCGCCCGCTCACCTCGGTCGACGCGGCGATCAGCCCGCTCACGAGGTCGTGCCACCGATCGGGGAAGTCCGACCCCGGCCCCGCATCGTCGAGGTGTGCGGGCGCCGAGAACCGGACCAGTTCCATGCTCGAGAAGCTAGCAGCGCGGGCGGGCGGTGCGCACGCAGACATTCCGGGCGCGGCACATGACACTGAGTACTATTGATCGTGGGATTCAGTTCCACGAGAATCGGATACCGCATCACCGCACACCCACACGCCAGGAGTCCGATCGTGACCGACTTCCAGCCCCGCCCCGGCCAGCGCGTCGAGGGCTACGACGTCACCCGCCGGCGCGGCACCGACTACTACGCCGTGTTCGCCGATATCCCCGCCGCCGATCGCGAGGTGTGGGAGCGCGCGCAGGCCTACGTCGACGAGGTGGGCACGCGCATGCAGGACGCCTGGGACACCGGGGAGTACCCGCTCGACATCGCGATGCGCGGCGGCGAGCTCGACCTGTTCAACGACGGCATCGTGCATCCGGCGCTCACCCGCTTCTCGCCCCTGGCGGCGGGCCTGGTGAACATGGAGATCTCCCGCGGCGACGGGTCGCTCGGCACGGTGCTCGCCGTCCAGGGCGGTCTCGCCCTCCGCACGCTCGCGCTGTTCGGCAGCGACGAGCAGCAGGCGCGCTGGCTGGTGCCGGTCGCCAGAGGCGAGGTCGCGGCATCCTTCGCCCTCACCGAACCCGACCACGGGTCGGACTCGGTGTCTCTCGAGACCGTGGCCCGCCGGGACGCCGCAACGCAGGAGTGGGTGATCGACGGCGCGAAGAAGTGGATCGGCAACGGCGCCTCGGGCGGCATCACGTTCGTGTGGGCGCGCGTCGAGGCGGACGGCGACGAGTTCCACGGTGCGGTGCGCTGCTTCCTCGTCGAGCAGGACACCCCGGGGTACACGGGCACCGTGATCGCCGGCAAGGCGTCGCTGCGCGGCATCCATCAGGCGCATATCGTGCTCGACGGCGTGCGCGTGGCGTCCGATGCGGTGCTTCCGGGCACGAAGAGCTTCAAGGATGCCTCGACCGTGCTGTACTCGACCCGCTCGGGTGTCGCGTGGTCGGCCCTGGGCCACGCGACCGCCTGCTACGAGGCGGCGCTCGCGTACTCGCAGCAGCGCATCCAGTTCGGCAAGCCCCTCGCGAAGTTCCAGATGGTGCAGGAGCGCCTCGCGAACATGCTCGAGGAGCTCACGGCGATGCAGCTGTACTGCCGCTGGATGGCCGATCTCGAGGAGCGCGGCGAGCTGCGTCCGACGCAGGCCTCGCTCGCGAAGTACCACAACACCCGCGCCGCGCGCCGGATCGCGTCGACCGCCCGCGACATGCTCGGCGGCAACGGCATCCTGCTCGAGAACGGCGTCATGCAGCACCTCGCCGACATCGAGGCGATCCACACGTACGAGGGCACCGAGAGCATCCAGGCGCTGCTCATCGGCCGCGACATCACGGGCATGAGCGCCTTCGCCTGAGGCGTTCGACGCCCGCTTAAGACACCGGGGGGCCGGACTAAGGTACCTGCGGCCGTCAAGACAAGGCGATCGCCCGATGAGGGACACCCGCCTTAGCGAGGAAAGTCGTACCTGTCAGCACAACCGGAACCGATCCGAGTTCCGCCGCAGACAGGAGAGACCCATGAACGACACGACTTTCACCGGCTACATCCTCGACCAGCACCGCGCCGAAGACCTCGTCCGCCAGAACGAGATGATGCGCGCCCACCGCGAGCGCGGGCAGTCGCCGGCTCGGCCTGCCGGGCAGTCGCTGGCGGCCTGGTTCCGCGGGGTTCTGCACCACGGTGCGGGTGCCACGGCCATCGCGGGTCACTGACCCGAACCCGATCTGAGGACGTGGATGCCGCGAATAGGGCATCCGCCCGATGAGCGGCCGACCCCTTAGCGAGGACAGTCGTATTTGTGAGAAGCCCGCAGCAGCGGTCGCTCGACAGGAGACGCACATGAACGACACCACGTACCTCGCCTCGGTGCTCGACGCGCATCGCGCGGAGGACCTGCGTCGGGAGGTGGCGCTGCTCGCGCAGCACGCGGAGCACGACGCCGAGGCCCCCTCGGCGCCGGCCGCACGCCGCGCGTCGGCGGCGGCATCCACTCATCACCACTCCTGGTGGCCGCACCGCTCCGGCCGGCGCTCGACGTCCGTCGCCACACGATGAGGGTCCGCCGACGCGGCGAAGGTGCCACGATATGACCATGCCCGCTCTCCCCTCGAGCCCGCGCATGGTCGGCCGGCACACCGAGCTCGCCGCCCTGCTCGAGGCGTACGACGCCGGCGTGGGCGGAGTCCCGCGCACCGTCGTCGTGCGCGGTGAGGCGGGGGTCGGCAAGACGCGACTGGTGCAGGAGTTCCTCGCGCTCGTGACCGCCGATCCACTCGGCGCGCGCCCCGACGACGCACCCGTCATCGCGTTCGGACAGTGCGTCGACCTCGGGCCCATCGGCGCCGCGTTCGGCCCGGTGCGTCGTGTGCTGCGCGACCTGCACGCCGCGGTCGGCACCGACGCGCTGCGCGACGCCGCGGGCTCGGCCGCCGCGATCGCGAGCCTCGCCGCGCTGGTGCCCGGCATCGCCGACGAGTCTCCCGAGGGCGATGAGCCGGCCGGCGAGTTCGCCGAGGCCATCGAGGTGCTGCTCGAGCGCCTGTCTCAGCGCCGCCACGTGGTCGTCGTGCTCGAAGACCTGCAGTGGGCGGATGCTGCCACCATGGCCCTGCTCAAGACGCTGGCCAGTACGCTTCGGGGCCGCCGGCTGACCATCGTCGCGACGTACCGATCCGACGACATCGACCGGTTCCACCCGCTGCGGCCCGTGCTGGCCGAGCTCGACCGCACCCGTTCCGTCGTGCGCGTCGAGGTGGTGCCGCTCACGCCCGACGAGGTCGCCGAGCAGGTCGCCCAGCTGGCGAGCGGCCTCGACCCGCGCGTCATCGAGGCGCTCGCGGAGCGCAGCGGCGGCATCCCGTTTCTCGTCGAGGAGCTCGTCGATCTCGGCGACCGCGCCCTGCCCGACACGCTGCGCGAGCTGGTGCTCGCGCGCTACGCCCGGCTCGGCGACGAGGCGCAGCAGGCCGTGCGCACGATGGCCGCGGGCGGCGTGCACGTCGACGACGACGTGCTCGCGGCGGTGACCGCGCTCGACGAGAACGCGCTCGATCATGCCGTGCGCGAGGCCATCGACACCCGGGTGATCGTCGCCGACGGTCCCGGCTACTCCTTCCGACACGCACTCACGCGCGAAGCGGTCGAAGCGGAGATGCTCCCGAGCGAGCGCGTGCGCGTGCATCGCCGGTACGCCGAGCATCTGCGCGACCACCGCGGCGACTCCCCCGACGACGCGTCGGCCGTCGCCGAGCATTGGCTCGCGGCGCGCGACCTACCCGCAGCCTTCGATGCCACCGTCGCCGCGCTGGAGCGGTCCAGATCGCGATTCTCGCCGGCGACGTCGGCGAAGCTCGCCGAGCGCCTCACGGAGCTCTGGGACCAGGTTCCGGATGCCGAGACCCGCGCCGGCACGACCCTCCCCGAGCTGCACCTCGCTGCCGCGCAAGCCTGGCACGACCTGGGTGACGCCGAGCGTTCGCTGCGATCGGCGAACGAGGGTCTCGCGGTGTGTCCTGACGACCCGCTCACGCGAGCGGCGCTGCTGCGGCAGCGATTCGTGCAGACGTACAACGCCGAGCACCGAGGGCGTGCCGAGGATCTCGAGAAGGCCGTCTCGTTGCTGGAGGGCCTCGATGACCCCCGCGCGCGCATCCTGCTGTCGCGCGTGCTCACCAACATCGCGCTCGAGGAGCATGGAAAGGATGCCGCCGCCCATGCGGCGCGCGCGATCGCACTGGCCGAGGAAGCCGGGGACGACGCCGCGCTCTCCGTCGCGCTGACCGTCGAGGCGTGGCGCATCGCCGGCGACGAGGACGACGAGCCGCGGGCATTGGCGCCGCTGCAGCGCGCGGTGACGCTGTCGATCGACCCGCCGATGCGGGCGTACGCGGGTGCGGCCCTCACCGACATGCTGGCGCGCGTCGGGCGATTCGACGAGGCCGTCGTCGTCGGCACCCAGCATTACGAGGACGTCACCCGAGCGGGCATCGAACGGGGGTCGGGCTCGGGGCTCGCGTACTCACTCGCCGTCGCGCTGTTCGCGACCGGACGCCCCGAGGGCGCACGGCGCTACGCGCTGCGGGCTCGACGGCTGATGAAGAACCCGCTCCATGGCGCGTCCATCGTCCGGCTGCTGGCCTCGCACCTGACGTGGGATGATCGCGACGCCGAGCGGGCAGAACTGCTGCTGGCCGAACGCGCCACGATCGAGGACTCGCGGCGACGGTTCCCCGACAAGCGCGGGTGGTGGGCGGTCGAGCGCGCGGAGGCGCTGCTCACCCTGCGCGGGGCGAGCGCAGACGCACCGGCGGATGTGCTCGCCGGGGTCCTCGCCGACGTCTTCGACATCGCCGACGCCGAGACGGGCGCGGCGGCGGTGCGCCGCTACGCGGTGGTGACAGCGGCGCTTCTCACCCTCGTCCCGGGCCGCCCGGCCGACCGGGAGCTCCGCGACCGGCTGGCCGCGAAGGTCGAGACGTGGCCCGACCACGTGGCGGCCGAGGCGCACGCCGACCTCGTCCGGGCACTTCTCGCCGATGCCGACGGCACCCCCGAGCACAGGGTCGCCGTGTGGCGCTCGCTCATCGGCGCGCCGGCCGACGACCTCCTGGCCGTGTGGCACCGGCAGCTCGCACGCTGCCGCCTGGCCCTCGCCCTTCTCGACGCCGGGGACCGCGACGCGGCCGCGGAACTCCTCACCGAGATCGTCGCGACGGCGACCTCCGAAGGGGTGGCTCGCGTGGGCCGGTGGGCGGCGGAGCTGGCCGCGCACGCCCGCCTCACGCCCACCGCTGCCGACGAGGTGAGCGAGGGCGGCGTCATCGCGACCCTGACGCCGCGCGAGCTGCAGGTGCTCGAGCTCATCGCGGAAGGCCTCACCAACCCGCAGATCGGGCAGCGCCTGTTCATCAGCCCGAAGACCGCGTCGGTGCACGTGTCGGCGATCCTCGCGAAGATCGGCGCCGCCAACCGCGCCGAGGCGGCCGCGCTCTACGCCGCGTCCGGGTCGGCTTCGGCCCCGAGGTCCGCGTCGGCCCCGACGTCGGGCTGACCCGGGCTCTGCCCCGGGTCCGCAGCATCCGTCCCCGCCTGCACTCATGACCCTCGAGTCGCCACAACGCGCCGGGTGGGCCCGTGCCGTTCCGGCGTGTTGTGGCGACTCGGCAAGATGCCGGCGCGGGGTGTCGGGTGTCGGCGGGGAACGGCAGGATGAGACGCATGCCGTACGAGATCCCAGCGCCGATGCTCGCGAAGTCCGTTCCCGACGTTCCCGATCCGGCGAAGGCGGCGGGCGGGCTGAGCTACGAGCCGAAGTGGGACGGGTTCCGCGCCCTCATCTCCTGGGACGGCGAGAACGTCGAGATCGGGTCGCGCGGCGCGAAGCCGCTGACGCGGTACTTCCCCGAGCTCGTCGAGGCGTTCGCACGGCTCCTGCCCGAGCCGTGTCTTCTCGACGGCGAGATCGTCGTGCCGATCGACCGCGACGGGCGACGCCGGCTCGACTGGGAGTCGCTGTCGCAGCGCATCCACCCCGCGGCATCCCGGGTCAACATGCTCGCCGAGACGACGCCGGCGATGTTCATCGCGTTCGACCTGCTGGCCGTCGGCAACCGCGACCTCCAGAACGAGCCGTTCCAGACGCGGCGGCAGACGCTCGTCGACCTGTTGCGCGATGTGCCCGACCCCGTGCACGTCACGCGCACGACCGACGACCCCGACCTCGCCCGCCGCTGGCTCGCCGAGTTCGAAGGCGCCGGGCTCGACGGCGTGGTCGCGAAGCCGCTCGATCAGCCCTATGCCCCGGGCAAGCGCACGATGTTCAAGATCAAGCACGCGCGCACGGCCGATGTCGTGGCGCTGGGCTATCGCATCCACAAGTCCGGCGAGGGCGTCGGCTCGCTGCTCGTCGGCCTGTACGGCGAGGACGGCACGCTCTATCCCGTCGGCGGCGTGGCCGCGTGGAGCAACGCCCGCCGGCTCGAGCTCATCGACGAGCTCGCCCCCCTGGTCGAGCGCGACGCCGACGGCGAGGCGCTGCGCGGCGAGGGTGAGAAGTCGCGCTTCCAGGCGAGTCGTGCCGACTCGTCGTTCGTGCGGCTGCGCCCCGAGCGCGTCCTCGAGGTGCGCTACGACCAGCTCGAAGGCTGGCGCTTCCGCCACACCGTGCAGTTCGAGCGCTGGCGCCCCGACCGCGACCCGCGCTCGTGCACGTACGAGCAGCTCGAGGTGGTCGCCGCGTACGACTTGGCCGACGTCCTGGTCTGACGCCTCCGGCGGCGAACGGATGCTGCGGGCCGTGCTCTGTTCGCCTGCTCGGCGCGGGTGTACCGTGCGGTCAGGGTCACTGCTGACGGAGGCATCCCATGGCCCGCCTCGACCACCGGCGCTCTCGCGGTCGATACGGCACGCGAGTCGGATCGATGTGCGTCGTGATCGTGGCGCTGCTGGTGGCGGGATGCTCGTCCCCGGCGTCCTCACTCCCCGAACCGACGCCGCCGGCCGACGCGATCCGTGAGGACATCGACTCGGTCTTCGGCACGCTCTACGGCGAGGATGCGGTCCGGGCGGTGCTCGTGCAACAGCACGGCGAACTCGTCTACGAGCAGTACCAGCAGGGCACTGCCGACGACACGTGGGACGTGCGCGGCGTCACGCGCGCGGTGACCTCGACCCTCATCGGCATCGCCATCGATCGCGGACTCATCTCCGGCGTCGATGCCACCCTCGGTCAGCTGCTGCCCGGCTACGCGGCCGTCCTCACACCCGAGACCGCGGCCATCCAGCTCAAGGCCGTGCTCACCCATACTGCGAACTTCGCCCCGACGTCCGAGGAGCGCGACATCCGCGGCACCCCCGCCGACCTGTACGCGCAGCCCGACTGGGTCGCCACGATCCTGGCGGATCGCGCGGCCCGCGGGCCGGGCGACGGCCGGTTCCTGTTCTCGGACATGGGCACGCACATCCTCGCCGCCGTCGTCGCGCAGGCAACCGGGACGTCACCCCTCCGATTCGCACAGGCGGTGCTGTTCGACCCGCTCGACATCGATGTCGCGCCGCTGTGGGAGGAGCGGTTCTCGCCCGGAAGCGACCCTGCGGTCCTGCTTCAGGAGTACCAGCAGGCGGACGTCGCGTGGCCCGCCGACCCGCAGGGGGTGAACCTCGGTTACACGCATCTGCGGCTCCACGCGACCGACCTCGTGCGCATCGGCCAGCTCATGCTCGACGAAGGCGTCTGGGGCGATGAGCAGATCGTGTCGGCGACCTGGGCGGTCCAGGCGACCACTCCCGTCGTCGCCACGATCGGGTACGGGACGATCAGCTACGGCTACCAGTGGTGGGTCGACCCGCAGCGCGGCGTGTTCTACGCCCAGGGCGAGGGCGGGACGGCGGTGGTCGTCGATCCCGTCAGGGACGCCGTGGCCGTGATCGCGTCCGAGGTCGCGATCGACGATCCGCGGGGCAATCACGGCTATGCGAGCTCGACGGCCGTGGGGCTCGCTGCCCTGCTCCTCGCCGACCTGCCCAAAGACTCCGGGTGAGGTCGGCCGACCGCTCTGCCTCGTGACCGGGTGTGGCCCCTCAGCCCTCGTCCTTCGGCCAGTTCGCCTCGTTCTTGCGGCTCGGCTGCACGCGCGGCGGCTCGCCGGGCATCTTCGGGAAGTCCGGAGGGAACGGCAGTTCGCCGAGTCCGTCGTCGAGGTCGCGCTGCCACCACTCCAGCAGCGTGTCGATGCGCCCCGGCTTCGCGAGCAGGTCCGCCCACGGGTCGCCGACGTCGGCCAGGCGCTGCGGAACCGTCCGCACCGTGAACGCGGACGGGTCGACCCCGGCCTCCAGCTCGTCCCACGTGAGCGGCGTCGACACGGTCGCGCTCGGCAGCGCCCGCGGGCTGTAGGCGCCGGCCATCGTGCGGTCGCGGTTCGCCTGGTTGAAGTCGATGAAGATGCGCTCGCCGCGCTCCTCCTTCCACCAGTTCATCGTCACCTTGTCGGGCAGGCGCCGCTCGAGCTCGCGGCCGGCGGCGATGACCGCGTGCCGCACGTCGAGGAACTCCCACTCCGGCTCGATCGGGCAGAACACGTGGATGCCGCGATTGCCGCTGGTCTTGAGGAACGCCGTCAGACCCGCCTCGGCGAGCACGTCGCGCATCGCGGGGGCGACGGCGGCAGCATCCCTGAAATCCGTTCCGGGCTGCGGATCGAGGTCGATGCGCAGCTCGACCGGGTTGTCGGTGTTCGCCGTCAGCGACGCCCACGGGTGGAAGACGATCGTGTTCATCTGCACGGCCCAGACGGCCGCGGCGATCTCGGTGAGGATGATCTGCGGATGCCGCCGCCCGCTGTTGTACGTCACGGTCTGGGCTTCGACGAAGGCCGGCGCCCCTTTCGGGGGGTTCTTCGAGTAGAACCGCTCACCGTCGACGCCCTCGGGGAACCGTTCGAGCGAGACCGGGCGGTCGCCGTTGGCGGCGAGGAAGGGCTCCCGCACCGCGACGAGGTACTCCGCGAGCTCGCGCTTCGTGATGCCGACCTCCGGCCAGATCACCCGGTCGGGATTCGAGATCCCCACCTCGCGATCGCCGTCGGGGCCGGGCACGGTGAGGGTGATCCGCGGGGACGCCATGGATCAGACGCTAGCGGGCGTCCGCGACATCCGTCACCCCGCTCACCGCTCGACCGGGAACACCATGTGCGTCACGCGCGTGCTCGGCACGATGACCGTGGGGTCTCCGAGCTTCACGGCGGCGGCATCGACCTCTGCGAAGTACGCGTGACCGGTGCCGAGCACGACCGGCACGAGGTCGATCGCGACCTCGTCGACGAGCCCGGCCGCGAGTGCCTGGCCCGCGACCGTGCCCGCGGCCACCGCGACCGTCTTGTCGCCCGCCAGCTCCCGGGCCTTCGCGACGGCGGCCTCGATCCCGTCGGTGACGAAGTGCGCGTTCCCCGTGTGGGCATGGGCCCAGCCGGTCGGCGCCTCGTGCGTGAGCACGACGAACGGCACGCCGAGCGGGTGCACGCCGCTCCACCCGTCGGTGATGTCGAACAGCAGGCGGCCGACCACGAGGCATCCGAGCTCCCCGATGAAGCTGCGCCAGTAGTCGGCGCTGGTCTCGGTGAGGTGGAACGCGGCCGGCTCACTCGCGGTGAGCACTTCGACGTCGCCGGCCTCGTACCAGTCGAACAGGCGCCCCGGATCGTTGTTCTCGTGCGCGACGAAGCCGTCCAGCGACATCGACGCCGACGTCACCACCTTGCCCACGGGTCAGCCCTCCGCGGCGAGGATCTCGTCGAGCTTGTCGTAGCCCTCGCGCATGCCACGCTCCATGCCCTCGGACTGCATGTTCTCGAGCACCTCGACGGTCGAGAACACGCTGTGGTCGACGATCCGCGACCGGCCGCCCTCGAGCGCCTCGAAGCGGATGCAGTCGACGCTGACCTCGTCGGGCCAGCCCTCGAACTCGAACGTCTGGATGATCAGCTCGTTCTCGCGCACCGTGTGGAAGACGCCGCGGAACGCGTACTCGCCATCCTTGTCGCGCTGCACGAAGCGGTAGCCGCCGCCGGTGCGGAAATCCCAGTGGGTGATCTCGGTGCGCTCCTCGCCCGGTCCGATCCACTGCTGGAACAGCTCGGGATCGGCGTGCGCCCGGAACAGCGCCGCGACGGGAGCGTCGAACTCCCGCGTGATGTCGGCATACGACGTCCCCGGAACGGCTTCGATGATGAGCGGGTTGCTCATGATTCCTTCTCCTTCGTGTCGGTCGTGCGAGGGGGTTTCGAGTGATCGGATGCTGCCGCCGCGAGCACCGCGTCCAGCCGCCGGTACGCGCGCTCGGCGTCGATCCGGTAGCGGTCGATCCACGCGGTGAGCTGCTCGAGCGCCGCGGCGTCGAGGTGAACCGGCCGGCGCTGTGCATCGCGCGACCTCGTCACGAGCCCGGCGTCTTCGAGCACCCGGATGTGGCGCGAGACCGCCTGCATCGTGATCGGGAACGGCTCGGCGAGCTCCCCCACCGTGGCCGGGCCGCGGCTCAGGCGCGCGATGATCGCACGGCGCACCGGGTCGCCGAGCGCCACGAACGCTCGATCGAGTCGGTCATCGTCCATTGCTCAACGCATCCCTTTATCAACGTTTATGTTGAATAGAGTACGCACGGACGAGCGCGTGTCAACCCCTCGCCCGACGGGAACCCTCAGTCGGCGAGAGCGAGCACCGGCGCGAGGTCCTCGCGGCTGAGCCGGATCCAGGGCCCCGCGGGGTCGACGACCACCCCGGTGATCCCGTCGTCGCTGCGCAGCGCCTTCGCGAGCTGTGCCCCGGTGATCGGACCGGCGTTGTCACCACGACCCATGACGGCGATCTCGAGCGGGTGCGAGTACACCTCGAGGAAGCGACGCCCCTCCGCATCGCGCCCCTCCGCCAGGCCGGGCGCGCCGCTCTCGGCGACCCCCACCGCGACCCACAGCGGCACACGGGTGAGCGCCTCCGCCACCTTCCCGTTCATCTCGGGGGTGCGCTCCGCCGCGAGCAGGGTCTTCACCGTCAGCTGCGGATCGGCCTGCTCGACGGCCCGCTCGAGGAGCTCCTTCGGGAGCACGGCGCGAGACGGCGCGGACGCGGGGTCGATGATGATCCCGTCATAGGAACTGGCGAACACGTGCCGCAGCACCGTGAGCACGGGCTGACCCATCGCCGACGTCTCGACGTCGCCGTCTGCCTTGACGCTCGCCTGGAGCGCGGCGCCGCTCGAGTAGACCAGGGCGAAGGTGCGCTCCCCGGAGTTCGCGATCGCGAGCGGAAGCCCCTTGCCTTCGGCGAGGAGCGCCCGGGCGTCGCCCTTGACCCGCAGGAACAGATGCCCCTGCATCAGCTGCCGCGCGACGTCGAGCAGCGCCTGCGACGCCGGAGCGTCGCCGATCCGCCCGAGCGCGGCACGCAGCAGAACGTTGTCGCGCAGCCCCGGCACCGTCTCGGTCTGCTCAGGCGCCGTGCGCATCCACTCCCGCACACCCATGCGCGGCTGCGGTCCCGGCGGGACGGTCTCGTCGGCCTGCGGCTCGCGCGGCTGGGCCGGCTGAACCGGCTGAGACGCCGCAGGAGACACCCCGAGCCCGCCGAACGATGAGACGGAGATGGACACGGAGGCTGCAGCATCCGTCGCCGCGTCCTCAGCGGGCGCTCCGGGCGCGGTGCCGGCATCCGGGGTGGCAGCCTCCGCCTCGGAAACGGGCGCATCCGTTGCCGGAGCCTCCGCAGATGCGGAGGGAGCGACCGCTCCATCGGGTGCGATCTCGGCCGCGACGTCCTCAGCCTGTGCGGGCTCGGGGGAGGTCGGCGGCTGCTCGGCGGGCTTCTTCGGACGGCGCGAGAACAAGGCCATTGTGCGAGCCTAACCCGCCGCGGCGACGCGTCCCTCCGGATCAGATGCGACTCGGCACCTCCACAGGTCAGCTCAGCGCGGAGACCCCGGCGACGATCACCCCGATGCCGACGGCGAGAAGGGATGCCGCGAGCACGACGACGCCGCCCCACAGGAGAGCGATCGCGCGACCGGGGCGCTGCGGATCGCGTCCCAGCACCGACAGGAAGAATCCGCCGGGGATGAGAAGCGCGCTCGCGAGCACGCCGACCGACGCCCACTGCCACGGCATGGGGACGCCGACCGCCGACACCAGGAGGAGGCTCACGAGCCCCAGGATCACGAGCACGCCGGCGTGTGCGTGCCCGGCGCGGAAGAAGGACTTCTGCAGCCCGTTGAAGGGCAGACCGCGCGTCGCGATCCGCAGCAGGAAGGTGCCGCCCGACATGATGCCGATGACGGTGAGGATCGTCGCTCCGGCGACGATCGTGAGGATCGGATCCATCGTGACCTCCGTTGGATAGTTTCGCTCTCCAATATTGGATAGCTATAGTATCCAATGTCAAGACCTAGGGGGCCGCCTCATGAAGATCTCGGAGCTGTCGGAGCGCAGCGGGGTCCCCGTGGCCACCGTGAAGTTCTACATCCGCGAGGGCATGCTGCCGCGGGGCGAGGCGCTCTCGACGACGCGCGCCGAGTACGGCGAGGAGCACCTGACTCGCCTGAGGCTCATCAGCGCCCTCGCTGACGTGCGCGGACTCCCCCTGTCACGCGTGCGCGACATCCTCGCGCTCATCGACGCCCCGGAGGACGACCCCATCGCGACCCTCGGGCGCGCGGTGAGCGCGCTTCCCCCATACGTCGAGTCCGACCGCGACGACTATCCGCGAGCACGGGCGGCCATCGACGAACTCGGCCTCACGTATGACCCCGACTTCACCGCGGTCCCCCAGCTCGACGAGGCGCTGCGAGCCCTGGAGGCGGCGGGATTGGATGCCTCCCCCACCGTGCTCCGCCGTTACAGCGACGCGATGCGCCAGGTCGCGACCGAGGAGCTCGCGCCGATGGCCGGCATGTCCCGCGCCGAGGCGGTTCCCTATGCGGTGCTCGGCACCGCGCTGTACGAGCCGGTGATGCTCGCGCTCCGCCGCCTGGCCCACCACCACCTGCTCGTCGAGGGCAGCGATCGCTGATCAGCCCACCCCGGGTTGCACCCGAGAACGAGCCACCGCGTCAGAGCTTCGAGATCGGGGCGATCTTGATCAGCAGCTTCTTCGGGCCGGCGGAGTCGAACCGCACGTGGGCGACGCGCTTCGCGCCCTCGCCGGTGACGGCGTCGACGCGGCCCTCGCCGAAGTCGTCGTGACGGATGCGGTCGCCGGGCGCCAGCTCGAGGTCGCCGTTGTCGCGCACCTTGGCGGGGATCTTGTTCGCGAACCGCTCGAGGTTGCCCGACGGCTCGCGCCGTGCCAGCGGCACCAGGTCATCACCGTAGCGCCGACCGCCCGAACCGCCGAAGCCGGAGCCCGACCCCCGGCGCGCGTTCAGCGCGCGCGACTGCGTTCCGCCTCGCGAGTTCACGTCGCCCGGCGACTGGCGCCAGTGCAGCAGCTCGGCCGGGATCTCCTGCAGGAACCGGCTCGGCATCGCCACCGTGACCTCGCCGAACTGCGCGCGGGTCATCGCGAGCGACAGGTACAGGCGCTTGCGGGCACGGGTGATGCCCACGTAGAACAGCCGACGCTCCTCCTGGGGACCGCCAGGCTCCCCCGCCGAGATGCGATGCGGGATGAGGTCCTCTTCGACACCGGTGACGAACACGGCGTCGTACTCGAGGCCCTTCGCCGTGTGCATCGTCATGAGCGACACCGAGCCCGAGGCGTCCTCGAGGTCGTCGGCATCCGACACGAGGGCCACTTCGGTCAGGAAGTCGAGCAAGGTGCCCTCGGGGTTGTTGCGCGCGAACTCGCGCGCCACGGCCACCATCTCGTCGAGGTTCTCGATGCGCGCTTCGTCCTGCGCGTCCTTGCTGGCGCGCAGCGCGTCGTAGTAGCCGCTCTTGTTGAGCAGCAGCGTCAGACCCTCGGCGACTGCGGTCGGCGGGGGGAGCTCGCCCGACGCCGGAAGCATGATCTCGGATGCCTCGGCCAGCACCGCGTCGAGATGCGCGACGGCCGCCTGGATCTTGGGGCCGACGCCCAGCGCCGATGAGTTCGCGAGCGCGTCGCGGAACGTGATCTGCTGGTCGGCCGCGTACCGCGAGATCGTCTCGATCGTCACGTCGCCGATGCCGCGGCGCGGGCGGTTGATGATGCGGCGCATCGCCATCTCGTCGGCCGGGTTGGCGACGGCGACGAGGTACGCCAGGGCGTCCTTGATCTCGGCGCGCTCGTAGAACTTCGTGCCGCCCATGATCTTGTAGGGCAGCGCGGAGCGGATGAAGATCTCTTCCAGCGCACGCGACTGCGAGTTGGTGCGGTAGAACACCGCGACCTGCGAGTAGTCCACGCCGGCCCGGCGCAGGGCCTCGATCTCGTCGGCGACGAACTGCGCCTCGTCGTGCTGCGAGTAGCCCGTGAAGCCGACGATCTGCTCACCCTCGCCGACGTCGGTCCACAGCTTCTTGTCTTTGCGGTCGAAGTTGTGGCTGATGACGGCGTTCGCGGCCGACAGGATGTTCTGCGTCGACCGGTAGTTCTGCTCGAGCAGCACGACCTTGGCGCCCGGGTAGTCCTTCTCGAACTCGCTGATGTTGCGGATGTCGGCGCCGCGGAACGCGTAGATCGACTGGTCGGAGTCGCCGACGACGGTAAGCGACGCGCCCTCTTCGGCGGCGGGCTCCGGTTCGAAGATCATCATGCCGCCCGATGCGGCGAGGGGCGCGGCATCCGATCCGGGTGGACGCGTCAGCTCATGGATGAGCGCGTACTGCGCGTGGTTGGTGTCCTGGTACTCGTCGACCAGCACGTGCCGGAACCGGCGCCGGTACACATCGGCGACCTGCGGGAACGCGCGGAACAGGAACACCGTCTGCCCGATGAGGTCGTCGAAGTCGAAGGCGTTCGCCTTCTGCAGCTCCCGCTGGTACGCGCCGAACAACTCGACGAACACACGCTCGGCAGGGTCGCTCATGTTGGCCGTGCGGGCGTAGGACTCGGCATCCGCCAGCTCGTTCTTGAGCCGCGAGATCTTCGACTGCGTGGCCGCGGGTGTGAGGCCGAACGCGTCGGCCTCGTGCTCCTTGACGAGGCGCTTGATGAGCGCGCGCGAGTCGCCCGAGTCGTAGATCGTGAAGGACTTGGTGAAGCCGAACTGCTCGGCCTCGCGCCGCAGGATGCGCACGCACGCGGAGTGGAAGGTCGAGATCCACATGCCGCGCGCCGAGTCGCCGATCAGGTGCTCGACGCGCTCGCGCATCTCACCGGCGGCCTTGTTGGTGAACGTGATGGCCAGGATCTGACTCGGCCACGCCTCGCGGCCTCGCAGCAGCGACGCGATACGCCGCGTCAGCACGCTGGTCTTGCCCGAGCCCGCGCCGGCCACGATGAGCAGTGCCTGCCCGCGGTAGGTCACGGCCTCCCGCTGCTGCGGGTTGAGCCCTTCGAGCAGGTCGTCGTCGGGGCGTGCGCCGGGGGCCCGAGGGCCGATGTCTCTGCCGACGATGCTGGGGGTGCTGGCGTCCGTCATTGCCCGTCAAGTCTAGGCGCGCGCGCCGACACCCACGCCGTCCGCTTCCCGCCGCGAGGGCGGAAGGATGCTGTGCGTCACGGCAGCCGCGACGCAGCCTCCTTCAGCTTCCGCAGCGCGGAGGGCACCTCATCCAGTCGCTCCTCCGCCTCCTCGCGTGCGAGGCCGGCGATCGTCTCGTACGCGTCGGACAGCTCGCCGGCCCGGCCGGCGAGCGCGCCCTCGTGGGACACCCGGCGCGCGAGGAGCATCGCGTCGCGGTGCGCGCCGAGCGCGTCGTGCAGGTCGTCGCCGGCGTCAGCGATGGCTTCGACCTGCTGGGGGAACAGGTCTGGTGCCACGTCGGCGATCGCCTCGGCGACATACCGGGTGCGGCGTGCGGCCTTGCGCAGCTCGTGGTGCGCCTCGTCCGAGCCGTCGAGGCGGCCCTCGGCCTTCTCGACGCGCCGCGCTTGCGTCGCGAGCACGGCGGCGAGCACGTCGGCTGCGGACCGATCCGGCTCGGCGACGACCGCCGAGTCGACGAACTCCCGCAGCAGTCGCGCGCGCTTCTCCGCCCGCGGCGAGCGCGCGAGCTCCACGAGTCGCTCGTGAGCGACGGGGTAGGCCTCGCGCTGGCTCTCGACGAGCCGATGCACGACCGCCGGGTCGTCGATCTCGGCGCGCTCCAGCAGATGCTCCGCGACGTCGGCGCGCACCTCGATGTCACGCACGACGCCGAGCTCACGCCCCCACTCGGCGTAGGCGACCCGGACGCGCTCGGCAGCCCGGGCGTCGAGCGCCTCGCGGAATCCCCCGAGCACGCTGCGCAGCCGCCGCACCCGCACGCGGTGCTGATGCACGCCGTCGGGCTCGTCGGCCAGGGCTGCGGCGGCGCTGTCCTCGACCTCGGCCGCCGCGCGGCGCAGGATCTCTCCCAGGACCTCCCCGACGGTGGGGTTCTTCCGCGACCTGCGCATCCCCCGAGCCTAAGACTCGGGGGCTGGCCGGGGAGAGCTTTCAGCCGGGAGTGGGCAAGATGGACCTCATGCGCACCCTCCTCAACATCATCTGGCTCGTGCTGTCGGGCTTCTGGATGTTCCTCGGCTACATGCTGGCGGGGGTGGTGCTGTGCATCCTGATCCTCACCATCCCGTGGGGCATCGCCTCGTTCCGCATCGGCCTCTACGCCCTCTGGCCGTTCGGCCGCACGATCGTCGACAAGCCGACGTCGGGCGTCGGCTCGTTCCTCGGCAACGTCGTCTGGGTGATCCTGGCCGGCTGGTGGCTGGCGATCGGCCACATCATCACGGGCGTCGCGCTGTGCATCACGATCATCGGCATCCCGCTGGGCATCGCGAGCTTCAAGCTCGTCCCGATCTCGCTCATGCCCCTCGGCAAGGTCATCGTCGACAGCCGCTCGCTGCAGCCGGTCTGAGCCCGCCCGTGACTCCCCAGCCCTCATCCGCCGGCACAGCGGCCGACGCCACGATCGGCGCGACGCATCAGCCGCTGCGCGAACGCGTGCGGGATCTCCTCCGCGACCGCATCGTGCGCGGCGACTTCGTCCCGGGCGACCGCCTGGTGGAGCGGGTGCTCGCCGAGGAGATGGGCGTTTCACGCGTCCCCGTGCGCGAAGCGCTCACCCTCCTCAAGGGCGAGGGGTTCGTGCAGGAGGTGCCGCGGCGCGGCGTCATCGTCACTGTGCTGGCGAAGGAGGACGTCGACGACCTGTTCGACGTGCGCGTCGCCCTCGACGTGCAGTGCGCGCGCCTCGCGAGCGCGCGGGCGACGGATGCGGAGATCGAGGCGCTCGCCGCCATCGCCGACGACGCCGACGCCGCGCTCGCGCGGGGCGACCTCGGTGCGATCGCCGAGCTGAACCAGGCCTTCCACGACGCCCTTCCGCGCATGGCGCACAACCGCATCCTGGCGTCGACCCTCGAGCCGCTCGAAGGCCGGCTCCACTGGGTACTCCGCCAGAACCGGTCACCCGAGATCCTGCTCCGCGAGCATCGGGAGCTGGTCGAGGCCCTCGCCAAGCGCGATGTCGAAGCGGCGGCCGACGTCGCGCTGCGCCACGTGGACACGAGCCGCGCCCTCTGCCACGAGATCATGTTCGGCGACGAGGACTGAAACGCCGGAGGGGACAGGATGCCGCGGCCCGCAGCATCCGATTCATCACAGCAGTCGGCGTGCCGACGCCCAAGCCGTGAGCTCGTACCGTGACGAGAGCTGCAGCTTGCGCAGCACCGCGGAGACGTGCGATTCGACGGTCTTCATCGAGATGAAGAGCTCGGCGGCGACCTCCTTGTAGGCGTAGCCGCGGGCGATGAGCCGCATCACCTCCTGCTCGCGCGAAGACAGGCGGTCGAGCTCGTCGTTGGTCGTCGCGGTCTCGCCGACGGCGGCGCCGAAGGCGTCGAGCACGAAGCCCGCGAGGCGCGGTGAGAAGACGGCGTCTCCGTCGGCGACCGCGTGGACCGCGCTGCTCACCTCCGCGCCAGACGACCCCTTCGTGATGTACCCGCGGGCGCCGGCGCGGATGACGCGCACGACGTCCTCCGCGGCATCCGACACGCTGAGAGCCAGGAACCTCGTGGACGGCACGGACGGGGCAGCCTCGCGGATCACGGCTTCGCCTCCGGCCGCATCGGGACCGGATGCCGCGCCCGCCCCGGCCGGCAGGTGCACGTCGAGCAGCACGACATCGGGAGCCGTCGCTGCGATGACGGCCACCGCGGACGCTGCGTCGGCCGCCTCGCCGACCACCTCGACCGACGCGTCGAGGTCGGCACGCAGGCCCGAGCGAAAGATCGAGTGGTCGTCGACGATCACGACGCGCACGGTGCGTTCAGCCACGGCTCCCCTCCCGGGAGTATGCGGGCCCGGTGTCGGGCGAGGGGTTCGTGGAGAACCGCAGGTGCACCTCGGTGCCGCCGCTCGCTCCCCGCCGGATGGTCGCCGAGCCGCCCGCCCGGCGCATACGGCCGAGGATGGATTGACGGATGCCGAGCCTGTCGTCCGGGATGTCGTCGAGGTCGAACCCGGGGCCGCGGTCGCGCACGTACACGTCGACGGCGTTCGCGTTGCCCTCGATGTAGACCGACACGTCGCCGCCGGCGTGGCGGGCCGCGTTCAGCATCGCCTCGCGCGAGGCCGCAGCGACCTCGCCGCTCGCGCGCTCGGCCGGAAGCCCCGCCGAGACGACGTCGATGCGCACCGGATAGTCGAGCTCGAGCGCCGCGGCGTAATCGCGCAGGTCGGTCGGCAGATCGCTGTCGGCGGGGGCGTCGCCGTCGTAGAGCCACGCGCGCAGCTCGCGCTCCTGGGCGCGGGCCAGGCGTGCGACCTCGCTCGACGCACCCGCGCGGTTCTGGATCAGGGCGAGCGTCTGCAGCACCGAATCGTGCAGGTGCGCGGCCATCTCGGCGCGCTGCTCCTCGCGGATGCGCCGCACGCGCTCCCCCGAGAGCTCGCGCCAGCGGTCCACGAGGATCGACGAGTACACGAGCAGGATCCCCACGATGGGCACCAGCGCGATCACGAACCCTGCGACGCCGGTCTGCCGCAGCGCCGAGAGCTGCGTGAGCAGCAGCAGGATCAGGGCCACCGTCACCACGATGCGCACGACGTTCTCGTGCCGCGGGCCGCGCGCGGGGTCGCGCCGGTCGACGAGCGTCGCCCAGGCGCCGGCCGCGACCGCGAGCGCGGTCGCGAGGACCACACCTCCCACCCATCCGGGCAGCGACGCCCCGACGACGCCGTTCGCCCCGAACAGGACGATCGCAGCCATCGTCACCAGCGCGACCGCGATCGCGGCCCCGGTGAGCAGCCAGGCCACGGGCACTCGACGCGTCGGCACGTCGTGCGCGGACGCGGCCGGGGTGGCAGCACCCGTCCGCGGGTCGTCCCACGGCACGAACACCCACAGCCACGCGTAGAGCAGCGCGCCCGCGCCCCACACGACGGTCAGCACGACGAACGCGGCGCGCACGACCCACAGCGGCCAGCCCAGGTGGCGGGCGAGTCCCGCCGAGACTCCGGAGACGGCGCAGTCACGCGGACGACGCAGCGGCGGCGGCTCCGGCGGTGTCGGCGACGGCGCCACGCCCGCGGCGTGCGTCGACGTCGTGGGGAGGGGCATGCCGACAATCCAATCATCGTGCCCGACCCCCGAGCCACGATCCCGAGCGGAGATCAGGGACGCATCAGGGGATCACCCCATAGCGAGCCTCTCGCGGCGGCCGCCAGGGTGGAACCATGACCGACACGACCACCGCTCCCCCCACCGATCCGGGACCGCCGCCGACCGCCCCTCCGGGGCTGCCGACTGGCACGGACCGGTTCTTCTCGTGGGTGGAGGGCCTCGGCATCGTGCGGGCTGACGGCTGGCTCGGCGGAGTTTGCGGCGGCCTCGCGGCGCGGCTGCGGATCGACCCGATCATCGTGCGCGGCATCTTCGTCGTGGTGGCGCTCTTCGGATTCCCGGCGCTGCTGGTCTACGCGATCGCGTGGGCGCTGCTTCCCGACACGAGCGGGCGCATCCACCTGCGCGAGCTCTTCCAGGGCCGCTACGACGCCGCGATGACCGGCGTCTTCATCCTGGCCGTCGTCGGGTTCGTCCCCGTCGTGCCGTGGCTGCGCAACATCCTGATGTGGCCGCTGTGGGCGCTCACCGGGTTCGCCCCGTGGGCGTGGGACGGCTCGGGCATCTGGGACCTCGGCTCGCCGTTCGGCGGCATCGGAGTGATCCTCGCCCTCGCGCTCATCGGCACGGCCGTGTACTTCATCGTCCGGGCGGCTCAGGCCGGCCGGCCCTCCCGGGCGGGTGCGCCGATGGCTTCCGCGCCGCCCGCCCCGGTCGCGTCGCATTCGGGTGCGGACGCGGCCTCCCCTCTCGCGGCCGACGCCGCGGGCATCGCGGGTGCCGCCGGGGGGGGGCCCGCCGGGTCCCCGACCCGTCCCGGGTCGGTTTGGGGTGTGTGTTATAAAAAAAAACCAGCCCACCAGACAAAGTTCCCAAGCGTATTCCCTGGTGGGCGTTGAAAAC
>NZ_JBHVSC010000004.1:153917-726857 GCF_042885375.1 Microbacterium sp. NPDC058062
GGGCGCGGTGGGCGCCCGCGCCCCCCGCCCCGGCCGCGCCTCTTGGGGGTGGGGCCGCGCCCCCCCCCCCCGCGCCCGCCGCCGGGGGCACCGGGGCGCGGCCGGGGGGGGCGCGGCCCGCACCCGCGACAGGACCGGAGACGTATGCTGCGCCCGCGGGCGCTGCGCCGCTCCCCGACGCCGGCGATGCCGCGGCGGCGGACTGGCGCGCCGATTGGCGCGCGAGCCAGGAGGAGTGGCGGGTGCAGAACGACGCGTGGCGTCGCAGCCAGCAGGACGCCGCCCGCGCCGCCCGCGAACAGGCGCGGCGGGAACGACACGCGCACGGCGCCGTGTACGCCGCCGAGGCGGAAGAGCGCCGCCGCGTGCGCCGCGCGACCCGCCCGCGCACGAGCTTCGTGTTCGTCGTCACGGCCCTGGGAGCCGCGATCGTCGCCGGAGCGCTGACCGTGCTGATCGCCCTGGGCGACCCGGCGCTGGCCGGCTTCGCGGCCGCCATCGGCATCCTGTCCGCCGCGATCGTCGTGAGCCTCGCGATGGTGGTCGCCGGCATCGCGCGTCGCCGCAGCGGCTTCCTCACGGCGGTCGCCATCGTGCTGGTGACCATCGGAGTCGTGACGGCCATCGCCTCGGGTCCGCGCAGCTTCGTGCTCGGCAACGTGGCTCTCGGCACGAGCACCGTTCCCACCACGATCGTGCAGCCCTTCGGCAGCACCGACATCACCGTGCTGCCGCTCTCGGAGGACGAGAACGTCGACGCCGGCACGATCACGATCCGCAAGAGCACCGGTGTCACCTACATCACGGTGAACCCGGGCACCGCGGTGGAGATCGAGGCGCGGCTGGGCGCCGGCCGGGTGGAGGTGCAGCGCCTCGACCCGCGATCGAACGCCGTCGAGGAGGTGCCCGTCACTCTGCGCCCCGGCGAAGAGGGCACGTCGGAGTGGTCGTGGTTCACCCGCAACACCGCGGCCGCCGGCGACCCCGCCACCCGCCAGAGGATCGTGCTGGAGCAGGGACTCGGCTCCGTCTACGTGACCGTCTACGAGCCGGAGGAACAGCGATGACCGACACGAACCCCACTCTCGACCTCACGCCGCCTCTGCTGATGGCCCCGCCCGCCGGGACCCCCGACCAGCAGCCCGTCACCGGCCCTGCGGTTGATACGGCGCCGCGCACGCGCTGGGCGGCGATCATCTGGGGTCTGGTGTTCGCGGTGATCTCCGCGACGGCACTGTGGATCACCGTCGACGCCGGCCGGCGCGACGCCGTGGCGGACTGGGTCGTCTCCCTCTCCGCGCCCGCGATCGTCGCGTACCTCCTGCTCGCGGCCGGCGCGGTCGCCCTCGTGGGCGGCTTGGTCGGCATCGCCCGCCGCCTGCAGCGCGGGCCGAAGACCGCAGCATCCTCTCCCCCCGCCCCCTGAACGCGTGCGCGCCGTGTGCCCGAAGGCACACGGCGCGCACGCAGTGGATCAGGCGTCGGTCGTGGGGCGACCGACGCCTGACGATCACTCCGCGACGAGGCTGCTGCAGCCCTCGTCGCCCGAGCCGACGCAGACCACGAGGGTCTCGGCGTCGACGAGGTCCTCGGGAACCTGGAAGCTCCACACGAAGGTGTAGGACTTCTCCGGCGTCATCGGCACCTCGACGGAGCGCTGCGAGACCGCGTCGGCCGAGAACGACTCGTCCGTCGTCGAGCGCAGGACGGGAGCCACATCCACGTCGGACTGACCCTCCTCCGACACCCACTGGGCGACGTTGACGGTGACCCACTGGTTGCCCTCGGCGGGCTCGTCGAGCGTGGCGGCGGCGCTCTCGTCGGGGACGATGCTGCTCCACACTTCGAGTTCGGTGCCGTCGGCGCCGACACGCTCACCGGCGGCGGCGGGCTCGGTGACCGACGACTTCACGACGGAGTCGGCGGCCGACGAGGACGTCGGCTCGGGGCTGCCGGTGGACGCGCAGCCGGCGAGCAGCAGGCCGGAGACGGCGGCGATGGACAGGAGTGCTGTGCTTCGTGAGCGCATGGCGATTACCTCTTCGAATCGTTTCGGGGGATTCCTCTACGGTACTCCTCGGAAACGTGTGGTCCTACCACTGCCGCCGCGCACTCCCCGTTGTCAGGAGGGAAGGGATGCCGTGCCCCGCCGCCGTCGCCACGGCACCGCGAGCAGCAGGCCGACGACGAGCAGCGCGCCACCGAAGACGGCGGCCGCCCACGGGGTCACGGAAGGGATCTCGAGATACGTCGTGATGCCGAGGATGCGGGCGAGGCCCCAGGGCAGCAGCCCCATCTCGTCGTTCCAGAGCGTGAGCGCGGTCTCGAGGCCGATCGCCCCGACGACCACCGCCGGCACGAGCAGCCCGGCGCCAACCGCGGCGAGCACGTACCCGGTCGCGCGCCGCGCGCGCACCTGCGCCGACAGCGCCCAGCCGGCGGCGACGAACACCCAGACGAACAGCGCGAACGCGATGCTGATGTACACCGTGCGCAGCAGAGGGTCGGTCCAGAACGCGAACCAATAGCCGCCCGGACCCGTGAACGAGAGGGCGAACAGCGTCACGATGCAGCGCAGCATCACGACCCCGCCGACGGCCGCGATAACCGGCCAGGGCGAGCGCTCCCAGACGAAGAGGCGCAGCACGAGCGCGAACACGACCCAGGCGCCGATGATGACGGCGAGGTGCGTCCACGAGAGGAACGACGTCTGCACGGCGCGCGTCGCGACGAGCAGCCCCGCCGGCACGATCAGCAGCAGCCACCGGTCGAGCTCGAGCATGCCGAGGGTGGATTCGCGCGCCCGCCACGGCCTGGTCGATGCGATCCACGTCGCGCGTGCCGCTGCGGCGCCGGGCTTGGCGACCAGCCTGGTGCGCGCCGCGAGCATGCCGATCACGACCCACGCCAGCGCGAGCACGAGCAGCACCCGGGCGACCCATGCCATGGGCTCGTCGCGCACCGCGCGCTCGACGCCGAGCTGCGCGGCGGTGAGGTTGAACGCGGGGTAGTCGAGGTCGCCCTCGTATGTCGCGAGGTGCTCGGCCGCGCGCTCCTCGTACGCGACGCGGTCGGCCTCCCACTGCGCATGCGCCTCGGGCGAGAGGGTGTCGTGCCACTGACCCTGATGCAGGATCATCGCGCGATACGACTCGAGCAGCCGGAGGGTGTCGAGCTCGTAGTCCAGCGTGTCGAGGAACGCGGCCCGCATCTCGGGCGAGCGCCAGGTCGCAGCATCCGTCTCCGAAACGAGATCGCGCATCTGCTCGACCGCGACGACCGCCTCGGCGCCATCGCCGATCGCTGCTTCGACACCATCGGGACCGCTGTCGCGGACGATCGAATAGAGCACGTCGAGCACGGCGGAGTCGCCCGTCAGGATGTCCCACTCGAAGATCCACATCATGGGCGGCGGCTCGAGCCCGATCGCGAAGACGCGCTGCTCGGCGAACTGCGGCACGTACATGCCCTGGGCGATGGCGTCGCGGGAGTGCGTCATCGCGTCGACGATCGCCTCGACGGTGGCGGGGTCTTCTGAGAAGTACTCCCGGGCCCAGGCCGCGGTGATGCCGGCGACGTCGGCATCGGGATTCTGGGCGAGGGATGCTGCCAGCTGGGTGTTCAGCTCGTACAGCTGCCAGAATCCCGACTTCAGGTACAGGCTCATGGGTCCGGCGCGCCACGGGCCGCCGTCCTGGGTCCAGACCCAGACGCCCTCGACCTGGTCGTTCGCGGCGAGCAGCTGCTGAAGCGCCCACTGGTACTGCGGGCCGAGGTCGTTGGGGAACGCGCCGAAGTTCTCGAACTCGCGCCGGCTCTGGAACTCGACGATGCGCCGCTGCGAGCCCTGCTCGAGCGTGTCGTTGAGGGGCAGCCACGTGTAGAAGTCGCCGAGCGTGTACTTCGTCGACACGATGAGTGCCGGCGAGTCGATGCCGCCGAGCACCGCCTCGTACGACGCGGAGTTCGTGTGCATGTCGCCGACCGCGCCGACGCCGACCGACCACGTCCGGAAGATCACTTCACGATCGGATGCCTCGGCCTGCGCCGTGAACGCCTCGAGCATCGTGCGCACGGCGTCGACCGAGGTCACCTCGAGCGCGGAGTAGTAGTCCCAGCCGCCCACATCGTAGACGGGACCCGCCTCGCCGATGCGGATGAGCACGCCGTCGAGCGCGGGCACGGCGTCGTACAGCTCGTTGAGGCCGGCGGTGTAGACGTTCCAGAGCTCGGGGTTCTCGGTGTCGAGCGAGCCGAACTCGTCGGCGAGGTACTGCTCGAGCGGACCGGTGAGCGCGAGCATGTCGGTGCGGAGGAACACCTTCATGCCGAGCTCATCGGCGCGCTCCCAGAAGGGCGCGTACGCGTCGCGCAGGGCGAGCGCCTTGTCGCGATGGTCGTCGCCGTCGGCGTAGACCGGTCCCTCGGGTGCCCCGTCGAACGTGACGTACTCGACGAACCCGGGGAACGCGACGGCGTTGAACCCGTTCGCGAGCGAATGCCGCAGGAACCCGTCGAAGTCGTCGAACGCGGCAGCGAGCGCGGTCTGGTCGACGTACGGCGGCTCGGGCTGCATGACCGCGGCGAACGCCTTCGACGCGTGCGAGTAGTCGTCGCCGGACTCCCACTCGGCAGGATCGGGGATCACGCCGACCGCGCCGAGGTCGGTCATGCGCAGCGGCAGACGCGACGCCTCGTGCTCGCCCACCAGGTCGGTGAGCGGCGCCGCGGCGCGCACCTGGTTGCTGAGGTCGTAGATGCCGCGTGTGACACCGTCTTCGCTTCCGGCGCGGACGAGCAGCGCGGCGGCGTCCCCCTCGATGGCGTACGCGTCGTCGGTCGCGACGAGGGTCGGATCGATCCGCACCGTGAGCACGGCTTCGCCGGAGGTTTCGGATGCTGCGGTCACAGCATCCGTCAACTCCTCCAGCGCGACCGATACGCGCTCCGTATCGGGTGCCTCGAACGTGAAGGAAGGCGGGAGGACGGGCTTGGCGACCGTCGGCACGACGGGGGCTTGCGGCTCCATCTGGGCCGAGGGCTCGGTGCGGATGCCGAGCGCGTCGCCGACGGCGAACGCGACCCCGGCGCCGAGCGCCAGCAGGATGATCGCGGTGACGACAGCGAGGATGCCTCGCCGTCGCGCCGTCGTCATCCCTTGATCCTAGATCCGCCGTCGTGCGCGCCCGCACCGTCATCGGAACCCGTTGCACACCTGTTGTGGAGCACGGTCTACGGGAACGCGATCTCTTCGTGCGGCTGCCGGATGAGGAACCCCTGCGCCCGATCGCAGCCGAGCTCGACCGCGGTGTCGAGATGGGTGAGGGTCTCGATGCCCTCCGCCACCACGCGCAGACCGTGTGCATGCGCGACCCCGACCTGCTCGCGCAACCACGCCGGCGCGGGCCGTTCAGCGGCTCGCACCAGTTCACCCGGCAGCTTCACCTCGGCCACCGGCAGGCGACGCAGGAGTTCCGGCGAGGGAGCCTCGACACCCGAGCCGGCCAGCGAGAACTCCACGCCGATCCCGCGGAGCAGGTGCAGTCGCGACAGCACGGCATCATCGCCGATCGGCGGCAGGTCGCGGGGAAGCTCGAAGACGAGGGAGCCGCGCGCGAGCGCACGACGCTCGAACTCGCCGGCGACATGATCGGCGAACGATTCGTCCTCGAACTGCATCGGCGAGACGTTGACGGCGACAGCCCAGTCGCGGCCCGTCTCGCGCCATCCCGCGAGCGTGTCGAGGCACTCGCCGAGCATTCGCCGCCCGAGCGCGTGGATCACGCCGCTCTGCTCGGCGACGCCGATCATCGTCACGGGATCGATGTCCCCGAGCCGCGGGTGCCGCCAGCGGCACAGCGCCTCGGCCGCAACGATCGATCCGCTCTCCAGCGACACCTGCGGCTGGTAGACGGCGAAGATCTCGGCGCCGCCGACGGCGGCCGCCAGATCATCCGCGAGGTCTCCAGGAGTGGTGGGCATTCCTCAAGTCAGCCCTGCGAAGTGCCCCGCCGCAAGCCAACGCGAGACGAGCGAGGATCGGCTAGAGTCCGTCTCCGCCACACGCTCGTGGCGAGGACTTCAAGGAGGGATCCCCCGATCTTTATACTTTTCTCGTCGCAGATGTAGGGAGAGGATCGCGATGGCGTTTCGGAATCTGGAGACGTTGGAGTCTTGGCTCGCGGAGTATCGGGCACAGGGAAGACCGCTGGCCGACGCCGCACGCGTGATGGTGCAGGACGGCGACGGCGGGGCGAACACCGGGCTGGTTTTCTTCGAGCTCGGTCACGCCCCGACCGGCGTGTTCATCCAACCGGCTACGCAGGAAGCCACCCGGTGGGTGGCGACCATGGAGGCCCGCGAAGACAACCTCGTGCTCGACGCCGCGGGGGTGCTCGAGCTTTCCGCCGAGCTGGCTGCGGTCTCCGAGCTGTGCGCGTTCCTCGAGGCGAAGTCGCAGGCGTATCAGGGCACCGACGTCGCCTGAGTGGCAGGTCAGTGCCGCGTGCCGACGGTCGCCGCGGTCAGGGCGTCGAGCAGGGCCGCCGAGTCTCCGACCAGCACCTGATCCGCAGCGCCGACGGCGACCTCGAAGTCGTCGTCGAACCGATTGAGGGCCGACCAGGGGTCTTCGCCCATGTCGACGGTGGCGGTGATGCGGTTCACCCGCCTGTCAGCCGGGTCGATGTCGCGTCGCACGAGGGAGCGGCTGACCAGCCGGTCGATGAGCGTCGTCACTCCCGCGGAGGTGATGCCGAGGTATTCGCGGAGTGCCGTCGGCCGCGTTCCGGGATTGCCGACCACGAACAGCAGGGCGCGGGCATCGGTGTCGGTGATGCCGAGACTGGCGCGCGCGGTCACCAGCGCGGCGTTGCGCGCATCGATGTACCGGCGCAGCGCCACCCCGAGGGTCAGCGCCGGTGTGTCGTTCGCCATACCGACATTCTCCCCCCATCGCTTCGAGATCAGAATAGTCAGTTTGCGAATATTTAGAATACTTATTTAATTCTGCGAAGCACCGACTAGACTGGTCTCACCCGCAGGCGAGATGTCGTTCCCCGTTCCGCCCACACCATCGCCTCGATACAGAAGCCAGGAGGCCCCGTGATCCACGGAAACGCCCCGATCGGATGCCGCATCCTGACCACACCCCACGTTAAGGGGTTCCCATGCTGAATCTCGCGATCTGCGGGCTGATCGCCGTCGATCGTCAGTCGACGATTCTCGACGCGAATCAGCAGGTGCTCGAGTGGATGGGCTGCGACCGGGAAGACGTGATCGGAAAGCCGCTCGAAACACTCCTCACACTCCGCATGCCACTGGCGTCTGCCGACGGGGAGCGCCCGACGGACGCAACTCTCCATGGCGTCTCAGGCGTTGTCCGGCCCGTGGTGGTCGGCTCCCTCGGTGAGGACGAGGGCGGTGTGGAACAGATCGCCGTCTACGACGTGTCGACCCGGTCGTCGTTCAACCTGGGATTCCAGGGCGCCGAGGCGAAGACCGAGCGCGGTCGGCAGCGACTGCAGATCCTCCTCAACGCGGCGGTCGGCTTCGGCAATGTGAGGACCGAGACCGACGCGGCGGAACTCCTGGTGGACGTGGCGCAGCGGGCGTTCGCCGCGAGCGCCGTGAGCGTGCACATCGGCGGACCTGACGGGCTGGTCCAGGTCGCCGGGGTGAACCCGCTCGCCGCCCATTGGCCGGCAGACCTCCGGCCGGCCGGAACGACGACCTTCCTCGGCGGCCAGGTGCTGATCGTGCGCTCCCCTGAGCATGCGGACTCCTATGTGCCCGGCGTCGGCATGAGCGACATCTACCGGGCGGGCGGCGTGCATGCGGCGATCGCCTCGCCGATGCGGTCCCACGGGGATGCGGTCGGTGCGATGGTCTGCTTCTTCGACCACCCGCGGGAGTTCGACGAAGAGGCGGTTCCGCTCGCCGAGGCGCTGTCCAATCAGGCGGCCCAGGCGATCGCGCGGATCCGCCTCGAAGACACGCTGCGTCGCGCGGCGATGCACGACGAGGTCACCGGGCTGCCGAATCGGCGACTGATCGAGGAAGACGTCACCCGCACCCTCTTCCAGGACTACTCCGCGCTCACCGTGATCTTCATCGATCTCGACGGCTTCAAGGCCGTGAACGATCTGCTCGGTCACGCGGCCGGCGACGCGCTCCTCCGCGAGATCGGGGAGCGGCTGCGCGGGGTCATCCGGGAGTCGGACGTGCTCGGACGATTCGGCGGCGACGAGTTCATCGCGGTCGCCGCGGTGGACAGCGTGGGCGACGCCGCAGCACTGGCCGATCGCATCCGCGCCGCGATCGCGGAGCCGTACGCCGACCTTCCTCCGGTGCTGTCCATCACCGCGAGCGTGGGCGTGGTCACCGTCGGAAACGATGGCGCTCCGGTCATGGACCAGCTCATCCGCGCCGCCGACCACGCCATGTACGAGGCGAAGATGGCCGGCGGAGACCGCGTCGCCGTCGCCCACCACGTGCCCACCCCCGTCCCGCAGTAGCCCCGGCCCGCCCCCCGCTCGTCGAGCGAGCGAGGAACGAGCGAGACGAAACGCCACGGACCCGGCGCAGAACGCCGGGTCCGCAGCATCCCTCATCCGTCAGCTGCTCTTGCGCATCGCGCGGATCCCGACGGCCAGCCCGACCACCGCGAGCACGATCGCGGCGACCCAGCCCCACAGCACCTCGATCGCGCCGAGATCGCTGGCGAACAGCGCGCGCTCCGCCTGCACGACCCAGTTGACCGGGTTCACCGTCGACATCGCGCGCATCCAGGCCGGCCCCTCGTCGAGCGGCAGCAGCATGCCCGAGAGGATCAGCAGCGGGAAGATCAGCGTCTGCTGCACACCCCAGAACAGCCACTCGCGGTCCTTGGTCTTGAGCGCGAGCGTGTACGACAGGGAGCCCAGGCCCACCCCGAACACAGCCAGCAGTGCGAGCCCGATCACGAGCCCCGGCACATTGATCGTGAACCCGAAGGGCCACGCGATCAGCACGATGATGAGCGCCTGCACCACGATCGGTGCGATCTCCTTGAGTGCGCGGCCGACCAGCAGCGACGACCGCGCGAGCGGCGCGACCAGCGTGCGCTCGTGCGAGCCCGTCATCATCTCGTACTGCAGGTTCGACCCGGTCGCGCCGGTGCCGAACAGCACGATCATCACGAGCACGCCCGGCACGAACCACTGCAGGGTCTCCCCCACGGGTGCGCCCGACGAGCCGACCAGCAGCGGCGCGAAGAGCCCGAGGAACACCAGCGGCTGCACGAGGCTGAAGATCAGCGTGAACGGGTCGCGCACGACCGGCTTCAGCTCGCGCGTCAGCACGTTCCACGTGTCGCGCGCGGGGTTCGCCCGCACTGCGGTGTCGGGTCGGGTCTCGATCTGAGTGCTCATCGCTTCGCTCCTGTCGTCTCGGCCACCTGTTCGGCGGTACCGGATGCTGCAGCCGCCGCATCCGCGTTCTCCTCGGGTTCGCCCTCGCCCTCGCCGGCCTCGCGCAGCGTGCGGCCGGTGAGTGCCAGGAACACGTCGTCGAGCGTCGGCGGCACGCCCGTCGCGGTGCGCACCATCAGCCCGGCCGCGTCGAGCGCGCGCACCGCGGCGGGCAGCAGCGCGTCGCCCTCCGGCACCGTGAGGACGACGGATGCCTCGACCCGCCGCACCTCGCGCTCGGTGAGCCTCTGCACCACGGCGACGGCGGCGGCAGCATCCGTTTCGTCTGCGAAGCCGAACGTGAGCACGTCGCCCGCGAGCTCCGCCTTGAGCCGGGTCGCGGTGTCGTCGGCGATGACGCGGCCCTTGTCCATGACCATGACCCGCTCCGCGTAGCGGTCGGCCTCCTCGAGGTAGTGCGTCGTGAGGAAGACCGTCGTGCCGTACTGCGCGCGCAGATCGATGATGTGCTGCCAGAGGTTGGCGCGGCTCTGCGGGTCGAGTCCCGTCGACGGCTCGTCGAGGAACAGCAGCGGCGGCGCGTGCATGAGTCCGAGCGCGACGTCGAGCCGGCGCTTCTGCCCGCCCGACAACTGCTGCACCGACCGCGTCGCGAATCCCGAGAGGTCGAGCGACTCGATGAGTTCGTCGGCCCGCGTCCGCGCCGCAGCCTTCGACATGCCGTAGAACGCACCCTGGCTGAGCAGCTCGTCGCGGGCGCGCTGCGAGAAGCTGCCGCTCGTGAGCTGGCCCACGTAGCCGATGCGCGCGCGGACTTCGGCGGGCTGCTTCAGGATGTCGAACCCGACGACCCGCGCGGTGCCCGATGTCGGCGGGATGAGGGTCGTGAGCATGCGCAGGCTGGTCGATTTGCCGGCGCCGTTGGGTCCGAGGAACGCGACGAGCTCGCCGCGCGCCACCTCGAACGCGAGGTCGGTGACGGCCTCGACGGTCTTGCCTTTCACGGTGAAGCGCCTGGTCAGACCCTGCGCTTGGATGATCGATTCGTTCGCCATGCCCCCAAGCTAGGAGCGGATGCGGACAGATCCTGTCCGCGATCCATGAGATTCTTTTCGCATGTCCGACACCACCACCCGAGCCCTGTCGCTGCTCAACCTGCTCCAGACGCATCGGCATTGGCCGGGTTCCGAGCTGGCCGATCGGCTGGGCGTCACCGAGCGCACCGTACGGCGCGACGTCGAGCGGCTGCGTGACCTGGGCTACCGCATCGAGTCGATCCCGGGTGCGGCGGGCGGCTACCGCCTCGAGGCCGGCAGCGCCGTGCCGCCCTTGCTTCTCACCGATGAAGAGGCCGTGGCGATGGCGATCGGGCTGCGGGTGGCGGCATCCCAGCGCCTCGTGAGTGGTCCCGAGACGACCATCACCGCGCTCGCGAAGCTCGAGCAGGTGCTGCCCGCTCCGCTGCGCCGCCGCGTCGCCGCGCTGGCCGAGACCGTGCAGCCCGCCGGACTCAACGCCGGCGCCGCCGTGTCGGGCGAGGTGCTCGGTGAGCTCGCGCTCTCCACGCGCGATCACGAGCGCGTGCGCTTCACGTACACGGCGGCGTCGGGCGAGGTCACGCATCGTCGCGTCGAGCCGCACGCCCTCGCGCCCGCCGACCGGCACTGGTACCTGCTCTGCTGGGATCTCGACAAGGAGGACTGGCGCACCTTCCGCGTGGATCGGCTGGCGGATGTCGCGCACACCCGCGTTCTCTTCGAGCCGAAGCCGCTGACTCCGGAGCAGATCGAGGAGTTCATCTTCGTCGCGCGCTCATGGGCGCGGCAGGCGGTCGAGGCGGACGCCGTGATGGAGCTGCCGCTGGACGCGATGCGGGACTACTTCGGCCAGTGGGGTCAGGGCGCGACGGCCGAGGACGCGACGCACACGCGCTGGCCGGTCGGCGGTTCGGACTTCCGCGAGACGATGTACGGCCTGACCTGGATCCCGGCAGGCGTGGAGTACACGACGGACCTGCCGTCGCCGGCTCGGGAAGAGCTGCGCGAGACCCTCGAGCGGATGCTGCGAGCCCTGGACGCACCCGCCCCTCCGGTCCCGCCGCAGCGGGCGCGGGAGAGGGAGCGTCAGCTGCCGGGTTGAGTCTCGTTCCTCGTCTCCGCCCGGTCGTTGAGCGAGCGAGGAACGAGCGAGACGGAACGCCCCGGACCGCCGAGCAGCGCCGGCCCGCAGCATCCACCCGCGTCTCATCCATCGACACACGACGCCGCCACTCCGGGGTCGCTCAATAGGCTGGGTCAATGGAGCTGGGGATCTACGCGGTCATCGCCGTGGCGGTCATCGTGGCGGTCGCCGCGTTCTCCAAGAAGCTGGGGGTGGCGGCGCCGATCATCCTCGTGGTCGTGGGTGTGGGGCTGTCGTATCTGCCGGGCGTGCCCGACATCGAGGTGCCGCACGAGATCATCCTCGACGGGGTGCTGCCGCCGATCCTCTACGCCGCGGCGATCAGTGTGCCGATCACCGACTTCCGCCGCAACGTGGGGTCGATCGCGAGCCTGTCGGTCGTCCTGGTGATCGTGACCGCGTTCGCCGCGGGCTTCCTGCTGTTCTCGCTGCTGCCCGATCTCAACCTCGCCGCGGCCATCGCGCTCGGTGCGGTCATCAGCCCGCCCGACGCGGTGGCGGCGACCTCGATCGGCCGGCGCCTCGGCCTTCCTCCACGCCTGCTCACGGTGCTCGAGGGCGAGGGCCTCCTCAACGACGCGACCGCCCTGGTGCTGCTGCGCTCGGCGGTCGCGGCAGCGGCGGTGGGCGGTCTCACGACGCCGTGGGCCGGAGTCGTCGACTTCGTCTACGCCGTCGTCGTCGCGGTCGCGATCGGCCTGGTCGCCGGATACCTCACCGTGTTCGTGCGCTCCAAGCTCAACGATCCCGTGCTCGACACGGCACTGTCGATCGCGGTCCCGTTCGTCGCGTTCGCGCCTGCGGAGGCTCTCGGCGCGTCCGGGGTGATGGCTGTCGTCGTCGCCGGCCTCTACACCGGCCATGCGGCGCCGACGAAGTTCAGCGCGCAGGCGAGGATCAGCGACCGCATCAACTGGCGCACGATCCAGTTCCTCCTCGAGAACGGCGTGTTCCTCCTGATCGGCCTCGAGATCCGCACCCTGGTGGACCACGTCGATCCGACGGTCCTCAGCGCCGGCGATGCGATCCTCATCGGCCTGCTGGCGACCGCAGCCCTCATCGTGATCCGCTTCCTGTGGATCGGGCCGATGGTCTACGCCCTCGGCAAGCGCGAGGAGCGCACCGAGAAGCGCACCTATCATGCGCTCCTCGCCCTGTACTACTACCGGAGTCACCCGGTCAGCACGGTGCGGCAGGCCCGCACCCGGGATCGCCTCGAGCGCGACTACGAGCGCCGGCGCGCCGATCTCGAGCAGCAGCGCCAGGAGCACATCGACTGGCGCGGCGGGATCGTGCTGGGCTGGTCGGGCATGCGCGGCGTCGTGACGCTCGCCGCCGCGCAGTCGCTCCCCGAGAACACCCCGTACCGGCCGCAGCTGATCCTCATCGCGTTCACCGTCGCGGTCGTGAGCATCGTCGTGCAGGGCGGCACGCTGCCGTGGCTCATCCGCCTGCTCAACGTGCAGGGCATCGATGCGCAGGAGGACCGCCGGGAGCTCGCAGCCCTCCTCGAAGACATCAGCAACGTCGGCCTCCAGACACTGGACGAGATGGAGGCGGATGCTGCCACCACCGCCCCGATCGACCCCGATGTCATCGAGCGCGTGAGGCGGGCGTCGTTCCTCAGCACTGAGGCTGCCTGGGAACGGGCGCACGTGGTGCGCAAGCCCGGCGAGATGCCACATCAGCGGTACCGGGAGGTGCGCCTCGCCGTCGTCGATGCGGAGCGCGAACGCCTCCTGGAGCTCCGTGCGCAGGGCGTCTATTCCTCCCGAGTGCTGGCCGAGGCGCAGGCCATGCTCGACCTCGAGGAGACCCGCCTGTCGCGCCAGGGCGGCGACCACTGACCCCTGGCGCCCCCAGCCCTCCCTCCGGTCGTTGAGCGAGCGAGGAACGAGCGAGACGAACGCCCCGAACGTCCGAGCAACTCCGACCCCCACCCACCCACGCTCTCGCTCTGCCGACCCGGGTCGTTGCTGGGCGCCCCGGTGTCGCCCTGCGCCGGGTCGGAGTCGGGGTTGGGTGTGCGGGGTGGTCTAGGCGGACCTGGCGCGTCTGAGTTCGTGGAGGAGGAGCCGGTTGGGTCCGCGCCCTTGTCGGTGCGGGTCGATCCAGGCGGGTGGTCGCACCTGCGGGATGCCGTCGGTCATGCGAATCTCCCATCCGCTGGTCTCGATGCCGTGGTGGTGGTGCCAGCACAGCAGCACCCCATTGTCGACGTAGGTCGGGCCGCCGTTGGCCCAGTCGACGACATGGTGCACCTCACACCACGCGGCCGGGACGGTGCAGCCGGGGATGATGCAGCCGCCGTCGCGGGCGCCGATCGCTTTGCGCTGCCAGTGGTTGAACACCCGGTCCTCGATGTGCAGCGCTTTGATGGCGCCGGTCGCGGTGAGGGTGAGTCGGTGGATGGTGCCGTGACAGCCGATGTGCCGGGCGAACGACGCCGGCACCGGCACAGGACCGCCCGCGGACTCCACGAACGCGACCCCGTCGGGGTCGGCCAGGTCCTCGGCGGTGGTCGTGACGATCAGGGTCGGTGGGGCCCCGCCGAGTGTCGGCGTCACGGCCGCGCCGGCCGCGGCGGTCAGGATCGACGCGAACGCGTCGTGCCGCTTCTGGTCCACCGTCCGCGGATCCCCCACCCGCTCCGCCGCCTCGTCTGGCACGCCTTCCGTCTCGGCATCGACGAAGCGGGGGCCGCGGTCCTGCACGCGAGGGTTGAGGTGCGCGTCCAGCAGCCGGTCGAATTGTGCGGCGACGTCGGCGGTGACATCTCCGGAGATCCGCCGCAGCCCCCGGTACCCGCGGCGGCTGATCCGGATCCCCCGCACCCGCTGCGCGTACTCCTCGTCCGGCAACGTGCCGTCCGGGTCGAGGTAGAGCGCCCAGGTGGTCGCCATCACCTTCAGCTCATGGATCCCACACCCCGGCTCCCCGCCGGCGCCGACGGCGGCGGCGACGAGTTCGCCCTCCGCTGCCGCGATCTCGTCGACCGTGCACCGGCCCAGCAGCGGCCGCAGCGCGTCGACGATCGTAGTCAACGCGTCCGCGCTGAGCCGCCCCGAGGCCAGCGCCGCCCGGGCGTGGCCCAGGGGTGCCGGACGGGTCTGCCCGGTCAGCGTCACCCGACCGGTGATCGCCTTCGCGTCCCGCAGCCGTGCCCGCGCGGTCGCCGCGGACACCCCCGTGATGCGCTCCACCAGCTCCTGCGCCGACCCGCACCCGAACTGCGCCGTGATCCGGTCGTCGCCGAACTCGGAGTCGGCACGCCGGCCGACCTCTCCGGCCAGCGCCAGGCGGGCAGCATCCGTGAACCGGCCCAGCTGTTCGACGACACCCAACGCGGCGACCAACTCGCCGTGCGACAAACCCCGCTGCGCCTCACCACCGAGCGGCGCACCGAGCGTGTCGCCGAGCAGATCGGCGATGCTCCGAAGCTCGGTCAGCGGGAAGTTCATACCCCAATCCTGCCGAGAGCCACCGACATTCACGGGCCCTAAAGCGCCGGTCAGCGGTAATTCTGTGGACAACTTCGTATCCATCCGAGTCACGACTACCTGGGGAGGAATCAGCGCCGAACGCTCCACCGCCGAGCCGAAGAACGGGCGAGACGAGGCGCCGCGAACGCAGACGCAGACCCCCGACCCCGCACCCCGCCCGAACACCCCCGCATACTCATGGCGTTTCGTCTGCGGGCGCCAGAGCGCCCTTCGCTCAACGACCGTGGGCCCCGGCTTCTGCCCCCTCGTTGAGCGCAACCGCCCAGCGGGTACGTTCGTCCCATGACCGACGACATCGCTGCCCTGCTCGCCCGCGTCGAAGCCGACGAGGCCGAGGTGGTTCTCCCGCGTTTCGATGTGACGGATGCTTGGGCTCTCGGCTCCCGCATGCGCGAGGAAGCGGCGGCCCTCGGCCTGCCGATCGTGATCGGCATCTCGCTGGGCGAGGCGCGGGTTTTCCACGCCGCTCTGCCGGGATCGAGCGCCGACAACGACGGCTGGCTCGAGCGCAAGACGCGCGTCGCCCGCCGCTACGGCCGTTCGTCGTTCGGAGTGGGCCTGGCGTTCCGCGCCGCGGGAGGCGACTTCGACACTGACGGCCGCCTCGACACCACCCAGTACGCGGCGCACGGCGGGGTGTTCCCGATCACGATCGAAGGCGTCGGCGTCGTCGGGACCGTCGGTGTCTCGGGCCTGCCGCAGGCCGAGGACCACGCGTTCGTCGTCGAGCACCTACGGGCCTGGCTCGCCGACGCCTCGTAGGCCGCGCTGAGCCACGGACCCCCGATCCCTGGATGACCGCGCCCTGAATCCCGATCCCGCCCGCGTCCAGCATGAGAAGCACCACCCCACACGCTGGAGCTCCTCATGCCCAAGCTTCTCGACATTCCCGTTCCCGACCTCTCCGGCAAGCTCGCCCTCGTCACCGGCGCGAGCGACGGCGTCGGCTTCGAGATCGCCGCGCGTCTCGCCCGCGCCGGCGCCGACGTCCTCATGCCCGTCCGCAACCCGCAGAAGGGCGAGGCTGCGGCAACTCGGATCCGACAGCGGACGCAGGCCGGCAGCATCCGTCCCCTCGCGCTCGACCTCGCCGCGCTCGACTCCGTCGCCGCCCTCTCCGCGCAGCTGAATGACGAGGGCCGCCCGATCGATCTCCTCATCGCGAACGCCGGCGTGATGAACCCGCCGATCCGGCAGCTCTCCGCCGACGGGCTCGAGCTCCAGCTCGCGACCAACCACCTCGGCCACTTCGCGCTCGTCGTGCAACTGCTCCCGCTGCTCGTCGCGGCGAAGGCACACGTCACCAGCCAGGTGAGCATCGCCGCCGATCAGGGCGCCGTCAACCGGGACGACCCGAACTGGGAGCAGGGCTACGACCCGATGAAGGCGTACAGCTCGTCGAAGATCGCGTTCGGCCTGTTCGCGATGGAGCTGCAGCGGAGATCGGATGCCGCGGACTGGGGCATCCGCAGCACCCTCTCGCATCCCGGCATCACGCCGACGAACCTGCTCGCCGCCCAGCCGGGCATGGGGCGGTCCGCCGACACCACGGCGGTGAGGATCATCCGAGCGATGTCGCGGCGCGGCCTCCTGTTCGGCACGCCCGCGTCGGCCGCACTGTCGGCGGTGTACGCGGCGACGAGCCCCGATGCCCGCGGCGGACACCTGTACGGGCCGAAGGGCTTCCGCCACCTGAGCGGGCTTCCCGCCGAGCAGCCGATGTACTCGCCCCTGCGGAGCGAGGCCGACGCCCGGCGCGTGTGGGAGCTCTCCGAGCAGCTCACCGGCGTACGGGTCGCCGCGTGAGGTGGGATCCCCGGTCCCTGGATGAGGGATGACGGATGCCGCAGACTCAGGTGATGGACAGAGCACAGCTGGCCGACTTCCTGCGTCGCCGCCGCGAAGCGCTGCAGCCCGAAGACGTCGGACTGCGGCGCGGGTCTCGGCGGCGCACCGCGGGCCTTCGGAGGGAGGAGGTCGCCGTGCTCTGCGACATGTCGACCGACTACTACAGCCGGCTCGAACAGGCCCGTGGTCCGCAGCCGTCGGAGCAGATGCTCGCCGCGATCGCCCGTGGCCTGCGACTCACCCTCGATGAGCGCGATCATCTCTTCCGGCTCGCCGGACACACGGCGCCGGCGCGGGCGCTGCGCAGCGAGCACGTCTCGCCCGGGCTCATGCGCATCCTCGACCGCCTCGCCGACACGCCTGCGCAGGTGATGACCGAGCTCGGCGAGACGCTCGCGCAGACGCCGGCCGCCCGCGCGCTGTTCGGCGACGAGACGCGCTTCGAAGGCTTCCGGCGCAGCGTCGGCTACCGCTGGTTCGTCGATCCATCGGCCCGCGACGTGTACCCGGCCGAGGACCACCCGATGCACTCGCGCGCGTTCACCGCCGACATCCGCAACGCCTACTCGAAGTTCGGTGCCGACTCGCGCGCCGGCGCGATGGTGTCGGCGCTGCTGCACGAGAGCCCGGAGTTCGCCGGGCTGTGGGCCGAGCATGAGGTGAGCTCGACGCACGCCCGCGAGAAGCGCCTGCAGCACCCCGAGGTCGGCGTGATGGACATGCAGTGCCAGTTCCTCATCGACCCGGAGCAGGGCCAGACCCTCCTCGTGCTCACCGCGACGCCCGGCACCGCGAGCTACGAGCGGCTGCAGCTGCTCTCGGTGATCGGCACGCAGGAGATCGCCGCCGGCCGCTGATGCCGTCTGCTGCTCTACTCTCAACCCATGCGCTGCATCGCCTTCATGCGGAACGTCAACCAGGGTCAGCGCGGCCATCCCTCCACCGCCGACATCGTCGCCGGCTTCACCGACGCGGGCTGCCCCGAGGTTCAGACCTTCCAGAGCAACGGCACGATCCTCTTCGACTCCGACGAACCCACCGAGGTCGTCGAGAGCGCCGAGGAAGCGATCGCCGCGCGATCCGGCCACGAGCGCGACATCCTCTGGATCCCGTTCGCCGATCTCGTCGCGATCGTCGACGAACACGGCGCGGCGCATGATTCACGAGGCTACGAGTTCACCCTCCACCGCGGCGGAACGGTCGACGTTCACGCACCCGAAGCGAACAGCCTCCAGACGCGAGCCCGCTGCGAGATCGTCGACGCCGGACCCGGCTGGGCGCTGGTCCGCAACGACGTCGACGGCCAGGGCAACGCCACTCCGGTGCTCGAGCGCCTCACCGGCGACCGGGCGACCTCCCGCGGGCTGCCGACGATCCTCCGCCTCGTCGCCCGCTTCGGCTCCTCGCCTCCCGCTCATTGAGCGAGCGAGGGACGAGCGAGACGAAACGCCCCGGACCGACGAGCAACCACGCGTCGCAGCATCCGTCCTGTCAGTCGTCGAAGATCCCCACCGACTCCGACAGTCGCGTGACCTCGTCCGCGCTGAGCTCGAGGTTCGCCGCCTGAGCCGAGTCGGTGATGGATGCTGCGCGCCGAGCTCCCGGGATCGGGATGACGTGCGAGCCCAGCGCCAGCTCCCACGCGAGCACCGCCTGCTGGGGGCTCACGCCATGATCCTCGCCGACCTCGCGGAACGCCGAGAACCGGTCGCCGACGCGGCGCGCTCCTCCGCCGGTGCCGCCGAGCGGGCTCCATGGCAGGAACGCGATACCGTGCTTCTCGCAGAAGCGCAGCTCATCGATGCTTCCCGGATGCTTCGGAGAGAACTCGTTCTGCACGCTCGCGAGGTTGCCCTCGCCAAGCACCTCGATGGCGATCTGGATCTCTTCGACGCTCGCGTTCGAGATGCCGATCGCCCGGACAAGACCCTCGTCCTGCAGAGACTTCAGACCGGCGATGATGTCGCCGTACACCAGCCACCGGTCGGGACGGTGGTACTGGTAGAGCTGGATCTGGCCGATGCCGAGGATGTCGAGCGACTTCTCGGCCGCCGAGCGCAGGTACGCTTCTGACCCGTCGCGTCCCTTGGAGCCGTCCTCGCCGAGCGTGATCCCGCCCTTGGTCGCGACGAAGATGCTCGACGCGTCGCCGTCCCACGTGCGCAGCGCCTGGGCGACGATGCGCTCGTTGTGACCCATCTCCTCACCGTCCGGCGCGTAGATGTCGGCGGTGTCGATGAGCGTGACGCCGGCGTCCAGCGCCGCGTGCACCGTGGCTACTGCGTCCTCGAACGACGGGTACACCTTGTCGTTGTTCATCGACAGCGGCATGGCCCCGAGCCCGATCGCCGAAACCTGTCGACCTGCCAGCGTGCGCTGCTTCATCGCATCTCCTTCGCGTATGGCCTCAGCCTGCCAGGGTCCTGCGACAAGAATCAGGGACTGGACACCGGCCGCCGCGGTGGTTACGGGCCCACCCGCGCCGCCCGCCAGCCCGATGCCTCACCCGAGCGCCGACATCGCCTCCCGCCACAGCTCGCGCAGGCGCCGGTTGGGCTCGGGCGCGATGCGGTTGCCCGAGCGGAACTGGAACCGCCACGCCACCTCGGGCACCACCACCTCGAGCACGTCGCGCGGCACGCGGTCGCCCTCGACCACGAGCTCGTCGAACGCGACATCGACGAAGGTTGCCGTGCGCCGCGGATCGGCGAAGTGAACGTCCTCGTACGGGTCCGTCAGGACCGTGCCGTGCCCGATGAGCCCGTACGAACCGCCCTGCCGCAGCAACCACGTGTCGGTCCCCGGCTCGACCTCCTTGCGCGCGCCGACCGACCACTGCGTCACGAACGGCGTGCCGGTCGCAACGCCCGCCACGACCCCCGCGTACGTGCCCGGCCACTCGTCCCACAAGCTCGGATTCCAGCCCAGGATGATGCCCGCGTCGCGCCAGTGATCGGATGCCTCGGCCATGAGCCCGACCCTAACCCGCGGAGACACGACCCCGGGTCGAGTCATCCGCGCAATGGGGTTCCGATGAGGTGCTGCCGCACCTACGCTCGCGTGGCATGGGGACGAACGACCGCGACCACGACATCGTCCTGCTCGGCGCCTCGGGCTTCGTCGGCAGGTACACCGCGCGGCATCTAGCCCGATCCGCGCCCGATGGGGTGCGGATCGCCATCGCCGGTCGCTCCACGGCACGCCTCGACGATGTCAGACGCGAACTCGGCGTCGACTGGCCGACGCTCGAGGTGGACACCTCGGACGACACCGCGGTCGCCCGGGTCGCAGCATCCACTTCCGTCGTCGCCACAACCGTCGGGCCGTACCTGCGCTACGGCACCGGGGTGGTCTCGGCATGCGCCCGCGCCGGCACGTCGTACGCGGATCTGTCGGGCGAGAGCATCTTCGTGGCGCGCAGCATCGAGCGCAATCACGCCGTCGCCGAGACCACCGGCGCCAAGATCGTGCACTCGTGCGGGTTCGACTCCATCCCGTCCGACCTCGGCCTCGGGCTCGCCCACGCCGCCGCGGGCGGTGTGGCGATCGTCGCGGCGACGCTGAAGGTCCGGTCGCTGCGCGGCGGCATCAGCGGCGGAACGATCGACTCGCTTCGGCAGCAGTTGAAAGAGACGAAGACGGATGCTTCGGCCCGCCGCCTCCTCGCGGACCCCTACTCGCTCACGCCCGGTCCATCGGTGCGTCTGCCCGGCCACGCGGGCGGTGGCTGGGGCAAGGTGCGCGGAAGCTGGCAGGCGCCGTTCGTCATGGGCTCGTACAACCAGCAGATCGTGCAGCGCAGCAACTACCTCACCGGTTGGAGCTACGGCCAGCTCATGCAGTACCGCGAGGTGGTGGCGACCGGGCGCGGCCCTGGCGCCTTCGCACGAGCGGGGGCGATCACCCTCGGCACGGCGAGCCTCGTCGGCGCACTGGCATTCCCGCCGACGCGAGCGGTGCTCGATCGGGTGCTGCCATCCCCCGGCAGCGGGCCTAGCACAGACGCGATCGAGCACGGCCGCTTCGCCCTCGACGTCGACGTGTACCCGGTCGAAGGGCAGCCGGTACGCACGCGGATCACCGCACCGTACGACCCCGGCTACGGCGGGACCGGCGTGATGCTCGCCGAATCCGCGCTGAGCCTCGCGCTCGACGACCTCCCCGACCGCGCCGGCGTCCTGACCCCGATGGTCGCCATGGGCGAGCACCTCGCCGACCGCCTCCGCGCGCACGGCTTCACGCTCGACGTCGGCCCGTTGCCGTACCCGCGCTCATAGAGCGAGCGAACCGAGACGAGACGCCCCGGACGATGCGCAACCCCGGTCCGCAGCATCCCTTTCCGAGTCAGTGCCCCAGCGCCGCGTCGCCCGCGCTCCGCTGCTGCGCCCGCGCGAGATCGATCACGCCCCAGACCGCGACCGCGCCGGCGGCCGCCAGCAGGAGCAGCGACCAGAGCGGCGCACCCGTGGCCTCGCCGAGGATCGTGATGCCGAGCACCACAGCGACGAACGGGTCGATCACGGTGAGCCCGCCGACGACGACCTCGGGGGAATTGACGGTGTGCGCCCGCTGCACCAGGTAGATCGAGAGGCCGCCCGAGACCGCGATGCCGATGAGGCAGGCCAGGGTGAGCAGATTCGAGGAGTCGAAGCTGTAGTCCTGCTCGGTGAGGACCGTCTGCACCCGCAGGATCACGGTCTTGCCGAGCGTCGCGACGAAACCCGAGAACACGCCGGCGGCGATGACGATCAGCACGGCGGGTCCGCGGCGTCCGCGCTGAATGAGTGCCACGATGACCGCGACGCAGAGCACGACGCCGAGCGTGAGCAGGATCGCGATGAGCTGGCTGTCGTGGATCGTGCGCTGGGTGCTCACCAGCGCGGCGACGGTGACGAATCCCGCCACCCCGATGACGCTGGTCGCGATGGCGCGCATCTCCGTGCGGGAGGGCTTTCGATGCGTCGAGTGAGCTGTGAGCAGCGAAGCGAAGACGAGGGCGACGACCCCGACCGGCTGCACCACGATGAGCGGAGCGAACGTGAGACTCGCCAGCTGGAGCAGGATCGCGCCCCCGATCAGCAGCGCGCCGATCACCCACGGCCCGTTCCGCAGGAGTGCGAAGAACTGCTTGGCCCCGAAGGATCCGGTTGTGCCGCTGCGGACCCCGCGCGCCTGCATCATGTTGCCGAGCGCCAGCGCAGCGGCCGAGGCGACGGCCAGGACGATGCCCAGCACGGGGAACGAAGCGATGGTCGAAGGCATCCGTCCCCCTCTCGGCGGTGGGGCTCAGGCTACACAAGCGCCCGCGCGACGGCGGCGATGGCGGCCGGACCGACACGACAGCATCCGCCGATGAAGCGAGCGCCCGCCTCGGCCCAGGAGCTCGTCAGCGCGAGGTCGAGTTCGGGCTCGCCGATCCATCGACGAGCCACACCGTCCCACGTCTCACCCGAGTTGGGATAGACGATGGCGGGCTTGCCGCTCGCCGCGATCGCGGACCGCACGGCGGGCAGCACGTCACCGGGCGCGCAGCAGTTGACGCCCACGGCCACGACGCCGTCATAGTCGGCCGCCAGCGCGAAGGCCTCGGCCGCGGGACGGCCGTCGCGCAATCGGTCCCCGGTGATCGTGCACGACAGCCACGCGGGTGTGGCGAATTCGTCCGCGAGGTCGAGGAGGACCGCGACCTCGTCGAGGTCCGGGATGGTCTCGAGCGCGAGCATGTCGGGCCCGGCGCTGACGAGCAGCTCGATGCGGGGGGCGTGGAAGTCGCGCAGCGCGGTGCGGCTCAGCCCGTAGCGGCCGCGGTACTCCGATCCGTCCGCGAGCACCGCTCCGTAGGGGCCGACGGATGCTGCCACCAGCCGGACGGCGTCGTCCCCGGCGGACGCGGCGACGTCGTCGCGCACCTCGCGGGCGAGCACCACACTTCGGGTGATGAGAGTCTCGGCCTCGGCGCGAGTCATTCCGGCCCGCTCGAAACCGGCGACGCTCGCCTGGTAGCTGGCGGTGGTGGCGACCTGCGCACCGGCCTCGAAGTACGCACGGTGCACAGCGGCGACCTCACCAGGCGCATCGCGGAGCAGGCGCGCGGTCCAGAGGTCGTCGGTGAGTTCGTGGCCACGGTCGACGAGCGCGTTGGAGAGCCCGCCGTCGAGCACGATCACCGGTGTCCGCGACATCCTCACCCGCTCATCCTCTCCGATCGGCCCCAGCCCGACGAGGCGGAGACACCCGGCTCGAGAACCCGTGACCGCTGAACTCGGGAGGACGGAAACGTCGCGTCGAGGGCGGCTTCGAGATCTGCGAGCAGATCGGAGGTCTCCTCGATGCCGACCGAGAGGCGCAGATGGCCGAACGTGCGGAAGGGCAGCGGGTACGTGGCCACTCGACCGCCTTCGGTTCCGGTGTGAACGATCAGTGAGTCGTCGTGACCGAGGGAGAAGCCCGAGGTGATGAGCCGCAGATGGGCGACGAACCGGTTCTGGGTGCCGGGGTCGCCGGCGACGGCGAACGCGATCATGCCGCCGTATCCGCGACCGCCGAACTGCCGCGTCGCGAGAGCATGCTCGGGGTGCGACGGCAGGCCGGGATAGTAGACGTACTCGACTCGCGGGTCGTCTTCGAGGAACTCGGCGACGGCGAGCGCCGACGCCATGTGCTGCCGAAGGCGGAGCGGGAGCGTCACCGACCCGCGATGGATCTGCCAGGCGTTGAACGGCGAGATCACTCCGCCGACATCGACCATGGCGTCGGCCTTGATCGGCTCGATGAGCGCGCGTGAGCCGACGACGGCGCCTCCCATGGCGTCACCGTGGCCGTTGATGTACTTCGTCAGGGAGTGGACGACGAGATCGGCGCCGTCGGCGAGCGGGCGGTAGAACGGCGGCGGGGTGAAGGTCGAGTCGACCATCAGGATCGCGCCGGCGGCACGCGTGATCTCCGCGATCGCGGAGACGTCCGCCACCTTCGTGGTGGGGTTCGCAATGGCCTCGATGCAGACGAGCCGGGTATTGGGGCGGAAGGCCGCGCGCAGCGCATCCAGATCGCCCATGTCGACGAACGTCGCCTCGATGCCGTACCGCTGCGGCAGAAGCTCGCTCCACAGTCGCCAGGTCGCCTCGTACGTGATGTCGCTGACGATGACGTGGTCGCCGACGCGAACATGCGTGAAGAAGACCGCATGCAGGGCTGCGACGCCCGATGCGAGCGCGACGGCGTCCTCGCCTCCGTCGAGGGCCGCGAGCTTGTCCTGCAGGCCGGCCTGGTTGACACCCGTGTTGCGGGTGTACAGCCCTGGCGCGGAGGCCGACCAGCTGATGTCGCTCGGATCGTCGGGGAGCTCGTAGGAGTTGGCCATCACCAAGGGCGTTCGCAGCGCCCTCGTGGAGTCGAGGCGATTACCGCCGTGCACAGCGAGGGTGAGATCCGACAGGGTCTCCACCCGTCGGCGGTCCGGCCGTTGCGACATTGCGTTTCTTACCTTCCAGTGAAGAGACGGGGCGCCAGAGCACTCCCGGGTCTACGGTAGTGTGTGCAGTTGACACTTGCAATTGCTAATTGTGCACGGAGGCATCGTGGCCGCATCGCACCTGGACGACATCGACCAGCAGCTGCTCGCAGCGTTGACCGCGGACGCGAGGCTGCCGATGGTCACCCTGGCAGGCCAGGTGCACCTGTCGCGCAATGCCGTCCGCCAACGCATCGAACGCATGGAGCGCGATGGCGTCATCGCCGGCTACACCGTCCTCCGGGGCGTCGCATCCCGGCCACGCGTGACGGCGATGGTCATGGTCTACCGCGTCGACCGGATGCGGGACGACCGGGTGATCGCCGCGCTGCGCGGCATTCCGGAGGTCGCTCGTTGCGACGTGCTGTCGGGGGCGTACGACCTCTTCGTGACGGTGGAAGCCGACTCGATGGATCGCGTGGGCCAGATCTGGGAGCAGATCGCCGCACTTCCGGGCGTGGCCGACACCGTGACGGCGGTCTCGCTGTCGCGGGCCATCGACCGGCGGTGACGCTGCCGCCCGAGAGCTCGGGCGGCAGCGCCTCAGTGCGCCAAGAGCTCGGCAGCTTGCTCCGGAGACAGACCGGTGTGCTGCGACACCGCGTCGGCGATCGGGATGCCGGTGCGGAGCGCGTGCTGAGCCGCGTGGGCGGCCGCCTCGTAGCCGATGGACGGCACGAGAGCGGTCACGGCGCCGACAGACGTCGCAACGTTCCGCGCGAGCACACCATCGTTCGCCTCGATGCCCTCCACACAGAACCGGCGCAGCGCCGAGACGCCGTTGGTCACCCAGCCCAGCGACTGCAGCAGCGAGTGCGCCATGACCGGCTCGAAGGCGTTCAGCTGCAGTTGACCACCCTCCGCGGCGACACCGATCGTCACGTCCGCCCCCATCACGGCGAACGCGATCTGGTTCATGACCTCGGGGATGACCGGGTTCACCTTTCCCGGCATGATCGAGGACCCCGCTTGGCGAGACGGCAGGCGGATCTCGCCGAAACCCGCCTGCGGACCGCTGGCGAGCAGCCGGAGATCGTTGCTGATCTTCGACAGCTTGATCGCCGTGCGACGAAGCACCGCGGAGGATTGCAGGAACGCACTGACGTCCCAGCTGGCTTCGAACAGGTGCGCCGCCGGCGACATCGGCAGCCCCGAACGCTCGCGGAGCCGTTCCAGAGCGACCTCCCGATATCCGGCCGGAGCGGTCACGCCGGTGCCGACAGCGGTTCCGCCGAGGCTGCATTCCAGCAGCAGCGGCACGGTGTCGCCGATGCGCACCACGTCTTCGCGGATGGCGACCGCGAACGCGGCGAACTCGTCGCCGAGGGTCATCGGCACGGCGTCCTGCAACTGGGTCCGGCCGATCTTGACGATGTCGCCGAACGCGACGCTTCGCTCCTCGAACGCCGCGGCGAGATCCTCCAGCGCGGGTATGAGCCGGAGGAGCCCGTTCGCCACCGCGATCTTGACCGCGGTCGGATAGACGTCGTTGGTCGACTGGCTCCGGTTCACGTCGTCGATGGGGTGCACCACGTCGTAGCGGCCGCGCGGCAGTCCCAGGAACTCCAGGGCGGCGTTGGCGATCACCTCGTTCGTGTTCATGTTCGTGCTGGTGCCTGCACCACCCTGCAGAACGTCGACACAGAACTGGTCGTGCAGTTCACCTCCCCGCACCCTCCGGCACGCGACGGCGATAGCCTCCGCCACGCCGGCCGGAAGCAGCCCGAGCTCGTGGTTTGCGGCGGCGACGGCATCCTTCACCGTGACAAGAGCCTCGACGAGATCGGGATGCTGCGAGATCGGCGTGTTGCTGATGGCGAAGTTCTCCCGGGCGCGGGCCGTGTGGACACCCCAATAGACGTCGGCGGGCACCTCCAGCTCACCGAGCGAATCGCGCTCGAGGCGGGTGGCGATCGGGCTCATGCGTTGATGCAGACGACCTTGGGCTGGGTCATCTCCTCGTACGCGAATCGGACGCCCTCACGGCCCATGCTGCCGTACTTCGAGCCGCCGAACGGCATGCTGTCGACGCGGTAGTCGGAGGAGTCGTTGATCATCACTCCCCCGGCATCCAGCTGCCCCGCCACCCGCAGCGCCCGCGTGATGTCGCGGGTGAACGTCGCGGCGTGCAGCGCGTAGTCGATCTCGTTCGCCTGCGCGATCGCCTGCTCCTCGGTCTCGAACGGCGACAGTACGACCACCGGCGCGAATGCCTCGTCCGCCCACAGCTCGCACGAGAACGGCACACCCTCGACGACGGTCGGCCAGTACACGGCGCCTTGTCGGCGATGCCCCGCCAGCACACGGCCTCCCGCCGCCACCGCGTGGTCGACGAGCCGCTCGGCGGCCTGCGCCGAGGCGACCGAGATCATCGGGCCGACGTCGGTGGCCTCGTCGCGCGGGTCGCCCGCGTGGAGAGCGATCGCCTGCGCCGCGAACCGGTCGCGGAACTCTTCGTACACCTCCCTCTGCACGAGGATGCGCTGCGCGCCCACGCAGTTCTGCCCCGCGGCCCAGAATGCGCCGGACACGCACGCCTCTACCGCCGCGGGGATGTCCGCGTCGGAGAACACGATGACCGGAGCGTTGCCGCCCAGTTCCATCGCGAGCTTCTTCAGACCGGCGTTGCGGGCGATCGCCTCACCTGTGGCGAACCCTCCGGTGAACGACACCATGCGCACCTCGCGGGCCGAGATGAGCGCCTGCGCCAGGTCGCGGTCGCCGTGCACGACAGTGATGATCTCATCGGGGAGGCCCGCGTCGATGAGCAGATCGACCAGGAACCGCGCGGTCAGCGGGGTCAGCTGGGAGGGCTTGAGCACGACCGAGTTGCCTCCGGCGACCGCCGGGCCCAGTTTGTGCGCGACGAGGTTCAACGCATCGTTGTAGGGAGTGATGGCGACGATGATGCCCAGCGGCTCGCGGGTGAACCACCCGCGACGGTTCTCCGAGCCTTCGAACGCATCGAACGGGACGACTTCTCCGGCATCGGAGCGGGCCGCGTCGGCAGACAGCGAGAGTGTCATCACCGCTCGGGCGACCTCTTTCCGCGCCTGCCGAAGCGTTTTTCCCGCCTCCCGCACGATCAGGCCGGTGGCCGTCTCGGCACGCTCCCCGAGCAGCGTCGACGCACGCTCGAGGATCTTGTGCCGCGAGAACCGCGACAGCGACCGCGACAGCTGAAATCCGGTGCGAGCGCGCTCCAGGATCTGCTCGAGCTGGGCGGGCCCGTTCTGCGCGACGACGCCGATCACCTCTCCGTCGAACGGGTCCGTGACGACCAGGTCCGGGTAACCAGAGCCGATGTCCGGCGTGTGCTCCACGATGCTCATCGGACAGCCTCGATGCGAGCCCGCTGATGCGCGTCGATCGCGATGATGTCCGACAGCAGCGCGTACGCGGTCTCGATGCGCCCGGCGCCGGGGCCCGAGACGGTCACCGTGCCGAGGAGATCGGTGTCGAACGAGACCGCGTTCGTCGGACCGCTGACGCTGGCGAGCGGGTGGGTCAGCGGCAGCGCCACCGGCTCGACCTTCGCGGTGACCGTGCCGGCGGCGTTGCGGAACGCCGACCCGATCAGCTTGTACCGCTTGCCCTGCGCGGCGGCTTCGATGATGTCGGCGGCCGAGACCTCGGAGATCCCGCGCCGGGTCACGTCGGCGGTGGTGATGTCGGCACCCAGCAGTTCGTTGGCCAGGATCACGACCTTGAGCTGGACGTCGGAACCTTCGATGTCGGCCGTGGGGTCCGCCTCGGCGTATCCGAGAGCCTGAGCCTCCGCGACGGCGGCGTCCAGCGTCATGCCCGACTCCATCTGACCGAGCACGTAGTTGCTCGTGCCGTTGAGGATGCCTTCGACCGCGTCGATGCGCAGCCCCCTGAGCGTCTCGGACGCGAACCGCAGGATCGGGGTTCCGCTGACCACCGACCCCTCGTACTGGAAGGTGACACCGTTGGCGGCCGCGAGCCGGTTCAGCTCGAGCCCGCGCAGGGCGACCGGCCCCTTGTTCGTCGTGGTGACACTCTTACCGCTCTCCAGCGCGGCGCGCACGTGCGAGATCCCCGGCTCGCCGTCGATCGGGTTCGTGAACGTGGCCTCGACCACGATGTCGGCGGTGCTGTTGCGGATGACGTAGTCGTTCTGCGGCGCGGCCGTTCCACCCGGCTTGCCCGCGAAGGTCTCGCCGTCCGACATCGCGAACACGTCGGCAAGGTCGATGCCGTCGGCCTGCATCAGGGAGCCGAGGCGCAGGTCGGTGATGGCGACGACTCGCAGCGCGAAGCCGAGCTCTGTGGCGAGTTCGTCGCCGCGGTCGAGGATGATCTGCGCCAGCGCACGGTTGACGCCGCCGAAGCCGATCAGCGCGATGTCATGACGGTTCACGTCGAGCTCCTTCAAGAGGGTGGGGAAGAGGTTCGACCCAGCATCCCCAGCGGTCGCGTCAGCCCGCGCCTGCCAGATCGCTCGTGCAGGATGCCAAACCGACCGCGGCGCGGAAGCTCTGCCCGAATCGCGCTCGAACGCCGCGGATTTCCGCGGTTGTCTTGTGCGCCCACCCCCGAGCCCGGTAATCTGCCCGTCACATCGTGCGTGCACCATAGACACATTGCTGTGATGATGTGGCACAACTCCCAACACCTGATCTCTCAACTCGAATGCGAGAACTCATGAGCCCGCTGCCCCAGGAGAGTGCGCTTCCGAACGCCCTCCCCCACACCACCGCGACCCAGGTTCCGCTGCGACGACTGCAGCGCTCCATGGACGCGCGCCACCTGATCATGATCGCCTTGGGCGGTGTGATCGGGTCCGGGCTCTTCCTGAGCTCCGGCTACACCATCAGCCAGGCCGGCCCGCTGGGCGCGATCATCGCCTACCTCATCGGCGCCTTCGTGGTCTGGCTGGTGATGGCCTGCCTCGGCGAGCTGGCGCTGGCCTATCCCGTGTCGGGCGCGTTCCACATCTACGCGGCACGCTCCATCGGTCCGGCTACGGGCTTCACCACCGCGTGGCTCTACTGGCTGTGCTGGGTCGTCGCGCTCGGCTCGGAGTTCACGGCGTCCGGCATCCTGATGCAGCGCTGGTTCCCCGGCGTCGACGTCTGGGTGTGGTGCCTGATCTTCGCCCTGGGGCTCTTCACGATCAACGCCATCTCGGCGAGGGTCTTCGGTGAGACGGAGTTCTGGTTCTCGCTGATCAAGGTGGTCGCCATCGTCGCGCTCATCGTGTTCGGCGGCATGGCGATCTTCGGCTTCACCCCGCTGTCGACCGAGCACCCCGCTGCCCCGCTGTTCAGCAACTTCGTCACTCCGGAAGGCCTGTTCCCGAACGGCGTCGCCGGCGTCGTCGTCACGGCCCTCGCCGTCTTCTACGCGTTCAGCGGGTCGGAGCTGATCGGCGTCGCCGCCGGAGAGACCAAGGACCCCGGCAAGAACATCCCCAAGGCGATCCGCTCGACGGTCTTCCGGCTGCTGATCCTCTTCGTCGGATCGATCACCGTGATCGCCGCACTCCTCCCCTACGAGGACGCAGGCCTCACCAGCAGCCCGTTCGTGGACGTCTTCGAGTACGTGGGCATCCCGTACGCCGCCGACATCATGAACTTCGTCATCATCACCGCGCTGCTCTCGGCCGGCAACAGCGGCCTGTTCTCCTGCGCCCGTATGCTCTTCTCACTCGCCGAGGAGGGCCACGCGCCGCGGGTCCTGCAGCGCCTGACCCGCCGCGGCATCCCGCTCGTCGCCCTCACCGTCAGCCTGGCGCTGGGCCTCGTCTCGCTGATCTCGAGCGTGATCGCGCCGCAGACCGTCTACCTCGTGCTGGTGTCGATCGCGGGATTCGCCGTGGTCGCCGTGTGGATGTCGATCGTGGCGTCGCAGTTCTTCCACCGCCGCCGGTTCGTGCGCGAAGGCGGCGATGTGTCAGCGCTGCCCTACCGCACCCCGCTCTACCCGGCGCTTCCCATCGTCGCCTTCGTGCTCCTGCTGATCTCGTTGGTGGCCATCGCATTCGACCCGAACCAGGTGGCGGCGCTGTACTTCGGGGTTCCCTTCGTCGGCCTCTGCTACCTGTACTTCTGGTGGCGCTACGGACGCCGCGGTGCGCGCCAGGTGGTCGCGGTGTCGGAGGAAGCCCCCGTCGACGAGGCGGACGACCCCGTCGCCGAGGAGCCGGTCCGCCAGCCCCGCGCCTGATACGCATGACGGATGCTGCGCCCATGAGCACCACGCCCGCCTGGGTCGAGATCGACGCCGGTGCCATCGCCCACAATCTCGACCTCGTACGTCGCGAGTTCGGAACCGCGACGAGGCTGTGCGGGGTGGTGAAAGCCGATGCCTATGGACACGGCATCACGGCGGTGCTTCCGATCCTGACGGCGGCGGGCGTCGACGTCATCGGAATCACCTCCAACGCGGAGGCGGCGGAGGCACGCCGACTGGGCTTCTCAGGACGCATCATCCGGCTCCGCGCGGCGCTGCGCGAAGAGGTCCAGGAGGGTGGCCTGCTCGATATCGAGGAGTGGGTGGGCGGCGGCGATCACGCACGTGTCGTGAGCGCGGCCGCCCGCTCGCTCGGGCGCCCCGTCAGGGTCCACCTCTCCCTCAATTCCACAGGACTCAGTCGAGACGGAATGGACTGGGACGATCCGCAGTCGCAGCTTCACCTTCGACGCATCGCGGTCAGTCCCGAGCTCACGGTCGTCGGAATCTGCTCGCACTTTCCGTGCGAGGACGCTGACGACGTGCGCACCGGCGCCCTCACATTCCGAAACCAAGCGTGCGCGGCAGAGCGCCTCCTGGGGGCTCCCCGCGGCTTCCTCGAGAAGCACTGCGCCACTTCTTACGCGGCGCTGACCGTCCCCGGCTCACGCATGGACATGGTCCGGATCGGAGCCGCGCTCTACGGCGACACCTCAGCGGCAGCGCCCGGTCTGCGTCCCGCCATGCGCCTCGTCTCTCGCATCGCCGCGATCAACCGGTACCCCGCCGGCAGCACCATCGGGTATGACCGCGCCGGACGGCTCGACCGCGCCGGCCGACTGGCGGTCGTGCCCCTGGGGTACGCAGACGGCTATCCGCGGGTGCTCGGCGGCCGGGCGAGCGTGCTCGTCCGCGGCACCTTCGCGCCGGTGGTCGACCGGCTCGCGATGAACAGTCTGATCGTCGACGTCACCCACGTGCCCTCGGCCGACGCCGGAGACGAAGTGGTACTTTACGGACGGCAGGGATCGGCACAGATCCACGCGGCCGACATCGAGCAGGCAAGCGGCACCATCGCCGCCGCGGCGTATACCGCGTGGGGCCGGCTGAACGCGCGGGTCGTCGTCAACGTGCCGGTGTACGAGCCGACTCCCACTCCGTGACGCCACCGAGACACCCGCCCAGAGAGCATCGCATCATGAGCGCCCCCTCCTCGCTGCTGCAGGGCATCGCGCTGCTCGACGCGGCCATCGCGCAGGAGCGATCCGGACGCCACGGCCACAACGCGTCCCGCCTTTCGGAGGCGACGGGCATCGAACGCAGCCGCGTGTCGCGTCTGACCCGGGAGCTGCGCGACCTGGGTTACCTCGACCGCGACGACACCGCGGTCTTCAGCGCCGGCGACGAGTACTTCCGCGCCGCCGGGGCCTTGAGCCGCCCCTGGCTGCGCGCGGCCCGCGAGGACCTGCGCGTCCTCGCCTCCCGGCTGGGCGTCTCGGCCCAGCTGATGGCGGCCGAGGGCCCGGGTGCGATCCTGCTGCGCTCCGAGAAGGGTCCCGGAGTGTCGGCGGACTATCTTCGCCCCGGCATGGTGACGCCGATCTGGTGCACCGGTCCGGGCAGGGCACTCCTGTGGGACCACACCCATGCGGAGCTCCAGGCACTGCTCGACGGCGTCCAGTTCGTCGGCGTCGGCGGCCCCGGTGCGGCGCGGTCGGTCGACGAGCTCCACCAGCTGCTCGAGCGGGACCGCGATCTGGCAATGGTGGACGCGCGCGAGGAATACGTCGAGGGCGTGCAGGAGTACGCCCTGCCGATCCGCGACGACCGGGGCATCGTGGCATCCATCGGCATCAGCGCGGGGGCTCTTTCGGCGCGTCGCGTGCGGGAAGCGCAGGGAGCGCTCCACGACGCCCACACGCATCTGACCCGACTCGTCCGGGAGCCGTGACGCGGAACCGACTCAGCTGACCCGCGCGGCAGTGGCGCCCAGCGCCACCGAGAGCCGGTGCGCCGCGTCGACGCACGCCGCACCCAGCGCCGCCGACCTCGGCTCCAGCCGGTGGCGCTCTCCCACGATCTGCAGTCCTGCAATGACCTCGCCTCGGAAATCCCAGACGGGCGCCGACACCGAGTACAGTCCCGGCTCGGCCTCCTCCGCCACGATCGCATAGCCCCTGGCGCGCGCCTCGGTCAGTCTCGACAGGAACTCGTCGACGGACGTGGCCGCGTTCGGGCCGGCGCTTCGGAACTCGGTGCGGCTGAAGACTCCGCGAATCTCGTCGTCCGAGGCATCCCACAGCACCGCTTGGCCGGCGTCGCTGCAGAACGCCGGGTACCCACGGCCGATCCAGGAACCGATCATGCGCGCGGCGGCCGGCACGCTCTCGACAAGCGTGACCGTCGCGTCACCCTCGAGGACGCCGAGGAAGCAGGCCTCTCCGACCTCCGCGGAGAGTGCGTCGAGGATCGTCAGTCCTTCGCCGCGAAGACGACGGTCGACCAGCTGCTCCGCGGTCGCATACCAGCCCCACGCCAGGCGGTAGCGCCCGTCCGGACCCCGCGTCACGAGCCGCTCGGCTGCCAGCGCGGCGAGTGTGCGCGAGATCTGCGAGCGGTCGCGCTGCAGCTCGCGGGCGATGTCCTGGACGGACGCCCCGTGCGCACTCGACGCCGACAGCTGCGCCACGCATGAGAGCACGTCCATCCCTCGGCCCATGCTCGTCCGCTCGGGAACGGAATCCTCACGAAGCGACACAAGGAGAGGATATCCGGGGCGCTGCTGTCCGCGCCGACCCCGCTCCGCGATCGTCGAGCGAGCGAGAAGGAACGAGACGGATGCCTCGAACCGGCGGGTGACGCCGAGATGACCGTGGTGGGCTTCCGGCACGACGGAGGCCCACCACGGTCGAGCCGTTGCTACGACGCGGGAACCAGCACGCGGTCGATCGTGTGGATCACGCCGTTCGTCGCCTGGATGTTGACCGCCCAGGGAACGAGCTTGGGGTCGCGGAGCGCCGTCGTCTCGTCGCGGAGCTTGACGCCGCGCGGCTCGACGACGCCGCCGTTGGCCATGGTGAGCGAGCCGGCCGTGATGACCTTCACGAACCCGAGCTTCTGGCCGGCGACCACGTGGTACAGCAGGATGTTCGAGATCTGCTGGGCGGTGAAGGTCGAGGTGATGGCCGCCAGCGCGTCGGCCTCGCTCGCCGGCTCGGTGCCGGTGAGGTCGGTCACGAGCCGCAGGAACGCGCGGTCGTTCGGCGCGAACACCGTGTAGGTCTGGCTCGTGTCGGCGAGCGCCCCGGTGAGCCCGGTTGCCACGACCGCCTGGACGAGGATGTCGTAGTCCCACGGGTTGTCGTCGGGAGTGCCGCCGCCGGATGCGACGACCGCGACGTCGACGATCGTGCCGGAGGGTGCTCCGCCACCCCATCCGTGGGCCTGCGCGGGGGTGGCCGTGAGGACGAGCGCCAGGGCGGCGACCGCCGCGACGGCCAGGCGAGACTTCTTCATGGTTCCGATCTCCTTCGATGCGATGCCCGGCACGGTCCGAACGGAGGGTGCCGTAGAGGTATTCGCTCGAAGTCGCGGGGACGGATGCAGCGGCCGAGACTTCGTTCTCGACTCTCGACCCTTGGTCGGCCGAGGGCGGACGAGGCCACCCCGCGGCGTCAGCTGAACTCGAGCTGCCCGCGCACGATCGAGTCGCCGGAGTGGGCGGGGTTGCCGTCGCGCGGCTCCTGAGAGACGTCGACGAGCACGAAGTCGCGCAGGTCGACGTCGGCCGGTACGACGAACGTCCCCTTCTTCCCGTCCAGCTCGCCGAGGCTCACGAGGTCGGACGCATCTGCGGTGATCAGCCAGACCTCGCGGAACCCGTCGCTCTCGTCGAAATCGTCGATGCTCACCGTGAGGGTGCGCTCCCCGTCCGACAGCTCGATCACCTCGGCCGTCCCGACCGCGTCGGGGTGATCCGGGAAGGCGTCCAGGGTCGCCGACGCGATCTCCACCGGCTGCTGCGTGCGGACGAAGGTCCACACCCCGGCGATCGCCAGCACCACCGCGATGCTCGCGGCCAGGGCGAACAGCATCCGTCCCCGCCCACGCGTGCGGCGCTGATCCGGCTGGTTCTCCGCGACGGCCGGTGAAGAGACGACCGGGACATCGATGGGGATCCCGGATGCTGCGGCCTCCGGCTGCGACCGGACCTCATCGAGGATGCGGTCCCAGACCCGCTCCGGCGGCGTTTCGAGCTCGCCCAGCGTGACGGTGGAGCGGCCGACCGCGACCGTGTGCTCGAGCTCTGCCAGCTCGAGCGAGCAGGCGTCGCACGTCGCGAGGTGCTGCTGCTCAGCATCCGTCAGCGCTTCTCCGACGGCGACCAGCGCGAGGCGCTCGGGATCAAGATGCGACATGAGGCACCTCCAATCGGTCGCGCAGACGGGTGAGACTTCGGCGGATGTGGCTCTTCACGGTACCCAGCGGCATGTCGAGGCGCGTGGCGATCTGCTGGTGGGTGAGGTCGTCGTAGAACGCCAGCCGCACCACGCGCTGCGCATCGGGCTCGAGGCGGTCGATCTCGTCGGCGAGCAGCAGCCGGTCCCCGAGATCGATCTCGGACGACATGGGCTCGTCGCTCATCGCGAACCGCCGCAGCTTCTCGTGCAGCTCGCGCACGCGCCGGCGCGCGTCGAGGGTGTCGGCGATGCGGCGGCGGGTGATCGTGACGAGCCACGTCGACAGTCGCCCCTTGGCCGGGTCGTACGACGCGCGTGAGGTCCAGGCCGAGACGAAGGTCTTCTGCGTCACGTCTTCGGCATCACCCCTGTCGCCGAGAACCCGCAGCGCAAGGGTGAACACGATGGGCGACCAGCGCCGGTAGATCTGCTCGAGGGCGCGCTCGTCACCGGCGGCGAAGCGGCCGCACAGCTCGCGCTCTTCCTCGTCGTCCACGTGTTCCCTCTGCTGCTCCGGCTCCATCGCCTGCGCACACGACTGGGTCGCGACCACGCTAGCCGTGTGGTGGCGCGTACGGCAGGGCGCCTCTCAAGAGTGATTCCTGTCGAACGGCGACTTCGGATGCACCCCCTTCCGGTCGCTGAGCGAGCGGGTCGGGACGCCCCGGCCCCGGGCGCAGACCGCAACCCCCACGCGTTTCGACTTCGGGCGCCAGAGCGCCCTTTCGCTCAACGACCGGTGGTCAAGCCCTGCCCCCCGCTCGTTGAGCGAGCGAGGAACGAGCGAGACGAAACGCCCCGAACCTACGAGCAACCCGGCGTCACAGCACGAACTCCGCCATCCACCCGCACCGCGGCTCGGCCACCATCGCCGCCGAAGCCACAGGCGTCGCCACCGTCTCGATCTGCCGCGGGAGCACCGCCGGGATCAGCGGCTCGATCCGCCCCGGCTGCGCGTGCAACGGCCCGGCGAGCGCCCATCGCTCCCCCACCTGAACCACCGCGAGCGGGTGCCCGTCGGCCGTCGCGACGCCGACCTCCAGCTGCAGCGAAGCGAGCAGCGCCGCGAGGGTCACCTGCACCTCCGCCTCCGACGCCTCGCGCGAGCGCAGCACCGCGTGCGGCGACCGGAGGTCGGTGCGGTCCGAGCGCCGCAGCAGCGCCCTCAGGTTGGTCCGCAGAGCGACCACCGCCGCGTCGGGCTCATGGTGCTGCTCCGACAACGCGACCGCGATCGGCCAGAGCCGAGGGTCAGCGGCGATGAGCGGACGGATGCTGCCGAGCAGCCGTTTCCGCTCGCCCTGAAACAATCGCCGCACCCCGCGCGCGTGGCTCAGCACCGAATGAACTTCGGGCAAGTCGCCCAGCAGCCGCGCAGCCTCCTCGACCGGCGTGCCCGACCCGACTCCCTCGGGAACCTCCCCCACGACATTCGCGTACCCGAAGTCCCCGTCGCGCGTGTAGAGGAACACGTCCGCCGCGACCTTCCCCGCCGACCGCGCCGGCAGCACCAGGTCGATCGGCCCGGCCGCCGGTCGCGATGTCGCCACCGCCCGCGCCGCGCCAGTGTTGCTCAGCGCCGTGACCCTCGCCTGCGTGTTCGGCGTGCGATACGTCAGCTCGAGATCCACCAGCGGTGCAACTTCGAAGTCCGCCCGCGCCCCCACGATCTCCGCGAACCCCTCCGCCGACACGTCCACCCCGCGCGGCCGCGCGTTGATCCCGTCGGGCGATGCGAACCCCGCCGCCCGCGCCCGTCGCCAGAGCGGAGGCAGGTGCTCGCGGTGGTGCTGGGGCTGCAGCATCCGTTCCAGCATCCAGAGCAGCCGACCCGACCCGCGTTCCGGGTGCGGCGAAAGGTGCCACCACGTCAGCCGCCGGGCGAGGTCGCCGGCGACGGCGGGTGCCCAGGTGGAGGCGTCGGCGTAGCCGAGCGCTGCGACCCATGCGAGGTAGCGAGGCATGTCCTCCGCCGCGCGCCGGAGCTCGGCCATCGACACGCCCACCGGCGGATTCTCGCGGGTGCGGGCGGGCGCGCGCAGCACGAGCTGTGCGGCCGCCATGCAGACGCGCGCGCCGAACCACTCGCCGGCGCGGGCGACGACCCGCGGCGACCAGCCTCGCAGCAGCTCGTCGACGTAGTCGGTGTACGTGCGCTCGTTGACGGGCCGCTCGCGCAGCGACGCGACGGCGGTCGCGACCGTCTGCAGCACCAACTCCTCAGCTTCGTCGGCCGTCGCCGGAACCGGCAGCGACTTCAGCGCCACCAGCAGCAAACCTGCGGAGTTCGTGTCGATCATGAGCCGCGAGGTCAGCACGCCGATCTCCGTCGGAGCGAACCGCCCGTCGACCTCGGTCGCGAACCCGCGCTGCAGCAGCTCGTCGACCACCGCGTCGAGGTCGACCGCCGACCGGTTCTGCGCGAACGCGAGCGTCTGCGCGAACCACGTCCGCGCGGTCTCGCGATCGACCACCGACCCGAGCAGCAGCTCCGCGAGAACCGCGTCGCCCAACGCTGCGGTGATGCGACTGTTCGCCGCGTATCCATCGCTGAGCTTGAGCTTCCACCCGCCCTCTTCGGTGCGCGGCACCAGCATGAATCCGAAGCCTTCGGGCTCCTGCCCCGCGCGCCCGGCCCGCCCGAACATCTGCTGGGCCTGGCTCACCTCGAGCGGCGTCATCCCGAGTTCGAGGTCACGGATGATCACGAACTTCGCGGGCGTGTTCACGCCCGTCGACAGCCCCGACGTGGCGACGAGCACGCGCAGCTGCCGTGATCGGAACGCCTCCAGCGCCCGATTCGCGCGGGGCGCATCACGGAAGTGGATGCCGACATCCCGGCGAAAGCACGCCTCCACGAGCGCGTCGAGCTCGACGCCGAAATGGGGCACCCCGGCCGCGCGCGCTGCGGTGCGTAGCACGGCCGCCTTGCTGCCGCAGAACACGACCGCGCTGGATCCCGGTGACTTGTCTCCGGCCGTGTCGAGGTCACCGACCAGGCTCCGCAGCAGCGGCACGACCATCTCGTCCTTCGCGGACTCGTACTGCTCGCGCTTGCCCTGGGTCGGCGCGTCGTACGGAACGAGCTGCGTCGTCAGCACCGTCGGCCGCCAGGCCGAGCGCACGAGGTCGGCGTGGAACCACGCCGCCAGTTCCTCCGCGTTCGACACGGTCGCCGACAGCGCGACGATCCGCGTGCGCCCCTCGGCGACGCGCAGCCGTGCGATGAGCGACTCGAGCGTGGCACCTCGAGTCGGGTCGCCCACGAGGTGGACTTCGTCGATGATGAGGCATCCGATCCGTCCGATGACGTCCTTCAGCGACGCGCGCCGGTACAGCGCCTCGAACTTCTCGGTGGTCGCCACCCACAGCTGCGCCTGCCGCACCGCGTCGCTCGACATGTTCGTCTCGCCGGTCAGCTCGATGGTGCGGATGCCGTGCGCGTTCCACCGCCGAGCGATCTCGGCGACCTCCGCGGCGAGCGCGCGGGCGGGCAGCAGCCACACCGCCGGCTTGCCGTCCGACACGATGGACCGCAGCGCCGCGACCTCGCCGATCAGCGTCTTGCCCGAGCTCGTCGGCGCGACGACCATCACGTGCCCGCTCGTCGACAGCACCGCCGGCACCGCCTTCGACTGCAGCGGGTTGAGCCGGTCGAACCTGTCGAGGTACTTCTGCAGCGCGGGTGGGATGAGAGTGGATGCTGCGGTCCACGCCTCGTCGCCGTGTGCGGCCGCGTTCGCATTGTCGATGAGCGAGGTGAAGCCGAGCTCGACGGCCTCGACCATCGCAGGGTCGGTGTGGAGGAACCCGGAGTTCTGGTTGCGGCCGATCTCGGCGGCCGTGAAGTTCATGGAGTGCGTGATCGCGACGCCGTCGGCGAGGACTTCCTTCTCGTGGATGTACCGCACCGGGATGAGGGCGATCTCGGCGCTGCGAAGTTCGCGGATGACCGCGTCGTTCGAGGCCTCGGGTCGCAACAGCACCTTGACGTCGGCACCCCTTTGGTGGGCGGCGAGCAGCGCGTCCAGGAGGCGGCGCGCGACGGGCGAGGCATCCCACCACGGCACCTTGACCCACACGCGCTCGCGGGCGCCGGCGATGGCTTCGGTGAGCGCCACGAGCAGGTCGGTGCCCTCGCCGTAGTTCGACAGCCGTCGAGGCTCCCCCGCCAGCTTCACGCTCTCCCCCATGTCCGGGCCAGCGTACCCGGACGGGCCGACAAGCCCCTTCTCTTCTCCGGCCCGCCTCGCTCGACCCCCGGTCGTTGAGCGAGCGAGGAACGAGCGAGACGAAACGCCCCGAACCGACGAGCAACTCCGCCCCGCGGCATCCCATCCGTTTCCCCGCCCGCCCCGAACAACCCTCACAGCACGGCAGATCGCCGCTGGGAAAGAGAGGTCTCTCATGGGCTCGTCACCGAATCGCATCGTCGCCACGGTCTTCGGCGCCGTCTATCTGCTCGTCGGCCTTCTGGGGTTCTTCGTCACCGGTCCCATCAGCTTCATCGCGACCGAGGGCGGGCTGCTCCTGGGCATCTTCGAGGTCAACCCGCTGCACAACGTCGCGCACCTGCTCATCGGAGCCGCGCTGCTGATCTCCGGCATCGCCGGTGCGCGCCCCGCCAAGATCACGAACATCACGGTCGGCGCCGCGTACCTGCTGCTGGGTGTCGTCGGCTTCTTCCTCGTCGGCACGCCGGCCAACATCCTCGCGCTGAACGCGCCCGACCACTTCCTGCACCTCGCCAGTGCCATCGTGCTGCTCGGCGTGGGCCTGGCCGCCGAGCGGTCCCCGCGGGTCGCGACGGCGTGACCACGCTTTGGGGGTCCACGACGGGGCGCGTCAGCCGCGCCCCGTCGTGGGTGCCGGTCGGCGCGTGGGGCTTCGGACTCGTCGCGGTCGGACTCGGCGCCGCGGCGATCGTCGCGGTGCAGGCAGACACGCTCTCGCGGGCGCTCGGGGCGCTGTCGGTTGCTGTGGGACTGGGCGCCCTGGCGTGGGGCGCGACGAGTCTCTACCTCAACCGCACGCCGACCCCGCGGGTCGCCGTCGCCGCCCTGTTCGTCGGGATGGGGGCTGCGGTGGCGTTGCTCGCGACCGCGCCGGGACGAGCGAGCATCCTCGCGGTGGCACTGCTGCTGGCGCTGGGAGTCGCCGTCGCCTGCGGGATCGTGCACGGCACACGGCATCCGTCCCCGCGGTCGGGCCTGTGGGGTTTGGTCGGGGCGGCCGCGCTGGTCACTCTCGTCGTCGTACCCGCGCTCGGCGTCTGCCAGGGCGCCGCGCTCCTGGACGCCGACGGCACCGTGCTCCCCATCGTCACCCACGACGGGCACTGAGGGATGCCTCCGCCGCGAGTTGCCGAAGTGCTCGGGTCGCGTCACATCTCGTCATCGCCCGACACGCTCCGACACTCGCAGGCGATCCATGCACGCGGCGTCTAGCGTGGGGTCATCGCGGCGATCCGGGCGGTCCCGGGCACCGGTTCATACCCGGGAGCGTTGCGGGTTCGACTCCCGCCGTCGCGTCTAATCCGGGAGAACCGCATGCCGTTGAAAGCCACTGGGATCGCCCGCCCCTCAGCGTCGCGGCTGCCGTCGGTTTCCGCTCCACCCGCGGTTAGTGTCGAGGAGTGGCGCGTAGAAGTAGTCAAGCGGTGCTCCTCTGGGGAGGTGCGGCGCTGGTCGCCGTCGCAGGTGCCATCACGATCGTGATCGGAATGTTCACACCGATGGGGGTCGCCTCCTTCGGTTGGTTCGCCTACCAGCCTCTGGCCGCCGCAACCTTTTCCCCTGGCGGGTCCGCAGTCATCCTTTCGCGCATTGCTGTCGCGGGATGGGTCATCTTCGCGGTGGGGATGGTCGCGCTCGCCTTTCTCGCCGGTCGGGTTGTTGGCCGAAGATCTCGCGACCTTCGCGAGCACTGAGGGACCCACCCGGGGGGCGGCCCCAGGGCAGTGGGAGGATGGGGCGGTGGAGACCGGGCCGAAGGTACATGTTCGGGATGCAGATCTGGCCGGCGTTGACGCAATGGTGGTCGGTCGTCTCGTGAAGGAGTACCTTCTGCAGACCGAGCATGAGAAGGCACAACGGTTCGCCACGGGCTTCTCTGGTTCGCACCTGCCCCGACGCTATGTCGAGGAGGTGGAAGACCCCGCGCGAGCATACGAGAACGCGCGGGTGGCTCTCGCGGAGCTCGCCGGCTCGAGCGTTGGTGTAGTTGTCGTGCAGCAGTCGCAAGATGGCCTCGAGGTCAAGCGGCTCTGGGTCGATCCCCGCGCTCGCGGGAACCGCGTCGGATCAGCGCTACTCGATGCGGCATGCGGCGGCGTGAACACTCTCCCGGTACGGCTGACTGTCTGGGATTGGCGAGAGGAGGCGATCGGGCTCTACCTCAGCCGAGGGTTCGTGGCTGTGCCGACGTGGGACGAACGCCCGCGCCTCGTCTGCATGGAGAAGCCGCCGTCTCCATGAACCCGCTCTCAGCACCAGGTACCAGCTCGAACCCTCGCCGCGAACGCTCAGCGACCGGCATCGGGCCGTACAGCCGCGCGACGCGACATCCGGCGGCAGCCCCGCGATCTCCTGCTACGGAATGTAGGTGTTGTTGTCGATCCCGAGTTGGAACAACTCCCCACCCCAGAGGAACTGCGCGACGATGATCCCCACCCCGGAAGCCACAATCACCGCGACGATCGCCAAGGCGATGCCGCGCTTGCCATAACTCCACCATCCCAGTACCAGGAGCAGGATGAGGCCGATCAGGTGGGCAAGGACGAGCGGCACGCCCCCGATGGCCTCCGCGAATCCCGCCATGGTCGTGCCGGCGGATAGCGCCTTGGGCTGTTCCGTCTGCGCCTCGTATTGAGCGAATCCGTACCAGACCCACGCGAGGACCGAAGCGATGACGCCAAGCGACGCCGGGATCCAGAAGGCTCCTCGCGTGCCGGGCGAGCCGCGATCGGGCTTCACAGTTGCAGGGGCAGCCACGCGGTCAGCCTACTCACCACGTGCGAGCAGACCTGCGCGCCGGCGGACCGGCGATCGGTCGCCGAGGCGAAGGACGCGGCGGCCGATCTCGCATGTCGTCGTGTCACGTTGCGCATGACGAGCATCGACAGCAAGATGTCGTCCTCGACAGCGTGCGAACCGCATGTTGTCTGGTGAGGAGCGGACGGGGTCTGAGGTGGCTGTCGTCGAGGATGTTCGGGCGCTGGGCGGCGAATTGGAGCGCTCGTACCAGGTGCACGTGCGGGGGCGATTGAAGTTTCGCGTGGGGCAGCTGGTCTACGTGGCCTTCTCCCTCGATGAGACGGTGATGGGTTTCGCCTTCCCGAAGGAGGAGCGGGCGGCGCTTGTCGGCGGCAACCCCCGCAAGTTCCAGATGCCGTCGGAATCAGACATGCGCTTCAACTGGGTCGAGGCGGATCTGGCCTCGCTCGACCCGACCGAGGCTCGCGAGCTCGTCGTGGACGCCTGGCGCATGGTCGTCCCCAAAAGGGTTTCTCACGCGTACGACCTGATCCATCCAAACGGCCCGGGCTGAGGCACGGAGTGGAACTCGTGTGACTCGTTGATTCAGGTCAGCGGGCTGATGCCCCTGATTCGGTACGCGGACCTGCACGGTCCAAAACCGCCTTCCGGTCGGTCTAGCTGCCTCGGTGGGTGAGGTGGATGGTGACTTCGTCGCCTTCGTTCTTGTCGATCGCGCGGCGGATCGCGGCGGAGATGGGGAGCTTGTGGGTTCCGTCTCCCAGGGCCATGAACGCTCCGTCAAACGGGTGACCGTCGGCGGTTCCCGACACCTTGACGAGTCCACGGGTGCCGAAGATCGTGGCCGAGTCTGGCAACTGCACGCATATCCACGTGTCGCCTTCCCGCACTCGACCGAGAGTGGCGGTGAAGGTGATGTCGAGCGGCCCGATGCTGCTGGGCACCGTCGCCCCCTTCCCGAAACTGGCCCAAGGTTACCCCGCCGCGCTCGCTGGACGAGCCCGAGTGGACGATCATGTTCGAGCCGCGAGAGGACCCGGTCCAACTTGAAGTCCGATGCGCAACTCCGGCCGGCATCCTCGACATCCGGCTGACGAGCTCGTTAGTGCTTGAGGATGCCCTGCGTCAAGGGGTTACTCGTACGCCGGGCGGGCGAGTCATCGTGACGGTGGGGAGGGGATCCGGTAGGCGAGGCCGTCGAATCGACGGGTCCTTGCTTTCACAGGCTCCTCCTTCGCAAGGGGGGATAGCCGACGACCCGACGTCGGCGGCGGCCCTCTCAATGTGGGGTGAGAGGGCCGTTCCCTTGCGTCGCCCACTCGGATCTCGCCTGTAGATGCTGGTCCGGTCGCGTAGGTCGCGAAGGGGTCCCCGGCCATCAATGTTGCGCCCGGAATGTCCCACCGATCGTGGGGAATGGGTGCAGCAGCGAGATTGCTTGAACAGGTGTGAACAACGACGTCAGCACAGCCCTGCACCGAAGTCAGCTCATCGACTTGACGACGACCGGTCGCCGTAGCGGGTTACCTCGCCGCATCGAGATCTTCCTGCACGATGAGGACGGCGTGCTGTTCATCACCGGGATGCCGCGTCGAGACCGCACACGGGACTGGATACACAACATCACCGCAGACCCCAACGTCATCGTGCATTTGAAGAAGGGCATCGAGGCCGACGTTCCTGCCACGGCGCGGGTCATCACCGATCCCCACGAAGCTCGGCCGCTCATCGAGGCCGCCGCACGCCGATGGCGCCGAGACGATGTCGACGAGATGATCGCGCACAGTCCGCTCATCGTGCTGACTCCCGCTGCCGCGCCGGCCACTTGACCGCATGTCATCTGCCCCAGCATCCCCAGCGACGCTGAGCCACGGTCTACCGACACCGACGACCGGATCAGAGCGGCCAAAGCGCTCAGCCGCCTCACTGTCGGGGATCGGCGCTAGCGTCGGTTCGTGATCGAGATCGCCCGAACCCGCCGCACGTCTCGTGCCTCGGCCTCGCTGTTCTTCGAGCGCTGGTGCGCGATCGAAACGCACCCTGAGTGGGCGGCGAGCATGGAGTACTTCAAGCTGTCAGAACCCTTCGGCGTGGGCGCCCGCGGAGTCCTGAAGGCGGTCGGTGGCCAAGAGGCGCCGTTCCGCATCACGACGGTGGGGCCGGGCTTTGTCTATGCCGACACCACCGAGCTCGATGGGGCGGAGTTGACCGTGCACCACGAGGCCGTCGAAGGGCTCGACGGCACCGAGGTCACACTGTGTGCATGGCTCGACGGGCCAGCCGAAGCGCAACTGGCAACGAGAATGTCCGACGAGGTTCAGCACAGCCTGGAGCACGACCTGGCCGCGCTCGCCGCGCTACTCGAGGGCTAGCATCAGTCGGCGAGGATCATCATCGAGCATCCCGACAGCGCGAGGACCGACGCCGCGATCACAACGGCGCCGGGCACGCGGCATCCGGTTCTGTTCATCACTGGCTCCCTCCGCCATCGAAGGTGTGCCGACAGGCCTGCGGGCGACCTTCGACAGCCCTTGCCGGATGCAGGGCGAAGCCGCGGAGGGTCTGAGCGCTCCCAGCCGCGCCTACGTCACCATGATGGAACGCCGGGCACGCTCGTGCCACCCGTCCGGAACTCAGCCGAGGTGCCGACGGGCGAAGTCGCCGAACTCGGCGAGTGCGGCGCGCGCCGCGGGGAGCACGGCGTTCCACAGCGGGAAGGCGTGGATCATGTGCGGCAGCACGTGCAGGCGCACATCCGCCTCGGCGCGAGCGGCGGCTCGCACCAGGCGCAGGGAGTCGTCGAGCAGCGTCTCGTCGGCTCCGACCTGGACGAGCGTCGGCGGCAGGCCTGTCAGGTCGGCGAACAGCGGTGAGACCCGCGGGTCATCGCGCGTCAGGCCGGGCGGCACATATGCCGCGGCGAGCTCTTCCAGGTACGACCGGTGCAGCAGCGGATCGATGGCGTCGTTGTCGTCCACGGACGCGCCGGACATCGTCAGGTCGGTCCACGGCGACACCAGCCACACGCACGCCGGCCCCTCGCGTCCGGCACGGCGCAGCTCCTGCCACAGCGCGAGGCTCAGTCCTCCGCCGGCGCTGTCGCCGCCCACGACGATCCGATTCGGCGCGATCCCCGTGGCGATGAGCCAGTCCCACGCCGCGAGCGCGTCCTCGAGCGAGGCGGGGAACGGATGCTCCGGCGCGAGGCGGTACTCCAGTGCGAGGGTGCGGATACTCGCCGCGCGGCCCGCCTCGGCCGCCATCGTGCGGTGGCTCGCGATCGACCCGGAGCAGTACCCGCCGCCATGGAGGAAGAGCAGGGCGCGGGAGGTGTCAGCTCCGGGAGCTCGCGACCATTCGGCGGGAACGCCACCGGCGTTCGTCGGCGTGAACGCGATGTCCTCGGCGACGGGCCAGGCCGACCCGACCTCGACGATGCGCGCTCGGCGTTCTGCCCACCCCACCGGCCGCGGCTTCGAACCGAGGAGCGCACGCACCTCCTCGATGCCGCTGTCGTCGCGTGTGGTCACGCCGCAAGGTTAGTGACGGGAGCCGCCGGGGACGAGGCATCCGTCATCCCCGCCACCGCTTTCCGAACCGCAGCTGTTCGTTCGCAGCGGCCGGAGGGGTTCAGCCGAGAGCGACGAAACGCGCAGTGGCGCCGTGGAAGGTGCTCGCGGGGCCGTCGTGCGCAGCGCCCGGAGCAACCGCCTGGGCTCGCGGCGTCTCGGAGGGACGATCGACGAGTCGACGATGCACAACGAGACGGTCCCCGCGCGGACGCAGGAGTGCGCCTGCTCGAACAAGAACCCGGGCGGGGAAGGATGCCGCCGCGCCGGCGTCCCCGGCGACAGCGACCGGCGGGACGGACGGGATGGCGAAGGGCTTGCGGTTACGCGGCTTCGGCATGGCTCTGACATTCGATGCAGGCGGCCGCGTACGGGAGGACCTCGAGCCGTGCGGGTGCGATCTGACCTCCGCACCGGGTGCAACGGCCGTACGTGCCCTGGCTGATGCGATTGAGCGCCGCGGTGATCTGCTCGATCGCGATCCGGTGGGACGCCGCCGACTGGTAGGCGACGGGATCGACGCTCGGCAGAGCGAACGGCTCGAGCTCCTGGAGGACGGCGAGCCGCTCGTCGAGCTGCCGCTCGAGCTCGCGCTGCACGCCGGCGAGCGGGACGGGTTCGGTGGTTTCGATGGGCATTGATGCTCCTCGGGGGTACAAAAAAGCGCCGCAGGTGCGGCGCGCGGGTTGTCCAGTTGGACCGATCGTTCGGATCGGTCATCACGGGGGCGCGACGCGACGGGTGGGCTGCACGGACAGACCATCCGCATCGCGCCGCCGGGGCGGCAGCACCTCGTGACGGGCGCCCGCGATGTCAGCCACTGCCGTCACCACGGAGGCGTCGGCGAGACGCTCCATGCGGTGAGGGTGGGCCATCGGGGTCATGGCCATCACCATAGCCCGCTTCCAGAAAAAGGCAAGTCAGCGGTTTTTTCTGCGCGAGCGGACTCGAGTTGACTTTCCCAGGAAGACGGCTATGGTCGTGGGTTCACCCGCCAGCCAACCAGGGGAAGCGAGTCCGCATGTCAGGCCGATCACCGCGAGCACGCGACACGAAGAAGGTCGCCCAGTCGTCACCGAAGGAGAAACGCGCCGAGAAGCGCGCGAGCCAGGAGTCACGATCGTTCATCAAGCCACGCAAGGGCGCGTCCGGTTGACGAACGGCGCGGGCTCCTCGCTCTGAGGAGCCCGCGGCACCATCGCGAACTCAGGCCGATACGACCGACGCTCGGGGCTCGCACAGGTGCCGTCGCCGCGCTCCGCGGCGAGAGCGCGCCTACCGGCTCCGCCGCCGCGACACGCTCGGCGCCTCGGCCTGATCTGCAACGGCGGCGGCAGCATCCGTCTTCTTCCGTCGATCCCGCACGGCCCCACCGACCGACACCGCGGCGTAGAGGAAGAGGCCGCCGGCGACCACCGCGAGGACGATGGTGCGGTTCGCGCCGTTCAGCAGGCTGTTCACCCAGCCGAGCAGCGGCAGGCTGTACCAGAGGGTGCCTCGGACCTGCACAGGACGCACCGGCGCGGGATCGACGGTGTCGTTGTTGTCGCCCTTCGTGATGAACGTCAGCTCGCCGTCGGCATACGTCTTCGACACCACGCGGTGGCTCACCACGGCGGCTTCGCCCGAGCTGATCTGGTAGGTGACGACGTCGCCGACTCGGATCTCGTCCACCGGCGTCGGGCGGATGACCACGAGCGTTCCCGGCGGCAGGCCCGGCTCCATCGACTGCGTGAGCACCGTCATCGCGGTGCCGCCGACGACGACAGGCAGGCCGACCACGGCGACCGCGACCCCGAGCAGCAGAACGAGGATGGACGCGCTGATCGAAACGGCGAGGTAGTGCAGCAGGCTCTGCCCCTCGTCACGGCGGCGGGCATCGGCGCGGAGGGCCCGGCGAGACGACTCGGCGGCGCGGAGCGTCGGAAGGGTGGACGTCGACGCGGTGGTGGAGATGGTCATGGGATCACGCATTCGTACTTGACGTTGGAGTTTCCGACGGCGGTCCGCCGCACGGTGAGGGTTGCGCTGTCGGACGAGGTGGTCGTCGACCCGGTCGTCTCGCTGGCGACGATGCGCAGCTCGTGAACGCCGTCTGCGCGGATGTCCGTTCCACCCAGGGTCACGGAGACCGTTGCGGCGCTGCTGGAGACCTCTTTGACGACGGTGTTGGACTTGTCGACCACGCGATACTGCAGTGTCGCGCCGGCCGCACGGTTCGTGGGGGCCGTCCAGCTCAGCTGCACGCCGTGCGGCGGCGCCTGCGTGCAGGTCGGAGCGCCGGCCGGGCCGAGTCCCGAGACGGACTGGGTGAACGCGGCGGTGGTCGCAGGCGTGGTCCAGTTCGTTCCGACCGCGCCGGTCACCCGGAACGCCGCGGTGACGGACTGCCCAGAGAAGGAGGCATCCGTCTGCCCGTTGATCTGGGTCGACACGCACACCACCACGGATGCGCCCGGCGCGAGGGCGCGTGCCGCGGTCGGCAGAGCGGGAGCGGTGTCGGCGAGGGTCGTGCTCACGGCGCCGCTCGGCGCGGTCGTGCCGCACGCGCTGCCCGACCACAAGCGGAGCGTGATCTTCGCGGCGAGCGCGCTGCTGCTGTCGGCGGCGAGCTGCGTGGCGAGCGTGTACGACAGCGGAGCGCCGCCGGTGTTGGCGATCGTCAGCTGGCCCGCGGTGGCCGGCGCGGCCGTGCCGGAACGGTGGTTCGCGTCGAGGCCGCTCGTCAGCTGCGCCGTGGTGGCGAGGGCTGCGGACGAGACGGATGCTGCCACCGACGTGCTCGCGATCCACGCGGCGGTCGCGCCGCCGGCGCTGCCGAGCACCGCAAGAGTGACGAGCGCGGCGATCGGGCCGAGCAGGCGACGGCGGGTCATCGGCGCACCTGCGTTCCCGAGATGGTGATCGTGAGGACGGATGCTGCGGCCCCGGCCGCGGCGGCCGGCGCGTTCTGCGGCAGCCCGACGCCCACGCAGAAGAGCTGCGAGGCCCCGGGCGCGAGGGTGAGCTGCAGGTCGGAGCCCGCAGCGCCGACGGTGGTCGTGACGGTGGCGGGGACGCGGCCGGCGGTGCAGTCCGCGGCCGAGGCGGTCTTGCCCACGGTGACGGCGACCGCCGTGGCGAACGGGGTCGCTGCGGTGCTCGTGACCGGGTCGATCGTGAGAGCGAGCGGCGTCGTGCCGGTGTTGCTCACAGTGGTTGCGGCGTACACGGTGCGGCCGGGATAGAGGTTCGCTGCCGAGAGCGGGAGCGGCGTGGAGGTGAGACCCGCGGACCCCGCCTGCAGCGTCACGGCGGAGGCGGCCGGCGCGGCGACGGTCCAGAGGGCGAATGTGCCGCCGCCGGCGAGCACGCCGAGGACGATCGCGCCCGCCGCGCCCAGCGCGCCGAGCAGCAGGCGGCGGGGAGCCGCCGCACGGCGGGCGTCGCGCCGTGCGGCGTGGCGGCGGGTGCGGCGGCTCATCGCGGCTCCTTCTCGGGGGTGAACGGACGTGGAACCGGAGACCCGCCTCTCGGTTGGAGACGGGCCCCCGGGGCTTACTTGGTGTTCTGCGTGAGGCTGACGGTCAGCTCGTCGAGCGTGACCGCACCGTTCATCGCGGCGTTGTTGCCGCCGGCGACGTCACCGTACGGGAAGGCGATGGTGACCGTGACGGTGACGTCCTGGCTGACGACGTCACCGGCCGGGGTGACGGTGAAGGTCGGGCCGGTGCCGGTGATGCCGGCGCCCGATGCGGTGAGGACGGCCGAGTCGGTGAGGTAGCTCGCGAGAGCCACGTCAGCGGGCTTCGTCACGTCGGCGGGAGCGATCGACGAGTCGGTCAGGGCGAGCGTCGCGCTCAGGCTGTCGCCCTCGGCGCCGACGCTCATGGTCTTCGTGTAGGTGAGGACGTCGCCGGGGACGACGCGGTAGTCGTCGATGGAGATGGGCGAGCCGTTGGCGCTCCAGGTGCCCGCGTCCTGCGAGGCCTCGACGACCAGGTTGCCCGCCATGATCGAGGCGCCCTGCGCCGTGGCCGACGAGTTCCAGGTGGCGAAGGTGCCCGCGCCGCCGAGCAGGAGGACGACACCGGCGGTGGTGGCGATGGAGGCCTTGACGATCTTCTTCATGGGAGTGTCCTTTCGCGGGCGGCGCCCACTTGTCTGGTGAGGAGCGAGAGGTGCGGGTGGGCAGTCGGTGAGATTTCCGATCGCTCCTCGAGCACGACCCCAGTCTTCGGCGCGCACCGCAACGTCCCGCCGAGCAAGCGTGAGCTGTACCGCAAGATCGCGCGAAGGATCTTTCGAACCCAGGAGCGCTTCCGCAAGAAGCGCAAGATCAGCGCAAAAGTCCCGCGCCCCAGAGGGCGATGGGGGTCGGCGTGCTAGCTCGGTGACGGCACCGACGAACACTCAGAGCGCGGCGGCGGGTCCCAGCTCGGCCAGGAGCGGCGTCATCGTCGTCCACCTCGTCGGCGCGGAGAGGAACGGAGCGACCGTGCGGTCCAGCTCGGCGAGCGCCGGGCTCTCGTCGTGGCGGTCGAGGTCCGCTCGCGACGCCCACTTCTCGATCAGCACGATCGTCGCGTCCTCGGCGTCGTGGATGGCGTACAGAAGGCAGCCCTCCTCGCGATGCACCTCAGGAAGGTACGCGCGCAGCGCCTCGATGAGTTCGTCCTTCGCGTCCGGGCGCGGTGTGAACACCGTCACGACCACCGCGGCCTGCGCACTCTCCGACATGTCGGCCCCTCACCACCACCACGATCTGCCGTGGAGCATGTCGCCGAAGTCCTCCGGGGTCCCGCGCCCCGTGTGCCGTGCGCCGAGGTAGCTGTCGACCACCGCACGTCCGAGGTCGTCCAACTCCGGTGCAACGACATGCCCGCCCGCGCGCCGCGCCAGCGCGTCGATGAACCGGGCCAACCCGGGGTCCTCCCCCAGCCGGAAGAACGTCGTCTGCGCGCCCATCCGCTGCACGTTGTCGAGCTCGCGCACCGTGACCGCCACCGTGCGCGAGTCCGGCGGGTAGGCGAAGAACACGCTCCCGTCCGGGCGCAGGTGCGACGTCGGCTCGCCGTCGGTCACGATCAGCAGCACCGGCTGCGCGGTCGGGTTCTTGCGGAAATGCCGTTGCGCGAGCAGCAGCGCGTGCTGCAGGTTCGTGCCCTTGTCCCACACGGCGTCCTTCGCGGTGAGCTGCTCGATGTCGATCACTTCGGCGTGACGCGCGAACGCGATCAGCTGCAGCTTGTCGCCCCGGAACCGCGTCGAGATGAGGTGGTGCAGCGCGAGCGCCGTGCGCTTCATCGGCACCCAACGGCCGTCCATCGCCATCGAGAACGATGTGTCCACGAGCAGCGCGACCGCCGCCTGCGTGCGCTCCTCGGTCTCGACCACCTCGACATCCCGCGTGTCGAGCCGCACGCCCGCCGACACCTCTCCCCCATCGAGCACGGTCCGCAGCACCGCGTTCGACACCGTGCGCGGGATGTCCCACGGCTCGGTGTCGCCGAACGCCCACTCGCGCGTCGAGCCGGTGCGGTCACCGGCGGCACCCACGTTGCGGGTCTCGCGACGCCCCGAGCGACCGGACTGCCGCGTCGCGATGTCGCGCAGCAACGCGCGCCCCAGCTGGCGCATCGCCCGCGGGGTCAGCCTGAGCTGTCCGTCGGACGCGCGCTGCAGCATCCCGGTGTCCCTCAGCTCCTGCTCGAGCTCGCGCAGCGTCCGCGCACTGACGGCGGCGTCCTCGCCCATGAGCCGTTCGAGCGCGTCGAGATCGATGTCGTCCATGCGCGCGCCCGGATACATCTGGCCCAGCTGATCGGTCAGCGAATCGAGGTCGGAGAGGTCCTGCATGATGCCGGTCGCCTCGCCGAGACCCGTCGGCTGATCACCGGAGAAGGATGCCGACCCCGACCAGTCCTCGCCGGGCCGAAGCGACCGCAGGTTGTCGTCGAGACGCGACAGCGACTGCATGAGGTCCGGCGAGCCGAACGCCTGCTCGGCGAGACTCAGCAGCTCGTCACGCTGCTCGGGGGTCATGGAGTTGAGCATCCGCTGCGCTGCCGCGGAACGCTCGGCGAGCGTGTCGAGCAGCTCGTCGAGGTTCTGCGGATTCTCGGGGAACTGATCCCCGTGCTGCTGCATGAACTCGTCGAAGTCCTCCTGCGTGTCCTCGCCGAGCCGGCGCTTCTCGAGCAGGTCGTTCAGATCGTTGAGCATGTCGCGGATCGCCTGGCGGTCAGCATCCGTCGCGTTCTCGAGTGCGTTCTTCATGCCGGCGAAGCGCTGATCCAAGAGCTCCCGGCCGAGCAGCTCGCGGATGCGGTCGTAGTCAGCCCGCGCGGTGGGGCTCTGCCAGTCGTAGTCGGCGAGGTCGTTGACGGCCGCGGCGGTGCTGGTGGGGAGGTTCTCGAGCCGCATCTCGGAAAAGGCCCGGGTGTCGTCGTCGAGATTGACGTCGCGGACGAGGTGCTTTCGCTCTTCGAGGACGGCGTGGTCGAGCAGTCTCCGGACCTCTTCGAGCGTGCCGTCGAGGCGGTGGCGCTGCGTGAGCTGGGCTCGACGTTCACGGACGCGCCGGGCGAGCTCGTCGAGGCCGAGGCGGTTCTGGTCGCCACGGCGCAGGTACTCGCGCATCGCGCGCTCGGCGGAGGTTCCTTCCATGACCTCTCGGCCGATCGCCTCGAGCGCCGACTGGATCGGGACGGGCGGCGCGAGCGGGTCACCGCCGGCGTAGCGACCGTAGCGGGAGGTGTGCGCGGGGACGCGGTGGAAGGAGCGGGGCATTACGGATGCCTCGGATCTCGGTCGCGACCGCGTTCGGGGCGTTTCGACTCGCTGCGCTCGCTCAACGAGCGGGGGGATGACGCCGAGTACCTAGCCATAGACGGTCTCACCGCCTGCACTGTCTTTGCCGATCTTCTTCTCGAGGTACAGGGACTCGAGGAGGAGCTCCAGGGCACCAGCCCGCTCACCGGGCGTCACCGCCTCCAGCCGCGCGGCCACCTGGTCGTACAGGTCCGACTCGCCGAGCACCGGCATCGCCGACAGCACCTCGGCCGCGGGCACCTGCTCGCCCGTCATCACTGTCGCGCCGGTGTGCAGGGCGTCAGCCAGCGCACGCGAATCCACACCGCGCAGATGCGCCCGCGCCGTGTCCGCGACCGCGGTCCGCAGAAGGTGCTCGAGGATCGCCCGCTCGCGACCCTCCTCCCCCGTCTCGAACTCGATCTTGCCGCCGAGCACATCGACCGCGGTCTCGAGGTCGACCGGGCGTGCCACCGCGACCTCCTCGTGCTGGCGCGTCGCGCGGTGCAGGGCCGCGGCGGCGATCGTCTCGGCGCCGGCGATCGCGAACCTGGCGGAGACGCCCGAGCGCTGGTCCACAGCATCCGATTCCCGAAGGTTCCGCGTGAAGCGCGCGAGGATCTCGAGAAGGTGCGCCGGCACCTCGGCGACGAGGTCGGCCTCCTGGCGGATGACGGCGATCTCCTCGTCGATCGTCTGGGGGTAGTGCGTGCGGATCTCGGCGCCGAAGCGGTCCTGCAGCGGGGTGATGATGCGGCCGCGGTTGGTGTAGTCCTCGGGGTTGGCCGTGGCGACGACGAGCACGTCGAGGTCGAGGCGCAGCACGTATCCGCGGATCTGGATGTCGCGCTCCTCCATGACGTTCAGCAGCGACACCTGGATGCGCTCGGCGAGGTCGGGCAGCTCGTTGATCGCGACGATGCCCCCGTTGCTGCGCGGCACGAGCCCGTAGTGGATCGTCTCGGGGTCGCCGAGCGAGCGCCCCTCGGCGACCTTGATCGGGTCGACGTCTCCGATGAGATCGGCCACCGACGTGTCGGGCGTGGCGAGCTTCTCGGCGTACCGCTCACGGCGGTGGCGCCATTTCACCGGGAGCTCGTCTTTGAGTTCGTTCGCGCGGCGGATGGATGCCGGGGCGATCGGGTGGAACGGATGCTCACCGAGTTCCGACCCCTCGATGACGGGGCTGTACTCGTCGAGCAGCCCGTTGAGGCTGCGGAGGAGCCGGGTCTTGCCCTGACCGCGTTCGCCCAGGAGGACGATGTCGTGGCCGGCGAGGATGGCACGCTCGAGCTGCGGGATGACGGTGGTGTCGAAGCCGTGGATGCCCGGCCACGGATCGTCGCCGTTCGCGAGGGCCTTCAGGAGGTTCTCCCGCATCTCGATGCGGACCGGGCGATAGGTGTGGCCCGATGCGCGGAGCTCGCCGACGGTGGTGATCGCGGGTGAAGGCGTCATGTCCGCACGCTACGCCTGGTGCGCGGGGGTCGGGGCCGGATCGGAGGAATTCCTCAGGTGGGCGAAGTCACGGCGGGTGGTGCGTCATCCCGAGCGATACGGTCGCCATTCGCCCGAGACGACGAACGGTCCCCAGAAGTAGACATGCGACCAGTCCGTCTGGGAATGGATGAGTCGGCGCATCGCTCGGGCCAGGGCCTGCCACGCCGGCAGGGGCTCTTCGCCGAGCGCATAGCGATAAAAGGTCTCGAGGAGTGCGAGCGAGGACCGTTGATCGACATCCCACAGAGCGGTGACCACGGTTCGACAGCCGCCGAGCTGAAGCGCTCGGCTCAGCGTTGACATCTCCTCCCCGGACGACTCGGCGCCGCGTCTCGCCGTCGAGCACGCTCGCAGGGTCACCAGGTCGCAGACCAGGTCGCGATCCCGAAGCTGACGGACCGTCAGCTCGAACGCGCCGCGAGCAAGCGGAGAGATGTCGTCGACGTGCTGCGTCGGGCGGCTCTCACCGTCTCCGAGGAGGAGTGCTGATCCGAAGGGGTCCTGCTCATCCACATACCCGTGGCAGGTGATGTGCGCGACGTTCGCCGACTCCATCGCCTGACGCACCCAGGCAGGCGTCGCGCTCGGCCCCGAGCGTGTCTCGACCTGACCGTTGAAGCGTGCGAACAGCGCCGCGTCGCCCTCGATGAGATCGGGCTCGGGGTCTTCGAGCGATGCGACGGCGGCGCAGACGACGGTCGTCGGGGCCCTGGCCGGCTCGCGCTCGAGACCCCGAGCGAAGCCGGCGGCGCTCGGGCTGTAGAAGACGCCGACGGTCTCGATGAGTCGCTCACCTGTCGGAATCTTCAGGGCGTGGAGCGGAAGTCCTTCGATCTCACGGGTGGGCACGAAGCACACCGCTTCGGTCGCCGTTCCGACGAGCTCGTACACCCCGCCGAGATCGGCCATCACCCCTTCGAACGCCACCAGCGGCGCATCAAGAAGCCGCTGCATGCTGAACGGCTCATCGGGGAAGGCGACCGGGTCTCCGTTCACGAGCAACGAGAACTCCCTTGCGGCCGCCGCCAGCTGTTCCCGCGTGCTCTCGAACGCGCGAACTCGCGGCTCGGCGTGCTCTCCATCGAGGACGAAGGCGCACAGCCGGTCGTCGATGAGCGCGAACTCGATCAGCGTGAGGCGCGTGTCTGCCGAACCCAGCGCATCGAGCACCTCCTGCGTGCTCACCCAGTCCCGCGCGATGGGCTCACCCTCCGGCGGCTCCTCACTCGTCAAGGTCACAGGAAGGCACGCATCGGCGAGCTCGAAAGTGGTGCGAAGCGGCGCGGGTTCTCCACGCTCCAACGCGATCGCGGCCAGGCCCAGGTAGAGGGCGCGGGCGCTGTCCATGATCCAGTCCGCGTCGCGCAGTCGCGTCGCGCGGGCGATTCGATGCTCCACGGCGGTGACCGCGGCGCGGAGTCGATCTTCGGCGGCACGCGTATTGCCGAGCCGACGCTCGATCTCGGCCGCCGCCACCTCCAACGGGATGAGGATCGCAATGTCACTGCGCACCGAATCGAAGGCGGAAAGCACGAAATCCGCGATTGCTAGCGCATTCTCGTGCTCGTCGGTGCGTCGCAGGTCACGGACCAGCTGAATGGCCATCGAGCTCGCCAACATGACGTCACCTTGTGCCACAAGCTCCTGCAGAACCTCGAGCGCGAGAGCGCGTGACTCGCCGGCGAGATCGACGGTCGGCGCATTGAGATACGAGAAGAGAACGTCTAGATCCTGGGTCTCCTCGAAGAGGCGGAAGAGTCGATCTGTCGCTGCTGCCGCTTCGGCGTCATCGCCAGCCTTGTCGAGCGCACTAATCAGGCCGGCAAGAGCGATCATCCGACTTCGCGACTGCTCCGGACGCGCCGTCATGAGCTCCACGTCGGCGTACTCCCTGGCGGCATCCTCCCATCGGTCCTGCCTCATGTAGGCGTGCGCGAGATTGTTCTTGGCAGCCGCCAGCCGCACCTCGTTTCCCGATGACGACTCGGCGATCCGAGCGAAAAGGCTGATTCCCGCGCTGACGCGGCCACGCTTGAGCATGCTTGCGGCGAGGTTCGTCTCGATCTCGAACAGTCTCGCCGCGTCGCCGACTCGGCGACAGCTCTCGATCGCCGCCCGATAGTCCTCCTCGGCCCTCGCGAGGTCGCCGAGATCCTCATACGCGAGCGCTCGCACGTTCAGGATCCGGAGGAGTCGTTCGTGGTCGCCGAACTCCTCACACAGTGGAACCATGCGCGTGAAGAGTTCGACCGCGGCCGCCGGCTTTCCCTGATCTCTGAGGCTGTTCGCGCGCTCCTCCGCCAGCGGAATCATGGCATATGTGAGTTCCAGGTCGGGCTCGTCACCAAGGTCGCCGAGCGCGCCCAACCCCTGACGTTGGCCGAAGGAACGCTGCGCGGCGAGCGCCATCTCCACCAGTTGGGTGTCACCTGTCTCTCGCATGCGAGCGACCCCGAGCGCGAAGTGCCTGATACTGCGATCCGGACGGGCAGCCTCTTGACTGCGGGCATAGGCCACGTGCGCCCAGCCCCGTGCGGACGCGTCGCCGAGGACGCCGATCGCCAGGACAGCCGCAAGGCCACTGGCTTCGTCCGCCACCCCCAGTCGCGCACGCTCCGTGTGCCGCGAAAGGGCCACCCGCATGAAGTCGTCGTCGATGAGCGATCGCGATCGCTTCAGGGCACCCAGGACCAGCGGCCACTCCCCCTCGGCCCAGACGGCGGCCAACAACTCGTTCTGGGCAGCGGTGATACCCTCGTCCTGCTCCCACGCCGCATTCACGGAGAGCTCGTCGTACACGCGCGCGAGGAACTCCGCCTGAGCGGCCTCTGCTGGTCGAGACGCCCCCTCGCGCGCGCCCCACTCCCGAAGGGATCGCGCAACGTCCGGCGGAAGCAGTCGCATCCGCCGAGTCGTGTCGGCGACCTCGGCCAGCGTCTCCAGGTCGAGAAGCCCGCGCACTTCGGCGTCATTGAGCATCGGCCGCTCCCCTCATCTTCGCGAGCGCATCGAGCGCAAGCTCCTCATGCTCGGCGGTCGGCGCTCGACGGACGGCGAGCTGCAGATACGCCTCGGCTTCCGCGTCCTCGCCGCACGAATGGAAGATCGTCCCCAAGTTGTAGGCGTCCTCGAAGCCCCCGTCCTCGATCGCCGCCGCCGCGCGGGCAGTCTCCAGAACGTCGTCGCGTTCTCCGCTCGCTAAGAGGGCGAAGGCGAGGCAGATCGGGTATGTCGAACGCTGCGGGTACATGGCGGCGATCCCACGGAGGTCCTCGAGCGCCTCGCGGACCCGCTGAGGATCACCCGACGAGGCCTCCTCGACTCGGCGCCACGACCACTGTTCGGCGCCCTCAGCCGCCTCTTCACCCGCCGTCCGCGCAGCCGCGAGCACCGCGGAATGCGGGTCGAGCCGACCAAGGCGCCGCGTTGCCGCCTCGAGCTGAGCGGAGTCTCCCTCCCGGCCGGCTGCGAACAGCATCAGCTCCGCGATCGCGACCGAGTCGGGGAATCGGTCCCAGGCTTCCACCAGCACCTGGTGAGCCTCCTCGGCCGGTTCGCCCGGCCCGAGCCGCAGCAGCGACCGCGCCAGCGCTGCGGCGTCGGCGTCCCGACCGTCGATACGGTGTCGCTCCCGTTGCGTGTCGAGCCGCAGCATCCACCATTCATCAACAGTTCGCGCCATCGGTCCACCTCCTTCGACAGGGCCGGATCCCCGACCGCGTCTTGCTCACGTCGCGGAGAGCGCCGTCGCCCACCACAATCGGCCGATCGACGCGTGCGCGATGTCGTTGTGCGCACCGCCCCAGCCGCCGCCCTCGACGTCGTCGATCACGTCGTCGCACTCGACGTTGTAGATGACGCCCCGGTCGAAGTGCGTGTCATCGGAGACATCGCGGAGGCGCAGGTCCTGAGTCCGAGCGCCCTGAGCACCGAACGTGCCGAGCGCACCCCATTTCGGCACCTTCTTCCGGTTGCCGAGCACGAGGTGATCCGGCCCTCCGGGCGTCCACACGGCGGCACGCACACCGGCCGGGTAGAAGCGGGCGAGCGCGTAGTCCCAGCTGCTCTGCGACGTCACGATCGGGCCGTCGACGAACCGACGATCGCGAAGCGGACGGAACCGGCCGCGCCTGCCCGTGCCGTACGCGTCATCAGCGAGGACCCACAGCGACAGCGCCCCCTGCACGAGAAGTACGGAGCCGACAGCCTTCGTTGGCCCTCTGCCTTCTGCCAGCACCGCGCCGCCCACGACGATGCACCCGAAGCTGTGGCCCACGACGTGGACGCGGGCGTTCTCGCCCGCAGCGCGCTGGAGCTCGTTGAGGAGGGGTGCGACACCGGCGGCCCCGATCGTGTACGCCCGCTGCTTCATCTTCCAAAAGGAGAACTGCCGGAGCGCCACCAAGGGAAGCCCGAGGAGTTTCGCCGGCGAGTTCCCACCGAGTACCGGCAGCACCGACCCCGAAACGACCTCGGCGAACGCCACGTCTTCGTCGTCGTCGCTCGGTAGCGGCGGCTCCACCAGGAACGTCGCCTCCTGCAGCTCGCGAAGCCCCTCGCGCCCAGCGGGGGAGCTCTCGAGCGGGGTCCCCGTGGCCTCGGCGACGAGCACTTTGCGCAACGCTTCCCGGATCGCCGTCGTGTCTCCGAGCAGCCGCGCGTACGCATCGATCGCCTCATCGACCGTGACCGGCTCCGAGGTGTCCAGGGACTCCGAACTGTCGGGGGGCGCCGTCGCGCGTGAGGCCGACAGTGTTTTCATCGTGTCCCGCTCGATGCGCGTCGGAGCGAAGGCGAGCGACGGCCAGTGGACCCCGACGAAGAAGGGGCGGAACGGTCGCGGATCCTCGCGCGGCCGGCCCCGCAGAAACGCGCTGACCCACGCGGTGTACTGGTGCTGCGCGCCCTCCCAGCTGCTGTTCCACCCGTGACTGAGCAGGACTACGTCGGTGGCCGTAGAGCGCCCAAGCGCCTCCAGCATCTCCTCGCTGCCGAGCCCCCCGGACTCGAGCACTTCATTGCCGTGCTTGTCGAACTCGATGAGCCAGTATTCGACGTCGCGTCCGCCCGCTGTTGCCCTGACCTGCGCCACGATCCACTCCCTCCGCGTTGCTCACTCGTCGAGGAGACCGGGAATCAGCCGGGTTCCGCTGGCGCCGTGAAGGCCGTACGCCAGGCCGAGGGGATTGCCTCGCTCGAGCATCTGCGTGCGCACGGCGAGCAGCGCCGCACCGACGGTGACGCCGCGCAGGATCTCACCGAAGACCGCCCTGCCGAACTCATCCGCGAAGACGGTGGCGATATCGCATTCGGTGCCGATGACGGTGCGAGCGCCGCGATCGAGGAAGTAGGTGGCGAAGTTCACGCTGAACTGCGGCGAGACGGCGGTCGACTGACACGCGTTCAAGAAGACGAGGGGCCCCTGCTCGAACGACGAGCTCGTGTCGTCCCAAAGCGTCAGCTGCCCGACCGTCACCGGATCCTCGGAAAGCTGCAACCACGAATCGTCGGGGATGGGATCGCCGCCGTCTGTCGTCCCCAGTCCGGCATGACACAGGAAGGCGAGCACCTGATCCCCTGAGCTTGCGCCGAGAGACGAGCGCAGCTCGTCGTTCTTGGTGCGTTCGGCGAACGTGATCGCGGGCGCTCTGTCCATCGCAGCGCGCCAGAACCCCTCCTGATTCGCCACCGCGGGAATACCCTGCTCTTCATCGATCCGTGGGTCCACGTGCAGACCCACAGACAGTCCGTCCTCGACAGAGATCACGGGGCGCGTGCGCCGAGAATTGAGGATCACTTCTTCAATGACATGCCGAAAGCCGATGAAGCGGTCCCATCTCGGTTCGCCTTTCAGCGTGGCGGCCAGATAGAGGGCATGCCACGGGATCGCGAGTCCACGGATGGCGAACTGGATCCGGCGGCTGCCTTCCGCTTCGGCCAGGAGTTCGACAAGGGTGTCGCCTATCGCCTGCGCAGCCGTGTTCTGAGGCCGTAAGTAGAAGAGTTTGCGAAACAGCAGGATGCCGGCCTCGGCGAGCTCGAGCAGCGCCTCAGCCGTGCGCGCTCCATCCATGCCGATGCGATTCTGCGCCGCCGTGTCGTGCGAGACGCGGAGCAGGACCCTTCTCACGTTGAGCACCGCGCTGTTCAGGTCCTCACGGGTCACGTCGAGATCCGCCTCCATGTGGGCGTCGCCCGAGACAACGCAGCGGAATCGGCCGTTCACCTCGGTGAAGGTGAGCCCGAGGAACTGAGAGGTGTCGATCTGCGCCGCGTCGAGCGCACGCCCCACACTCGACACGGGGATCAACGATCCTGGGGCCGTCGGAGCCGGGACGTCGTCGGCCGCCACCTCGAGTGAGAACGACACCTGCGCGACCATGCTCCCGTCTCTCTGGAGAGTCGCGGTGAGATGCGTCGGTCCGGGGCTGCGCGGCGTGACGGTGAACTCGGCCGGGGCTTCCGATGTGCCGTCCCTCCTCATCACGAGAGGCAGTACCGGACGGCGGATGTCGACATTCGACGACGTCAGCTGGACGGCCAGGACAAGCCTGCCCACCCCGGGCGGGAAGGCGATGGAGAAGTCAGCAGATCCGCCGGTGTGCACTCCCGCACTCCGGAGGTCGACGCGAACATTCAGCGGACGATCAACGACGGCGGCGCTTTCGGCCGCCGCAGTGAGTTGCGCAGAGACGACGTCGGCGAACGCCCTCGCCAGCATTTCCCGGTCATCGGCACCCGGTGAGACCTCCAGACGTTCCCGCGCCGAGATTTCGAGCGCCGATCGGAGTCGCCGGACCGCATCGAGTCCCAGTCGGCGGCTACCGGCTCCGCCGGCGCCATCGACAGCGGACGGTCCGTGGGATGGACGCGCCTCGACCGCCGCGAGCACGCCCGGAAGGGTCCAGTCCTGGATAGCGCGACGGCTCAAGGCCGATGCGTACGCACGCGCGAAACGCATCATGGCGTCGGGAGAGTCCGGCCGCCGTTCGAACTCGGCGAGCGCCTCGCTCGACGGTGGGTCCGAGGCGCACAGCGCGTGCGCGTCGGCCGAGGACGCCTCGCCGGCGGCGATCATCGACGCGGAGTATCTGGATACCGCGAGCGCGGCTGCGCTCCGGACAAGCTCGAAGAGCGACTCGTCGTCGCGCAGCACGCTGTCGAGCCCGGCGAGCAGGCGATCGGATGCGGAGCGGATGAATTCCTTCGTCGCGGCGATATCGACCACGCGGACCTGCTCGGGGAACCGTCGAGTGGCCTCGGTCAGCGCGTCCTCGACGGCGGCTCGATCCTGCCGGTTCGGAAGGCGCAGCACGTGCACGACGAGGCCCGCCAGCGGGTTCGCCTCCCTGCGGCGACGCTCCACGCCTGCGAGTGCCCTCGAAGAGCCAGCCCCCATCGATCTCTCGCTTCCCCTGCGAAACATCGTCTGCACACCAGCGCTGGTGTTGTGGAATCGAGGATGCCTCACTGCGTGTCGGCTGTCCATAGGCAGCCCGGCGGCGTCACGACGACGGGCTCATCGACCTATTCGAAGCGGCGAATCAAGCGAACCGCTCCGAGCACCACGGCGAACGGACGGGTGACTCATCCCACGGCGCCGGTGCGCGCACGGCGCGACTCGGCGATCCCACGGATGGCCAGAAGCACGGCCAGCGCGGCCGCGATGATCCAGAGCGCTCCGTGCCCGATCCAGGCGAACGCCGCGGCGCCGAGGACGGCGCCGGAGGCGATCGACGCCCACAGCAGCAGATGCCGCGGCCACCCGGTGCCGGTCTGGCCGCGCATCGCGCCGACGAGACCCTGCCCGACCTTCACCAGGGCGCCCGTCATGTAGGTGACTCCGAACGCGACCTGGCCACCTCGTGCGAAGACGGTGTTGAGCGCTCCCATTGCGAAGGCGAGGCAGCATCCCGTCGCCCACCGCCATTCGAATCCGGCGAGGACCGCGGCGGCACACACGAGGCCGAGGATCAGGAGCAGCACCCGGAGCTGCCCGCGGGCGCGATTCCCGGGAACGAGCGTTCCGGCCATCACGCCCACCACGAACGCGGCGATGAGCGTGAGGGCGAACGCCGCGCTCACGAGCGACAGCAGCGACAGGTCGACGCTCGCGCGAGTGGTGTTGCCGGTCATGAACGAGACGAAGTAGCCGCCGAGGAACACGAACGCGAAGCCGTCGACGTATCCGGCGAGGCCCGCGAGCACCACAGCCGCCGCGAGCCCCCTCCTGCTCAGGCCTCTCACCATGACAGCGAGCGTATCCACCGTGGGGCCACCGGGAACGCCGACGGCCGCCGGACGAGAACGGAGTCCTCGCCCGGCGGCCGCGCCGCCCGGTCGATCAGTCGAACGGGTCGAAGTACGCCACCGTCGCGGCGTCGATGTTGCTGTCGAGTCCGACCGCGTCGAACGCGGTGGTGCTCGCTCCGGTGACGAACACCCGCCGAGTGCCGTCGGCCCGCTGGTCGACCGCCACGCCGTTCGCCCCGTCGCTCGCGCCGGTCGCGTCGTAGTTCGCCGACCACACCTGCTCGCCCGTGACGAGGTCGTAGGCGACCGTGACGTAGTCCCAGGCGGACTCGGCGTCGCGGGACTCGCCGGTGACGACGGCGTGGGTGCCGTCGGCGGTCGGCGCCACGTCGTAGGCGACGTCCAGCCCGTGAGCGGTGCCGTCGTAACGGTTCACCCAGAGCTGCGCGCCGTCGGCCACGTTGTAGGCGACCGACGCGTAATCCATGTCAGCACCGCCCTCGACGTTGCCGACGACCACCACGGTGCCGCCGTCCGGGCTGACCGCGAGCGCCTGCGGCACGTCCGTGCCCGCCTCGCCGTAGCCGGTCGCCCAGCGCTGCTCGCCGGTCGCGAGGTCGTAGGCCACCGTCTCCCAGTCGACCTGGCGGTCGGTGTTGCTCACGACGCCGGCCACGATCACGGAGTCCCCGACGATCGCGATGTTGTCCGCGATGTCGACGTGCCCGTCCGAACCGTTGCGCAGCACATCCCACTTCTGCGCGCCCGTCGCGGCGTCGTAGGCCACCGTGCCCCAGTCGGTGAGACCGGTGCCGTCGCCGGCGCTCTGACCGGTGATGACGACCGTGGAGCCGTCCTCGCTCACCGCGATGCTGCGTGCGTCGTCGGTCCCGTTCACCGGGTCGTCGTACCGCGACACCCAGCGCTCGGCGCCGGTCGCCGCGTCGTACGCGACGGTGGCGTAGTCGAGCTGAGCCTCGCCCGTGGTCTGGTAGCCGGTGACGTAGACGGTCGAGCCGTCCGGGCTGACGGCGAGGTCGTTCAGCGAATCCCCCGCCTGAGCCGGACCGTCCAGTCGCGCGGTCCAGCGCCGCTCACCCGTCGCTCCGTCGTAGGCGACCGTGAGGTAGTCGCCACCGCTGGTGCCGCCGACGTACAGCGTCTCGCCGTCGGGGCTCATTCCGAAGCCCGCGGGCTCGTCAGAACCGCCGTCCGAGGCATCCCACTGCTCCTCCCAGATCACGTCGCCGGTCTCTGGGTCGTACGCAGCAGTCAGGAAGTCGCTCACGAGCCCACCCGCCGACGGCGGACGGCTGAAGCCGCTCATGTAGACGCGCTCACCATCGGGGTGGAGCAGGAGCTCGGTGCCGACATCCGACGAGCTGCCGAACTGCCCGCCCGCTCCGTCGTACCGGGCGGCCCAGTCCTCGTCACCCGGCTGCTTCGCCCGCAGTACGATCGGCGACCGCACCGTGTGCGTGCCGTCGGTCCACGAGAGCTGACCGGCGAGGTAGTCGAACAGCTGGGTCTCCTCGCCGACGGCGAACGTCACCGTGTACGACGCGGTCGCGCCCGGCGCCACTGTGAGCGTGCTCGGCTCGACCGTGACACCCACTCCGGCGAGCCCGGTCACCGTCGACGAATAGGTCGCAGCCTTGTCGTCGACGTTCTTGACCGTGCGGGTGACGGTCTGCGTGCCGTCGAGCAGGCCGATGCCGATCGAGGGCGTGTTCAGGTCGCTGGGGTCCAGCGAGCGCCCTCCCGCCTCGAGGTCGTCGCAGGCGGCGTCGGCCACACTGCGCGTCGAGCCGCACAGGAACGCGGTCCAGTCGTCCACGCCGCTCTCGTAGACAAGGCCCGGGTCCGCCGCGCTCGTGGGCTGCACGTGCCCGGCACCCTGCTTGAAGATGAGGTTCGGGTCGGTGTTCGCCTCGCCGTCCAGCACGTCGGATCCCGTGGTCATCAGCGCCGACTTGATCGCCATCGGCGACCAGTCCGGGTGGAGGTCCTGCAGCAGGGCGGCGAGACCGGCGACGTGGGGCGCCGACATCGACGTGCCGCTCATCAGGTTGAAGTCCATCCCGCCCTGGCCGGGAGGGGCGACTGCGGCGAGGATGTCCTGCCCCGGAGCGATCACATCGGGCTTCAGCACATCGCCGTTGCCGGCGACGAGCGGCCCGCGTGAGGAGAACTCCGCGGTGAAGGGCGCCGTCCCGCCGTTCGCGATGACCGCCTTCTCGATGGTCGCGGTGGCTCCTGCCGTCGCCACGTAGGCGCTGATCGCGCTCCACTCGGTGTCTTGCAGGTGCACCGTGGGCACCGAATGGAAGTCGGCGTTGAGCGAGTTGCCGAAGGCGTTGACGAAGATCATGCCGACCCCGCCCGCCTCGGCGACCGCGCGCGACGAGTTGACGCGGGCGATGTCGCCGCCGCGCTCGCAGAGCACGATCTTTCCGGCGACCTTGGCGGGATCGAGCGCCGGCTTGCCGTTGTTGTCGCTCGCGGGATAGCAGCGGGCACCGGCGCCGATCGAGACACCCGAGAGCCGCGCGGCGGCGCCCGTGATGATCGGCGCGGGGCCGACCGCAGCGCTGCTGAGCGAGACGCCCTCGTAGCGCGCGCCGTTGCCGAGGACGACAGCGCCCGTCGTCGTGCGGTCATGGGTGCCGGCCGCGACCGTGGTCAGCCAGGGACCGGGGTGGGCGACGGTCGCGGCATCAGGGCCGGAGTTGCCGGCGGATGCCGCGACGAAGATGCCCGCGGCGGCGGCGTTGAGGAACGCCGCCTCGGTGGGCTCGAGGAAGTCGGTGCTGGAACCCGAGACCGAGTAATTGATGACGTCGACGCCGTCGGCGACGGCCTTGTCGATCGCGGCGACCATGTCGGACGTGTAGCCGGTCGCGGTGGAGCCGTCCTCGACGGACCAGAGTGCCTTGTACGCGGCGATGCGCGCCCGCGGCGCGATGCCCGAGATCTCACCGAACGGCGCGGCCGGACCCGTCACGTCGACGCCGTAGTTGCCGCCGGCGGTCGAGGCGGTGTGCGTGCCGTGACCGTTGTAGTCACGCGGCGAGAGGAATTCCCAGGGCAGCTGCTGCCTGACGCCCTCGTTGCCTCCCCACGCGGCGTTGAAGTACTGGGCGGTCACGAGCTTGTTGTTGCAGAGGTTGGCGTCCCACGAGTCGTCGCCCACCTTCTCGGCCGACGCGCACGTGCCGCGGAACCCCTGGGGCTTGCCCTGGTACACGAGCTTCTTGTCGCTGCGATCGGAGAAGCTCGCGACCTCGGGCCAGATGCCGCTGTCGATGACGCCGATCACGATGTCCTCGCCGGCTCCCGGCGTCTTCTTGCCGCCGGTCGGACCGCCGAGCTGTGCCCACAGGCCGTCCGGGTCGTCGAGTCCGAGGAACCCTTCCGTGGACGACGTGTCGGTCTCGACCGCCTCGTCGGGGTGCACCGAGATGACGTCCGGCTGCGCCTCGAGCTCTGCGGCCTGTGCGGGGGTGAGCTCGGCCGCGAAGCCGTTGAAGCTGTACACGTAGCTGTACGAGGGCTTGCCGCCCTTGACCTTCGCGAGGGCCGCCCGCTGCTGCCCCTTGAGGTGCGTGCTGTACGCCTCGACCGCGGGATCGGCCGGGTCGACCTTCGCGCCGCCGCGAGGCTTCGTCGACTTCAGCCCCTTCTCGCCGCCCTCGTACGCGACCACGGGCGCGGGCGCCATCTGCACGATGTACGTCTGCGGCTGCGCGGCTTCGCTCACCAGCGCCTGCGCGTCCTCGGCGGTCGTGACCCTCACGCCGCCGGTCCGGTCGCCGAGGTCCTCCACCGCGACCGGCGCCGGATCCACGGCGAGCGCCGCGGTCGGTGCGGCCGGTGCGGCCGTCACCACGAGGGCGAGGGCGGCGGCCGCCGCGATGGTCAGCCGCGTGGAGGCGTGCCTCCGCGGTCGTTGTCTGAGATGTCTGGGCACTGTCTCTCCTCGCACACGGATGATTCGTTTCACACCTTGCGTTGGAGGTTACGGACCGGTGAACGGGGCCTGCATCCGTGACCTACACTGACTTTTGCTCGCGCCCCACGAGACGAATGGCAGTCATGCCTCAGCCCCCCGCTCCACCTCCCGGCGGGGTGTCGCCTGTCCTCGTCGGTCGGCGCGCCGAGTTCGACGCGCTGGCCCGCGCGATCACGTCACCCCCGGCGCTCATCGTCGTCCAGGGCGAGGCCGGGATCGGCAAGAGCCGCCTGGTCCGCGAACTCCTCGCCGCGGCACCACCCTCGTCCGAGGTACTGGTGGGTCAGTGTCAGCCGCTCCACGATCCGTTTCCGCTCGGACCAGTACTGGACGCCTTCCGGCAGCAGCGCGATCGCATCGACGTCCGTGGCCTCAGCCCCGTCGTGGGCAACCTGGCTCCGCTCGTGCCCGAGATCGCCGACCGCCTCCCCGCGCCACCCGAACGCCCGGCCGATCAGCGCGACGCGCGACACCAGATCTTCCGGGCGGCGACCGAACTGATCGAGCATCTTTCCCCCGCGGTGCTGGTGCTCGAGGACGTGCACTGGGCGGACGCCGTCACCTTCGACTTCCTCACCTACCTCATCGCGCACCAGCCGGCCGAGGTGACCGTCGTCGTCACCAGCCGCATCGACCTCGGCGCGACGCCCGTCGGAGAGTCGTTCGCACGCGCTCCGGAGGGCCGGACCCGCACGGCCCGGCTCTCGCCACTCGACGTGGCGCAGGTCGGCGAACTCTCCCGGCACCTGCTCGGGGTGGACGTCCCTGATCCGGTCGCCGCGGCGCTGCACGAGGTCACGGGCGGCGTCCCGTTCGTCGTCGAGGAGGTCCTGCGCACCCTGCTGGCGCAGCTTCCCGCCGCAGACATCCCGACCCACACGAACGCCCTCGCGGCGCTGTCGGTGTCGACGGCGCTGCGTGACGTCGTCGTCCAGAGGCTGATGACGCTGGACGCGACCGCCCGTGAGGTCATCGAGGCGGCCGCCGTGGTCGGGCCGACCGTCGACCCCACCCTCACCGCAGAGCTCACCGAGCGCGACGCCCGGCAGGTGGCGACCGCCCTCACGGCAGCCTATGCCGCGGGCCTGCTGCATGAGCAGGACGGCCGGAGCCGCTTCCGGCATGTGCTCGCGCAGCAGATCGTCTACGACGCCACGCCTCTGCCCACCCGTCAGTGGTGGCATGCCCGGATCGCCCGCGTGCTCGAGGAGCGGCACGACCCGATCCTCTCGGCGCGCATCGCCCACCACTACCAGCGCGCCGGTCTCGTGAAGGACTTCGTCCGCTGGGCGGAGGCCGCGGCCGATGAAGCCGTGCGCCACGGGAACGAGGCCGCAGCGGCCGAGTTCCTCCGCGAGGCGACCGCCGACATGGCCGACCTCTCGATCGACGATCGCGTGCGGATCGCGACCAAGCTCGGTCGTGCCGCCGTGGACGGACTGGCGCACGCCGAGTCGGCCCCGATCCTCACCCGCCTCTTGGAGAGCGAGCAGCTGACGCCGGCAGCCCGCGGCGAACTGCGGTTCGCCCTGGGCCGGCTCTACCGGCAGCAGGGGTTCGCCCGCGACGGATACGGCGAGATCGAGCGCGCGGTCGATGAGCTCGACGAGCGTCCCGACCTCCAGGCGCGTGCGCTGGCCGTACTCGCCGCGCCCGAGACCGTCGTCGATGTGTCACTCGACGCGCATCTGGCGCGGTGCGCGCAAGCCGTGGCGGCGGCTGAGCGCGCCGGATCGGTGGACGTCGAACTCGGGGTGCGCATCGCGCGCGCCTCGCTTCTTCTCGAACAGGGCGATCCGGCCGCGTGGGGGTTGATCGACGCCGCGCGCCGCGATCCCGTGGTGCTCACGCAACCACGAGAACATGCTCGCGCCGCGCTCAACTGGGCGCAGGGCGCCCTCCACATCGGAAACGTGCGCCGCGCGGACGAACTGCTGGCCGAGGGGCTGTCGATCGCCGAGCGATCGCTCTCGCCGCGCCTGCTGGAGGTCTTCGAGCTGGTCGGCGCGATGGTCGACCACGCCGCGGGACGATGGGACGGGCTTGCCGAGCGGGCCGACGCCCTGGCCTCGCGCGCGTTCGGATTCGGCGCCGCCTCTTTCGAGGCGCGATACCTGCACCACCTCGTCCAAGGCTCTCGGGGGAACGCCGCGGAAGCGATCGAAGGTCTCACCGACCTCATCCGGGACTGCGAGCGGGTCGGTGCGGTGTGGCCGCTGGTGCCCGCACGCGCGGCGCTCGCGCGCCTGCGGCTCACGCTGGGCGATCCGCAGGCGGCGTTCGACGAGGCATCCGCCGCCCTCGAGCAGATCCGGCGCAAGGGCACGTGGGCGTGGGCAGCCGACGCCTTGGTCTGCCAGGTCGAGGCCGCGTCGGACCTCGGCACGGTGGACGGTGTCCGCGGGCGGGTCACGGCCGTCGGCGAGCGCGTCCGCGACGCGCAGGCGCCCGCGATCACCGTCGCCGTGACGACGTGCGAGGCGCTGATCGCGCACCACGACGGCGACACCTCCACTGCCGAGGAGCGGCTGTCGCACGCCCGGGCGGCCGCGCATGAGGCGGGACTCGTTTACGTGGCGGCTCGATCGACGGAACGGCTCGGCGACTGGCTCTGCGAACGCGGCGCGGCCGACGGGCCCAACCTCCTCACGGAGGCCCTCACCGCGTACGGCCATCTGTCGGCACGGCAGGACATCGCCCGCGTGACCCGAACCATGAGGCGGCACGGCATTCCCGTGCCGTATCCGTGGCGCGGCGGTCGCCCGACGCACGGCAACGACCTCTCGCGGCGCGAGCAGGAGGTCGTGCAGCGAGCGGCGGCGGGCCGCACGAACCGCGCGATCGCCGCGGAGCTGTACCTCTCTCCTCGCACCGTCGAGACCCACATGTCAAACGCGCTCCGCAAACTCGGCCTGACCTCTCGCGACGAGCTCGACGCGGGCGCTCTCGAGGCCTTGACGAGCGACTGAGCGCGGCCGGCGCGCACCGGCGGTATCCCATCGCGAGCGAGCACCCGACAGGACGCCGAACGGCGGCCGCCCTCTCAGGCCGACCGCCGTCCTCGAACCCACGCTCAGTCGTCGGTGTCGGTTCCCGTGGCCACGACGGCGAACTGGGCGTCGAGGTCGAGCTCGACGAACTCGCCGGCGTCCGTCAGGACCGTGACGTCCCACGGCGACGTGCTGTCGTCGTCGGCCTCGATCTCGACGATGCGACCGTCGGCCTCGGCGAGCGCGGCGTCGACGATCTCGGCGATCGTGTCGGCGTCGAGCACGTTCTGGGGGGCGCCGTCGTCGCCCGCGGATTCCGTGGAGACGACCAATGCCTCGCCGCCGGCGGTGACGCGCACCTCGGTCTCGGCACCATCAGCGGCCTCGAGCGTCACCTCGGCGCTACCGTCGCGCTTCAGATCGATCGACGTGGGCTCGCCCTCACCCTCAGCAGACGCGGCGTCGATCATCGCGACCAGGTCGTCGGCGGAGTCGGTGCCCAGGTTCGACACGTCGCCGCTCGCGCTCGCGTCGTCACTCGAGTCGTCGTCGCTGCGATCGTCGGACAGCGAGGACGTCGTGTCGTCGTCGTCGGCCGCGTCGGCGATCTCCGCGCCGAGGGCGATGCCGCCACCGGCGAGGAACGCCGCGGCGAGCGCCGCACCGCCGCCGATCAACCAGGCGCGCGTGCGGCTGCGCTTCGGAGCGGGTGCGTCGGCCGGCGGCGCCGTGACGACCTCGGTGCGATCTGCGGGCTGAGCGGAGGAAGTCTGGGGGCTGCTGTTCTTGTCATCCATGCTCCGATGGTGCCGAGCGGTCGCTGAAGCAGACCTGAAGTCTGCTGAAGCCGCGTTCAGCGGGCGGCCGGCAGGACGACGGCGAACCGTGCCCCACCGAGCGGCGAGTCCTCGACGCGCACGCTGCCGCCCTCGGCCTCCGCGATCGCGCGGACGATCGCCAGACCCAGACCACTGCCCCCGGCGTCACGCGCGCGGCCCTCGTCGAGCCGCACGAAGCGGTCGAAGATGCGCTCGCGCTCTCCCGCCGGCACGCCTGCTCCATCGTCGTCGACTGTCAGCAGCACCTGTCCGCCCCGCTCGACGACCTCGATCGTCACGGCGCTCCCCGCGTGGCGTGCCGCGTTGTCGGCGAGGTTGCGGACGAGCTGACTCAGCAGGCGGGCATCGCCGCGCACGCGCGCCGCGTGGACGCGGGAGGCATCCACGCCCGTGCCCCCGGCACGCAGCCGCTTCGCCTCGGCGAGAGCGAGGTCGTCCACATCGACGTCGTCCCGCTGCAGCTCCGCCCGCTCGTCGAGCCGGGTCAGCAGCAGCAGGGCGTCGACGAGCTCCTGCATTCTGAGTCCCTCGTCGCGGACCACCTCGGCGAGGTCGCCCACCGAGGTGGCCTTGGGGTGCAGCTGTGCCAGCTCGGCGTGCTGGCGAATCGTCGCCAGCGGCGAGCGCAGCTCGTGGGATGCGTCGGACACGAACCGGCGCTGCGCGGTGGCGGCAGCATCCAATCGGTCCAGCATGCGATTCATCGTCCCCGCGAGCGCGGCGATCTCGTCACCCGACGGCGGCACCGCCACACGGCGGTCGAGGCGGTCGGCCGTGATGTCGTCGACCTCCGCGCGAATGCGCGACACCGGCCGCAGCGCACGCCCGACGACCCACCACGTGGTCGCGGCGACCAGTACGACGACGGCCACGACGGCGACCGCCAGCAGAAGCCCGACTGTCGCGAGCGTCTGCGCGTCGTCTTCCACCGGCAGAGCGAGGAGCAGTGTGCCGTCGTCGAGGTCCTCGCGGACGACGAGCATCGGCTCATCGTCGTAGGTGACGACGGCGGTCTCATCGATGTTCGGCAGGTCGCCGCTGTCGGCCTCCTCGGACGCGGCGACGACACGCCCGTCGTCGTCGAACGCCTGGACGATGTCGTCGTCGAGCTCGGCGACCATCGCGGGGCCCTCGGCGTCGATCCGCGAGGCCAGCTGCTCGGCGCGCGTCTCGGCCGCGCGGACGGTGGCGTTGTGGATGCTGACCGACAGGATGCCGTAGAAGGCCAGGGCGCCGACCACGAGCGCAGCGGCGACGACGAGCGTCGCGGCCCCGGTGATGCGCGTGCGCAAGGAACGGCGGCGCCGCGGCTCAGCCACCGTCGGCCGCCAGACGGTAGCCCGCACCGCGGACGGTCTCGATCGCCTCTCGCCCGAACGGTCGATCGACCTTGCGCCGCAGGTGCCCGACGTACACCTCGACGATGTTCGGGTCGCCCTCGAAGTCGTCGTTCCACACGCCGGCGATGAGGTCGCGCTTGGAGAGCACCTGCCCGCGGTGGCGGATGAGGTGCTCGAGCACGGAGAACTCCCGCGATGTCAGGTCGATCTGGGTGTCGCCGCGCCACACCTGTCGCGCGCCCGGGTCGAGCCTGAGGTCACCCGCTTCGAGCACGGTCGGCCGCTCGACCCCGCCGCGTCGGATCAGCGCGCGCAGCCGGGCGACGAGCACGGCGAACGAGAAGGGCTTGGTGACGTAGTCGTCGGCGCCCGTCTCGAGGGCCTCGACCTGGTCCCATTCGCCGTCCTTCGCCGTGAGCATGAGCACCGGTGTCCAGTTGCGCTCCGCGCGCAGCGCTTCACAGACTTTCCACCCGCTCATGCCGGGCATCATGAGGTCGAGCACGATCGCGTCGTACGCCGTCTCGCGGGCTCGCCACAGTCCGTCCACGCCGTTGTGCGCGACATCCACCCCGAAGCCTTCGGCTTCCAGCCCGCGGCGGATGCCGTCGGCCAGGCGCACCTCGTCATCCACCACCAGAATCCGCATCCGCTCCAGTCTGGCCCGCGGCGCCTGAATCCCGCCTGAAGCGCGCGCTCGCGGCGTTGGCTGCGCGTGGGATGCTGCGGGTGCGACCCCATGCCTCTGCGATGGCGGTGAGCGCAGCATCCATCTCGCTGAAAGCGCTGCAGTCGCGGTCGCCATGGCCCTGCGCGAGACTGGGCACATGGTCACGGTCACCGCCGTTCACGGCGACATCACCCGGCAGCGCGTCGACGCGATCGTGAACGCGGCGAACAACGCGATGCGGGGCGGAGGCGGGGTCGACGGCGCGATCCACCGCGCGGGCGGGCGCGCGATCCTCGATGACTGCATCGCGCGCTTCCCCGATGGACTGCGCACGGGCGACGCCGGCTGGACGACGGCCGGAGACCTCCCGGCGACCTGGGTGATCCACACCGTCGGCCCCAACTATGGCGCCGGCGAGCGCGACCGCGCGCTCCTCGAGTCCTGCTACCGGCGAGCACTGGAGGTCGCCGACGAGATCGGCGCCCGCAGCGTCAGCTTCCCCCTCATCAGTGCCGGGGTCTACGCGTGGCCGCTCAACGACGCCATCGACACGGCGGTCACCACGATCGCGAAGGCTCCGACCCGCGTCGAAGAGGTCGTGCTGGTCTCGTTCAGCGAAGACACGCATCGGCGGGTGCAGTCGCAGGTGCACCGCCTGTTCCCGCCGCCGACGGAACCCGGCTCGGTCGGGGAGCTGTTCGACCGGGCGCCCGCGCAGATGGGCATGCGCGGAGACGCCTACCTGTGGCTCGCTCTCCGCGCGGAGTTCGCCGCGACTCCCCTGCCGTCCACGTGGTTCGAGCTCCGCCCGATGGTCGTGCGGGCAGCGGAAGGAATCATCGGCGCTCCTCTCGCACACACCGATGACCCCATCCACGTACCGGAGTTCGATCCCGGTCACGGGATGTCGGCCGGCAACGTCCTGCCGTCGTGGTGGCACCAGACCGGCATCCCGATCCTCATCGACCGGTTCGAAGCCGCGCAGCAGGCGAACGGTTCGGAAGGTTCGATGGACTGACCGCCGACCCTCTTGCGGGTGCCGCCTGCCGGGAGTATCTGTGAGGTGGTCGCGCGAGCGACCGCGCGACCGGGGGAATCGCGGATACAGGTGGGGAGCGCGTGCGATGGCCGATGAGCAGTTCCTCACGATCGCGTCGATTCCCGGGGAAGTCGTCGACGACCGGCACCCGGGCGCCATCGAGGTCCTCAGCTGGAGCTGGGCGGTGTCGAACGCCGCTCCGGCCGGCGGCGGCGCGGGCGGAGGTCGGGTCGGCAAGCCGACGCTCTCCGATATCGCGGTTTCGCTGCGAATGGATGCTGCGACCCCGCGCCTCTTCGATGCCTGTGCGCGCAGCATCCGTCTGCCCGAAGCGCTGCTGTCGGCACGACGTGTGGGCATGATCGGCGACTACTTCACGGTGCGTCTGGAGGAGGCCGTCGTGACCTCGGCGACCACCGCGTTCGCGGGCGAGGAACCCGCCGTGCAGATCACCCTGGGGTTCGCGACCGTGACCCTGACCTACCAGACGACGCTGCCGGACGGCTCGCTCGGCGATCCGGTCGCGGTCACGATCGGGCGCGCGCAGAGGTGATCGGCCCGGTGTGACGGTGCGTGGAATGCAATCCACCGATCCGAAAGGGAGTCACCGATGAGTTGGAACGAGATCAGCAGCACGGTTCGCATGCTCTCGCTGCTGGGGCGCATCAGGCCGGAGATGTTCGACGTCTTCCCGCCGCACAGCCACCGGGCGCACCTCGCGAGCAGGTTCGATGCGGTGGCGCTCAACCCGCAGCCGCTCCCGCCCCGGTGGATGCTGGCGGCCTCGGAGCTCTCGGGCTACATCGCCGAAGCGGTGCTCGAGGCGGACCTCCGAGGTGAGGACCAGCCCGGCTGGGTGACCGAGGTGCTGGACGACTGGTGCGGCACCGGCTGGCCGCGGCGGCTGCCGATTCCGCTGCCGGGTCCGCGCGGCGAAGGCCCGCAACCCGAGCCGTGGGATGTCGCGGCGGCGCAGATCACGGGCGCGGTGGCATTCGCATCGCTTGCGTCGCGGCTGGCCGGCGGCCACGCGCAGGCGTCGTTCGCCAAGATGGCCGAGAGCCTCGCGGAGGCGTCGAGCAGGGAGATGTAGGCGTCACGCCGGCTGCGTGGGCTTGGTACGGACCGGGCCCATCCACGTCGCGACCAGCACCGACGTGATCGCGCCCGCGGCCATGATCGCGGCGAGCACGACGATCTGGAAGCGACCGGCCTCGATCGGCGAGATGCCGCCGAAGATCGCACCGACGAAGGCGCCGGGCAGCACGACCAGCCCGGTCGTCTTCGTCTGGTCGATCGCGGGCACGAGCGCATCGCGCACGGCGCGGCGTGCGAGCAGCAGAGTCGAGGTTCGCGGCGTCGCTCCGAGCGCGAGCCAGCCTTCCACTTCGTCCCAGTGGTCGACGATCGCGGTCGTGAATATGCGCCCGGTGAGCGTCGCGATGCTCATCGCGTTCCCGATGATGATCGCCCCGATGGCGAGCGCGTAGCGCGGCGTGAGCTCCAGCGCGCCGGTCGCGAACACCACGGTCGTGGCGACGAGGACGCCGACTGCGATCGATGAGGACATCGTGGCGAACCCACGCGTCGACCAGCCGATGCGACCCGTCGCGACGGACGTGGCGATGGTGAACATGACGACGAGCGCGACGGCGATCCACACCGGGTTCGTGATGACGCCCGTGAGGATGACGCTGATCACCGCGAGCTGCACCGCACCGCGCAGGATCGCCACGACCGGCGCCCACATGCTCGGGATGCGGAAGGCCGCCAGGACGGCGGTCGTGACGGCCGCGAGCACCAGCACGCCGACGAGCGTCGGGGCCAGGCCGGCGGGCACGTTCACGATCGGAGCCTACCGACCGGGCGGCGAGCGCCGACGGGCGGACACGGTTGGGGAGGTTCTGCCAGGCTCGTCCTGTCGGAACGCCGCGCGACGGAACGGGATGAGATGGCTGAGCTGCGCTTCTTCTGGGTGGACGTCTTCGCCGAGACCCCGCTGACCGGCAATCCGCTCGCGCTCGTGCCCGACGCCGATGCGCTGAGCGAGCGCGAGATGCGCGCGATCGCGCAGGAGTTCAACCAGTCCGAGACGACGTTCCTCGTCGCGCCGTCGGCCTCCGGCGCGGACCACCGCCTCCGGTCGTTCACCGCCGCCGGCGTCGAGGTGCTCGGCGCGGGTCACAACGCGATGGGCGCCTGGATCTGGCTCGCCGACACCGGCGTACTGCCGCCCGAGCGGAACGAGTTCGCGCAGCAGATCGGCGACGACGTGCTGCCGGTGTGGATCACGCGCACTTCCGGTGGCCGGTCGAGGGTGACGATGCGGCAGGCCGCACCCCGGTTCCTGCACTCGACGACAGAGCACGCGGACTTCGCTGAGGCGCTCGGCCTCACCCCTTCCGCCCTGGCCGATCGACCTGCCGAGGTCGTCTGGACGGGGGCCGAGCACCTCATGCTCGGGCTCCGTACGCGCGCCGACGTCGACGCCGCGGCGCCGGAGCCGGCACGCCTCCGCGCGCTGCTCGCCGGGGTCGGCGCGGAGGGCTGCTACGTCTTCACCACGGAGGGCGGCCGGGACGGCGCCGACGCGTACACCCGGTTCTTCAACCCCACCGTCGGCATCGTCGAAGACCCGGCGACCGGCACAGCCGCCGGGCCTCTCGCCGCACTTCTCGCGCGCGACGGAGAAGCGTCGGGTGGCAGCATCCGTATCCTGCAAGGCCACGCGATGGGAAGGCCGAGCATCCTCGAGGTCGCCGTGGACGGCGATCGCGTCGACCTGTCGGGCAGCGGGCTCGTGGTGGCCGACGGCGTGCTCCGACTCTGACCCCGCCTCGACCTGTGCGCTCCGGGCGAGTCCGTTGAGCCCAGCTTCGGCGCGCCGGGGAGGATCGAGCATGCCCCGGCTCGCACAGAATCGGAGGTTCTGCCCGACACGCCGTGCCGAGCTGTCCGTCACCGGCGAGCCGCCGAGATCCTCCGATTCTGTGCATCCGCGGCGGTCCGCCGGGAACCGTCGGGATCAGCGGCGCACGGGGTCGCTGTCGCCTCCCGAGAGGAACCTCTCGACGTCGCGCAGGGTCGGAGCGGACTCCCAGTCCCCCGGGGAGGTGCACGCGAGTGCGCCGCAGGCATTCGCGCGTCGCAGCCGCTCCGGCACGTCGAGACCGTCGAGCGTGGCGCTGAGGTATCCGGCGACGAACGCGTCGCCGGCGCCCACCGTGTCGACGACGTCGACGACGAAGCCCGGCGACTCGACGGCGCCCGCGGTGGTGTAGACGGTGGCGCCCTCGGCGCCGCGCTTCAGCACGACTTCGGTGCACCCGGCTTCGAGCAGTCGGCGCGCGGCGGTCTCGGCATCCGTCTGCGGGAACAGCAGGCCGAGCTCCTCCACGCCGCCGAACACGACCTCGGCATGCTCGGCGATCTCACGGAAGACCGGGCCGGCTGCCTCGGGGCTCGCCAGCGCCGAGCGGTAGTTGACGTCGAAGCTCACCGCCACGCCGGCGGCGCGCGCCCGATCGACGGCGCCGCGCACGCTCGCGCGCGCCGACTCCGACAGCAGCGGCGTGATGCCCGTGACGTGGAGCAGCGCCGCCTCCTCGACCCAGTCGGCCGGAAGGTCGTCGGGACTCAGCCGCGACCCGGCCGAGCCCGAGCGGTAGTAGTGCACGGCCGTCGATGAGGCGGACGGCCGCTCCTTCACCATGAGTCCCGTCGGCGCGCCGGCGTCGACGACGCCGCGCACGTCGAGTCCCTCGGCGCGGATCTCGCGCACGACGCGCTCGCCGAGCGAGTCGTCGCCGACCCGACCCAGCCACGACGCCGAGACGCCGAGGCGGCCCAGCCCGATGGCGACGTTGCTCTCGGCCCCGCCGATGCCGAGCGCCAGGCCCGACGCGTGACGCAGCGACCCGAACTCGGTCGTGCGCACGAGGGCCATCGTCTCGCCGAGCGTGACGACGGCTCGCCCGTGGCGTGCATCGGTCATCGGTCGCCCGCCTCCGCGCAGACGTCGACGAACGACTTCGCACGGTCGCGGAGGGCTGCGAGGTCGCCCCCGCGGAACGCGTCGCCCAGCAGCGGACCGCCGACGCTCGCGGCGACGGCGCCGGCCTTCAGCCATGCGGCCGCGCCGTCGAGGTCGACGCCCCCCGACGGCATCGCGACGATGTCGGGGAACGGCCCGCGCAGGTCCTTGAGATACGAGGGACCCACCACGCCCGAGGGGAAGATCTTCACCGCGGAAGCGCCGGCCGACCACGACGAGAAAAGCTCGGTGGGCGTGAGCCCTCCGGGAACGATCGGCAGGCCGGCATCCGTCGCCTGCGCGACCAGCGCGGGGTCCGTGATCGGCGTGACCACGTACGCGGCTCCGGCGTCGATGGCCCGGGCGAGGTCGTCCGCGTTCGTCACCGTGCCGATCCCGAGATCGAGCACGCTGTCGTACCGCTCGCGCAGCGCCGCCCACCTGTCGAACGTGCCGGGGGTCGTGAGCGTCAGCTCGACGCTGCGGATACCCGCCTCGACCAGCACGTCGAGCACGCGGTCGTAGTCCTCCGCGCGCTCGGCGCGTGCGACGACGACCAGGCGCGAGGCGACCGTGCGCTCGGGCAGCGCCAGGCGCCCAGGCGCGGCCTCACCAGTCATGGACGGTCCCGTCGAGCAGGCGGTTCACCGGGAGGTAGGCCTTCGTGTACTCGAAGGCCGCGGCGGCGTCCTCGTCGAGCTCGACCCCGAGGCCGGGCGCCTCGCCCGGGTGCAGGAAGCCACGGTCGAACGTGAACGACGTCTGGAACACCTCGAGCGTCTGCTCGTTGTGCGGCATGTACTCCTGGATCCCGAAGTTGTGGATCGCGAGGTCGAGGTGCAGGGCCGCCGCCATGCCGACGGGCGAGATGTCGGTGGGGCCGTGGATGCCCGACTTGATGCCGTAGATCGCCGCGAAGTCCAGCAGCTTCTTCATCGCCGTGATGCCGCCGGTGTGCGTGACCGCCGAGCGCACATAGTCGATGAGCCGCTCGGTGATGAGCGTCTGATAGTCGAACACGGTGTTGAAGACCTCGCCGATGGCGAGCGGCGTCGTGGAGTGCTGGCGCACCAGGCGCAGCGCCGACTGGTCCTCCCCCGGCGTGCAGTCCTCGAGCCAGAAGAGGTCGTAGGGCTCGATGTCTTTGGCGAACCGCGCGGCCTCGATGGGCGACATCCGGTGGTGGCCGTCGTGCAGGATGCGCAGGCCCGTGCCGAAGTCCTCACGGATCTTGGCGAACACGTCGGGCATGTGCGAGAGATAGGTGCGGGTGTCCCACGTCTCCTCGCTCGGCCGGCCGTCGGCAGCGCGCTTGGCGGGCTCGTAGTCGTAGCGGACGCCCGGACCCGCCGACGAGACGCCGTAGATCTGGCCGAGCCCGGGCACACCCGTCTGCACGCGGACCGCGGTGAAGCCGAGCTCCTCGTACCCGGTGATCGCGTTCGCGAGAGCCTGGTAGTCGGTGCCCGAGGCGTGGGCGTAGACACGGATGCCCGTGCGGCTGGCACCGCCGAGGAGCTGGTACAGCGGCATCCCGGCCTTCTTCGCCTTGATGTCCCACAGGGCCATGTCGACCGCGGCGATGGCCGCCATCGTCACGGGGCCCCGACGCCAGTACGGACCGCGGTAGAGGTACTGCCACGTGTCCTCGATGCGATCCTCGTCGCGCCCGATGAGCATCGAGGCGACGTGGTCCGCGAGGTACGAGGCGACCGACAGCTCGCGGCCGTTCAGGGTGGCGTCGCCCCACCCGACGATGCCGTCGGAGGTCACGATCTTGAGCGTCACGAAGTTGCGACCGGGGCTGGTGATGTTGACGGTGACGTTCTCGATCGCCATCTGAGTCTCCTAGGAAGTGTCGGTGCGGCCGCCGCGGAGGACGGCCGCACCAGGGTTCGGATCGGGTGTCCCCGAGGACTACATCGCGGGACGCGGGTCGGTCAGGTCGCGACCGGTCCACTCGGGCGCGACGACCGCCGCGATGAGCGCCGACAGGGTGTACAGCGCGAGGAGCACGATCACCGGGATGACGCTGCCCGTGGTCGCAGCCACCCAGGCGGCGGCCAGCACGGGGCCGATGCCGGTCGCGATGATCGCCGCGATCTCGCGGACGATCGCCGTGAGCGTGTAGCGGTTGCGCGAACCGAAGATCTCGGGGATGGCGATGTTCTCCATCGACGCGAGGCCGAGGACGGCGACGTTGTGGATCACGACGTAGCCGACGAAGATCCAGGCGACCTCCTTGGTGTTGATCGCGAGCATCGTCGGGACGATGAGCACCAGCGCGAGCGAGGTCATGATGATGTACATCCGGCGGCGGCCGAACTTGTCGCCGAGCCAGCCCACGAACGGGATGGTGCCGAACCCGATGAGCGACGAGACGATCACGATCTCGGGCCCGACGCCCTTCTGCACCGCGAGGGTGATCGTGATGAACGAGATCAGGTACGTCTGGATGAGACCCGAGTTGCCGGCCTGCCCGAAGCGCAGGAAGAACGACACGAGGGTGGCCTTGATCGGCTTGCGCTGCAGCGACTCGAGCGTGCGGATGTCGTTGGTCTGCGTCGCGAGGTCGACCATCTCGTCACGCGACAGGGCCTGACCGTCGACGACGTCGGTGCGCTCCTCGAAGACCGGGCTCTCCTTGAGGTTGAGACGCACCCAGACGGCGAACACCATGATCACGGCGGAGGCGATGAACGGGATGCGCCAGCCCCAGGCCAGCACGTCCTCTTCGACCATGACGGCCAGCAGGAGCGCCCAGATCGCGGACGCGAAGAGCGTTCCGCAGTTGGTGCCGAGTGCGACGAGCGAGGCGATGATGCCGCGGCGCTTGGCCGGCGCGTACTCGGCGAGCATGACACCCGCACCCGAGATCTCGGCGCCTGCGCCGAAGCCCTGCGCGAGTCGCAGCAGGACCAGCATGATCGGCGCGATGATGCCGGCCGTCTCGTACGTCGGCAGGAAGCCGATGAGCGTGGTCGCCAGGCCCATGAGCAGGATCGTGTAGAACAGCACCTTGCGGCGGCCGATCTTGTCGCCCATGCGCCCGAAGTACCACGCGCCGAGCGGACGGGCGAGGTAGCCGACGCCGTAGGTGGCCATGGCGAGCACGACGGCCATGCCGGGCTCCTCGCCGGCGAAGAAGAGCTGGCTGAAGACCAGGGCCGCGGCCAGCGAGTACAGCTGGAAGTCCATGAACTCCAGCGCGGTGCCGAGCCAGCCGGAGACGGCGGCGCGGACGAGGTCGCCCGTCGAGCGGGTGACGGTGGGCGGCGGCGCGGGGGCGTCGACGCCGGGGACCTGGGGGGTGCTCATGAGTACTCCTTCGTAGATGAGTGAGCGGTGGAGGGGTGAGAGGTCAGAGTTCGAGCAGGACCTTGGCCGAGGCGGACGAGTCGCGCGCGACCGAGAACGCCTCGACGGCACGGGATGCCTCGATCGTGTGCGAGACGACGGCATCGAGCGCGTCCGATTCGGCGAGCATGGCCACGGCGTCATCGATCTCGGTCGAGAACCGGAACGCCCCGCGCAGGGTGAGCTCCTTCGCGAGCATCGGCGCCAGGTTCACGCCGATCTCGGCGTTCGGGAGCATGCCGACCTGGACGATCGTTCCGGTGCGACGCGCGGCGCGCACCGACTGCGTCAGCGAGACGGCGACGCCGGAGCACTCGAAGACCACGTCGTAGGACTCGTCGGCGATCGTGTCGCGGCCGACGAGCACCAGCTCGCTCGCCCCGAGCGCTGCGGCGCGGTCGAGCGGCTCGGTGCGCACGTCGCTCGCGCCGATGACAGCGGCCCCAGCGTGCGCCGCCGCGGCGACGACGAGAAGTCCGATCGGACCCGCGCCGATGACGAGCACGCGCTTGCCCGTGATGTCGCCGGCGAGGTTGACGGCGTGCAGCGCCACGGCGAGCGGCTCCGCCAGGGCCGCACGCTCGAGCGGCAGCGTCTCGGGCAGCACGCGGATCATGTGCTCCTCGACGACGAGGTACTCGGCGGCGCCGCCCTGACGATGCGGCGTGGTCGCGGCGCTGCCGAAGTAGTCGCCCCCGGGCCGCAGGTGCGGGTGGTCCTCGAGTCCCTGGACGGAGGCACCGTAGCGCGCCGGGTGCACCGTGACCGGGGTTCCCGGCTCGAGACGGCCGGACGGGTCGAGGTCGACCACGGCCGACAGCTCGTGCCCCGGGATCAGCGGCTCCTTGATCGCGTACTCGCCGTTGACGCCGTGGAAGTAGTAGTGCAGGTCGGACCCGCAGATGCCGACGAACCTGACGCGCAGGCGCACCTCGCCGTCGCCGGGCTCGGGAAGCGGGCGGTCCTCCCAGCGGATGTCTTCCTTGCCGTGGATCGCGAGCGCCTTCATGGCGGCTCCTTCCTGGTGCTGTGCCGCGGTCATGCCGAGACCTCGTGACGGATGCCGGATGCGTCGGCCTGCGCGGCGGCTACGCCGTCGGCCACCGCCGCCTCCACGCCGCCAGCGGTGATCGTGTCGATGAGCTCGCCCACCCGCGCGATGAAGGCGGAACGACCCGCGAGCTCCTCGCCGAACAGCTGCAGGCCCGAGATCGCGGCGTCGGCGACGCCCTCGCCGTTGCGCGCGCCCGCGGTGGCCTCGGCGAGACGCGGGCGCGCAGCATCCGTCATCGCATCGGCGAAGCGACCCGGCTGGAAGCCCGGAAGCGGAGCGAAGCACGACAGGTAGGAGGCGACGGTAAGCGCGATCAGGTGCGGCATCGCCCCGTTGTCGAGGGCCTGCACGGCGGGCTCGGGGATGCGCTGGCGGAGCTTCACCGAGCCATCGGTGCCGACCTGCGTCGTGCGGTGGCCGAGAGCGGTGTTGCCCCAGCGCTCGAACAGCTCACGCTGGTAGTCGTCGAAGTCGACGCCCGACGGCATCTCGATCGACGGCGCGTACTCGTCTGCGAGGACGATCCGGGCGGCGGCGTCGATGTCGGCGAGGCCGATCGCCTCGGGGATCGTCTCGACCCCGCGGAGCGCGCCGAGGTAGGCGATGAGCGAGTGGGTGCCGTTGAGCAGCCGCACCTTCATCCGCTCGTACCGGCCGACCTCGTCGGTGAACACGGCTCCCCCGGCCTCCCACGCCGGGCGGCCGGCACGGAAGTCGTCCTCGATCGCCCACATCGTGAAGGGCTCCGCGGGGACGGGGATGTCGTCGCGCGCCCCCAGTAGGTCGGACACACGGGTCTGCAGCTCGGGAGTCGTCGACGGGACGATGCGGTCGACCATGCTCGACGGGAACGACACGCGCTCATCGAGGAACGCGAGCGACTCGGCCCCTTCGATGCCCGGGAGGCTCTGCAGGAACTCGCGCACGAGGCGGCGGGTGTGCGATCCGTTGGCCGCCAGGTTGTCGCAGCTGAGCACCGTGAGCGGAGCACCGGATGCTGCGGCCCGCCGCTGGATGCCGCGTGCGAGCTGACCGATCGTCGAGGTCGGACTGCCGCCCTGCATGTCGGCCGCGATGACCGGGGACGCGACGTCGAGATGGCCGGTCGCGGGCGAGTAGCTGTAGCCGTTCTCGGTCACGGTAAGGGTGACGATGCGGATCGCCGGATCGGCGATGGCCCGCACGACCCGGTCGGGCTCGTCCGCGGCGACGAAGGCGTCGGTGTGGACGGCGGGAACAGCGAGTCGGGTTCCCGCCGGCGAGATCTCGGCGACGGAGTAGAGCATGTCCTGCACGCGCATCGCGTCGACGACCGACCGGGAGCGCGACGCGACTCCCACGATCCCCCAATCATCGCCGCTTCCCGCGGCGAGCGCAGCAGCGGTGTACACGGCCTGGTGCGCCCGGTGGAAGTTGCCGAGGCCGAGGTGGAGGATTCCCGCCGAGCGGGGCGCGTCGGGAACGGCGACCATCGTGGCGTGACCGCGGCCGAGCCGGGCGGCGGTCATGCCGTCGCTCCTGCGAGTGCGCTCGTCCGTCGAGTCGAGGGATCCTCGGTGATCGTCATGGAAAAGATTGTGCATGGTTTGTACAATCTTTGTCAAGGCGTTGCATCACATCGGCATGAGCCATGATGGAAACGCTGGCTGGGCTCGAGATCGGAACGCGGGATGACGGCGACATTGACCGACGTGGCTCGACGCGCGGGCGTGTCGGTCGCGACGGCCTCCCGCGCGTTCGGGGAGCCCGACCGCCTCGCGGTCGCGACGCGGGATCGCGTGCTCCGCGCCGCAAGCGACCTGGGTTACGCGAATCCGCAGGCAGCGACGGCCACGCGCACGATCGGCGTCATCGTCCCCGACGTGGCGAACCCCGTGTACGCCACCCTGCTCAAGGCGATCGAGGGTCAGGCCTGGCACGGCCGCCATCGGATCGTGCTGTTCGACGCGGACGAGGACCTCCGGCGCGAGCGCGAGCAGATCGAGCGCGCGCGCAAGCTCGACGGCATGCTGCTGTGCTCCCCCCGCCTGCCCGACGAAGACGTGCTGGCCCTCGTCGGCAAGACGCCGTACGTCGTGATCAACCGTCTCCTCGAGGGTGCTCCGTGCGTGCTGATGGACCCCGAGCACGGGCCGCGGCAGGCGGTCGAGCACCTGGCCGCCCTCGGCCACCGGCACATCGCCTACGCCGCCGGGCCTATCGGCTCGTGGGCCGACAGCCGGCGATCCGACACGGTCGCGCGCGCGTGCGAGAGCTTCGGCATCCGTCTCACGCGGCTCAGCCACCACGCCGCGTCCATCCAGGGCGGACGCGCCGCGGCGGCGCCCGCGGCCGCGAGCGGCGCGACCGCCGTGATCGCCTACAACGACCTCGTGGCGCTCGGAGTCGAAGCCGGCATGTCGGACCTCGGCCGCTCGTGCCCTGACGACATCAGCATCGTCGGCATCGACGACATCGAGATGGCGGGCGCCGTGACGCCGGGCCTGACCACAGTGCGCATGCCGATCGGCAGGAGCGGGGCCCTCGCCGTCGACCTCCTGCTCCAGGCGATGGCGGGCGCGCCCGTGGAAGAGGCGGCGGTGCTCAACTCGCAGCTGATCGTGCGGGGCTCGACGGCGGCGCCCGCCGCGTGAGGCCGGGCTCCGCCGGAGCGTTGCGCCGGTAGCGAATCCGTCCGGATCCGCCGATCGCGGCGGCGAGGATGGACGCCATGCCCGTTGAAGGTGTGGGAGTCACCGCCGTCGCCGTCGCCGCGGCGCGCGCCCTCGAGACCGATCGCCCCGATCCGCTCGTCGTCGATCCGTGGGCCGCAGCGCTCGTCCGCGAGTCCGGCGTCGCCGTGCCGTTCCCCGAGCACTGGCCCGAGCGCCTCGAGGACACCCCCGCGGTCGAGCACTCGATGCTCCTGGGCGCGATGTACATCGGCATGCGCACGCGGTTCATCGACGACGAGCTGCTCGCCGGCGGGCTGCGGCAGGTCGCCATCCTCGGCAGCGGGCTCGACACCCGCTCGTGGCGCCTCGCCTGGCCGGCGGGAACGCGCGTCTTCGAGCTCGACTCGCCGGAGGTCGTCGACTTCGTCGAGAGGACGATGGATGCTGCGGCCGCGACGCCGACCGCGGACCGCACCGCTCTCGGGGCCGATGTGACGGCGCCCTGGGCCGCCGCCATCGTGCGCAGCGGGTTCCGGCCCGACCAGCCGACGCACTGGGTGCTCGAGGGACTGCTCCCCTACCTCAGCGCCCACGACCAGTCGGCGCTGCTCGACGACATCATCGACCTGTCGGCCCCGGGCTCGCGCGCCGCGATCGAGCGCGCGCCGGCCCTCACCGACACCCCGGAGACGCGGGAGCGACTCGAGACCTTCGCGCTCGCGACCGGCATCCCCTTCGACGAGCTGCTCGCGCGCACCGACCCGCCGGACCCGGCTGAGGTGCTGGGCGCGGCGGGGTGGAGTGTCGAGGAGACCCGGGTCGAGGACCTCGAGCGCCAATACGGCCGGCCTCTCCGCGTCGACCGCGACGAGACCGCGACCGCCGAGCAGCGGGGCGGGTTCGTGAGCGCCCACCTCCCGACCCGCTGACGGCGCCGCGCTCGGGCGACGTCAGCTCGTCGCCCGCACCTCCGACACGTAGTGCTGGACGCGCTCGAGCATGTCGACGTCGTAGGGCCCCCAGGTCGGCTGGGGCGTGTCGGCGCCGACGTAGGGCTCGTCGGCGTAGCGGGCCTGGTACTCGGCCAGCTTTCGCTCGAGCCGCTGCTTGATGTCGGCGTACGCGGGATCGTCGGCGACGTTGCGCACCTCGGTCGGGTCGGACTTCAGGTCGTAGAGCTCCCATTCGGGCTCGAAGATCCGATCCGACGCACCCGGCACGCCGAGCCCCGCGCCGTAGTAGTAGATCAGCTTGTGGTCGTTCGTGCGGATGCCGTAGTGGGCCGGCGCCGCGTGGATGGGGTCGTCGTGCTCCCAGTACCGGTAGTACGCGGCATCCGCCCAGTCCTCGACCTGCTCGCCGCGGAGCAGCTGCCGGAAGCTGCGCCCCTGCGATGACGGCAGCGCACTGGCCGCATCGACGCCGCAGACGTCGAGGAAGGTCGCCGCGAAGTCGACATTCGTGATGATGGCGTCGCATCGTGCGCCCGGCTCGATCTCGGCCGGCCACCGCATCAGCATCGGCATCTGCAGGGACTGGTCGAACATGAGCCGCTTGTCGAACCAGCCGTGGTCGCCCAGGAAGAAGCCCTGGTCGGAGGTGTAGACGACCAGCGTGTTCTCGGCGAGGCCGCGCTCGTCGAGGTGGTCGAGGAGGCGCCCGACGTTGTCGTCGATCGACTGGATGCACTGCAGGTAGTCGCGCATGTAGATCTGGTACTTCCAGCGCATGCGGGCTTCGCGGTTCTCGGGTCCGCGGAGGTGCTCGGGCACCTCGGTCTTGAGGTCGTCCGCCCCCATGTCGTCGGCGATGGTCATGTGCACGCCGCGGACGGCCTTGCTGCGCGTCTCGTAGTCGTCGAAGAACGTGTCGGGCTCGGGGATCGTCCCGTCGGCGTAGAGATGCTTGTGCTTCTCGTCCGGAACCCAGGGACGGTGCGGCGCCTTGTGGTGCACCATCATGCAGAACGGCTGGTCTTCGGGGAGCGAGTCGATCCAGTCCAGCGAGAGGTCGGTCACGATGTCGGTCGCGTACCCGGGAACGACCCGGCTGCCCTCGGCGTCGATCATCTCCGGGTCGACGTAGTCGCCCTGCCCGGGGAAGATCGTCCATGCGTCGAAGCCGCGGGGCAGCGAGACGCCGTGCTCACCGAGGTGCCACTTCCCGAACATGGCGGTCTTGTATCCGCGCGTCTGCAGCACGTCTACGAAGGTGGGCACCCGGTAGTCCATCTCGGTCCAGATCGACGAGACGCCGTTCACGTGGCTGTACGTGCCGGTGAGGATCGTCGCGCGGGAGGGGCTGCAGATCGAGTTCGTGCAGAAGACCGCGTCGAGGCGCATTCCCTCGTCCGCGATGCGGTCGAGGTTCGGAGTGTGGTTGACCCGACTGCCGTAGGCCGAGATGGCGTGCGCGGCATGGTCGTCGGACATGATGAAGATGATGTTGGGACTGGTCATTTCTGCTCCCGAAGTCTGAGGGTCGTCATGGGCGGCGGGTGCGGTCAGACCGGCACCGGGACGCGGACCGGGATGTCGTCGCTCGGCGCGAATCCGATGCGCCAGGCCTTCACCCAGATGGGCTGACCGACGGCCACCGGCCCCGTGTACAGGTTCCAGCTCCGCCCGTCCGGGGCGGGGAGCCCGATCTCGCTCTGGAAGCTCGACGGCTCGGCCGCCGATGCGGGCTCGTCGGGCGTCCAGCCGAGCAGCGTCCCCGGCGTCGTCGCCCGCAGCGACAGCACGCCGGCTTCGAGCGCCACCTCGGGCGGCTCCGTGGCCGGGCGTCGGCCGCCGGGACGCCAGCGCTCCTCGAGGTCGCTCTCGGGGATCGCGCCCAGGTCGCCGTACTCGAGGATCCAGGAGTCGAGCGCGGCGCGGAGGCGCTCCAGGTCGTCGAGGTGCGCCGGTTCGGCCGCCAGGTTTACGGTCTCGTGCGGGTCAGCGAGGATGTCGTACAGCTCCTCCGAGGGCTTGGACTGGGCGACGACAGCGCGCTGCGCGGCAGTCATCGCCGAAGGCAGTTCGCCGCGGGCGCGCTGCTGACATTCGTCGGAGGCCAGCCGGCGGAAGGCGGCCCAGGTCGGCAGCCGATCGGGGTACTCGGTGTGGATCATCGCCGGCTTGTCGGGGAAGTAGTTGCGGATGTAGCGGAACCGAGGGTCCCTCACCGTGCGCGACCGGTCATCTGCTTCGCCCTGGCGGTCACGCCCGCCGAACGTGAACTCGTTCGGCTGCGGTCGCAGCGCGCCCTCGCCGCCGAACAGCGCCACGCCCTGCATCGCCTCGGGGACCTCGAGTCCGGCGAGAGCGAGCATCGTGGGCGCGAGGTCCATCGTGTGGACGAGGTCGGTGACGCCGGCACCGGTCGGGAGGCGATCCGGCCAGCTCACGATGAGCGGCTCGCGCAGCCCCGCCTCGTTCGGCCACCGCTTCGCGCGCGGCATGCCCTTGCCGTGGTCGCTCCAGAACACGACGATCGTGTTCTCGAGGACGCCATCCTCCTCGAGCTCCGCCACCAGACCGCCCACCCAGTGATCCATCTCGGTGATGAGATCGCTGTATCGCGCCCACGCCGTGCGGAAGACCTCGTCGTCCGGGTAGTACGGGGGCAGCGGTGCGTCGGCGGGCAGATGCCGATCGGCCTCGGCGACGTGGGCGGTGGCCGCGGCGAACGCGTCGTCGTCCAGATACAGCTGCGACTCATGCGTCGCCATCCCGTGGAACATCGCGAAGAACGGCGTCTCGGCCGTGGGCCGGTTGCGCCAGTGCGCCTCAGGACTGCAATCGTCGAACACGATCTCGGGCAGGTCGACCTGGAAGTCCGTGAACCAGTTGTTGGTGCAGTAGTAGCCCGCCGCGCGCATGATCTCGGGCAGGAGCCGCACATCCGGCGGCGGCACGGCCTTGGATCGCATGTGCATGGTGCCGATCGACGTCGGGAAGCACCCGGTGATGATCGCGGACCTCGCCGGCGCGCAGATCGGCGCTGCCGCGAACGCGTTGTCGAAGCGCACGCCCCGCCGGGCGAGTGCGTCGAGGTTCGGCGTGCGGGCATACTCCGCGCCGGGCCAGACGCCCGCGTAGCACCCGAGGTCCGGGTTGATGTCGTGCGTCGAGATCCAGACGATGTTCGGGCGCCGCATTCCCGGGATCGTCACGAGACCACCGCCGGTGCGGCGACGAGTGCAAGGTCATCGGCCACGGCGACCAGCGTGCCGGCGTCGATGGCTCCGGCCGCGGCCATGCCGAGGACGCTGGCCCACGGCGTCGCCGTGATGAGCTCGGTGGTGACCAGCCAGGGCATGTGCTCCACCAGCACGGCATGCGTGGCCTCATCCGCCAGCAGTTCGTGCACCGGCGTCTCCAGCAGCTCGAGCGCGGGCAGCTCACTGCGACGCGGCAGCGGCACGGCGATCGCCTGCGCCCGCTGCGCGTCGCGACGCGCGCGGAGGTGCGACTCGTCTGCGTCGCCGTGGGCCGGGAGCCCGAGCCGCACGTACACGCTTTCCGGCGCATCGTTCTCGCGCAGCAGCTCGAGCAGGAGCGCGATCATCTCCCGCTCGACCGCGTCATCGGCGATCGGGGTCGTCTGCGCGGGATCCGTCTCGAGATCCCAGAGCAGCGTGCCGTGTTGCCATGAGTTGATCCGGAATCCGGACATCGCGTCGATCCGCATGGTGCGCAGGCCCTTGGTGAACGCGAACGGCTCGGCGGGCTGCCAGTCCGTGAGCTCGTCCACGGCGAACCGGCTGCGCATGTGCGTCGGCATGAGGGTGTAATCCTCGATCGGGCCGTTCGCGGCATCCGTGCTGGCCCGCATGTACACGTGGCGTCCGTCGGTGACGTTGACGTGGCCGCCGTGGATGCCGAAGAGCGCGCCCTTCTTCCCCTCGCGCAGCGCGAGGTCCTGGCCGAGCATGTCCGGCGTCGGCTCGAGGCCGAAGAACCGCAGCATCGTGGGCGCGATGTCGATCGTCTGGGCGAGCTCGCCGCGACGGGTGTCGGCATCGCCGGTGCGGGGGTCCCAGAGGAACATCGGCAGGCGCACCAGCTCGTTGAACCACGGCTGCACGGACTTCGCCCACCACCCGTGCTCCCCCAGGAGGAACCCGTGGTCGGTGTTGACGAGGAGCATCGTGTCGCCCCACATGTCGTGGTCGTCCATGTAGTCGAGCACGCGTCCCAGCGAGAAGTCGCACATCGACACCAGCGCGGCGTACTCGCGCCGGGCGTGCTCGACCTGGTCCTCGCTCTCGATCAGCTTGCTGTACCCGGGCCAGTCGAACTCCGGCCCGTCGTAGTCGTGGGCGTAGAGGTCCTTGTACTTCTGGTGGGTGAAGAACGGCTCGTGCGGATCGAACAGCTCGATCTGCAGCATCCATCTGTCCGCATGGATGTTCGTGTCGAGGAACTCGATGCCCGCGTCGACCGTGCGCGTCTGCGTGTGCTCCTCCTCCGTCGTCATGTAGCGACGGTTCACCGCGTCCTGCGTCTTCAGCGTCGCCGGGAAGCGCACGCCGCGGAGCGCATCGGCGTCGCCCTTCCAGTTGTCGCCCTCCTGCCCGCGGAAGAACTCCCACGTGTTGTAGCGGGTGTGGTAGGTCCCGCCGCCGTCCTCCCAGTAGTGCTGGTGATCGCTCACCAGGTGGGTGTGCACACCGGCCTCCTTCAGCATCTCCGGCATGGAGTCGTCGAAGGGCTCGAGCGGACCCCAGCTGCGGTGCAGGAAGTTGTAGCGCCCGGTGTGCATCTCGCGCCGTGCGGGCATGCACGGCATCGAACCGGCGTAGAAGTTGTCGAACGTCGCCGCCTTCTGCGCGAGGCGCGCGAAGTTGGGGGCGTCGACGAACGTGTCGGCGTACGGATGCAGCATGTGCCGGTTGAGGCTGTCGAACATGAGGATGATGGCGCGCATCTGCGTCTGGCTCCTGAGGGTCGTGCGGTCACACCGCGATGGTGACGGTGCTGGTCGATTCGCGGTTCTGGCGGGCGAGGAGGGCGTGCCTCTCGGCGCGGCGCTTCGCCTGCAGGCGTGGGTGCGGCACCGGCGCCGCCAGGAAGAGGCGCTGGGTGTACGGGTGCTCCGGCCGAGCCGTGACCTGGTCGGCGTCGCCCCACTCGACGATCTCGCCCCGGTACATGACCGCGACGCGTCGGCTGAGGTGGCGGACGACCGCGAGATCGTGCGACACGAACAGGTACGCGACGCCGGTGCGCTCCTGGATCTCCTTGAAGAGTTCGAGCACGCGCGCCTGGGTCGAGAGATCGAGCGCCGAGACCGGCTCGTCGCACACGATGAGGCGGGGCTGCAGCGCGAGAGCTCGCGCGATGGCGACGCGCTGCCGCTGGCCCCCGCTGAACTCGCGCGGCAGGCGCTGCCCCGCGTTGCTGGGCAGCCGGACCTCGTCGAGGAGGTGTCGCACCCGGGCGCGTGCCTCCTTGACCGGGACGTCGCGCACCGTGAGCGGCTCCATGAGGATCTGCTCGATCGTCATCGACGGGTTGAGCGAGGTGTACGGGTCCTGGAACACCACCTGGATCTCGTCCCCGAGCGCACGGCGCGCCTTCGTCTGCAGCTTCGAGATGTCGCGGCCGTCGTAGGTGATGGTGCCGCCGGTCACGGGCGCGAGCCCGAGCAGCGCACGGCCCAGGGTCGTCTTGCCCGACCCCGACTCCCCGACGAGACCGACCGTCTCCCCCGGCTCGATGTCGATCGAGACCCCCTTGAGAGCCCGGAACGGCTTCTTGCGGAACCCCTTCGCGGGGTACTCCACGACGAGGTCGCGGATGTCGACCAGCTTCTCGGTCACTTCAGCACTCCTTCCGAGGCGCGCGCGAGGTCGGCATCGACCTCGACGACCTCCAGCGGCTCGAGCCCCTCCGGCCCGATCTCCTCGAGCACCGCATCGAACAGCGACTGCGTGTACGGGTGCTCCGGGCGGGCGAAGATGTCCTCGACGGGGCCGGTCTCGACGATCCGGCCGGCGCGCATGACCGACACCGTGTCGCAGAGGTCGGCCACCACCCCGAAGTTGTGGGTGACGAGGATCATGCCCATGTTCAGCTCGGTCTGCAGGCTTCGCAGCAGATCGAGGACGTCGGCCTGGACCGTGACGTCGAGCGCGGTGGTCGGCTCGTCGGCGATCAGCAGGTCGGGGTTGCACGAGACGGCACCGGCGATGAGCACGCGCTGGGCCATGCCTCCCGAGATCTCGTGCGGGTACGCGGCGAACGTCCGCTCGGGCTGGGGGATGCCGACCCGGCTCAGCAGCTCGAGCGCGCGCCGCTTGCCCTCTTTCCTGCTGATGCCGAGCTTCTGGCGCATCGGCTGCACGAGCTGGCTGCCGATGGTGAACGACGGGTCGAGGTTCGACATCGGCTCCTGCGGGATGTAGGCGATCTTCAGTCCACGAAGCCCGCGCATCCTGCTGGTCGACAGCGGGGCGAGATCGACACCCTCGAACTCGATGGATCCGGCGACGATCCGGCCACCCTCCGGAAGGAGGCGCAGCACCGACCACGCGGTCTGCGTCTTGCCCGAACCGGACTCGCCGATCAGACCGTGCACCTCTCCGCGGTGCACGGTCAGTGACACGTCCTCGACCACGGTCTTGACCGAGCCGTCGTCCTGTCCGTAGCCGACCGCCAGACCCTTCACATCGAGCAGCACCTCCGCGTCGGCGAAGCGACTGCCGCTGTGCCGCGCGACCGGCTCCGACGTGATCTCGACCGGAGCGGCGGCCTGCTTGCGCGGGGAACGTCGCGGCGAGCTGCTGCGCTCCAGCGTGTCGCGGAGGGAGTTGGCCAGGAGGACGAGCGACATGCACGTCAGGCCGATCGCGAGGCTGGGCCAGAGCATCAGGACCGGGTTGGTGTAGATGTTCGCGAAGCCCTCGGAGAGCATGCTGCCCCACGTGGGCATGGACAGATCGCCGAGGCCGAGGAATTCGAGCCCGGCCTGGATCGCGATGGCGACGCCGGCGACGAACGAGGCCTGCACGAGTGCAGGGCCGCGGACGACGGTCAGGATGTGCCGTCCGATGATGCGGCCGTCGCTGAGTCCGGAGACCCGCGCGGCGTCGACGTACAGCTCGTCGCGCACGGCCGAGACGGTCGAGTACACGAGGCGATAGAACGCCGGGGAGAGCAGCGCTCCGAAGATCGCCATCGAGGTCCACATCGACGGGCCGAGCACCGCACGCGCGGCCAGCAGCACGACGATGCCGGGCAGCGCCTGGATGAGTCCGACGACCCAGGACGAGGCCCCCTCGAACCACTTGCCGTAGTAGCCGGCGATGAGACCGCTCGTCACGCCGAGGATCGCGGCGACGACCAGGGCGAGGGCGGCACCGGCGATGCTGAAGCGGGTGGCGTACAGCATCCGTGAGAAGACGTCGCGGCCCGCGCTGTCGGTGCCCATCAGGTGCTCGGGCGAGATCGGCCCGAGCACGTTCGCCGCGGACGCCACGTCGGGGTCGTACGGCGCCAGGAGCGGCCCGAAGATCGCGACGAGCACGACCAGCACGAGGAACGAGAGTGAGGCGACGGCGATGGGCTTGCGGACGAGGCGACGGAACAGCGAGCGCGACGAGCGGGTCTTCGCGGCCTGGATCTCGTCGGTGAGATCCCCTGCGAGCGGATCGATCATGACAGACGCACCTTCGGGTTGAGCCAACCTTGCGCGAGGTCGACGAGGAGGTTGAGGATGACGACGAGGATCGCTGTCGCGATGACCAGGCCCATCACGAGCGGGATGTCGCCCTGCGAGGTGGCGGTGACCGCCACCTGCCCCATTCCGGGGATCGCGAAGATCTGCTCGATGATGACCGCGCCGCCGAGCAGACCCACGAAGTGGACGCCGAGCACCGCGAGTCCCGGGCCGGCCGCGTTGCGCAGGACGTGCTGGAGGACGACGGTGCGTCGGCTGAGCCCCCTGCTTTCGAGGGTGCGCACGTAGTCGTGGCGGAGCGAGTCGAGCATCGAGCCGCGGATCTGCTGCGTGACGGCGGCGATGCCGCCCAGTGACAGCGCGATGACCGGCAACGTGATGGAGGCGAGCCAGCCGGCGGGCGAACTCGCGAACTGGACGTACCCGGTCGGGTTGAACCACCCGAGGTTGATCGCGAAGACGAGGACGAGGCCCATGGCGATGAGGAAGGCCGGAATGGCGGTGCCGACCAGCGAGAGCACCTGCACCACCGAGTCGATCCACCCGCGCCGGGTTGCCGCGAGCACACCGAGGATCACGGAGACCACGGCGATCAGGATGGTGGCGCCGAACACGAGCGACAGCGTGACCGCGAGACGACTGAGGATGGCGTCGGTCACCGGCTGGCTCGTGAACCACGAGGCGCCGAAGGAGCCCTGGAACACGCCCGCCGCCCAATCGGCGAACTGCGTCAGCAGCGGCTGGTCGAGCCCGAGCTCGTGCGCCTTCTGTGCGACCGTCTCCGGCGAGGCGTCCTCGCCGAGCAGCCGGCGGGCGATGTCGCCGCCGCCCGCGTAGAGCAGCAGGAAGGCGATGACGCTGATGGTCAGCACCAGGAGGATGCCCGAGACCACGCGTCGGGCGATGAACGAAAGCATGTCGTATTCCTTCGAACGGCCGGGTGGAGGCCGCGCGGCGACCTCCACCCGGTGACGTCATCCCTTGGGGACGAAGTTCCAGAGGTACGGGTAGGCGTTCCCGGTCTGCGTCTGCACCGATGTGTTCGCGTCGGTCGCGTACGTCTGCTGGGGCCGGTACAAGGGCGCGAACCACGCTTGCTCGACGATGTACTGGTTCAGCTCCTGCGCGGCCTTCGCGGCCTCGTCCTCGGAGCCGGACTGGATCGTCGCAGCGAGCTCGGAGACCTTCGGGTCCTCGGTGTGGAACGGGTTCCACCCCGCGGTCGGCAGCAGGTCGAGGGTCAGGGTCTCCCACGACGACGGCGCGGCCTTCAGCTGCATGACGGTGCTCGCATACTTCGCGGCGAGCAGATCGGCCAGGAAGCTCGTCGGCGCGACGTTCACTTCCTCGACCTTGATGCCGATGTCGCCGAGGTACTGCTTGGTCAGCGCATAGGTGGCGGGGGTGAATCCGGACGACGTCGGCATCGTCAGCGTGATGTCGCCGTCGCCGTAGCCGGCCTCGGCGAGGAGGTCCTTCGCCTTGTCGGGGTCGTACGTGTAGTACTGGTCCGCGTCCGCGTCGTAGCCGGAGGAGTCCGGCGAGAAGATGGACGACGTCACGTCGCCGTACCCCTGTCCGACCGCCTCGAGCATGGCGTCGCGGTCGAAGGCGTAGTTGATCGCCTGCCGGACGCGCACGTCGGCGAGCTCGGGCGCGATCGCGCCGTCGCGGTCGAACAGCAGCAGCCCGAAGAAGTTCAGCTGCTGCCCGTTCGCGGTGTACTTGGCGGCCTCGATCTGGCTGATCATCGAGTTGTCGGTGAGCGGTGCGCCGTTGATCTGCCCACCCTTGATGGCGTTGAGGATCGCGGTCGGCGTGGAGTAGACGTTCATCACGAGCTTGGCGTAGTGCTGCTGCTCAGGGGCGAAGTAGTCGGGGTTCTTCGTGAACACGTACGTGGACCCGACGACGGTCGCGCCCTTGTCGAGCACGTACGGTCCGGTGCCCACGGGGTTGGTCTGCTCGTCCGCCGCGCCGAAGGTGGCGGGACTCTGCTGCAGACCGGGGTTCTGCGTGAGGAACGACAGCAGCGACGGGTTCGGGGCGCTCAGCGTGAGCTCGAGCGTCGTCGCATCGATCGCCTTGGCGTCCGCGAGGGTCGCGAGGTACGCCTTCTGCGGCGAGGTGCCGTCGCGGAAGCGCAGGAGGTTCTGGGCGGCCACCGAGGCATCGAACTTCGTGCCGTCGGTGAATTCGACGTCGTCGCGCAGCGTCATCGTGAGGACGGTGTTGTCGTCGTTGTACGACCACTCCGTCGCCAGCCAGGGCTGCACCGTGCCATCGGGGTCGGCGTGGAGCAGCGTGTCGTAGACCGCCTGAAGGTACGGCGACTCGTTCGCCCACGCGGACTTGTTCGCAGCGAACGTCGTCGAGGCCACGATCGTGCCGATCGTGAGCGTGCCGTCACCGGAGGCGGCGCCGCTGCCGGCGGTGCCTCCCGACGCGGTGCCCGCGCACCCGGACAGGGCTGCTGCCGCGATCGCTGTCGCCGCTATCGCGGTCGCCCAGCGCTTCCTGAAGTTGAACATCGATGTCTCTTCCGGTGCCGTGCGGTCCTCCATGGACCGACCTTGCGGCGAAGGTAACAGGATTCGGGGAACTATTCAACAAGTTGAGTAAAAAAGTCTCCATTTGTGGAATACTTGACTCAGGCCGAAGCGCGGCGGATCTAGGCTGATCCGCAATCGGCCGATAGCTGAAGGAGCTGCCGTGAAGCTGGAGCATCTGCTGCTGGGAATCCTGCTCGTCAAGCCGCGGACGGGTTACGACCTCTCGCGGTACATGGAGATGGAGGGCGTCTTCATGCGCCCGCGCACGCAGATGAGCCAGGTCTATCGATCGCTCAGCCAGATGGCGGATCGGGGCTGGGTGGCGTACACCGTCAGCAGCCGCCCCGGAGCCCAGGACGCCAAGATCTACACGGCGACCGAACTCGGGCGCGAGGTCTTCATGAAGTGGCTCGTCAGCCCCTACGAACCGGTGATCGAGCAGGTCAACTTCGAGTTCCGGGCCCGCGTGTTCTTCTCGGGCTTCCTCGGCGAGGAGTCGCTCATCCAGCTGCTCGACACCGAGATCAACGCTCGCCGACGGCAGATCGCGAAGTACCGCTACCGCGACCGCACGATCGAGGCCGACCCGAACGCTGCGTTCGACGTCGAGTTCGTGACGGAGGTCGAGGACTTCATGCACGAAGGCGGAGCGGCGTCGATGGATCTCATGGTGGCGAACCTCGAGCGCCTGCGGGAGGCCGTCCAGCGGCGCCTGAGCGAGAAGGAGAGCGTCGATGACGAACGCCTCCGAGCCTGACTCCGGCTGCGGCGCCGCCTGCGCGTGCGGCGCGCCGGGCCGATCGCAGTTCGTGACGCTCTCCGCACCGTCGGCGTCATCTTCCCGCGCGGCCGGTGGTCGGCACACGGTCGAGCAGGCGCACGTGCCGGCAGGCGTGTTCACGATGGGCGACTCGTCGGGCGACCGCAACCCGGGTGATGGCGAGACCCCCCTGCACGACGTCGACCTCGACGGCTTCGACATCGACGCGACCACGGTGACCAACGACGACTTCGCACGCTTCATCGAATCGACCGGGTACCGGACCGAGGCGGAGACGTGGGGCTTCTCGGCCGTCTTCCACCTCGCCGTGGACGCCGACTCGGACGACATCATCGGGAGCGCCGCGGGCACTCCCTGGTGGAGAGGCGTGCGGGGTGCCGACTGGGCGCACCCCGGAGGTTCGCGCACCTCGCTCGACGGCCTCGGCGATCACCCGGCCGTCCACGTCAGCTGGAACGACGCCGTGGCCTACTGCGCGTGGGCAGGGCGCCGCCTCCCGACGGAGGCGGAGTGGGAGTACGCCGCCCGTGGCGGGCTCGCGGGGGCGAAGTATCCGTGGGGAGACACCGAGGTCGACGCCGGCGGCTGGCGGGCGAACATCTTCCAGGGTGAGTTCCCGCACCGCAACACCGTCGAGGACGGCTGGCCGACGACGGCCCCGGTCCGCTCGTTCGAGCCGAACGGCTACGGGCTCTGGCAGCCCGTCGGAAACGTCTGGGAGTGGTGCGCCGACTGGTTCGACCCGCGCTACTACTCGCGGTCCCCCGCACGGGAACCCCGGGGTTCGTCGCGCGGGCAGGCCCGCGTGCTCCGCGGCGGCAGCTACCTCTGCCACAGCTCGTACTGCAACCGGTACCGCAACTCGGCCCGCTCCTCGAACACGCCCGACTCGTCGATGGGCAACGCGGGCTTCCGTACGGTCTCGCTCCGACCTGGCGGTGCCGGAGACGAGGCGGGCGCATGACCGAGGAGGTCGCGCCGGCGGGCTGCGACCCGAAGCCACAGGAGTCCACCCGGCGAGCGCGGGGACCGTACAGCAAATCGTCCGAGACGCGGCAGCGCGTAGTCGAGGCCGCCGTCGTCGAGTTCGCGGAGAACGGATACAACAGCGGCTCCACCCAGCGCATCGCCTCACGCGCCGGCCTCTCGTCTGCGCAGATCTTCTACTACTTCCCCAAGAAGGAGGATCTGCTGTACGCGGTGCTCGACCACCGCGACGTCGTCTCGGACGAGATCGTCGCGGCGGGTTCGGGAAGGCCGGAAGACGCACCCGAGACGATCCTGCAGATCGCGGCCGCCAATGAGGCGATCCCCGGCTTCATCAGCCTCTACATGATCCTCTTCGCCGAATCCACGACTCCGCGGCATCCCGGCAGCGACTACTTCCGCGCTCGCTACCGGCGCCTCCGGCGCAGTTTCGCCGAGGCGTTCCGCGAGATGGAGGATGCCGGGATGCTGCGCCCCGGCGTCGATGTCGACTACGCGGCGATCTCCACGCTGGCGTCGTGGGACGGCATCCAGCTCCAATGGATGCTCGAGCCCGCGGAGATCAACGTCGTCGAGCACCTGCGACGGCACCTGGGCCAGATCCTGATCCCCGGCGCCGCGTCGGGGTCGGATGGACCGATCGCGACGGATCGCGACAGCGGGTCGACCGCATGAGCAGATTCCCCCGTGCGCTCTATTCGCGCGGCGAAGAGCCGGACCCGCGGTTCACCCTGGCGAACGAGCGCACGTTCCTCGCCTGGATCCGCACGGCGCTCGCGCTCCTGGCGGGAGGCGTCGCCCTCGAGGTGCTCGGCCTCGATCTCCACCCGCAGCTGCGGCTCAGCGCCTCGCTGGTGCTCATCGTCGCCGGCCTGCTGACCCCCGCGCTCGCGTGGATCGGCTGGTTCCGCACGGAAGCGGCCATGCGCGCAGGCACACCGCTGCCCGCATCCCCGCTCGGTCCGGCCCTCGCGATCGCGGTGACCGCTGCCGGCATCCTGGTGACCCTCGCGGTGCTGCTGAAGTGAGCGGGCCGTGGGATGCGGGACTCCAGCCGGAGCGGACCGAGCTGGCGTGGCGCCGCACGGCGCTGTCCATCGCGGTGATCTCGCTGGTGGCGATCCGTCTGCTCCCGGCCGAGCTGGGATCGTGGCTGTGGGCCGCGCCCGGCATCGTCGGCGTCATCGTCTCCGCCGCCCTGTGGCGGGCGGCGAAGAGTCGTCAGAGGGCGACCGTGGAGGCGCTCCGGCGAGGCGCCGGCCATGAGTTGCCGGATGCCTGGCTGCTGCTCATGCTGGCAGGCGTCACCACGCTGGTGGGCGTCGGCGGCGTCCTGCTGCTGATCACCTGGTGAGCGTCGCGCGGATCGCCTCGACGGCGAGCGCGTGATCCTCCTCGGACGACAGCCCCGACAGCGTCAGCGCGGCGACGACGCCGGCACCGCGCACCCGGATGGGCACCGAGCCCCCGGTCACCGCGTAGTCGCTGGCTGCCAGCCACCCGACGGCGGTGGGGTCGTAGCCTGCGGCCGCCATCCGCGCGGCGAACAGCGCCGAGCTCGTCTCGAACCGGAACACCACCGCGCTCTTGCGCCGGATCCAGTCCTCCTGATCCACGGTGACGCCGGGCAGCGCGCTGCGGAACAGGATCATCCCGTTGACACGGCGGATGTCGACGGCCACCCCGTGCCCGCGTTCCTCCGCGAGCGCGCGCACCGCGCTGCCCAAGCGCCACGCTTCATCCGTGCCGAACTCGTCCCAGACGAGCTCGGCCTCTTCCGCCTCCCGCACGGCGACGAGATCCTGTTCCATCACTCCTCCTCGCCGTTGCCGGCGCTTCCGATCGGGTAGTCCACGTAGGCGAAGCGGGTGCCGTCGGGCGACCAGCTGTTGACGTTGATGGTTCCCTGGCCGCCGAACAGCTCGACCGCGACCCGACCCCGGGTCCAGGCATCCGTCTGCGAGATGTCATCCACCACCCGGAGCTGTACAGGCAGGTCGGCGGGGTGGCCCTCGGTGCCGACAGGAAAGCTGAGGTACACGGCGCGGGTGCCCGTGGGGTCGATGTGCGGGAACCAGTTGACCCGTTCGTCGAAGGTCAGCTGCTCGAGCCCTGTGCCATCCGGACGGATGCGGGCGATCTGCGCGTGCCCGGGAGCTTCGGTGAACCGCTCGGTGTTGAAGAAGACCCACTCGCCGTCGGGCGCATACTCCGAGCCGTCGTCGGGCCCGCGGCCATCGGTGAGCGCCGCATCCCACGACCCCGATGCATCGATCACGCGGATGGTGCCGCTGTCCCAGCCGTTCGCGGGGTTCAGCGCCACGTACGCCAGATGCTCGCCATCCGGGCTCACGCCGTGGAGGAAGTGCCAGTGCGGATTGCCGTTCGGCGTCACCTTCCGCACCGCACCGGTCGTGAGGGACGCCGCGTAGAGGTGGCCGTCGTTCGCCGACACGTAGATGGTGTCGCCGTCAGGTGCGAGCACGTGGTCGTTGTTGAGCTCCGGCAGCTTCTCGATCGGCATCGCAGCCGGCGGGGCAGAGCCGTCGGCGGGCATGCGCCAGAGGATCCCGTCGCCGTTGAGGATCAGGTCGCCGCCAGCCGTCCAGTTCGGCGCCTCGAGGAGAGTCTCGCGGTCGACGTGCACCACCCTGCTCTCGCCCGACGTCACGTCGTACACGTGGACGCGCGCGACCTGCCCGTCGGCGAGCGTGCGTGCCCACGCCATCAGCGCGCCCCCAGCTGCCGGCGGGCCTCGTCGATCGTCGCGATGATCGACACCGTCTCGGCGTGCGTGTGCAGCGGGGACTCCGCCCGGCCTTCTCCGATGCAGCGGGCGAGCGCGGTCGCCTCCCAGGCCAGCCCGTCCATGAGCCCCACCCCGGTGGGATCACGCCAGACGACGGGCTCTTCGAAGAGATCGTGCGAGCGCAGGGCGATCGCGGTCGGGATGTGGAACGGCCCTTCGATGTCGATCCGCGCGGCCGTGCCGCAGATCGATGCGACGGTCGGCGTGCGCGTGAGGATCGACGTCATCAGCGTGGACTGCTCCTCGCCGTGGCCGAGCACGACGGTCGAGGTCGCGTCCACCCCCGACCGGGTCAGCGAGCCGACGGCGGTGATCGACGACGGCTCGCCCAGCACCATCGAGTCGAGCTGGATCGGATAGATGCCGAGATCCAGCAGCGCACCGCCGCCGGTCCCCGGCAGCAGCAGCCGATGATTCGGGTCGTCGGCGAGCGGCTGGCCGTGGTCGGCGATGACGCTGCGGACATCGCCGATGATCCCCTCGTCGATGACGCGACGGATCATGCGCGTCTGCGGCAGATACCGCGTCCACATCGCCTCCATGAGGAAGACGCCGGCGGCACGCGCTGCGTCCACCAGCTGCTGCGCGTCGGCGGCGCTCGTCGCGAGCGGCTTCTCCATGAGCACGTGCTTGCCGGCGGCGATCGCGCGCAGTCCGAGCGACAGGTGCTCGCTCTGCGGTGCCGCGACGTAGATCACGTCGACGCCGGGATCATCGAGGAGCGCGTCGACGCTCGAATGAGCGGTCGGGATGCTGTGCGCCTGGGCGAAGCTCTCGGCCTTGGCCTGGGCGCGCGCGGCGACGGCGACCACGTTCTGCGCGGTGTGCTTCTGCACGGCGGCGACGAAGAACCCCGCGATCCAGCCGGCACCGAGGACGCCCCAGCGCAGCGCCGGTTCGCCCCTCTCGGGAAGGAACAGCTCCGGTTCGGGCAGGGATCTGGGCAGCATCGACACTCCTTCGGTCATCGGCGACGCGATGACTTTAGCATCGTAAAAGATTCCTCGACAACCGACGAAGTAATCTTTGACAATGTTCAAAACAAGCTGATAGCTTCTCCGGCCATGGCGATCCACTGGCGGATCACCTCCACGAGAAGGGACCAAGGATGTTCCGTTGGAAGGCCACAGCAGCCCTCGCGATCATCGCTTCGCTCACCCTCGCCGGCTGCGCCGGCGGAGAAGGCGCCGGCGGGGCCACGAGCGACTCGGGGCGCGCGGAGAGACTCACGCTGATCGCGATCGCGTCACCCACGAGCTACGACGTCGGCCAGGGCGCCGAGTACGGCAACCGCAGCGTGTTCTTCCAGGCGGTGTTCGACACGCTGCTGCAGAAGGACGCCGCCGGAGAGATCATTCCCTGGCTGGCGACGGACTGGGAGTACAACGACGACAGCACGGTGCTCACGCTCACCCTGCGCGACGACGTCGAGTTCAGCGACGGCACCGCACTGGATGCCGACGCCGTGGTCGCCAGCCTCGAGCGCTTCCGTGACGGGACGGCCCCGCAGGCGGCGACCTTCGCCGGCAAGGAGTTCGAAGCCGTCGACGCGACGACGGTCACCATCACCCAGCCCGCACCCGACCCCTCCCTCATCAATCTGCTGTCGATCGCACCCGGCCTGATCCAGGCCCCGTCCAGTTTCGACGACCCTTCGTCGGCGACCTCCCCCGTCGGTTCGGGCCCGTATGTGCTCGACAGCGCGGCGTCCGTCACGGGAACGACCTACGTCTACACGGCGAATCCGGACTACTGGAACCCCGACGCCGTCCACTACGACAACCTGACCATCAACGTCATCGACGATCCGACTGCCGCCCTCAACGCGATGAAGGCCGGCGAAGCGAACGGGCTGCCGCTGGTCAACAACGATGCGATCGACGAGGTGTCGGCGTCGGGCTGGGAGGTCGCCTCCAACGAGCTCGACTTCCACGGCCTCATCCTGCTCGATCGCTCCGGCGCGATGGCACCGGAGCTCGCCGACGTCAGGGTGCGGCAGGCCATCAACATGGCTTTCGACCGCGAGGCACTGCTGGGCGTCTTGCAGGCCGGCTACGGAACCCTCACGGAGCAGGTGTTCCCGGCGACATCGGTCGGCTACGACGAGGCCCTCGACAGCACGTACGAATACGACCCCGAGGGCGCCAAGAAGCTCCTCGCCGAAGCGGGCTACCCCGACGGCTTCAGCCTCGCCATGATGTCGACTCCGGCGTTCCAGACGACGTTCGACCTCGTCGCACAGCAGCTGGCCGACATCGGGATCACGGTCGACTACACCGACCCCGGCGCCGGCAACTTCATCACCGACATGCTCGCCCCGAAGTACCCGGCCACCTGGATGTCACTCGAGCAGAACCCCGACTGGCAGGCGATCAACTTCATGATCGCCCCCGAGGCGACCTTCAACCCCTTCCATTCCCAGGACCCGCAGGTCGACGACTACATCTCGACCATCCAGCTGGGCACGCCGGAAGAGGCGGAACAGGCCACGAAGGACCTCAACGCCTACATCACGGACCAGGCGTGGTTCGCGCCGTGGTACCGCAAGCAGGGCAGCTTCGCGCACGACAACGCCACGGCGGTGGCGATGTGGCCGACCAACTCCTACCCGTCGCTGTTCGGGTTCTCCCCTGCGAACTGATCAGCGGCACGACGGCCCCGGCGCGACATCGCGCCGGGGCCGTCGTGTGCGTTCCCGACTCCGCGGTTGCTGCGCACCGTTCGGGCGGTGGGTCACGTGGACGCGGCGATGCCCTTGCGGAGCGAGGCCAGCTGCGGCACCGACTCGTCGCTCAACCGCACAGCCGGGTCGTCGGCCAGCGACCGCAACGCCTCGACGGCGCCCGCGAGCAGGGCGACGGCATCGATCCGCTCGTCGAGCAGCGCCTGCAGCTGCACGCCGTCCGACACGGCGATGAGCCGCTGCGCCTCGTCCGCGGGATCGAGGTCGGCCGGGATGAAGCCGGCATCCTGCTCCACGGTGATCGCCTCCGCGATCTGCTGTGCGACGCGCTCGTAGCGCTCGCGGAAGAACGCGTGCGCCTCGTGGTCGGGCGCGACGGCCTCGGCGGCGAACGAGTGCAGCAGGTGCACGAACCCGGGCACGTAGAGATTGAGGCGCACATGCTCGACGAGGAAGTCCAGAGGCCGGTCGGGCAGGGCGTCGACGGCGCGCGCAGCCTGGGTGTCAGCATCCCATCGCTCGATGACGGCCTGGAGCAGTCCGTCGCGCGAGCCGAAGTAGTAGACGAGGTGCGCGGCCTCGACGTCGCTCTCGCGCGCGATCTCGCGCAGGCTGAGCCGCCGGAAACCGGCCCCCGCGATGGCATGCATGGCCGCCGCGAGCATCTCGTCGCGCCGCGCCATGCCCTTCGCATACGACGGTTGCCTCATGTGCCCACCCTACGGGCGGAGCGCGGCCGTGTGCGTCTGCCGGGGCCGGAAGACCGGCCCCGGACGCGAGCACAGAATCGGAGGATCTGCACGACACGCCGTGCCGAGGCATCCGCAACCGGCGCGTCGCCCGAGTCCTCCGATGCTGTGCGCCCGCGCCGGGGTCAAGAAGTGCGAAGGGGCAGGTTTCCGCACACCGTGATGTGCGGGAACCTGCCCTTTCGTGACTCCAGCGGGCCGGGGACGGATGCTGCGCCCCGGCGCCGGCGTCAGGCCGGCTGCTTCTCGTCCAGCACGTAGCCCGTCTCGCCGTGCTCGGCGAGGTCGACACCGGCGACCTCGTCCTCGTTCTTGACGCGGAACCCGAGGGTCTTGTCGATCACGAAGCCGATCACCAGCGTGAGGACGAGCGAGTAGCCCAGCACCGCGAAGGCGGCGATCGCCTGGACGATCAGCTGCGTGCCGTCACCGCCCATGAAGAGGCCGGTGCCGGTGGCGAAGAAGCCGAGGTACAGCGTGCCGATGAGGCCGCCGACGAGGTGGATGCCCACCACGTCGAGCGAGTCGTCGAAGCCCCACTTGTACTTGAGCTCGATGGCCAGGGCGCAGAGCGCACCGGCGACGAGGCCGAGCACGATCGCCCAGATCGGGGTGAGCGCGGCACAGGCCGGGGTGATCGCGACGAGACCCGCGACGGCACCCGACGCGGCGCCGACGGAGGTGGGCTTGCCGTCCTTGAGCTTCTCGACCACGAGCCAGGCCAGCAGTGCCGCGGCGGTCGCTGCGATCGTGTTGACGTAGACGAGGGCTGCGGTGCCGTCGGCGGCGAGCTCGGAGCCGCCGTTGAACCCGAACCAGCCGAACCACAGCAGGCCCGCGCCGAGCAGCACGTACGGCGGGTTGTGGGGTGTGTGGACGCCCTTCTTGAACCCGACGCGCTTCCCGAGCACGAGCGCGAGGGCGAGCGCTGCGGCACCGGCGTTGATGTGCACCGCGGTGCCGCCGGCGAAGTCGATGACGCCGACGCCGAAGACCTCCTGCAGGCCGTAGGTGATCCAGCCGCCGTAGGCGAAGCTGCCGTCGTCGGCGAGCCCGAAGTTGAAGACCCAGCTGGCGACCGGGAAATACACGACCGTCGCCCACACGCCGGCGAACAGCATCCAGGATCCGAACTTCGCGCGGTCGGCGATGGCGCCGGAGATCAGGGCGACCGTGATGATCGCGAACGTGGCCTGGAAGGCGACGAATGCCATGGGCGGGTAGGCCGCCCCCTCGGGCACCTCGATGACGCTCTCGAGCCCGATGGCCGACCAGTCGATCGACCACGGGGCGACGAGGCCGTCGGAGCCCGGGAACGCGATCGCATAGCCGTAGATCACCCACAGCACGCCGATGAGCCCGGCGGCGCCGAACGTCATCATCATCATGCTGATGACGCTCTTCGCTTTGACGAGGCCTCCGTAGAAGAAGGCCAGACCGGGCGCCATCAGCAGCACGAGTGCTGCCGACAGCAGGATGAAAGTGGTGTTTCCCTGATCCATGACGCGAGCCTCTCTGCAGGCGGCCGCGGGAGGGACCGCCGGGTTGCGGTGCACCTGTGATCTGCGCCTGCGGACAGATCACTGCCGTGCAACCCATTTTCTTCACACGCAACTCAACGGCGATTTCTGCCGCGTGAACCTTGCGTGACATCGAGTGAGACCGGTTTTACGTGCGCGAAACATAGGCGACACCTCCCCGGCGTCCACGGGTTGTTACTGTCAATCAACACGCTTCACCAACAGTCAACCCGACCTGAGGAGAACCGCCATGACCCTTCCCGCTCTCGCCGGGGGTGACGTCGTCACCCTCCCCACCGCACCGCAGTCGCTGCGCGATCGCGCGCTGGCGGACGACATCCGCTTCATCCTCGCGGTTTTCGTCGACCTGAACGGCAAGCCCTGCGCCAAGCTCGTGCCCGTCTCTGCCGCCGACGAGCTCGAGGCCGGCGAGCTCGGCTTCGCGGGCTTCGCCGCCGGCCTCATCGGTCAGCGCCCCCACGACGCCGACCTGATCGCCGTCCCCGACCTCGACTCGTACGCGCCCATCCCGTTCGTGCGCGAGGGACTCGCGATCGTCCACTGCGACCCGTACGTCGACGGCGAGCCGTGGCCCTACGCGCCGCGCGTCATCCTCAAGCGCGCGCTCGCCCGCCTCGCCGAGCGCGGTCTGTCGGCCAAGGTCGGCGCCGAGGTCGAGTACTTCCTCGTCGACCGTTCCGAAGACGGCACGCTGACCGCGGCCGACGCCAAGGACGAAGGCCTGCGCTCCTGCTACGACGCCCGCGGCGTCACGCGCATGTACGACCACCTCGCGGCCGTCAGCGACGCGATGAACGCGCTCGGCTGGGGCAACTACGCCAACGACCACGAGGACGCCCCCGGCCAGTTCGAGCAGAACTTCAAGTACGACGAAGCCCTCGTGACGGCCGACCGCGTCATCACGCTGCGCTACCTGATCGGCATGCTCGCCGAGCAGCGGGGCATGACGGCGACGTTCATGCCGAAGCCGTTCAGCGACCGCGCCGGCAACGGACTGCACTTCCACCTGTCGCTGTGGAACGACGACGACGCCCCGGTGTTTCCCTCCGCGGCCGACGAGCGCGGCCTCGGGCTCTCGGAAGTGGCGTACTCGTTCGTCGCGGGCATGCTGGACCACGCCCCGGGGCTGCAGCTGTTCCTGGCGCCGAGCGTCAACTCCTACAAGCGCCGCGGCGCGACGACGAGCGCCTCGGGCGCGACGTGGTCGCCGAAGCACGCGACCTACGGCGGCAACGACCGCACGCACTTCATCCGCGTGCCCGATGCGAACCGCATCGAGCTGCGCGCGGCCGACGGCTCGGCGAACCCGTACCTCGCCCTCGCGGCCGTGGTGCACGCCGGCCTCGACGGCATCGACCGTGCGGCCGACCCCGGCGCACCGTGCGGACCCGGAGAGTTCCGCGAGACCTCGGCCGTGCTCCCCCGCACCCTCCTGCACGCGGTGCAGTCGCTCCGCGACGACGCCGTGCTGCGCGGCGCGCTCGACGACGGTGGCCACGGGGTCGGCGAGTACTTCGCCGACGCCAAGGAGGACGAATTCCTCGGCTGGCACAACACCGTCACCGAGTGGGAGCTCGACCGCTACCTCACGGCGTACTGAGCGCCGCGGCATCCGTTTTTCGAACGAAAGGAACCACCCATGTGCGGAATCGCTGCACTGCAGATTCGCAACCCCGCGCTGCGCGGCGAGCTCGGCGGCCTCATGCACGGCATGCTGTGCGAGATCGTCGAGCGCGGCCCCGACTCGGCGGGCCTCGCCCTCTACGGCTCGGATCGGCTGACCCCCGAGGGATCGTCGGCGATCACGGTGATCACGGATGCCGACCCCGCGGTTCTCGCGGCGGATCTGCGCGCGCACCTGCCGGAGGGAGCGGAGCCGACGGTCGTCGCGTACGCCGAGTCGGTGCTCGTCAACGCCGAGGTCGAGGCATCCGTGCTGGAAGCCGCCGTGCGCGCCGCGCGTCCCGGTGAGAGCATCATCGGCCGCGGCTCGAACGTGGCCGTGCTGAAGGGCGTCGGCCACCCGGTCGCGCTCGCCGAGGTTTACGGACTCACCGGGATCAGCGGCACGCAGGCTCTGTCGCACACCCGCATGGCGACCGAGTCGGCCGTGACCGCCGTCGGCGCCCACCCGTTCACCGTCGCCGAGGACCTCTGCCTCGTGCACAACGGCTCGTTCAGCAACCACGCCTCGATCCGCCGGTGGCTGCGCGCCGAGGGCGTGGAGTTCGACAGCGAGAACGACTCGGAGGTCGCGGCCCGCTTCATCGCATGGCGCATGGGTCACGGCGACGACCTGACGACCGCGCTCGAGGCGCTGCAAGGCGTGTTCGACGGGTTCTACACGCTCGTCGTCACCACCGCCGACAGCATGGCGGTCGTCCGCGACCCCATCGCGTGCAAGCCGGCGATCATCGCCGAGACCGACGACTGGATCGCGATGGCGTCGGAGTACCGCGCCCTCGCGGGCCTGCCGGGCATCGAGGACGCCCGCATCTTCGAGCCCTCGCCCGGCGTCGTCTACACCTGGACCATCACCACCGGGGCGCTCGCGCCCGTCCTGGAAGGAGCAGCCCGATGACCCTCATCGCCCCCGCTACACCTGTGACCTCGGTCGACCTCGCCGACGCGAGCGTCCGTCAGCTCAACCAGCTGCTGCACGACGCCGGCGACGGCGACGCGTTCGTCGTCTCCTCGCCCGTCGGCAGCCACAACATCGCGGTCGGCATCACCGCCGACATCGACGTGACCGTCGAGGGCGACGTCGGCTACTACTTCGCCGGCATGCACCAGACGGGCACCGCGACCGTGCACGGAAGCGCCGGGGTCGGGCTCGCGGAGAACATCATGTCGGGCGTCGTGCACGTGACCGGCGATGCCTCGCAGTCCACCGGCGCGACCGGCCATGGCGGGCTCGTGATCGTCGACGGCAACACCGGCGCCCGCTGCGGCATCTCCATGAAGGGCGTCGACATCGTCGTGGGTGGCAGCATCGGCCACGCGTCGGCCTTCATGGCGCAGGCCGGCCGCCTCGTCGTCTGCGGCGACGCCGGCGAGGCCCTCGGCGACTCGATCTACGAGGCCCGCCTCTACGTGCGCGGCGAAGTCGCGTCGCTCGGCGCCGACTGCGTCGAGAAGGAGATGCGCCCCGAGCACCTCGCCGAGCTCGCCGAGCTGCTCGAGCGCGCCGGCCGCCCTGAGCGGCCCGAGGAGTTCCGCCGCTACGGCTCGGCGCGCAACCTGTACCACTTCAAGGTCGACAACGCCGGCTCGTACTGACCCTTCGCAACACCTGGAGCACACCATGACCCAAGATCTCGCCGCGCTCGGCCTCCGCGAATCCGCGACCTTCGACCGCGCCACCATCGCCGACATCCAGCGCGCCGCCGACACCGGCATCTACGACATCCGCGGGTGGGGAGCCAAGCGCGCACTCCCCCACTTCGACGACCTGCTGTTCCTCGGGGCGAGCATGTCCCGGTATCCGCTCGAGGGCTACCGCGAGAAATGCGCCACCGACGTCACCCTCGGCGCGCGCAACGCGCTGGAGCCGATCCACCTCGACATCCCGGTGACGATCGCCGGCATGAGCTTCGGCGCCCTGTCCGCCAACGCCAAGGAGGCGCTCGGCCGGGGCGCGAGCGAGGCGGGCACGTCGACGACCACCGGCGACGGCGGCATGACGCCCGAGGAGCGCGGCCAGTCCAAGACGCTCGTCTACCAGTACCTGCCGTCGCGCTACGGCATGAACCCCGACGACCTGCGCAAGGCCGACGCGATCGAGATCGTGCTCGGCCAGGGCGCCAAGCCCGGCGGCGGCGGGATGCTGCTCGGCCAGAAGATCACCGAGCGCGTGGCGGGCATGCGGACGCTCCCCGTCGGCATCGACCAGCGCTCGGCGAGCCGCCACCCCGACTGGACCGGACCCGACGACCTCACCATCAAGATCGCCGAGATCCGGGAGATCACCGACTGGCGCAAGCCCATCTACGTCAAGATCGGCGCCTCGCGGCCGTACTACGACACCGCGCTCGCGGTGAAGGCGGGCGCCGACGTCGTCGTGCTCGACGGCATGCAGGGCGGCACCGCCGCGACGCAGCAGGTGTTCATCGAGCACGTCGGCATTCCGACGCTCGCGGCCATCGGACCCGCGGTCGCCGCGCTGCAGGAGCTCGGCGTGCACCGCACCGGCGTGCAGCTGATCGTGTCGGGCGGCATCCGCAACGGTGCCGACGTCGCGAAGGCGCTGGCATTGGGAGCGGATGCTGTGGCCATCGGCACTGCGGCCCTGATCGCCCTGGGCGACAACGACCCGCGCTACGCCGATGAGTACGCGAAGCTCGGCTCTGCGGCCGGCTTCTACGACGACTTCCAGGACGGACGCGACCCCGCCGGGATCTCGACGCAGGATCTGGAGCTCTCGGCCCGCCTCGACCCGGTCGCCGCCGGACGCCGGCTCGCGAACTACCTCCGCGTGCTCACCCTCGAGGCGCAGACCATCGCCCGCGCGTGCGGCAAGTCGCACGTGCGCAACCTCGAGCCCGAGGACCTGGTCGCCCTCACTGTCGAGTCCGCGGCGATGGCGGGCGTGCCGCTGGCCGGCACATCCTGGATCCCCGGGCGCAGCTGACGCCATGTCCCTCGACCTGGGCGCACTCGCTGACTTGGATGTGGTCACGCCCGCCGACGCCTCGCCGGAGTCGTGGGCGAACGGCCTCGGCGTCACGCGGGTGCTCGCGAAGCGCCTCGCGTGGCGGCTGAGCATCGCGGAGCTGCGGGGACGGATGCCGTTCTCGGCGTTCCCCGGCATCGACCGCGTGCTCATCCCGCTGAGTGCGCCCACGGTCACCCTGGCGGTCGACGGCGTCGAGCGACGGGTGACGCGGGAGCGCGGCATCCGTTTCCGCGGCGAGGCCCGCGTCGTCGCGACCGCAGATCGCGGCGGCGTCTCTGTCGTGAACCTCATGGTCAAACGCGGGCTCGCGGAACCGGCGTACCGCGTCGAACTGCACCGCGGCACGGTGCGCGTCGATCCGACGGCGACCCTCACCGTGCTGCTGGCCGGAGCGGCGACGGTCGACGACCTGCCGCTCCCGCCCGGCGCCCTCCTGCAGAGCCCGCGCGAACGCCGCATCGTCTGCGATTCCGCGCTCATCGCGCGTTTCGACCTCACCCCGTCCGGCGACGAGCCGCACACCTGAAAGGCCCTGAATGTCCACTCACCCGATCGCGATCATCGGTGCCGGCCTCGCGGGCGCCGCCACGGCGTGGCAGCTCGCCCGCCGCGGACATGACGTCGTCATCCTCGAGCGCAGCGTTCCCGCGAGCGAGTGGGGCAGCTCGCACGGCTCAGCGCGGATCCTGCGCTACACCTACCCCGACCCGTTCTACACCGGGCTCATGGTCGAGGCGCGGCGCGGCTGGGACGAGCTCGAGGGTCTCCGCGGCGAGCGCCTCATCACGCCGACCGGCTCGCTGGACTACGGCGCCACCCGCGACCCCGCGGCGCTCGCGAGCGTGCTCGCCGGCGCGGGCATCGCCCACGAACTGCTCACCGCCGCCGAGGCCGGCGACCGCTGGGCGGGCTTCGCGTTCGACGGCCCGGTGCTCTGGCACGAGAACGCCGGCGTCATCGACGCCGAGGAGACGGTGAAGACGATGGTCACCCTCGCGGTCGCCGCGGGTGCGGACCTGCGGCAGAACTGGGCGGCCGCCCGCGTGCTGCCGCACGGGGACGACTACCTCGTCGAGTCGGAGTCCGGTGACTCGGTCGTCGCGTCGCAGGTCGTCGTGGCGGCGGGCGGCTGGCTGCCGGCGCTGCTCGGCGGACTCGGCTTGCCGCAGGAGGCGCTCGACGCGTTCCCGAGGCTGGAGGTGCGGCAGGAGCAGGCGCTGCACTTCCCGTATCGCGACCGCGAAACGGTGTGGCCGACCTTCATCAACAAGCGGTCCGACATCCAGGTGTACGGTCTGCCGGGCGGACGCGACGCGGACTTCCGCGGGCAGAAGGTCGCCGAGTACAACGGCGGCCGCGTCATCGGCTCGGCGCTCGAGCACGACCGCGTCGTCGACCCGGCGCGCCGCGAGCGCCTCGTCCAGTACGTCGCCGAGGCCCTGCCCGGGCTCGTGCCCGAGCCGTACGCCGAGACGACGTGCCTGTTCACGAACGCTCCGGCCGATGAGTTCATCATCGACCGCGTCGGCGGCGTGACCATCCTGTCGCCGTGCTCCGGCCACGGCGCCAAGTTCGCGCCCCTGCTGGGCGAGCTCACCGCGCGTCTCGTCACGGGCGCCGACTCGGGGGTCGCGCGGTTCCGCCCGCTCGCGGCCCTGGCCGGCGCATGAGCGTCGCGGGGATGCTGCGAGAGATCGCAGGAGTCGGCGCAGACCCGACGCGCGGCGGATTCAGCCGCGCCGGATTCTCGGACGCCGACCGCGAGCTCCGCGAGTGGTTCAGGGGGCACGCCGAGGCGCGGGGCCTCGATCTCGAGCGCGACCGCAACGGCACGCTGTGGGCGTGGTGGAACCCCGGAGGCAGCACCGCCGACGCCGTGATCACCGGGAGCCACCTCGACTCCGTGCCCGGCGGGGGCGGTTACGACGGACCCCTGGGCGTGGCATCCGCTCTCGCCGCCGTGGATCTGCTGCGGTCCCGATCCGTGGTGCCCGAGCGCCCGATCGGCATCGCGGTCTTCCCCGAAGAGGAGGGCTCGCGCTTCGGCGTCGCGTGCCTGGGCTCGCGCCTGATGAGCGGTGCGATCAGCCCCGAGCGCGCGCTGGCGCTCACCGACGGCGAGGGCGACACGTTCGCCGAGGCCCTGCGCCGCGACGGCCTGGACCCCGCGCACGTCGGCCCCGACCCCGAGCGGCTCGCGCGCATCTCGTCGTTCGTCGAGCTGCACGTCGAGCAGGGCCGCGGGCTCATCGACCTCGGCCAGCCCGTCGCGATCGCCTCGTCGATCCTCGGCCACGGCCGCTGGCGCGTGACCGTCGACGGCCAGGGCAACCACGCCGGCACGACCCTCATGGACGACCGGCGCGACCCGATGGTCGCCGCCGCGCGGATGGTCGTCGAGATCCGCGACCTCGCCCGCCGCACGCCGGACGCGCGTGCGACGGTCGGTCGTCTCGAACCGGTGCCCGGCGGCACGAACGTGATCGCGTCGCAGGTGCGCTTCTGGATCGACATCCGCCACCCCGACGACCTCGTGACGGCGGCGCTCGTGTCGGAGGCCCGCGACCGCGTCCTCGCGGCAGCCGTCGAGGAGGGGTGTCGCGCCGAGGTCCGCGAGGAGTCGCTCAGCCCCACCGTCGACTTCGACCTCGGCCTGCGCGACACGCTCCGCGCGACGCTCGCCGACGCCCCCGAGCTCGGCACGGGTGCTGGTCACGACGCGGGTGTGCTCGCAGCATCCATCCCCACCGCGATGCTGTTCGTCCGCAACCCGACCGGCATCTCGCACTCCCCCGAGGAGCTCGTGGAGGACGCGGATGCCGAAGTCGGGGCCGTCGCGCTGGCCGACGTTCTGCAGGGCCTCGCCGCACCGGGCGCCGGGGTCGCCGCGGACGCCCGCCATATGATGGCGAGGTGAGTGCCGCGATCCCCGGAGCAGACGGCGCGGGAGGCGTGCTCGAGCCGATCATCGCCCAGCAGGTGCGGCGCTACCGCGCCGAGCAGGGTATCTCGGCGGCCGACCTCGCGGCGCGCACCGGACTCTCGAAGGCGATGATCTCGAAGATCGAGTCGGCGACGACCTCCTGCTCGCTCACGACGCTGCAGCGCCTGGCCGACGGATTCGGCATCCCGGTCACGGCGCTGTTCCGGGGCTCGGCCAGCGACCGCGAGGCCTCGTTCACCAAGGCCGGCGCCGGTAGCGTCAGTGTCCGCAGCGGCACGCAGCACGGGCACCTGTATCGCATGCTCGGCGTGCTGAAAGACACCCCGAACGCGCTCGAGCCGACCCTCGTGACGCTCACCGATGCCTCGAACGTGTTCCCGCTCTTCCAGCACCCGGGCACCGAGTTCCTGTACATGCTCGAGGGGCGCATGAAGTACGGGCACGGCGGCTACGAGTACGAGATGGAGCCCGGCGACGCGCTGCTCCTCGACGGCGAGGCCGCCCACGGCCCCGTCGAGCTCATCGAGGTGCCGATCCGGTTCCTCGCGATCCGGTCGCGCTGAACCCAGCCGGACTACAGCATGTCGGAGATCGGATCCTCGATCCCGCGCGCCGGCGGCGGCGAGAGGATCAGCCGCGTCTGCTCCTGCATGTAGCCCACGGCCTCGTCGTTCGCCGGAGCCTCGATCGAGTTCTGGGTGGTCTGCGTGATCAGCTCGGTGCTGGAGTTCAGCAGGAACGTCGCGTCGACTTCGTCGCCGTCCAGCCCGATCGCGTGGAGCGAGATCGAATCGGTCTGCCCGGCCACGCCGAGGGCACGCGCATACTCCATGAGCCAGTCGGCGGACTCGTCATCGAGGAAGAGCGCCTTGTCTGCGTACGTCACGTGCTTCATGCCGCCAGGGTGCGCTTCGCGTGCCCTTCCCGCTCATGTGGTTGACACCCGTGCCGATACATGCATCCACTGCGCGGACCAGGGTGCTGCCCGGTTGCCCTCGGGGGGACTCTCGATCCTCAATTGAGGACGATTGCCGAGCTGCGGACGAAACGCCTGACTCAGGTCCTCGACTCGGCTCAGGTCCTCGATCGAGGACGTTGTCGGAATCGTGGATGCTGCGCCCCTGTCGCATGTCGGACGCCCGTGGTTGGCTGGCGCCCATGAACACCGTGACCTCTGCGGACGGAACCCCCATCGCGTACGACGAGACCGGAGACGGCGCGGTCGTCGTGATCGTGAACGGCGCCATGTCGAGGGCCGCCGATGCCGCAGGACTGGCGACGGCGTTGGCGGATGCCGGCTTCCGAGCGGTCACGTGGGACCGCCGCGCGCGCGGCTCGAGCGGTGACGCACGCGGATCGACACCCGACCGGGAGGTCGAGGACCTGGCGGCGGTGATCGATGCGGTCGGCGGCGACGCGGCCGTGCTCGGCCACTCGTCGGGCGCGGTGCTCGGGTTGGTCGCGGCCTCGCGGGGCGTGCCCGTGCGGGCGCTGTTCCTGTCGGAGCCACCGCTGCACTTCGGTGAGGATGAGCCGGCGGACGACCTGGCCGAGCGCTTGCAGCTGGCCGTCGACGAGGGCCGGCTCGACGATGCGATCGTCACCTTCCAGCTCGAAGGCGTGGGGCTGCCGAAGGAGATGGTCGACGGCATCCGCGCAAGCGATCAGTTCGCCGCGCTGCTGCCGCTCGCGCAGTCGACCGTGTACGACACCAACCTCACACGCGACGCGTCGACGCCGAGCCCCGAGATGCTCGCGGTCGGAGTGCCGGTCACCGTCCTGCGCGGCGCGCAGACCTTCCCGTTCCTGATCGGTTCCTCCGATCGCCTCGCCGATGCCATCGACGGTGCGGAGCTCGTCGTCGTGCCGGAATCGATCATGCACCGGCCCGATCCCGCCGCGACGGCACGGGTCGTGCGGGAGCGCCTCGCGTAACGCCGCGCCCGGTCGTTGAGCGAGCGAGGAACGAGCGAGACGGAACGCTCCGAACGCGGCGCAGAACCCTGCCCGCGTCCCGCCTCAGTCCCCGAGTCGGTCGAGCAGGTCGACCGCGGCCCGGGCGTACTCGCCGATCCAGCGGTCGTGGATGCGCTTGATCGGCACGGGCGCGAGGGCCAGGTGGCGTTCGCGGCCGATCTTCCGGCCGGTCACGAGCTCGGCCCGTTCCAGCACGCGCAGGTGCTGCAGCACCGTGGTGCGGTCGACTTCGGGGAAGCGGGCGCACAGCGCCCCCGTCGTGAGCGGCTCCTGCTTCAGCGCATCCAGCATGCGACGGCGCAGCGGCGCCGCGAGCGCCTTGAACACCAGGTCGTCGTCGGACCCCTTGTGCTCAGCATCCATCATGTTATAAAACTACAACATGTCTGAAGAACTCACCGCACTGTCGTTCACCGTGTCGGGGCGCGTGGCGCGACCCGTCGCGGAGGTCTACGAGGCCGTCGCCGACCCTGAGCAGCTGTCGCGCTACTTCACGACCGGAGGGGCGCACGGCCGGCTCGAGCAGGGTGCCGACGTCACGTGGGACTTCGCCGATTTCCCCGGCCGCTTCCCCGTGACCGTCGTCGAGTCCGACCCGCCGCGCCGGCTCGTCATCCGCTGGGAGGCCCGAGCCGGCGTGGAAGCCGAGACGACGACCACATTCGAGTTCGAGCCCGTCGACGACGGCGCGCGCACGCTCGTGACGATCACCGAGTCGGCCTGGCAGGCGAACGCCGACGGCGCCAAGAGCGCGTTCGGCAACTGCGAGGGCTGGACCGGCATGCTCGCCGCGCTCAAGGTCTGGGTCGAGCACGGCATCAATCTGCGCGACGGCTTCTACGCCTGACGCGGCCCGCGGTTCACGCCGCGAGGCGGCGACGCTCGGCCAGGCTCTCGATCGCGAGGCGGTACTCGTCGATCATCCGGCCGCGCGACAGGCTCGGGCGGGCGGCGAGCGCGGCGTCGCGGTAGCGTGCCCGATCGTGCAGCACGGCTTCCCACGCGGCGGAGATGGCGTCGGGATCACGCGGCGTCACGAGCCCGAACCCTTCGACACTCCGCGCCGCGTCACCGACGTCGGTGGTGACGGGCGTCGCACCCGAGGCCGCCCCCTCGAGCAGGCACAGCGGCGATGCTTCCCCGTACGCACTCGTGAGCGCGACGATGTCGGCGATCCGGTACAGCGCCGGCATGTCGCCGCGGATGCCCAGGGCGTGCACGAGATCGGCGGGGGCCGCACCATCCACCAACAGCGAAGCGAAGCCTTCGTTGTCGCAGGTCATGCCCGCGCCGCACAGCACATAGTGCGTATCCGGCCGTGCTGCGGCGTGGCGCGCGGCCGCACGGAGGAACAGCCCCGGGTCCTTCATCGCATCGAACCGGGCGGCGAGGAGCACGACGGGAGCGCCGAGCGGGATGCCGAGGCTCGCGCGCAGCGCGGTGCTCTCGAAGTCGTCCGCGGCCGGACCGAACGCGTCGATGTCGATGCCGTTCGGCACGACCCGCCGATCGAGGCCGAAGGGCAGATGCTGAGCGTAGGCATCGTCGGTCGAGCGCGCGCACGAGATCGTGGCGGTGAGGAGTCCGGTCTCGGCCGCCTCACGGAGCCATCCGAGCGCCGGTCCGGAGTGGGTCGGATCCGAGCGGTGCAGGCAGGCGGCGACGGGCACCGACGGCATCAGCCCGTGGGCGCGCAGCGCCAGCAGCAGACCGAGCGGCTGCTCTTTGAGCGAGAGCACGACATCCGCCTGCGCGATCGCCTCGGCGGCGCGGTGCAGGTCGAGCTCGCGGAACGATGACGGATCCATCGGATCCGCACCCGCCGTGCCGCCGAGCGCCGTGATCTCGACACCCGCCGCGGCGAGCCTCCGGTAGCGGGGGTCGTCGTGGGCGAACTGCACGGTGGCGTCGCGGCGCGCCTGCGCCGACAGCGACAGCACCGCATGGGACTGCTCGCCACCGGCATGGAGCCCGGCGACGACATCGGAGTGAAGGATTCTCGCCCCGCCGGCGAAGAAGCCTTCGTACAGGGACAGCACGCGAAGGGTCATGTGGCACCTCTCGGGGGGAGGGACGACGGACGGATCGGAAGCCGGAAACCTTCGTTCCGGCCGGTCGCTGTCGGCGCCGGTGCCGGTCGATCCATCGTCGGGGCCGCGCGCCGCGATGTCGATGAACGGCCGGGGTGCATCGGGTGAACGCTCGACGTGCGCGGGGGCTTCGAGCTGCGCGTCCGTGCGCTCCCCCTCGGCGCGGCGGCCCGGCGCAGCGCGGCGACCCCGGGCGGGTCAGCGCGGGCGGCTCGCCGCCATCCGGCCGTCGGGGTCGAGCCGGGCGAGCACAGCCGCGGTGATCTCGCGCAGCTGCTCCGCCTGCTCGGGCGTGATCACGTCGAGCAGAAGGGAGCGCACGGTCTCGACATGGCCCGGGGTCGCCTGGAGCACCTTGCGGCGGCCGTCGGCGGTGATGACGGCGTCGGTGGCGCGCGCATCGGAGGCGTTGCGCTCCCGGCGCACGAGGCCGCGCGCCTCGAGCCGGGAGATCACGTGCGACAGGCGCGGGAGCGTCGCATTCGTCATCGACGCGAGCTCCTTCATCTGGAGGCGGTGGCCGTCGGAGTTCGACAGCATCGACAGCGCGAAGTAGTCGAAGTGCGTGAGGTCCTCGTCGCGCAGGAGCTGGGCGTCGAGTTCGCGCGGGAGCAGTTCGAGGAGTGCGGCGAACGGCACCCAGGTGTCCTGCTCGTCGCCCGTGTAGAACCGCGGTCTGCTCATTCTTCGATTCTAGGAATAGTTGTGGCGACAAGCGAGTTATCTCCCTCAGATGCTTGAAGCTACAAGCAATTCGTCTGACAGGAGAAGAACAGCCATGACTACGATCACGATCTTCGGAAACGGCAACATGGGCCAGGCCATCAGCGGTGTGCTCGCCCGGGGCGGCGCCGACATCCAGCACATCAGCAGCGCCGATACCGGCGCCACGGTGAACGGCGACATCGTCGTGCTGGCCGTGCCCTACCCGGCGCTCACGCAGATCGCCGCCGCGTACGGCCCGCAGCTCGCCGGCAAGACGGTCGTCGACATCACGAACCCGCTCGACTTCTCGACCTTCGACGCCCTCGTCGTGCCCGCCGGCAGCTCGGCGGCCGCGGAGCTGCAGTCCGCGCTCCCCGAGGCGAAGGTGCTCAAGGCCTTCAACACCAACTTCGCCGCGACGCTCGTGAGCGGACGCGAGGGCGACGCCACCACCACGGTGCTCGTCGCGGGCGACGACGCCGATGCCAAGGCCGGCCTCATCGCCGCGATCACCGCGGGCGGGCTCGCCGCCGTCGACGCGGGCGCGCTGTCCCGCGCCCACGAGCTCGAGTCGGTCGGCTTCCTCCAGCTGACCCTCGCAGTGGGCGAGCAGATCGGCTGGACCGGCGGTCTCGCGCTCGTGCGCTGACCCCACCCCTCGAAACGGGGCCCGACCCCGCTCCTAGGCGATGCGCGTCCCCGCCGGCAGACGGCCGGCGGGGGTGCGCGTGCGCGCCCACGCCCACCACATCAGACCCGCCGCGAGCAGCAGCTGCAGCGTCATGCCGACGAACCAGCTCGGTGTCGACTGGTCGATGACCTCGGCCGGGGTGCGCTGATCGTCCTGGGGTCTGGGGGCGCAGTCGTCCCAGCGCTGTTCGAGCTCGGGCGGCTGCTGAGCCGCGCGCACGCCGAACTTGATCTGGCCGAACAGGTCGTTCGGATTGCCGTACTCGTCGTACTGCGTCGGCGTCGCGTCAGCCAGGATCACGAACGGGTTCGCCGCGAGCAGCCACCACACCTGGTCGAACCGCGGCTGGTCGTACGTCGAGGTCTGCCATTCGCCGCACCGCACCTCGATGTCGTCGTCGCACGGGTACTCGTCGCTCGGCGTCTCGCCGGGCATGCACGGGAAGCCGTCGCCGGAGTACTGGTCGTACTCGATCGAGCGATAGTGGCTCGTCACCTCGGATCGCATCGTCATGCCGACGAGCGCGAACGCGATGAGCGTGCCGACGACGAGCGCCGCGACGACGAGGTACGTGGTCGCGACCGAGAACAGCGGACGCGACAGGATGCCGCTGAGCGCGACTCCGATGGCCGAGATGATGCCCACCTCGAACACCAGCACCAGCAGCGACACCGTGATCGTCGCCGGCGCTCCCCCGCCCCCGAGCGTCGCGAGCACCAGGAACGGCACCGACACCGCGACGAACGCGAGGCCGGTGACCCAGGCGGCGAGGAACTTGCCGATCAGGATCTCGAGGGTCGTCGCCAGCGTGACCTGGACGGGTGCGAGGGTCGCGGCATCCCGGTCGCCGTTGATCGCGTTGCCGCTCAGCGTCGGCGAGACGAGCACCACCAGCAGCAGCGTGATGTAGACGATCGTGGAGTAGATCGCTCCGCCCGGCCGGTACGCCGTCCCCCACGCGAGGAACGAGAGCCCGGTCACGATCGCCAGCAGCACGGCGAAGACGCCGAGCAGCACGTACCAGGCGATGCTGCGGGTGCGCTGCGTCAGCTCGAGGCCGACGATGGTGCCGAGTCGCTGACCACTCACGACGTCGCCTCGCTCTCGTCCTCGCCCGGCACCGGAGGTTCGGACGGAGGCGGGTCTTGGGGCGGTCGTCCGTCGCCGAGGTCGAGGAACGTGCGCTCGAGCGCACCCTGCGCGGCCGCGAACTCCACCACGTCGAGTCCGGCGCCGACGAGGTCGCGCAGCGCGGCGGCCGCGGCATCCTCCGATTCGAACGACACCACGACATCGCGGCGGTCGACGCCGAGGCTCTCGGCCGGGATCCGCAGCGCGCCCGCCACCTGCTCGACGGCGACGGATGCCTCGGCCCCCGCCAGCCGCACCCGCCAGGGGCGCGCGCGGCGCGAGGCCGCCTCGACGCGGGCGGGGTCGACGGTCACGCCTGCCATCAGGAAGACGGCGTCGTCGACGACCTCTTCGAGCTCGGACAGGATGTGGCTCGACACCAGCACGGTGCGCCCCTCGGCGGCGAACCGCCGCAGCAGCAGCCGCAGGTCGATGCGGGCCTGCGGGTCGAGACCCGACGCCGGCTCGTCGAGCAGCAGCACGCGGGGGTCGTGCACGAGAGCTCTCGCGAGTCCGAGGCGCTGCTTCTGCCCCCGTGACAGCACACGGGCGGGGGCGTCGGCGAGGTCGACCAGGCCGACTTCACCCAGGAGGGCGTCGGCGCGGACGGATGCCTCGGCCCGCGGCATCCCGTACAGCCTCGCTGTGACCGCCAGCGTCTCGCGCGACGTGAGCGAGTTCCAGGCGCCGAGCGCGTCGGGCATCCAACCGAGGAGCGCCCGGGCCACCTGCGGGTCGGTGACGGGGTCGACGCCGTCGATGCGGATCGAGCCGGCATCGGGTGCCAGGAGCGACGCGAGCATGAGCAGCAGCGTGGTCTTGCCCGAGCCGTTCGGGCCGACGAGCCCGGTGACCCGGCCCGCGTGCGCCCGCAGCGTGACGTTGCGGACGGCCTGCACCTCGCCGAACGAGCGCCGCACGCCCTGAACGACGATGCCGGGTTCGGCGGGGATTCCTGGGGCCTGAGGGGCCGGACTCGGCATGCTCACGCGCCCCACCCTAGCGAGCCCGCGTGGCCCGGCCGCGCGTTGATGAGACGGGGAGTGTCAAGACACGCCGCATCCCGCGAGCGAAGCGGCGTGTCGCGCCACCCGCGCCGGCGACGAGCTCAGGCGCGGAAGAACTCCACGCCGAGATCGGGGTGGTCGACGAAGACGCCGTCGACGCCGGCCTCGCGGATGACCGCCCACTCGGACTCCCAGTCGCCGAACGACGCCGGGCCGCCGCGAGTGCGGAACTGTCCGATCAGGAACCTGTTCTCGGGACGGCACGTCCACGTGAACACGCGCAGCCCGCGCTCGTGCGCGTCGGCGACGACGCGCGACGGGCCGGCGGTGCGCCCGAGCCGGTCGGGGCGGAGGATGGTGCGCTTGTCGACGCTGATCCCGTCCACGCGCCCGACGAGCCCGTCGAGCCCTTCGGGTGCGGCGGTCTGCCGGTACGTCAGCGATGCCTTGCCGTGTGCGCTGAAGAGGTCGAACGGACGCCCCGCGTCCTCGAGCAGATACACGTAGGAGCCACGGATGCCGCGTTCCTGAAGCGCGAACAGCACCGTCGACTCGAACGACTCGATGGTGAGCGGCAGCTCGCCCGACGCCCAGCCCGCCTCGCGGAGCTCGGCGTCGACGAGCGCGGCGACATCCCACCCGATCGCCGCGAAGTACGTCGCGTGCTTGATCTCGAGCACGACGCCGATCTCACGGCCGAACTCGAGCGAGGCGTCGCGCGCCGCGTCGAGCACGTCCCGCAGCCGCAGCACGGGCTGCTCGTCGTCGAAGCTCGCGCTCGTGGGCCGCACGTCCGAGATCCGCTCGCGGCAGCGCAGCGTCGACAGTTCGTCCCACGTGAAGTCCTCGGTGAACCAGCCGGTCAGCTCGGCGCCGTCCACGTACTTCGTCGCGTGACGGTCGGCGAACTCGGGGCGGGTCGCCACATCGGTCGTTCCCGAGATCTCGTTCTCGTGCCGCACGACGAGCACGCCGTCCTTCGACACCACGACATCCGGTTCGACCGCGTCGACGCCCATCTCGAAGGCGAGCGCGTACGACGAGCGCGAATGCTCGGGCCGATACCCGGGCGCACCGCGGTGTCCGATCACGAGCGGATGACGACGGGGCACCGTCTCAGCGTAACCACGAGCGCCCGAGGGGCCGGGTGCCGCAGCCGGGCCCACGCGCCCGGAGGCTCCCGCCAACGCGCCGGCGTTGCCGGGAGGGGGCGTGGGGACCGTTCATAGTCAGCTCACAGCGCCGACCCGTGCCCGGTCACGGCCGGTCGGATAGTGTTGATCAACAGCATCGTGCTGGGATTCCCTTGACATTGGAGTGTGAGAGCAGTGGCCCTCAACAACCCCGCGTTCAACAACCCGGCCTTCCAGGACCCGAAGGCCGTTCAGACCTACCCCGGCGGTTCGCAGGCGGCGAACCTGGGCGGGCAGTCGCAGTTCGCGACGGCGCAGCGCGCCGGAACGGATGCTTCGGCTCAGGCGCAGCTCGAAGGCATGTACGCGGCACCGTCCGCCGGTGCCGTCGAGACCGGCCGCATGTCGTACGAAGACACCATCTGGAAGACCGTCGGCCTCTTCGCCATCCTTCTCGTCACCGCCACCGTCGGCTGGGTGTGGACGATGGCGGGTGTCACGCCGACAAACCCGAACCCGTCGATCCTCCCCTGGATGATCGGTGCGCTCGGCGGCTTCGTGCTGGCGATGGTCGTCATCTTCACCTCGCGCAAGAAGATCCGCCCGGCGCTGATCTTCGGCTACGCCGCCTTCGAAGGCCTCTTCGTCGGCGCCATCTCGGCCTTCTTCGAGTTCCTGTGGCCAGGCATCGTCGTCCAGGCCACCCTGGCAACGCTCGCGGTCGTCGGTGTGACCCTCGCTCTGTTCGCCAGCGGCAAGATCCGCGCCTCCAAGCGCGCCACCAAGGTGTTCATGATCGCGATGATCGGCTACCTGGTGTTCTCGCTGGTGAACATCTTCCTCATGCTCTTCAACGTCCCGATCGCCGGTGGCGCGTTCGGCCTGCTGAGCGAGAAGAGCCCGCTCTTCGGCATCCCGTGGGGCGTCCTCATCGGTGTGTTCGTCGTGATCATGGCGGCGTACTCCCTGGTGCTCGACTTCGACAACATCCAGCAGGGCGTCCGCAACGGTGCTCCCCGTCAGTTCGGCTGGCTGGGCGCGTTCGGCATCATGGTGACGGTCGTCTGGCTGTACCTGGAGATCCTGCGTATCCTCGCGATCGCGCGCGGCAACAACTGACGCCCAGCGCTTCGCTTTCGAACGGCCGCCCGGTTCTCCGGGCGGCCGTTCTGTTTCGCGGATGCCGCGGACCGCAGCATCCGTGATTCAGAATCTCTCGGGCACGTAGCGGTAGGGGTAGTGCGGGTCGACGTAGTCGCCTGCGTCCTGGCGGTCGGGCAGCACCGGCTCCTCGCGCGGCACCTCCTCGTAGGGGATCTGCGAGAGCAGGTGGGAGATGATGTTGAGCCGCGCGCGCTTCTTGTCGTCGGAGACGGCGACGTGCCAGGGGGCATTCGGGGTGTCGGTTGCCTCGAACATCTCGTCCCGGGCGCGGGAGTAGTCGTACCAGCGGCTGTACGACAGCAGATCCATCGGCGAGAGCTTCCAGGTCTTGCGGCCGTCGGTGATGCGGCCCTCGAGCCGGCGCGTCTGCTCCTCGGGGCTCACCTCGAGCCAGTACTTGACGAGGATGATGCCGGCGTCGACCATCGCCTGCTCGACGAACGGCACCTGCTGCAGGAACTTCTTCGCGGTGGCCTCGTCGGTGAAGCCCATCACGCGCTCGACGCCGGCCCGGTTGTACCAGCTGCGGTCGAAGATGACGACCTCCCCCGCCGCAGGGAAGTGCTGCATATACCGCTGCACGTACATCTGGCTGCGTTCGCGATCGTTCGGCGCGGGCAGGGCGACCACCCGGAAGACACGGGGCGTCACACGCTCGGTGAGCGCCTTGATCACGCCGCCCTTGCCGGCCCCATCCCTCCCCTCGAACACGATGCAGACCTTGAGGCCCTTGTGGCGCACCCACTCCTGCAGCTTCACGAGCTCGATGTGGAGCTTCTTGAGCTCCTTCGCGTACTTCTTGCCGCTCAGAGCGTCTTCACCGGCCGAGTTCTTGGACTTCTTCGACATCCGCGTCTCCTGTGATGCGTCGCGCCGGCGCGCGTCCTCGCGCGCGTGATGGCGCCACATTAGTCCCACCCGCGGACGGCTGACAGCAACCCCGTACCCGATTCCGGCCTGCGTGCTTAGGCTGAAGCCGATTCGAGGGAGTGGCATGGCCAGACGTCGTACGGCCTTCGGCGCAGTGGCGGTGCTGCTCGTCTGCCTCACCGGATGCGGAGGAGGAGCCCCCATGACCGAGCCCACGCCGTTCGAACCGACGCCCGCGCAGCCGACACCGACGCGCACGCCCTTCGAGACGACCACGCGCGGCCCGATCGCGCCGACGGGAGAACCCGTCGCCGTGCCGCCCGCGCGCTGGGACGCAATCGTCGCCGACCTCGCCGAGCGCGGCGTCACCGGTGCACCCGAGCTCGTGTCGGCCCACGCCGTCACGTGGAACAACGGCGCCCTCGGCTGCCCGTCCCCGGGCGTCTCGTACACGCAGGCGATCGTCGACGGCATGCGGGTCATCGTCGAGGTCGACGGCACGACATACGACTACCGGTTCGGCACGACGGACTCGCCCAAACTCTGCACCCGCTGAACGCGAGAACGGTCCCCACGCCCCCTCCCGGCAACGCTGGCGCGTTGGCGAGAGCCTCCGGGCGCGTGGGCCCAGCGGCGCGCCTGGGCGGCAGCATCCGTCTCCCGTTTCATGCAACGAGGTGGCGCCCCGCCCTGCGACGGGACGCCACCTCGTGTGCTGCGGCTTACTTGGCCCTGACCAGGAGCGCCTCGCCGGCGCCCGCCGCGTTGTCCTGCACGACGACCATCACGCCGAGCGGCTTCTGCGCCGAGAACGCCGCCCCGCTCACGGTGACCGGCACGTCGATCTTGCCGCCCACCGGAACCGATTCGAACTGCCCGTTGCTGAGCGCGGGCGCCCACGGGTCGTAGCTCGCCGTGCCGTCGAACGCGTCCTCGCCGTCGTTGACCGACGAGAAGCTCTGCACGGTGTAGTCGAACCCTGCGGTGATGCCGAGGTCGCTCGCGAAGACCGGGAGCAGGATCGTGCTGCTGTCGGTCGGCGCCGAGGCGTTGAAGCCCGCGGCGAACACGTCGCCGGTCGCGATCTCGTACTCGAAGACCTGCGAGATGCCGTTGGCGTCGCCCGCGGTCACGAGACCGCCGTCGGCCGAGAACACGATCCAATCGGGCTCGCCGTCGCCGTTCGTGTCGATGACCACGTCGAACTCGTTGGCGGCGGCGTTCGACCACCGGTTGTGAGTGTTGACCGCGAAGACGAGCAGCTGCTCGCCGTCGATGTCGAACGACTGCACACCCGCGGCACGAAGGTCGTACCCGGTGTCGGTGAACGACTTCGGCGCGTCCTTCTTGTCTTCGAGGCCCCACGTGTAGAAGTCCGCGCCGCCTTCGAAGGCACCCTGGTTGTTCTTCAGCGTGAGCGTGACGTCACCGTCGACGGGCGTGTTCTTCTTCGTCACCTTGAGGTCGCCCGCAGCCGAGACCGCAGTCGTGGCGCGCGGCACGAGCAGGTACGGGACCCGCAGGGTGCTGCCCGCAGACGTGAGCACGACGTCGCCGGAGAACTCGTAGAAGGCGAACCCGCCGGCGCCCGAGCTGCCCACGGCGGTGGCCGGAGCGGTGAGGTTGACCGTGACCTTCTCGGAACGGCCGGGCTTCACCGTGACCTGGGTCGGGCTCGCCGTGACCGTCGCGGCCTCGGACTGTGCGGAAGCCTCGATGCCCACGCTGTAGGTCACCGGCTGGCTGCCGTAGTTCGTCACCGTCACCGTCTTCTTGCCCTGGAAGGTCTTGGCCGTCTCCTGGAAGCCGAAGCTGAGCGCCGTCTCGCGGTGCTTTCCGTCGTCGGTCTTGAACGAGTCGCCCGTCGCCGTCACCTGCTCGGCCACGGCCTGCGCCGCGTCCACCAGTCCCACGCCGCCGCGGACGAGGTTCTGGCCAACGACCTTGTCAGGGTCGGCCGTCGAGACCAGCACGGACGAAACCTCTGCCGCCGACCACGTCGGGTGGGCTTCGACCGCGAGCGCCGCGACACCCGCCACATGCGGCGCTGCCATCGACGTTCCCGAGATGGTCGCCGGGCCGTTGCCGGTGCCGACGCCCGTCGACACGATCGAGACGCCCGGCGCCGCGACATCCACGCCGAGGGCGCTGTCACCGCTGCGGGGTCCGCTCGAGCTGAACGACGCGTACCCGCGGAAGGCGGGGTTGTCGAGCGGAGCGGGCGCCACCGTCGCCTCGGCGTCGTCGACGAGCTTCGGCCCGTCGGACATCCGCACGCCGAGGAACGGGATGGTGACGGTGTAGTCGTCACCGGTGTCGGGGTTCTCGGTGATCTCGCCCTCGAACGGCGGGTAGTCGTTCGTGGTGTTGATCATGACGGCCGCCGCCGCACCGGCCTGCTGCGCGAAGATCGCCTTCGCGACGCGGGCGCAGACACCGCGGGTCGAGACCGCGAGCTGGTTGCCGCCGACCGTGACCCCCGCGTAGTTGTACGCCGCGACCGAGCAGCCGAGCGCCTCGTTCTCCTCCGGCGTCGCGGGGTTGTCGATGAGGCGCACGACGGACATCGCGGGAAGGCCGGTCAGGACCGCGCCGTTCGCGTTGATGGCCGGCACCTGGACGCCGTCGACGGTGATCAGCGCCCCCGGGAAGGTCGCTGTGCTGTCGACAGCCGAGACCGAGACCACGCCGTCGCCGTTGCCGGCGAGGTAGGGGCTCGGGCCCTCGTTGCCCGCGGACTTCACGACGACGACACCGGCGCCGATCGCGTTCGAGGCGGCGACCTCGTCGGGGTCGTCACCGCGGCCGAAGGGCGAGCCCAGCGACATGTTGATGACGTCCATGCCGTTGTCGACGGCCCAGTCGATGGCCGGGACGACCACGTCGGTCGAGCCGCCGCAGCCGAACACGCGGAGCGCATAGAGGTCGGCCTGCGGCGCGACGCCCGGGCCGATCGTCCACTCGGCCGAGGCCGTGGACTCGTCGTACGGACCCTCGTAGGTGTCGCCGGCGGCGGTGACGCCGCTGCCCGCGGCAGTGCCGGCGACGTGGCTGCCGTGGCCGTTGCAGTCGAGCGGGTTGGCGTCGGGCTTCGGAACCGGGTCGTAGTCCTCCGAGGCGGGGTCCGCGTTGTACGCGTCGCCGACGAAGTCCCAGCCGCCCTTGATGCGCGGGGCATTCGGGCCGAACTGCGCCGGATCGGCCGGCTGCGCCTCGGCCGCGTTCGCGGCGGCATAAGCCTCAGGCGTGCCGACGCCGCCGAAGTTCGCGTGCGTGTAATCGATGCCGGTGTCGATCACCGCCACCTTGATGTTCTCACCGGTGAATCCGGTGTTCTCCCACACCTGCGGAACCCCGAGGAAGGGCACCGACACGGCGTTGTCGAGCGTGTAGGTCTTCACCGCGTGGACCGCGACGACGTTGGGCAGCGCGGCCACGGCGTCGACCTGGTCGGCGGGGATGTTCATCTGGATGCCGTTGTACGCCGACTGCATCGTCGCCTCGATCCGGCCGTCCTTGGCCTTGATCGTGCCGGTGATGGCGTCCTGGTTCTTCTTGAGGGAACTCTTGATGGCCTTGCGCTCGGCGGCGCTGAGATCGCTGCCTTTCTTCGCCTGGGCGACGGCGACCGGGTCTCCGGCCATCTCGACGATGACGGTGACGCGCCCGTCGGCGCCGATGCTCAGGGGACGCGCGGTCGTGCCGACCGGTCCTTTGGTGTCGGACTTCTCGAAGCGCGACGACGGGTCGTCGTCTGGCGCGGCGGCCATCGCCGCGGTGGGGGTTGCGATCGCCAGCGCCAGAGCGCCGACCACCGCCAGGGGACGTCGGAACAAGGGGGAGCCTGCCTTCTCGTGTGTATGGGGAAAACAGCGAGGGTTGTGAGGTGGACGTTAGGTGGGATTAACCAAAACGTCAACAGGGAACTCTCAGGCTGAGCAGAGAACGCAGGTTTTCCCGCACCGACTGCACTATTCGGCGCCACGGCGCTCCCGCCGCGCGGATGGATCGCCGCTTCTGCTGTGAGCGGAACGGCTCGCGGAGCGCGGCGCCGTCGTCCTATCGTGACGCCATGGCCGAGATCATCCCGCTGCCGACGAAGGCACCGCGTCCGTCCCGCGAGCCCGAGCCGCTCTGGCGCGACGCGCTGGGTGAGCGGCTGCGCACTCTCCGCCATGAACGAGGCGAACGCCTCTCCGACACGGCTGACCGCGCCGGAGTCTCGCCGCAGTACCTGTCCGAGATCGAGCGGGGTCTCAAGGAACCGTCGAGCGAGATGATCGCCGCGGTCGCCGGCGCCCTCGAGGTGACGCTGATCGAGCTGACCGCGGGCGTCGTCGACGACCTCCGCTCGCGTGCGACCGAGCGCGCGGTGGTCGGATGCCGCGCCACCTACTCCCTCGCCGCGTGACGTCTCGCCTCTGGTCGATGTCCAGGGCCGTCGCTAGCCTGGCCGAGTGACGCCCGCGAAGTCGGAAGCCGAGATCCTCGAGATCGACGGGCACGAGGTACGCATCTCGAGCCCGACGAAGATCGTGTTCCCCGAGCCGGGGATCACCAAGCTCGACGTCGTCCGCTACTACCTCGCGGTCGCCGACGGCGCGCTCCGCGGCGCGGGCGGGCGTCCCATGGTGCTCAAGCGCTTCCCGCGGGGCATCGAGCAGGAGCCGTTCTTCCAGAAGCGCGTCCCCGAGAACCACCCCGAGTTCATCGACACGGCCACTCTGCAGTACGCGCGCGGCACGTCCGCCGAAGAGGCCGTGATCCGGGATGCTGCGGGCCTCGCGTGGGTCGTCAACCTCGGGTGTCTCGACCTGAACCCGCATCCCGTGCGCGCCGAAGACCTCGACCACCCCGACGAGCTGCGCATCGACCTCGACCCGATGCCGGGTGTCGACTGGTCGCAGATCGTCGACGTCGCCTTCGTCGCCCGCGAGGTGCTCGACGACGTCGGCCTCGTCGGCTGGCCGAAGACGAGCGGCTCACGCGGCATGCACATCCTCGTCCGCATCGCTCCGCAGTGGGACTACAAGCAGGTGCGCCTCGCCGCCGAGACCCTCGCCCGCGAAGTCGAGAACCGCGCGCCCGGACTCGCGACCGCCCGCTGGTGGAAGGAGGAGCGTGGCGAGAGCGTGTTCGTCGACTTCAACCAGAACGCGAAAGACCGCACCGTGGCATCCGCGTACTCGATCCGCCCGCTGCCCGACGCACGTGTCTCCACCCCGCTCGACTGGGACGAGGTGCGCGAGCGGCGCCCGGCCGAGTTCACCGTGCTCACGGTGCCCGCGCGATACGCCGAGCTCGGCGACCCGCACGCCGGCATCGACGATGCGGTCGGCACGCTCGACGGGCTGCTCCGCCTCGCCGAGGAACTGGGCCCAGCTGGGCCCCCGCCTCGAGAGGCTCCGCGCGACGCGCCAGCGGCGCGTGGAGGAGAAGCGGGGAAGAAGCCGCCGCGCGGCGGCGACGGGTCGGGGCGGCGTCAATCGACGATGCCGCTCATCGAGATCGCGCGCACCAAGACCAAGCCCGAGGCGGTCCTGGCCCTCGAGACCTGGAAGAGCACGCACGCGGCCGTGGTGGAGCAGCTGCACCCCGCCGACGTGCTCATCGACGGCATGCGCGGCTCGAGTTCGCTCTGGTACCGCGTGCGCGTCAACCTCCAGCACGTGCCCGAGGCCGAGCGGCCGCCCCAGGAAGATCTTCTCGCCGACTACGACCCGTGGGCGGGCAAGACCTGGCCCGGCCCGCTCCTCGACCGCTGAAACGCCTTCAGCCCGGCGCGGTCGCCGGGCTGAGGGCGTTTCGTCTGCGGGCGCCAGAGCGCCCTCCGCTCAACGACCGGTGGTCGGTGTCCGTTCGAGGACGGCGTCCGCGAGGCCGTAGGCGACCGCGTCGGCGGCGGTGAAGACGCGGTCGCGGTCGGTGTCGGCGCGCAGCTTCGCAGCATCCTGTCCGGTATGCCTCGCGAGGATCTCCTCCACCTCGCCGCGCACGCGCACGAGCTCGTCGGCCTGGAGGATCAGGTCGGGGATCGCGCCCCTCCCCTGGCCCGCCGGCTGATGCAGCACGATGCGGGCGTGGGGCAGGACCGAGCGCTTCCCCGCCGCGCCGGCGGCGAGCATCACGGCGCCCACGCCGATCGCCTGTCCCACGACGGTCGTCGCGACATCCGGCCGCACGTGCTGCATCGTGTCGTACACCGCGAGCATCGCCGACGGATCGCCGCCCTCGCAGTTGATGTAGAGCTGGATATCGCGCTCAGGACTGTCGGCGTCGAGGTGCAGCAGCTGCGCGATGAGCGCGTTCGCGACCCCCGCGTCGATGCCCGTGCCGAGGTACACGACCCGCTCGGCGAGGAGGTGCGAGTACACGTCCATGATGCGATCGCCGCGCGGATGCTGCGCCACCACGTTGGGGATCGTGTACGAGCTCATGCCGCCACCTCCGCAGGTCCGAGTCCGAGTCCCGCCGGCCGCCGCCGCCGCGGCACCACCTGCGCGAACGATTCGACGATCCCGTCGATGAACCCGTAGTCGCGCGCCTGGGCGGCGGTGTACCAGCGGTCGTGCAGCGAGTCCTCGAAGATGCGCTCGACGCTCTGCCCGGTGTCGTCGGCGATGAGGCCGAGCACGGTGTCGCGCATGTGGCGCAGGTCGTCGGCCTGCACCTCGACCTCGACCGCCGACCCGCCGATGCCGGCCGAGCCCTGGTGCATGAGGATGCGCGCGTGCGGCAGCGCGCGCCGCTTGCCCTTCGCCCCCGCCGACAGCAGGAACTGCCCGGCACTGCACGCGAGACCGAGCGCGAGGGTTGCGACGTCGTTGGGGATGAGATTCATGACGTCGCGGATCGCGAGCATCGAGGGCACCGATCCGCCGGGCGAGTGGATCCAGAGGGCGATATCGGATGCCTCGTCCTCGGCTGCGAGCGCCAGCAGCTGCGTCGCGATCAGGGTGCCGTTGTCGTCGTCGAGCGGGCCGTCGAGCACGAGCACACGCTGGTGGAACAGCTCGCGTCGCGCCTCGGCCCCGAACTGGGGGATCTTGCCTTCGTCAGCCATGCCCTCAGCCTGCGCGCGCGCCGGGGTCGCAGCATCCGTTTCCGCTCCCGGCGGCTCTGCCGACGGCGGATCTCCCTCGCCGCGGCCGATCTCGGCGACTCGCCAAGATCGACCCGTCCGGGGCGCAGGCTGTGGCGACTCGCCAAAACGTCCGGGGAGAGTTCAGGCGCGGCGCGAGGGACTCTCGACCGCGGCGCGGAGCGCGGCGACGAGCGCCGGACGCACCTCGTCGGCCGTGAACGCGGCTGCAGCGCCACGCGCACGCGACGCCAGTTCGGCACGGCGGTCGTCGTCGCGCAGCAGCTCGATGATCGCGTCCGCGAAGGCGTCGACGTCGCCGGGCGGCACGACGATGCCCGCGTCGGCGATCGCCTCGCGCGGGCCGTACCGGGCGTCGAACGAGACGACCGGCAGTCCGCGGGCGAGCGCCTCGGCGATCGACAGGCCCTGGCCTTCGAACGCCGTCGACGTGACGAACAGCGCGGCTCGGTCGAAGATCGCGTCGCGCTGGTCGGTGGCTCCGTGGAGCGTCACGGATGCTGCGACCCCGAGCTCGTCGATCAGCCTCTGCAGCTCGTCCCGGAGCGGGCCGTCGCCGTACACGTCGAGCCGCGCTTCGGGCACCACCTCGGCCACCCGCTGCCAGGCCCGGATCGCGAGGTCGACGCGCTTCTGCGGGGCGAGGCGGTTCAGCATGACGACGCGGTGTGGATCGCGGGACGCCGCGTCCGGCGGTGTGGCGCCGAGCTCGATCGTGTTGGGCACGACGTGGAACGTGCCGGGGTCGCCGAACCGCGCGGCCACCTCGTCGCGCTGCGCGGCCGTCGGCCACAGCACCGCGTCGTAGCGATCGAACGTCGAAAGCCACCGCTGCCACAGCCCGACGACCGGAGCTTGCGGATCGTCGTGGGGCTCCGGCAGGTGCGAGTTGTGCACGGTGTGGACGAGACGCACGCGAGGGTCGTCCCAGTCGACGAGCGTCTCGCCGATCTGACGCGATTCGAAGATCACCACGAGCAGCCGATCGGGGTCACCCGCCTCGGCGCGCCGCTCGTCGGCGAGGTGGGTGAGCCATGCGGCGTAGAGGCTGCGGAAGCCGCGCAGCACACGGTCGCCGTCGGGGGCGTGCACGACGAGCGGTGCGTCGGTGAGGTGCCACGTCGGGTTGTCGCGGAACACCGGGAGCGACACGATCGCCGAGCCCGAGGCTGGGCCCACGCGGCCGGAGGCTCCGCTCGACGCGCCAGCGGCGAGTGGAGGGGCCGTGGGGACCATGATCACGCGCTGCTCGCCCTCGAACGAGCCGGCCGTGCAGGGCTCGCCGGCGGCGAAGAGCCATGACGGATCCGCGACGATGTCGTCGAAGAGGTTGCGCGCCGAGGCAGTGCTGTCGAGCAGGCCCGCGTCGACGAACGCCTGCCGCTGCGCGGCGTGGTCGTCGGGGGTCCCGCCGTCGACGCTCAGCAGCAGCGGATCGGGCGCTCCGGCCGACGCGAGCAGGCGCAGTCGCGAGGGCACGGCCACCGCGAACCCGCCGTCGAGCCCCAGCGCCACCCGGCTGCCGACCAGGAAGTAGTCGGCCTCGGGCAGCTTCACTCCCACTCGATGGTCCCCGGGGGCTTCGAGGTCACGTCGAGGACGACGCGGTTGACGTCGCGCACCTCGTTGGTGATGCGGTTCGAGATCTTCGAGAGCACGTCGTAGGGCAGGCGCGTCCAGTCGGCGGTCATCGCGTCTTCGCTCGAGACGGGTCGCAGCACGATCGGGTGGCCGTAGGTTCGGCCGTCGCCCTGCACTCCCACCGAGCGCACGTCGGCCAGCAGCACGACCGGGCACTGCCAGATCTCGCCGTCGAGGCCGGCCTTCGTCAGCTCTTCGCGGGCGATGGCGTCGGCATCGCGCAGAATCTCGAGACGGTCAGCGGTGACCTCACCCACGATCCGGATGCCGAGGCCGGGGCCCGGAAACGGCTGGCGGCCGACGATGACCTCCGGGAGTCCGAGCTCACGGCCGATCGCGCGCACCTCGTCCTTGAACAGGGTGCGCAGCGGCTCGACGAGCTCGAACTGCAGGTCCTCGGGAAGGCCGCCCACGTTGTGGTGCGACTTGATGTTCGCGGTGCCGGTGCCGCCGCCGGACTCGACGACGTCGGGGTAGAGCGTGCCCTGGACGAGGAAGCGGATGGGCTCGCCGTCGGCAGCGGCCTCGGCGACGAGGGCCTTCTCGGCCGCCTCGAACGTGCGGATGAACTCGCGCCCGATGATCTTGCGCTTCTGCTCGGGGTCGCTGACGCCGGCGAGCGCGTTCAGGAACTGCTCGCGGGCGTCGACGGTGACCAGGCGGACGCCGGTGGAGGCGACGTAGTCCTGCTCGACCTGCTCGCGCTCGTCTTTACGGAGGAGTCCGTGGTCGACGAAGATGCAGACGAGCTGGTCGCCGACGGCCTTGTGCACGATCGCGGCGGCCACGGCGGAATCGACGCCGCCCGACAGCCCGCAGATGACACGGCCGGAGCCGACCTGCGCCTGGATCTTCGCGACCTGCTCGGCGATGACGTTGCCGCTGTTCCAGTCGGCGGGGAGGCCCGCCGCCTTGTGCAGGAAGTTCTCGATGACGTTCTGCCCGTGGTCGGAGTGCTTGACCTCGGGGTGCCACTGCACGCCGTAGAAGCGGCGCTCGTCGCTGCCGAAGGCGGCCACCGGGGTGGCTCCGGTCGAGGCCAGCACGTCGAAGCCCTCGGGGGCGCGCGAGACCTGGTCGCCGTGGCTCATCCAGACGTTCTGCTCGGCCGGCTGACCGCCCAGCAGCACACCGCCGTCGCCCGTGACCGCGGCATCCGTCGCTCCGTACTCACGGAGTCCGGTGTTGGCCACCTCGCCGCCGAGCGCCTGCGCCATGACCTGGAAGCCGTAGCAGATGCCGAGCGTCGGCACGCCGAGGTCGAAGACGCCGGTGTCGAGCGCCGGCGCGCCCTCTTCGTAGACCGATGACGGGCCGCCCGAGAGGATGATGCCGACCGGGTTCTTCGCCGCGATGTCAGCGGCGGTCGCCGTGTGCGGCACGATCTCGCTGTACACGCCGGCCTCGCGGACGCGGCGCGCGATCAGCTGCGCATACTGGGCGCCGAAGTCGACGACGAGGACGGGACGCTGGGAGGTCTCGGTCTGTGCGGTCAACGCTTGTTCTCCGTCGGGATCGAGTGGGTGAGGGTCGAGTGCGCGGCCTGGGAGTGCAGCTCCGCTGCCTCACGCTCGGCCAGGTAGGTCTTGACGTCGCGGCCGACGCGCGCCTCCATGAAGAACGACAGGAGGGGCACGATACCGCCGGCGGCGAGCATGCCCAGGCGCAGGAGGTTCCAGCGCATGAGGCTCCACACGCGGAAGCACGAGATCAGGTAGACGACGTAGAACCAGCCGTGGGCGACGAGGATGCCGAGCGACAGGTTGAACCCGTCACCGGTCGACTCGAGGCCCGAGGCCGTCTCGACGACGGGGGCGAACCACAGGAACCCGCCGGAACCACCGAGGAACAGCTCGTAGCCGACGACGTACTTGATGATCATCTCGGCGACGAGCAGCAGCAGCATCGTGCCCGTGATGATCGAGCACACCTGGTAGAACTTCAGGGCTCCGCGGATCGCCGGAAAGGAAGCGAGCTTCGGGGCGCGGGGCATGACCCCCAGTCTACCCGCGGGGTTCCGGGGCGTTTCCCGCAGGCGTGCGATGCGGAACCGCCCTCCCCCGGCTCGGGAGAGGGCGGTTCCGGATGCTGCGGCCCGGGGCCGCACCATCCGTCATCGTCACTCGGGCAGGGTCACCTGGATCAGCCCGACCGGATAGCGGTCACGCGCCGAGACGTACAGTGCGTGCGTCGCGGGATCGATCGAGACGCCGTAGACCTTGTTGCCGTAGCGGTTCTCCTCCAGGCGCTCGACCAGCTCGAGGTCGCCGGTGTAGACCGACACCCCCGAGTTGTCGAAGATGATCCCCTGGTGCCCGACCACGACCGTGTCGGCGGCGGGGTCGACGGCGATGGAGCGGAAGTCCGCGTTCGCGTAGGCGAGGCGGTCGACCAGCGTGTAGTCCGATCCTCGGTACACGCGGATGCCCTCGGTCGAGCCGGCCGCGTCACTGTTGCTGACGTAGATCAGATCGTTCTCGGCGTCGTACGCGATGCCGTGCGAGCGCCAGGCTCCGCCGTCAGCGGGGCCTTCCACGAGCGTGATGAGCTCGCCCGTCGAGGCTTTGCGCACCTCGAAGCCCGACTGACGCAGCGCGCCGAACACGCGGTCCCCGGCGGGGTCGATGTCCATACCGCGCACGCCTCCGGGACCGAACGACAGCGGTCCCGAGACCTTGGCGCCGGTCTCGGCATCCATCACCACCCAACTGTCGCCGAACCCGACGGTCAGGTTCCCGCTGGCCGGGTCGAACGCGATGTCGCGCAGCCCGTCCTGGGCCGGGTCGAGCGTGGGCGCCGACAGCACCCGGACGACCGTGTCGGTCTTCGGGTCGACGACATGCACCCGCGCGGGGCGCATCTCGTTCGCCACGTAGACCAGGCCGGTGGCCGGGTCGACCGCCGAGCCGACGGGCTTGATATCGGGGTCGAGCTCGGTCGCGCCCGCGGGGAAGACCGTCAGCGCTGTCGCGGTGAACGGCTCCACGCCGGGATCCGTCGGGTCCGTCGGGTCCGTGGGATCGGTCGGGTCCGTCGGATCGGTCGGGTCCGTCGGATCGGTCGGGTCCGCCACGCGGATGCTGACCGTGACGGCCTTCGGGGCGAGCTCCTCGCCGGGCGGGTTGAGGCGGAAGTCGCGGTTCGCGACGAAGACGCGCTGACGTTCCTCGTCCACGACGATGCCGTAGCCGTCCTTGCCGAACTGCGGACCGACCTTGTCGACCAGCAGCGCCCCCGTCGCCAGCGAGTGCACCGAGAAGCCGCCTCGATCGGCCGACGTGCCGGTGTAGCCGATGTAGAGGAGCCCGTTCGTCGAGTCGATGTCGAGCTGACGTGCGTTCGGACGGACGGCCTTCTCCCACTTCTTGGCGAACCCGTTCTTCGCGTCGAACGCCTGGATGCCGGGGTTGCCCTCGACATCCGTGAACGACGTCGTCACGATCCAGCCCGTCTCCGGGTCGGCGGCGACGTAGTACGCGTCGGCGGTGCCGTTGATCACACCGAGCGACTCGCCCGTCGAGGCACGGAACACCTCGACGCCGCGCGCCGGCACGGCCACATAGACGTAGTCGTTGACCGGGTCGACGTCGATCGAGCGGTTGGACTCGATCACCGGATACGAACCACGCACCACCTCGCCGAACGTGGCGTCGGCGATCGACACCACGACCCAGTTGCGGTTCTGCTGGCCGACGTAGAGCAGCTCGTTCTCTTCGTCGACGCCGAGGTCGCGGATGTTCTCGGGCAGCGTCATCTCCCGCAGCACGGCATCCGTGTCGGGGTCGATCTCGAAGACCTTCCGGCTGTTCTGGTCGCCGAGGTACAGCACATCCCGCGCCTGGTGGTAAGCCACACCCGCCGGCAGGGCCGCGGTGTGCGCGCCGCCGAAGCTGTTCGGCATCACGGCGTCGAGCTGGGCGGTCTGCTCGTAGTCGAAGTCGCTCGCAGGGTCGGTCGGATCTGTCGGGTCGGTGGGGTCGGGACCGCCGGGCTCGCAGCCGAGGCACGGCGAAGGCGTGCCCGGGTCGATCACCTGCGGCTCGACACCATCGACGACGAGCTTCTGGCCGTCCTTCTTGGTGATCGTGAAGCCGTCCAGGAACGAGCCGTCGGCCGTCCGCGACTCGAAGCGCAGCGTGCCGGAGGCGACGTCGACGACCTGGTAGGTCTGCATCCCCGTCACGAGTCGGCGCAGGTGCGCGTCGTTCTCGTTCCAGTGCCGCGGACCCGCCTCGTAGAACTTCGACCCGACGCTCGAGGTGACGTACACCGTGCCGGTGTGGCTCAGCTCGGGGTCGGCGCCGGCCGGCAGGTCTGTCTCGCTCGCCAGGGTGTTGCCGCGACCGTAGGCGTGGTCATGCCCGGTGAGGACGAGGTCGACGCCGTGCTCCTCGAAGATCGGCCCCCACGTCTGGCGGATGCCGAGGTTGTTGCGACCCTCGTCGAGCGAATACACGGGGTGATGGAAGAACACCACCGTCCACTCGGACGGATTGTCGTCGAGCACACCCTCGAGCCACTCCGCCTGGACGTTCAGCCCCTCGGTGTCGACGATGTTGCTGTTGAGCGAGATGAAGCGCACGCCCTCGTGGTCGGTGTAGTAGACGGTGTCGTCGAGCTCGTCATACACCCCGCCCTCACCTTCGGGCCCGTTGTCGGGGAACGTGAACTGGCTCTGCCACTGCTCCGAGAGGCCGCCTTCGTACTCGTGGTTGCCGGGCGTGGTGAGCATGTTCTGCGTGCCCAGCGTGTACGAGAACGCGTCGTAGAGCTCGCCCCACTGCGCGTCGGACTCGGCGTCGTCCACCAGGTCGCCGATCTGCAGCACGAGATCGGCGTTCGGGCGGTCGCGGAACGCGTTGCGGATCACGCGCGATGCGTCGCTCGAGATGCCGTTCTGGATGTCGCCGAGGTACACGAACGAGAAGGTGTCCGCGGTGGCGGACGCCGTCTCGAAGTCCTGCCACTCGCTGAAGTTCGTGCCGTCGCCGACGCGGTACATGTACGCGACGCCGGGGAGCAGCCCCGACAGTGTCGCGGTGTGCACCGCCTGCGTGTAGCCCAGATCGGTCGTCTGCTCGGTGCGCTCCTGCGCGACGAGCTGCTGTACGCCGCCCGGGTACGGAGCCGGGGTGAGCGTGCGGAACTCGACGATGCCGTCCGTGACGTCGGTGGACGTGCGCCACGCGACGACCTGCTGCGTGGTCGGGTCCTCACCGGGGGTGAGCGTGATGCGGTCGGGCACGCGCGAGGCGGCGTACCGCTCCGCGGCGGGGACGGATGCCGCGTGCGCAGGCGCTGCGACGAGCACGCCGGCCGCGATCACGCCGAGGGCGAGACCGCCGGCGAGCAGGCGCCGGGGTGTGCGATGACGAGCCATGGCTCAGGAGGCCTTTCGGTTGCGGAGGACGGTGCGGGTGATGAGGACGCCGCCGGCGGCGGCGAGGAGGCCGCCGAGGGCGATGAGCGCGATCGGCAGTTCCGTGCCGGTGGTGGCGAGCTGGGCCGCGCCGCTTCCCGCCGGGCGGGTCACGATGATGTCGACGCTCACGGTGCGGTCGGACTCGAGTCCCGTCAGCACTATGGTGTGCTCGCCCGGAGTCGTGTCCTGCGGGATCGTCACTGTCGCAGCGACCGCACCCGCGTCGGTCGCGGTCGACAGCGCGAGGGTGACCGGCGTCGAGTGCAGCTCGATCGAGACGCGCTCGTCGGCGAGGAACCCGGTCGCGGTGAGCGTCAGGGTGTCCCCGGGCGCGACGGTGGTGTCACTCAGCGTGAGCGTGGGCTTGTCGGGGTCCGTCGGTCCCGTTGGGTCGGTGGGATCCGTCGGGTCGGTCGGGTCCGTCGGGTCGGTGGGATCCGTCGGGTCGGTGGGATCCGTCGGCAGCGCCGGCGGGGCGACGCCGTCGCGGCTCGAACCGGGGCCGCCGGCCCACAGCGTGTCGTCCGTGACGAGCTTGTCGCCGCCTGGGCCCTTGGTGATCGTGAACGCGTCGAACAGTGCGCCGTCGACCGTACGCGCTTCGACGTGCATGCGGCCGTCGTCGGTCACATCGACCGTCTGGAACAGCTGGACGTCGCGCCCCATGACCCGCAGGTCGGCGCCGTTGCTGGTCCAGTTGTTGTCGCCCTCGGGATCGGGAACGTACATCTTCGGTCCCGCGACGCTGACGAGGTAGACCGGTCCGGTGTGACTGGTCGCCGGGTCGGCGCCGTCCGGGAGGTTCTCCTCGTTCGCGACGAGGTTGCCGCGACCGTAGGCGTGGTCGTGGCCCTGAACGACAAGGTCGACGTCGTACTCCTCGAAGACCGGAAGCCACGACTCGCGCAGCTGCGCGTTGTCTCGGCCGCTGGTGACCGAGAACACCGGGTGGTGGAAACTGACGACGGTCCACGGGTTCGGATTGTCGGCGAGCACCTCCTCGAGCCAGGCGGTCTGCGCTGCGCGCGACTGTGTGCCCATGGCCTGCGTGCTGTCGAGGCTGATGAACCGCACGCCCTGGTAGTCGGTGTAGTACACCGTCTCGGCGAGGGTCGGCTGGTCGGCCGGGCCGTTCTTCGGGTACTCGAACTGCGCACCCCAGTACCGCGAGAGGTCCGGGCCGGGGTAGTACTCGTGGTTGCCCGTCGACGCGATCACGTTGAGGTACTGGTTCGAGAACGCGGCGGCCTCATGCCACTCGCCCCACTCGGCGTCGCTCGTCTCGGTGTCGATCAGGTCGCCGGCGTGCACGACGGCACGCGCGTACGGGCGCGCCTCGAACGCCGCACGGAATGCGCGCGACGTGTACGCCTTGTTGTCGTTCTGGGCGTCGCCCTGCACCAGGAAGCTGAAACCGCCCACCGCGTCGGCGGCGGTCGTGAACTCGAGCCACTCGCTCCACGTCTCGCCGTCGCCCACGCGGTAGACGTAGGTCGTGTCGGCCGCGAGTCCCTCGATGGTCGCGGAGTGATGCGCGACCTTGTAGCCGAGATTCGCGTTGAACTCGGTGTTCGTAGCGGCTGCGAGCGTCTGCGCACCGGAGACGAGGCTCGGGCCGCTCAGCGCCCACTGCACCTGCGGCGACGTCACCGCCTCCGACGTCCGCCATGTCACCGACTGGCTGGTCGTGGGCGTGGTCGTCGGCGTCAGGATGATCCGGTCCGGCACGGCGGTGGGCTTGTGGACGGTCGCGGGGTTGACGGCGGGCGGGGCGAGGCCGCCACCTGCTGCGACGGCCACACCTCCACCCATCGTGCTGAGACCCACGGCCACGGCAAGGGCACCTGCCGTGATCAGTGCGGGGCGAGCGTTTCGGGGCACGCGTGATCACCTCTCGAAGGAGCCGGCAGGGCCGGCTCGGTCGGCGCGCAAGGCGCAGGCCCGCCATATGGCGGGCCCGAGGCGAGTCTTGCGAAGCGGCGAGCCCGATTCCGGGCGGTTCCCCGGCTCTTCCCCGAGTGTTCACCCGCGCCCGAAACATTCACGCGGATGAATCTCGCCGGGCCCTCGGCGCTTCTCCGTCCCGTCGGATTCCGTTCACCTGAAGCCGTGAGGATTCCCCTCGCAGCCACGGAATTGTTGGTCCGGGTTCAGGATGTCGCGGGCTCGGGATCGCCTTCCGACTCGCGGCGGTCGTCCTCGAAGTCCTCGACCTCCTTCTCCCACGCGTCCTTCGCAAGGCGGTACCAGAGGTAGAAGGCGAAGCCGGCGAACACGGCCCACTCGACCGCGTAGAAGATGTTGAGCCAGTTGATGCCCGAGCCCTCCACCGGTGCCGGCGACGAGATCGCATCGAGCCCGGCGACAGCATCCACGGAGGCGATGTACGGGCGGTACACGAAGAGCGCATCGATGTCGTGCCACTGACCGAGCAGGGCCGCGGGCGACATGCGCGTCAGCGTCTGCGGGTCCGCACCACGGGGCGGGAGCAGCGGCCCCTCGTCCGAGATCAGGCGTCCGGTCACCTCGACGGTCTCACCGGCGGATGCTGCGTCCTCGAGTTGCTCGATGGCCGCGCGCGCATCCTCTTCGGTGGCCGCCCACCCGAGCGCCACGGCGACCGACGTCGGGCCGACCGTCGCGCTCACGTCGGGGTCGATGCGCAGCTGCCCGGTCACCCAGTAGCCCTCGGCGCCGTCGTTGTAGCGCGACTCGACGACGATGAAGTCCTCGGGGACCCAGGTTCCGCGGGTCTCCACGCGCTGGCCGACGAGCGGCTCCGGCAGGTACTCGCCCGGCAGGGCGACGTCGGCCAGGGGCTGCACCTCTTCGGTCGCCCCCGGCGGCACCGGATTCGTCGTCACCGCACGACCGAGCTGCCACTGCCCGAGCCACGCGAACACGCCCGCGACGACGAGGCAGAGCAGCAGCATCCCGATCCATCGCGGGCGCAGCATCACCTCGCGCAGGGTCGGCGGGAAGGCCTCGGGCGCGAGGTCAGCCCCTCCCGTCGGGTCGGGGTCGGTCATGGCACCCGTCATCCCGCGGCGTACGGCGCGACGACGACCTCGACCCGCTGGAACTCCTTGAGGTCGGAGTATCCGGTCGTGGCCATCGACTTGCGCAGGGCCCCGATGAGGTTCGCGGTGCCGTCGGCGACCGGCGCGGGGCCGTAGAGGATCTCCTCGAGCGACGCGACCTGGTCGACCTTCACGCGGCGGCCGCGCGGAAGCTTGGCGTGGTGCGCCTCGGGTCCCCAGTGGAAGCCCTGGCCCGGAGCATCCGTCGCGCGCGCGAGCGCCACGCCGAGCATGACGGCGTCGGCGCCCATCGCGATCGCCTTGACGATGTCGCCCGACGTGCCCACGCCGCCGTCCGCGATGACGTGCACGTAGCGCCCGCCCGACTCGTCGAGGTAGTCGCGGCGCGCGCCGGCGACGTCGGCGACCGCGGTCGCCATCGGGGCGTGCAGGCCCAGGGTCGCGCGCGTGGTGGACGCGGCTCCCCCGCCGAAGCCGACGAGAACGCCGGCAGCGCCCGTCCGCATGAGGTGCAGGGCGGCGGTGTACGTCGAGGCGCCGCCCACGATGACGGGGACATCGAGGTCGTAGATGAACTTCTTGAGGTTCAGCGGCTGGTCGACGCTCGAGACGTGCTCGGCCGAGACCGTGGTGCCGCGGATCACGAAGAGGTCGACACCGGCGGCGACGACCGTCTCGTACAGCTCCTGGGTGCGCTGCGGGGTGAGGGAACCGGCGACCGTGACACCGCCCGCGCGGATCTCGGCGAGGCGATCGCGCACGAGCTCGGGCTTGATGGGCTCGCTGTACAGCTCCTGCATGCGACGGGTCGCGGCGGCCTTCTCCATGCCGGCGATCTCGGCCAGCAGCGGCTCGGGGTCGTCGTAGCGGGTCCACAGGCCCTCGAGGTCGAGGACGCCCAGGCCGCCGAGCTGACCCAGCATGATCGCGGTGCGCGGGCTCACGACCGAGTCCATCGGGGCGCCCAGCACCGGGATGTCGAAGCTGAAGGCGTCGATCGTCCACGTGGTCGAGACGTCTTCGGGGTTGCGCGTGCGCCGCGAGGGCACCACCGCGATGTCGTCGAACGTGTAGGCGCGACGCGCCCGCTTGGCCCGGCCGAGTTCGATGTCCATGCTCACGCGACCAGCCTACCTTCCGGGGTTCTCACGACTCGAAAGCGTCAGCGCGCCCGCGCGACGCGGGACTCGTCCCAGACCGGCTCATTCGACTCGAAGACACGGCCGTCGGAGCCGAAGACGAGGAACCGGTCGAAGGACTTCGCGAGCCAGCGGTCGTGCGTCACGGCGAGCACGGTGCCCTCGAAGCGGGCTAGGGCATCCTGCAGCGCCTCGGCCGAGACGAGGTCGAGGTTGTCGGTCGGCTCGTCGAGCAGCAGCAGCGTCGCACCCGAGAGCTCGAGCAGCAGGATCTGGAACCGCGCCTGCTGCCCGCCCGACAGGCTGTCGAACGTCTGCTCGGCCTGCGCGACGAGTCCGTACCGGTCGAGCGCGCTCGACGCGGCCTCGCGGGGCAGCCCGGCGCGGGCGTCCTCGCCGCGATGGAGGATGTCGAGCAGCGTCTTGCCGTCGAACTCGGGGTGGCGGTGGGTCTGCGCGAACCATCCCGGCACGACGCGCGCGCCGAGGATCCCGCGCCCGGTGTGCGCCACGGGATCCAGTGCGGCGCCCGTCGTCGTGAGATGCCCGAGGCGCCCGTCGGGGTCGGTGCCGCCGCGGGCGAGCAGCCGAAGGAAGTGCGACTTGCCCGAGCCGTTCGATCCGAGCACCGCGACCCGGTCGCCGAACCACACCTCGAGATCGAACGGCTTCATGAGCCCCGTGAGCTCGAGCTGCTCGGCGACGACCGCCCGCCGGCCCGTGCGCGCGCCGCGCAGGCGCACGTCGAGGTCCTGCTCCCTCGGGCGCTCCTGCGGCGGACCCGCCTCCTCGAACTTCCGCAGCCGCGTCTGAGCCGCGCGATACCGAGAGGTGAAGGTGTCGTTGGCCGTGGCCTTGACCTTGAGGGTCGCCACGAGCTCTTTGAGCTTGACGTGCTGCTCGTCCCAGCGGCGGCGCAGCTCGTCGAGGCGCAGCATCCGGTCCTCCCGTGCCCGGTGATAGGTGCCGAAGCCGCCGCCGTGCACCCACGCGGTGCTCCCCGCGCCGCCCGCTTCGAGGGTCACGATGCGGTCGGCGGCACGGGCCAGCAGCTCGCGGTCGTGCGACACCAGCAGCACCGTCTTCTGCGTCTCGCGCAGGCGCCCTTCGAGCCACCGCTTGCCGGGAACGTCTAGGTAGTTGTCGGGCTCGTCGAGCAGCAGCACCTGGTCGGGTCCGCGCAGCAGCGCCTCGAGCGCGAGCCGCTTCTGCTCGCCGCCCGACAGCGTGGTGAGCTCGCGGAACCGTGCACGCGAGAACGGGATGCCGAGGGCCGTGGTCGTGCACGTGTCCCAGACGGTCTCGTACTCGTAGCCGCCGGCTTCGGCGTAGTCGGCGAGCGCTCCGGCGTAGCGCATCTGCGTGTCGAGGTCGTCGTGCTCGATGATCGCCGCCTCGGAGTCCTCGAGCTCGCGCGCGGCGCGACGCACGCGGTCGGGGGCGACGGCGATGAGGAGGTCGTGAACCGTCTGCCCGGCCTCGCCGTGGCCGACGAACTGGTCCATGACGCCGAGGCCGCCGTCGATGGACACGACACCGGCGAGCGCCGGAGTCTCACCCCGGATGATGCGCAGCAGCGTCGTCTTGCCGGCGCCGTTCTGGCCGATGAGCGCCGTCGTCGACCCCTCGCCCACGCGGAACGAGACCTCGTCGAGCAGCGGCCGACCGTCCGGCAGCGCATACGAGACGGCGGCGATGTCGATGTACCCCACGGTGTTCCCTGTCTGCTCCGATGCGGCATCCGTCGCCGTTCAGGGAGCCGACCAGACTCCCCACCCCCCGCTCGTCGAGCGAGCGAGGAACGAGTGAGACGAAACGCACCGAACCGGCGTCGACCGCAGGCCCGAGGCGTCTCGTCTTCGCGTGCCAGAGCGCGCTCCACTCAACGAGCGGAGAACCGAGCTCAGGCGGCGGGGGCGGCGTACCTGCCCGAGCGGATCGCGCGCTCACGCGCCTTGGCGGCCTCGACCTCGCGGTTCTTGGGCGGCGTCACCGCGACGAGGTCGTCGAGCAGGTGCTGCGTGATGTGCGCGATCTCGTGCACGGCGTGGTCGAAGGCCTCCTGGTTCGCCTTCGAGGGCTTGGTCGTGCCCGCGATCTTGCGCACGTACTGGAGCGCGGCGGCGTGGACCTCGGCGGACGAGGCTGCGGGCTCGAAGTTGTGGAGCGTGTGGATGTTCCGGCACATGCCCCCGACCCTACGCCGCGCCCCCGACGCGGGCCAGGGAGCAGCATCCGTCCCCCGTTCACATCGCGTGCTGTTACCGAGACCACCCGTTGCGCGCGCGAACGACGTATGCGCTCGGCGAGATCACGTGATGTGAACGGATGCTGCGGCCCGCAGCATCCGTCCCCCGCATCTACCAGCGGTCGGTGCCGCGCGGGAGGACCTCGAGCACGTGGGGCAGCTCGGTCGGGAAGCAGGAGCGGAAGAGCTCGGTGATCTGCGGGTCGGAGCCGTAGTCGTCCACGATGCGCAGGCCGATCATCGTCGAGATGAGCATGCCCTCGGCCATGAACGCGCGCGACTCGTCGGCGTCGAGCCCCATCTCGTCGCGGAAGAACCGCCAGACCTTCGCGAAGCCCTGGCGCGCGGCCGCGCCGATGACGGGATGACTCCCGAGCAGGTAGGCGTGCGCGAGCGTCTGGTGGAGCCCGCGCACCGCGATGAGGTCGACGTAGGCCTGTCCGATGCGCTTGGCCGCCGCCTTCTCCGGCGTGATGTCGGGGTCGTGCGGGGAGTCGTCGGCGAGCGCCGCCCGGAAACCGGCGAGCATGCGCGCCAGGGCGTCTTCGATCGCCGCGAGGAACAGGTTCTCCTTCGAGCCGAAGAGTCGCACGACGTACGGCTGGCTGACCCCGGCGGCGCGGGCCACCTCATCGGTCGTCGCGCCCTCGTAGCCGCGGGCGCCGAACACGGCGAGCGCGGCCACCAGGATCTGACGGCGCCGCTCCTCCGACGACAGGCGCTTGCCCGTCTCGGCCGGTGCCTCGTCCACTGCCGGAGATGTCATGCCGAAAGGTTATCAGCGAATGACTTGACTTTGTAATCAGTCGATTACTACATTAATCTCCAGCAGGTAATCATCCAATTACAACCGGAGCCTCCCATGACCGAATCACCCCTCATCGCGACCCCCCGTCGCACGCGGCCGTTCGCGCTCGTGGTGGCCGCGGCATCCCTCCCGATGTTCATGGCCACGCTCGACAACCTCGTCATGACGAACGCGCTCCCGGTGCTGCACCGCGAGATGGGCGCGAGCGTCGAAGAGCTGCAGTGGTTCGTCAACGCGTACACGCTGGCGTTCGCCGGCGCGATCCTCATCGCTTCGGCGCTCGGCGACCGGTTCGGCCGCCGCACCCTCTTCGCGATCGGCATCGCCGTGTTCGGCGTGGGCTCGGTACTCGCCGCCCTCAGCACCGACCCGGGTCAGCTCATCGCCGCCCGCGCCGTGCAGGGTCTGGGCGCCGCGGGCGTGATGCCCCTCTCTCTGGCGCTCCTGAGCGGGGCGGTGCCACCGGCCAGGCGCGCCCTCGCGATCGGCATCTGGGGCGGCGTCTCGGGCCTCGGCGTCGCGGTCGGCCCGCTCGTCGGCGGGGCGATCATGGAAGGCTGGGACTGGCAGGCGATCTTCTGGATCAACGTGCCCGTCGCGATCATCGCGATCCCCCTCGCGCTCGTCGTGCTGAACAACGACTTCGGCGCACGCGCCCGCATCGACATTCCGGGTGCACTGCTCGCCGCCGCCGGTGTGCTCGCCCTCGTGCACGCCATCGTGCGCGGCAACGACGACGGCTGGGACTCGATCGGGGTCATCGCCGAGATCGTGCTCGGCACGCTGCTCGTCGCCGCGTTCCTCTGGTGGCAGACCCGCGCGCAGGCGCCCCTCATGCCGCTGCGCCTCTTCCGCGACCGCTCGTTCTCGATCACCAACATCGTCGGGTTCGCGTTCAGCTTCGGCACGTTCGGCGCGGTGTTCATCCTGATCCAGTACCTGCAGGTCGTGCAGGGGTCCACGCCCCTCGAAGCCGCGGTGCAGACCACCCCGTGGACCCTCGCGCCCATGATCGTCGCCCCGATCGCCGGCATCCTGGCTCCCCGCGTCGGGACGCGCATCCTGCTGGTGCTCGGTCTCGCCCTGCAGGGCATCGCCCTCACATGGATCGCCGCCGTCATGTCGACCGACCTCGACTACCCGACGCTGATCGCGCCGTTCATCATGGCCGGCGTCGGCATGGCACTCGTGTTCGCCCCGTCGGCGACGGCGCTGCTCGCGACGCTCGGGCTCATCGACCACGCCAAGGCGTCCGGCGTGAACTCCACCGTCCGCGAGCTCGGCGTCGCGCTCGGCACCGCCGTGATGACCGCCATCTTCGTGAGCGCCGGCGGCGAGCTCCTGCCCGACATGTACGTCGACGCCGCCCGCCCCGCGGTCTTCACCGGTGCGGCCGTCCTGTTCGCCGCGACGATCGTGGCGCTGTGGCTCCCCTCCGGCAAGGGGACGACGGATGCTGCGACCCCCGCCACCGATCGGGCCGAGGCGGCCGGGTCAGAGATGGCAGAGGCGACGCCCGCCGCCGTCTGAGCGCTCGCGCAGCACCCCGGGACGAGGCATCCGTCCCGGGGTGCTGCGCGTCAGCTGTTCCGCCCGCGGAGCAGCCTCGTGAACGGCCCGTCGAGGGCGAACAGCAGGAATGCGAGCGACCCGATCCACGGCGCGAGCACCACGACGAGGGCCGAGATGATGAGGGCGCTCAGCGAGCTGCGCCCGTAGGCGATGGCGTCGTCCTTCGTCATGTCGGGGAGCAGCACATCGCGCCGGCGCACCGCCCAGCCCCATTGCAGCCAGCTGAACAGGATCGCGAGGAAGAACGTCACGGGCATCGCGAGCCGGCCCGCGAGCCACTCGGAGTACTCGGTCGTGAGGTTGGTCGCGAACGGCACCAGCACGATGAACAGCAGGCGCGCGTTGTTCAGCCACACCGTCGTCGCATCCACGCGCGCGACGTGCTCGAACTGCTGGACGTGCACCATCCACATGAGGCACAGCAGCACGAAGCTCAGGCCGAAGTTCAGGAACAGCTCGTACATGCCCGCGAGCGCGGCCCACATCTGCGCGTCCGACTCGACCTTGCCGAGCGAGTGCTGGGTGAGGTCGAGCACGAGAAGCGTCGCCGCGATCGCGAAGACCCCGTCCGTGAACGCCTCGAGACGCGTCGTTCGCTGCGTCGCCGCCGGATGCCGCCGCTGCCTGATCATGGCGCCAGGGTAGCGACACTCGCGACGCACGGTGCAGAGCGCCCGCCGTCACACGGGGTCACCGCAGCTTCGCGGCCGCACGTGCTGGGGTTGGATGGAGGAGGAGACGGATGCTGCGCCCCTCGGCATCCGAGACCTGGGAGGCCCACGTGACCGAGCATGTTCCGTACGTCGTGGTCGGCGCGGGTGCCATGGGGCTGGCGGCGACGTGGCAGCTCGCGCGGCGCGGACATCGCGTGGTCGCGCTCGAGCGTTTCGAACGGGGTCACACCCGCGGCGCCTCGCACGGCGCCACCCGCAACTTCAACAACGCCTACGGCGCCGCCCACTACCTCGATCTGCTCACGCTGGCGCGCGCCCAGTGGGACGAGCTCTCGCGCGCGACCGGCGAACCGCTGCTGCGCCTGCACGGGCTCGTGACCCACGGCGACGACGCCGTCGTCGCCGATGTGCACGGCGCGCTCCTCGCCCGCGGCGAGCGCGCCGAGGTGCTCGCCGCGAACGAGGCGGCACGGCGCTGGCACGGGATGCGGTTCACCGGCGACGTGCTGTTCACGCCCGACGCCGGGGTGGTCCGCGCGTCGGCGGCCCTCGAGGCGCTCGAGCAGGACGCGCGCAGCCACGGAGCCGACGTCCGCTTCGGGCACCGCGTGGTCTCGCTCGACGAGCGCGCCGACGGCGTCGCGCTGACGGTCGACGTCGGCGGCGAGCGCCACGACCTCCTGGCCGAGACCGTGGTGGCGACCTCGGGAGCCTGGACTGGCGGCATCCTTCCGGCGTCCTTCCCGCTCCCCCGGTTGACCGTGACCGAGGAGAGCCCCGCGCACTTCGCCCCCATCACGCCGGATGCGCTGTGGCCGTCGTTCAACCATCTCCTGCCGCCCGAGCGGTACCCCGCGAACGTCTACGGCATGCCGACGCCGGGCGAGGGCGTGAAGGTGGGCTTCCACCTCGTCGGCCCCGTGGTCGATCCCGACGCCCGCACCTTCCGCCCGGTGGCCGCGCGGGCCGCGCAGCTGCGCGACTATGTGGCCGAGTGGTTCCCGGGTCTCGACGCCGACTCGGCCGAGCCCATCAGCTGCACCTACACGTCCACGGAATCGCAGGACTTCGTCCTCGACCGACGCGGCCGCATCGTGGTCGGCGCCGGCTTCTCCGGCCACGGCTTCAAGTTCACGCCGGCCGTGGGCTCCGTGCTCGCCGACCTCGCGACGGACGACGCCGCGCGGGCCGCGGAGCCGTTCCGCCTCCCCTGACCACGCTCACCGGGAACGACGGATGCCTCGACCCTGCGCAGCGCGCGGGGCCGAGGCATCCGTTTCCGAAGCGGGTTACTTCTTGTAGTTGGGGGCCTCGACGACGATCTGGACGTCGTGCGGGTGCGACTCCTTGAGGCCGGCCGCGGTGATGCGGACGAACTTGCCCTTGGCCTTGAGCTCGTCGATCGTGCGGGCGCCGACGTAGAACATCGACTGGCGCAGACCGCCGACGAGCTGGTAGGCGACGGCCGAGACCGGACCGCGGTAGGCGACCTGGCCCTCGATGCCCTCGGGGATGAGCTTGTCGTCGGTGGGGACGTCGGCCTGGAAGTAGCGGTCCTTCGAGTACGACGTCTTCTTGCCGCGGGTCTGCATCGCACCCAGCGAGCCCATGCCGCGGTACTGCTTGAACTGCTTGCCGCCCTGGAAGACGATCTCGCCCGGCGACTCGTCGGTGCCGGCGAGGAGCGAGCCCAGCATGACGGTGTCGGCGCCGGCGACGAGCGCCTTGGCGATGTCGCCCGAGTACTGCAGGCCGCCGTCGGCGATCACCGGGATGCCGGCTTCGCGCGCGGCCAGGTAGGCCTCGTACACCGCGGTCACCTGCGGCACGCCGACGCCGGCGACGACGCGGGTGGTGCAGATCGAGCCCGGGCCGACGCCGACCTTGACGGCGTCGACGCCCGCGTCGATGAGCGCCTGTGCGCCCTCGCGGGTCGCGACGTTGCCGCCGATGACGTCGATGTGGTCGAAGCTCGCGTCGGCCTTGATCCGGCGGACGATGTCGATGACACCCTGCGACTGGCCGTTGGCGGTGTCGACGACGATGACGTCGACACCGGCGTCGCGCAGAGCTTCGGCGCGCTGCCAGGCGTCGCCGAAGAAGCCGATGGCGGCACCGACGCGGAGGCGGCCCTGCTCGTCCTTGGTGGCGAGGGGGTACTTCTCGCTCTTGTCGAAGTCCTTGATGGTGATGAGGCCCGCGAGCTTGCCGTGCTCATCGATGAGCGGGAGCTTCTCGACGCGGTGCTGCGCGAAGAGCGCGATGACCTCGCCGGCGCTGATGCCCACGCGGCCGGTGACCAGGCCGTCGGTGGTCATGACGTCGCGCACCTTGGTGGTCTGACGCTCGAAGCCCGAGACGAAGCGCATGTCGCGGTTCGTGACGATGCCCACGAGGTGGTTCTCATCGTCGACGACCGGAAGGCCCGAGATGCGGTACTGCGCGCAGAGCGAGTCGACCTCTTCGATCGTGGTGTCGGGGGTGGTCGTGATGGGGTCGGTGATCATGCCCGACTCACTCCGCTTGACGCGGTCGACCATCGACGCCTGGTCCTCGATCGCGAGGTTGCGGTGGATGATCCCGAGACCGCCTTCGCGGGCGATCGCGATCGCCATGCGCGACTCCGTCACCGTGTCCATCGCGCTCGAGATGAGCGGGGTCGCGACGGTGATGCGTCGCGTCACTCGGGACGAGGTGTCGGCTTCGCTGGGGATCACGTCGGTGTGGCCGGGCAGCAGCAGCACATCGTCGTAGGTCAGTCCGACGAAGCCGAAGGGGTCGTTGTGCTCCATGGGGGTCTCCTCGCGCGGGCGCGCGCGTGCTCTGGGGGTGGACGGCGGCGGCCGGTGCGCTCGTGACGCTCCGTACTCGATTCTAAGCGCGCACGGGCGCCGTTTGTTCCCGGGATAACGGCACGCGCGAGCGCGCGCGAGCCGGTGAGCGCTGTCCGGTTGCGATCGGATCACTTATCCACAAGGGACCTTGGGCGAAACAGTGACGACACATTACAGTCGTAGCGTCGTCATCACGGCCGATGCGACCCGAGCTTCGGTGTCCGCGTGGTGTGCCGAACTGGAGGTTCTGTGGGTCCTACGACTGTGACCACGATCAACAGCCGCCGCTGGATCCTCGTGATCTTCGGCCTGCTCTTGGCCGCGGGAATGGTGTTCCTGTCCGCACCCACCGGTGCGCACGCGGACGCCCCCGACACCCCCGGCGGCGACCAGGAGCAGACCGACTTCTACTTCGGCGGCGTGATCAAGTACAACGACGAGCCCGTCGAGGGCGTGACGATGTCGATCGAAGGCAACGGCTTCAAGGCCGACACCGTGACCGACGCCGAGGGCAAGTGGCGTCTGTACGTGCCCGAGAAGGAGGAGTACGTCCTCACCGTCGACGAGGACACGCTGCCCGACGGCGTGATCGTCGACCCGGCGCAGCTGCCCGAGGGCATCCAGCCCAAGCAGGGGACGACGGCGTCGTTCGACGTGAGCTTCGGCCTCACCGGCTCGAAGATCGTCAACCTCTTCCTCGGCGAGGGTGAACGCGTCACCACGTCATTCTGGGATCAGCTCATCGAGCGGATCATGAACGGCATCAACTTCGGCCTGCTGCTCGCGCTCGCGGCCGTCGGCGTCTCGCTCATCTTCGGCACGACCGGCCTCAGCAACTTCGCCCACGGCGAGATGCTGACCTATGGCGCCGTGATGGCCCTCATCTTCGGCGTGTGGCTCAAGGTGCCGATGTACATCACGATCCCGATCGTCATCGTGCTCGGCGCGATCCTCGGCTGGGCCCTCGACTCCGGACTGTGGCGTCCTCTGCGGCGCCGCGGGCTCGGGCTCGTGCAGCTCATGATCGTGAGCATCGGTCTCTCGCTGGCCGGCAGGTACGTCTTCCAGTTCTTCATCGGCGGAGGCACGTACCAGCTGCCCGGAGCAGGAGCGCCGCGCGACATCGTCATCGGCCCGATCAAGCTGTCGTGGATCGACGTCACCTCGATGGCGATCAGCATCGTGCTCCTCATCGCCGTCGCGTACTGGCTGCTGCGCACCCGCATCGGCAAGGCGACGCGCGCGATCAGCGACAACCCTGGTCTCGCCGCCGCCTCCGGCATCAACGTCGACCGCGTGATCCGGATCGTGTGGATCCTCGCCGCGGCGCTCGCCGCGATCGCCGGTGTGCTGTGGGCGTACTTCCGCCCCGGCGTCAAGTGGGACATGGGCGTGCAGGTCCTGCTGCTGATCTTCGCGGCGGTGACCCTGGGCGGGCTCGGAACGGCCTTCGGCGCTCTCATCGGCGCGCTCATCGTCGGCATCCTGGTCGAGATCTCGACGCTGTGGATTCCGCCGGACATGAAGTACGTCGGCGCGCTCGCCGTACTGATCATCATCCTGCTGGTGAGACCCCAGGGCATCTTGGGCCGGAAAGAGAGGCTCGGTTAGTCATGGACTGGGGACAGATCTTCAACAACACCGCTTACTGGGTCTTCAGCCCGGAGACCATCGCGTACGCGCTCGCGGCGACCGGCCTGGCCGTCCAGTTCGGATTCGGCGGCCTGCTGAACTTCGGTATGGCCGGCTTCATGGCCCTCGGCGCCTACGGGTACGCGATCTCGATCCTGAGCTTCGGCTGGCCCTGGTGGGCGGGCATCCTGGTCGGCTGCGTCGCTGCCGTGATCTTCGCGCTCATCCTCGGTATCCCGACGCTGCGTCTGCGCGCCGACTACCTCGCCATCGTGACGATCGCCGCCGCTGAGATCGTGCGTCTGCTGCTCACGACCCAGCTGTTCGACGAGTGGACGAACTCCGCCGACGGTCTCGGCGGCTACCATGCCGGTTTCCGCGGGGCGAATCCGTTCCCGAAGACCGGAGCCGACGGCGAGCCGATCATCTACGGGTTCGGGCCTTGGCAGTGGACCGCCGACCAGCTGTGGGTGCGCGTCTTCGGTATCATCCTGCTGGCGATCGCCGTCTACATCGTGTGGGCCATCATGCGCAGCCCGTGGGGTCGCGTGCTGAAGGGCATCCGCGAGGACGAGGACGCCGTCCGCTCGCTCGGCAAGAACGTCTTCTCGTACAAGATGCAGGCGCTCATGATCGGTGGCGTCTTCGGCGCCCTCGGCGGTGTGGTGTTCGCCCTCCCGTCGGCGGTGGTCCCGGCGACGTACACGACGAGCCTCACGTTCTTCATCTGGACGATCCTGCTGCTCGGCGGCGCGGCCACCGTGTTCGGCCCCGTCGTGGGCTCGGTCATCTTCTGGGTGATCATGGGCTTCCTCGACAACGTGCTCCCGGTGCTCGCCCAGTCCGACATCCCGATCATCTCGCTGCTGACCGCACAGCAGGCGGCGACGCTGCGGTTCATCCTCGTCGGCGTCGCGCTCATGCTGATCGTCATCTTCCGCCCGCAGGGCATCTTCGGAAACAAGAGGGAGCTGACCTTTGTCAAGTAACCCGCCCAGCAACCCGCCGGCCGATGAGCCGGTGGTCCCGGTCACGACCGCGACCGGCAGCATCCGTCGCCCGAAGACCACGGGTCTCGCGAAGGGCGATGCCGTCCCCGGCGTCGCGAAGAACGATCCGATCCTCGTCATCGACGACGTCACCCGCCGCTTCGGCGGTCTGACCGCCGTCGACGTCGAGCACCTCGAGATCCCGCGGAACGCGATCACGGCTCTCATCGGCCCCAACGGCGCCGGCAAGACGACCCTCTTCAACCTGCTGTGCGGCTTCGACAAGCCGAACTCGGGAACGTGGAGCTTCGACGGACAGAACCTGTCGGGCATCCCGTCGTTCAAAGTCGCCCGCATGGGCCAGGTCCGCACGTTCCAGCTCACCAAGGCCCTGTCGCTTCTCACGGTGCTCGAGAACATGAAGCTCGGCGCCACCGGCCAGCGAGGCGAGAGCCTGTGGGCCAGCATCGTCCCGGCGATCTGGCGCAAACAGGACAACGACATCGAAGACAAGGCGATGGAGCTGCTCACGCGGTTCAAGCTCGACGCCAAGTCCGACGACTATGCGGCATCGCTCTCGGGTGGCCAGCGCAAGCTCCTCGAGATGGCGCGCGCCCTCATGAGCGACCCGACGCTGGTGATGCTCGACGAGCCCATGGCCGGCGTCAACCCGGCACTCACCGAGTCGCTGCTCGACCACATCCTCGACCTCAAGGACCTCGGCATGACCGTGCTCTTCGTCGAGCACGACATGCACATGGTGCGCCACATCGCCGACTGGGTCGTCGTCATGGCCGAGGGCAAGGTCGTGGCCGAAGGCCCGCCCGACACCGTCATGCAGGACGCGGCGGTGATCGACGCCTACCTCGGAAGCCACCAGGACGTCGACCTCGGCGTCGTGACCGGGCGCGTGGCCGGCGAACTCGACGCGTCGGCGGAGGAGCTGCTCGAGGAGATCAAGGAGGCCGAGGAGGCCTCGATCGCCGAGGCCGAGGAGGAGAACAAGTGACCGACCCTTCGACAGGCTCAGGAACCGGCGCCGGCTCGGGCAACGGGGCCGGCACCGCACCCGCCGGCGGCATCGCCACCGAGATCAAGAGCGACCGCATCGTCGTCGAGGTCAAGGACCTCACCGCCGGCTACCTGCCGGGCATCAACATCATCAACGGGGCCAACCTCGTCGCCCGCAAGGGCGAGCTGATCGGCATCATCGGCCCGAACGGCGCCGGGAAGTCGACGCTGCTGAAGTCGATCTTCGGCATGGTCAAGGTGCGCGGCGGCGAGATCACGGTCGACGGCACCAGCGTCGTCGGCCTCAAGTCCGACAAGCTCGTGCAGCGCGGCGTCGGCTTCGTGCCGCAGACGAACAACGTCTTCCCCTCGCTCACGATCGAGGAGAACCTGCAGATGGGGCTCTACCAGCGCCCCAAGGCGTACGCCGAGCGGCTCGACTTCGTCACCGGGATCTTCGCCGAGCTCGGCAAGCGCCTCAAGCAGCGCGCGGGCTCGCTCTCGGGCGGTGAGCGCCAGATGGTCGCGATGTCGCGCGCGCTCATGATGAACCCGTCCGTCCTGCTCCTCGACGAGCCCTCGGCCGGCCTGTCGCCCGTCCGCCAGGACGACGCCTTCATCCGCGTCTCCGACATCAACAAGGCCGGCGTGACCACGATCATGGTCGAGCAGAACGCCCGCCGCTGCCTGCAGATCTGCGACCGCGGCTACGTCCTCGACCAGGGCCGCGACGCCTACGAGGGCACCGGGCGCGAGCTGCTCAGCGACCCCAAGGTCATCGGTCTCTACCTCGGCAGCCTCGGCGCCGACGGGGCCTGATCCGATACAGCCCATAAGAAGGAGGGGACCGGATGCTGCAGCATCCGGTCCCCTCCTTCTTCTCTGTCTGCGCCGGGCCGAGCCCGCGAGCCCCGACCCCGCCCTCCGCGCCGAGACCGCAGTGTCCGGCCGAGACCTCGGGGAATCCCCACGGTCTCGTCCGCCGACTGTCGTCTCACGGATGAAGGGGGTGTCGCGGCCGCCCGTGCCCGGAGCGCCCCCTGGCCTCGGCGAGGCGCAGCGCACACGCCGGGAACGCGACAGGGCCCCGGATCGCTCCGGGGCCCTGCGCTGCGTCAGCCTGTTTTACAGGTCGATGCGGGTGTACAGGTTGTCGGCACCGTACTGGAAGACACCGATGGTGGCCTCGGTCGGGTCGCCGTTCTCGTCGAACGTGATCGGGCCCGAGAAGCCGTCGTAGTCCGCGACGCCGCCGCCGAGGATGATGTCGGCGCAGTCGGCGAAGTTGTCGCACTTCTCGCCGTCACCCGAGCCGCCCGAGACCTCCTGCAGCTTGCCGGCGATGTCGGCCGGGTCGGTGGAGTTCGCGGCCAGCGACGCGAGCGCGAGCAGCACGACGGCGTCGTAGGCCTCGTTGGCGTACGAGAAGTCGGTCAGCTCGGGGTTGCCCTCGCCGGTCCACCACTCGTTGAGGCGTCCCTGGAACTCGGTGTCGGGAGCCGGACCCGCGGGGGTCGTGCCCTTCGCACCCTCCATGCTCACGCCGGCCGGCCACTTCTCGTCCGAACCGAAGTTCTTCAGGTTGCCGTCGACGAGGTACAGGTCCTCGGCGGGGTAGCCCGCGGCGATGAGCGCCGGGCCGATCGTGTAGATCTCGTCGAACGTGATCAGCGCGATGGCGTCGGGGTTCGAGGCGAGGATCGCGGAGATCTGCGCGTCGAAGTTCGTGTCACCGGTGTTGTAGGACTGCTCGGCGACGATCTCGCCGCCCGAGCTCGTGAAGGTGTCCTGGAACACCTTGTTGAGGCCGGTGCCGTACGAGTCGTTCTGGTACAGGACCGCGACGTTCTCGTGGCCGTCCTCGGCGACGAGGTTGCCGAGCACCTCGCCCTGGAGCGTGTCGGCCGGGGCCGTGCGCCAGTAGAGGTTGTTGTCGTCCCACGTGGTGAAGTCCAGCGAGGTGTTCGCCGGGGAGAACGTGATGATGCCGGCCGCGACGGCGTCGTCGAGGAAGAGCTTCGTCACACCCGAGGACGCGGCGCCGATGGCGGCCGAGACCTTCTCGGAGATCAGCTTCTGGATGGTGGTGGCGTACGCCTTGTTGTCGGTGTCGCCCGAGTCGCCCCAGACGATGTCGGGGATCGTGATGCCCTTGGCGGCGTCGTTGATGTCGGCGGCAGCCAGGCCGACGCCGGCCTCCTCGGGCGGTCCGAGGAACGCGAGCGTGCCCGTCTGGGGCAGGATCGTGCCGATCTTCATGGTGAGGTCGCGCTCCTCCGTGGGCGGAGTGGTTTCGCTGCTCCCACCGCCGCCGCCGGAACAACCGGCGAGGACGAGGGCGCTGGCGCCGATGAGCGCGATGCCACCGAGGACGGTGGTGGTGCGCGAGCGGGTGAAGACGCTCATGTTGCTCCTTGCTGTGCGATTACAACGGGAACGGCTCGGGCGCCGACCCAGTGCACTAAACCTAATCGCCGTCAAGCGTCGGCAATGTTGCCTTTCGTTAACGATCTGTAACAGCTTGAAAACCGTGATCGGACCGTAATTCTGGACGCTCGCAGGGTCGGCCTGCTGTGGATAACTCGCCGGCCTGTTCGCGTGCTGCGCCGGAAAGGATTGCGGATCCGGCGCCGGCCGCCCATACCCCTTGCGGGTATACACTGGAGCGATCGGGTACCCCTGAGGGGTATCCCCCACGATCCACGGAGGAGAAATCATGGCTGAGGCCGAGTACACGGTGACGGGAATGAGCTGCGGGCACTGCGAGGCGTCCGTGCGCGGCGAGGTGTCGAAGCTCGATGGCGTCCAGGACGTCCAGGTGAGCGCGGCCGCCGGAACGCTCAGGATCGTCTCCGCCGCCGAGCTCGCCGACGACGCCGTCATCGCAGCCGTCGACGAGGCCGGCTACAGCGCGGTCCGCGCATGAGCGAGGCCTCGATCCCCGCCGCCCGGTTCGAACTCGAGATCGGCGGGATGACGTGCGCGTCGTGCGCCGCGCGGATCGAGAAGCGGCTGAACCGGATGGACGGGGTCGAGGCATCCGTCAACTACGCCACCGAGAAGGCGTTCGTCACCGCTCCCACGGGACTCGACCCGCAGGAGCTCATCCAGGAGGTGGAGAAGACCGGCTACACCGCCGCGCTCCCCGCGCCGCCGGCCGCCGAGCCCGCCACCGAAGAGCCCGCCGACCCCGAGCTCACGAGCCTCAGGCAGCGACTCATCGGGTCGATCGTGCTGTCGGTGCCGGTGATCCTTCTGGCGATGATCCCGGCCCTGCAGTTCACCTACTGGCAGTGGGCGTCACTGGCGCTCGCGGCGCCGGTGGTGGTGTGGGGCGCGTGGCCGTTCCACCGTGCCGCCTGGATCAACCTGCGCCACGGCGCGGCCACGATGGACACACTGATCTCGCTCGGCGTCTCTGCGGCGTTCCTGTGGTCGCTGTACGCGCTGTTCTTCGGCCATGCGGGCATGCCGGGCATGACCCACACCTTCGAGTGGTCCGTCACCCCGCAGGGCGGCGCGGGCGACATCTACCTCGAGGTCGCCGCCGGCGTCACGACATTCGTGCTCGCGGGCCGATACTTCGAGCAGCGGTCGAAGCGCCGGGCGGGTGCCGCACTGCGCGCCCTGCTCGAGATCGGCGCGAAGGACGTCGCGGTGCTGCGTCCCTCCGGCGACGGCGTCGCCGAGGTGCGCGTGCCGGTCGCCGACCTCCGCGTCGGCGAGGAGTTCGTCGTGCGGCCCGGCGAGAAGATCGCCACCGACGGCGTCGTGACCTCCGGCACCTCCGCCGTCGACGCCTCGATGGTGACGGGCGAATCGGTCCCCGTGGAGGTCTCCCCCGGCGATGCGGTCGTCGGTGCCACCGTCAACGCGGGCGGCCGGCTGGTCGTGCGAGCGACACGCGTCGGCGACGACACGCAGCTCGCGCAGATGGCGCGGCTCGTCGAAGACGCCCAGTCGGGCAAGGCTGAGGTGCAGCGGCTGGCCGATCGCATCTCGGGCGTGTTCGTCCCGATCGTGCTGCTGATCTCGCTCGGCACGCTCGTGGCCTGGCTCCTCACCGGCGCTCCGGCTTCCATGGCCTTCACCGCGGCCGTCGCGGTGCTCATCATCGCGTGCCCGTGCGCGCTGGGGCTCGCCACCCCGACCGCCCTCCTCGTCGGCACCGGCCGGGGCGCGCAGCTCGGCATCCTCATCAAGGGGCCCGAGGTGCTCGAGTCCACGCGCACGGTCGACACGGTCGTGCTCGACAAGACCGGCACCGTCACGAGCGGACGCATGTCGCTCATCGACGTCGTGGTACCCGGATCGCTCGATCCTCACACCAATGAGGCATCCGCGGCCCGCGCCGAGCTGCTGCGTCTCGCGGGCGCCCTGGAGCACGCCTCCGAGCATCCGATCGCGCAGGCGATCGCCCGCGCCGCGACCGCCGAGGCCGGAGACCTGCCGCCCGTCGAGTCGTTCCAGAGCGTGCCGGGCAAGGGGGTCTCGGGCGTCGTCGAGGGGCACGCGGTGCTCGTCGGCCGCGAGGCTCTCCTCGCCGACTGGGCACTGCCCCTCCCCGACGACCTGGCCGTCGCCAAGGCCGCGGCCGAGGCGCTCGGCCGCACTCCGGTCCTCGCCGCGTGGGACGGCGCGGTGCACGGCCTCCTCGTCGTCGCCGACCAGGTCAAGCCCACCAGCCGCGAGGCGGTGCGGCAGCTCAAGGCCCTCGGTCTCGCGCCCGTGCTCCTCACCGGCGACAACGCCGCCGCGGCACAGGCCATCGCCGACGAGGTCGGCATCGAGCGCGTGATCGCCGAGGTGCTCCCGCAGGACAAGGTCGCCGTCGTGACCGAGCTCCAGAGCGAGGGCCGTGTCGTCGCGATGGTCGGTGACGGCGTGAACGACGCCGCCGCCCTCGCGCAGGTCGACCTCGGCCTCGCGATGGGAACCGGGACGGATGCGGCGATCGAGGCGTCCGACATCACCCTGGTCCGCGGTGATCTGCGCAGCGCTGCCGACGCGATCCGCCTCTCGCGCGCGACCCTCGGCACGATCAAGGTCAACCTGTTCTGGGCCTTCGCGTACAACGTCGCCGCGATCCCGTTGGCGGCGCTGGGCCTCTTGAACCCTATGATCGCCGGAGCGGCGATGGCGTTCTCGAGCGTCTTCGTCGTGGGCAACAGCCTGCGCCTGCGTCGCTTCCAGAGCCAATCCCGGCCCCAGGGCCGTTCCCGGCCCCGAGGCCGTTCCCGGTCCCTGAGCCCGTCGAAGGGCCGCAGCCTCTCGACCGCTCACCGTTGAAGGAGTCCGACATGACCGACACCGCTCTCGAGCACTCCGCCGAGCACACGCACGCCGCCGATCACGCCCACCACGGCTACATCACCGACAAGGACAAGTACCTCAATCGCCTCAAGCGCATCGAGGGGCAGGCCCGCGGCATCCACAAGATGGTCGAGGACGAGAAGTACTGCATCGACATCCTCACGCAGATCAGCGCGCTGACCTCCGCGCTCGAAGCCGTCGCCGTGGGTCTGCTGGACGACCACCTGCGCCACTGCGTGGTGGATGCCGCCCGCCTGGGCGGCGCCGAGGCCGACGCCAAGATCACCGAGGCCACGCAGGCCATCGCCCGCCTGGTGCGCTGAGCGTCAGGCCGCGACCCGGCTGCGGCGGGCGTGGATGAGCGAATCGACCGTGAGGACGACGAGCGCCACCCACACCAGGCCGAAGCCGATCCAGCGCTCGAGCGGCATCGGCTCGCCGAGCCAGAGCCAGCCCACGAGGAACTGCAGGACCGGCGCGACGAACTGCAGCAGCCCGATGGTCGTGAGCGAGACGCGGCGCGCCCCCGCGGCGAAGAGCAGCAGCGGCACCGCGGTGATGACACCGGTCAGGCTGAGGAGCACCGTGTGCTGCCAGCCGTCCGCACCCATCGTGAGTCCTTCGGTCGCGCCGACGATCACGAGCACGACCACCGCGATCGGCGTGAGCCACAGCGTCTCGAGGGTCAGCCCGCTCACGGCGTCGACCGACGGGCCGACCTTCTTCTTCACAAGGCCGTAGACGCCGAAGGACGCTGCGAGCGTGAGTGCGATCCACGGGAAGGCGCGGTAGCCGATCACGATCACCGCGACCGCCGCCGCGGCGATGCCGATGGCGACCCACTGCGTCGGCCGCAGCCGTTCGCGCAGCACGAGCACGGCGAGCAGGACCGTCGCGATCGGGTTGATGAAGTAGCCCAGGCTGGTCTCGATCACGTGACCGTTCAAGGCCCCGTAGATGAACACCTGCCAGTTGACGTAGATCAGGAGGCCCGCGATCACGGTGAGGCCGAGCACCCTCGGCTGCCGGAAGATCGCCGCGAGTCGCGGCCACGTGCGGGTCACCGTGAGCAGGAGCGCGCAGAAGACCAGCGACAGCAGGATGCGCCACGCCACGATCTCCCACGGCCCGGTGGGCGCGAGGAGCAGGAAGTACAGCGGAAGGAAGCCCCACAGCAGGTACGCGGAGAACGTGAAGACCCCGCCGAGCCGGCGCTCCCGGGCCTCGGCCGCATCGGACACGGCCCTGCGGGTCCCGGTGGTGACGCCCAGGTCGAGCGCCGTCGAGTCGTCGAGTCCGTCCACCACGTCGCGATCGGGAGGGGAAGACTGCTCGTGACTCACCGAGTCAGCCTACGCCCGCCCCGTCGCGGCACGGCCCGCGGGCCAGGGCCCGCAGCTGGGCCCACGCGCCCGGAGGCTCCGCGCAGCGCGCCAGCGCTGCGTGGAGGGGGCGTGGGGACCGTTTTCCGTCGTCCGTGGTGTCATTCCTGCCACCGCGGACGACGAAAGGGCCGGATGCCGAAGCATCCGACCCTTTCGGTACGCGCAGTGCGCGGAACTCAGCGAACGACGACCGCGAGGACGTCACGAGCCGACAGGACGAGGAACTCGTCGCCGCCGAACTTGACCTCGGTCCCGCCGTACTTGCTGTAGATCACGCGGTCGCCGACGGCGACGTCGAGCGGGATGCGGTTGCCGTTGTCGTCGATACGACCCGGGCCCACCGCCACGACCTCGCCCTCCTGGGGCTTCTCCTTGGCGGTGTCGGGGATGACCAGACCGCTGGACGTGGTCTGCTCAGCCTCGACCTGCTTGATGACGATGCGGTCCTCGAGCGGCTTGATGGAAACCGACACGGTCTACCTCTTCTTTCTTGAGACTAAGACTCGTTAGCACTCTGACGTTGAGAGTGCTTACGTCAGTCTAGGCAACCGGCTGGCACTCATGCAACGTGAGTGCCAATGAGTCGTCACACGGATGCTGCGCCCCGCCGTTGCGCCGAACCGGACACCGATTCGCACGCGGATGTATCAGAACCGCGCCGGGCGACTCCGTGAATGTGTCTTCGTTTTGCGGGCATCCCCTCGCGCTCGACTGTCTGCGGTGGTAGACCAGTCGCGGGGGGAGACTCGTCCTGAACTCTTTGGGGGAGTTTCAGCGATGGTTTCGCATGAGTACGCACTCGCGGTCGATGTCGGCACGAGTAGAACGGCCGCCGCGACGGCCCGAACCGGATCCAGCGGCCAAGCGACGGTCACACCTGTGCCGTTGGGCCGAAGAGGCGACAACGTCGCCTCCGTCGCCTTCGTCACGGACGACGGAGACCTCCTGTTCGCCGACGCCGGCGAGCGCCGCGGCCTGAGTCAGCCCGAACGCCTGATCCGCGAGTTCAAACGCGGCGTGGGCGACGACGTCCCGATCGCGGTGGGGGGACGCTCGCTCAGATCCGAGGACCTCTTCGCGCGCGCCTTCGCCGCGGTCGTGCAGACCGTGACCGAGCGCGAGGGCGCTCCCCCGGCAGCGATCGCGCTGACGCATCCGACGGCGTGGGGACCGCACCGGCTCGCCCTGGTCACGCAATCGCTCGGCGGTCTCGGCATCCGCGATGTCGAGCTCATCCCGGAGCCGGAGGCCGCGGCCCGTCACTACGGCGCGACGCACCCGCTCGCTGTCGGCCAGGCGCTGGCGGTCTACGACCTGGGCGGCGGGACGTTCGACGCCGTCGTGCTCCAGCAGGGTGCCGGGTCGTCGTTCGCGGTGCGCGGCGAGGCCGCAGGCATCGACGACCTCGGCGGCGCCGACTTCGACGACGCCGTGCTGCGCCACGCGCTCACCGTCTCGGGCCTCGCGGCGAGCGCGCTGTCACTCGACGACGCGGACACCCGCCTCGCCCTGCAGCAGCTGCGACGGGACTGCGTCGAGGCGAAGGAGGCGCTCTCCTTCGACTCGGATGCCGTGATCCCGGTGTTCGTCGGAGGCGCACGTTCGAGCATCCGGGTGACGCGGGCCGAGTTCGAGTCGATGATCGAGCCGGCGCTGGAGCGCACGGTGGACGCCCTGGAGCGGACGATCGACTCGGCGGATCTCGCGCCCGGTCAGCTCGCGGCGCTCGTGCTCATCGGCGGCTCGTCGCGCATCCCGCTGGTCGCTCAGCGACTGTCGGAGAGGTTCGACCGTCCCGTGGCGATCGACGCCGATCCGAAGGCGTCCATCTCGCTCGGCGCCGCGCGCACGGCGCTCGCACGCCTCGAGGAGCGCGCGCTCGCCGTCGTTCCGGAGACGCCGGCGACGTTCGACGACCTCGTGTCGCAGGCCGCACGCGGGCTCGATCTTCTTCCGCCGCGCGCCGTGGGCGCCGCAGCGCGACCGGAGCACGCGGCGAAGCGCGGACTGTCGCTGCTGATCAGCGCCGCCGCGGTGGCGGTGGCGGGTGGGCTCGTCTTCGCCGGCACGATGGCGGCCGGGTCGCTCGCCGACGCGGAGGACCCGCGCCCGGCGCCCAGCAGCACCGCGGACGAGGAGGAGCCGTCGTCGGCCCCGCCCGCCGCGCTGCCGAAGGCGGCACCGGTGTCGGCTGCGGCGCCCCTCACCGAGCACGCCGCCGCGCCGGTCGAGGAGAACACCACGACGCCCGCGCCGAAGACGGCGAACCCCCGCAAAGCGACCGCGACCAAGGCGATGGCGGAGTCGGACGCACGGACCCCCGCCACCAGCCCGAGCCAGGCCGCGAAGGCTGCGGGGCCGTCGTCGGGCTCCGGTTCGGGCTCAGGGTCCGGTTCGGGATCGGGCTCAGGGCCCGGTTCGGGGTCGGGCTCGAACTCCGCGTCGACCAGCCCCTCGACGAGCACCACTCCCGGCGGGTCGACGGCGGACGATCCGCCCACCGGCCCGACGCCGAGCGATCCGCCGTCCGATCCGACGCCGACGGACCCGCCCGCCGATCCCACTCCGTCCGACCCGCCCGCGGACCCGACACCCAGCGACCCGCCCGCGGATCCGACGCCGACCGACCCGCCGGCGGACCCCACCCCGACCGATCCGCCCGCGGACCCGCCCGCGGATCCGGCCCCGAGCGACCCTCCTCCCGATCCCGCCCCGAGCGAGCCCGCCCCGACCCCCGAACCGACGGACGTGCCGATCCCGCAGTGAGCGGGAGAGACACACGACACGCAAGGGTTCGACATGCTTCTCACGACAGATCGCCCGGCCACGACGGCCGCTCGCAGCGGTGCACCCGGCCTCCCCCGGCGCCTCCGGCCCGTCGTGGACGCGCTGGCCTCACGGGCGGGGCGCGCACCGCGTGCGCTGGTGGTGGGCACGGCGGGCTCCGGCAAGACCGCGCTGCTGCAGCGCCTGCAGGTCGCGCTCGCCGCCGGCGAGCGCGACGTCGCGGCGATGCCGGACACCGCGGGTGAGATCGTCCGTCTTCCCGCTGCGCACGTGCTCCTCGTCGACGACCTGCACCTGCTGCGACCGGAACTGCTCGCCGCGGTGCGCCGTCGGGCCGACGACCCCGACGCGGGTCTCATCGTCGCGAGCAGGCCCTGGCCGACGACGGATGCCACCGTCACCATCGCGCGCCTGCTCGAGCACACGCAGCCCGCGATCGTCCTGGGGCACGTCTCGCGCTCGGACGTGCTCGATGATCTGGAGACACGCCGGCTGTCCATCCTGACGGCGTGCGTGGACCGCATCCTCGAGGTCACGGACGGGGTCTCGTGGCTCGTCGCCGAGGCCATCGCCGCCCACGACGAGCGCGACTGCGTCGACGACGCCTCCCATCGCGCGCTGTCGCGCGTGCTCGACGACCGCGTCGCGCACCGGCTCGAGACCGTCGATGCCGACGTCCGCACCTTCGTCGAGCGCCGCTGCCTCGTCGCGGCCCACGGCCATGCGCCGGCGGACGACGAGGGGGACGACGAACTCGCCCTCCGCGCCTACGCGGAGGGGCTGCTGCTCCGCGGCGGACGCGCGGCGCCGGCGGTGCGCTCGGCCGTGCGGTCCGCGGCGTCGGCGCAGACCATCGCCCTGCTGACGGCGGAGCTCGGCGACGGCCTCACCCTCGCCGTCGCGAGCGACGACCCGGACTACGCCGCGATGCTGTCGCGCCTGCACACACCCGGGCTCGGTGCCGCGCTGGCCGACCAGGGCGACCGGCTGCTCGACACGCACCCGGAGCGCGCACGGGAGCTGTACCAGGCGGCGTGGGATGCCGGTCTTCAGACGACCGCGGTCCTCGAACGCCGCGCGCAGGCGGCCTGGGCCGTCGGCGATCTCGACGAGGCCGCAGTCCTCACCGAAGCAGCCGCGCGCACCCGGGCGGGCGAAGAGCCCGGCACCGGCGACTCGGGTGCCCTCGAGCATGCCGAGCCCCTCACCGACCTCGCCGCGGCCGTCTGGGCCGCACGGGGCATGCTCACCCAGAGCGCTGCGACCTACCGGGCGATGCCACCCCGGACCGCGACCGCTTCGGCCCGCGCGACCATCGCGGCGCTGGGCGTCGGCGACGGCGCCGCCCTCGCCGCCGCGAAGACGGAGCCCGACGGGCTCCCCGCCTTGCCGTCGACCCTCGGCACCGCGATGAGCCTCGTCGACCGGGGCCTCCGCGCGACGCTCGCCGCCGACGCGACGGACACGGTGCTCGTCGACCTCATCCGGGCGTCCGAGATGTACAGCTCCGCACGCACGTCGGCGCCGATCGCCGAGCCGCCTGCGGTGATCGCCGCGATCGTCGCGCTCAACCTCGGCGACACCGTCACGGCGCAGTCCGTCGTCGACGATGCGATCGCGGGCGGGCATGGCGGGCAGTGGGCGCGCCCGCGGCTCCTGCTGTGGCGCGCGTGGATCGCCGTACAGCGCGTGCGCCCGCACGACGCACGCCTCGCGCTGGCGCAGGCCGAAGCCCAGCCGGGCGCGCGCTCGCCCCGCGACCGGCTCCTCGCGCGGGCGGTGGAGGTGGCGCTCGCGCGCCGATACGGCGACGCCGCCGATCTCGCCGCCGCCTGGCGCACCGCCCACACCGCGCTCCTCCGCGTCGACGTGGACGCCTTCCTCTTCCTGCCCCTGACCGAGCTCGTGTGCGCGGCCGCGAAGACCGGCGACGCCGATCGCGCCGCGCAGGCGCTGGAGCGGGCTCTGGAGGTCGCGGACGGGCTCGGGGGGTCGCCGCTGTGGACGGCGGCCGTGCGATGGGCGGGCGTGCAGCGCAGCATCCTTCTCGGTCGTCCGGATGAGCTGATCCCGCACGCGCACGCCCTCGTCGCCGCCGGCCACCACAGCGCCGTGGCCGCCGCGATGGCGAAGGCGGGCCGCATCTGGACGTCGGTGCTCGCGGGCACCGTCGACCCCGACGCCGTGGAAGCGGCCGCCCAGCAGCTCGCCTCGTACGGAATGGCATGGGATGCTGCGCGCCTGGCCGGTCACGGAGCCGCACGCTCGACGGATCGGCGCGTGAGCGCGCGGCTGCTGGCCCGGGCACGGGAGCTGCATCCGATCGAGCTGGAGCGGACCACGGCGCCCGCGTCCGGCGAGCCCGCCGCACGCGCCGAGAGCGACGCGTCGCCGGCCGCCGAGGTGCTCAGCGAGCGCGAGCGCGAAGTCGCGCGGCTCGTGCTGCAGGGCAAGACCTACGCCGAGATCGGCGAGGCCATCTTCATCTCGCCGCGCACCGCCGAGCACCATATCGCGCACATCCGCCGCCGCCTCGGCGCGACGTCGCGCTCGGACGTGATCGCGAAGCTGCGCCTGCTCATGAGCGAACCCGCCACGACGGCGGACGCTCCGGGCACCGAGACCGACGCGGGCCCCCATCGGGCCGCGTGACGCCATAGGGGTTAGCCCCGATGCCGACCCCACGACATCTGAATACCGTGAGCAAGACGTTCAGTATTGCGGACACCTGTGCCGCAACCACCCGACGCTGGAGGGGACCATGACTACGCCGATCGAGACGGTCGCGGATGCGCTGATCGCGTTCATCCTGAGCCTGCTGCGCGATCCGAATGCGGTGGAGGAGTTCAACGACGACCCCGGCGCCGCGATGGCCGCACGGGGACTGCAGGGCGCCTGTGCCGCCGACGTGCGCAGCGTCGCGCCCGTCATCGTCGACCACCCCTCCGTGGCGCCACGGCCCGCGTCGAGCCAGCACACGCACCCGCCGGTCGGCTCCGACGACGACAACCCCGGCGGAACCCCCTTCGACACAGACCCGCAGGTGATCCGCGAGATCTCGCGCATCATCAACCAGTTCACGACGATCGACGCACGCTCGACCATCGTCGACCAGTCCACGAACCAGAACATCTGGACGCAGGGCGGCGACCTCACCCAGATCTTCGACCAGAGCGCGGTCGTCGCCGCGGGCGACGGATCCGTGGCAGCGGGCGACGACGTCCTGGTCGACGAGTCCGAGACGACGATCGGCGTCGGCGACGTCGCGGTCGGCAACACCACCGGCAGCCACAACACCACCACGACCGGCGACGCCGACGACGAGGCCGACGCGCCCGTCGACGCCGATGTCGCGGACCCGGACGCGGCGGACACGGATGCCGCAGCATCCGTCCTCGCGGATCCCGTGCTCGACGACGGCCTGTCGCAGGTGACGGACGCGGTGGACACGGCAGCGGATGCCGCTGCCACCGCGGCGACGGAAGCACCGGCGCCCGCCGAGCCCGCACCTGCGGAGGACGCGGCACCGCTCATGGCGGACATGACGGACACGTCGGGCGTCGACGCCGCGGAGCCGCTGACGCCGCCTGAGCCCGAGGCATATCCCGACGAGCCGCTCGAGGACCAATGAGCAATCCGGCCGTGACCGACCCGACGACTCCTCCGCCCGGCGCGCCCGCGGCGTCGTCCTCGCCGGCCTCCGGTCCGGCGCGACCCGCGCCGGAGCGCCCACCTGTCGCGCGACCGAGCACGGCGCCGGTGATCGTGAAGCTGACGCCGCCGTTCTCGGTGAGGCTGAGCCAGTTCTGCTGGATCCTGAGCTTCGCGGTCGGCGCGTTCGCGATCGTCTACATGTTCGTGATCCGCGAGACGCAGCTGCCCCTGATGGCCGACGTGGTGCGTGGCGTCACGGAGGGGCGGAGCGACGAGACCTACACGACGGCGGCCGACATCATCTTCTGGTCGGTCTTCGGCACGCTGGTGGCGGTGCTGCTGACCCAGGTCACGCTGCTCGTGTCGTTCATGAGCCGCAAGCCGCACGTGCGGTGGTGGCAGCTGGGCACCCTGCTGCTGCAGGTGATCGTGGTGCTGCTGGCGTCAGAGGTCGTCGCGATCGGCGAGCGCGGCGAGCCGCTCTTTCCCGTGCTCGCCGGACAATGCGGACTCGTCGCGCTCGCTCTGCTCATCAGCGCGCTCCCCCGAGCGATCGCCTGGTCCGCCCGGCGTCACGACGTCCGCCACGGGGCGGACGCCCCCACCCTCGGGGATTTCTGACACGATCGCCTCGAGGCTGCGGATCACGACGCGGCACACCGCGACCGCGGCGCGGTCGGTGAGCGGGGAGTCGCTCAGCCGCCGCCAGTGGTCGAGCTGCGCGAGGGCGCGCTGTCGCACCGCCTCCGCTCCCGCGTCCTCCGGGAGCCCCAACCGGGTGGTCGCGGGCGTGCCGTCCCCGCCGATGATCGCGACGGCCTGCGCCGCGTCGGGCCCCGCGAGCGGGAGCCCCTCAGCGCGGGCCGTCGCGAGCAGCGAGAGCTCGCGCAGGGCGTGGGCGCCGGCCGACAGCCGCTCGATGCCGGCGCGGATGACGACGGCGCCGGCGACGGGGCGCTCGTCGATGAGCCGCTCGAGCCCGAGGAGCACACCGCGGACCTTGAGCGTCGCCTCGCGGGTGCGGAACTGATCGCGGACGAACTGCTGCAGCGGGATCAGGCCGCTCTGCTCGACCAGCTCGCGCGACAGGTCGGACGACGAATGCGCCCCTCCCCGGATGAGCGCGGTCGCCAGCCGCACGCCGAAGATGCCGAACCGCTCCAGCAGGGCGGTGCGCTCGTCGGCGCCGAGGGTGGTGAGGGTCGTGTCACGGACGAACCGGTCCGCCGACACCAGGAGCCGCTCCCGGTCGGCCCGCTCGAGAGCGGCGAGCTCGCGGAACGCGGCGTACTCACGTTCGCGCAGCGTGCGCGCCCCCTCGGCGAGGAGCCCGGCGACGGGGATCACCCCCAGGAGCAGCGATGCGAGCGAACTGTCGCGCGCGTAGCGCCGCGCCACCTTCCCCGCTGAGAGGAGGGAGTCGATGCGGCCCGACCCGATCTCGTCGGCGCGCGACAGCACGCTGACGGCGCAGATCGTCTGTGCGGCGCCCGCGGCGGTGTCGCGGAACGCCTCCAGGAACTTCACGTCCGACGGATGCAGATGGCGAAGGAGGTAGACGACGGCGTCCGCGCCGGAAGCGGACTCCTCGGGCGCGAGGAAGGTCGCCGCGCGCGCGGAGGTCGAGGCCGACAGCGACGCGATGCCGGGGGTGTCGATGAGGATCACCGATTTCAAGGCATCCAACGGCCACCCGACGTCGATCCACGAGACGTCCTCCGCGGCGGTGTCGCCGAGGTCCAGGACGAGGCGGCCGTCGTCGCGACGCACGGGCATCCGACGGGTCTCTCCGGTCCGCAGGTGCAGCGTGATCGTCGGCGTCATCGAGTAGCGGTACCAGGTGACGACCTTGGTGCACTCGCCGGCATCGGTGGGGGCGATCTGCTCGCCCAGCATCGCGTTGAGGAGCGTCGACTTGCCCGCCTTGACCATGCCGGCGAGCGCGAGCCGCAGGGGCTCGGCGAGACGCCGGTCGAGCTCGTCGAGCACGCTCAGCGCGGTCGCATCGCCGGCGTACGCGTCGCGTGCCTCGGCCAGCAGCGCCCGTGCGTCCTCCCGCATCGACGTGCTCACCGGTCGGCCGCCGCGGGCTGCGGCTCGTGCGGCGAAGCCGCCGGCGTCACGGCCGGCCGCGGGGGCGCGGGTGTCACCGCCCGCGTCTCGCCCTTCGGCAGCGGAGGGATCGCCTTGCCGAAGGTCTCGAGGCGCCCGAGCTGTGCGCGCAGCTGGGCGACGCGCTCGTCGCGCTGCGAGGTGTAGGTGACCGCGGACTGCTTCGCCGCGTTGAGGGCGTCGGTCAGCGACCGGTGCAGCTCGTCTGCGATGGCGCCGAAATGGTCGCGTCCCGCGCGCTGGACGAGCCGCAGGCGGTCCTTGAGCTGCTTGCCGACCTGGAAGCTGACTTCGTCGATGTACCGGCGCACGAGGGTCTTCGCCTCGTGCTGCCGGCGCGACAGCCGCGCCGACATGTCTTCGCGGTAGGCCCGGCGCCCGACGAGCACACCCGCCAGCAGGGAGAAGGGGTTGATGAGCGACAGCCCGACGAGGCCCGTGGCGAGCCCCACCATGAGCACCCCGCCGTACGAGCCGCGCACGCCGATGTAGATGCGCTCGGCGGCGTTCATGCGTCCGGGGTCGAGGCCGGCGAGCTCTTCGACCGGATCCATCACGCCCCGCGTGTCGCCCACGTCGATGTGCGGCAGCGAGAGCTCACCCTCGGCGAAGAGCTGCGCGACTTCCTCCGACAGCCACTTGGAGCGTTCGTCGGTCCAGACGAAGGTCTCCGACACCGCCGCGACCACGCGCTGGCTCAGCCACTCCGAGAACTGGTCCCAGATGGGCCCGGGGTCGCCGTCCTCGATCGCGTTCTCGGCCTCGCGCTGAACCTTGCGCAGCCGATCGCGCAGATCGTGCTCCATGTCGGCGATGAGGTCGGCGATGCCGTCGGTCAGGGTCACCTGCCATCGCGCCGAGCGGCTGCGGAACTCGTCGGCGCGCGCTTTCGCCTCCTCGAGCCGGGCGATCATCTGCGGCGTGCCCTCGGGGTTGAGGATCGTGCTCAGCTCGGTGCGCAGCGACATCGCGAGCTGCTCGACGACCGAGGTCAGATCGTGCACCGCGCTGCGCTCGTGGATCAGCTCCGCCTGGGCGAGCACGTCGCGCCTCAGGTGCGCGACGAGCGCCGGGAAGCCCGACTCGTCGTTCAGCGTGCCGTCCTGCAGCTCTGCGGCGAGCAGGCGCAGGTCGCTGGAGACCGAATAGAGCGGCACATCGCCGATTCCTTCGAGGTGCCCCTTGTCGATCGACTCGATCTCACGCCACGACGGGTAGAGGTCGGTCTTGGCGAGCACAGCGGCGACGTTCGGCGAGATGCGCATCGCGTGCTTGAGCAGCTGCATCTCGGGCTCGGTGTACTCCTGCGACGCATCCGAGACGAGCAGCACCGCGTGCGCCGTCGACAGCGCCGACAGCGTGCTGAGGGCGTTGAACGACTCGAGGCCGCCGACACCGGGCGAATCGACGAGCTTGAGCCCACCCTTGAGGATCTCGCGCGGCAGCAGCACCTCCGCCGACACGATGCGGCGTTCGTTGCCCGGGTTGCCGCGTTCGGAGACGTACTCGGCCACGGATGAGAGGGGGATGGTGCGCCGTTCGACCGCGTCCGCAGCATCCGTCTCCCTGATGAGCACGGATGCCGACGGCTCCGCCGCGTAGCCGACGGAGGTCGACACGCTCGTCGCGATGTCGTCGTCGACGGGGCAGGCGGGGGCGTTGACCAGGGCGTTGATGAGCTTGCTCTTGCCCTGCTTGAACTCGCCGACGATGATGACGCGCACATCCGGGTCGAGCAGGCGGGCCCGGGTCTGCTCGAGACGGCGGAACAGGTCGGCCCGCCCGGTCTCGGACGCGATCTTCTCGACGCCGGAGGCGACCTCGATGAGGTCGGAGGTGCGGTGGGCGGCGGGCGCGAGAGCGGGCGCGGCGGCGGTCGGGTTGCCTGCGGGTACAGGGGTTTCGGCCATCGTGGCCTCCTCAGGGTCGCGTGTGTCAGCGCCCCCTCCCCTCCCCCATGCTGGCAGAGGGAGCGAAGGGATGCACCGGGTGCGGTTGCGGCCGATCCGGTGCGCTCAGAAGGGAAGGTCGTCGCCGCCGTCGGCCGGCGTGTCCGGCCCCCAGAGAAGGTCGGCATCCCACTCCGAGGCGTCGACGTCGGCGATCTCGGCAGAGAACGGGTCGGTCGAGTCCGCGAACGCGGAATCCGCGAACGGGTCCGGCGCGGCGTCCGCGGCGCTCGACCAGTCGTCGGGCTCTGTGGGCACGGAGTCGTCGGGCGTCGGGTCACCGGGGATACGCCAGTCCGACATGACCTGCACCTCCCTCGCGCCGCTCCGACTCTAGCCCGAGCCCGATTCCCGGGGCATCCCCCGGCGTGCGACGTGCCCGGCCGCCGGTGTGGGGGCGGCCGGGCGTGTCGCTCGGGTGTGACTCAGAGATCGAGATCGAAGTCGTTCGCGTCAGCGCCGGGGCTGAGCAGGTTCACGTCTTCGACGTCGACGTCCACCGAGTGGTCGTCTTCCCAAGAGTTGTCGACCGAGTTGTCGTTGAAGGCGTCGCTGACGTCGACCGTCCAGTTGTCGGAGTAGTCGTAGTCGTCGTTGTACGAGTCGGTCGTGTTGCCGATGTTGACGTCGCCGACGTTCACCTCGAACGAGGAGTTGTCGATGTTGACGTCTCCGCCGGCCGCGGCAGACCCGTCGCCCGAGGCGACGACGTTGTCGTTGCTGAACACCTGCGTGACGTTGCCACCGGTCGCCCAGCCGCCGGCTGCGCCGGTGTCGCCGGCCGCGCCGCCCGACCCCGCACCGCCCGTGCCCGCGCCGCCGGCAGCGCCGGTGCCGGCGCCTCCTGCCGCGCCCGTGCCCGAGCCGCCGGTGCCGTTGGCCGCGGCATCGGCACCCGTGCCGAGACCGACCGTTGCCGTCGCGGTTCCGCCGGAGCCCGAACCGCCCGTGCCCGCACCGCCTGCCGCGCCCGTGCCCGAGCCGCCTGAGCCCCCAGTGCCCAGGCCGCCCGTGCCGGACCCGCCGTCGGCGCCGATCGCCCACGCAGCTCCACCCGAACCCGACGCCGTCGTGATGTTCTGGTTGACGGAGTTGTCGACGTTCGTCGAGCGGTTGTCGATCGACAGGTTGAACGCGCCGCCGCCGTCGTCGAGAGCCGCGAAGCCCGCGCCGCCACCGCCGCCACCGTCACCGGTCGAGCCGATGATGTTGAGGTCCTCGAAGCCGACGTTGTACTGCCGCACGCCGGCGTTGACCGAGAAGTCGTTGGCCGAGTCGTGGACCGACTTGTCGTTGAACGCGTCCTCGATGTCGACGTCGATGTGGGTCGAGTTGTCCGAATTGTCGGAATTGTCGGAGTTGTCCGAGTTGTCCGAGTTGTCGGAGTTGTCCGAGTTGTCGCTGTTGTCCGAGTTGTCGCTGTTGTCGGAGTTGTCCGAGTTGTCGCTGTTGTCCGAGTTATCGGAGTTGTCGCTGTTGTCGGAGTTGTCCGAGTTGTCGGAGTTGTCGCTGTTGTCCGAGTTGTCGTTGAACGAGTCGGAGATGCCGACCCCGATGTCGGTCGAGTTGTCGTTGTTCGAGAGGAGATCGTTGTTCGACAGGATGTCGTCCGTGACGGTCTGGATCCCCAGCAGGTTGTTGTTGTCGTCGGCCATGATCTTCCTTCTCTCAGAGTGCCGAAAAACCGCTTCCAGATGAGTGTCCCGAGGCGGGCGAACCCGCACATCGGGGGTGTTCCCGGGGCTTGCCCCCGATGAGAGGGGGATTCGGATGGGGGTTCCGGGGGGAGCTGCGGGGTCAGCGGTGCCCGCGCGGGCGCCCGCGCCGTAGGCTCGGCGGGTGGAACTCTCCGAACTCGAAGCGCTCCTGACACCCGAGGGCCTGCGCCTGCTCGACGCGATGCCGCCGGTGGACTCCTCCGACGACGTCGCGCGCACCGTGACGCGGCTGCGCCGCGACGGCCACTCCCCCGACCTGGTCTCGGCGGTCGTCGGCCAGGCACGCCTCCGCACGCGCGCGCGGGCGAAGTTCGGCGATCTGGCGGAGCGGATGCTGTTCACCCGCGCCGGACTCGAACAGGCGACGCGTCTCGGCATCGCGGCCCGCCATGCGGCACGGTTCCGCGACGCGGGCTTCACACGGGTCGCCGACCTCGGCTGCGGCATCGGCGGGGACGCCCTCGGCCTCGCCGGGCTCGGCCTGCGCGTGACGGCGGTCGACGCCGACGAGGTGACCGCCGGCATCGCCGCCTACAACCTCGCGCCGTTCGGCGCGGACGCCGAGGTGCGTCTCGGCACCGCGGAGGACACCGACCTCGACGGCATCGAGGCCGTGTGGCTCGACCCGGCACGCCGCACCGCCGGGCACTCCGAGACCGCGCGCACGCGCCCGGAGGACTGGTCGCCCTCGCTCGACTGGGTCTTCGACCTCGCGCGTCGCATGCCCGTCGGCGTGAAGCTCGGTCCCGGCCTCGATCGCGACCTCATCCCCGACGAGGTCGAGGCCCAGTGGGTGAGCGCGGACGGCGCCACGGTCGAGCTCGTGCTGTGGTCGGGCGCGCTCGCGCGCCCCGGCGTGCGCCGCGCTGCGCTCGTCATCCGTGGCGACCAGGCTCACGAGATGACGGCGGAGACGGATGCTGCGGACGAGCCCGCCCGCGAACTCGGCGCCTTCCTGCACGAGCCCGACGGCGCCGTCATCCGCGCGCGGCTGATCGGCGACGTCGCACGCACCCTCGAGGCGGGGATGCTCGACGAGCACATCGCCTACCTCACCTCCGACGCCGCCCTCACGTCGCCGTTCGTCTCGACGTTCCGCGTGCGGGAGGTGCTGCCCGCCGATGAGAAGGCACTCGGCAAGGCGCTGCGCGAGCGCGACATCGGCCGACTCGAGATCAAGAAGCGGGGCGTGGACGTCGACCCCGCCACCCTCCGCACCCGCCTGAAGCTCCGTGGCTCGGCGGCCGCGACCCTCCTCCTCACGCGGATCGGCACCCGCCGCACCGCGATCCTCGCCGACCGCGTCTGACGCGGATCAGCCGATGATGTTGGCGCGCGCCGCGGCGTAGAGGAGCCAACCGGCGCTGTACAGGATCGACAGCGTGCCGAGCACGATCGCCCAGACGGCCACCGCGCGGCTCTCGAGCGGGCGGCGCAGCGCGATGATCGCGGACACGACCGCGACGAGCCCGATCGGGAAGCCCCAGCCGACGAACATCGACACCAGGAGCCCGAGGATCGCGAACCCGAGCGACCAGCCCGCGAGCCCGCGGTGGAACGCCGAGTCGGACGCCGTCCACGACGTGGCGTCGGGCGTGAACTCGCCTCCCGGCTCTGCGGGTGCGGTCTCCACCGTGACGGCGACCGGCGCCGTCGGCAGCCTCTGGAACCCGCCGCGGTGAGCGCCGGGCAGCGGCGACGCGTCCTGCGCGAGGTCGACGTCGGGTGACACGGAAGACACTGTCGGCCCGGCCGGCCGAGCCGGAGCCTCAGGGGGAACAGACGCTGCGGCCTCCGAAGTCGCCGAGTCGAGGTCGCCCGGATCCTCGGGGCGCTTCGTCTCGCTCGCTCCTCGCTCGCTCAACGAACGGGATCGGGCGTCGGGTCCTCCCGAGGGGGCTTCGGCCTGATCAGTCCCGGGCGTCGCGACCTCGGGCTTGCCGGGGTCGCCGGGCTGCGGCATCCGTTCGTCCGTCATGCCGACTCCGCGACCTGGATCTCCGTGACCGGAAGCGTCGAATCGGCGCCGAACTCGAGGCTCGAGGGCGCGCGGCCCGACATGATGAGCTCGGAGGTCAGCGCCGCGATCATCGCGCCGTTGTCGGTGCACAGCGACAGCGGCGGGATGCGCACGGTGACGCCTTCGGCGGCGCCGCGCTCGAGTGCGACGTCGCGCAGCCGGCGGTTGGCGATGACGCCGCCGCCCAGCAGCAGACGCGGTACGCCGTAGTCGCGGCACGCGGCCAGGGCCTTGGTGACGAGCACGTCGACGACCGCCTCGCGGAAGCTCGCCGCGACGTCCGCGACGGGCACCGGCTCACCCGCGGCCTCGCGCTGCTCGACCCAGCGGGCGACGGCCGTCTTGAGCCCCGAGAACGAGAAGTCGTAGCGGTGATTCGCCATGTCGCTCGCGCGCGAGAGTCCGCGCGGGAACGGGATCGCCTTGGGATCACCGGATGCTGCGGCCCGGTCGATCTCGGGACCACCGGGGTACGGCAGCCCGAGCAGCCGCGCGACCTTGTCGAAGGCTTCGCCGGCGGCGTCGTCCATCGTCTCGCCGAGCAGCTCGACGTCGGTGGTGAGGTCGCGGACCAGGAGCAGCGAGGTGTGCCCGCCCGAGACGAGCAGCGCGACGGTCGGGTACTCGAGCGGCGGCGCGTCGGCGTCGAGGATGTCGGCGGCGATGTGCCCGACGAGGTGGTTGACGGCGTAGAGCGGCTTCTCGAGGGAGACCGACAGCGCCTTGGCGGCGCCCACGCCGACCATCAGCGCGCCGGCGAGCCCCGGTCCGCTCGTGACGGCCACGGCGTCGAGGTCGGCGAGCGCGACGCCCGACTCGGCGAGCGCCGCCTCGATCGACGGCTGCAGCGCCTCGAGGTGCGCTCGCGCGGCGACCTCCGGCACGACACCGCCATAGCGGGCGTGATCGTCCATCGAGCTCGCGATCGTGTTCGACAGCAGGGTGCGACCGCGCACGATCCCGATCCCGGTCTCGTCGCAGCTCGTCTCGATGCCCAGCACCAGCGGTTCGCTCGCTGAGCCCGTCGAAGCGTTCACGTGCACACCCCTCCGTCGAATCCGGTCGCTGAGCCTGTCGAAGCGCGGGCCCACCCGCGCAGATCGAGCTTCATCACCACGGCGTCGACGTCGTCGGGCTGGTAGTACCGGGGCTTGCGGCCGATCTCGGCGAAGCCCTCCGACACGTACAGCGCCTGCGCGACGGGGTTGTCGGCGCGCACCTCGAGGAACACGTCTGTCACGCCGCGGCGCGCGGCCTCCTCCAGCAGCGCCCGCAGCATCGCGCGGCCGCGGCCGCGGCCCCGCGACACCTCGGCGATCGCGATGGTCTGGATGTCGGCGTCCCGTGCCCCGGCGACGGCGCGGAGTCCCGCGTACCCGACGAGGCGGCCGGCCTCGTCGTCGACGACGTACCAGCCGTGCGGCGAGGCGAGCTCTTCGCGCATCATGGCCTCGGACCACGCGTCGGTCGGGAACGACGTCCGCTCGAGCGTCATGATCGCGGCGAGGTCTTCGCCGGTCGCAGGGCGGAGCGTCACGAACCCACCCGCTTCGGAGCGTGCGGGAGCGTCACGTCGGGCGAGCGCAGGTAGAGCGCATCGGCAGGACCGATCGTGCGCCCGGCGGCGAGCGCGCGGGCCGCGGCGAGCGCGAGCATGGCCGCGGGGATGCGGTCGGCGTCGCGGCGTGCGGCCGCGGCGTCCGCGAGCACGGCGTCGAGGTCGTCGCGGGGTGTCAGCGCGGACTCCGCCACGCGGATCGGCAGCCCGTCGTCGTCGATCCCGCGGTACAGCGTGTACGCGAACTCGCGGCGACGCGCGTCGGTGACGACGGCGAACGTCTCGTCGGCGGCATCCTCGTACCCACCCGTGAGCGCGTCGTGCAGAAGCAGTTCGAGGGCGACCGCGTCATGGCTCGGGACCGGAACGACCGGCACGCCGCGCCCGAGGGCGAAGGTGCGCGCCGCGGCGATGCCCACCCGCAGCCCCGTGAACGGGCCGGGTCCCATACCCGCGGCGACATGCGTCACGTCGGACGCGGAGATGGATGCCTCCGCCAGCGCCCGTTCGATCAGCGTGCCAATGACCTCGGCGTGGCCGCGCGGGTCTGCGCTCTCGACCTGGGAGCGGATCACGCCGTCCGGCTCGACCACCGCCACCGCGGAGCCGAGCGACGTGTCGATGCCGAGGATCACCCTTCCAGGGTAGTCGGGCGCGGTGGGAGCCTCTCCGCCCGACCCTCCCGGCCTCCTCATTCGAGGACGAGGGCCGAATCGAGGAGCCGAACCGGCGGTGCGATCCGCATCTCGGCACACATCCTCAATTGAGGGCAGGGGGAGGAGTGGGCGCCCGATCGCCTCGCGTCGACTCGGCCGCTGTCGCGAGGCGACGTCGGCTAGGGGTGGCGGGTGATCTTCACCAGGCGAGGGGTGTCGGCGTCGAGGTCGGCCTCGTGGGCGATGGTGCCGCAGGCGTTGTCGACGCCGCGGCCGTGCCACTCGCGCTCGAGCTCGACCTCCCACCACTGCTCACGGAGTCCGTCGACCAGGCCCCGACCCCACTCCACGATCACGACGGAGCCGTCGAAGTCGATGTCGAGGTCGTCGAGCTCGGCAGCCGAGCCCAGGCGGTACGCGTCCACATGCACGAGCGGCGCGCCGCCCGAGAGCGACGGGTGCGTCCGGGCGAGCACGAACGTCGGGCTCTGGATGGGTCCGCGCACGTCGAGACCGCGGCCGATGCCGCGGGTGAGGGTGGTCTTGCCTGCGCCGAGCGGACCGGTGAGCACCACCATGTCGCCGGGGTGCAGCATCCGTCCCATCTCTTCGCCGAGTGCCTCCATCGCGTCGGGCGAGGTGATCTCGCGCGTGCCGACGAGTGCGTCCAAACCTTGTGCCGTGGTGTCCACGCCCGGTGCAACAACGGCGGCGTCGTCCGCGTTCCCGCTCACTCCGACACCTGCCGGCGGGGCACGCGGGGGCCGATGCGCGTGACGATCTCGTAGTTGATGGTGCCCGCGGCCTCCGCCCACTCGGTCGCCGACGGCGCCCCGAGGGTCGGGTCTCCGAACAGCACCGCCGTGTCGCCGACCGAAACCTGCGCGTCGCCCACGTCGACGACGAACTGGTCCATCGCGATGCGGCCCGCGACGGGGAACCGCCGTCCGCCGATCACGACGGGCCCGGCACCCGACGCCTGACGTGGCACCCCGTCGGCGTAGCCGAGGGGCACGAGTGCGAGGGTCGTGTCGCGCTCGGCGCGGTAGTCGTAGCCGTACGACACGCCCTTGCCCGCCGGCACGCGGCGCACGGCGGCGACTGCGCCGCGCAGGGTCATCGCGGGACGCAGGCCGAGATCGGCGGACGTGCGGTCGTCGAACGGCGAGAGTCCGTAGAGACCGATGCCGATGCGCACGCAGCCGAGGCGCGCCTCGGGAAGGTCGATCGCGGCGTGCGTCGCCGCGATGTGCCGCAGCGGCGGCGCGAGACCGAGCGAGGCGGCAGCGGCGACGCCGTCTTCGAAGGCGCGCAGCGCCGCGCGGTCGTCTTCGGTCGACGCGTTCGAGAGGTGGCTGAACAGTGCGATGACGCGGACGCGGCCGATCCGCTCGAGGCGCGCGGCCTCGGCGAAGACCACGCGGTAGTCCTCGGGTGCGATGCCGTTTCGCGAGAGTCCGGTCTCGAGCTTCAGGTGCACCCCGACGGGTCGATCGGCGGATGCTGCCGCCGCCGCCTTCTGCAGCTGCTCGAGGCTCGAGATGCCGAGTTCGATCCCCCGCGCGGCGGCTTCGGCGAAGTCGGCGGTCGGCGCGTGCAGCCATGCGACGATCGGCGCGTCGATGCCGGCGCGACGCAGGGCCAGCGCCTCGGTGATGTCGGAGACGCCGAGCCGCGACGCGCCGCCGGCGAGCGCCGCGAGCGCCGAGCGCACGGCGCCGTGCCCGTATCCGTCGGCCTTGACGACCGCGATGATCTCGGAGCCCGTGAGCCGGCGGAGGTGCCGCACGTTGTCCTCGATCGCGCCGACGTCGATCAGGGCCTCGCGCAGGACTCCGGCCGGCAGGCGGCTCATGCGCTCTCCTCGGATTCGCCGGCGGGCACGGCCTCGGCGATGACGTACGCGGTCGCGAGGCCTGCGTCGTGCGAGAGCGACAGGTGGAGCGCCGTGATCCCGCGCTCAGCGACGACCGCGGCCGTCGATCCGCACAGCGAGAACACGGGACGACCGGATGCCTCGGACGCGATCTCGATCTCGGTCCAGTGCACCCCGTCGGAGCCGCCGAGCGCCTTGATGAGCGCCTCCTTGGCGGCGTACCGCGCGGCCTGCGAGTGCGGCTTGAGCTGCTGCTCGGCCTCCGAGAAGAGGCGCGGCAGCAGTTGCGGGGTGCGTTCGATCGTCCGCTCGAACCGAGGGATGTCGACGAGGTCGACGCCGATACCGACGATCATGTGGTCCTCCTGCGTGCTGCAGCCGCAGCATCCGCCACCCTATCGCGCGGGCGCGTCACCGCCGCCTGCCGCGCAGCGCACGGCAGGCGGAACGGATGCTGCTACTCGACCGTGACCGACTTCGCGAGGTTGCGGGGCTGGTCGACGTCGAGACCCTTGGCCGTGGCGAGACCCATCGCGAAGATGTGCAGCGGCACGACGGCGAGGAGCGGCTCGAAGAACGGGCCGGCCAGCGGGATGCGGAGCACTTCGTCGGCCTTGGGCAGCACCGCCGCGTCACCCTCTTCGGCGATCGCGATGACGCGGGCGCCGCGCGCACGGATCTCCTCGATGCTCGAGATGACCTTCTTGTGCATCTCCGACGACTTGCGGGGCGACGGAACCACGACGAACACGGGCTGGCCGGGCTCGATGAGCGCGATCGGGCCGTGCTTGAGCTCGCCGGCGGCGAAGCCCTCGGCGTGGATGTAGGCGAGCTCCTTGAGCTTGAGCGCACCCTCGAGGGCGATCGGGAAGCCGACGTGGCGGCCGAGGAACAGCACCGAGCGGGTGTCGGCCATCCAGCCGGCGAACTGCTCGATGTGCGCCTGCTCGCGCTCGAGGATCTGCGCGATCTTGCCGGGGACGGCCTCGAGTTCGCGCACGTGATCGGCCGCGGCCTCCGCGGTGATCGCGCCGCGGACGCGACCGATGTGCAGGGCCATGAGGTACAGCGCCGTGATCTGCGCCACGAACGCCTTGGTCGACGCGACCGCGACCTCGGGGCCGGCGTGCGTGTAGACGATCGCGTCGGACTCGCGCGGGATCGTCGCGCCCTGGGTGTTGCAGACCGACAGCGTCTTCGCGCCGTGCTCGCGGGCGTACTTGACGGCCATGAGGGTGTCCATGGTCTCGCCCGACTGGCTGATCGAGACGACGAGGGTGTCGGGGCCGATCACCGGGTCGCGGTAGCGGAACTCGTGGGCGAGCTCGACGTCGACGGGGATGCGGGTCCACTGCTCGATCGCGTACTTGCCGACCTGGCCGGCGTATGCCGCGGTGCCGCACGCGATCACGATGATGCGCGAGACGCCGGCGAAGAGCTCGTCGAGTCCGTCGAGCTCGGGGATCACGACTTCGCCGTCGCGGACGCGGCCGCGCAGCGTGTTGGCGACGGCCTCGGGCTCCTCCGAGATCTCCTTCGCCATGAACGACGGCCAGCCGCCCTTCTCGGCGGCGGCCGCATCCCACGTCACCTCGAACGGCTCGACCTCGACCTCGTTGCCGGCGAAGTCCGTGACGGTCACGGCGTCGGGGGTGATCGCGACGATCTGGTCCTGGCCGATCGCGAGGGCGTTGCGGGTGTGCTCGACGAAGGCTGCGACGTCCGACCCGAGGAAGTTCTCCCCCTCGCCCAGGCCGATCACCAGCGGGGAGTTGCGGCGGGCACCGACGACGAGGCCCGGCTGGTCCTCATGCAGCGCGAGAAGCGTGAAGGCGCCCTCGAGGCGCGAGACGACGGCACGGAAGGCCTCCTCGAGATCGCCGGCGCGGCGGTACTCGCGGCCGAGGAGCACAGCGGCCACCTCGGTGTCGGTCTCGCTGCGGAAGGTGAACCCGTCGGCGACGAGCTCATCCTTCAGCTCGGAGAAATTCTCGATGATGCCGTTGTGGATCACGGCCAGCTTGTCGTCGTCGGCGAGGTGCGGGTGCGCGTTGCCGTCGGTCGGCCCGCCGTGCGTGGCCCAGCGGGTGTGGCCGATGCCGGTCGTCCCATCGGCGAGGGGGTGGGCGGCGAGGTCGTCGCGCAGCACCTTCAGCTTGCCGGCGCGCTTGCGCATCCCCAGTCCGCCGTCGCCGGCGATCACCGCGATGCCCGCAGAGTCATAGCCGCGGTACTCGAGGCGCGAAAGTCCCGAGATCAGGACGGCCTGGCTCTGGCGCGGGCCCACGTATCCGACGATTCCACACATGCGCTCAATGGTAGGCGGCGGGTTTCGCTAGGAACCCTTACGAATCCGAACTCCCCGTTCACGGCGGAAAACGGATGCTCCACCGACGCGCGTCAAAGCTTGCGCAGGAGCACTGTCTCCACGGTGTGGTCGGCCGCCTTCTGCAGCACGAGGTTCGCGCGGTGGCGCGTCGGGAGCACGTTCTCCTCGAGGTTCGGGAGGTTGATCGAGTTCCAGAAGCCGAGCGCGCGCTCCACCGCCTCCTCGTCCGACAGCTGCGCGAACACGTTGAAGAACGACTTCGGGTTGCTGAACGCGGCCCGGCGCAGGGCGAGGAAGCGGTCGACGTACCACTGCGCGATGTGGGAGGCATCCGCATCGACGTAGATCGAGAAGTCGAAGAGGTCGCTGACGGCGACGTCGTTCGGGGTGGGCGGCGGCTGCAGCACGTTGAGGCCCTCGACGATGACGATGTCGGGGCGGCGCACGGTGACGACCGCGTCGGGCACGATGTCGTACCGCATGTGCGAATAGAACGGTGCCTTCACCTCGGGGGCGCCGCTCTTCACCTCGGTGAGGAACGACACGAGGGCGCGGCGGTCGTACGACTCGGGGAATCCCTTGCGCTCCATGAGGCCGCGGCGCTCGAGCTCGGCGTTCGGATAGAGGAAGCCGTCGGTCGTGACCAGCTCGACGCGGGGAGTGCCCGGCCAGCGCGAGGTCAGCTCGCGCAGCAGGCGCGCGATCGTCGATTTGCCCACGGCGACCGAGCCCGCGACTCCGACGATGAAGGGCGTGGTGGAGTCGTCCTCGCCGAGGAACCCGGACTCCTCCGCGCCGAGGCGCTTCGTCGACTCCGCGTACAGCGACAGCAGGCGCGACAGCGGCACGTACACCTGCGCGACCTCGGCCATGTCGAGGCGGTCCCCGAGCCCGCGGATCTGCACGATCTCGGTCTCGGTGAGCGGCTGCGTCATGCCCGACGCCAGGCGGGCCCACTCGGCTCGGTCGATCTCGCGGTACAGCGAGAGTGCGGGGGCGACAGCGGTCGCTTCGTCGGCGGACATCGCGCCCATCGTAACCGCTGGTGCGGGAGATGACGGATGCTGCGTCCACAGGCACGGCGTGCGGGCACCGGGGCGCAGCATCCACGTGCCGATGTATCTCACGACAGCGGAGACCGCTCCCCCAGAGTGCGCGTCCGCGCGCAGGGGGAGTCCGTTCGAAGGAGATGATCATGACCCGCCACGGCTCGTATCCGGTCGACATCGTGCCGCCCCGGTCGAAGTACTACGACTCGGGACGCTTCGGCCGCATGTTCGGCAAGCTGCCGCCGTTCGCCGCCGACACCCCGGAGGTGCGCGCGGCACTGCTCGACATCGGGAAGCCGGAGGGGATCATGGACGCCCGCGACGATCTCGCGGCCGGGCCGGTCCAGCTCATCGTCGACCCCGCCCTGTCGCACCAGAACCGCAACAGCACGACCCACGTCGCGGGTGACACGTTCCTCGGGCAGTTCATCGACCACGACATCACGTTCGATCCGACGTCGAGCCTCGAGCGCCAGGCGGACCCCGAGTACATCTCGAACTTCCGCACCCCGAGCCTCGGCCTCGACAACGTGTACGGGTCTGGCCCGAACGCATCACCGTTCCTCTACGACCAGCAGACGGGCCACGGCGTCACGATGCTCGTCGAGGAGTGCGGCACGCCGGGCAAGTCGGACCTCCCCCGCAACGCACAGGGCGTCGCACTGATCGGCGACCCCCGCAACGACGAGAACCTCATCGTCTCGCAGCTGCAGACCGCGATGCTGCGGTTCCACAACGCCGTCGCCGAGCACGTCCGCACCGACCTCGGGATCACCGCGCCGGGCGAGCTGTTCGCCGAGACGCAGCGCATCGTCCGCTGGCACTACCAGTGGATCGTCGTGCAGCAGTTCCTCCGCAAGCTCTGCGGGTCGGCCGTCGTCGACGACGTGCTCCAGAAGGGACGCAAGTTCTACGCCTGGCACAACGAGCCGTTCATCCCGGTCGAGTTCTCGGTCGCGGCGTACCGGTTCGGCCACAGCCAGATCCGTCCGTCGTACCGGGCGAACTTCACCGGCAACCCGGGCGGCACGCCGTTCTTCGGCATGATCTTCACTCCGACGGGCGGCCCTGCGGGCGACCCCGACGACCTGTCAGGCGGATGCCGCGCCCCGCGCCGCTTCATCGACTGGCCGACCTTCTTCGACTTCGGCGACGGCAACGTGCGTCCGAACAAGAAGATCGACACGACGCTCTCGTCGGCGCTGTTCGCGCTGCCGGGCTCGGTCGTCGCCCGCCCGGACGCCGCCACGAACCCCGCGTCGCTCGCGCAGCGCAACCTGCTGCGGCACCTGACGTTCTCGCTGCCGTCGGGGCAGCGGGTCGCCCGCGCGATGAACCTGCCCGAGCTCGCGCGGCGGGACCTCGACGACCTCCAGCAGTACGGCATGGACGACCGCACGCCGCTGTGGTTCTACATCCTCCGTGAGGCCGACATCGTCGAAGACGGCGAGCGCCTCGGCCCCGTCGGGGCGCGGATCGTCGCCGAGGTGTTCCTCGGCCTTCTGCAGGGCGACCGCGCCTCGTACCTCGCGCAGGACCCCGACTGGCAGCCGTCGCTCCCGACGATCGACCCCGGTCGCACGGGCGACGACTTCCTCATGATCGACCTGCTCCGCTACGCCGGCGTCGCGTAGAAGACGGGAGACGGATGCTTCGGCCCGGCCGCTCCGGCCGGGTCGAGGCATCCGTGTGTCCGGTCGTGCCGCTACTCTTTTTGCGTGCGCCTCGGAGTTCTCGACATCGGCTCGAACACCGTCCACCTGCTGGTCGCCGACGTCCGCCCCGGCGGCCGGCCGCTCGCCACGACGAGCCAGCGCACGGTGCTGCGGCTGATGCGGTACCTCGCGCCCGACGGCTCCATCACCGAGGAGGGCGTCACGGCGCTCGTCGCCGCGGTGACCGAGGCGCGCAAGATCGCGTCGGCCGAGTCGGTCGACGAGCTGCTGGCCACCGCGACGAGCGCTGTCCGCGAGGCGAAGAACGGCCCTGAGGTCATCGCCCTCATCGAAGAGGCGCTGGGCCAGCCGCTGCAGGTGCTGGGCGGCGAGACGGAGGCGCGGTACACGTTCCTCGCGGTGCGGCGCTGGTTCGGGTGGGCCGCCGGGCAGATCCTGCTGTTCGACATCGGCGGCGGCTCGCTCGAGATCGCGGCCGGAGCCGACGAGCTGCCCGAGCAGGCAGCATCCGTCCCCCTCGGCGCCGGGCGCATGACGGTGCAGTTCCTTCCCGACGACCCGCCCGGCGAAGCCGCGGTCGAGCAGCTGCGCGACCACGCGCGCGCCACCCTCGCCCCGGTCGCGGCGTCGTTCGGCTCCCTCGCGAAGCCCGACCACGTCGTGGGCTCGTCGAAGGCGATCCGCTCGCTCGCGAAGCTGGTCGGCTATCCGGTTCCGGGCTGGTCGGGCATCGAACGGATGCTGCTCCCCCGCGCGTCCCTCGGGTCGTGGATCCCGCGCCTGGCGCGCATCCCCGCGTCGGCGCGTCAGGAGCTTCCCGGTATCACGCCGGACCGGACGTTCCAGATCGTCGCCGGCGCGGTCGTGCTGCACGAGGCGATGCGCGCGATGGACGTCGACGAGCTCGAGGTCTCGCCATGGGCCCTGCGGGAGGGCGTGCTGCTGCGCTACATCGAGTCGCTCAGCTGGAGCGCGCCGAGCGTCTGAGCGCTGCGCGCTACGCCTCGACCGCCTCGGTGTAGGCGGTGTAGATGCCGTAGACCGCGATGCCGGCGAGGTGCCAGTCGCGCGGGCCCTCGGGACCGAGGGCGGTGACACGGGGCGCGTCGACCATCGCCGGGTTGATGCGGCGGTGGTCGCTCATGCCGTCGACCATCGCCATGATGGCCACGGCCAGGTCGCGTTCGTCGACGCCCTCGCGCATGCGGAGGTCGAAGGCGGCATTGAGCCCGCGGTAGGTCTCGGCCATGTGGGTGAGGTAGCGGTCCTCGATCTCCGACAGCAGCGCACGCACCTCCACCCCGCCCGGCACGGCGTCGCCGCTGGAGAGCGCGGCCGACATCGCCCGGTATGCCCGGAATGCCACGGTGTGCTCCACGGCGGTCATGTTGTGCGACACGGTGATCCGCAGCGCCTCGCGGAGCGCGATCTGCCGCCCTTCGGGAGTGCTCATCGCCTGAGGGTCGCCGGCCACCGCCTCCTCGAGGTGATGCAGCGTCTCGCCGTCGAACCCCTTGTCGAAGCCCGGGTCCGCTTCGAACAGGGCGCGCACCAGGTCGGCGACGAACGCCACGCGGTCCGGCCAGATGCGGAAGACGGTCGACCGGGGCACGCCGGCCGTTCGGATCAGGTCCTCGAGCTCGATGTTGGCGTAGTCGAGCAGCAGACCTTCTTCTTTGACGCGGTCGACCGCGACCGCGAGCATGAGTGCGCGCGTTTCGCCGGCAGGCCGCCGCGATCGGGATTCGGGTTGCTCCACCACTCGATTATCGTCCTCGACGCGCTGTCCGGTAGGCCCCTTCGCCCCCGCAGAAACTCGCGGTGCCGGGTCCCCAGAACCCGGCACCGACTAGATCGAACGCAACGGCATGGGGCCGCCGGCAAGATCGGTGTGCATGAGCCCCCCGACTCGTGCACGCATTCCAGACTAGAGACTGGGAGTCTCATATCTCAAGTCGACTCGAGAATGCGTCGTCCTCGCGTTCCCGTCAGTCCGCGAGGACGACCTGGTCGACCATGAGATGACCCCACTGTCCGGTCGCGTCATCCAGGATCTGGAATTGCGCCGTGCGCCCGGCGAGGTCGCGGAGGTCCCACTGCACGTGCCGCAGGTCCGCCGAGTCCGCGCCCGTCGCGCTCCGGACCGGCTGTCCGTCGATGAGCAGCTGCACGGAGGTGGCGGGTTCCACGCCCAACGCGTGATCGCCGCCGCCGATGAGGAAGTGCAGGAAGTTCCTGTCGATGGTGAACGCCGGCGAGGTGATCGTGCCGGTGGCCGGATCTCCCCCGCCCGCGAACGTGTCGGCTGCCCGCGCACCGACGCGTCCGCGCAGGTCGGCCGCGCTCGGCCCTGCGCCGATGAAGCTGCCCGTCGCCGTCCACCCCTGACCCCACGTGGCGCCCTCGAAATCGGCGATCGCCCGAGCCGGCCGCTGCACGACGCTGCCGAACTCGGTGATCGTCAGATCGTGGAACACGGCCGTACCGCCGGACGTGTACAGCGCGACGCCGTCGTCACCCGGCGGCGCGAACACCTGGCTCGAGTGCACGTACCTCCCGTCGTCGACGAAGACCTCGATCGTCGTACGGTCGACCAGGATGCGCAGATGCACACTGCCGGCGCTGCCGGCGAAGGGCGTGCGGCTCTCGGTCTTCCAGGTTCCGGCCGGATGGCCGGTCTGGCCGCGATTCAGGTAGGCGTACGCGCCGGTCACGCCGACATCGGCGTGACGCGTCCCGTCGGCGGAGCGTCGCAGCTGCAGGCCGATGTTGGTCGCGGTCTCCCATGTCACGTCGGCTTCGATCTGATACGCGTCGCCCTCGTAGGCGAGCGGCAGGAATCCGTCCACGGCCACGTCGCCGAGAGTCGTTCGAGCCGTCGCGATGTCGGCAAGGGCCGCCGCCGGCTGCGACACCAGGCTGAACGTCGAGCCGTACCTCTTGAGGCGGATCTGGCGGGTGATCGAGTCCGTGCCGTTGAAGCCGTCCGCGGTCCAGGTCGGGGTGGAATGCGCGTAGTCCCAGTTGTTCATCCATCCCACGGCGTACCGGCGGTCCAGCGGCGCGGCGGGATCCTCCCACGTGACCGCCCCGTACCAGTCGAACCCGTGATCGAGCCACTGCGGAGCGCTCGAGTCGAAGGCGAACGACGTGCCGTCGTACGCGCCCGTCCAGTACGCGAACGTCGCCGGCTCCCCAGTGGCGTACCCGTTCGCGCTGACGCCGAACACCCACTTCACGGTGCCGTCGTCGGCGCGGATCCGGAACAGGTCCGGGCACTCGATCGTGCCGATGCCGGGGTTCACGTACTCCCAGGTGCGGGACCACGTCTTCAGGTCCGGCGACGTGTAGAAGCTCACCCGGTCGCGCTCCGCGATGAGTGCGAGCCAGCGGCCGCGCTCGGCATCCCACACCATCTTGGGGTCGCGGAAGTCCGCGCGCCCGCCGTTGGGGATGACGGGCTGTTCGCCGTACGGCCGGAAGTTGCGACCGCCGTCCGTCGAGTACCAGAGGAACTGCGCCTGCGGCCCCGAGGCGTTCGCCTGCTGCGCCGGTGTCGGATGGTCCATCTGCGTCACGAGCATCACGACGGCGCCGGCGCCGAACCCTGCGGTGTTCGCTTCGTCGACCACGGTCGACCCCGACCAGAGGTCGTAGTTCGCGTTCGTCTTCTTGGGCGCGGCGACGCCCTGATCGGCGAAGACGACCCCGTCGTACGAGGTCGCGAGCCGCCACTCCGTTCCGAAGTTCGCTGCCGGGTCCGCGTCGTAGTCGCTGTTGTAGAGGTAGTAGTAGTGGAACTTGCCGTCCACGAAGACCGGCCGCTGGGGGTCGTTCTTCCAGTGGTCGGGCACCGTGAAGTGGTACTGCGCGCGGTAGTCGTCGGCGGACTCGGCGGCGATGGCGTCATCGCCGACGCCGGCCACGACACCTCCTCCAGCCCCCACCGCGATCACGGCCAGCGCGCCGGCCGTCAGACGCACAGAGCGTCGCTTCGAAACTGACATCATCGTCATCCTTCTGTCGACGCGGACACCGTCCGCCGCGAGGCGGGCCGGCCGGGGCTCGTCCGCGAAGCCCCGGCCTCGAGCGTCAGGCGGAGACGGACACCGCCTCACGGCGGACGAGCCGCCCGCCGTCCCACCGCACCGGCATCGGGTCGGTGACGCCACCGACGAACCGTCCGTCCTCGCCGACGTTGCGGAACGCGAACAGCAGCCATTGACCGTCCGAACGGCGCTGCAGCAGGCGCCCGACGTACAAGTCCTCATCGGTCAGCGGATACGCGGCGTCGATGTCGAACGGTCCGAGCAGGCTCTCCGCCGGAACCGCCCAGGTGCCGGCGGCTGCGGCGCGCCGGGAATCGGTACTCTGCTCCTTCAGGCACGAGAAGATCACCACCGGACGCCCGTCGACGATCTCGGCCTGCAGCACCTCGAGCTGCCCGAAACCCTCGACGCTGGGCGCGCTGAGCGGTTCGCGCAGCTCCCATGCGCGCAGGTCCGCCGACCAGGCGTGCCCGATGACGCCGCGCCCGTCCGCCGGTCCCTCGGGGGAACGGGCCGTGATCAGCATGTGCCAGCCGTTCCCGTCCGGGTCGGCGAACACCCACGGGTCGCGGAAGGCCTCGTCGTGCCACGCGCCGCTCGAGAGCTTCTCGTACCACGGCCCCTTCGCCTCGAGCACCGGCCCGCCGGCCTTCGTCCACGTGAAGAGGTCGGGCGAGGTGGCGTACCCGATCCGCTGGACGTTCTGACCGCCGGGAGCGAGGGTGGCGCCGGTGTAGAACATGAACCACGTTCCATCCGGGTGGCGCACCACCGATCCGGTCCAGGTGGCGAGCTCGTCGAAAGCGGGGGCGTCGCTGCGCACCAGCGCATCCGCGACCTGCGTCCACTCGACGAGGTCCGTCGAGACCGCGTGCCCGATCGAGGCGCGGTAGTGGCGGGCTTCTGGGTCGTGGAGCGCCCGCGAGGCGTAGAGGAAGAAGAGGTGGTAGCGCTCGCCGTCGTCGGCGAACCAGTAGTCCCATACCCAGGAATCGGGGAGGTCGAACACGAGAGTTCCTTCAAGAGTCGTGCGCGGGAGATCGCGCGATGGTGTGCCCCTCCGCCGGGCGGGCGGGGAGAGCGAGTGCGGGAGTTCGGCCTACCGAGCCGTCGCCGGTGCGGCGAGCTCGGCGCGGCGGGGCGGGTCGGCCCCCGGTCGCGAGACGGTGATCGCCGCGGCGAGCGCGGATCTCTGCAGGAGCGATTCGACGGCGGACGACGGGATGCTGCCACCCGTCGTCGCGAGCGACGCCCGCAGACCGTCGCTGCCGACGATGCCGTCGATGAGCACGCCCATGAACGTGTCGCCGGCGCCGACCGTGTCGACCACCTCGGTCACGACGGCGGGCACGGTGACCTCGCCATCGGCGGTCACGCCGATCGCACCCTCCGACCCGAGGGTGACCACGACGAGTCGCGGGCCCTGAGCGACCCACTCCCGGGCGACTTCCACGGGTTCCCGCTCCGGGTGGAGCCACCGGAGGTCTTCGTCGCTCGCCTTCACGACGTCGGCGAGCTCGACCACCTCGGCGACACGCTGCCGCACGCGGTCCGCGTCGTCGACGAGCGACGGACGGATGTTGGGGTCATACGTCACGATCGCCTTCCCCCGCGCCGATCGCACGAGCGCGAGGACATGGTCCGCGCCGGGTTCGAGCACCGCGGCGACGGAGCCGACGTGCACGACGTCGGCGGCGCTCGCGAGTTCCTCGAGGCGGGCGGTGTCCGCCCCGAGGTCCCACTCGAGGTCGAAGTCGTACGTGGCGGCACCGCTGACATCGAGATGGGCGGCGGCCGTCGACGTGCGCGCCGACGCGACGGCGATCACCTCGACATCCGACTCCCCGAGCCACCGTCGCACACGGCCGCCCCGGTCGTCCTCCGCCAGGCAGGTGATCAGCGTCGGGCGCCGTCCCAGCCGTCCCAGCGTCAGCGCGGTGTTGGCGGGGCTGCCGCCGGGCGCCTCTTCGACACGGCCATCCGCGCGATGGACGATGTCGACGAGGGCCTCTCCGATGACCACGAGGCGCAGCATCCGATCCGTCATCCCTTCACCCCGCTCGCCGCGATGCTGCTGACGAACGCCCGCTGGAACACCAGGAAGACGATGAGCACCGGGATCGTGATGAGCGAGGTGTAGGCCATCACCTCGCCCCACGCGGTGTTCAGCTGGAAGAAGTACTGCATGCCGACCATGACGGGCCGCAGCTCCTCCTTCTGCACCACCATGAGGGGCCAGAGGTACTGGTTCCACGCCGGCAGGAAGGTGAGGATCGCCACGGTCGCGAAGGCCGGACCCGACAGCGGCACGAGGATGCGCCGGTAGATCGTGAACCAGCTCGCGCCGTCGATGCGGGCCGCCTCGTCGAGCGACTTCGGGATGGTCGAGAAGTACTGCGTGAACAGGAAGATCGAGAACGCGTTCGCGATGAACGGGACGATCTGCACCTCGTACGTGTTGAGCCATCCGAAGTCGTACTTCAGCACGCCCCCCTCCATCACGAGCGTCGGAAGCTGGGCAACCCAGTAGACCATCGGCACCGCGATCGTCTCGAACGGGACGATCAGCGTCGCGATGATCAGCGCGAGCACGACGATCCGGCCCTTCCACGCCAGCCGGGAGAGCGCGAAGCCCGCCATCGAGTTCACGATGAGCCCGAGCCCCACCGTGAGCACCGTCACGAGCACCGAGTTGAACAGGAACTGCGCGACGGGTACGCGGTCGAACACCCCGAAGTAGTTGTCGAGGCTGATGTCGCCCACCGGGAGGAAGGCCGCGGGCGAGTCGATGTCCTGCAGGATCTGGCTGTCGGGCTTGAGGCTCGACACGAACATGAACACCAGCGGGAACAGGAAGATGATCCCGAACAGCGACAGGGCGATGTAGAGGAACACCTTGCCCCTGATGCGCTGCGCCTTCTCGCTGCGAGCCGGCGCCGGGCGCACGGCACGGCGCGAATCGGCAGGTGCCGTCGTCAGAGTCTGGGTGGCGGTCATGTCAGTCCTTCTCTCGCGTGAGCCGGCGCTGGATGAGCGCGATGGCGAGGACCGCGACGAAGAAGATCAGCGAGATCGCCGCGGCGTAGCCGATCTCCTGCTGCTCATAGCCCTTGCGCACGGCGTGGAACACGATGGTCGAGGTCGAGTTCACCGGGCCGCCCTGGGTCATGACGTCGACCTGCACGAACAGTCCGAGGGCGGCGATGGTGATCGTGACGAGGACGAACACCATGGTGGGCCTGAGGCCTGGCCACGTCACGTTCGTGAACTGGCGCCACGGGCTCGCGCCGTCCATCTTGGCGGCTTCGTAGAGCTCCTCGGGGATCGTCTGCAGGCCCGCGAGCCAGATGATCATGTGGAACCCGACGGCCTGCCAGATCGACAGCACGATGATCGCGCCGAGGGCCGTCTTCGGGTCGTTCAGCCAGTCGACGTTCGACCACGCCCCGAAGGTGAGCGCATCGAACATGGCGTTGATGAGGCCGTCCTTCTGGTACATGAACTTCCACAGGATCGAGACCACGACGATCGAGGTCACGACGGGGACGAAGAAGATCACGCGGAAGGCGGTCACGCCGCGCATGCGCCGGTTGACGAGCACCGCGAGGAGCAGTCCGAGCGCCGCCTGCACCGGCACCACGACGAGTGCGAACAGCGCGGTGTTGCCGACCGACTGCACGAACACCGGGTCGGCGGTGAAGGCGCGGATGAAGTTGTCGAAGCCGACGAACCGCGGCGGGTTCGGCGAGATGAGACGCGCGTTCGTGAAGGACAGCCCGAAGGCGAGGATCACGGGGATCACGAGGAACAGCACGAGGAGGACGGCCGCGGGGGCGATCATCCCCAGTCCTGCCCAGGTCTCGCGACCCTTGATGGAGCGGAAGCGACGGTAGGCGCGCCGAGGCTCTTCGGCGGCGACCGTCGGAGGAGTGACAGTCATGACAGATCTCTCGGGGAGTGCGCCGGCGAGGGCTCGAGGCCCTCGCCGGCACGGTGGATCACTGGAAGCCGTAGCCGTCGTTCGACTCGATGTTGGCGTCGATCTCAGAGACGGCGCGGTCGAGCGTCTCCTGGACGTCGGCGCCGTTCATGATGTCCTTCGCCGCCGTCTCGAACGTCGTCGAGATGACCGCGTACGCGGGCGTCTCGGGGCGCAGCACCGCGTACTTCTGCGAGAACTCGACGAACGGGCGCAGGGCGCCGTCATCGCCGAAGTACTCCGACGCCTGGGCGGCGGCATCCGTCGCGGGAATGACGACCTGCTTGTCGGCGAACTCGGTGATGTACTTGTCCTGGAAGCTGAACTCGAGGTACGCACGCGCGCCGTCGGCGTCGTCGCATTCGGACGAGATCGCCCACTGCCACGAGCCGCCGCCGATCCTGGGGCCATTGCCGAGGTCCGGCGGGGGCAGGATCAGCAGGTCGTCGCCGACCTCGTCGAGCGCGGCCACCGCGTTCCACACGCCGGTGTAGCTGAGCGCCACCTCGTCGTCGATGAACTCCTGGTTGCCCACGGTGCCGCTGTTGCCGGCGTAGCCGTCGGCGAAGAGGCCCGCGAACCAGTCGCCCCACGCGACCGCCTCGGGTCCGTTGAGGGCGCCGTCGGCCGACAGCATGGTGTCGCGATCGATGAGGTCGCCGCCGAAGCTCTGCAGGAACGGCGAGTAGGCGTACGGCCACCACTCCCCGGTGTCCTCCGCCCCGATGTCGATCGGTGTCTCGTAGCCGGCGTCCTTCAGCGTGGCGAGCGCCGCGTCGAACTCGTCCGCGGTCCACGGCTCCTCGACGGTCGGGATGCGGATGCCGTTGGCGTCGAGCACCGATTTGCGGGCGAAGATGCCGAGTGCGGCGTCCCAGTAGCCGGCCGAGTAGATCTCGTCGTCCCACACGCCGACGGCCGTGGGCAGCAGGGAGTCGGTGATCTCGGTGGGAAGGTCGAGCGGCTGCAGGTAGCCCGCCCAGGCCCAGTTCGGCATGATCGGACCGTCGAGGTCGAGAAGGCACGGAAGATCGCCGGATGCCGCGGCCGCGACGATCGCGTCGTTGTAGGCGCCCTGCGGGAACGACTCGTGCACGACCTCGTAGTCGTCCTGCGACGCGTTGAAGTCGGAGATGATCTGCTCGTAAACCTCGAGCTCGGCCGGGTTGCCCGCCGAGTGGGTCCACATCGTCAACTGGGTGCGGCCGTCCGCGGTGGTGGTGTCACCTTGGCCGGCTTGCCCGCACCCGGTCAGGGCGATCGCCGTGACCAGGCCCGCGGACACGAGGATCGGGGTCCTTGTGCGCATTGTTGTGGTTTCCTTTTCTTGGTGACTCACGCCCGCGTGGGTCACCGATCGGGGGCCGCCTGCGGCGGCCGCTCGGTGTGTGAAGCCCGTCGCCGGTTCGGTTTGGCGACTTGCGCCGGCGGCGGGCCTACGGAGTCTCGTCGGATGACGGGACACTCCATCAGGTGCGTGGCGTCCTCATCCCCTTCCGCGCGGACGCCGAGCGCGACCTCCATCGCCCAGCGACCCATGTCGTAGTGGGGCAGAGCGATGGTGGTGAGAGGGGGATCCTGTTCCGCCGCGATCAGCTGCTGGTCGTCGTAGCCGACGACGGAGAGATCGCGCGGGATGTCGAGGCCGCGACGGTGCGCTGCGATGTACACGCCGGCCGCCATGCGGTCGTTGAAGCAGAAGATGCCGGTGGGGCGCTCGTCGTCGGGGAGATCGAGGAGGACCTCGGCCGCCGCGCGACCACCGTGGGCCGAGGTGTCACCGGTGATGTGGAGCGCCGGGTCGGCCGGGATCCCGGCCTCTGCGAGCGCCTCGAGATAGCCCTCGTGGCGCAGCCTCGAGGCGATGGGGCCGTCGTCGGTGTCGATGTAGGCGATCCGCCGGTGGCCGGCGGCGACGAGCTCGCGCACCGCGGCCGCTCCTCCGGCGCGGTCGTCGGGGACGACGCTGCGGTAGCCCCCGTTCGCCGGGCGGCAGTCGAGCATCACGGTCTGCGCCGAGACGCCCTGCGGGACGTCGACCACGCGGTGCCACATGCACGCGTAGATCATCGCGTCGACCTGCTGCGCGGTGAGCGCGTCGATGGCCTCGCGTTCGATCTCGGCGTCGCCGCCGGTGTCGATCAGATAGACGAGGTGGCCGTTGTCGCGTGCGGCGTCCTGCGCACCGGCGAGCATGCGACCGGCGAACGGCGTCGTCGCGATCTGGTCGGAGATGAGTCCGACCGTGCGCGTGCGTTGCGTGCGAAGCCCCCGGGCCACCGAACTCGGAGCGTAGCCGACCGCCCGGGCCGCCTCGCGGACGCGCTGACGCGTCTCCTCCGAGATGCGCGATTCGACGTCGTTCATGACGAGCGAGACCGTGGTCACCGAGACGCCGGCCGCTGCCGCCACGTCTGAGATCCGCGCCCTCGCCATCAGTGACACTCCCTCGTGCTAAATCGATTTATCGAGCGGATCCGATTATGGACCGAGCGACGGCGAGCCGTCAAGTGCGACGTTCCGGCGGAGTCCATGCACCTGGATCCACATGTGCATGATCGGCTCGCACGTGCAACGATGAGTTCGCAATGCAAATCGATTTGCATTGCTGAGAATCCAAGGAGCGAACCAGAAATGCACACTCCCCCGAAGAAGGTCAGGCGCGTCCTGACCGGCGGCCTCACCGCCGCGGCGGTCGCGGCTTCCGTGCTCGTCGGCCTGCCCGCGGCAGCCCTCGCGGCCCCGGCCGCGCCGGCGACGCCCGAGCTGCAGGACGGGCCCCAGTCGACCGAGCACTCGCAGCAGGCGTACGCCCCCGAAGACGACTTCACCGCGAAGTGGACTCGCGCAGACGCCCGGCAGCTCAAGCGCCTGTCGGACCCTTCCGCGGGCTCGAAGCAGAACTCGATGCCCGCCGAGCTCACCATGCCCGCGGTTTCGCAGGACTTCCCCGACATGAGCAACGAGCAGGTGTGGGTCTGGGACTCGTGGCCGCTGACCGATGAGGACGCCAACCAGTACAGCGTCAACGGCCAGGAGATCATCTTCTCGCTCGTGGCCGACCGCAACCTCGTGTTCGACGAGCGCCACGTGTTCGCGAAGATCGGCTACTTCTACCGCCCCGCCGGCGTCCCCGCCGATGAGCGTCCGGCGAACGGCGGCTGGACGTATGGCGGCCTCGTCTTCGATGAGGGCGTGACCGGCAAGATCTTCCCCGACCAGTCGTACAGCCACCAGACCCAGTGGTCGGGTTCGGCGCGCATCTCGAAGGGCGGCGAGATCAAGCTGTTCTTCACGGACGTCGCGTTCTACCGCAACGAGGACGGCAGCAACCGCAAGCCCTACGACCCGCGCATCGCACTGAGCGTCGGCAAGGTGCACGCCAACAAGAACGGCGTGAAGCTGACCGGGTTCGACAAGGTCACCGACCTGCTGCAGGCCGATGGCACGTACTACCAGACCGGTGCGCAGAACGAGTTCTTCAACTTCCGCGACCCGTTCACGTTCGAGGACCCGGCCCACCCCGGTGAGACCTACATGGTCTTCGAGGGCAACTCCGCCATGCCCCGCGAGACCGCGACGTGCGACGAAGAGGACCTCGGCTACCGCGAGGGAGATCCCTTCGCAGAGACGGTCGACCAGGTGAACGCCTCGGGCGCCACGTACCAGATCGGCAACGTCGGTCTCGCGAAGGCGAAGAACAAGGACCTCACCGAGTGGGAGTTCCTGCCGCCCATCCTGTCGGCGAACTGCGTCACCGACCAGACCGAGCGTCCGCAGATCTACATGAAGGACGGCAAGTACTACCTCTTCACCATCAGCCACCGCGGCACGTTCGCGAACGGCATCGACGGCCCCGAGGGCGTCTACGGGTTCGTCGGCGACGGCATCCGCAGCGACTACCAGCCCATGAACTCCGGCTCGGGCCTGGCGCTGGGCAACCCGACGAACCTGAACTTCGCGGGCGGACAGCCGTTCGCGCCGGACTACAATCAGCCGATCGGGCACTTCCAGGCGTACTCGCACTACGTGATGCCCGGCGGACTGGTGCAGTCGTTCATCGACACGGTCGGCACGGAGGGCGACTTCCGCCGCGGCGGCACTCTCGCGCCGACCGTCAAGATCGACATCGACGGCGCCTCGTCGGCGGTCGACTACTCGTACGGCAACGGCGGGCTCGGCGGCTACGCCGACATCCCGGCGAACATCAACGTCAACAACGGCGGCAAGGTCACCCCGCTGCCGTGACCTGACAGTCGAGCGGATGCCTCGGCACGACCCCGTGCCGAGGCATCCGTTCGTCCCGTTCCGAGCCGAGAAGGAGACCGAATGCACACGCAGAACACCCGATCCGCGTCGCCCCGGCGGCGCCTCTTCGCCCTGCTCGCCGGAGCGGCGGCCGCGATCGTGCTCGTGGCGGCGATCGCCGTCGCGCTGTCGCAACGGAGCGGGACGGATGCCGCGCCCTCGCCGTCTGCGACGACCGACGGGCTCGAGCGGCCCGCGCACTGGTCTCCGCACCGCCCGGGAGTGCACCTCACCCCGGAGAAGGACTGGATGAACGACCCGCAGAAGCCGTTCCTCCTGGACGGCGTGTGGCACTACTACTACCTCTACAACGCCGACTACCCGGACGGGAACGGCACCGCGTGGTACCACGCGACCTCGACCGACCTCGTCCACTGGAAGGACGAGGGCGTCGCGATCGACAAGTACGCCAACGGGCTCGGCGACATCTGGACCGGCACGGCGGTCGTGGATGAACACGGCACCGCAGGGTTCGGCGAGGGCGCCGTCATCGCGCTCGTCACGCAGCAGGTCGACGGGGTGCAGAGGCAGTCCCTGTTCGTCTCGCGCGACGGCGGCTATCGTTTCGAGTCGTTCGACGGCAATCCCGTGATGGAGAACCCCGGCGTCGCGGACTGGCGCGATCCACGCGTGTTCTGGGATGACGCGGCCGGGCACTGGGTGATGGCCCTCGCCGAGCACGACCGGATCGGGTTCTACACCTCGCCGAACCTTCGCGACTGGACCTACTCCTCCGACTTCGTCACCACCGACCTCGGCGTCCTGGAGTGCCCCGACCTGTTCCCCATGGCGGTCGACGGCGATCCCGACGACGTGCGGTGGGTGCTCGTCGCGGGCGCGAACGGCGCCGCGGAGGGGATGACGACAGGCACCGCGTACTGGGTGGGCGCGTGGGACGGCGAGCGCTTCACCTCCGACGGCGCCGGCCACCAGTGGCTGGACCACGGCCCCGACTACTACGCGGCCGTCACGTGGGACGACCCACGCCTGGATGAGCACGACCGCCTCGCGTCGCGGTACGGCATCGGCTGGATGAACAACTGGGCTTACGCCGGCGGGTTCCCCACCGAGGACTGGCACGGCGGGTCGGACTCCCTCGTGCGCACGATCACCCTGAGCGACGAAGAGGGGCGCGCGACGCTGCACTCCGAGCCGGCGGCCGAGCTGGGATCGCTGGAAGGCGAGGCCGAGGACCTCGCCGATGCGCGGCTCGCCGACGGCGAGACCGTGGACGTCGCTGTGCCCGCCTCGGGCGCGTATCGACTGCGATTGGATGCTGCGAGCCCGGCCGGCGAGCTTCGGGTCAAGGTCCTCACGGGGGACGGCAGCTTCGCGACGGTCGGCTACGACTTCGCGGCGCGGTCCGTGTTCGTCGCACGGGATGCCGACGCCGTCGCCGACCCGATGCCTGAGGCGTACCGCGAGGTGCGCACGGCGGCGGTGGAGCCGGAGGATGGGCGCATCGCGCTCGACATCGTCGTGGACGCTTCCTCGATCGAGGTCTTCGCGGGCGGCGGTCGCGCGGCGCTCACGATGGCCACGTTCGGGACGAGCGGCGCGCGAGGGCTGCAGATCGAGGGCACGCGGGAGCCGGTCGCCGTCACGAGCGCCAGCCTCACCCCGTTGCGGGTTGCTCCGGTCGAACGGGAATCGCGCCGGTAGCGCCCCTAGCGAGCGAGCGGCACCCCGACGGACTCGCGCTCGACCAGCCACCCGCGGAGCAGGTGGATGCCGTCACCGACCGGCGGCGCGGTCCCGTCGATCCGGTCGAGCAGGCGGGTCATGCCCCACCTCCCCATCTCGTCGTGGGGCAGCGCGACCGTGGTGAGCCCGGGGTCCAGGGCGTCGGCGACCGGATGCAGATCGTCGATTCCCACGACGCTGATGCCGTGCGGGACGGGGACGCCGCGCCGCGCTGCGGCCTGCATCACGCCCATGGCGATCTGGTCGTTGAAGCAGATGACGGCTGTGGGCGGGACGATCTGATCGAGGAGTCGCCCTCCCGCTTCTCGACCGCCTGCCGCATCGGAGGTGCAGAAGTCGAGGCGACCGTCGGCCAGGGCGATCCCCGAGTCGCCCAGGGCGGATCGCACGCCGATGAGGCGGCCGCGAGCGGCGCGGGACTCGTCGGTGGTCCCGACGTAGGCGATGTCGCGGTGTCCCTCACGCGTGAGCCGCTCGCAGGCGAGAGCCGCGATCTGCGCCTCGTCTGGCACGACGGCGTCGACCTCCCAGCCGGGCCCAGGCGCCGCGTCCACGAGCACGACGGGCACGTCATCTGGGACGTCGGGCTGCTCGACGCGCTGGTGGTACATGCGGGCGATCAAGAGGCCGTCGACCCGCTGGGCGAGGAAGCGCGCGACGAGGTCGCGCTCCGCCTCGGCATCGCCGCCGCTCTCGGCGACCATCAGCAGCACGTCGCGCTCGAGCCCGGCTCGACGGGCCCCCTCGATGATGCGGCCCGCGAACGGGGTCGCCGCCAGGTCGTCGCCGATGAGCCCGACGACACCGGTGCGGCGGCGGCGCAGTCCGCTGGCCACCCGATCGGGGACGTATCCGAGCTCACGGGCGACGGCGAGGATCCGCTCGCGGGTCTCGGCGTTCACCGCCCGCGCGCCACTCAGCGCATGCGACACCGTCGTCGCCGAGACGCCCGCGGCGGCGGCGACGTCGCTGACGCGCGCGCGCCCGCCGGTCTTGCCAGACATACGCCCAGCCTATGGGCCGCGGCCGCCCGGGGCTCGCCCTCGATCGGCGCTGCCGGTGCGCGCGGGGCATGAACGACAGCGGCGCCCCGCCGATGCATGAGCGCCGCTGACGTACGTCAGATCAGGCCGCTCTGCGGCGACGGGCGAGCCACAGGAGCACCCCGCCGGCGATTGCCAGCACGGCGGCCGCACCGCCGAACGCCCATGGCGCTGTGGCACCGGTCACCGCGAGGGCGGCCGGCGTCTCCACGGCCGGCTGGGCGGCGTCGGGCTCCTCCGTCCTGGGTTGCTCGGTGCCCGGCTGATCCGTGCCAGGCTCGTCCGTGCCAGGCTCGTCCGTACCCGGCTCGTCCGTACCCGGCTCGTCCGTACCCGGCTTGTCCGTGCCGGGCTCCTCCGTCCCAGGCTCCTCCGTGCCGGGCTCCTCCGTGCCCGGTACGCCGGGCTGGGTGCCCTCGACGCACGGCAGCATGCCGAGGAAAAGGTTGGTGTGCAGCTCCTTGCCGCCATTGAGCGCCGTGAAGGATGCCGCGACCAGCTGCCCTTCGAACTCACGACCGCCCGCGCTCTCGGCCGGGAAGATCACGTGCGCCACAGGTGCGTAGATCGCACCACGCACCGGTTCGTTGAACGAGACGATCTCGACGTCGCCTGCGATCGACGACAGATCCCACAGCACGTACCCCAGGGCCGCGTTGCCCGGCGCGTTCTTGCCGGCGTTCAGTTCCGACGGCACCGTGAGCACGCCGTCGATGAGGTCGGTGGGCTCCACCTTCACGACGAGCGGCGACGTCGCGCTGTACCCCTCGAGCCGGAACTTCGCCGCCCCGTCGATCTGCCCCAGCGTGACGCGGTTGGGTCCGGCGGGGTCGAGCACGATGCGGGTCTCGCCGCCGGGGATCACCTGCGGCGAGCGCCAGATGCCCTCCTGCGCCAGCAGCGCCGCGCCCTCGTCGGCGGCGAAATAGTCGTCGAACGCGTCGAGCTCGGTGGCGAAGCTCTCCGCGCCGGCGCCGCCGTTCCACGGCTGAACGTGCGACTCGATCTGCGGACTCATGTTGCCGCCGCCGACCGGGAGATAGGTGGTGCCGGTGCCCCCGAACTGCGGGCCGAACGCGTAGCCGGCGGTCGGCGTGACGATCTTCGCGCCGGCCGAGACCGACCCCTCGGGGATCCGCTTGACCTGCGCGACCTTCACGGTGTCGAGGTTCGGGCTGAAACGGTTGAGCAGCACGCGGTTGGGCGCGCCGTCGATCGTCGGCACGGCGTAGTCGGCGCTGCCGCCGACGCCGCCCTGCAGCAGCGGGTACTGGCCGGCCGCGAAGCCGCGCGGGTCGCCGAACGTGGCGTCGCCGCCGACGGCGAGGGTCCCCTCCAGCTCGCTGTTGGCGAGGATCGCATCGCCCGTCACAAAGATGCTGTAGCCGCTCGCCGACCCGATCGGCGTCGCGGCGCCCATCGGGTTCGCGTAGCAGGCGACGCCCGTCTCGGTCGCGACGGCCGGCAGAGCAGATGCCCCGACGAGCCCTCCCGCGATCAGTGCGGCCGCCGCCGCAACCGTGGCGAGCTTGTTCCTGTTGCCTGACATGGTTCTGTCCCCCAGATATCGTCCGCGCAGGCGCGCGCAACGCCCCCGCTCTCTACGCGGGCGTTCCCCCCATCCGCGCACACGTGAGCACGGAGGCCGGCAGACGGGTCACCCCGTCGCCATGACTCGTCCGTGCTCTGCGTTTCGGGTGCGTGAGCGCCGGATCGAAAGTCCCCTCTTCGAACCTATCGAGATGAGAGCGCTCTCACAAATCGCCCACGGAGCTCTGCTGGTTCTCCGCGCGAGACCGCACAACACCGGCGCACGACGCCGGTCGCGGTCTCAGGCCTGGTGCGACCCCGAGCTCAGCGCACCACGGCGGTCGCGGTCTCGAGGCGCGCGAGCACTTCCTGGCTGATGGAGCCGAGGAGGAAGCGCGCCAGCGCGCCGCGCCCGTGCGAGCCGACCACCGCGAGGCGCGCCGTGCCCGCGAGCTCGTTGATGATGTGCGACGGATACCCGCGCTCGACGCGGCGCACGATCTCCAGATCGGGGTAGCGCGAGGCGAGTCCGGCGAGCGAGAGCCCGAGCGCCTCGCCCGTGAGCTTCTCCATGTTCTCGAGGTACTGCACGGGGTACGCCCCTATGTTGCGCGGCACCTCGAGCGGCGTCCACACCGCCACGGCGATGAGCGGCTCGCGGAGCCGGTCGGCCTCGGCGGCGGCGAACGCCACTGCCTTCTCCGACACCGGCGAGCCGTCGACGCCGACCACGACTCCGGTGCGGTCCGCGACGTCGAAGTCCGGGATCACCACGACCGGCGAGTGCGCGCCGGCGGCGATGCGGAGGCCGTGGGCACCGCGGTGCGCCCGCGATCCCGACCCCTGGTAGTCGCTGCCGATGACCAGCAGCGCGGCGTCGGTCGAGGCATCCAACAGCTTCGCGACCGGGTTGCCCCGTTCGACCCGGGTGCGCACGTCGAGACCTGTCGACGCGATGCGGGATGCCTCGGCCTCGGCGAGCTCGACAGCTTGGGCGAGTGCGGCGTCGACGAGGGAGTCCTCCCCCACGGCGCCGACCGCTCCTCCGACGACGGCGAACAGCTCGATCGGCTGCCGCCTCTCGACCGCGCGCTGCGCCGCCCAGTCGACCGCTCGACGCGTGACCGCAGCATCCGTGATTCCGACGACGATCGCTTCACCCACGATTGGCTCCTCTCGGATGCCCCCAGGCTAGCCCCGCCGCCGACCCCGGCGCAGGGTGGTGGGCCGTGACAAAACCGCCGGTGGGAGAGACGAACGCGGCGGGCCCGAAGGCCCGCCGCGTTCGATGTGAGGTCGTCCCGCCTGGAGTTACAGCGAGAGGCGCTCGCGTACGACGCCGGCGAGCTCGTCGGCGTGGCGGCGGGCTTCATCTTCGGAGGATGCCTCGACCATCACGCGCACGAGCTGCTCGGTGCCCGACGGGCGCAGCAGCACGCGCCCCGAGAGGCCGAGCTCTGCGGATGCGCGGGCGACAGCATCCTGAACTCCCTCGTCGGTGGCCGCGCGGGTACGGTCGACGTCCTTCACGTTCACGAGCACCTGCGGGTACACGGTCATGATCGACGCGAGCTCTTCCAGCGTCTTGCCGGTGCGCGCCATCTCGGCGACCAGGTGCAGACCGGTGAGCAGACCGTCGCCGGTCGTCGCGTAATCGCTCATGATGACGTGGCCCGACTGCTCGCCACCCAGCGAGAAGCCCTGCTCGTTCATGCGCTCGAGCACGTAGCGGTCGCCGACCGCAGTGGTCTCGACGTGGATGCCGTGGGTCGACATCGCGCGGTGGAGCCCGAGGTTGCTCATCACGGTGGCGACCAGCGTGTCGTCCTTGAGCTCGCCGCGGCCCTTCATCGACACCGCGAGAATGGCCATGATCTGGTCGCCGTCGACGACCTTGCCGGTCGCGTCGACCGCGAGGCAGCGGTCGGCGTCGCCGTCGTGCGCGATGCCCACGTCGGCACCGACGCGCACCACGTGCTCGGCGAGCTTGTCGAGGTGCGTCGAGCCGACGCCGTCGTTGATGTTCCAGCCATCGGGGTCTGCGCCGATGACGGTGACTTTGGCGCCGGCATCGGCGAAGGTCTCGGGCGAGACACCGGATGCCGCGCCGTGCGCGCAGTCGAGCACGACGTGGATGCCGTCGAGGCGATGCGGGAGTGACGCGAGCAGGTGGACGACGTAGCGGTCCTCGGCGTCGGCGAACCGGCGGATGCGGCCTACCTCAGCACCGGTGGGCTGCAGCTTCGGGCCGGCCATGGCAGCCTCGATGCGCTCTTCGACGACGTCGGGCAGCTTCACGCCGCCGCGGGCGAAGATCTTGATGCCGTTGTCGGGAGCAGGATTGTGGGATGCCGACACCATGACGCCGAAGTCGGCATCCATGTCGGCGATCAGGAACGCCGCCGCGGGGGTCGGGAGCACGCCGGCGTCGAGGACGTCGACGCCCGACGAGGCCAGGCCGGCTTCGACCGCGGCGGAGAGGAACTCGCCGGAGACGCGCGGGTCGCGGGCGACGACGGCGGTGAGCCGCTTGCCCGCGGCGCGGCGCGCCTCGGCGGAACGGCCCTGGCCCAGGACGACGGCGGTCGCCTGGGCCAGGGACAGTGCGAGATCGGCGGTGAGGGGGCCGTTGGCCAGCCCCCTCACCCCGTCCGTGCCAAAGATCGGCATACGGGATGGAAGCCGATCAGCGCTTCGAGTACTGCGGCGCCTTGCGGGCCTTCTTGAGACCGGCCTTCTTGCGCTCGATGACGCGGGCGTCGCGCGAGAGGAAGCCGGCCTTCTTGAGGGTCGGGCGGTTGTTCTCGACGTCGATCTCGTTCAGCGCACGGGCGATGCCGAGGCGGAGCGCGCCGGCCTGGCCCGAGGGGCCGCCACCCGAGATGCGGACGATGACGTCGTACGCACCCGTGAGGTTGAGGACCGTGAACGGGTCGGTGATGAGCTGCTGGTGGAGCTTGTTCGGGAAGTAGTCCTCGAACGCACGGCCGTTGACCGTGATCGTGCCCGAGCCGGGGATGACGCGCACGCGGGCGATGGCCTGCTTGCGGCGACCGACAGCGGCGCCCGAGACCGAGAGCACGGGGCGCTCGGCGGCGACGACGGTCTCGTCGACGGTGGACTCGGTGGAGTAGCTCGTGGGGGTTTCTTCGATGTTCGCCATCAGTGTGTCCTGTTCTGTGCGGCGCTTACTGGGCGACCTGGTCGAAAACGTACGCGGTGGGCTTCTGCGCGGCGTGCGGGTGCTCGGCACCGCGGTACACCTTGAGCTTCGACAGCTGGTTGGCGCCGAGGCTGTTCTTCGGGAGCATGCCGCGGACGGCCTTCTCGACGGCGCGGACCGGGTTCTTCTCGAGGAGCTCCGCGTAGGTGACCGACTTGAGGCCGCCCGGGTAGCCCGAGTGACGGTAGGCCTTCTTCTGCTCGAGCTTCTGGCCCGTCAGCGCGACCTTGTCGGCGTTGATGATGATGACGAAGTCGCCCATGTCGATGTGGGGGGCGAAGGTCGCCTTGTGCTTGCCACGCAGGAGCGCGGCAGCGTGCGAGGCGAGGCGGCCGAGGACGACGTCAGTCGCGTCGATGACCAGCCACTCGCGCTGGGCTTCGCCAGCCTTGGGGGTGTAAGTGCGCGTCACAGTAGTGCTGCTTTCTTGATTCGAACGGAGAGGTTCGTGAATCCCACTCCGGGGTGGTTCTGTCTCTCGATGAGGGACGGAACACGCCAGTGGAGGGCTCACGTTCGCGGCGCCGGGTCAGCTGAGCCGGACACCAAAGATCAATAGTACGCGACGCGGATGCCTCGACCAAACCGGCGCCCTACCCGCCGGCCTCCCCGGTTCGTGGTCGCCACGCCGGGCGCGCCGAAGACGAGGGTGCGATCAGCACCTCCTCATTCGGCGCCCTCTTCGCATGGCGTGTTCCCGGGGATCGCGACCCTCCTTGGTCAGGTACCGGATCTCCGTCCGCTACCCCCGGCACGCTCGGCCGAACTCTGCGTTTCGGGAACCCACGCTCGGGGACTGCCAGGTCTTGGTGGAAGGTCCGGCGGCTGCCGCCATTCGACTCGGTCGGGTGGTCGTGGCGGATCCCACGCCCAACTCCAGGCCGCCTTCGAGACCAGCACGACCGGGGCGCCCTCGCCGGCCGGTGGGCGCAGCACGAACGCCCCCTTGCCGTCCCGGGTGATGCGCCACCCGGTGTTGTGCAGCTTCATATGGTGGAACCGACAGAGCAGCACACCGCGATCCACGTCGGTGCTGCCACCCTCGGCGAAATGGTCGATGTGGTGCGCCTCGCAGTACGACGGCGGCCGGTCACATCCCGGCCACACGCAGCCGCCGTCACGAACGGCGAGCACCAGCCGCTGCGCCGACGAGTACATGCGGGCCTCACGCCCGAGGTCGAACGGGTTGCCCTCGGGATCGACGATGACCTCGATGAACCCGTTCGCGCACGCGGTGCGGTCGATCACGGAGCCGGGAAAGGCGCAGCCACCATCCATGTCGTGCCCAACGGCGAGGAGTCGTCCGAACGGGTCGCGGGGACCGGCGTCTTTCACGACGACCATTCGCACCCCGGGCTGCCGCGAGCCGAAAACACTCTTCGCTTCGGCGAGCGCGCCCGCTCGGATGATGTCCATCAGCAGGTCATAGGCGAGCTGGTCATTCGTTCGGGGGTCCTCGATCAGGTTCTCGGCGGCGGCGCGTTCTTCATCGGTCATGAAGCGAGGGCCGCCTCGCCGCGGACGCAACCCCGCGGCCAGCATCGACCTGACGAACGCTCCCATCTCATCATCGAAGACGATCGTGCCGCGGTCCTGCCCGTCGGAGTCCGTCCAGATCCTGAATCCGCGGTTCCCGAATCGCCGGCCGTACCGTTCCTCGGCGCCGATGGGGTCGAGCATGTCGCGCATCGTGCGCGCCCGCTTCGCGAGCTCCTCCACCGGCAGCCCCGCGGCCTCCGCCGCGAGCGCTTCCGCCGCGAGCATCCACGCCTCGCGGACCATCGCGTCGCGGGCGGCCTGCTCGGCCGGATCCCCCGGATCGAAGAGCTCGGACTCCGCCACCTGATCGCCATCCGCGCCGGGCACCCCGGCGGCACCGCCGACTGGCGCATTGTCGCCCGTGGGCGCATCGCTGGTGCGCGGCACTCGATCTGCGCCGCGCGCAACGGTCGCCACCAGAGGCTCGCCGAGCCCACGTTGGATCGCGTCATGCTGCGCCGTCGTCAGCCGCCCCTCGAGAAGGCCTCGCCGGAGCGGCTCATCCCACGCCACCACCCGCACCGGCGCATCGATCTGCTCGGCAGCCCCGCCGACGCCATCGTCACCACCGAGCCCCGGAAGTCCCTCACCCGGCGCCCCCGCCACCCCGAGCCCAGGAACGAAGCCGGGGCTCGCAGCATCCGCCCCCTCCACCAACGACGTTCCGACGCGCACCTGGCGCACGGCATCGGCCCGGGTGCCGCCCGTGATCGACTGGATCAGCTTCTCGGGGGTCGAGAACCCCTGCCCGGCGGCGAGTCCGCCGCGCCCGCGGTCGCGTGAGGATCGCGTGGCCGCGACTCCGGCGAGCACCGCCTGCAAGCGGTCCGCATCGTTCGCGATCGCGCCGACCTCGGCGAGGATCTCGAGCACCGACGAATCGCTCAGTTGCGCCGCACTCGACGGGAGCACCTCAGCCTCGACATCCAGCTCCGACCATGCCGCGAGCCGGTTCAGGCGGCCCTGCAGATCGGTGAGGATGTTCATATCTGAAGCATGTCACCAACCTCGGACATTCGAATGCCTCTTCGCAATGGTCGAAATCGCCCGCCCTCGGCGCTGCGAGGAATGCGCGCGCGAGCATCGCCCCCTGGGCGACCTGTCACGGGTCATGTCATCTGTAACACCCGGTTCACCGAGCCTCTCTAATGTCGTTCTCATGAAAGAACCGTCGATCAAAGCTGTGACCCCGCCGCCGGCCTGGGCACGCGCTTCCTTCCCGCCACCAAGGCGATGCCGAAGGAGATGCTCCCCGTCGTCGACAAGCCCGCCATCCAGTACGTCGTCGAGGAGGCGGTGGCAGCGGGCATCGACGATGTGCTCGTCATCATCGGTCGCAACAAGAACGCGTTGGCGAACCACTTCGACCGCGTCACCGAGCTCGAAGACACGCTTCACCGCAAGGGCGACCTGACCAAGCTCGAGCGGGTCATGCATCCCAGCTCGCTCGCCGACGTGCACTTCGTCCGCCAGGGCGACCCGCGCGGTCTCGGTCACGCCGTGCTGCGCGCCCGCAAGCATGTCGGCAACGAGACGTTCGCGGTGATGCTCGGCGATGACCTCATCGATGCCCGCGACCCCCTGCTCTCGCGCATGATCGAGGTCTCGCGCGAGCGCTCCGCCACCGTGGTCGCCCTGATGGAGGTCGACCCCGGCCAGATCCATCTCTACGGATGCGCCGACGTCGAGTCGACCGACGAAGGCGACGTGGTGAAGATCAACGCCCTCGTCGAGAAGCCGTCGGCCGACGAGGCCCCCAGCAATCTCGCCATCATCGGGCGGTACGTGCTCAAGCCCGAGATCTTCGACGTGCTCGAGCGCACCGAACCGGGCAAGGGCGGCGAGATCCAGCTCACCGACGCGCTCGAGGTGCTCGCGGGCGACGAGCAGATCGCCGGTCCGGTGCTCGGGGTCGTGTTCGGCGGACGCCGGTACGACACCGGCGACCGCCTCGACTACCTGAAGTCCAGCATCCAGCTCGCCCTTGACCGGGACGACCTCGGCCCCGAACTGGCCGCCTGGATCAAGGAGCTCGCACCGACGCTCCCCTGAGCGCACACCTGAAGCGGAACGGATGCTGCGACCCGAGGCACCCGTTCCCCTGCGTCACCAGAGCAGCAGCGCCGCCCCGATCGCGTTGAAGACGACGTGCGCGATCAAGGCTCCGGCGAGCCTTCCGGTCAGCAGCGTCAGAAACCCGCAGCCAAGTCCCACGGCCACGGTGCCGAGGAGCAGCCCGACGGGCACGAACTCCCCCGCCGCGAGCACGTGGAGTCCGGTGAAGATCGCCGTCGCGACCAGCACAGCCGCCACACCCGCGACGAGCCGCCCCGCTCCCGCGAGGGCATCACCGAGCGCGCGCTGCAGCAATCCGCGGAAGAACAGCTCCTCTATTAAGGGAGTCACGAGCACGGCCCCTGCGAGAGCCACGATCGTCGCCGCGATCGCGTCCGCTGCATCCCCCAGGAACACCCCGCCGACGGAGGGTGCGACGAGCTCCACCAACCCCCGTGCCACGAGCCCGACACCCAACCCGGCGACGAGGTCGATCCACGAGAACCCACGGAGTCCCACCGCAGCGGCGAACCGGTCTCCCGACACCCGCACGGCGACGATGACCGCGACGAGCAGCGACGCCGACAGCAGCACGAGGTCGATGATCCCGACCACCACCGCCGGCCATCGCAGCAGCGCCGAATGCAGAGACGGCAGCCACAGGATCGCGACCGCGAGCAGCAGCGCTCCGACCGCGGCGACCGCAACGGCCGCCCACGGATGCTTCCATGCGCGCACGCCCGATTCCTCCACCATCACACTCCCGGGTGTCCGGCTTAAGACGAAGACCCCGGGCGGGAGCCCGGGGTCTTCGAGGAGTTGGTGATCAGCGGTTGCCGGCCGCGCGACGACGGGCGACGGCCGCCGCGACCGCGATGCCGCCGAGGCCGATCGCGCCGACGCCGAGCCAGATGATCGCGCCGGGGACCTCGCCACCGGTCGCGGGGAGCTGGCCCGAGCCGCCGGTGCCACCCGAGCCGGAGCCCGCGGCCGCGACGTTCAGCGTGACCGAGCCGATCGTGGTCTCGCCGTCCGAGACGCTGACGACGTAGGTGCCGGCGGTCTGCGCGGTGAACGTGGCCGAGGCCGAGCCGTTCGTGACAGGCTTCTCGACCGAGCTGCCGCCGCTCGAGGCGACGACGATCGATGCCAGCGTGGCGCCCGTGCTGGGCGTGACCGAGAAGAAGACGGTCTGGAGGTCACCGAGTTCGGTGAACGTGACGGTGACGGACTGCCCCACAGTCGGCGTCGTGTCACTGACGGTGCCGGGAACACCGGCGGGGTAATCAGCGGAGGCTGCCCCAGCGCCTCCGAGGACGAGCAGGCCTGCCACGGCGAGCGCGGCGACAGTCTTCTTGAACATGGCGTAGATCTCCCGAGTTATGTGCGCGTCATCGGCGGTATTTTCGTGTCGGCAAACGTTCGCCCGAGGGGCCGACCCGTGACACGCTACCGCATTCTGAGAGTTCGATGAGAGGCCCGGAGTTTCCAGAAGGTAACAAGTTGTAGCGTTTGTCCCCCCTTCGGGGGACAGAATCGAGCCAAATGCGCAATGACCTAGGTCATTGCGCTCGCGAGCACCGCGAGCGCAACGTACGACGCGTTGTAGACGGCGTGTACCAAGACGGCGCCCCAGATGCGGCCCGTCAGCAGCACCAGTGCTGCGCACACGACCCCGAGCAGCGACAGCGAGACGACCCCGCTCACATCCGCGGCGCCGGAGATCCCGTGTATCACGACGAACAGCGCCGTCGACCCGAGCGCGGCAGCAAGGCCGGCGGTGACCTTGCCGAATGGTCGGCGCAGCACCGTGTACAGCGACACCAGAACGACGGCACGGAAGAACAGCTCCTCCACGACCGGCGCCACCATCACAGGCCCCACGACATCGAACAACATCGACCACAGCGGCACCGATCCACCCACCTGCACGATGCCCGGCCACTCGGCCGGCGTCCCGTCGAGTCCCTCGATCCATCCCTGCGTCGTCCGCAGCAGCGCGCCGAGCACGACCCCGTAGAGCACGTCGATCGCCCGCACTCGCAGCAGCCCGATCGGGCGCGACCGGGTGAAGGCCCACACGACGGGCAGCAGCATCCCGATCCAGACGATGGCGGTGGAGGATGCCGCGGCCCACGGCGAATCCCACACCGCCGCCACGAGCGACCCGAGCAGCACACCGGCGCCGAGCGAGATCAGTGCGGTCGCCAGCAGGCCCTCGCGCCACCGGAAGACGGTGCGCCCACCGAGCCGCCAGTCCGTGCGGGCCTCGTGCGAGCTGCGCCTAGACCGGCGCGGCGCCTGCTCTTCGATAGGCGCTTCTTCCGCGGCGACAGCGGCCGAGGAACCCGCCGGCGGCTGCAGCGACCACAGGTCGACCGTGGGTGCGGCGTCGCTAGGCTGGTCGGGCACGCGCCTACGTTACCCCGCCGTGTGGAGGCACCTTCTTGTTCGAGATCCTCACGGTGTGCACGGGCAACATCTGCCGCTCACCCCTCGCCGAGCAGCTGCTGCGTGCTCGCCTGGCCGACCTGGCACCGCACGTATCGAGCGCCGGCACGCGTGGCCTCGCCGCCGCACCGATGACTCCCGAAGCCGCGCACATCGCCGAGGCGCTCGGCGTGCCGCCGACCGACACGGCCGCGCACCGGTCGCGGTTCCTCACCGAGCAGCACCTCGTGAAGCCCGACCTGATCCTCGCGATGACCCGCACGCATCGCCGTGCGATCGCCGAGCTGGCGCCCTCGCGCCTGCGCTCCACGTTCACGATCCGCGAGTTCGCGCGCATCGCCGCGGCCGTACCTGAAGACGAGATCAGAGCAGCGACGGATGCTGCCACCTCCCCCTCCGAGAAGCTCAGGGCGGCAGCATCCGTCGTCGCGTCATACCGGGGCCTCGTTCCGCCTCCGGAAGACCCGGAAGACGATGACGTGATCGACCCGTACCGGCACCCGTGGGAGACGTACCTGCTGTCGGCGCGGCAGCTCGAGCCGGCCGTGACAGCGGTCGCCGCCACGGTGCGGCTGGCCGTGGCGTAACGCTTTCCGGGCCGTGACCTGGCCCTGTGGAAGAATGCTCGGAGCACACCTGCCAGCCAGCGAGAGGCGACATGGAGCTCACCGACTACATCCGGATCCTGCGCAAGAACTGGGTCATCATCGTGGTCGCCACCCTGGTCGGGATCGGGGTCGCCGCCGCATGGTCGCTCACCCGCACCCCTCAGTACGAGGCGCAGAGCACGGTTTTCGTGTCGACCCAGTCGGGTTCGACGATCCAGGATCTGCAGCAGGGATCGAACTTCACCCAGTCGCGCGTGCAGACGTACACGAATCTCGTGACGACGCCGATCGTGATGAACCCGGTGATCGCCGAGCTCGGGCTCGGCATGACCGCGAGCGAGCTGTCGGCCGAGGTCGAGGCATCCGCCGCCCTCAACACGACCCTCATCACGATCACCGTGACGGGCGCTGATCCGGTGCAGGCGGCCGATGTCGCGAACGCCCTCGGCGCGTCGCTCAAGTCGGTGGTCGAGCGGCTCGAGACGCCGAACGGCACCGACACGAGCCCCGTGCGCGTCGAGCGCGTGAAGGACGCGCTGCCGCCGCTCAGCCCGTCGAGCCCGAACGTTCCGCTCAACCTGGCGCTGGGTGCGCTGGTGGGTCTCGCGATCGGCATCGGCACGGCGGTACTGCGCGCGGTGCTCGACACGCGCATCCGCACGCCGCGTGACGTGGAGCAGGTCACCGACCGCCCGCTCATCGGCGCGATCGCCTTCGATCCGAAGGCGAAGGAGCGCCCGCTCATCGTGCACGCCGATCCGCTCAGCCCTCGGGCCGAGTCGTTCCGCGCGATGCGCACGAACCTCCAGTTCCTCGAGACCGACGAGGGCCGCGCGTCGTACGTCATCACCTCGAGCGTGCCGAGCGAGGGCAAGTCGACCACGACCATCAACCTCGCCATCGCCCTGGCCGACGCCGGCAAGCGCGTCGCGCTGCTCGACACCGACCTGCGCAAGCCGAAGATCGCCGAGTACCTGGGCATCGAGGGTGGCGCCGGCCTCACCGACGTGCTGATCGGCCGCGCGCGCCTGGCCGACGTGATGCTCCCGTGGGGCAACCGCAGCCTCTACGTGCTGCCCGCCGGCAAGATCCCGCCGAACCCGAGCGAGCTGCTCGGTTCGAAGAGCATGCTCCAGCTGCTCGAGGCCCTCGAGCGGGATGTCGACGTCGTGCTCTGCGACGCTCCTCCCCTGCTTCCGGTGACGGATGCCGCGATCCTCGCGAAGGCGACCAGCGGGGCGATCCTCGTGGTCAGCGCCGGCCACACCAACCGCCACCAGCTGTCGGGCGCGGTCGACGCGCTGAACACCGCCGGCGCGCACATCGCCGGCATCGCGATTACGATGGTCCCGACGCGCGGGCCGGACTCGTACGCCTACGGCTACGGGTACGGCACGTACGGCTACGGGTACGTCGAGGAGAAGCCGGCGAAGAAGGTCAAGAAGGCGAAGGCTGCGCCCGCTCCTACGCCAACTCGTCCGGCGGCTGGCCCCGTGCGAACCGCTGCACCAGCGGCTCCCGCCGGCCGCCCGGCAAAGCCCGCTGCGCCCGCCGCGCGTCCAGCTCCTGCCGCCGCGCCCGCTCGATCGATCCCGGCGTCCGCCGACGAGGCCGGCGGTTCCGACGACGGGCTCACGATCGACGACATCATCCGCCAGGCGGGCGGGGCGTCGACCGCACCCGGTCGCAACGATCCTCTTCCCTGACGCGGGCGCCTGATGCAACGCCTCGGCGCCGCGAGATGGGTCGCGATCGCGGGCATCGCCGTGCTCGTCGCGGCGGTGCTCGTGCTCGTGTGGGCCGCGTTGCAGCACGCGAACCCGGAATCCGCGGCCGGCGAGGCCGAGCCCGTGCCGACCTTCACACTCGGCGTGCAAACCCAGACGCCGACCCCGACGCCCACCGAGAACTCCGTAACTCTCGAGCAGACTCGCTTCCTGGCGATCGGTTCGGAGATCTGGTGGCGTGCCACGGCGGGCTCGTGCTCGGGCGTCCCGCCTCTGGTCGAGCGCTCGTCGGACCAAGGCAAGACCTGGTCCGACGTGACGCCGGCCTACCTCGGCATCACGCAGGTGCAGACGCTCGAGGCTTTCTCCGCCCGCGACGCGGAGCTGGTGGCCGCAATGGCCGGCTGCGAGCCCCAGGCGCTGCGGACGTACACGCGTGGCGAGTTCTGGGACTCGTACCCCGACGTGCTCGCCGCTTCGCGCTACATCGACCCGCGCGATCCCGGTTCGGTGCGCCTGCCGTCGGGTCCGGTGCCCGCGCCATGTCCGACCGCGTTCGGACTTCACGCGTTCGGCGACGTGATCGCGCTGGTGTGCGATCAGCGGGCGTGGTCGTGGTCGGGCAAAGAGTGGGTCGCGTTGGCTCCAGAGGGAGCACTCGCGGTGTCTGTCGACACGCCCGACATCCTCGTCGCGCACCTCTCACCCGATTGCGCAGGAGTGGCAGTTTCTCGCGTCGTGCCCGCTAGCCCGGCTGCCGCAACCGTGATCGGCTGCGCCGAGGGAACGGATGCTGGCGCCGCTGTCGCGATCGACACGGCGGGCGACGAGATCGTGGTGTCGACAGGCGACGCATTCTCCGCCGTCGGGCCTTGAGCGAATCCTGAGTCTGCAAGCCATATGCAGAAACATGAGCATGGGCAGGATGAGACGTCTCTCATAATGGGATGGCGTTTCCCCTCAACTCAGGATCTGGATGCCGACCTCGTATATTCCCCCGCAACGGCCGACTGGTACCCTGCCCCTAGTGGTGGTCGGGAAACCCACCGCGAAGCGAGAAGGCATCGTGACGTCGAATCCCCAGATCGACGCGCCAACGGAGTCGCCGTCCAATATTCCGGCCCGGGCAGCCGCTGCCTTGGCGACCCCTGCAGACCCGCCGCTTGTTGACGACGCGAGGAACGAGCGAGCCGAAACGCCCCAGGCTGCCCGGCAACGCCGCCGCTCCTGGCGCCGCGACTATGCCAGCCGCCTCTGGGTCAGCGATCTCTTCGTTCTCATCTGGGTGGTCTACGGCACCCAGCTCCTCTGGTTCGGCTGGGGCAACGCCCAGGTCGCGATTCGGGAAGACTCGCGCTTCAACGAGCTCTCGTACTGGTTCTTCTCAGGCGTTCTGATCGCCGCCTGGATGTGGGCACTCGGGCTCATCGACTCCCGAGACCACCGCGTGATTGGCGCCGGCAACACCGAGTACGTGCGCGTTGCTCGGGCAAGCTTTACCTTCTTCGGCGCTATCGCGATCCTGGCGTTTCTCTTCCGCGTCGACGTGGCGCGGGGCTACCTGCTCATCGCTCTCCCTCTCGGAATCTTCACGCTTCTCCTCGAACGCTGGCTATGGCGCCAGTGGCTGATCGCTCACCGATGGCTTGGGCAGTACTCGGCGAAAGTGCTTCTGGTGGGCTCTGAAGAATCGGTTGCGGCGATCGCGCGCGAACTCCATCGTTCCCCCACTGCGGGATATCGAGTAGTCGGTGCGTGCGTTCCCTCCGGCAAGATTGCGGGCACCATTCCCGGTACCACCGTTCCGGTCATGGGCAGCGTCGACAACGTCGAGCGCGCTCTCGCGGCCACTGGCGCCGACACGGTGGCGGTTACCAGCACCGACGACCTGCCACCGATGAAGGTCAAGCAGATCTCATGGGCACTCGAGGCTGGTCACCAGCACTTGGTCTTGGCACCGAGCATCGTCGATATTGCCGGACCTCGCATTCACACGCGTCCGGTAGCAGGGCTTCCCCTGATCCACGTCGAGACACCGAAGTTCAGCCGCGGTCAGCGCATCGCGAAGCGAACGATGGACCTCATCGTCGCCTCGATCGGAATCATCGTGATCAGCCCGATAGTACTCGGGCTCGCCGTCGCAGTGCGATGGTCTGGGCCTGGGCCGATCTTATTTCGACAGGTTCGAATCGGTCGCAGGGGCCGCGAATTCGAGATGCTCAAGTTTCGCTCGATGGTGGCCAACGCTGAAGAGCTCCTTCCGTCGCTACTTGAGCGGCGAGACGCCGGTAATGAGGTCCTCTTCAAGATGACCGACGATCCCCGGGTGACCAAAGTCGGCCGGTTCATGCGCAAGTACAGCCTCGACGAGCTACCCCAGCTGCTTAACGTCATTGCAGGCAGCATGTCTTTGGTTGGCCCGCGGCCTCCGCTGCGGCATGAAGTAGAGAAGTACGCGGAGCACGTCCATCGCCGCTTCCTGATGAAGCCGGGCATTACCGGCGCGTGGCAGGTCGGGGGGCGGTCATCTCTGTCATGGGAGGACTCGGTCCGCCTGGACCTGGCCTACGTGGAAAACTGGTCTCTGCTCGGCGACTTCGTGATCCTGCTACGCACGGTGAAGGCTGCGCTCGCGCCTGGTGCGTCGCCTACCTGAGCGTGCGCGCGCGGCCGACCCGCGAGTGCTATGGTCGGGACGCGCCGAGCGGTGGGGTTCCGCCGGTTGCAGTCTGGGGACGCCGTGCGGATCGCTGTTTTGTGGACCTTTAGGACCGACTACATTGTCGCATGCCTCGTCGCCGCCGCCACGGCGGGTCATGATGTTCTATTTATCACCCAGGATGATCACGCGGATATACCACAGGGTCCGCTTCCCAAGGAAGCAGATTTTCGGCTAATAGACCGACCCGATGTCGACACGCTCATCGCCGCAATGGAACAGTTTGAGCCTGACACCATCGTTATCGCGGGCTGGCACATTCCTCAATACCGATTTGTCGCGGCCCGATGGAAGAACCGCGCCGAACGCGTGATGGCGCTCGATAACCAATGGCATGGCACGCTCCGGCAGCGATTGGGTCAGCTCGCCTTCCGTTGGCACCTACGCCGACTGTACGACTGGGCACTAGTGCCAGGCGAGCGCCAGTTCGAGTTCGCGCGGCGAATGGGATTTCCCCCGCCCGCGATACACTTCGGCTCCATTCCAGCGAATTTCACACTCTTCGATTCCGTGAACCCAAGGGGGAGCGGTGGGGATACGCGGCGGAATCGGGCTTTCTTGTCCGTTAGCCGCCTGTCCCCAGAGAAGGGCCTCGACACACTCATCTCTGCCTACGCGACGTATCGACAAGAGGTGAGCGACCCGTGGGAATTGTGGATCGCGGGGACGGGCGACGTGACCATCCCGGAAGCTGCCGGCATTCGAGTGCTCGGCTTTCTCTGGCCCGCCGAGGTATCGGAGATGATGCACTCGGCCTCTGCACTTGTCTTGGCCAGCTCGTTCGAGCCTTGGGGAGTGGTACTCCAGGAAGGCGCGCTCGCGGGGCTACCGCTCATCGCAACGGAGGACTGCGGGGGCGTCGGCTCAATGCTCCACAATGGGGTGAACGGGGTTGTCGTCAGGTCCAATGACGTGCCGGGACTGGCACGTGCTTTGCGAGATATCGCGTCGGCTTCCCCGACCAGATGGGCAGCGCTTTCATCTGCAGGTCAGGTGATCGCCCGCCGTGCAACCCCCACGACCTGGGTGGCCTCGCTCGAGTGGATACGCGAACGCACCCTCCCGGGCCACGAACAGGAATCCGTCTCCCGCGGTGACTTCTGGAATCTTGCCAGACGGTCTGCCGCCAGGGGTCGCATGGACTCGGACCCTCGTCCACATCACCCCGCGTCAGACGGTCGCGACTCATGAACCACGAGTTACTTGACTCGTTAGCGGGTGGCATCGATCTCTGGGATGGAAGCCACCCAGTCGAAGCCGCACGATATAGTGCGCACGCCGAAGTCGTATGCGCTAACCCCGACTAACAGCACGAGACGCTCGGTGCTGATAGCGTCTTCTGTGGGACCGCCGACGTTCGTTAGCGGTCCCTACTTCGTCATCTCGCCTGCCGTTGCCACCACCGCGAGTGACTTCCTCCCCAGTCGACCTGCCCCGCCGAGACACTCGCCCATGAGACGCATCCTCCACGCCTTGCGCCGACATGGCGTCATCGATGGCATGTGGACGCTCGCTGCCTCGGTTGGATCAAAGATCCAGACACTTGTCCTCTTAGCGATCGCGGGGCGACTGGGCGGGATCGAAATCGTCGGAGCCACGGTGCTCGCCACGTCGATCGCCGTGCTGGTTGCGTCTGTATGCGACCTTGGCCTGTCCACTCAGGGAATGCGCTGGTTTGCCGTTGAGCCCGAGGCCGGTCGACGGGGCATCCGGAACGCACTTGTTGCTCGGTCGGCCTCCGCCGTTCCAATTGCTGGAATCGTCGCGTGGTTCTTCTTTGCGCATACATATGGGCAATCAACGGCGCTTCTTTGGGCGGCGGCGGTTGCAGCGTACGCTGGTGCCTTCTGCGCAAGCTTCATCGCAACCAACTGTGGGTACGGCTCTGGCCGCTTCAAGGGTGCCGCCACGCTCAATGGGACGGTCCGCTCCGCTTCGGTAGTCGTGCTCCTGGGAGTCGGAACGGCTGGCTTGCCTGCGTGGAGCTTGATACTTGTATTGGCATTGGCAGAAGTTGTGATCGCCTTCGCGCAATACAAGCATTTGCCCACGGGCAACGGAGCCGTGCGCGCGCCAATCGCGCTGCGGCAGACATGGCAATACGCCGTTGGCCCCATCGCGAATAACCTGATGAACAGAAGCGACTCGGTCGTCGTCGCCGCCTTCTCGTCGGCTACCGTCGTAGGCTTTTACGGTCTGGCGAGCCAGCTTCAGAACGCTCTCACCACCGTCGCACTCATTCCTTCTGGCGCTTCCGTGGCATACGCGGCCCGAGCCGAATCTGCGAATCGGGCGTCCCGGCAACTGTTGGTCGTCTCATCACTCGTAGCCACGATCTACGTCGTCGTCGCAACCCCGTTCTTCCTGTGGCCCACCGATCTTTGCGCCCTGGTGTTCGGCGTGAGCGATATCGACGCCCTCACGATTCGCATTTGCTTGGTCGCAGGCATCTTTTCCTGCGTTGCTGGCGTGGCAATGCAAGTCTTGACCGGTGTCGGAGACCGAGCAGGGATCGCCACCATATGGGCCCTTACTGCGATAGTGGCGATTGTTCTGCTCGCCTTCGGCGCCAAGATTTTCGGCGCTCCGGGGGCGGCGGTGGCCGCGTTGGTGCGCGACATACTGTTCCTGACGGCAACCCTTGTACGATCGCATACCTGGAGGCGACGCCATGGATGACCACTTCGACTACGTGTATGCACGAGTCGGTCGCGCGGGCCTGGGTAACGAACTCTTCCCGGTGATGCGCGCCCTTGAATACGGGATGATTCACAGCGCAACGGTAATTCCGCCAAAGTGGGGCGCACTGCGAATTGGGCCTTGGCTAAGAAATGACCGCGATAAACGAACCTATTGGCGTCTATTCGATTCGCCCAGCTCCTCGGAGCGGATTACTCGCGCGATAGCGCTGCGCCGCGATAGGTCGGTGCGAACATTCGTGGGCATGGGCTCCTTCTTCGAAGAATTCGAGCTGAGTCATCGGTGGCATGCTGACCGGCTAGCGCGGGTTGCTCGACGTGGAGTTCTGAGCGAGCCTGAAGTAGGTCCGTATATCAGCGCGCACGTTCGTTTGGGCGACTTCGCGCGGCCCACGGCCGACGTCACCGCCCAAACGTCGAACAACGTAAGCACGCCGATTGAGTGGTACGAGGACGCTATCCAACGTATCCGTCAAAAGGACTCGACGTTGCCCGTTCTCATCTCATCCGATGGCACCGATCTTGAGTTGCGGCCGCTTCTCGACATTTCAGGCGTTCGCAGAACTGCCGCTCGGAACGCCCTCGATGAGATCTTCATCATGTCGCGTGGCCTCGGCATAATCGGGAGCCGGTCAACCTTCACCGCCTGGGGCGCCTACCTCGGCGGCGCGCCGTTGCTGGTGATGCCCGGCGCAAACGCGTACCGACCTCACGACCGTGTGTGGGAGGCCGAAATGGGTGATCCAATCGATGCTTGGTGGACCAGTGTCGCGCGTGCAGATTCCGCATAGCGGCTCGCGCCCGACGCGGTTCCCAACTTTTCTTTCGTTGGGAGCAAGCGTTGCTTACTTGTGGGCCGCCCTGACACCACTTCGAACCCTCACTGTCGCCGGGGTCCAGCTATCAGATATAGCTCTCATCATTGCGGCCATCCTTTTCGCTCTCGGTGCAGGTCAGTCCGGGCTCGCACTAGGACTGCCCGCCCTCCTGGCAACCTTCGTGGTGCTTGGCCTGGCGGCCTCAATCTGGGCGAGCAGCGCTGGAGCCTTCGATCAGATTGAGTCACTAAGCCAAGCATTGCAGTTCTCGATTGCACTCCTACTGGTGGCGTTTGTCCTTCTGTTCGCATCAGCTGTCAGGAACGGCGTTCATAATATTGTTCTCGCCTACTCCGTTGGCGCCACGGCACTGGGAGTCTCCGTGCTGGTCTTGCCGAACGAGGTTGCAGGCAGAAGCGTCGGCCTTGCGGGCCATCCAGTTGAAGTCGGCGGGTCACTCGGAGTAGCCGTTGCCTACCTGAGCGTTCGGCTGATCCGCCAACCCCGGCGAGCGCTGCTTCTATCGCCACCGATCTTGATCATGGTGAGTGCGATCCTGGCGGCGGAGGCCGCTACGGGACTCGTCGCAGCCGTTCTCGGGATCGTGGTAGGCCTGCTAATGGACAAGCGTGCCGTACGTGGAGTCCTGTTCGGCGTATTAGGTATCGGTCTGGCTTACGTCATAGTCTCCACGTCCGCGGTGGGCGTAGAACTCCTGGCAAAGATGACCACCTCTTTCGAAGGCGGGCTGCAAACCACTTCATCCGATCTGGCCAGCGTTAGCACGTTGCAGTCGCGTTGGGTAACTATCCAGGTCGGACTTGAGCGCGCCCTTGAGGCGCCATGGTTTGGACACGGTTTTGACGAGTCCGGCCAACGCGTTGTGGAAAAGCTTGCACCTCACAATGTACTGGTGCTGGCCTGGGTGTCAGGCGGGGTAATCCCACTCTTGCTTCTTGTGACGTTGTTAGTTTTCTCGGTAGCGACGGCGCTACAGATCCGTCGAGGCGCGCCACACCTGAACTGGTCGGGTGCAGACGCTGCGGTCGTCGCTGGCGTAGCGGCTGCCTGGGCCGCGGCGTTGTCTGGACCGCAGATGTACCAAAGAAGTTGGTTGCTGTTCGCGCTCGTGCTCCCGATGCTGTGGCTGGGTAGCGCATGCGCGCGTTCGCGCATCTCGGTCGAAAGCAAGCAGAAGGCCGGCCCAGACCACGGTTAGAGTCAACCCCTCGACGAGTTTGCTTTTCGATACGGTGCCGCCGCACAGGAACCGAGCGTTCTCCGGCGGTTCGCTCTAGTGCTTCGAGTTCACTCCGTAGAGCCTCACGCACAACTCGTCCAGCAAGCGGGAGTGGTCAATTTGATCTTCCTTATCAAACCGATCGCCGATGACTTTCGCCGGGTTGCCTACAGCGATCGCATAGCGTGGAATGTCGCGGGTAACCACCGATCCCGATCCGATCAGCGCACCCTCGCCGATCGAGACGCCGCTGAGAACTATCGAACCGCCGCCGATCCACACATCCCTTCCAATACGAACCTTGTCGCGATTTGTCCCTACACGATCACCAGCCCACGTCGAGAAAACGTACGGCCGACCTACCTCGTCAATCGCGTGATCGTCGCGTCCAACGATCTGCACTCCCATACCGATAAGTGTGAAATCGCCAATTACTCCATCAACCTGAATGATCGAGCGCGGCCCAACGGAAACACCGTTGCCGATATTCAGACCGTGCGGGGAGCTTACGACTACCCCCCGCCCCACGCGGAAATTTCGACCGAATTGGACATTTTCGTGAACCGCAAGTTTCCGCAGCACGTACCGTAACGTCTTCTGACCTACGCCTCGCAACGTCGACCGGCCAGTCAAGTTGTCGTCAGACATCGTCTTTCCTATCAGCAAGTGCATTCAGCAATCCCTGTGCCATCATTTCCGCTGAGTAGTGGCCTTCAACATAATCCCGAACCTTATTCAGCGGTAATTGATCGCGACGCGCCCATGCGCGCTTCAGTGCCTCACTCATCGACGTGACGCTGTCGGAATCGAACCAGTCCACCCCGCCAACTTCTGCAAGTTCGATCTCGGGGGAATGCGGTTCATTTTGAGCGACGATCATCGGAACGCCAAAACCCAGCGACTGTGTCAAACCTAGTCCCGCGAAACCGGGCGAAACACTGACGAATGTGGTGGCGTAGCGATCAGCCAACGCCTGCGCGCTATCAATCCAGCCTGGGAAAGCCACATGTTCGCCGATCTGGAGCTCATCCGCGAGATCTCTCAATTCCCGTTCACCCGAACCACCACCGATCATCACAAGCCTGGCCCCAAACCGGTGCAGCCCACTCTCTGCAAAGGCGCGCAAAGCCAGATGGACCTTCTTCTTCGGTTCGAACCGACCGACGTAGATCGCATCTTGGCGGTCGCGGGTCTCACTTGCGGATTCGACCAGAACCTGCCGCGGATACAACGCGTTCGCTGCCACCCACACGGGTTGGTTTGGCAGGTCGACGCGAGCGCGATCCCGGTTGGTGTAGGTATAGGTCACTGTGCCGTCCGCCAACATCCGCATCCACGTGCGAAGGCGACTTGTGCGTGATCGCGGTCCAGCTTGCGGGTACAAGTGTCCCCAAACGAGCGTACGCCGGCGCATGAGGCGGCGAGCGAGAAGAAAGCTCCACGCTGTAATGCTTCGTGGATTCAGGTCCACAATGAGGCTTCTGGACCGAATCGCCCGTGGCCACGACCCAATCTGGAGGAACGCCTTTCCGCCAAGACGAACCATTCTCACAGCGCGGAACTGTTCGCTTCTAATACCAGTTCGAACCGTTGGGTCGAGGTGGCTCTTGCTCGCGAACAGCTCGACCGACGGGCGCTTCCTTAGCAACTCATTAACACATGCCTGACGGTAGCTCGGAAGGACGGCCACGTACATAACTTCCGTGGCGCGGCTCACGATCGTTCCTGCGCTGCCGCCTGCAACCGTAGCGCCTCGCGCGTCTTTAGACCAATCTGCCAATAGTAGGTAGTTAGCGCTGTCGCGTAGTCCAACCCCGCCCGACCGTCGAGGAACCCAAGGCGCGCGACATACGCGTACCCGAAGAACATCGCTGGCTTGAACGGAAGCCCATCGAATATCCGCCCCTTGAGGGTCCGCTTACTAGCGATGTCCCGTCGAAGTCGCGCATTAAGTCGCAGATGAGCTTCCCAGTCCGAGTAGCGGTTGTGGCGTGCGAACCAGCTTGACACGGGATCACGATCGTCGTGCACAATCCGATGCCGAAGCCTACCAATCGGTGCGGCCACCTCAGGCTGGTAATGCCCTTCTACCTCTCGGATTCCTGGCGCTGACAGGTCATCAATAACCGGGAACGCGGCGCGATTTATGTGGAGCAAAGACCGCTTTGTGACGACATGACCGTACCGAAGATACCGACCCCCGAATCGATACAGCAGGTTGATATCAAACGCGCCTTCCCGACGTCGTGCTAGTGATTTCTCAAGAGTGACAAGCTCATCGCGCAGAGATGGCGATGGAAATTCATCGGCGTCGAGTAGAAGAACCCACTGGTTGACAGTCCCCGCGTTCTCAAGCGCCCATTGCTTCTTCTTCGGGTACTCCCCGTTCCAGACGAAATCAACAACGCGAGCTCCACTCGCGATAGCGATCTCCACAGTGCGGTCATCGCTCTGCGAGTCAACGACAATGACGTCCTCAAAGTCCCGCAACTGTGCCAGCGTGCTCGCGATCCCCGCCTCCTCATTCTTTGTGAGTACGATGACGGAAATATTCGAGATTCGAGTCATGACGCCTGCGCCTCCGCGAACCGACTGCCGACAAAACACGCTGGGTTTCCACCCCAGACTTCCCCCGCCCCCACCGCATCTCCAGAAAGAAGTGACAGGGGACGAATCAAGGCACTCGCACCGACCGTCGTCCCGCCCAAGAGGACACAACGCGAGGTGATCCACGCACCTGGCCCAATCTGGATCGGTCTGGTGATGAGCGCCATATCGCGCCGGTGTGCGTGGCTCCCGGTCGTCAAGAATGTCTCCTGCGAGATCACGACGTCGTTGGCGATGCGGATGTGATCCTGATTATGCAACCACACACCCTCCCCGATCCAACTCCTGTCACCAACCTGCAACTTCCAGGGAAAGCGCACTCGGGTGCGCGGCCGGAAGATCACCCCTCTTCCGATGTCGGCGCCAAAAGCCCGAAGCACTGCAACGCGAAACCTCGAACTGACTTGGAGTGGGTTGGTAATGAAGAGGAGTTCGCACAGTCCCCACAGATAGACGACCCACGCTGATCGTCCCCACGACTGCCGTTCGCCGGGTGCTTTGGACAGATCAATGACCGGCACGTGTGACATCGCTCGACTCCCGAGATCTGGGGTAACGCTCTCCACGATAGCCTCGTGGTTATGTCGCGCTCGTCGTCGCAGGTCCTCGTGCTGGGGCTCAACTATCCCCCGGAACCAACAGGGATCTCGCCCTACACTGGCGCGATTGCCAGGGGATTGGTGCGCCGCGACGTCGAGACACGCGCGCTGACGGCGCACCCCCATTATCCCGACTGGAAGGTGACGCCGGGTTACGGCCAGTGGTCGAAGCTCGAAAATCTGGACGGAGTGCAGGTACGCCGCCTCCGCCACTACATCCCGCGCAATCCAACCGGGATTCGGCGCGCGGCGTCCGAGATGAGCTTCGGACTGCGCCAGTCCTTCGCCCGATGGGGTGAACCAGATGCCGTGATCGCCGTCTCCCCCGCGCTCATCTCGACCTGGGTCACGATGCTCCGCGCGCGCGTGACGCATAGGCACACCCCTCTCGTGGTCTGGGTTCAGGATCTCTACAGCCTTGGATTGAGCGAGACAGGTCAGGGCGGCGGGATGGTTCACCGGGCCATGAAACTCATCGAGGGTTCGGTGCTGCGCCACGCGACTCGCGTTGTCGTGATCCATGAGCGATTCGCTCGCCGTGTGGCCGACGACTTCGGAATCCCGCGCGATCGCATCGAAGTGGTACGCAACTGGACCCACTTGCCGCCTACACCTGTAACGGACACCAGGGCGACACGCCGGGCCCTGGGCTGGAGCGACGACGAGACAGTCATCCTTCACGCCGGAAACATGGGTGTGAAGCAGGGTCTGGACAACGTGATCGCGGCCGCGCGCCTCGCAGATGCCGCAAGTGCACCCGTCCGTTTCGTGTTGCTTGGCGGCGGAAGTCAGCGGGAGATGCTTCGAGCTCTTGCCGACGGGGTGACGCGCGTCCAGTTTCTCGACTCGCTCCCAGACGACGAGTATGCGGCGGCGATGCAGAGCGCTGACGTGCTTCTCGTCAACGAGAAGCCCGGAGTCGCCGAGATGGCAGTGCCGAGCAAGCTGACGTCCTACTTCAATTCCGGCAAGCCCGTGGTCGCGGCAACCGACCTGAGTGGAATCACGGCCGAGGAACTACGAGCCGCGGGCGCAGGGATCGTCGTTCCCGCGGGCGATCCGAATTCGCTGCTTGAAGCAGCGATGGAGTTGGCTCGTAATCCTGCCGTGGCCCGGTCATTAGGAGAGAGCGGGCTGCGGTATCGTCACACTGTCCTCGACGAGGAGACGGCTCTCGACAGATTCACCGAGATCCTCGCTGCCGTCGTCGCGGAACGCGCGACTTCGAGCGGAGACCACCCAACCGCACCTGCGGTCCGTATCGAACGGAGTACCACTTGACCAAGCGCGCGCTCATCACCGGGATCACCGGCCAGGATGGCTCCTACCTCGCAGAGCTCCTCCTCAACAAGGGGTACGAGGTTCACGGACTGATCCGTCGAGCGTCGACCTTCAATACGCACCGCATCGACCACCTGTATGTGGATCCGCACGACCCGAACGCGAAGCTCTTCCTGCACTATGGGGACCTGAGCGACGGTGCGCGCCTGGTGACGCTCATGGCGGAGATCAACCCGGACGAGGTGTACAACCTGGCGGCGCAGTCGCACGTGCGGGTGTCTTTCGACGAGCCGGAGCACACCGCCGACACCACTGGCACCGGCACCATCCGGCTGCTCGAAGCGGTGCGCCTCTCCGGCATCGACACGAAGTTCTACCAGGCCTCCACCTCAGAGCTCTACGGCGCCACGCCCCCACCGCAGAACGAGCAGACCCCGTTCTACCCGCGGTCGCCCTACGCCGCCGCCAAGCTCTACAGCTACTGGATCACGAAGAACTACCGCGAGGCCTACAACCTGTTCGCGGTCAACGGCATCCTGTTCAACCACGAGTCCCCCCGCCGCGGTGAGACGTTCGTGACCCGCAAGATCACCCGTGCGGTCGCTCGTATCAAGGCAGGTATCCAGAAGGACCTCTACCTCGGCAACCTCGACTCGATCCGGGACTGGGGCTACGCGGCGGAGTACGTCGAGGGTATGTGGCGCATGCTGCAGGTCGACGAGCCGGAGGACTTCGTCCTCGCCACCGGTGTCGGGTACACCATCCGCGACTTCCTGGAGACCTCGTTCGGCCACGTCGGGCTGGACTGGCAGGAGTTCGTGAAGTTCGACGAGCGTTACCTCCGCCCGACCGAGGTCGATGCGCTGATCGGCGACCCGACGAAGGCGGGCGAGAAGCTCGGCTGGACTCCCACGATCGATGGGAAGGAACTGGCGAAGCTGATGGTTGACGCCGACGTGATCGCGTTGCAGAAGGGTCCCGAGTGGATCGACACCGTCAACCTCGCCTCCTGGACGACCGAGCCTTCGCTGGCGCTGCGGTGAGCACCGCCATCGACGGAGTCCAGTACGCCCCAACCGAGCTGGACCGCGACGCGACGTTCTACGTCGCGGGCCATCGTGGCCTAGTGGGATCGGCGATCGTTCGCAGGCTGGAAGCAGCCGGGTTCACGAACATCGTCGGCAAGACCTCTGCCGAACTTGACTTGAAGAACCGCGACGCGGTCTTCGAGTACCTCGGCGAGGTCAGGCCGAGGTACCTCGTGCTCGCGGCGGCGAAGGTCGGCGGAATCCTGGCGAACAGCACCTACCCCGTCGACTTCCTCAGCGACAACCTCCGCATCCAGTCGAACGTGCTGGACGCGGCGGTCGCGAACGAGGTCGAGCGGGTCGCGTTCCTGGGTTCGTCGTGCATCTACCCAAAGTTCGCGGAGCAGCCCATCCGGGAGGACTCGCTGCTCACTGGGCACCTCGAGCCGACGAACGACGCGTACGCGATCGCGAAGATCGCCGGCATCCTGAACGTGCAGGCAGTGCGCCGCCAGTACGGACTGCCGTGGATCTCGGCGATGCCCACGAACCTGTACGGGCCGAACGACAACTTCTCCCCCAAGGGCTCCCACGTCCTTCCGGCGTTGATCCGCAGGTACGACGCGGCCGTGAAGTCGGGCTCTGCTTCGGTGACGAACTGGGGCACCGGAACACCGAGGCGCGAGTTCCTGCACTCCGACGACATGGCGGATGCCGTCCTCCACCTGCTCGAGCACTACGACGGCCCCGATCAGGTCAACGTGGGTACCGGCAGCGATGTCACGATCCGCGAGATTGCGGAGACGATCGCGGGAGTCGTCGGCTACACAGGCGAGACCGAGTGGGACACCACAAAACCCGACGGCACCCCGCAGAAGCTGCTGGACGTATCCAAGCTCGCCGACGCTGGATGGACTGCGAAGATCAGCCTCGCCGAAGGACTCGACCGGACTGTCGCGTGGTACCGCGACCACGTCGACACCATCCGCGAATAGTCCATGAGCTTTCGCCACATCGTGCTCTTCCGAATTCGTGAAGGCGTCGGCGAGGCAGAGATCGAGGGCGCGCAGTCAGAACTGCGCGCCCTCTCCTCGTCGCCGGAGGTCATTCGGTGGCGTATCGAGCGGTCGTCGGACTACCGGAAGGGGACGATCCTGATCGAGGATGCAACGTTCGCCGATGTGTCAGCATTCACGCGATTCCGCGAGACACCCGCACATCGCGCCGCCGGGGCACGGCTCGCGAGCATCGCCGATTGGTGGATCGGCGATTACGAGGAATGACCGCGCCCGAGCAGCTGATGGATCAGGTGTTCGGTGCCCGGCCAGATGTCAGCAGGCAGTGAATCGACGGCGTGCCAGGCGAAGTCAGAGGCCTCATTGTCTGGTTGCGGGTGGCCAGTCATCTCCACGACGAACGACAGACCGATGGCGTGCTTGCGCGGGTCATCGCCGTGAGCTGTTCCGTCGGCGGGAGCGATCTCGGCGGGGAACCACTGGTACACGTAGTCGGGCTGCGGATCTGCCGGCAACACGAGGCCAACGGCGAGCGTGTCCGCCGCGTGGCGGCGTAGTGCTTGCGCAACCGTCTCGCCCCGGAGAATGCGGCCACCGAGGTGGCACCAGACGACGCCGAAGGGGGACTCGCGCTTGATGAGTCCGACTCTGAGCTCGGGAGCGCTCTGAAACGAGACGAAGTCCACACAGGCGATCGGTATGGATTGCTCGATCCGCTCATAGAGCGGCGCGGGGAGAAGACTCACCCCACCATCAGACCATGTCGAGACGTGCATGCTCGAGCGAGCAGTACACCTGCCTACTCGACTCTCGATACGCCGCACGGGGCGCAACCTCTATGCCGCACTCTGCGCACGCCTCCGGCGCGGATCCCCACAGCAGTGCATCCCAAAACGACCGCCCGCCATCGCTGCGACGAGCTTTCCCCCCGTGCACCCGTGACGAGCGCGCACGGACAGGGTGGATCGAGAGACCAACCATCGTCCTGCTCCCAGGTACGGCCGACAGCGCTTGTCGGGTGGCAACCGGGCCGACCGTGGCCACAAGGGTACGCTTGCCATCGCGCAAGCGCGAGTGCGGGTTGCACGTAAGCTTGACCCGCGCCACCACCTCGCCCATCCGTCTCCGGAGCCTCGCCCCCACCGTGATCCGAGTCATCGTCACCGTCGTCCTTGCGTTCGTCGCCCTCGTCGCGACGGCGGCCGCTACCCTCTACGCGCTCCTTGTCGTCGACTCGCGCAAGTCCGTGCGGTACTACTACGGCGACACCCCGGCCGGCCAAACTCCTGAACACGGGGCTTAACCGAGACGAAACGCGGCAGTAACCCCCCGCCGGCCGGATCGCCGTAGCGTGGCACCCAGATGGGGCATCGCCGCCCGGAGCCGGCAGGGAATCGGCCCCGGGCGTTCTCTTTGGGGTTGGGGGAACACCGTGCACACCAGCAAGCGCAGACGCGTCGGACTGCTGGCGACGGCAGTCGCGATCGGACTGGCCAGTACCGCGTTCGCAGCGGCACAGGCCGCGACGGCCGACAGCCCGGTCCTCGGCGAAGCGAGCGTCGTGCTCGACTTCACGACAGCCGGCGAGGTGCACATCTCGGTGCACACCCGCAATGCATCCTCGATCCCGGCGTGGGGCGCCGCGCGCGTCACCACCCCCGAGGGCATCGAATACTCATGGGGTCCGAGTCGGTACGAGCCTGGCGAGGTCCGTAACTACGACGTCACCGAATCAGGACGCACCTGCGCCGACCTGCCCGACGCCTCTGCGGTCGCATACGGGTATGCCGCAGCATCCGATACCGTCCCCTCCTGGACCACCGGCATCGTCACGTATCCGAGCCCGCTCGTCACCGTCATCGGCTGCGACCCGACGCCGACACCGACACCGACCTCCACGCCGACCGTCCAGCCCACGCCCCTCTCGCCCGCACCCGAGGCGACGGCCACACCGTCGGGAACCCCAAACCCCGACACCACACCCGCGGCCGCCGCGGCATCCGGGAACTCCTCCGCGGACGGGGCACTCGCCGCAACTGGGGCGGCGGTGGGCTGGACGGTCGCTGCCACCATCGCTGCGGCTGTGGCGATCCTCGCCGGAATCGCACTGCGCCGGCGGCGGAGAACCTGAGCGGGCCGCAGCTCGGAGTACCTGATGGCAGCGGTCGAGAAGTCGCGCATCGAGTGGATGGACGTCCTCCGCGGGACGTCGATCATCCTCGTGGTGTTCAACCACGCCATCCTGTTCGCGAGCTCATCCCCCCTCGGCGCACCCGAGGTCGCCTGGGTGGTCAACACGATCTTCTCCCCCGTGCGCATGCCGCTCATGGTGTTCCTGTCGGGCCTGCTGGTCGCGGGCTCGCTCGCCCGGGGGCCGCGCGCCTACGTCACCGGCAAGGTGCGCCGGGTGCTCTGGCCGTACGTCGTGTGGTCGATCATCGCGCTCGCCCTGCTGTACGGGTTCGACATCCGTGAAGGCGTCGTCGGTGGCGTCACCGCACACGTCGTCACCGCGTGGGACCTGCTCCTGCCGCTCTACGACCCTGTCGAACACCTATGGTTCCTGTACGACCTGTTCCTCTTCTATATGGTCGCCCTCGTCACGCCCCGGGTACCGCCGCTGTGGATCGCCGGCGGCGCGCTCGTCGCCGCCGCACTGGTGCCCGACTTCGGCGTGCGCCGGTTCTTCCTGCTGCTCGTGTTCTTCATGATCGGCGTGTGGTTCTCGCAGCACGTCGGCGCCCTCGAGCGCACGCTCGCGCGCCGCTGGGTGGTCTGGGCGTGCGCGGCACTTGCGCTCGCCACGGTCGCCGCCGCGGCGGTGGGCGTCGGCCTGCGCTACACCGCGCTGTCTGCGCCGTTCGCCGCCGGCGGCATCGGGATCGCCATCGTGCTCGCGCGCCGGTTCGGATCGGCACGGATGCTGCGTCCCCTACGCGCCGTCGGACGCGACTCGCTCGTCTACTACATCGTGCACTGGTGGCCGGCCAGCGCGGGCGTCGCGCTCGGCGCCCTCACCGGGAGCGCCTGGATCGCCCTCGCGGTCGGGTTCGCGTTCGGGCTCGGCGCCGGCGTCGTCATGGTGCAGCTGCTGCGCGTGCTGCCCGCCCTCGACCTGCTGTTCGCGTGGCCCGCCCGCCGTACGGGAACCGTCGCGCATTCCTCCGGATCGCTGTCCACCTCCGACGGAAGGCCCACATCATGACCGCTCGCCCGTTCAGCCGCCGATCGTTCGTCCGACTCGTCGCCGCCGCCGCGCCCGCCGCGGCCACCGCCATGTGCGCGCCCGCCCAGACATCGGGCGGGCCCTCGGCGACAGCATCCGTCCCCTCCGCGTCGGCGACCACCGTCGCGCCCACCGGCGCAGCCGCGGCCATCGTCGGCACCGCCCGGCCGGCGGTGGTGCGCTCGTTCGGGCCCAACGGCACCCACTGGCCCGCCCACACGCCCTGGATCAAAGACACCGTCACGACGGTGGAGGTCGCGTGCACGTGGGCGGCGATCCGCACCGCCCTCCTCGCGGTGACCGCGTCGCAGGCGGCGGCCGGTGTGCACATCAAGGTGCGGCCCGGCACCCTGCCCGGCCTCGGCGCCTCGTCGGGGTCGAAAGCCGTGCTGCAAGGGCTCGGCAGCGCGCAGTGGGCGAAGAACGTGCTCGTGTCACCGCGCGATGGCTGGGGCTCGGTCATCATCACCGAGCCGGCGCGCCTGCGCGAGGTGTACGGCGTGACGTTCGCCCGCATCAACGGCGTCGACGTGCTGCTCACCAACTGCACGCGCAGCGCGTGGGCGCAGTCGGTCATGTCGGACGGCCTCAGCATGGCCTCGTCGTACGGCGCGACGACCCGCGAGGTCGGCGCGTACGAGATCGTCATGAGCAACGTGAAATCCGACATCTCCGACCCGCTGGGGTACGCCGCCGGCGCCGACTGCGTGCTCACCGACAGTGTGTGGGACGGATGCTACTCAGCACCGGTGTTCCGACCCACCGGCGCCACCGACCACGTCGACACCCTGCAGATGTACGGGTCGGGCTGGTACCGGGGGCTCACGGTGCGCGACACGACGTTCTTCGGATCTCTCAACTGCGCCCTGCAGATCGGCGGCATGCGCGACGACGACCCGAACAAGGGCACGCGATTCCTCACGGTGGATCACAGCATCCTGACGTCGCAGGCCACCGCGATCCGCGTGCGCTACCCCACGCCTTCGGGCGCCGATACGCCCTCGCTCGCGCAGGCCATCAACGGCATCGGCGAGGACTTCCAGCTCTACGCCAACGACTCGTACATCTTCGGCTCGATGTACCGCAGCAAGTGGGGCGGCGTCACGAACACGAAGGTGTCGTACGGGCAGGCGGTGACCCGCAACCCGGTCGCCGACGGCAAGTGGACGCACGACAGCTCAATGGACTCGTGGGGCGCCTCGCAGTTCGACGCGCTGACGCCCGTCCCGACTGACGCCTACCTGAAGTCGATCTGGAAATGACCGACCTCGCTCACCGCGCCTCGCGCGGCATCGTCGTGACCATGGGCGGGATGTGGGGCAAGACCCTCATCCAGATGGCCGCGATCATGCTGCTCGGGCGCCTCTTGAGCCCCGAGGACTTCGGTCTGGTCGCGATGGTCACGGCGATCTCGGGCATCATCGACCTCGTCCGCGACTTCGGCCTCACGGGCGCGATCATCCAGGCGCGCGAGATCTCGGAGCGCGCCTGGCGAAGCCTTTTCTGGCTCGCGCTCGGGCTCGGCGTGCTGCTGGGCGGCATCCTGGCGGCCTGCGCGCCGCTGATCGCCGATCTGTATGACGAACCGCAGCTCGTGCTCATCACGCTGGTGATCGCACCGAGCCTCATCGTCAACGGGCTCACCATGCCGCTGCAGGCCCGCGCGACGCGCGAGCTGAAGTTCGCGCTGCTGGCCCGCATCGACGTCGTGTCGATGGTGGGCGGGGTCGCGGCGGCCATCGCGGGAGGTCTGCTCGGATGGGGCTATTGGGCGCTCATCCTCATGGTCGGCACGGGACTCGTCGTGCGGCTCGTGATGCTGTGGATCGCGATCAAGCCGAGGCCGGGCTGGCCGCGCATCCACCGCGACGTCGTGCCGCTCGTGTCGCGCGGCGGCAGCATCTTCGGTGCCGAGCTGCTCAACTACGTCGAGCGCAACGCCGACACCGTCATCATCGGCCAGCAGCTCGGCCCCGCTGTGCTCGGCCAGTACTCGCGGGCGTACGCGCTGTTCCTCATGCCCCTGCAGCAGCTGAACGGGCCCATCGGGCGCGTCGCCCTCCCGGTGCTCAGCAAGCTGCAGGACGACGGCGACCGCTACCGCCGGTACATCCGAGGCGCGCTCCTCGTCATCGGCTACCTCACGCTACCGACCTACGCGATCCTCGCGACGATCTCGGAGCCGCTGTTCGCCATCCTCCTCGGACCCGGCTGGGAGCAGGCCGCCGCGCTGTTCAGCATCCTCGCCATCGCCGGCATCGCCCAGGGCATCGGAAAGGTGCGCGGCTGGCTCTTCATCACCATGGGCCGCTCGCACCAGCAGCTGCTCTACGACCTCGTCGCACGACCGCTGGTCGTGGTCGGGTTCTTCGTCGGGATCTGGTGGGGCGGGATCTACGGACTCGCCCTGACCTACGGCATCCTGTCGGCCCTGCTCCTCATCCCCGGCTTCGCGTTCGCGATCCGCGGCACCTTCGTGCGCGGCAGCGACATCGTGTTCCCCGTGCTCCGCCCGCTGGTGTTCGCGTTGCTCGCCTTCGGCTCGGCGTTCGCCGCGACGCGCGCCGTCGACCTCATCCCGATCCTCGAGATCGTCGTCGGGGGCGCCGCGGGTGCGATCGTGATCGCTCCCCTGCTGCTGATCCCCGCCTACCGGCGTGATGTCGCGCAGATCATGGGCTTCGTGAAGCAGATGCGCAAGCCCAAGCCCCGCCCCGAGGCGACGGACGAGGACGGGACGGATGCTGCGACCCCTGCGGCCGCGCAGGCGTACGAGAGCGTGCTGCTCGAGGACGCGGCCACTCCCGAGGATGTGCTGGACGCCGAGATCGAGACGCGGCGCACTCAAAGCTCAGGTCGTTGACCCGCCACGCCTGTCGAACCCAATCCGAATCGGTCGAGTCTCCGAAGACAGAACGGGCCTGCCGCGAGGCACGTCTCTGCATGCTCTCGATCACTCCCTCCTCCGGGCCGAGAGCCCCTGCGCCCGTTCCGAATGTCGGGTGACGCCCTCTGACACAGTCGGGTAGGAGAGGGCGTTGTGTCGTTCGCTCCCCGGAGGCTGTGGGGCTGGTGCCCCGGGCTCGGACGTGCGTGCCCGGCCGCCGTTGCCGCCGGGGCGATGTCGGAGGTCCCTGTCATGATGGGCGTAGACGAAGAAGCTGGTGATCCGGAACCGATCTGATGGTTCGATCACCGCGTGCCTCCGGCGCGCAGGACGGGTGCTGCCCCTCGTGGGGACCAGGTCGCGCACCACCGCGCGACGTAACGGATCGCGCACCCGCGCGACGGAAGGCACGACGTGGACGACGTGGAACTCGACGAGGCGGAGGCGCAACGCGCCGGCACCCTCGCCGACGAGCTGCGCCGAATCCAGGCCGACGAGTCGGCGCTGTATGCCAGACGGACGCGATTGCTGGCCGAGGCGTGGGAGATCGCCGAGGTGCAGACGGCACGCATTCCTTCGGCCGCGTCCAAGCTCCGCGAAATGCCGTTGAGGTCGATGGCGGCCGAGCTGGGGATGGCGGTGCGGATGAACGACCGCACGATGCAGTCCCACCTCTGGGATGCGCACGTGCTCGCGACATCGTTCGAGTCGACGCTCGCCGCGCTCGAGGAGGGACGCATCACACGAGCGCACGCGACTGCAATCGTCGACATCGGGCGCGTGATCGATGAGCCGTCCGCCCGCGCCGCCTTCGAGCAGACTGTGCTTGGCTACGCCGAGACGACGACCGCGGCGCGCACCCGCGCCTTCGCCCGCTCCCAGGGCGACATCTTCAACCCGCGCACGATGCAGGAGCGGCACGATCTGGCGATGCTTGGCCGCCGCATCTGGGTGACCGACCTCGACGACGGAATGTCGCTTCTGAACCACCTGCTGCCCACGGTCATCGCCCACGGCATCCTCGACCGCACCACCCAGCAGGCCAAGCTGATCAAGAAGACCGACACCGCGCACCGGCGCGAGGTCGCCGAGGCACGGGAGAAGGCCGCCGCCGCTCGGACGACGTCCGCCCAAGTTGATGAGTCAGGAGCGTTCGCGGCGGACGCCGGAAAGTCTGATTCGTCAGATCCCACCGACGGCGCCCGGGCCGAAGGTTCGGGGGCTGGCTGTGCAGGAGTCGGCGGTGCCGGGGTCGGCGATGTCGGGGTTGGCGGTTACGGCGCCGAGGGGGAGACAGAGGTCTGGTTCGACGAGCGGACGATCGATCAGGTCAGGGCCGATCTGGTCGCCGACATGCTCCTCACGGGATCGCCCTTCATCGATCCGATGCTCGACAAGACCCCTGGCGGACTCGGTGCGATCCGGGCCCGCGTGCAGATCACCATCCCGGTCACGACGATGACCGGAGTCACGACCGGCGGCGCCGAGCTCGATGGCATCTCCCCCATCGATTCCGAGACCGCCAAGCGGCTGGCGGGCGATGCGCCCGGGTGGGATCGCGTCATGACCGACCCGGTCACCGGCATCGTGCTGGCCGTCGATCGCTACGAAGTCAGCCCGGCGCAGAAGAGATTCCTCAACGCCCGCGACCGGCATTGCCGAACACCCGGGTGCCGCAGACCAGCGCGACTGTGCGACCACGACCACACGCACGATCACGCACTCGGCGGGGAGACCGCATTGTGCAATCTCGCCTGTCAATGCAAACGACACCACATGCTGAGGCACGCGACGGAGTGGAAGGTCCGCCAGCTGCCCGGCGGAGTGCTCGAGTTCACGAGCCCGTCCGGCAGGTCGTACATCGACACCCCGACCCCGCGCGTCGTCTTCCTCCCCAGCGATGAGCCCGCGGCACCGTTCTGAGCGACCGTCCGCGTCAGTTGCGTAGCGTCAGCGAGATCGTCGGGCTGTAACCCGTATTGCCCGCGGCGTCCACCGCGCGCGCGTGCACGGAGTAGGTCGCGTTCGGATAGCTGCGCGACGGGAGAGTGCCGCCCCACGAGCCGTCGGACTGCTTCGTCAGGGTGCCGAGCTTCGTCGTGCCCGACCACAGCGTCACGCCCGTGACCGCCACGTTGTCGCCGGCCGTGACCCGCACGGTGACGTTGCCCGAGACCGTCGAACCGTCGGCGGGCGCCGTGATCGTCGCCGACGGCGCCTGTGCATCTGGCGTCGGAGTCGGGGTTGGGGTCGGCGTCGGGGTTGGGGTCGGCGTCGGAGTCGGCGTCGGAGTCGGAGTCGGAGTCGGGGTCGGGGTCGGCGTCGGCGTCGGCGTCGGCGTGGTGCCGGTGGGCACCGTCGACGCGAGCCAGCCCGAGTAGCGGCCCGAGATCGGGCTGAGCGGGTCGCCCGCGAAGCGCTTGCCCCGCGTGGTCGCCGCGGCCTGCGCCTGCCCCTCGACGATCTGGAACACCTCGCGCGGGGTGCGCCCCTCGCATGACCCCTCGGCGAAGCAGGCGAGCACAACGCCCGACATCACCGCCGCCGACATGCTCGTGCCCGACGCGATGTAGCCGTACCGGTTGCCCTTCTTCGTCGAGTACGGGCACGTACCCGGCGCGGCGATCGTGTGCGCGCGGTCGGCGGCACTCACCGCCCAATTGCTCTTCGGGTTGATCGTGTCATCGACCGGGGCATTCGACTCGGTGCACGTCTTCGCGCCGCGCGAGCCCGGCTTGCCGTCGTAGTCGGCGACGTTGGTAACGGTGATCACCTCGTCGAAGTTGCCCGGCGAGTACTGCGCCAGGTCGCGCGTCGAGTTGCCCGCGGCCGCCACCACGACGACGCCGTCCTCGACGAGCGCGCAGATCGCCTGGTGGATGACGTCGCCGTTGGTGTACCCGCAGTTGCCGTCGTCTGCCTGGCCGAACTGCATGCTCATGTTCATCACAGCGATGTCGTAGCGCTCGTGGTTCTCCATCACCCACTCGAGGCCGCACATGAGGGTGGCGAGCGTGCCCTGCATCTTGTTGTCGAGCACACGGACCGAGGTGATGGGTGCGCCCGGCGCGACGCCGACGAGCCCCACGCTGTTGTTGATCGCCGCCGCGGCGCCGGCCACACCTGTGCCGTGGCCGTTCGCGTCGGTGCCGTCGCCGCTGCCGAAGCAGTTGATCTGCCGGGCGACGTTGAGGTCGGTGTGCACGCTCACGCCCGAGTCGACGATGGCGAGCCCCGGTCCGTCCCAGGCGCCCGCCGACGTGGCGCTGGTCGGCGGCACGTCGGCCTCCACCGTTCCCACGGCCGGCGGCACCGTCTGCGCGGCACCGGTCACGACCTTGTTCGCCGAGATCCCCCGCACGGTCGACGACACCCGCAGCAGGGCGACCTCGTCGGCCGTCAGATACCCGCTGAAACCCTTCACGACGCTGTCGTAGACCGCGTCGGGCTCTGCCGCGATGCCCTCCAGCGCAGCATCCAATCCCGCCGTCGACCGGAAGCTGACGGTGTACACGCCCGGCTCGTCGCCGGCCCCGAACGAGGCGGACGCCATGCCGCCGCCTACGAGCGCCACCACGACCGCGGTCCCCACCGCGAGTCCGGCGACGCGCATCGCCCTATTCGACTCTCTCCTTCTGAGCTTCCCCACTGCTCGTCCCCGCTTCCTGGCCCGAGGGCCTCTCGCCGATGACCCGCGCCGGAACCCCTCCGACGATCGAGAACGCCGGAACGTCCTTCGTCACCACCGCCCCGGCCGCGACCACGGCGCCTTCGCCGATCGTCACGCCCGCCAGAACCACCACGTTCGCGCCCAGCCAGGCGCCGGCGCCGATCACCACATCGCGCTCGATCTTGGGCTGATCCATGATCGCGACCGGCCCCATCTCGACGCCGTAGTTCGACGCCGTCACCATCACGTGCGGCGCGAACAGGCACTTCTCGCCGATCTCGATGCGACCGGTCTCGTTGCCCGCCCAGATCAGGCTGAACTCGCCGATGTGCGTGCCCGCGCCGATCGAGATGCGCTCACCGTTGCGGAACGACACGTTCGGCGCCATCGAGACCCCCGGCCCGGTCCGGATCAGGGGCACCTGCCGCACGAACGAGTAGCCGTGGAAATGCGCCAGGCGCAGCGCATGCAGCAGCGTGCGGGGGTCGAGGACCGACCCGAGCGCACCCCGGAGACGGCTCATCGCGCCGCCCCCGCAGCATCCGCCACCGTCACTTGAATCGGCGCCAGCAGCTCACGATAGACCGCCATGAGCGCGGGAAGATCGACCGACTCGCGCGCCGTCACGCTGATCACGAGGTCGCGGCGGTACGAGCAGGCCAGGCACGCGACCTCGTCGCGCAGGTCGCCCGCCGGCCATCCGGTCACCGTCTCGACGGGAGCGGTGCCGAAGAACCGCTCGTCGCGGCCCCAGGTGACCGAGGTGGCGTAGCCCACCCAGTCCTCGGCGCCCTCGACCACCGAGCCGCCGGAGTCCACCGCCGCCTGCACCTGCGCGCGCACGCTCGGCACGATTTCTTCGACCGGAGCGGATGCTGCGACCGACACTTTCACGACGCTGATGTCGTTGCGCACGCCGCCGTCACCAGCCCCGCGTCGCGAGATCGGCACAAGGATCGACAGGGTCTCGGCGGCGGGGCGCTGCCGGGCCATCGCGATGAGGGTGGCGGCCGTGACGAGGTCGTTCACGGTGCCGCCGAGCTTGTACGCGCGCCGGGTGGCGGCGGCGAGGTCGACCGCCTCGTACGCGGAGCTGCGCCCTTCCCGCACGTCGGCGAGGAGGCCGGTGCGTGCGATGCGCGCATTCTTGACAGGGCGCAGCAGCCGCCCACCCCAGCGCCGCAGCCGCATGCGGAACGACTTGCGCCAGTACGCCCTCCACGCCCGCCGCAGGCCCGGGTTGCGCTCGCGCCACTGGGCGAACGCGAGAGCGAGCACCTCGACGCCGTTGCGGGGCGGGATGCCGAGCTCGGCGCGCTGCGCTTCGCCCGGCTGCGGCGGCTCGGGCGACGGCGTGGTACCGGCGATCACGTCGCCGATGCGCAGGCCGTACATCGCGTCGCCGACCACGTGGTGGTAGCGCATGACGATCGCCACCCGCCCGGAGTCGAGCTCGACGAACTCGAAGTCCCACAGCGGCCGCGACGGGTCCATCGTCGGGCTCAGGCGCCCCGTGAACCGCTCGACGCGCGTCGGGTCGTCGGGCTCGATCCCGTCGTGGAATCGGACGTGGTAGTCGAGGTCGAGGGTCGTCACCGGCACCCACGCCGGCGTCGTGAGACGCAGCGGCGTCGGGACGAGCCGCTGCCGCATCGCCGGCGCGAACCAGCTCAGCCGCTCGACGCGGCTGCGGATCGCGGCGCGGTCGAGGGCGCCGTCGGGCCCGCGCAGCGGTGTGCCGTCGACGATCATCGTGCCGGCGGCGTGCATCGCGGCGAACGTGACCGCATTCGACACGTACTTCTCGTCGAGCGAGCTGATCAGCTGCGCCCGCCGGGCGAGTTCGGGGTGCGGGCTCATTGCTCTCCTCCGTGCGTCGCGACGCCGAGCGTGATCGGCGTCGGCGGGTCGTCGTCGACGAAGACGCGCCCGTCGAGCGCGAAGCGCACGGCGGTGAAGAACCCGGCGAGGAATCCGCGGAACAGCGCGAGGTCGGCATCCCGGCGCCGAAGCTCGCGCCGGTTGTGCACCGCGCGCGACAGGGTGCGCTTCGCGACCACCGCGAAGAGGCGCAGGCCCACCCCTGCGCGCAGCCGCACCCATTTCGTGGTGAGCGCGCCGAGGCCGAGTCCGTAGCCGTGGTGCAGCTGCGTGTACGCATCGTCGGCGCGCGTGTGCACGTGATGCACGACGCATGACGGGTCGTAGACGATGTGCCCGCCGTCGTCGAGCACGCGGCAGAACATGTCGAGGTCCTCCGCGCCGGCGAGGCGGCGCCCCGCCCCCAGCACCGGATCGAAGCCGCCGAGCGCGACGAGCTGGTCGCGCCGGAAGGCCATGATCGCGCCGTGACCGGCATCGATGCCCTCGATCGTGCGGGTGAAGCGCCGCGGGGGTGGCGCCTGCTGCGTGCCGACGAGCGTGTGGTCCAGCATCCGTCCCGTCACCGCACCGACCGTCGGATCGTCGAATCCCTCGAGGATCGGCGCCATCCAGCCCTCGACTGCGGCGCAGTCGTCGTCGGTGAACACCACGATCGGGCGCCGGCTCGTCTCGAGCGCGAGGTTGCGGGCGATCGAGAGCCCCTTGATGTCGCTGCGCACGTAGTCGACGCCCGCGGCGTCGGCCACCTCCCAGGTGGCCGGCGTGGTCGACGCCGAGTCGACCACGAGGATCTGCACCCCCGGCGGGGTCACCGCAGTGAACGAGGCGAGCGCCGCGGCGAGCATCTCCGGCCTCTCGCGGGTGCAGATCGCGAGGGTCACGTCCTCAGGCCGCGGCATCCGTCGATCCCCTCACCAGACGCGCGGCCTGTCGGTAGGCAGCGAGCGTCGCCTGCGCGGCCGACGCCCAGCTCAGCTCGTCGGCCCGCGCCATCGCCACGCGCGACATCGAGGCGAGCACCTCCGGGCGCTCCACCAGCAGGTCGAGCTGCGCCGTCAGCACGTCTACCTGGCCGACGTCGTGCGTGAGTCCGGTCACGCCCTCGTCGATCACCGCACCCGCGGCGGTCGACACCAGCGGGACGCACCCCGCCACCTGCGCCTCGTATGTCACGAGCGCGCTGCCCTCCTCCACAGACGGGAGCAGCAGCACATCAGCCGAGGCCAGCACGCGCATTGGCTCCGACGTGACGCCCCGCACCTCCACGCTCGGGTGCGCGAGCAGCGGCGCCAGGTACGCGGCGTAGTCCTCGTCGAGCAGGCCGTAGATCAGGAAGCGCCCCTCGGTCGCGGCTTTCGAGGCCGTCCACGCCTGCAGCGCCGTGTGCAGGCCTTTGCGCGGGGTGCCCCGGCCGAGGAACACGGCGGTGAACGGCCCGTCGGTGTCGCGCGCGGGCGGCGCGCTCACCGTGCAGCCGTAGCGGTGCCTCAACAGCCGGTCGTCAGCGAACCCGCGCGCCAGGAACGTGTCGGCGACGGCCTCGCTCGGAACGAGCAGTCCGGCGGCAGCCGCGTACTCGCTCTCTTCGATGGCGAGCCGGTGCGGGTCGACGGTGTGGCTCTCGCCGCGGCGGGGTTCGAGACCGAGCGCCGCGTACTCGCGCGCGACGACCTCGTACGCGTGCGCGGTATGCGTGTTCGGCACCTCACGCACGCCCGGGATGCCGCGTCGGCGCGCCACCCTCAGCGTGCGGGCGGACGCCAGCGGCCACGCGTGCACGACGTCGTCGGCACCGCCGTCGAGCAACCGCCCGACGAGGCCCGCGGTGACAGCGTCGTGGATGCGCATGGCACGACTGCGCCCGACCAGGCGGTGCGGGACGCGCCGGCCGCGCACGGTGAGCGTCGTGCGCACAGATGCCGCGCCCTCGACCGGTCTCGCTATTGACGCCGCGACGACGTGCACGTCGACGCCGGCGCGTACCAGTTCGTTCGCCTGGTTCCACGCGGTCCACCCGATGCCGGGCGAGCCGAGCGCGAACGGGAAGCTGTACAGGACTGCCAGAACGCCACCTCCCCCAGGACGAGGCCCGCCTCCATAGGAGCCGTGCCGGGCTCTCGCTGACCACTCTGTGGGAGCCCTTCGAAGCGGCACAACCCGGGCCGTCGAATGTCGCCCAGTCTTTACACCCGTGCAACAAAGGCACAGGGCGCCGTTAACAATCCGGGGCGACCATGGCAGAGCAAGTCTTGTCGCGACACCACGTTTCTGGGATCCGGTGTGCGACGCGGACGGCCCGATGACGTGCTGGGGGTTTCGGGCGGTCTGCGTCCGGAAGCACACGGAGAGAGGTGTCTGATGGAGACTCCGAAGTACCTGCAAGTGCTGTGGAACTACAAGTGGCTGCTCGCTTTCGGCGCTCTCGTTGCCGCGGTGGCCGCCTTCTTCGCCGGCTTCGCGGTCGTCGACGGCCAGGTCGTCTCGAGAGCCCAGCAGACGTGGTCGGCCGCGACCACCATGCTGCTCACAAGCGAATCCGACCGGCTCTACCAGGCCGAGGTGCCGGGCGTCCCGATCGAACAGGGCACGTCCGACCCGCAGGTCATCGACATGTCGTCGACCGCGCTCGTGTACGCATACATCCTGTCGAGCGACATCATCCAGGATGCCGTCGAGGCCGAGATCGGCACGCTCGACAGCGAGACCGAGTCGATCAGCGCGCTGCGCCGCACGACGCAGCCCACCGGTGACGAGCGGTTCCCCGGCCGGTACAACCTGCCGGTGCTCGAGGCGGTCGGCACCGCCGAGACCGCGGACCGCGCCGAGGAGATCTCGCGAGCCGCGGCGGCCGCCTTCACGACCTACGTCGTCGCCCAGCAGGACGAGCAGCAGCTGGCACCCGAGCTGCGGGTGCTGCTCGAGCCGCTCGGCGCGAGCCCCGCGGTCGAGGGCGACTCGTCCAACCCCGCGATCCCCGTCGTCGTCACGTTCGTGGGCGTCTTCCTCGCGTTCGTCGTCCTGGTGTTCATCATCGCCGGTCTGCGCTCACGCTCCGCCAGACGCAAGGCCGCTCGCGCGGAGGACACGGCCCATGCGGCGAACGAGCCGGAGGGTGAGACGGATGCTGCGCCCGCCACTCCTGCGGAGAGCGCCGACGACATCGCGCTCGACGCCGAAGTAGGCGAGCTGGTCGGAGCCGGCCCGCCGTCGCGCCGATCCGGCCGCGGTTCGCGCGAGGACGAGACCGCGTAGGCGTCGACGGCACCTCCCCGGAGCACCGACATGTCGACCCGCACCGCGCACGCACCCGCGGACGAGACCGACGCGCCAGCCGGCGAGATCGCGCCCGGCGACGGAGCACGGCCCCATTGGGCCGCCGTCGCCGGGATCGCGATCCTCTTCGCCGCGATCGTGATCGCCGGGGTGATCTTCCTCCCGCCCATCGCGATGGGCGCCGCCCTCCTCGGCATCGCGCTCGTCGTGCTGCTGCGGCGCATCCTGTTCACGTGGCCGGCGCTGCTGTTCCTGCTCGCGGCGACCATCATGTTCATTCCGGCTCGTCGCTACGCGCTGCCGATCCCGCTGCCGTTCGCACTCGAGGCGTACCGCCTCATGATCTTCGTCGCGATCGTCGCGCTCGGGCTCGCGTTCCTGTTCGACCGGTCGCGCCGCTGGCGGCCCGTCGCCTTCGGCTGGCCGCTCGGCATCTTCCTCGCGACCCTGCTGGTGTCGTTCATCGCGAATGGCATGCGGCTCGTGAACGAGGGGCTGGCCACGACTGCCCTGTCGGGCTTCTTCCAGCTCGGCGTCCTCCTGTCGGTGTTCTTCTCCGTGCGCCAGCTGCTCACGAGCGAGCGCATCGTCCAGGGCTTCGTGATGATGCTCGCGTGGATGGCCGTGATCGTGGCCTTCTTCGCCGTCATCGAGCGGGTCGCGCGCACCAACGTGTTCCTGATGCTCGCGAACTTCCTGCCCCTGATGGTGCTGCGCGAGGACGGCGGCGACGCCACGCGGGCCGGTGTGAATCGCGCATACGGATCGGCGCAGCATCCGATCGCCCTCGCGGTCATGCTCTGCATGTTCCTGCCGATCCTCATCTACCTGGCCAAGTACGCGATCTGGCCGCGGAACATCTGGAACCGGCGCATCGTCTACGGCATCGGCACGTTCCTCGTGTTCGGCGGCATCATCGCCGCCATCTCGCGCACCGCAGTCGTCGTCATGGGCGTGATGTTCCTGATCGCTCTGGTGCTGCGGCCCAAGGTCGCCCTGCTGCTCCTGGCCTTCGCGGTGCCGGGACTGCTGCTGGCGATGTTCGTCGTGCCCGCGCAGGTCGAGTCCATGCTGTTGTCGTTCCTCGATGTCGACACCCTGATCGCGTCGCAGTACACATCGGCGGGAATGGCGGGGGCCGGGCGGCTCGCCGACCTGGAACCCGCGTTCGTCGAAGTGCGGCAGTACCCGTTCTTCGGGCAGGGTTTCGGCAGCCGAGTCGTCGTGGGCGACGAGGCGAACTCGTTCATCCTCGACAACCAGGTGCTCGGAATCCTGATGGAGGCCGGCGCGCTCGGCGTCATCGGCTACGCGGTGTTCATGCTCGCGCCCGTCGTCATGCTCATCGTCTACGCCCTGCGCTGGGCGGCTGAGCCGCGTCACGCCCTCCTCGCCTTCGCCCTCGCGGTCTCGATCGCCGGGTACAGCGCGGCACTCTTCTTCTTCGACGCGTTCGGCTTCTTCCAGTCGTTCCTCGTGCACATGATGCTGCTCGCCGTCGCCGCGTGGGTGTACACGGAGGGCTCGCGCAAGGCGTCCGCGCCGAAGCCGGCATGGAGGCCGGAGCCGGTGAGCGCCCCGGAGCCGGCATCGACCCCGGAGGCTGTGCGGTGAGCCCGCGGCTGAGCGTCATCATCCCGGCGCACGACGAGGGCGCGGTGATCGACCGTGTGCTGGGAGCGCTGTGCGCGCCGGACCGGCGGGACGAATTCGAAGTCGTCGTCGCGGCGAACGGCTGCACCGACGACACCGTTGCGCGGGCGCTTTCGTACGACGGTGTGCGCATGGTCGAGACGCCGCGTGCTTCGAAGATCGCGGCTCTGCAGGCCGGCGATGACGCAGCATCCGTATTCCCGCGTGTGTATCTCGACGCGGACGTGCTGATCGACCCCGGAGCGCTGCTGGCCCTCGCCGATGCGCTCGATGAGCCCGGTGTCGAGGTCGCTTCGCCGCGACTGAACGTCGACACGTCGGCGGCGTCGTGGCTCGTTCGCCAGCACTATCGCATCTGGGAGCTCAGCGACTACCGCCGTCGCGGACACATCGGGTCGGGGGTGTACGCGATGACGGCCGCCGGTCGTGCGCGGTTCGACGCGTGGCCCGACGTCATCGCCGACGACCGGTTCGTGCAGCAGCTGTTCGCACCCGCCGAGCGCGCGACGCTCGCCGATCACTCGTTCAGCGTGCGCTCGGCCGCCGACATGCGGACGCACGTGCGCCGCTCGGTGCGCATCGCGCGCGGCAACCGCGAGCTGCCCGACGGCGCGCAGCACGAGTACGCCGACCGGCCCACCGCGCGTACGCGGGGTGGGCTGGTGCGGCGGGTCGCGGTGAGGCCTCGCCTGTGGGTGCCGTTCGCCGTGTACTGCGTGAGCTGGACGCTCCCCAACGTGCTCGCCCGTCGCGACATCGCCCGCGCGCGCACCTCGACCTGGAACCGCGACGACACGAGCCGGGTGATGGCATGAGAAGAAGACGTACAGCGACGACCGCCGCGATCGCGCTCCTCCTGGCGGTGCTCACCGCCTGTGCGGGAGCACCCGCGCCGGAGCCGGTCGACCTCGCAGAACTCGAAACGAATCCGACGCTGTCGGACGTCGCCTCGATCGGCGCCCTCGGCGACTCGATGACCCTGGGGGTGAACGCGTGCGGGCAGCCGGGACGCTGCACCGCCGCGAGCTGGGCGACCGGTGACGATCCCGCGGTCGGCTCGATCGCGATGCGCATCGGCGCGGCGTCCGGAAGCGTTCCCGACACCGTCAACGCCGCGAAGGACGGCGGCACCGTCGCCGACGCAGTCGCCCGCGTCGACGAGGTGATCGCCGCGCAGCCCGAGCTCGTGCTCGTGCTGCTCGGCGGAAACGACGTGTGCGACGCTGACGTCGAGGGGATGACGAGCGTCGACGACTTCCGCGCGTCGTACACCGCGCTGCTCACCGCGCTGAGCGCCGGCCTTCCCGACGCCCGCGTGCTCGCGCTGTCGATCCCCGATCTCTACCGACTGTGGGAGGTCGGCCGCGACGACGAGGGCACCCGACAGATCTGGGACAGCAGCCCGTCCTGCAGCAACCTGCTGGGCGACGCGGCGGCCACCGACGCGGCCGCCACCGAGCGGCGCGACGCCGTCGCCGCACGCACCGACGAGTTCAACGCGGTCATCGCCGAGGCCTGCGCCGCTGACAGCGCCTGCACCTCAGACGGCGGCGCCGTCTTCGACTACGAGTTCTCGCCCGCCGAGATCTCGGCGATCGACCATTTCCACCCGTCCGTGGCGGGGCAGCAGGTGATCGCCGAGATCGCCTGGAACACCCTCGTGGAGGCCGCACCATGACAACGCTCCTCGTCGCGATCTCGGGCGGCCACCTCACGCAGCTCACGATGCTCGCCCCGCGCGTCGCCGACGGCGACGACGTCGTGTGGCTGACCGACGACACCGCGCAGAGCCGGTCGCTGCTCGAAGGGCAGACGGTGTACCACGTGCCCACCCGGCCGCCGCGCGACTACGCCGGCGTCATGCGCGACACGGGCATCGCCCTGCAGGCGATGAAGGACCACCGGGTCGACCGCGTCATCAGCACCGGCGCCCAGATCGCACTGTCGGCCCTCGTGCCCGCGTCGGCGCGGCGGCTGCCGTTCACCTACATCGAGAGCGCGACCCGCGTCACCGGCATCTCGGCGACGGGCAAGGTGATGGAACGGGTGCCGTGGGTCGACCGGTACGTGCAGTACCCGCATGCCGTCAACGCCCGCTGGCGCTACGCACTGTCGGTGTTCGACGGCTTCCGCGTCGAGCCCGTCGACGACCCCGCACCGATCCGCCGTGCCGTGGTCACCGTGGGCGGCAACGGCGACTTCGGATACCGTCGGCTCGTCGACGGCGCCCGCGCCGCGCTCGACCACCTCCATGGCGACATCGAGACGCTGTGGCAGGTCGGCGCCACGGACGTGTCGGACCTCCCCCTCGACGCGGTCGCGTCGCTGCCGTCGAGCGAGCTCGCCACCGCCCTGCAACGCGCCGACGTCGTCATCGGTCACGCCGGGACCGGCACCGCGCTGGCCGCGCTCTCCGCCGGCAAGGTGCCGGTGCTGGCACCGCGCTCGGTCGAGCACGGGGAGCACGTCGACGCGCACCAGCAGGATCTCGCACGGTTCCTCGGCGACCGCGGACTCGCCGTCGTGTGCGACGCCGACGCGATCCGCCCGTCGACCCTCGACACCGCGCGGCGCTGGCGCGCGGCGCGGACCGAAGGCCTGGCGCCGGTTCCGCTCTGAGCGCCGGCACCCGTCGCGACAGCCCTGGAGGACCGCTCGTGCAGACACCCGACGTCACCGTCGTCATCGTCAACTACGAGACCCGCGACGACACCGTCGCGTGCGTCGGCTCGGTGCTCGCGCACCTCGGCGGCGTCCACGCGCAGGTGGTCGTGGTCGACAACGGCTCTCGCGACGGCAGTGCCCCCGCGCTGCGCGCCGCGCACCCGGGAATCGACGTCGTCGAGGCCGGCGAGAACCTCGGGTTCGCGCGCGCGGTCAACCGCGGCGTGGCGCTCGCCCGCGGCGAGTTCGTGCTCCTGCTCAACCCCGACGCGGTCATGCTCGAGGAGTCCCTCCCGCGGCTGATCGCCTTCGCCCGCGAGAACCCGCAGTACCGCATCGTCGGCGGGCGCACGCTGCGCGAGGATCTCACGCTCGAGCCGTCGTCGTGCTGGGGCGCCCCCACGCTGTGGTCACTCACCATGTACGCCACGATGCTCTCGACCGTGTTCAAGCACTCGCGCGTGTTCGACCCCGAGTCGCTGGGCACCTGGCAGCGCGACACGATCCGCGAGGTGCCGATCATCACCGGATGCCTGCTGCTCATCCGCCGCGACGACTTCGCCGAACTCGGCGGCATGGACGAGGACTTCTTCCTCTACGGCGAGGACGCCGAGTTCAGCATGCGGGCCGCCGCTCGGGGCATGGCACGGGTCGTGTATCCGCCGGCCGCAATCGTCCATGCCGTGGGCGGGTCTTCTGCGGGCTCATCGAAGGGCTCGATGGTGCTCGCCGGCAAGGTCACCTACCTCGAGAAGACCTGGCCGCGACGGCGGGCCGCCGTCGGGGTGCTGCTGCTCAAGGCCGGTGTCGCCGTACGCGCGGGGCTCGAGTCGCTGACACGGCGCCCGAACCGGCCGTGGTCGACGGTGTGGCGCCGCCGCGCCGACTGGGGCTCCGGCTACCCGCACGCCGAAGCCGCGCTGTTCGGCCGTACGTTGCCGGAGCCCGCCCCGGCCTAGGTCGTTCGAGAACGTCAGGCCGACACACGAACCGACGACGGGTCGCGGTCGGTCGCGGGTGCCGCGGCGGCGGCCGGTGGCGCAGCATCCGTCGCGTCCTCCCTCAGCACCCACGTCCGCACGTCCGCGATGAAGCGCGAGATGTCGAACTCGGCGGCGCGAGCCCGCGCGGCCGCGGGATCGATGCGGTCGAGGCCGGCCACGGCGGCGGCGAGCTCGACGGGGTCGTCGGGGTCGACGGTGAAACCGGTCACACCGTCGACCACGGACTCCGCAGCGCCGCCGACGCGGTTGACGATGACCGGGCACCCCGCGGCCATGGCCTCGACGGGGATGATGCCGAAGTCCTCCACCGGCGGGAACACGAAGGCGAGCGCCCGCTGGAACAGCGCCCGCATGAAGGCGTCCGACACGAAGCCGAGCATGTGAACCGGCACGGAGGCCGACTCCGCCAGCGCCTGGAGATGGTCGCGCTCCGGACCCGTGCCCGCGACCACCACGGGTACTCCCAGCCGATCGCCCATGCGGATCACCGCATCGTGGCGCTTGTACGGCACGAGGCGCGAAGCCGCCATGAGGTAGCCGCGCTCCGGGAGGGCTTCGAGCACCGCCGCCTCCTGGGCGGTGAGCGCCCCCGCCCAATCGCCGCCGTCGATGATCTCGCGCGCCTTCACCGGTGGGTGGATGACCCGCGCGTCGCGCCCCCACGAGCGCTGGATGCGGCGGCGCACGAACTCACTGTTCGCCGCCAGGTCGCCGGCGTGCGCCGCCGCCCCGCGGTCCACGCGCTTGAGCGCGCTGCGGGCGGCGGCGAGCGCCGGAGAGCTCCCGCGCCCGTCGAGCTCGGGCTCCCACAGGTACCGGGCCGGCGAGTGCACGTACGAGAACTTGGGGACACCCTCACGGCGTGTTCCGAAGTCGCAGTGGTGCGCGAACACGTAGCTGCTCGTGAGCACCCAGTCCGGCAGCGACCGGACCTTCGCCGCACGCCACGTCGCCGGCATCAGGGGCAGCCCCATCGCCTTGTGGTGGCGAAGCGGCGTGCGCGCCATCCATGATTCGCTCACGGTGCTGCGCGGGAACCGCTCGCCATCGTCGCTCCACAGGGCGAACATGCGCGAGTCGGGCAGGGCCACGCGGAACGCATCGAGCACCTGTTCGGCGCCTCCTGAGCGTTCGATCCATTCCTGGACGATGAGACCTGGCATGAGTCATACGACCTCTCGGGTGAGTGTCAGTACGCGCCGTCGCTGTGCAGCACGGCTTTGACGGTCTTGGCGAGCACGACGATGTCGCCGGTGATGGACCAGTTCTCGACGTAGTAGAGATCCAGCCGCACGCTGTCCTCCCACGAGAGGTTGGAGCGGCCGTTGACCTGCCAGAGGCCGGTGATGCCCGGGCGGGTGAGCAGCCGGCGACTGACCGGTCCCTCGTACTGCTCGACCTCGCTCGGCAGCGGCGGACGCGGCCCGACGAGGCTCATATCGCCGCGCAGCACGTTCCACAGCTGCGGCAGCTCGTCGAGCGAATAGGCACGGAGGAAGCGGCCCGTTCGGGTGACGCGAGGGTCGTGCTTCATCTTGAAGAGCACGCCGTTGCCCTCGTCGAGCGCCTGCAGCTGCGCCAGTCGCGCCTCGGCGTCGACGACCATGGAGCGGAACTTGAGCATGGTGAACCGCGTGCCGTGCGCTCCGACGCGCTCTTGGCGGAAGACCACGGGGCCCGGGCTGTCGAGGCGGACCGCCACCGCGATCGCGGCGAACACCGGCGACAGCAGCACCAGCGCGACCGTGACGATAGAGACGTCGAACAGCCGTTTCACGGTGTGGCTGTAGCCCGAATATCGCGGCAGGTCGACGTGCACCATCGGCAGGCCGTTGATGGGCCGCATGTGGATGCGTGGACCCGCCACATCGGTGAGCCGGGACATCAGGATGAGCTCGACCTGCGAGTTCTCGAGGTCCCAGCCGAGCCGGCGGATGGCGTCGTTGCCGCCGGGGAGGCTCCCCGCGACGATGACCGCGCGCGCCCGGCGACGCTTCGATACCCGGGCGACGTCGTCGAGCGGCACGAACGGCAGCACGCCGGCGGTCGCCTCGGCGGGACCGGGGAGCGCGCCCGGCTGGCCCGGCATGCTCACGGCGATCGCGCGATACCCGATGCGGTAGTGGCTGCGCAGCTGCGACAGCACCCGCACCACGTCCTCCCGGCCGCCGACGACGATCGCGCCTGTCATGCACCGCCCCACACGCCGGAGCGCATGCAGGTAGGTGCGCCAGAGACCGCGCGCGAGGAGAAGCAGCACCAGCCCGAGGGGCAGCGCGATCGCCAGGTACCCGCGCGCGGTCTGCCATTGGAAGAGGTAGGCGACGATCGCGAACGCGCCGAACGTGAACAGCGTCGACTGCAGCACGCGCTGGTACTCGACCATTCCGGTGCCGATGTTTCGCAGCAGCCGGCTGCGCGTCGCGGCGAGCGCGACGAGCCACACGACGATGAGCACGAGGCTGGTCAGCGCGTACGCGACGTCGGCGCTCCAGCCGCCCGCCGCGCGTACGGGATCACCGAACCGCAGCAGCTGGGCGGTGAACACGGCGACCGCGATGGCCGCAGCATCCGTCGCGATCATCCCCCAGGCGAGACGGCGTCGCCAGCCCAGCCTGCGCGGCTGTGGCGCGATCTCGGCGACAGAAGAGAAGAGCTCGACCGGTGACGCAGGCCGGGCTGTGGAACGAAGATCGAGAAAAGCAGATGACACGGGCGCACCCCCAAAGAACGCAACCGAACGCGCAAACCGGGGCCCACCGGCCCCAGTGCCTTGTCGATGCGATCCCGCCTCGCGAAGGCCACGCTAGCCTCGCCTCCCGGCAGAGGCCAGGGTCGTCACCACCTGTTTACACAGGCTTCGGGCGCGTGTGACACGCGCGAAACACCGCCGGCGTCAGGCGCCGCGGGCGAGCGCGATGATCCGCTCGTGGCGGGCGGTCCACGAGTTCGCCTCGACGAAGGCCACGCGCGCGGCCTCGTCGGCCTGTCCCGCCTCCAGCGCCACATCCACCACGTCGATGAAGTCGGGCACCGCGGGCGTGAGCCACACGCGGTCGCTGATGCCCCGCACCGGAGGCAGGTCGATGGACAGCACCGGCAGGCCCGCCGCGAGGTATTCGTAGAGCTTCAGCGGGCTCATCGCCTCGGTCAGCGGTGTGCGTCTGTGCGAGACGAGCGCCAGATCGCAGTTCCGCAGCGTCGCGATGAGCTCGGCGCGCCCCACGCTGCCGTGCACGTGGACGTTGGCGAGCGCCCGCAGCGGCGCGATGTACGACGCGTCGGGCAGGGGCCCCAGCAGCACCGTGTGCACGTCTGGCCGCGCGCGAGCGAACGCGGCGATGCCCTCGACGTCGAGCCGGCTGTCGAGCGTGCCGACGTAGACGGCGCGCGACCGCGGCACGCGGGCGAGCCAGTCGGGCTCCATCGGTGGCGCCTGCAGCCACTCGGCGGGCTCGACGCCGTTCGCCACGACCTCGTGCGGACCTGTGGGCTCGATGCGTTCGAGGATCTGCGCCGAGACCGCGGCCACGCCGCGACCGGAGGCCGAGATCCGGCGGTACGCCTCGCGGAACGCCGGCCAGTACTCGCTGCGCCCGGGCGAGCTCAGCCAGTCATCGCGGGCGAAGAAGGTCGTCTGCCGCGTCCAGTCGAAGGGCGAGAAGCCGGCTACGAGCGGGTTGCAGGTCAGCGCGACCGGATCGCTGAGCCCCCGGCGCTCCGCTTCGCGCCGCAGCGACGCGTCGTACTCCTCGTACTCGGCCGCGACCTCCGCCGGGTCGAGTCGGTCGGAACGCCGACGGCGGGCCGGTGAGTGGAGCCAGATCCGATCGGATGCGGGAAACCTGGCGTCGCGATCGAGCACCGGCGACATCGCGACGCGAGGGAGCCATCGGAATGGGTTCGCCACGACCATGCGGCCGACGTTCGAGCTGCGCATGAGGCTGGAGACGATCCGGTCCGGCGGACGCATCATGCCGCGGCGCACCGCGTCGGCGTAGGTCTCGAACGAGAAAGTGAACACGAAGTCGTCGGTGCCTTCGGCTGTGCTTCCGGCCGCCGTGCGGCCGATGCGCGACTCCGCTTCGGTCACCCGGGCACCAGCTCTCTCACCACACGCGCGGGTGCGCCGACCGCGACCGTGCGCGGCGGGATGTCGCGCGTCACGACGGCGTTCGCACCGATCACCGCCTGCTCCCCGATCGTGACGCCGGGCATCACGACGACGTTCTGGCCGAGCCACGCGCCGCGCCCGATGCGCACCGGGCGTGGCTCGGTCAGCGGCTGGTCGCGGATGGGCATGTCGATGCGGTCGAACCCGTGGCTGTGGTCGGAGATGTACACCCCGGCCGCGATGCCGACGGCTTCCTCGATGACGACGCTCCGCACCGCCGAGATCGACGCGCCGCGCATGCGCACGCGGTCGTGGAGCTCGATCACGGGACCGGGCTCGTCGCGCGACGGGACCATGAGCCACGAGCCGGCGCCGATGAGCACGCCCGCCCCGACGGCGATCCGGTCGGGGTTCGCGATGCGTGTGGGCAGCAGGATGCGCGATCCCGCGCCGAACGACTGGAAGCCTCCCGCGACGATCCGGCTGTATGCCGAATCGCGCAGTCGCTGGGCCCCCAGCAGCACCCCAAACCCATTGATCCGCCCCACGCGGCTCAGAGTAGCCGCCGCGATCCGCGGCGCGAGGAGGGTGCCCGAGAGTTAACGCGCGTGTAACAGCGGCGTCGCTTGCGTCGGCCACTCTGGACCACGAGGGTGCCGCAGTGTCGCCGCTGGATCCGTCGGCCGGCACGGCTATGGGGAATTTCGGGGACGGACTCGCGGGACGCACGGCGTCAGGACCGAGGGGAGTCCGCGATGACCGAAATCGAAGTGCACGTGCCGGGGGCCGAGGCGCCCACGAGGGAGGGCGGCGCACCGCAGCGCGGGAGCGAGTTCGTGCGCCGGCTGCGCCTGACGGCGACGACCGCCGAAGGACGCGGCATCCGCTTCTATCGTTCGCCCACCGACTTCACGGAGGCGACATACGCGGAGCTCGACGCCGACGCGCGTGCCCGCGCGGTCGAACTCGGCCGCGCCGGTCTCGCGCCAGGTGACGTCGCGATCCTCGCGTTCGAGCCGGGCCTGCCGTTCGTACGCGCACTGCTCGCGTGCCTGTACGCGGGCGTCGCGGCCGCGCCGGTGCCGATCACGGCGATGCGGAACGCGGATGCTGTGCGCCAGCGCCTGCTCGCGATCCTGCAGGACGCCGGCGCCAAGGCGGTGCTCACCGAGACGGGTGCTCTCGGCGGGCTCGGGCTCGCGGACGAGACGTCGATCGCGGATGCCGTGGTCATCGCGGTCGACGGACCGTCGTCGGCGTCGCCCGACGACTGGAGCATGCCCGACATCGCGGAGTCGTCGCTCGCGATCCTGCAGTACACCTCCGGGTCGACCGGGTTGCCCAAGGGCGTGATGGTGTCGCACGGCAACCTGTACGCGAACCAGCACGCGATCGGCGGGGTCGTCGGCCTGACAGCGGACTCGGTCGCCGTCGGGTGGCTGCCGCACTACCACGACATGGGTCTGATCGGGCAGATCCTGCAGCCGATCTTCGCCGGCGCGAGCCTGCACATGACATCGCCGTCGCAGTTCCTGCGGCGGCCGGTGCTGTGGCTGCGGCTGATCACCGAGCACAAGGCGACGCACACCGTCGGGCCGGATTTCGCGTTCGCGCTGTGCAGCCGCCTGGTGACCGACGAGCAGCTCGCCGAGCTCGACCTGTCGTCGCTCGAGACCGTCATCACCGGCGCGGAGCCCGTGCGGATCGACACCCTGGACGCGTTCACGACGCGGTTCGCGCCGGCCGGGTTCCGGGGCGAGGCGTTCGTGCCGGCGTTCGGCATGGCCGAGACGACGCTCCTCGTCACCGCGCATCGCGACGCCGTGCCGCCGCGCGCGGTCGTCGTGAGCGCCGACGCGCTCGAGCGCGACGAGATCGCACCCGCCGCCGACGGCGAGCGCAGCGCGCGGCTCGTGCCATGCGGCGCGCCCGGACGGGGCATGGACATCGCGATCGTCGACCCGGCGACGGCGACGGAGCTGCGGGACGGACGCATCGGCGAGATCTGGGTGCGCGGCACGAGCGTGACGCAGGGGTACTGGCGCCGACCGGAGCAGACCGCGGAGGACTTCGGCGCGACCCTGGCCGGCACTCCCGACGAGGTGTACCTGCGCACCGGCGACCTCGGCGCGATGATCGACGGCGAACTCGTCATCACCGGCCGGCTCAAGGACCTCATCATCGTGCGCGGGCGCAACATCTATCCGCAGGACCTCGAGCACAGCGCCGCCGCCCTGCTGGGAACCGGATGCCTCAGCGCGGCGTTCGAACGCCCGGGCGCGGCGCCGGAGGTAGGGATCGTCGCCGAGGTGGAGCCCTCGACGACCGCCGAAGAGCTCGACGCGCTCACGGCGGCACTGCGCGCGCGTGTCGGCGGCGAGTTCACGTTGCCTGCGCTGGGGGTGGCGCTCATCCGCAAGGGCACGCTGCCGCGCACCACCAGCGGGAAGGTGCAGCGCGCTCTCACACGCCGGCTCCTTCACGAGCACCGTCTGCAGCTCGTGCATCTCGACGGGTTCGAGGCGGTGCCGGCGTGACCGCGGTCGCGGCCGGAGTCGAGGCGGGCGTTCTCGCGCCGGTGCGCGCGTTCGACGCGTTCCTCGGCGATCCCGCCGTCGACGACGCTGTCATCTCGACGCGGCGATCTGTGCTGCTCGATGAGTCGTCCGCCTTCCCCGAAGACGAGATCGCAGCCGTCACGGCGTTCGGCCTGCAGCGGTGGTACATCCCTTCGGCGCACGGCGGCATGCTCGACGACGCCCTGGTGCCGCTCCTCATGATCCGCCAGCTCGCCCGGCGCGACTTCACCGTCGCCGCCGCGCACGGCAAGACATTCCTCGGGGCGATCTGCGCGTGGGTCGCCGACGACGGGATCGCGACGCGCATGGCTCGCCTCGTCGAGACCGGCCGGCCCGTGTCGTGGGGGCTCACAGAGCGCGGCCGCGGCTCGGACCTCTCGCGATCGGCGACCACCGCACGGATCGGCGCCGGCTCAGTCCGCGTCGACGGCGGGAAATGGCCGATCAACAACGCCGTCCGCTGCCGCGCGATGACCGTGCTCGCCCGCTCCGACGACCGACCCGGGCCGCGTTCGCTGTCGCTCGTGCTCGTCGACAAGGAAGAGGCCGGCCCCGCGACGATCGGGTACGAGCCGAAGGTCTCGTCGCACGGGCTGCGCGGGGCGAACCTCGCGGGCATCCGGTTCGAAGGATCCGTCGTCGGCGCGGACGCCGTCGTCGGCCCCGAGGGCCACGGCCTCGAGATCGTGCTGAAGAGCCTGCAGCTGACCCGCCCGTTCACGACCGGCCTGTCCATGGGCGCCGTCGACCGTGCCCTGCAGACCGCGCTGGACGCCGCCGCCGTGCCGGACGGCGCGCGCGGACGGCTCCTCGACGCGCCGGTGGCGCGGCGGGTGCTCGGCACCGCCGTCGCCGACGCGCTGCTCGTCGAGTGCTTGATGCTGGTCGGCGTGCGGTCCGCCCACGCGTTCCCCGGCGAGATGGCACTCGTCAACGCGCTGGTGAAGTTCCTCGGACCCGACACCGCGGACCTCCTGTTCCGCGACCTCACCCGGCTGCTCGGAGCGCGAGCGGTCGTCGTGGGCACCGAGGACGCGGGCGTGCTGCATCCGTCCGTCTTCGGGGCGTTCCAGAAGGCCGCGCGCGACAGCCGCGTCGTCGGCATCTTCGACGGCAACTCCGTGGTCAACCTCAACATGATCATCAACGAGCTGCCGAACCAGCTTCGGCCGGCGGCGCCGCCGTCGCTGGATGAGGTGCTGGCGCCGCTGCACGCCGACGCCCGGCACGCCGCGATCGATACGACGTCGCTGCGTCTCGTCACCCGGCACGGCTCGCGCCTCCTGCGGGCGCTGCCTGCGCTCGTCGACGCCATCGACGACGGCCGCACGTCGCGCGCCGCCGTCAGCGCGGCGCGACGCATCGGCGACGAGTACACCGCGCTGCTCGCCGAGGCCGAGGAGCTGCCCCGGCAATCCCAGCCCGATCCGTTCGCCTTCCACCTCGCGGAACGCTTCGCACTGGTCTTCGGCTGCGCGTGCGCTCTGGCCGTCCACCTGGCGCGGTCCCCGGCGATCCCCGGGCCACTGGGCGAAAGCGACGCATGGCTCGCGGCCGTGCTGCAGAGGGTGGCGAACCGCCTCGGAGCCGATCCGGTCCAGGCCCCGGTCGCCGACGCGCTGCTCGACGCCGCAGTTCGGGCGCACGAGGGCGGCGGCACCGTGACGCTGCTCGGTTCGTGGACGGAGCGATCGTGAGCATCGCAGAGGGCGTGGAGCGGGCGCGGCCTGCGTTCGGGCGCGATGTCTCGGCCGGGCTCGACGCCCTCGAGCCGTTCATCGGCCGGGTCGGCGCGGCGATGCCCCGGGGCGGCCGGGTGGTGACCAGCGCGCTCCGGGGCTACCGATTCGAGGCCGCCGCTGCGGATGCCACTGCGCCGGCCACCCTCGTGCGCGCCGCGGTGCCCGCCGCCGCCCTCGGCGCGATCGACGCCGCGCTGCGCGAGTCCGTGCGGTACGCGCACGCCCGCCACCTCTACGGCGGGACTGTGCTCGACATCCCGCATGCACGAAGCCTCCTTGCCGCGGCGCTCGCCGATGCCCTCACCGCCGACGCGCTGAGCAGCGCGGCCGTGTGCCTCGCGGATGCCCATGCCCCTGCAGCATCCATCGCCGTCGCTGTGAGCGCCCATCTCTCGTGCCTGCTTCTCGCCGACGCGGCCCAGCAGGTGTCTGTGCTCGCCGGCTCGACGTTCTACGCGCGCATCTCGCCGTTCGAGATCATCGAACAGCACGTGCGCGACCTCGCGGCTCTCTCCGTGCTCGTGCCCGACCTCGCCGATCCGCTTCCGGCGGCACTCGAAGGGGTGAGTCGGTGGTGCTCGGATACGGATGCTGCGGCCCCGGCCTCTCTGCTGCGCCCCGAGGTCATGGCGGCGATCGCCGCTGACGCCCCGGGCGCCGTCGAGGTGCACGTCGCGCTCGCGGCCGCCGCGGCAGAGACCGCGGCCGAGGCGGGAGAACCGGCGGACGCGCACGCAGCGCTCGAACTCGCCCATCGGGTCTCGCTCCTCACCGCGGCTGCCGCCGTGGTGGCGGGATGGATGCAGGCGCGCGGCTCGGAGGCCATCGCCGGCGACCCGCTCGCGATGGAGGCGTGTCTGCGACGTATCCGTGGGCGGGTGGTGCGGCGACAGCCGCCGCTTGCCGCCGACCTCGTGGCCCGGCTCGTCGCGCACGCCGAAGCACGCGCCGCGAGCGGCGAGGAGATGGCCATCGGTCCCGCCCGCGCGACCGTGCCGCTGATCTGAAAACCGAAAGGACGACACATGCCTGTTCAGCTGACCGCTACCGAGATCGAGCAGTGGCTCGTCGGACGCGTCGTCGCCTACGGCAAGATCCAGGCCGACGACTTCACCGTCGACACGCCGCTCGCCGAGCTGGGCCTCGACTCCGTCTACGCCCTCACGCTCTGCGGCGACATCGAGGACGCGTTCCAGCTCGAGGTCGACCCGACCATCGTGTGGGATCACCCCACGATCCGCGAACTCGCCGAGGGCATCCGGCAGCGCGCCGATGAGTGACGCCCGTCGCACGCTCGTCTCCGCGCGCGGGGTGCACGTCGTGACCGGCCACATCCCCGCCGTCGCATCCGGCTTCGACGCCGAGGATCCCGACGAGCTTCTCGGAACGGATGCTGCGACCCTCCGCACTCTCGACGCGACCCGCGTCGCGTCGTACCTGACGGCGCGCCGGTGGGTGCGCGACATCGTCACCGTACGTCTGCGGCGCCCGTGGCGGGGTTTCGAGGCGACCCCGCGCGGGGTGAAGCCGCGGCTCGCGGACTCGACACTGGACGTGAGCATCGCCCACGCGGGCGATCGACTCGTGGTCGGGGTGGTCGAACACGGGCGGATCGGCGTGGACATCGAGCTCGTCGCATCCGTCTTCGATCAGCCGTCGCTCGCCCGTCGCCTCTGCACGCCGTCCGAACGCCGTCGCGCCGACGGGCTGGGGCCTGCCGAGCGGAGGGCGTGGCTCACGCAGCTGTGGGCGGTGAAGGAGTCCTACGCGAAGGCGCTCGGCGTGGGTCTCGCGCTGGACTTCCGGCAGGTCGATGCTGCGGGCCTGCGTCACAGAGACGCCGTTCGCGGTGTGCTGACGCCCGCGGCGGGGACGAGTCATGCGAAGATCGCTGTCAGCTGGGTCACTGCCGCCCCTCCCCGTTCACGGTCGACCATCCGGTCGACCGGCTAGTCCCACCCCGGAAGGGCACTCTCATGCGTCTGTCTGTCATCGGCTGCGGATATCTCGGAGCGGTCCACGCCGCGGCAATGGCCTCGATCGGCCACGAGGTTGTCGGCATCGACGTCGACGAACGCAAGGTCGCGTCCCTCTCCCGCGGCGAGGCCCCGTTCTTCGAACCCGGCCTGCAGGAGATCCTCACCGAAGGCATCGCCTCCGGGCGCCTGCAGTTCACGACCGACATGGCGCAAGCCCAGGGCGCGAAGGTGCACTTCGTCGGCGTCGGCACCCCGCAGCAGAAAGACGGCTACGCCGCCGACCTCACCTACGTCAACGCCGCCATCGACGGGCTCCTGCCCTACCTGTCGCCCGATGACATCGTCGCGGGCAAGTCCACCGTCCCCGTCGGCACCGCCGCCGACCTCAGCCCCCGCGTGGAGGCCACCGGGGCGACGCTGGTGTGGAACCCCGAGTTCCTGCGCGAAGGGTTCGCGGTCAAGGACACCATCGACCCCGACCGGCTCGTCGTCGGCGTGCCCGCAGGCGACGCCGGTGAAGCGGCCGCCGACCTGCTGCGCGAGGTCTACCACCCCTCTGTCGCGAAGAACACGCCGTTCATCGTCACCGACCTCGCCACCGCCGAGCTCGTCAAGGTCGCCGCCAACGCGTTCCTCGCCACCAAGATCTCGTTCATCAACGCGATGGCCGAGATCGCCGAGGTCACCGGCGCCGACGTCACACAGCTCGCCGACGCGATCGGCCACGACGTCCGCATCGGCCGCCGCTTCCTCGGCGCCGGCATCGGCTTCGGCGGCGGCTGCCTCCCCAAAGACATCCGCGCGTTCTCCGCCCGCGCCGAAGAACTCGGCCGCGGCGAATCGGTCGCGTTCCTCCGCGAGGTCGACGCGATCAACCTGCGCCGCCGCGAGCGCGCCGTGCAACTCGTCCTCGAGGCGTTCGGCGGATCCGTCTTCAAGAAGAACGTGACCGTGCTCGGCGCCGCGTTCAAGCCGTACAGCGACGACATCCGCGACTCCCCCGCACTCGACGTCGCCGTCCGCCTGCACGGCCTCGGCGCCTGGGTCACCGTCACCGACCCCGCCGCACTCGACAACGCGCAGCGCCTGCACCCGCAGCTGAACTACGTCGCCGACCGCGACGAAGCCCTCCGCGCAGCCGACGCCATCATCCTCGTCACCGAATGGGACGAATACCGCCGCGAACTCACCCCAGAGCACGCATCGACTCTCACCGAAGGCCGCGTAGCTGTCGATGGCCGCAACGGGTGGGACGCCGCCGCCTGGCGCAACGCCGGATGGACCTACTACGGCATGGGGCGTCCGTAATCGTCAGAGCTCGTAGACGCCGAGCAGCTGCCAGCCCTCCGGGACCTTCGCCTCGAGCGCGGCCATGTCGTCCGCCTCGATCTGCTCGACACCGTCGCGGCGAGCCATCGTCGCGGTCGACGTGAGCAGCTGCGATCCCTTGGGCATCGCGGCCGGGACGTCGGTCACGACCCAACCCGCCGCCAACTCCGCCCTGGCGGCGGTGCTGAGGGCCTCGAGCGAGGCGCCTTCCACATCGACGGTGCGGGTTTCGACAGGGCGGATGCGGCCGATGAGCATGCATCGATCCTATGAGCGCCGTCCGCCAGGCCATCGGAAGGCGGCCTGTTTTCCGCGAGCGGCCTGCGGTATCGTCACTCTATTCTCGACGGTGAGACAGCTCCCGACAGGATCACCCGAGCCTGGCTGCCCGCGTCGCGGATCCGTGACTGCGCGAAGACGGCCGTACGACCTCCGCGCGTCGCTGGGGGACGGAGTACGACGTGAAGCGTGCACTCATCACCGGGATCACCGGTCAGGATGGCTCTTACCTCGCCGAGCTTCTGCTCGGAAAGGGTTACGAGGTCCACGGCCTCATACGCCGGGCGTCGACCTTCAATACGCAGCGCATCGACCATCTCTACGTCGATCCGCACGATCCGAGCGCGAGGCTCTTCCTTCACTACGGCGACCTCAGCGACGGCGCCGGGCTGGTGAGCCTCCTCGTGAAGATCCATCCGCACGAGGTCTACAACCTCGCCGCGCAGTCGCATGTGCGCGTGTCGTTTGACGAGCCCGTGCACACGGCCGACACGACGGGAATCGGCACGGTTCGTCTGCTCGAGGCTGTACGGTCGTCCGGCATCGACACGAAGTTCTACCAGGCGTCCACGTCTGAGCTCTACGGCGCCACGCCCCCGCCGCAGAACGAGGTGTCGCCGTTCTCTCCGCGCTCACCGTACGCGGCCGCAAAGCTGTACAGCTTCTGGATCACGAAGAACTACCGCGAGGCGTACGACCTGTTCGCCGTGAACGGCATCCTCTTCAACCACGAGTCCCCGCGGCGCGGCGAGACCTTCGTCACGCGCAAGATCACGCGCGCGGTCGCCCGCATCCAGGCGGGTGAACAGAAGGACCTCTACCTCGGCAACCTGGACTCGATTCGCGACTGGGGATATGCGGCGGAGTATGTAGAAGGAATGTGGCGGATGCTGCAGGTCGACGAGCCCGAAGACTTCGTGCTCGCGACCGGCCGGGGTTATACGATCCGCGATTTCCTCGAGGCATCCTTCGGTCATGTCGGCCTGGATTGGCAGGAGTTCGTGAAGTTCGACGAACGCTACCTGCGCCCGACCGAGGTGGACGCCCTCATCGGCGACCCGACGAAGGCCGCGGAGAAGCTCGGCTGGCAGGCAACGCTCGACGGCAAGGACCTCGCCACGCTGATGGTCGACGCCGACATCGAGGCGCTCGACAAGAAGCCGGAGTGGATCGACTCGGTCAACCTCGCCTCCTGGACGCCCGAGCCGTCGCTGGTCGGCCGATGACCGGTGCGACCGACGGCGTCGAGTACATGGCCGGCGAGCTGGATCGCGACGCGACGTTCTACGTGGCCGGCCACCGGGGCCTTGTCGGCTCGGCCATCGTGCGCCGGTTACAGGCGGCGGGCTTCACGCACGTCGTCGGCAAGACGTCCGCTGAATTGGACCTCAAGAACCGCGACGAGGTCTTCGCCTACCTGGCCGAGATCAGGCCGCGATACCTCGTGCTCGCCGCTGCCAAGGTCGGCGGCATCCTGGCGAACAGCAGGTACCCGGTCGACTTCTTGAGCGACAACCTCCGCATCCAATCGAACGTGCTCGACGCGGCGCTGGCGAACGAGGTCGAGCGTGTGGCGTTCCTCGGCTCGTCGTGCATCTATCCCAAGTTCGCGGAGCAGCCGATCAGCGAGAATGCGCTGCTCACCGGGCGTCTGGAACCGACGAACGATGCCTACGCGATCGCCAAGATCGCCGGCATCCTGAACATCCAGGCCGTGCGCCGCCAGTACGGGCTGCCGTGGATCTCGGCGATGCCCACCAACCTCTACGGGCCGAACGACAACTTCTCGCCGGAGGACTCGCACGTGCTCCCGGCACTGATCCGCCGGTACGACGAGGCCGCCCGGTCCGGCGCCTGGTCGGTGACGAACTGGGGCACGGGGAAGCCCCGACGCGAGTTCCTGCACTCCGACGACATGGCCGATGCCGTCCTCCATCTGCTCGAGCACTACGACGGCCCCGAGCAGGTGAACGTCGGCACCGGGTCGGACCTCACCATCCGCGAGATCGCGGACATGATCGCCGGGATCGTGGGGTTCGATGGCGACACCGAGTGGGACGCGTCCAAGCCCGACGGAACTCCGCAGAAGCTGCTCGAAGTGTCGAAGCTGGCCGAGGCCGGCTGGACATCGAGGATCCCGCTCGAAGACGGCCTCTCCCGAACGGTCGACTGGTACCGGGCGAACGTCGAGACGGCCCGCGTCTGACCTGAGCCGGCTCCGGTCAGTGGTGGTCCGCTCCCGCGACCGGAACGCCGGCCTCCCGCAGCGCGGCGGTGAAGTATGCGCCTGCCGCCACGTGACCGTACGCGCCGAAGTGCTTCGCGTCGACGAGGTACGCGTCGAGATCGTGCTCGGACCACCAGTTCCGAGGATCCACGAAGAGCGTGTCCTCGTCCTCGGCGACCTGCTCCAGCACGTCCGCGATCTCGGCGCGACGACCCGTGCCATCGCCGATCGGCGCGACCACGACGATCGGCACGGCGGGGTAGTCGGCCCGCGCCACCTCGATCAGGTCGGCGGCCGCGTCTGTGATGTCGTCGTCCTGCGCGGTGATGTCGTTGCCGCCGCCTTCGATGACGATGAGGCTCGGCGTCTTCGGCTTGGTCCACAGCTCGTAGGCCTGTGGGAACGCCTCGAGATCCGCTTCCGGACGCGCGGTCACGAAGCCCGTGCCCCCGGCGCCCTGCACGTAGGGCAGGTATCCGAGCCCGGCCACCCCCCGCGCCACCCACGTGGAGTTCGGGTTGATCGTCGCCGAGCCCATCGCCTGCGAGTCCCCGATGACGAACGCGACCGGCTGCGCCACGGGGAAGGCAGCGCGTGTCGGCTGTGCGCCCCGCGAGGGCTCGGGCGCGGGCGGCCGCACGAGCAGCGCGACCGCCAGGGCCGCGGCGACCGCGAACGTCACGACCAGGCCAACGCTCAACAGCATCGTCAGGCGGGAACGCGCGGCGCCGGCGGCGGGTTTCGTCATCGGACCAACCCTACGGTCAACGCCTGTCGAGACTGCGCCTCTCCGTCCACCGTCACGGGGCACCGCGTGTGGCGAGGGTAGACTGCGCCGGTGCCTCGCCTCCCCTCGATCGATGTGCTGCGCGTGCTCGCGGTCGCCATCATCGTGTTCCGGCACACCTACCCGGGTCCCCCGGACGGATCGCAGCCCCTGATCATCACCATCAGCGTCGCGTTCTTCTTCTTCCTCACCGGCTGGCTCTGGCGCCCGCGCAGACGCACGGTCGCCGAAGAGGCCGCAAACCGGTGGCGAACCCTCGGCCGGCCGTACGTGTCGTGGCTGTTGGTCATCCTGTCGCTCTACGCGCTGTGGCTTCACGGACAGGGCGGCCTCGACCCGGCGATGCTGAGGGGCCCCCTGCTCGGCGGCATGTACGCCGGTGCACCCTTCTCGACGTTCTGGTTCGTGAGCGCCCTCTTCTTCGTCGCCATCCTGATGCGAGCGATCGAACGGATGCCGCTTCCGTGGCTGGTCGCGCTCGGCACGGTGCTGCTCGCGATCGGCGGCATCTGGGGACACGAGCTCGCGACCGTTCCACTGGCGCTCGGCGTCGCGCTTCCGAGCCTCTCGTTCGCGATCGCAGGACGCGCGCTGCGGGCGTGGATGCCCTCGCACACGCGTCGCCGGGCGATGATCGCCGCCGTCGCCCTACCCCTCGCGGTCGCCGCGACCTTCGGGTTCACCAGGCTTGACCTCAAGTACGGCCAGTTCGGAACCCTCCTGGTGAGCGGTCTGCTCGCGATCATCGTGATCTGGTGCGCGATCGCGCTGCTCGACGCGCTGTTCTCGTCGATCGATTCCACCGTGGTTCGAGGAATCCAGCCCGCGCTGTCGCGGGTCACGACCGTCGCAATCGTGGTCGTGCTCATCCACCCGGTTCTCATCTGGATCTACCGGATGCTGCGCCCCGAGGCGACGGCACCATGGTGGGTCTACGTGGTCATTCTGATCGGGTCGTGGACCGCGGCACTGCTGCTCGAACGAACCCGACTTTCGCCGTGGTTCGTCGGGCAGCCGCGCTGGATCAGCCGGCGCGCCTCGGCGCGTCAGCCCGTCGCGCGCTGAGAGGCCGGCAGGAGTCCGGGTCTCAGCATCCGATCCCCCGATCCGGGGAAGCGAGCCGCTACGTTGGACCCACGCAACCGACTTCTGTCTCGCCACGGAGGACCGAAATGAATCAGCGCCCGCTCGGCGTCACCCTCGTCGCCATCATCGCCTGGATCTCGGGCTTCCTGCAGATCATCGGCTCGATCTTCGTGATCATCGCCGGCCTCTTCATCACCTGGCCCGCGATCGTCGGATGGATCAGCCTCATCATCGGCATCGTGACGCTCGCCGTCGGCGTGGGGCTCTGGCGCGGCAACCACACGGCCCGCACGATCGCGACGATCGTGTTCATCGCCAACATCGTGCTCGAGGTGCTCGGGATGTTCAACGGCGAGAGCCTCTGGTCAGCCATCGGCGGCAGCATCCTGTCGATCATCGGCCTGATCCTGCTCTACACGCGCTCGGCCAGGCAGTACTTCGGGAGCTGACGACTCCTCCCCTGGCGTCTTTCGGCGTTCGCCCGTGAGAAGAATTTCCTTCCCTAGAGACAGAAATCTGTCTCCAGGGATAGAATTCCTTCCGTGGAGATCCAGCGCCCGTTCACCGTCGTCACGACGAGCGTCGACGGTGATGTGCTGCGCGTGCTCGCTTCCAGCGACGCCGAGTACAGCGTCCCCCGGTTGCACCAGCTGATTCCGGAGCGTTCGGTCGTCGGCATCCGCTCTTCGCTCGGGCGGCTCGTCGCGCAGGGAATCGTGGTGCAGCACGGCTTCGGCCGCACACACGCTTACGCACTCAACGACGATCACCTGGCAGCATCCGCCATCCGCCAGATCGCCGGGCTCAAGCAGGCACTGCTCACGCGACTGCGCGGGCACGTCGCCGCGTGGGACGAGCCGCCGGTGTTCGGAGCACTCTTCGGCTCCGCCGCCCGCGGCGAGATGCGGGGCGACAGCGACCTCGACATCCTGCTCGTCCGCCGTGACGAAGCCTCTCTCGACGAGTGGGGCGCGCAGCTCGCCCGCCTCACCAAGGGAGCCACGGCGTGGACGGGCAACGACACGCGCATCGTCGACCTCACCGTCGAGGAGGTGATGGATGCTGCCACCCAGCCGCTGCTGCGCACCGTCGTCGACGAAGGCATCGCCTTCACCGAAGACAGCGACTGGCTGCGCAAGACCCTCAGAAGGAAAGGACGCCCGTGACGCCCAAGAACCAGCGCACGAAGACCTGCACCGCCGCCGATCGGGCCGGGCGCCTGACGCAGGCTGAGGGGTTCTGGCGTGACGCGGAAGACCTCCAAGAACTCGGTGAGGCCAGCCCCAACAGCATCGTCACCCTCTACGTGCACGCGGGCATCGCGGCGTCCGACGCCATCTGCTGCGCGAAGCTCGGCGAGTACTCCAACTCGGCCAATCACGCGGAGGCCATCACACTGCTCGAGAAGACCGATTCGTCGCTGGCCCCATCGCTCGCCCGGTTGGTAGGCGTGAAGACGGCCGCCGGCTACAGCGCGACCACCATGTCGGCGCAGAAGGTGTCCACCGCGCGCAGCGCCGCGGAGAAGCTGGTGCTCGCGGCGCGCGCCGTGTGAACGGGACCAGTTCTCGTAGTTCTCAAAGGCGAGCTGGGTATCCATCGACGCCGAGCGCCGAACGAGCGCCTGAGAACCGGACGAGCCGCGAGGCGCAGCATCCGTCAATCCCGAATCTTGCGCCACTCCATCAGGTGCACGATCGCGAGGCCGATGGTGGCGCCCAGCACGTTGGCGACGATGTCGCGCAGGCTCGGCGTGCGCTCGGACAGGAGCAGCGCCTGCCCCGACTCGATCACGAGCGTGGTGGCGAGGGCCATCGGCACGACGAGTCCGCGGTGCAGCGGAAGCACGAGCGCCAGCAGCACCCCGAACGGCACGAACAGGGCGACGTTCGCCGTCGTCTCGATGAGGTCGTACGTCAGCCACGGAACCGCCCGCGTGATCGCGTCGAGCAGGCCGGAGGCTCCGCGATCCACGGGTGTCGGCCAGAACGCGACGAGTGCCAGCAGCACGCCATAGATGACGATCAGACGGATGCCTCGCCCCTGCGTGCGACGCAGGTGCAGGGTTGCGACGGCCGCGGTGGATGGTTGCGCGGGCGCGAGGGTGGGCGCGTCGGTGATGGCGAACTCCCCTCGATCGGGCGCCGCGACCTTGCCGCGCAGTGCGGCGATTCTACTCGGCACCGGGCGCGAGCGAGAGGGGGCGCGAGATCATAGAAGATACGTTCTATTATCTCGCGAGTGCCGGATTGCTCCGCGTGGAGATGAGTCAGGGAATGGAGGCACTGATTCGAACAAATGTTTGACACTCATGCTCGCACCCGATACGCTGATTGCATGACCACCGCACTGTCGTCCCTCGCCGAGGCGATCGACATTGCGCGGGGAATCCTTCCCGACGGGCGCGACATCGCATCGCTCGCGCCGGCCGAGCTCATCGCCCTCAACGAGCAGATCGGGCGGGGCAAACGCCTCGCCGAGAGCGTTCAGGCGCTGGTGGCTTCCGAGATCCAGCGACAGTCACGGCCCGAGCTCGGGCCCGACAGCCTCGCGAAGATCCAGGGCTTCCGCAATCCCACGCAGTTCATCGCCGCGACGATGGGCACGACCACCGGCGACGCCGCCCGGCTCGTGAAGGTCGGCGAAGCCACGACGCCGCGCATGCTGCTGTCAGGCGACAAGGCGCCTGCCCGGCATCCGCACGTCGGGCAAGGGCTCAGCGACGGCCGCATCGGAGCGCAGGCGGCGTCGGCGATCATCGCCATGCTCGACCGTGTCGCGATCCGCGCCGGCGCCGAGAAGGTCGATGAGGCCGAGAAGCTCCTCGTCGGGCAGGCCGCCGGGCTCCCCCTCGACGCCCTGTCGAAGCTCATCCTCCGCGCCGAGGCATGGCTCGACCCCGACGGGGTCGAGCCCCGTGAAGCCGACCTGGCCGCCGAGACCGCGCTGACCATCCGCCGCGATCGCTCGGGCATGATCATCATCAACGGCAAATTCGACCCCGTGAGCGGCGCGCCGGTCGTGACTGCGCTCGAAGGCATGGTCACCGCGAAGCTCCGCGCCCAGCGCGACGCCGAGAACGCCCGCCTCACGCAGTCACTCGATGCGCCCGCGACGCCCCTGCTCGATGAGACGACGGATGCTGAGCGCCGCACGATCCCGCAGATGCAGGCTGACGCGCTCGTGAGCCTCTGCGAGCATGCGCTCGGGTGCGACGAGCAGGACCTTCCCCTCAACGGGGTCACCGTGGTCGTGCGCATGGACCTCGAGACGCTTCGCGAGGGCATCGGCACCGCCGAGATCGACGGCATCGATGCTCCGATCTCGGCCTCCGCGGCCCGCAAGCTCGCGTCGAGCGCCTCGGTGATCCCCGTCGTGCTCGGCGGCGACAGCGAGATCCTCGACTGGGGTCGCGAGCGACGCCTCTACTCCAAGTCCCAGAAGCTCGCCCTCGGCGAGCGCGACGGCGGGTGCGCCGGGTGCGGCCTTCCACCCCAGTTCACGAAGGTGCATCACATCCGCTGGTGGATGCGAGACGCCGGCCCCACCGACCTCGACAACGGCGTGCTGCTCTGTGAATCCTGTCACCACCGGATACATGACAACGGGTGGGACATACGCACCGAAGGCACCGGCCGAAAAGCCAGGGTGTGGCTCATCCCACCCGCCTACGTCGATCCCGCTCGCACTCCACGCCTGGGCGGACGCGCCCGCTACGACTTCGCCGCCTGACCGGGCGAGGGGGCTGGTCGGGCGCGCCCGCGAGGACTTCGCGGCGTGAACCCCCGTTATCGTGGGCCCGTGCCCACCGATGCCTCGACCGACGCGACGGTTCTGCTGCGCCTCGACGAGGCCGACGAGCTCGCCGCCGCCTGGGTGTGCGCGCTGGCCGAGAGGCGAGGCATCCGCGCCCTCCTCATCAAGGGGCCGGCGCTGCACCTCCATGGCCTGCGCGAGGAGCGGGTGTCGGCCGACGTAGACCTGCTCGTCGAGCCGGCACGATTCGAGGAGCTGTGCGAGGCGATCGTCGGATCGGGATGGAGGGAACGCCCTTCCTTGCTGATCAGCAAGCTGACCACCGTGCACTCGAAGACGTACCTGCGCGACGGGTGGCCGTGCGACCTCGACGTGCACAGTTTCTATCCGGGCTTCCTCGCAGATCCGGCTGACGTGTTCGAGGCCCTGTGGCGGCACCGGTGGGTGCTGTCGCTCGCGCACCGCGATTGCCTCGCGCTCGACAAGACTGCCGGCGCGCTCGTGCTCGCACTGCATTCGCTGCGCGGAGCGACGATCCAGCCTCGCCATCTCGACGAACTCGAGCAACTCGTGCGCGCGCCGTTCACCGACGACGAACGAGCCGAGCTTGCCGCACTCGCTCGCGAGACGGGCTGCGTCGCGACGCTGGAGAGCGTCCTTCCCCGGCTCGGTGTGGAAGTCGAGCCGACTGCGGCCGAACGAGCCGCGCCCGAGCTCCGGTACTGGCGCGAGCGCGTCACGGCCGGGTCGCACGGCTCCTACTTCTGGATGCTCGCACTCAGGAAATCCCGGTGGCGCGACCGCCCCCGCTTGTTGTGGCGTGCCTTCTGGCCCACCCGCCGCGACTTGCTGGTGGCGCGACCCGAGGCTGTCGACACTATTCGTGGGCGCACGCGGGCGCGGCTGGCGCGTTGGGGTCGAGGCATCCGTTCCGCTCCTGCCGGCGCACGGGCCGTCTGGACCCACCGCCGCGGCGTCAGCCCATGACGAACCACAGCACACCGACTGCGGCGAGGAAGCCGGCCGCGATGCAGATGAGCCACATGGGCGCCCCGCCGTATTCGCGGAGCAGCCACCGCTCCTGCCCGATCTCGTAGCGCCGCCGCCGACGTCGTGATTTCGCCATCCCGCACCTCTCCCTTGGTACGCGACGCCGTCGTCACGAGCACAACGTATCCGCGCATGGTTGCCGATCGGCGACGCCGATGTTTCGTGCTCGCCGCGGGACGCTCAGGATCGCGTAAAGAAGCGGGTGCTGTTACCGAGCGTTAACGAGAGCCCTCTGCCGTTCCGCTAGGGTGAGCATCACGTCGGTTGCCTGGGGCGACCGCACGGCGGGCGAGGGGTCGCCCGTTCTGTTCACGGCTGTGGGAGCCCGAACGCCCGTCAGCCACGACTGTTCTCTGGGGGAACACAGTGACCGACACGCTCGCGCGCGCTCTCGCAACTGCCGACGACCACACGATCGACCGCCGCAAACTGCTCAAGATGGGAGTCTGGGCTGCGCCCGTCGTCGTGCTAGCGAATGCTGCACCCGCCGCGGCCGCGTCGCCGGACCTCACGGTGACGGCCACCACAAGCCGGCAGGTCGGTGCAACCACCACCAACCCCCCTCGCGACACGATCATCGTGTCGACGGACGTGACCGTCAATAAGACGGCGACTCTCATCGTCGTGCTTCAGATCGCTGAGTCCGGGGTGTGGGCTGCCGGCATCCCGAATCAGGACAACATCTCGGGCGAGTCCGTGACGAAGACGATCGGCCTCGCGGCGGGGACGACGAAGCTCACGTTCCCGAAGTTCACCCGCAGCAACAACGGCAAGAAGCCCAGCGTCACGCTCACGTACAAGCTTGTCAGTGGGGGCCCTGAGGTTCTCCCTGCAAAATCGGTCGCCTGGTAGCCGCTCTCTGGGAGCCGACTTCGGCGTTGCCAGTCCAGAAGGCCTCGTCGCTCGTCAGCCCGTGAAGACGAGGTCCTGATCGCGGAGGGTTCCGAGGAACGACTCGACGTCGGGGCGGATGGTGTCGTGGTCGACGTCGGCTGACGCGGCGACACGAGCCACGATCTCGTCGGACTGACCCGGACCGGCGGCGAGGGCGATCCAGATCAGCGCCGCCGAACCTTCGAGCGCCAAGGGCGAAGCGGCGGGGTTCGCGAGAGCCAGCACCACCACGCGCGATGACTCGCCCGTCCAGGCGACGTCGTCGTGGATGCGCCACAACGCCGGATCCGCGGCCTCGGCCGACGACGAGACCTTCAGCACGTCGGCCGCAACCAGCTCCTCGACGGCGGCTTCGACGGCGGCCGTGGCGTCCTTATCCCCAGGAGTGCCGTAGGCAGAAACCGCCGCAGCCACCAACGGCTCGAGACCGACGCCATCGGCGGCGCGCCACAGCGCCGGAGCGATGCCCGCCAGCACCCGCACCGTACCGGCGTGGTCGGCGTCGACGTGGAACAGGGCCACGCGATCGGGATCGACGAGCGGCAGTTCGTCCAGCGGGGCGACGCGACGGAACACCCGATCCGCGGGCGAACCGGCGATCGCCGGCTGCCCCGGAGGCACCGGCTTCGACACCCGCGGTTCCGACGGCGAGACCGCGGCCAGCTCGGGGAGGACTGCGACGAGGGCCGCAGCATCCCTATACGACACCCGACGCACACCGCCGACCGACGCGACGTGCGCGGCGATCGTGCGCAGCGGCGCAGGCAGGTTCGTGAGATAGCTCGACTGGGCCACGAGCTCCTCGAGCGCGTCGCCGAGGTCGACGTCCGAGATGATCGCACCCGAGACGTCCTCGCGCCGGTCGAGCAGCACAACACCCGCGAGCCGCAGGGAGGCATCGCGCAGCGAGCCCAGCCCCAGCGCCGAGGGCGGGCGCTGCGCCTTCTCGGACTCGCCCGGCTCGATGATCGACAGCGGCTTGCGGTACGGGTGCACGCGACCCGAAGCGTCGACCGCCACCGTTTCATCCGACACATACCCGTACACCTCACCCAGCACACGCGACGCCGTCGTCTTGCCCCGACCACTCGGCCCCACGAGCGCGACCACCCGTCCGTCAGGCAGGGCGATGCCGGCGGCGTGCAGCATCCACAAGCGTCCGCGCTGGGCCTCGATAGCCGCGAGCGTCACGCGCTGGGACAGCGACGACAGCAGAGAACGGATGCTGCCACCCGCCTCCGCCACCACCTCGATGTCGGCGGTACCCGCGGTCGCAGCATCCGTCCATGCCTCTTCGACAGCGGTCCGCGATTCCGCATCCAGGCCGTCGCAGACGATGCCCACCTGCACCCCGAGGGCAGCGATCACGAGGTTGCCGGTCACACGCGGTAGTGTACGGGGGACTGGGAGGGGGCCCATGGAGCTGCGGGATTACCTGCGCATCTTGCGAGCGCATTGGCTCGCCATCGTGATCCTCACCCTCCTGGGCGTGGCCGTGGCGTGGGGATGGACCGCCCTGCAGCCCAAGGTCTACACCGCGAACGCGAGCGGGATCGTCACGGCGACCAACGCCGGATCCGACACCGGCTCATCCCTCGTCGGCGACCAGCTCGCCCGCAGCAAGGTGACGTCATACGTCGAGCTCGGATCATGGCGCGCCGTCGCCGAGTGCGCGATCGACGAGCTCGGCCTGAACACGACGCCCGAGTCCCTGGTCACCCGCGTCGACGTCTCGAACCCGCTCGACACCGTCATCGTGCGCGTCACCGCGAGCGCGTCGAGCCCCGAAGAGGCCCGCGACCTCGCCGAGTCGTGGCTCGGGTGCATGGTCGAGCAGATCAACAACGTCGAGGGCACCGATGAGACCGGCACCGCCGCCGTCACCCTCGTCACCGGCGACTCGGCCCGTCTCCCCACCGCCCCGTCGTCGCCGAATGTGCGCCTCGCTCTCGCGCTCGGCGCACTCGTCGGCCTCGCCCTCGGCATCGGCTACGCGGTCGTGCGCCACGTGCTCGACCGGCGCCTGCGCGACCCGCGCGACATCGAACGCGAGACGGGCGTTCCCGTCGTCGGAACCTTGCCGGTCGACAAGGGCCTCAGCGTCGAGCGCGGCCTCGCCGACTTCGAGAGCCAGAACTCCTCGTCGGCCCCGCTCGCGGAGGCGATGCGCGAGCTGCGCACGAACCTGCAGTTCATGGACGTCGACAACCCGCCTCGCGCGATCGTCGTCACCAGCCCGCTGCCCGGCGACGGCAAGTCGACGATGGCCGCCAACCTCGCGGTGAGCCTCGCCGCCGCCGGTCGTCACGTCGTGCTGCTCGACGCCGACCTCCGGCGCCCCATGGTCTCGACGGTGTTCGGCCTGCCCGACGGCGCCGGTCTCACCGACGTTCTCGCCGGACGCGCCGAGCTCAACGACGTCGTCCACAACGTCGGCGCGAGCCGCAACCTCGCCGTCATCACCGCCGGCCGCGTCCCGCCGAACCCCAGCGAGGTGCTCGGCTCGAACCGCATGCAGGCGCTCGTGCGCAGCCTCACCGAGCACGCCCTCGTCATCATCGACTCCCCGCCCCTTCTTCCGGTGACGGATGCTGCGGTCCTCACGGCCGCCGCAGACGGAGCGCTCGTCGTGGTCAGCGCCGGCAAGACCACGTACGACATGCTGCACAAGGCGCTCGCGAACCTCGGCAAGGCCAACGCCCGCGTGCTCGGCGTCGTGCTGAACCGCGTGCCACGCAAGAACGGCGGCTACTACGGCTACCAGTACCAGGGCGACTACGCCGGAGCAGACTCCCGCTGAGCTCGGAGCAGTTGTTCGGATCGGCCCCGTAGGGTGGAGCGGTGACCGACTCTCCCCTGCCCCGCTCCGTGCGCCGCGGGGGCGTCGTCTTCGCCGCCATCCTCGGCGGCCTGCTCATCCTCGCGGTGGTCGCCACGGTGTGGATCGCGGTGCGCGGAGCTCTCGCCTACAGCCATCTCCGCGACGCCCAGCAGACCGCGGCGGCAGTCCGGGAGAACCTCGCCGACCCGGCGGCCGCCAGTGACGCGATCGCCGCCCTCGCCGCCGACACCGGCGCCGCGCACGCGATGACGTCCGACCCGGTGTGGGAGCTCGCGGAGGGTCTCCCCTGGATCGGCCCGCAGCTCGCCGCGGTCGCGACGGTCGCCGAGTCCCTCGACGGCGTCACGGGCACGGCGCTGCGTCCGCTCGCAGAGGTCGCCGCCTCGTTCAGCGTCGACGCGCTCAAGCCCCAGGACGGACGCCTCGACCTCGCGCCCCTGCAGCAGATCAGCGGCGCCGCACAGACCGCGAGCGACGGGGTCGGGGCGGCGGCTGCATCCGTCTCGTCCATCGATCGCGCCGCGCTCGTCGCTCCCGTCCGCGAAGCCGTGGACGAGGTCGACGCACTCCTCGTCGAGGCGGGCACCGCCACCGACGCGCTCGCCCGTGCGACGCAGCTCATCCCCTCCATGCTCGGCGCGGACGCGCCCCGCGACTACCTCGTGCTGTTCCAGAACAACGCCGAATGGCGGTCGCTGGGCGGTATCCCCGGCGCGATGGCCCTGATCCACACCGAGGGCGGCGCGATCAGCCTCGCCGCGCAGGAGTCGTCGGGCGACTACCCCCGCTATGACTCGTCCGTGCTGCCGCTCGGCGACGAGGTCACCGCGATCTACGGCGAGCGCCCCGGCCGGTGGATCCAGAACGTCACGCAGGTGCCCGACTTCGCCGTCAGCGGTGCGCTCGCCCGCGAGATGTGGGCACGACAGCACGGCGGTCAGCAGGTGGACGGCGTGATCGCCCTCGATCCCGTCGCGCTCTCGTACCTGCTCGAGGCGACCGGCCCGATCACCCTCCCCACCGGGGACGTGCTCGCTCCCGACAACGCCGTGCAACTGCTGCTCAACGACGTCTACGCGCGTTACACGCGCCCCTCCGATCAGGACGACTTCTTCGCCATGGCCGCGGCCGCGGTGTTCCAGAAGCTCTCGAGCGGCGACGTCGACCCCGCCGAGCTCGTCGGGGCGCTCACCCGCGCGGGCGACGAGGACCGGCTTCTGCTGTGGAGCACGCACGAGAACGAGCAGAGCGTCCTCGCCGACACGACCCTCGCAGGTGGCCTGCCGGTCTCGGACGACGAGGCCGCGCGCTTCGGCGTCTACGTCAACGACGGCACCGGCTCGAAGATGGACTTCTACCAGAACGCGACGACCGCGCTCGAGTGGTCGAGCTGCACCCTCGACGCCGCCGGAACGGCGACGGGCGACGCCGTGCTCACGGTCACGATCGGCAACACCGCCCCGGCGGATGCCGCGTCCCTTCCGGCGTACATCACCGGTGACAGCGCCTTCGGCGTGCCGGCGGGCATCACCCGCACCATCGGCTACCTGTACCTGCCCGAGGGCTTTGAACTGGTCGATGCGACCATGTCGGACGGCACCGGATTCGGCGGCGGCACGCACGACGGGCGCCGCGTCGTGAGCTTCGCGATCGACCTGCCGCCGGGCGGATCCACTACGGCGACGCTCACGGCACGGGCGAGCGAGCCGGTCGCCGCGACGCTCGAGGCCGTGACCACGCCGACGCTCACTCCGCCGACCGTAGTTGCCGCGGTGTGCGGTGGTTCGTAGACTGCTCCCGATGCCCCACATCACTCGATCGACCACGCCCCGGCTCCTCCCCCGAGCCGCCTTCGCTGCGACGCTCGCTCTCGGAGCGGTCCTCGCGGTACCCGCCGCGGCCCACGCGTCGACCATCTACCCGCCCTCGGGCTCGTGCACCGCGACGCCCACGGCACAGGCCGGCGGCACCATCTCGTTCGAGTGCGCCGCCGAGACCTTCTCTCCCGATGAGGCCATCACGATCACCGTCACCGGCGAGAACGGCGCCGCCTCGCGCATCGGCATGCTGAAGTTCGCGATCACCACCGCGAGCGGCAACGCCTCGTCGGAGGCCGACGGCTCACTCGCAGCCGTCGACATCACGCTCCCCTCGAACGCCACGGGCACCTACAACATCGCCGCGGTGTCGTCGACGTCCGCCGGCGGCACCGCCGCCGTCACGATCACCGGCGCCGACGGACTGCCCTCGACGGGTCTCGACCAGGGCCAGACCCTCGGCCTGTGGATCGGCGGCGGAGCGCTCCTGCTCGCCGGCGCCGCACTCGCTGTCGTCGCCGCAGTGCGCCGCTCCCGCGACTCGCGCTGACCCGCGACTCCGGTCCGCGCCGCCGTCGGGGCCGACGACTATCGTGATCGCCATGGCATCCGCTGCGTCGACGTCGCTCGAGCGCACCTACCGCTACCTGCGGATCGGGCTGGCCGGCACCGTCATCGCGATCTTCGTCGCCATCGCCCAGGCGGCGACGACGTACGGCTGGCTGACGTCGATCAGCGACTACTTCTACACGCCGGCCCGCGACGTGTTCGTCGGAGCGCTGATCGCCGTCTCCCTCGCGCTGTTCGCCCTGTCGGGGCGTGGCGCCGAGCGGGCGCTCCTCGATGCCGCGGCACTGTTCGCGCCGCTCATCGCCCTGGTGCCGACGACTCTCGCACCCGGCGCCGTGCCCGGGGTCGACGTCCTGTGCACGGGACGCTGCTTCCCACCCGCGTACGAGGCGGACGTCGCGAACGGCGTCGTCGTCTACCTCGTGCTCGGGATGCTGCTGCTCCTCGTCGCGCTGCTGCTCGGCGCGCTCGGCCAGGTCTCGCTCGCGGCGGTGTGGCCGTCGCTGCTGATCGCGGCCGTCGTGATCGCCGTCACGGGCCTGACATGGGCGTTCGCCCGGGACGCGTTCCTGCAGAACGCGCATTTCATCGCGACGACGGCGTTCTTCGCACTGTTCGCGGCGGTCGCCGTGCGCAACGCGTTCCCCCGGCAGGGTCCGCCCCCGGCCCCGGTGTTCCGCCTGCTGTACATCGCGATCGCGGTGGGGCTCGTGCTGGTGCTCGTGGCGTACGTCGTGCTGCTGCCGCAGGCGAGCGGCTCCGGCATCCCCATCGTCCTGATCGTCGAAGCGATCGCGCTCGCGCTCTTCTTCGTGTTCTGGGTGGTGCAGGGGATCGAGAAATGGAGCGATCCCGACCCGTCGATCATCGCGGGTTAGGGACGAAACGCCCCCGGGGGTTCGGGAGGGTCCGGGAACGTTTCGTCGTCGGCTCCGCGCTGCGTCACCCTCCGGACGCAGCAGGGAAGAGTGCACTGCAGCTCGCGTCGATCGTGACGGGCGTCGAGCCGGCAGTCGGGGTGTGACGCAGGCGCAGCGGCCCCAGGTCGCCGGCGGGCAACACGGCGGTGAACGAGACGGTCTCGGTCTCCCCCTTGCCGATGAACACCGTCTTGCTCACTGCCGTGTTGCCCTTCTCGACGCCGCTCCGCTCCCAGCGGGCGACATCGCCGCGCGCCGGCACGGTCTGGGTGATCTGCGCGCCCGGCGGCGCGAAGAACAGCACGTCGAGGATCATCGTCGTGCGGGGCACTCCCAGGTTCCGGTTGCGGTACCCCAGGGTGAACTTGCTCCTGATGTCGTCGGTGATCCCGTTGTGCATCGTCATCGTGGTCGTGATGGTGCGTGCCGCGGCGTCGCAGGTCGCGGCGACCGATGTCGCGAGGTGGTATTCGAGCTTGCCGACCGAGGAGTCGTTGAGATAGATCCCCACCTGCGTCTGCGTCGTATTGTCGCCGGGGAGCGCTCCGTCCAGTCCGAACTCGACGGCGAGCGCCTGCGCGGCCGGATCGGTGAAGGCGAGGTAGACGCGCTGCTCGTCCGCGGAGCGCTTGAGGGCCGCGAGCATCTGGAGCGGGTCCCAGGACGACGTCGTGAGGTGGTCGAACACCTGACGAGCGGCATCCGCGAAGAACGCGTCGGAGTCGAGGCCGTTCGGGTAACGCTCGTATGCGTCACTGAGCAGCACCTTGACCGCGTTGTCGGCGGTCAGCTGCTCGCCGGTTCCCAGCGTCACCGGCCCGGACACCGCGAGCATGTAGGAGAGCACGACCGGATCGATGGACACGACGCCGTCGAACGTCGCGCCCGTCGTGTGCACCCACAGCGCCTGGAAGAGCTGTGCGGTCGTCGGGAAGTCGGGGGTGAAGGTGAAGTCCTGCGAATGCCTCGTCAGCGTCGGCAGGTACAGGCCGGTCGTCTCGCCGGGCAGCGTCACGTACTCATCGCCCTGGGTTCCCGCGTCATAGAACGTCCGTGAGCTTGCCTGATCGACGTAGCCGAGCTTGCCGTCGGTGACCGTCACGATCATGCTGGCCGCGGGATTGCCGCCCGTGGCGCGGATCTCGGCGTTGTTCTGGAACATCATCAGATAGGTCTTCGTACCCGCGGATCCGGCCATGTCGAGCAGCGTGGGCAGGTACTTCTCGGCGACGCCCAGGGCCGGGGTCGCGAGATCGATGACGCTGAGGATGTCGGAGATCGACCCGCTGACCTCGGGGAGCAGAGTCGACGTGTCGATCGGCGCGACGATGGCCTGCGCGTCGGCGAAGGCGGCGGCGATCTCGGGGATCGAGTTCTGCAGCTGCCGGAAGGGCTCGAGGTCGATCCCACCCCCTTCGACGGTGAGTCGGTCGAAGTCGGTGGTCGCCATGAACTGCAGCCCTGCCGGCAGCGCGCGCTCGACGAGGATGTCGACGGCGTGCGTCACACGCCGCACCGCGTCGACGTTCTGCCCGACGAACGGCACGTGGGTCGCGATGTCCCACAGCGGGCCGTCGACCGTCCGGACGGCCAGTGTGACGTTTGCCTGGATCTCATCGGTCTCGGCGCGGACCTGCGCCGTGTCGGAATCGGCGAAATCGGTGCGCAGCGCCTCGATCCCCGCCGCCGCCCGCTCGACGGCGGCGCGGGCGCGCTGGGCCTCGGACCAGAACTGCAGCGCGAAGGCGCCGACGACGACGCCGCCCACCAGCAGAACGGTGAGCAACGCGACCACGATCCACGGCCACGCGCGCCGGCGGCGCGACGGAACAGGCGTCGCCTCAGCTTCGAGAACGGCCCCAGTTTGCGCACCCTCGGGTTCGGAGCGCGTGACGATCCCCCTCGTCACGCGCCCAATGGTACTCTTCGCGCCCCCGGATGTCAGGGGTGAAGGGCGACGGGCGAGCTCAGGCGGCGCCGGTTCCGGCGGCGGCCGCCGCCTCGGGATCAGCGATCTCGACCACGCGGCGCACACCCGGGGCGGGGTGGGCGGTCACCAGGATCGGCAGGTGGTCGCTGAGGCCCTGGGGCAGCGTCCGCACGCGGTCGATCTCGAAGCCGATCGACGTCGCGAAGTCGTAGTGGCCCCGGAAGAAGCGGTAGCGCGTGTACGTGCGCGAGTCCGACAGATTGAGCTCGTATCCCTGCTCGCGGATGTGCTGGCCCAGCCGCTCCTTGAACACCGGGTAGTTGTAGTCGCCGACCATGAGCGCCGGCAGGCCTTCGCCGAGCTGCTGCAGCTCGCCGAGCGCCGTGCGGATCTGGTGGCGCCGCAGCGAGTTCAAAGCCGTGAGCGGCGCGGCGTGGAACGAGGCCACGATGAGATCGGTGTTCTCGTCGATGTCGTGCAGGCGGACGCCGAGCAGCCGCTCCTCCGCGGGCTTGAGCACGCGGTCGTGCAGCGACTTCTTCAGCGCCAGCGCCCGCACTTCGACGGCGCGGTAGGTGTTCTGGCGGTAGTACACGGCGAGCCCGAGGCGATTGCGCTGCGTGGAGTCCGCGAGCCGCAGGCCCGAGATCTCTTCGGGGATGTCGGACGTGTCGGCTTCCTGGAGGCACAGCACGTCGGCGCCATGGCGCTCGACCAGGTGGGCGAGCTCCCCCGCCGCCCGGTGCTTGCGCAGGTTGTACGAGATGACCTTCATGACGACCACAGCCTATGCCGTGGACGTTTCGAACGGATGGCCTTGACAGGAAGCTCGTATGTACGAAAACCGGATGCTGCGGCTCTTGAGTGGTGTGCCGATTCACGGCATCCGAGCGTGAAGCCGCACCCCGATCCTGGAGGACCCCATGACCGCTGCATCCCCGAAGACCGTCCGCGCCGAGCTCGCCGACGCCCTCGACGCGAGCCGCCTCGCCCGTGAGACCGCCGAGCGCGAGCTGCACCGCAGCATCGCCCTGCGCTCCCGCGCCGCGGAGACGCTCGAGCGCACCGCGCGGCGACCCGGGCTCGAGGAGTCCGAGCGCGCCCGCCTCCGCGCAGAGTACGCCACCGCCGACCGCGTCGTGGCAGAGTGCCGCGCGGCCGTGGAGAAGGCGCAGGAGTTCGAGCGCGCAGCATCCGTCGTCGCCGGCGCGTTCGAAGCCGAAGCGACCTCGGCGAGCCCGCTGGCGGCCGCCCTGCTGCAGCTCGTCGGCTCGAAGCGCGGCGGCACCGCCCGCCGGGGCACACTCGCCTCCGGACGCACCGCACCCGCCGCACGAGTGCGCAGCCCGCGCCCGCGCACGGCCTGACGCGACACGCCGCGACACCTCGCCGCGGCACGGGTCTCGTAGGCTCGCCTTCGTGCCCACATCGCGACGGACCATCACGATCCTGGCGATCACGGGCGTCGTCGCCGTCGTCGCCGTCGTCGCGGCCGTCGTCCTCCTGCGCGGGCAGTCGCCCGAGCCGCCCGCGCGCGGCACGAAGATCGTCGCCTCCGCGCTCTCGAAGGCGACGGATGCTGCGACCCGAGCGGCCGACGGCAGCCCCGAGCAGTCCGCGGCGAAGTACCTGAGCGCCCAGCCGACGGCCGTCTGGCTCACGCCGGAGGGCGACCCCGTCGACGTCGTGGGAGAGCGCATCGCCGGCCTCGCCGCCGAGGCACGCGACCAGTCCGCGCGAGTCGCGGTCGTCGTCTACGGCCTGCCCGAGCGCGACTGCGGCGGGCACTCCGCCGGCGGCCTCGACGGCGACGCGTACGTCGAGTGGACGCGTGCGATCGGCGACGCCCTGCGCGCGGCCGCCGACACCGCGCCGATCGTGATCCTCGAGCCCGACAGCCTCGCCCTCGCGCCCGAGTGCGGCAATGTCGACGAGCGGGTCGAGCAGTTGAGCGACGCGGTCGAAGGGCTCGCCGCCGAGAGCACCTGGATCTACGTCGACGGCGGACACTCCGACTGGCTGGCCCCGGCTGAGATGGCCGACCTCATCGACCAGGTCGACCGGGCGTCGCGCGGCGAGGATCGACGCATCCGCGGATTCGTCACCAACGTGTCGAACTTCGAGATGACCGACGACGAGGTGGCCTACGCGCACGACGTCGCCGGGTACCTCGACGGCCTGCACGCGATCATCGACACCGGCCGCAACGGCGCGGGCTCGAACGGCGAGTGGTGCAACCCGCCCGGGCGGCTCGTCGGAGAGCCCGGAGGCACGATCGGCGACGATGTCGTCGACACCAACCTGTGGATCAAACCTCCGGGCGAGAGCGACGGCGACTGCAACGGCGGTCCGTCGGCCGGACGGTGGTGGCCGGAGGCCGCCGTCGAGCTCACCCGCGACGTCGTATCGGATTGATCTCCGACCAGGCATTACCGGCGTTGTGTAGCATCGGGAGTACTTTGCGCATGCGTCGGGGGCCGCGGCTGGGGTCGGTAATCGGCGCATAACCGGTTCCACCCACGTCCGAGAAAGATCGCACGCATGAGCACCCCTTCTGACGAGCTGAAGACAGCGGTCATCATCGAGGACGACACGGAGATCCGCCACGTCCTGGCCGAGGTCCTCGAGTCGTCGGGGTTCTCGACGGTCTCGGTCGGCAACGGCATCGACGGCGTGCGGGCGGTGCTCACCTACAAGCCCGTGCTGACGACCATCGACGTCAACATGCCCGGCATCGACGGCATCGAGGCGGCGCGGCGCATCCGCGCGCAGTCCGACACGTACATCATCATGCTGACCGGCATGAACGATGAGGCCGACGTCATCGCGGGCCTCGGCGCCGGCGCCGACGACTATCTCCTCAAGCCGTTCCGCCCGCGGGAGCTGCGCGCCCGCGTCGAGGCGCTCATGCGACGCCGGACCACCGAGACGGAGCGCGCCGTCGCCGCGCCCGCCGCGCCGTCGCAGGGCAGCGTCGGTCCGTCTTTCCCCGGCATGCGGCCGACGACCACCGCCGTGCCCACCGCACCCGGGATCGAGGAGCGTGACCTCGCGACCCCCGCGACCGTGATCGTGCCTGCGGGCGCGGCATCCGTCCCCGCCATCGCCGACGCGGCCGGCGAGTGGCTGACGCATCGCGATCTGCGGCTGCACCCCGAGAACCGCATCGTGCTCATCGGCGGTGAGGAGCTCGATCTCACGCGCACCGAGTTCGACCTGCTCGCGACGCTGCTCGAATCGAAGCGGCGCGTGCGCAGCAAGGCCGACCTGACGCTAGTGCTGCGCGGCGAGTCCTACGTCACGAGCTACTTCGTGGGCGACGCCGACAAGCGTGCGGTCGAGGCCCACATGACGAACCTGCGACGCAAACTCGGCGAGAGCGCCGCGAACCCCCGTTACATCGAGACCGTGCGCGGCGTCGGGTACCGGCTGACCTCGGAGGGCTGACCCCGGCGACGCAGAAGAGGAGGCATCCGCTCGCCCCACGCGAGCGGATGCCTCCTCTTCCTCTTCGGCCGGGTGTCCGCCTCTCCCCTTGCGAACCCCCTGCCTTTCCTCCCCCTGCGCCGTGCTCCCCAGCCGCGGCGCTTCCCCAGCGTTCCGGCACGCTTCGGGTGCGTGCCGTTCGGGCGGATGCCTCCCCCGTGGACCGTGTGTAGTTTTCGGCGAGGGTGCCCGCCCTCCCCAGGCGGGCGCCCTCACCTCCTCCCCCGCGCCGTGCTCCCCAGCCGCGGCGCTTTCCCCAGTTTCTGACCCGATTCGGGTTCGGGTCAGACCTTGTATCCGTGGTGACGACGGATGAGCTTGAAGAACATGGACAGCGTCTGCAGCACCGTGACGACGCCGACGATCGGCCAGCCGATCCAGAGGACGGTGGACTGCACCATCACGGGCAGCATCATCCAGATCGCGACCATCGCGACGATGACGGCGATGGCGAGGATGAGCGGCGTCCAGTGGCCGAAGCCGCCCCCGCGCTCGGCCTTGGCCTGCATCGCCCAGTTGTCCACCTTCTTGCGCGACAGGAACCGCGTCCACGAGCGCACGAAGTGGCTGCAGCGGATCCACATGTAGATCTCGGCCGGGACCAGCGTCAGGCCGAAGAGCACATCGCGCGCGTTGCGGTTGTGCATCGTGAGCGCCATGCGGGTGTTGAGCGCGATCGCGACCACCGGCGGGATGAGCCACCAGTACGAGAAGACGAACGCCCCGATCGACAGCGACGCCGCGAGCAGCGTGACGAACGCGATGCGCACGAACATGTTCATGAGCATGTCGAAGTGCTCGAGCCAACGGACGCGCAGGTTCGGGTGGAACGGCTGCCCCTTGGTGTCGCCGCGCTGGCCCGGCCACATGAGCTCGATGGCACCGTAGGTCCACTTGACCTGCTGCGCGTCGAGCGCGCGGAGGGTCGTCATGCCGCCGACGTCGGCGCGCGCGAACGGGCTGATCTTGGTGAGGTAGCCGGCGCTCTTGATCTGCAGCGACAGGAGCGAGTCCTCGACCTCGGAGTCCTTGACCCACGGCGTGGACTGGTGGTTCTCCTTCATGACGTCGCGCAGGGCGTGCGTCGAGAAGATCGAGAACTGGCCTCCGAGCACGGCCATGTTGCGGCCGCGGAGCAGGTTGTGCAGGTTGAAGGCCGCGAACTGCGAGCGCTGGCCGGTCGTGAGGAACTTCGCGAGCCCGCCCTTGATCGGCTTGTCGTCGATCGAGTAGATCGCCGAGATGCCGCCGATGCGGGTGTCGCTGGTCGCCTCGGCCTCGAGGTACTCGACGGCCTTCGCATCGGCGACGGTGTCGCCGTCGACGCCGAGCAGGTAGTCGTAGCCCTCGACCAGCGTGTAGCCGTAGTTGAGCGCGCCGACCTTCTTGTCGGGGTTCTTGCCGATGTCGTGGACGAAGACCTCGGTGAACTGCTCGCCGAGCTCGGTGACGACCTCGTGCGGGCCGGCGTACTGCGACGCGAGCTTCACGGTCGCGTCCGACGTGTTGTTGACGACGACGTGGATGACATCCGGCACGCGGGTCTGGCCGAGCAGCGACTCGATCACCTGGGCGATCGACTCCTCCTCGTTGTACGCCGGGATGACGCAGCCGATGGTCGAGCGGTGCACCGAAGTGTCGTCGAGCACGGCTTCGAAGTCGTCGGCGAATCCGTGGACGGGGTGGACCGTCGCCACGTCCTCCAGCGAAGCGGTCGCGTCACTGTGGTGCGTCCGCCGGCTGCGGGTGAGGGGGACGATGTCGGTCACGTTCGTCGCCTTTCGGATTCTCGGGCCGGTGTCTCCGGCACATGAAGAGCTTCTCCCACCGACCGCAAGGCCCCTCCGAGAGACCGCGAACAGAACCGCAAGGTTTGCGCAAGGGATCCGCAAGAGAGCGTTTGCCGACTGTCGGCTCGGCGCCGAAATGCCAGGTGGCCGGGTCAATAGAATCGCCGTATGGCTACCGGGGCTGCACGACGGACGCTCGTCGTGGGCGCGCCCGACGGCCGTACCCGGTCGATCTGGCTCACGCAGCTCGTGCTCGCCGCCAGCGTGCTCATCACCGCGATCCTCGTGATGGTGCTGCAGCCGGCGCTCTTCGGTCGCTGGAACTTCCTCCTGGGCACGTTCGCGGTCGTCGTCCTCACCATCGCCACGCTCGCCCTGCCGTGGTCGCGTCTGCCCGCGGCGGCGGTGCTCGTGATCCCGTTCGCCGACGCGCTCGCCATCGGCTTGATGTCCAGCGGCATGGAGCTGCGCCTCGGCTACCTGTGGGGCTTCCCGGTGATGTGGGTCGCGATGCACTTCCGGGCGACGGCGCTGGCCGGGCTTCTCGCCACGATCGGAGTCATCCTCCTCGTCGAGTCGGCGGTCTCGACCGGCAACATCGCGGCGCTCCGCGCCTTCGTCGTGCTGCTGTCGCTGACATTCATCGGCATCACCGCGCACCTCGCCCTCCGCCGCACCCGATCGCTGCGCCGCCTGCTCAAGCGGCAGGCCGATCGCCTCACCGCGACGTACACGCGCCGTGCCGACCAGGAGCGCCGCACCAACGAGATCCTCAACGGCGTCGACACCGGCATCGCGCGCATCTCAGACGACGGCTCCGTCCTCGCCGTCAACGACGCGTACTCGCGCCTGTACGGTCTCGACCCGCTCGATGCGACGCTGCCCGCCCGCTCCGTCGAATACACCGGGCGCCGCGGCATGCCGGTGCCTTTCTCCGAACGGCCGTTCGCGCGCGCCTCACGCGGTGAGACCTTCACGGATGCCTCGGTCTGGCTGTTCACCGCAGAAGGCGAGTGGCGCGCGCTCTCGGTGACGGCCAAGCGCCTCGCCGCTGGCGGCGACGAGGGATCCAGCATCCTTCTCCTCGTCCATGACGTGACCGCCCTCACCTACGCCCAGCGCGAGCGGGAGCGGTTCACCGCCATGGCGTCGCACGAGCTGAAGCACCCGCTCACCGTGATGATCGGCAATGCGGAGCTCGCCCTCGAACTCGACGACCTCACCCCCCGCACGCGCGAGCGCTTCGAGTCGATCGTCGCGGCGAGCGACCGCATGCTGACGATGATCCAGAGCCTCGGCACGACGTCGAAGCGCGGCTTCTCGGCCCGCGACGAAGTCGACGACATCGACCTGCGCCAGATCTTGCTCGAGTCGGTCGCCTCGTTCCGCCCGACCGCGGTGTCGGGCGACATCTCGGTCGACGTGCGCGCCGACGACGCCCTTCCGATCACGGCGGACGGGTTCCGGCTGCGGCAGGTCGTCGACAACGTCGTGAGCAACGCGATCAAGTACACCCCGCGCGACGGGCGCGTGCGGATCACCGGAGCCGTCGAGGACCACCGCGTCGTGCTGTCTGTCGCCGACACCGGCATCGGCATCGCCGCGGACGACCTGCCCAACATCCTGACGCCGTACTTCCGCACCGAGGAGGCGAAGAAGAAGTCCGGCGGCACCGGGCTCGGCCTCGGCATCAGCAACGACATCGTGCTCGCCCACGGGGGCACACTGACGATCGAGAGCGAGCCGGGCGCGGGCACCACCATCACGATCCGCCTGCCCCTGGCGGGCGAGCTGGCCGGGGATCCGGCCGCGCGGCCGGACGACCGGCGCGACACAGAAGGACGAGCATGACCGACCTCATCGCCGGAGCCGGCGTGGACCTCGGCATCGCCCAGGCGGTGATCACCACCCTGGCGACGATGCTCACCATCGGCATCGCGTTCCTCGTGCGGCCCGGACTCCCCACGCTCTACTGGAGCATCGCCTTCACCCTCGCGATGCTCGCCACCTACGGCGTCGTCGCGGGCGACGTCGCCGGCATCGAGCAGCTTCGTCGCGCGTCGCTCGGCGCACTGATGGGTGCGCCGGCATTCCTGTGGTCCGGCTTCCGCGCGGCGTGGGGGCTGCGTCCGCACGTCTGGGCGGGAGCGGCCATGGCCGCGGTGTCGGCGTTCTCGCTGGCGATCGTCGACGACCTGGCGTGGTTCACCGTGGCGTACCGCACCGTCTTCTTCGCGGCATCCGTGTTCGCGGGCCTCTTCGTGCTCGACTGGGCGCGCGCCTCGTCGCGGCGCAACGACCGCCTGCTGCTGCCGCTCGTGATCGTGTCGATCGCGTTCTTCGTCACCGGTGTCGGCACCTTGATCGCGGGCTTCGTCTACCCGCCGTCCGGTGGCGACGACTTCGAGCTCGTACGACTGATCTCGTCGGTCGGGATGCTGGTGTACGTGGCGTGCGCTCTCATCGCGGTGGTCGGCACCACCGCTCGCGACAGCGGGCTCGGCCGCAGCGCGGCCGTCTCGACGGCGTGGCAGCAGTTCGAGCGGACCGCCGGCGACCGCCTCTCGCGGGCGCAGAAGACCTCGGAGCCGTGGTCGGTGGTGTATCTCGGGCTCGACGACGCCGCCGACATCCGCCAGACCGCGGGAGCCGCGGCGTTCGCGACGCTGTCGGAACGACTCGAAGAGGAGGTGCGCGCTGCCTTCCCCGCCGAGTCGGACGTGGGATCACCTTCGGCGGGCGCCGTCGTGGTGCTCGTGCCCCGCCCGGATGCGGTGGTGCGGGATCTGCTGCGTGCGACGCTCGAGCGCGTGACCCTCCTCGACGTGCACGGCGCGCTCCCCATCCGACCGACCGCGAGCGCCGGTTGGGCGCCGGTCTCGGTGCTCGGGTACGACCTCGACACCCTCGTGTACACCGGCCGCGAGGCCGCGCGAGTCGCGAGCGGCAAGGGCGGCGACCGATGGGAGCGCGTCGGCGCCACCATCGTCAACCGCCTGATCAGTCAGTCAGAGCTACCGTGAGTGTGTCGGTCGCCGTCTGCTTGGCGTACTCGCTCGAGGTCGGCGTCGTCTGCACCAGGAAGTCGTAGCTGAACTGCAGCGTGACGTACGTCGCCTCGGCCGGCACCGGGCCGACATTGAACGTCTGCGAGTAGCTGTAGGGGTCCAGCACGAGGTAGCCGGGGCTCACCGTCGCGGCGTCGACCTGCGGGGCGAGCGCGTCCAGCGCGCCCGTCGGTGACGACGGCACGGCGGTCATGGTGGCGCGCTGCAGGTAGACCTTCTGCCCGTCGTTCGGGGTGATGGTCGTGATCAGCGAGATGCTGACGGGCTTGACCGCCTCCGCGGTCCACTTGTCCATCGACAGCGTCGACCAGTAGTCGATCGTCGCGGCGACAGCACCCGCGGTGAGCTCGCGCTGCGTGGCCCCGCCCGAGAGGTCATTGGGCACGGGGGTCGGGACCGCCGTCGACGTGGGGGTCGGCGTGCTCCCGCCGGCGCCCTCCTCCCACGGGGCGGGCCCGCAGCCGGCGAGGGAAAGGGCGGCTGCCGCCGCCACGACGGCGCCGGCGGCACGGTGAGCGATGCGCATGTAACCCCCAAATCCGTCCTGCCGGACGCGTCCGGTCAGTCTAGCGAGGCGTCCGACGACCGCGTGTGGAACAATTCGGGCAAGCCCCAATCGAGGAGTGAACATGGACGACGAGCCCGTGACCGCGGCGGCTGTGGTCATCGAGGACGACGACGTCGTGCGCGACCTCCTCGTCGACATCTTCGAATCAGCGGGTTTCAGGGCCTTCGGCGCGGTCTCGGGTGCCCAGGGCATCGAGGCCGTGGCCTCCTACGAGCCACTCATCACGACGGTCGACATCAACATGCCCGGGATCGACGGACTCGAGACGACCAGGCGCATCCGGGACCGCAGCGGCACCCACATCATCGTGGTCTCCGCTCTGACGGATGAGGCCGATGCGGTGCTGGCGCTGTCGTCGGGGGCCGACGACTTCGTCGCCAAGCCGTTCCGCGCGCGGGAGTTCCGGGCGAGGATCGACGCGGTGCTGCGGCGCGCGAAGACGGCGCATGTCTCTCCTCCGAGCACGGCGCGGTCGTCTTCGGCACACATCGAGGGTCCGTTCCTCCACGATGACCTGGTCGTTGATCCCGCCACGAGGATCGCGCAACGGGATGGTGGCGCCGATCTCGGGCTGACACGCACCGAGTTCGACCTGCTCGTCGCGCTGCTCTCGACCGGTCGGCGGGTGCGGACCAAGGAGGAACTGGTGCGCGTGTCGCGGGGTGAGGCCGCGGACGCGCCATCGACCGTGACCGACGTCGAAATGCGCACGATCGAGACGCACATCGCGAAGCTCCGTCGCAAACTCGGCGAGGACGCGGGCACACCGCGCTACATCGAGACCGTGCGCGGTGTCGGCTATCGCCTCACGCCGGGCGCCGCGGCCGATTAGGCTCCCCGTGGCGACGACGCAAACCTCGAGGGGCCTGATCGCCGCCGCGGATCCCGTCTACGACCCGCGGGAGGCCGACAGCCGCGTCCGCACGGTCTGGATCTGGCAGCTGTCGTTCGCCGCCGTCGTCGGGATCATCGTCGTCGTCGCCGCGCTCATCGATCCCGAGGTCCTTGCGATCCCCGCGTTCGTCGGTGGCGTCACGGGCGTGATGGCCACCACGGTGGTCGCCCTCGTCATCCCCTGGCACCGGCTGGCGGATTCCGCCGTCACCGCGCTGCCGTATCTCGACCTGATCTGGGTCGGCCTGCTCACGTTCAGCACGGAGCTGCGGCTGTCGCACCTCTGGGTCTTTCCCATCGCCTGGCTGGCCGCACTCTTCAGCCTGGCGCGACTGGCGCTGGGACTGTCCGCGGTCGGGGTCATCGCGCTCATCGAGGTTCTGGTCAACGAGACGACGCCGGTCAGCGCGCTGCGGGTCATGATCACGGTGCTCGCGCTCGCCTTCGTCGGCATCACCGTGCACGCCACCGCCCGGCAAGGACGGGCGTACCGGACGCTCCTCCGCCGGCAGGCGCGCCGGATCCATCACACGCTCGACACGGTGTCGGTCGAACAGCGGCGCGTGAGCGAGACGCTGGACGGCGTCCACATCGCGATCGCCCGCATCGCGCGCTCGGGCGAGCTGATCTCGTCGAATTCGGCCTACCGCGAACTGTACGCCTTCGACGAGGTCGACCCGCGCCAGCCCGCGCACTCCGTCGAGTACGACGCGCTGCGCGGCACCGCGCTGCGCGAGAGTGCGAGGACGTACGCCAGGGCCGCCCGCGGGGAGGAGCTCGACGCCGAACGCGTGTGGCTGTTCGATCCCGGGGGCACCTGGCATGCGCTGTCGATCACGAGCCGCCGCCAGGAACCCCGGCCGGGCGAGGAGCCCAGCACCGTCCTGATCGCCGAGGACATCACCGCGGTGCTCGCGGCGGCACGTCGCCGCGACGAACTGGCCGCGGTCGTCTCCCACGAGCTGCGGAACCCGCTCACCGGAATCCTCGGGCACACGGATCGACTGCTGGAGCGCGAGGGTCTTGATCCCGACGTCCGCGACCGCCTCACCATCATCGAGGAGTCGGGCGAACGTATGATGCGCCTCATCAGCGCGATCCTGTCCGCCGCTCCCGAGAGTGCCAGTCGCCCCGAGAGAGACGCCCGTGCCGTCACCGACCTGCGCAGCATCGTCGAGGCCTCTGTCGAGTCATATGCCGCCAACGCCGCCGAGCGGGTCGTCGCGCTGACCCTCGCATCGGGACCGCCGCTCCCGATGTGGGGCGATGCCTTCCGCCTTCGCCAGATGCTCGACAACGTCATCGGCAACGCGATCAAGTACACCGCCGGCGGAGGCACGGTCAAGGTGTCGGCGCGCCGCGACGGCGCCGACGTGGAGATCTCCGTCGTCGACACGGGAATCGGCATCCCCTCCGTGGATCTCCCACGGGTGTTCGAGCACTACTTCCGGTCGTCGGCCGCTTTGGACAGCGGGATCCCCGGCACCGGCATCGGACTGCGGATCGTCCGCGATGTCGTGGACGCCCATGCCGGCACCATCGACATCTCCAGCGAACCGGGCACCGGTACAACCGTCACCGTGCGGATCCCCTCGGAGGCGACATGACCTTCTCCACCCTCGACGACGCCGTCGTTCTCGCCGCCCTGGCGACACTCACGTCGATGATCATGATCGGCCTGGGGTTCCTCTACCGGCCAAGCCTTGCGACACTGCTCTGGTCGCTGATGTTCGTCCTGGTGACCCTCTCCGCCTACGGCACGGTCATCGCGGGCGCGGCGTCGATCCACCTGCTCGGGGACGCGTCGGCGGGATTCGCGATGGGAGCCCCGGCGCTGGTGTGGTCCGGCCTTCGCGCGGATCGGGGGGAGAAGTCCTTCCCCTGGCTCGGACCGGTCCAGGGAGTCCTGTCCGCGGCCGCCTATGTGGCCACGGACGGGATGGCTCTGCACTCGCTGGTCTTCTCGCTGCTGTATCTGGCGCTCGCTGCCATGGCCGCACTGACGGTCGCCGAGCTCGTGCGCCGCCCCGAGCACGGCGGCGGCAGGCTCCTGCCGCTGACGATCGCCTCGGCGGTCCTCCCCGTCATCGCCGTCGCCAGCATCATCACTTCGGCCGTGATGCTGGCCTCATCGCCGGCGGAACCTGCCCTGCCCGACCTGAAGGCGCTCGGGCAGATCGCCTATCTCACCTGCGCGCTCGTCACGCTGCTGTCGCTGGCGCGTGTTCCCGGGGCCTCGAGCGTCGAGGAGTCGGCAGATCCCTTCACGCGGACGGCCGCGGATCGCCTGAGCCGTGCGCGACAGACCGGGGAAGCCGGTTGGTCATTGCTCTCCGTGTCGCTGGACGACACGGAGACGCTGCGGATCGCGGGAGGCGAGGTCGCGTTCCGGCGGATCCTCACGCGGTTCCGCGCGGATGTGACCTCGTCGTTCCCCGTCGAGGCCGACATCGGCGCCGACGGCCCCCACGGCTATCTCGTGCTCGTCTCGCGGCCGGACGGTGTCGTCCGCGACTGCATCCGGGACCTCCTGGACCGCGTGTCCACGGTGACGGACGATCAGCCGCTCGCGGTCGAATTCTCCGCAAGTGTGGGGTGGGCGAAAGTGACGACCGCGGGGTACGAGCTCACCGCGCTGACCGCGGACGCGCACGCGGCGATGGAGCGCGCTCGCCTGGCCGGGGGGCACCGGTGGGAGCGCTCCGAGCCGGTGGGGTGAACCGGCGTCACTCGCGGTCGCGCCGCGCGCGCGTCTGTTCGGCGCGCTGCGCGAGCAGTTCGTCGCCCGGGTAGCCCACCTCGGTGAGCGTGAGACCGCGCGCCGCGAGCACTTTCACCTCGGGCACGCGCTCCTGCGCGTCGCGGATGTCGACGACGTCGTCCACGTCGAGCCGACCCTCGCCGACCGCGACGCACGCGCCGACGAGCGCGCGCACCATGCTGTGGCAGAACGCGTCGGCCTTGACGTTCGCGACCAGCACGCCGGCCTCGTCGCGATGCCAGTCGAACTCGAGCAGCGTCCGGATCGTCGTCGCCTCCTCGCGCGGCTTGCAGTACGCGGCGAAGTCGTGGAGTCCAATCAGAGCGCGGGCGGCAGCATCCATCGCCTCCGCATCGAGGGATGCCCGCACCGAGGTGGTGCGATGGCGCTCGAGCGGGTCGTAGCCCGTCACGGTGTCGCCGATGCGGTACTCGTAGCGGCGCCACACCGCCGAGAAGCGGGCGTCGAACCCGTCGGGCGCGATGCGCGAGCCCGTGACCGCGACGTCGGAGTACGCGCCGACCACCCCCGTCATTCGCGCGGCCAGCGCCGCCGCGCGGTCTTCGGCGGTGGCGACACCGGCGTCCGGACGCGCGTGCCGGGTGAGCATGCGCCGCTGCTGCGCCTCGTCGAGGTCGACGTGCGCCGCCTGGCCGGTGGCGTGCACGCCCGCATCGGTGCGCCCGGCGACCACGAGCCGCGGATCACCGCCGAGGACGCGCGCGAGGGAGGATTCGAGCGTCTCCTGTACCGTGCGCAGCCCGGGCTGACGCGCCCACCCGCGGAAATGCGTGCCGTCGTAGGCGATGTCGAGGCGGATGCGCACGGGCTCCAGCCTACCGAGGCGCCCTCACCCGACGACGAAGCGGCCTCGGGGCAGCGTCTCGCCGACCGCGGCGAGCGCCGCGCCGGCCTGGCGGAGCCGGTTCTCGCTCTCGCGGACGATCTCGCGCGCGACCACCGGGTGCGCCCGCACGATGTCGTCTAGTGCGGCGACCGGCACCACCACGACGTCGACCTCGCTCGTGGCCACGGCCCGCGAGATGGTCGGCGTGCGCGAGAGGGCGGTGAGACCGACGGCGTCGCCCTCAGCAAGGACCCCTACCTGCACAAACCCGTCGTCCTCGGTCGGGATGCCGAGCACGACTGAGCCGGCGAGGATGAAGCGCGTCTCCACGGGCACGATGCCGGGCCGCAGCAGCGACTCCCCCGCGCAGTACCGCTCGAGGCGCGCGTGGGCGGCGAGCGCCTCGGCCTCTCCGGGAGCGAGGCTCAGCGACGGCGCGATCTGCCGCAGCGCGTCCTGCAGTCGCGCCGATGTGCGCCAGTCGTCGGTGAGGTCGCCGTCCAGGTGCAGGTCGGAGCGGCGAGCGGCGTACCAGACCCGGGTCGCGAACGCGTCGAGGGCGTCCGCGCGGTCGCCGGGCGTGCGGAGCGGGATCGACACCTCGTACCGCGAGCCGCCCAGGGTGACGGCCGACGGTTCGAGGTCGGGAGACAGCAGCGGGATGTCCCGCGCCACCGCGACGAGCAGCTCGCGCACGCGCCCGGGCGGGTCGTCCGTCCCGAACTCGACCTCGAGGGTCGCGGCGTACGGTTCCGGGTTGCGCGAGAGGTTCACGAACGAGCCGCCCGCGAGTTCCGCAGTGGGGATGATCACCGTGCCGTTGCCGGTCTCGAGGTGCACGGCGCGCCAGTTCACCTCGACGATCTGCCCGCGCGTGCCGCCGGTCTCGATCCAGTCGCCGAGCTCGAACGGCGCCTCGAACACGAGGAAGAGGCCCGAGACGATCGATCCGACCGCGTTCTGCAGCGCCAGGCCGACCACGATCGAGGTGATGCCGAGTGCGGCGAACACGCCGGCGACGTCGGCATCCCACACCCACCAGAACACCGCCGCGATGCCGAGGATGATGAAGACGAACCGGATGAGGTCGCTGAAGATCGTGGGGAAGCGGTCGCGCCACGACCCCTTCTCGGCGCGGTGGAACACGAGGTGGTTGACGGCGTTGATCGTGACGACGATCACGAGCAGGCCGAAGATCGTCCACACGACCTTCGGCCACGTGCCCGACCCCTCCCACGCACCCGGCTGGCTGAGTAGCACCAGGATGCCGGCGACCGGGACGAGGTAGTTGCGCACCATCAGCACGATCGGCGCCGCGCGGCTGCCGCGGCGGGCGAGCGCGTTGTGGAACTCCGTCAGCCCGATGAGCGCGAGCGGCAGCCCCACCGAGACGACGACGGCGGGCCAGAACCACGGCTGCGAGACGATATCGGCCACGGATGCCTCACCCCTCGGCCACGACGACGCTCGGGGCCTGCACCTTCCAGACGCGCTGGCCGCCCGACTGCGTCTCGATCTCGCCCGCCGGCAGCGTCGTGATCGAGTCGGGCAGTCGCTCGGCGACGCGCTGGGTGATGTAGATGCCGGGTTCGTCGGAGTCGCCCTGCACGCGGAACGCGAGGTTCACGGCATCCCCCCACATGTCGTACACGACGCGCGCGCGGCCGATCAGCCCGCTGGTCACCTTGCCGGAGTCGAGGCCTGCGCGCAGCGTCAGCGCGACGCCCTGCTGGGTCGAGTAGCGCTCGAGGATCGTGTCGAGCTCGAGGGCGAATTCGACGGCACGGCGGGCGTTGTCGACGCGCGGCGTGGCGAGCCCGCAGCTGGCCAGGTAGCTCTGCCGCGTCGTGCGGACGCGCTCGACCCCGTGCCGCTCGGCCGCCTCGTCGAACGCCCGGATGAGGTCGTTGAGGCGCGCGACCGCGTCGTCGGACGACATCGACAGCGCGAGTGCCTCGAAGCCCACGATGTCGGCGAAGACGACGGTGACGTCGTCGCTGTCCTGCGTGATCGCGTCGTCGCCGAGCTTGTAGCGGCTCGCCATGCCCTCGGGCATGAACGACAGGATGAGGTCTTCGTTGGCTTTCTCCTGCTGGGCGATGAGGTGCGACTTCACCTGCAGGCTGCGGCTCATGTCGTTGAAGGCGTTCGCGACGTCGGCGAGCTCGTCGCTCGAACCGGCGTCGACCTGCACGCCCTCGTCGCCCGCGGCGATGCGCTGAGCCGCGGTCTTGAGGCGGCGCAGTGGCCGCACGAACACCTGCGCGAGCACCAGCGAGAGCACGCACACGAAGATGATCATCGCCGCGGTCGAGAGGATGAGGTTGCGCGTGAAGTCCTCGACGGGGACCATCGCCTCCTGCTCGGTCTCCTGCGCGACGATCACCCAGTCCAGACCGTCGACCTCGAGCGGCGCATAGGCGGTGAGGCTGGCACGGCCGAGGTAGTCGCTCTCCAGCAGCGTGCCCGAATCGCCGGCGAGAGCGCGGGTCACGGCGGTGCCCGCGATCGCCTGGCTGAGGAGCGTGTTGCCATTGTTCACGGCGAGTGCAGCCGCGGCCGGCGCAAGGCCCGCGGCCACAGCATCCGTCTCGTACGTCGCCGCGTCGTCGAGCAGCGCGCGGGAGACGGATCGCATCGTGCCGTCGGCGCCCACGAGGTACGTCTCGCCCGTCGCACCGAGGCCGTTGAGCTCCCACTCGCCGGCGACGGTCATGACGTCGTCGATGCGCTCGATCGGCAGCTCGATCGCGAGCGCGCCGAGCACCTCGCCGTCATCGGCGATCGGCACCACGGCCCAGCCGGCCGGCGCGCCGAGGCTCGGACCGTACGACGCGAAGTCGGCGAGCACCACGTCGCCGACGATGTTGCGGTCCATCGCCTCGCGGTACGCGACCGCGAGGTTCGACAGCCGGTACGGCCCGTCGAAGAGGTTCGTGCCGAGGTCCACGCCCTTGTAGGCGCTGTAGACGACGTTGCCCTCGGTGTCGAGCATGAGCACGTCCTCGTACTCCTGCAGCTCGGTCATCGTGCGGTAGTAGTCGTGGTACTTCGCGTGCGCCGCCGACCATGCGCTGCCGTCGCCCGCGTCGTCGGCGACGATTGCGTCCTCCCAGCTGTCGTACGGGATCACGTAGTGGTTCTGCAGGTACGTCTGGGCAGCCCCGCGCGGGGCGAACGCCGAGCCGTCGACGTCCTCGCCGGTCGCCTCCTCGAGATCGGCGGCGAACGTGTCGCGATAGTACGCGTTCACGGCGGCGGATGCTGCGGCATCCGTCTCCTGCGCGTTCAGCTCGTCGAAGCCCTCGGTGAAGGCGCGCACGGCTGCCGTGCTGGTGTCGTTCAGCGCCGACAGCCGCACCGAGTTCTCGATGGAGCGGAACAGCTGCGACACCTCGCGCGCGCGGTTCTCGCGGATCTCGACGAGCTTCTCGTACGCGATCGCGCGCAGCGCCTCGGTGCCGTTGACGTATCCGATGATGCCGACGACGATGCTCGAGAGCACGCTCACCGACAGCAGCATGATGAGCAGGCTCGAGTAGATCGACAGGCCCGCACGCGCGCGGGCGCGTGGCGTGCCCACCCAATGCGCGGGTGTCGCCACGGGCGTCTCCGATCCGGACACGCTCTCTCCCCTCGTACGCCGCCGTTCGATCACGTGCAGCGGCGCTGGAAGCATCCCCAATCACCCCGGCCCGCCGAGGTTGGGGCCAAGAGTAGCGCTCGGCCTGCTTCTGGCATAGAGCCGCGACCGCGCGCCGTGATACGCCCAGACGCGCCGCGTATGATTGCCGTTTCCCCTCCTTCGTTCGTGAGAACCCATGACGTCGACTGCGCCCTCCCCAGCCCCGCCCGCCCGCTTCGCCGGGCTGGACGGCATGCGCGCGATCGCCGTCCTGCTCGTGGTCGTCTACCACCTGTTCCCTCCGGCGCTGCTGCCGGGCGGGTTCGTCGGCGTGGACGTGTTCTTCGTGATCAGCGGATTCCTCATTACGAGCCTGCTGCTGCGGGAGCAGCTCTCGACCGGGCACGTCGCCCTCGGACGGTTCTGGCAGAGGCGCGCGCGGAGGCTCGTGCCCGCCCTCACGGTAGTGGTCGTGGTCTGCTCGGCGCTCGCCTGGATCGTGGGCGGCGACGTGCTCGTCGACCTGGACGACCAGGTGCTCGGAGCGGCGACCTTCAGCTACAACTGGGTCTCGGTCGCGGGGGGCGGCGGATACTTCGCCGCCGCGACGCCCGAGCTCTTCCGCAACTTCTGGTCGCTCGCGGTCGAGGAGCAGTTCTATGTGCTCTGGCCGCTGATCTTCCCGCTGTTCCTGCTGCTCCCGCGCACGTGGGCGCGCACGGCGGCCGCCTTCGCGCTGGCGGCGGCGTCGGCCGTCTGGATGGGCGTCGCGGTCTCGGGCGGCGGCGACGTCACGCGTGCCTACTTCGGCACCGACACGCACGCGTTCGGCCTGCTCCTGGGCGTCGGCCTCGCGTTCCTGCTCACTCCCCTGTTCCGGGCGACGGATGCTGCCCCCGCTGCGCTCGTCGCGACCACCAGCGACGGCACCCGCGGGCCGCACTGGCGCGCGGTGCCGGGGGCGGGGCCGGTCGGCGCCGTCGCGGCCGTGCGTCCGCGCTGGGTCGAGTCGCGTGTCGCGCGGGACGTCACCGGAACAGCCGGTGTGCTCGCCCTCGCCGGCCTGGCCGCGCTCGCCATGGTGCCGCAGACCTCCTCGGCGGCGACGTTCCCCGGTGCCCTCCTCGCCGCGAGCCTTCTCAGCGCAGTCGCGATCGTCGCAGGCGTGTGGCCCGGCTCGTGGTTCGGACGCGCGATCGACGTGCGGCCGATGCGCTGGATCGGCGACCGCTCCTACGGCATCTACCTGTGGCACTGGCCGCTCCTCGTGCTCGCGGTCGCGGCGTTCGCACCCGACGCGACCGTCGCCACGGCGCCGGTCTGGATCGGCCTGGGGGTCCTCGCGGCGACGGCCGCAGCATCCGCCCTGTCGTTCCGCTACATCGAGACCCCCGTGCGCCGGCACGGATTCCGCGCCTCGGTGCGCCTGCTCACCACACGGCTGCAGAGCGGGCCCGGCGCCCGGCTCCGCGCCGTCGGCGTGGCGCTCAGCGCCGCACTCGTGCTCGCCGGTGCAGGCACCGCCATCGCGGTCTCGCCCGACGAGACCAGCGCCGAGGCCGCCGTCGCGGCAGGTCGCGCCGCCCTCGAGAAGGCGCTGCGCGAGGCCCCCGCGCCGATCGCTCCCTCCCCTTCGGGAACGGATGCCGCGTCCCCCGCGGCTGCCGACATCACCGGCGACCAGATCAGCGCCGTGGGCGACTCCGTCATGCTGGCGTCCGCCGGCGGGCTCGTGGAGCGCCTGCCGGGCATCGACGTCGACGCCGAGGTCTCGCGCTCGATGTGGGCCGGGCCCGACATCGTCGACGACCTCGAGGCCACCGGCCGGCTGCGGCCGTACGTCGTCGTCGCCCTGGGCACGAACGGCGCGGTCGACCCCTCGACGCTGGAGCAGCTCGCCGACACCGTCGGACCGAAGCGCAACCTCGTGCTCGTGAACGCGTACGCCCCGCGCGACTGGATCCCCGGCGTCAACGCCGAGCTCGCCGCATTCGCCGAGGACCACCGCAACGTCATCGTCGCCGACTGGTCGGGCGCCATCGCACCCCACGAGGACCTCCTCGCCGGCGACAGGATCCACCCCGGCGCCGCCGGCGGCCGCATCTTCGCCGACACCGTCGCGGCCGCCGTCGACGAACTCGCCGACGAGCGCCGCGAGTATGCCGCCGACCGCGCGGACCGCCTCGCCGAGATCCTCAGCGCCGACCTCACCCCCTGAGCCGGCGCCGCGTCGAGCCCCGGCATTGCGCCGGGTCGCAGCATCCGTCTCCCCTCCCCCGCTTGTTCGTTCGTCACAGATGTACGCGGAATCGCCCTTCGGGCGTACATCCGTGACGAACGAACGGGGGCGCGACGAACGAACAGGGAGGGGGCGCCCGAGAACGCAGCGAGGCCCGTCACCCAGGGGGTGACGGGCCTCGCGGTGCAAGGGGTGCCGGGCTGCTGCGCCCGGCGGCATCCGATTACTCGGACTTCTCCTCGGCGGGGGCCTCGACGGCCTCCTCGGCGGCAGCCTCAGCGGCGGCGCCCTCGTCCTGCGACTCGGCGCCGGCCTCGGCGGCCTCGTCGGCGGCGGGAGCCTCCTCGGCGGGGGTCTCCTCGGCGGGAGCCTCGTCGGCGGGAGCAGCCTTGGCGGCGGCAGCCTTCTTGGCGGACGGCTTCTTCGTCACGGGCTCGAGGACGAGCTCGATGACGGCCATGGGCGCGTTGTCGCCCTTGCGGTTGCCGACCTTGGTGATGCGGGTGTAGCCGCCGTCACGGTCCGCGACCAGCGGAGCGATCTCGGTGAAGAGGACGTGCACGACTTCCTTGTCACCGATGACCGACAGCACGCGACGACGCGCGTGCAGGTCGCCGCGCTTCGCGAACGTGATGAGACGCTCGGCGAGCGGACGCAGGCGCTTGGCCTTGGTCTCGGTCGTCTTGATCGACTTGTGGGTGAACAGCGCAGCGGCCAGGTTCGCAAGCAGCAGGCGCTCGTGGGCGGGGCCGCCTCCGAGGCGGGGACCCTTGGTGGGCTTGGGCATTCTCATTTACTCCAGTGTGAAAAGTCGGTCGGGAAACGGATGCTGCGGCATCCGGTATCCGGCTGGCTCAGACGGTCTCGTCGTCGTAGCCGCCGTAGAAGTGCGCACCGTCGAACCCGGGGACCGAATCCTTCAGCGACAGGCCGAGCGAGACGAGCTTGTCGCGCACCTCGTCGACCGACTTCTGACCGAAGTTGCGGATGTTCATGAGCTGCGTCTCCGAGAGGGCGACGAGCTCCGACACGGTGTTGATGCCCTCGCGCTTGAGGCAGTTGTACGAACGCACCGAGAGGTCGAGGTCCTCGATGGGCATCGACAGCTCGTTCGACAGGACGGTCTCGACCGGCGCGGGGCCGATCTCGATGCCCTCGGCCTCGACGTTGAGCTCGCGGGCCAGGCCGAAGAGCTCCGTCAGGGTGCGACCGGCCGAGGCGACGGCGTCACGCGGGGCGATCGAGGACTTGGTCTCGACGTCCAGCACGAGCTTGTCGAAGTCGGTGCGCTCACCGGCACGCGTCGCGTCGACGCGGTACGAGACCTTGAGGACCGGCGAGTAGATCGAGTCGACCGGGATCTGACCGGCCTCGGCGTACTCGTTGCGGTTCTGGGTCGCCGAGACGTAGCCGCGGCCACGCTCGATGGTGAGCTCGAGCTCGAACTTGGCGGTGTCGTTCAGCGTCGCGATGACGAGCTCGGGGTTGTGCACCTCGACACCGGCCGGAGCCGAGATGTCGGCGGCGGTGACCTCACCGGCGCCGGTCTTGCGGAGGTACGCGGTGATGGGCTCGTCGCGCTCGCTGGACACGACCAGCTGCTTGATGTTGAGGATGATCTCGGTGACATCCTCCTTGACACCGGGAATGGTGCTGAACTCGTGGAGGACGCCGTCGATGCGGATCGACGTCACGGCTGCGCCGGGGATGGACGACAGGAGGCTGCGACGCAGCGCGTTGCCGATCGTGTAACCGAAGCCGGGCTCCAGCGGCTCGATGACGAAACGGCTGCGGAACTCCCCGATCTTCTCCTCGGTCAGAGTGGGACGCTGTGCGATGAGCACTATGTGTTCCTTTCGATCACGTGCCCGCTATATGACACGTGCGGTGGGTGAGGTGTTGAGTTTTACTCGGGATGCTGCGGCCGCCGCTCGCGCGCCTGGCCGGGCATCCGTGAAACGTGCCGGAGCCGGGGCACCGACGAACGGTGCCCCGGCTTACGGGATGTCAGACGCGGCGGCGCTTGGGCGGACGGCAGCCGTTGTGGGCCTGCGGCGTCACGTCCTGGATCGAGCCGACCTCGAGGCCGGCGGCCGTCAGCGAGCGGATCGCGGTCTCGCGGCCCGAGCCCGGACCCTTCACGAAGACGTCGACCTTCTTGACGCCGTGCTCCTGCGCCTGGCGGGCAGCGGACTCCGCGGCCATGCCGGCGGCGTACGGCGTCGACTTGCGCGAGCCCTTGAAGCCCACGCCACCCGACGACGCCCAGCTGATGACGGCGCCCGACGGGTCGGTGATCGAGACGATCGTGTTGTTGAACGTCGACTTGATGTGGGCCTGGCCCAGCGCGATGTTCTTCTTCTCCTTGCGGCGCGGCTTGCGCGCGGCGGACTTGGCCTGTGCCATTGCTCTGCTCTCCTAAAACCCTGGGGGCCGCGCCTTAGCGCGCCTTCTTCTTGCCGGCGACGGTGCGCTTCGGGCCCTTGCGGGTACGCGCGTTCGTCTTCGTGCGCTGACCGCGCACCGGGAGGCCGCGGCGGTGGCGCAGGCCCTCGTAGGAACCGATCTCGACCTTGCGGCGGATGTCGGCGGCAACCTCACGACGGAGGTCACCCTCGACCTTGTAGGTGCCTTCGATGTAGTCGCGGAGCGCGACGAGCTGGTCGTCGCTGAGGTCCTTGACGCGGATGTTCTCGTCGATCTCCGTCGCGGCGAGGATCTCGTTCGAGCGGGTACGGCCGACGCCGTAGATGTACGTGAGGGCGATCACCACGCGCTTGTCGCGCGGGATGTCAACGCCGGCAAGACGTGCCATGCGATTCTCCTGAGAGTTGGTGGAGGTGTGGAGCAGTGTCGGTGCCCGGGCCCCCAGCCCGAGGTGTCCCCTCCGGAGAGGTTCTGACGCTGCCTGTAGTCGTATTCAGTTGTGGGATGACGGATGCCGCGGCTCGCGGCATCCGTCCAGACCTGAGGTCAGCCCTGGCGCTGCTTGTGACGCGGGTTGCTCTTGCAGATCACCATGACGCGACCGTGGCGACGGATGACCTTGCAGTGGTCGCAGATGGGCTTGACGGAGGGGTTGACCTTCATGATTTCTTCTCTTCGCTGTCTTCACCGGGCAGGCCGGAGCCTGGGGTGTTACTTCTCGACCGGTCTAGCGGTAGCGGTAGACGATGCGCCCGCGGGTGAGGTCGTAGGGCGAGAGCTCCACGACGACACGGTCCTCGGGGATGATGCGGATGTAGTTCTGCCGCATCTTGCCGGAGATCGTCGCGAGGACCTTGTGGCCGTTGCTGAGCTCAACGCGGAACATCGCGTTGGGCAGCGCCTCGGACACGACGCCCTCGATCTCGATGACACCGTCTTTCTTCGCCATACGCTCGCTAACACTTGTGCAGACCGGTCGATCTGCGGTGGATGGGATTCGGTGCGGCGACACGCCAATACAGGCGCAACGCACCAAAGATCAAGCATACGTGATAGTGGATGCCTCGGCAAATGACCGCGGTGCGGTCACGGCTCGCACTCAGGAACGCCGGCGACGCACCACCGTGATGAGCACGACCGCGGCTCCTCCGATGAGCAGCGCCCCGCCCACCGCGATCGCCCACCACGGCACGGTGGTGCCCGTGGCCGGGAGCTCGCCGTCGGGTCCGGGGCCCGGGTCGGGCTCCGGCGTCGGCGTGGGAGTGGGCGTCGGGGTCACTCCGGGTTGGCCTGCGGTGAGCGTGTTCGTCACCGTGAACGCGAGCGGCTGCTGCGCGCTGGCGTCCGTGATCACGAGCGACGCGGGGCTGAGCTCGGGCTCGCCCCAGGAGGCGCCCTCGGGATCCTGGGGCTGCACCTCCGCGACGGAGCAGACCGCGCCGACCGGGGCTTCGATGGCGTCGGTCGTCTCGCCCGCCGCGAGCGACCACGTGCCCACGAGCACCTCGCGCAGTCCGTCGGGGGTCGTGCACATCCAGGTGCCGCGGAACCCGTCGGAGAACACGACGTCGTCGGGATTCTCGACGGCCTTCGTGATCGTGAAGGCGCCGAGCGCAGCCGCCGGGACGAAGACGTTCGTGACGACCACCTGAAGCGGGACCTCCGCCGACCCCGCGGTCACGACGATCGAGTCCGGGTCGATCACGGGGATCTCCCACAGCCCGTCCCCCGGGTCCCCGGGAGTGGTCTCGCTCACGGTGCACGTCGCCCCCACGGGCGCCGCGATCGGATCGCTCGTCTCACCGGCGGAGAGCGACCACGTCCCGGAGCCGGCGAGCGTGGCGCCGAGCGTGCACTGCCAGGCGCCCGAGAACTCGACGTCCGGTGCGCCGTCGCCCGTCACCGCCTTCTCGATCGTGAAGGCGCCGCGCGCGATCGTGTTCGTGAGGGTGAAGTCGATCTGCGGCTCCACGCCCGGCACGACGGTGAACGTGGGCGGTGCCGGGTCCCACACCGGCGTCTCCCATGCGAAGTGCGCGGCGGGGTCCGCACGCGTTCCGCTCACCGGAGGCGCGAAGACGCGCGCGCCGACGCCGAGGTGCTCGGCGACCACGCACTGCGCACCGGCCGGAAGTCCGTCCACGAGGGTCGTCTCCCCCGGGGCGACGGCCCATTCGGCGACGGCGACCCCGTCTTCCGGGATGTCGCACGTCACGGTGCCGAGGAACAGGGTGTCCTCGGGCAGGAGCGCCGCATCCTCCGGCGAGACGTTCTTCGTGATGGTGACCGAGCCGGTCTGCAGGATCGGCGGGTTCACGTCCGGGATGCACGCGAACGGCGCGTCGACGAACGGGTAGTTGTGGTGCTCGTTGCCGACGCCGTCCATCACGATCGAGCCGTTCGTGTACAGGCGGCCGTTGGTGCTGGCTGTGACACGCAGCACCGGCTGATCCGCCGCCGGGTCTGCCGCGGGGACGAGAATCGTGCCGAGCACCTGCGACGAGCCTGCGACGTGCACCGACGTCGCCGCGGTGAAGTTCCAGAGGGTGCGCTGCGAAACGACGCCGAACATGGGCGAGGCGGGGTCGTCGACGCGGTCGGCGCCGTCGCCGAAGTAGTACGGCGCCCATGTCACCGGGCCGGAGCCGGTCACGTTGACGATGACGGTCGCGCCGTCGGGGATGCCGCTGAAGTGGATCTCGGGGTTCGCCGCGAGCGCCGACGACGCGATCGTGAAGACCTGCTGCGTCGCCGCGCCGTCGCCGGCGAAGTCGATCCGTGTGAAGGCGGCCGTCGTGGTCCCCGTGGGCGCGAGGGCCGCGTAGGACGTCGACGCGGCCGTGATGTCGGTGCCCCAGGTCGCCCAGTCCGCGATCGCGTCGGCGCCCATGTCCTGGGTGAGCGTGCCGTTGTTGAGCCGGTAGCGCGAGCCGTCGGTCTCGTAATCGGGCGTGGTCGCACCGCCGACCTGCACGCTGCCGCCGAGGAGCTCGCCGCTGACGACGGCATTCGCCCCGACGTCGAGCACCGTGCCCGCGCCGACCGAGAGGTCGCCGCCGACCGCGAGCATCACTTCCCCGGGCGTCGGAGCGACACCCGATCCCACACCGACCCAGCCCACGTTGACGGTGCCGTTGTTCCCGGCGAAGTCCGCCGAGCCCGCGACGACGACGAGGCCTTCGACCTCGGCCGACGACGGCAGCGCCGAGAAGTCGCCGCCCGCGTAGACGGCGACGTTGTTGTCGGTGAAGACGGGGTTGTCGTTGCCTGGACCGGGGATCGTGCCCGGCGGGCACTCCCCCACCGCGGCGACGGCCGCCTCGGGCTGCGCCAGCGGCGAGACCGCGATCACCCCGGCGCCGGCGAGCGCGCCGATCGCGAGCACGGCACCGATCCGACGAACCATTGCCTGCGGCATCCGCTCTCCCACCCTCTCCTCCGACAGAGCGACTCTATGGGGTCGGGGGAGGCCCGCGACGAACGCGCGAGAGAACGGATGCCGCGAGTCGCGGCATCCGTTCCCCGGAAGAATTATCCGAACAGCGTCGCGAGCGAGCCGGCGGGCGGGAGCGACGAGTTCGCGATGACCTGGCCGTTGACGGTGATGGTCGGGGTGCCGATGCCCGAGGAGCCCGGCTGGATCGGAGTTTCGGGCGTCATCGCGGTGACGTAGCCGGCGTAGGTGCCGTCGTTGACGCACGAGTCGATGCCCGTGACGCCGACGCCCGACGCGATGTCGAGGATCTCGTTGTTCGTGAGGCCCTTCGAACCCTCGGAGGGCTGGTTCTCGAACATCGCCTGGAGGAAGGGCAGCGACGCGTCGGCGTCGGCGACGGCGACGCAGTAGGCGGCGTTCGCGGAGCGGGTCGAGTACTGGGTGCCGCTGGACTGGCTGTCGAGGATCGAGATCGGGTGGATCTCGAGCGTCATGCTGCCGTCGTCGACCATGCTCTGGATCTCGGCGCCGTAGACCTGCTCGAACTGGTTGCAGACGGGGCACATGAAGTCGACGTAGGTGCCGAGGGTGTCCTCACCGGTGCCGACGACGATCGCGCCGGTCTCGCTATCGATGTTCGACGCCGACGGCGTGTTCACCTCGGTCGGCAGCGGCTTGGGCGTCGCCGCGTTGTTCAGGGTGACCACGAGCACGGTGACGAGCACGAGCGCCACCACGACGCCCAGGGTCACCCAGATCGCGAACCAGTTGGTCTTGCGTGCCGTCTGTGCCATGTGGAGCCTCCTAGGCGATCTCGCGCGGGGTCACACCGAAGGGCGCAAGGCCCGCGGCGCCGCCGTCGGGTGCGGTGAGCACCCAGATTCCGTCTTCGTGAACGGCGACGCTGTGCTCCCAGTGGGAGCCGGCGGTGCCGTCGATCGTGGAGACCGTCCATCCGTCGTCTTCGACGAACGTGGCCTGGTCGCCGATCACGACCATGGGCTCGATGGCGAGCACCAGTCCGGGCCGCACCTCGGGGCCCGGATCGGCGACGCGGTAGTTGAACACCGAGGGCGACTCGTGCATCTTCCGGCCGATGCCGTGCCCGACGTACTCGCGCAGGATGCCGTAGGTGCCGGACTCGGGCGAGTTCGCCTCGATGTGCGCCTGGATGGCGGTGCCGACCTCGCCGATGTGCTTCGCGGTCGCGAGCGCGGCGATGCCGGCCCACAGCGACCCCTCGGTCACGTCCGACAGGTGCTGCCGCTGAGCGACGACCTCAGGACGGCTGTCGTCGGGGAGGACGAACGTGAACGCGGAGTCCCCGTTCCAGCCCTTGTACTCGGCGCCGGCGTCGACGGAGAGGATGTCGCCGGGTGCGAGCACCCGGTCGCCGGGGATGCCGTGCACGACCTCCTCGTTGACCGAGGCGCAGATGGTGTGGCGGTACCCGCGCACCATCTGGAAGTTGGACTTCGCGCCCCGGCCGGTGATGAGAGCGGATGCCGCGGCATCCAGCTCCGCCGTCGTCACGCCCGGAGCGATCAGGCTGCGGGCCGCGTCGAGTGCCGCAGCCGTGATGAGCCCGGGCTCCACCATCGCCCGCAGCTGGGCGGGCGACTTGTAGATCGAACGGCGGAGCGACACGGGATCAGGCGACGGGGACGCGGACGAGCCCGCGCGCCTCGAGGGCGGAGACGATCCGCTCGGTGATCTCGTCGAGGCTGCCCACACCGTCGACCGGCACGACGAGGTCGCGCGTCTCGTACACGCCGAGAATGGGCGCCGTCTCGCGCTCGTAGATCGCCAGACGGTTGGCGATGACCTCTTCGGTGTCGTCGCTGCGACCCTGCTCGGCAGCACGGCCCGCGATGCGGGAGATGCTCTCCTCACGCGGCACGTCGAGCAGGATCACGGCGTCCAGCGCCTCGTCGCGTCCTTCGAGGAACTCGTCGAGGTGCATGACCTGAGCCACGTTGCGGGGGTAGCCGTCAAGCAGGAAGCCGCCCTCGGCGTCGCCCTGCGAGAGGCGCTCGCGCACCACGGCGCTGGTCAGCTCGTCGGGGACCAGGTCGCCCGCCTCGATGATGGCCTTCACCTGGCTGCCGAGGTCCGAGCCGTCCGCGACGGCGGCGCGGAACACGTCGCCCGTCGAGATGGCCGGGACGCCGAACGCCTCGGCGATGCGGATGCCCTGCGTGCCCTTGCCCGAACCCTGTGGGCCGACGATCAGAAGTCGCGTCATCGGAGGAGCCCTTCGTAGTGGCGCTGCTGCAGCTGCGCGTCGATCTGCTTCACCGTCTCGAGACCCACGCCGACGATGATCAGGATCGAGGCGCCGCCGAACGGGAAGTTCTGGTTGGCGCCGACCGTCGCGAGGGCGATGAGCGGCAGGAGCGCGATCAGACCGAGGTAGATCGAGCCCGGGAGCGTGATGCGCGTGAGCACGTAGTCCAGGTACTCCGCCGTGGGGCGACCGGCACGGATGCCGGGGATGAAGCCGCCGTACTTCTTCATGTTGTCGGCGACCTCGACCGGGTTGAACGTGATCGCGACGTAGAAGTACGTGAAGCCGACGATGAGGAGGAAGTACAGCGCCATGTACAGCGGGTGGTCGCCGCGCACCAGGTACAGCTGGATCCATGCGACCCAGGCCGGAACCTCTTCGCCCGCCTGCGGCTGGTTGAACTGCGCGATGAGCGCCGGGATGTACAGCAGCGACGAGGCGAAGATGACGGGCACGACGCCGGCCATGTTGACCTTGATCGGGATGTACGTGTTCGTGCCGCCGTAGGTGCGGCGTCCGACCATGCGCTTGGCGTACTGGACGGGGATGCGGCGCTGCGACTGCTCGACGAAGACGACGAGCGCGACGACGACGATGCCGACGGCCAGGACGAGCAGGAAGACCTCGAAGCCCTTGGACTGCCAGATCGCCCACATCGAGGCGGGGAACGCTGCAGCGATCGAGGTGAAGATCAGCAGCGACATGCCGTTGCCGATGCCGCGCTCGGTGACGAGCTCGGCGAACCACATGATGAGGCCGGTGCCGGCGGTCATCGTGATGATCATGAGCAGCTGAGCCCACCACACGTCGTTCGTGAGGAGGTTCTCGCACTCGGGAACACCGGTGGTCCCGAAGAGCTGGCCGCTGCGCGCAACGGTGACGAGCGTGGTCGACTGCAGCAGTGCGAGCGCGATCGTGAGGTAGCGCGTGTACTGCGTGAGCTTGGCCTGGCCCGCCTGGCCCTCCTTGTAGAGGGTCTCGAAGTGCGGGATGACGACGCGCAGCAGCTGCACGATGATCGTCGCCGTGATGTACGGCATGACGCCGAGGGCGAAGATCGACAGCTGCAGGAGGGCGCCGCCGGAGAAGAGATTCACCAGCGAGAGGAGGCCCTCGGTGCCGGCGGACTGCCGCAGACACGACTGCACGTTCGGGAAGTCGACGAACGGCGCAGGAACGTGCGCGCCGAAGCGATACAGGGCGATGATCGCCAGTGTGAATGCGATCTTCCGCCGAAGGTCGGGTGTGCGGAAGATCCGCGCGATGGCGCTGAACAAGAGGATTCCTCCAGAGGGGGCGTCGGCACGCAGACGTACCGACGTCCAGGGTAACCCAGTGGGGGCCGGAGCAAGCTCCGACCCCCACTGTGTGCGTATTACTTGACGGCGCCGCCCGCGGCGACGATCTTCTGCTCGGCCGAAGCCGAGACCTTGTCGACCGACACGTTGAGCTTCACCGCGATGTCGCCGGTGCCGAGCACCTTGACCTTCTCGTTCTTGCGCACTGCACCCTTGGCGACCAGGTCGCCGATGGTGACGTCGCCACCAGCCGGGTACAGCTCCGCGAGCTTGTCCAGGTTCACGACCTGGTACTCGACGCGGAACGGGTTCTTGAAGCCGCGGAGCTTCGGGGTGCGCATGTGCAGCGGCATCTGCCCACCCTCGAAGCCGACCTTGACCTGGTAGCGGGCCTTCGTACCCTTGGTACCGCGACCCGCCGTCTTGCCCTTCGAGCCCTCACCGCGACCGACACGGGTCTTCGCGGTGTTGGAGCCGGGGACCGGACGAAGGTGGTGCACCTTCAGCACGCCCGGGCGCGAGGCCGGAGCGTCCTTCTTCGGGGCAGCCTTCTTGGCGGGGGCCTTCTCAGCCTTGTCCGCCTTGGCAGCGGCCGCCTTCGCGGGGGCCTTCTCGGCGGCCGCCTTGGGAGCAGCAGCCTTCTTCTCGGCGGCCGCCTTGGGAGCAGCAGCCTTCTTCGGGGCCTTCTCGGCCTCGACGGCGTCGTTCTTCTCAGCCATCAGTCGATCTCCTCAACCTTCACGAGGTGCGCGACGGTCCGGACGTAGCCGCGCGTCTGCGCGTCGTCGGGGCGGACGACCGAGTCGCCGATCCGCTTCAGACCGAGCGAACGCAGCGTGTCACGCTGGTTCTGCTTCTCGCTCACCTTGGACTTGACCTGCGTAACCTTCAGGCGCGCAGCCATCAGACACCTGCCTTCGCAGCGGCCGCGGCCTCAGCCTCGGCACGGACGAGACGGGCGGGGGCGACCTGGTCGAAGTCGAGACCGCGACGCGCGGCGACCGCACGGGGCTCCTCGAGCTGCTTCAGGGCCTCCACCGTCGCGTGGACGATGTTGATCGTGTTCGACGAGCCGAGCGACTTCGACAGCACGTCGTGGATACCGGCGCACTCGAGGACGGCACGCACCGGGCCACCGGCGATAACACCGGTACCGGCGGCGGCGGGGCGCAGCAGCACCACACCGGCAGCGGCCTCACCCTGCACGGGGTGCGGGATGGTCGAGCCGACGCGCGGCACGCGGAAGAAGTTGCGCTTGGCCTCTTCGACACCCTTCGAGATCGCCAGGGGCACCTCGCGGGCCTTGCCGTAGCCGACGCCCACCACACCGTTGCCGTCGCCGACGACGACGAGCGCGGTGAAGCTGAAGCGACGACCACCCTTGACGACCTTCGACACGCGGTTGATGGTGACGACGCGCTCGAGGAACTGGCTCTCGTTGCGATCGCGACCACCGCGGTCACCGCGGGTCTGGTTGCGCTCGCGCCCACCGCGGCGCGGCTCGCGCTCGCGCTCGGCGGGAGCCGTCGCGGCGGCGTCGGCCGGAGCCTCGGCAGCAGCCTGCTCGGTCACGATGTTCTCCTTGTTGTCACTCACAGGTTCAGACCTCCCTCGCGGGCGCCGTCGGCGATCGCCGCGACACGGCCGGCGTAGCGGTTGCCGCCACGGTCGAACACGACGTCCGAGACGCCGGCGGCCTTCGCGCGCTCGGCGACGAGCTCGCCGACCTTGCGGGCCTTGGCGGTCTTGTCACCGTCGAACGTGCGCAGACCGGTCTCGAGCGTCGAGGCCGAGGCCACGGTGTGGCCCTTGCTGTCGTCCACGACCTGCACGAAGACGTGGCGGGCCGAACGGGTGACGACGAGGCGCGGACGCAGCTCGGTGCCGACGACCTTCTTGCGGAGGCGGGCATGACGGCGCGAACGCGCCTGGGTCTTTGTCTTGACAGCCATGGTCACTTACCACTCTTTCCGGCCTTGCGACGAACGACCTCGCCGGCATACCGCACACCCTTGCCCTTGTACGGCTCGGGCTTGCGGATCTTGCGGATGTTGGCCGCGGCCTCGCCGACGGCCTGCTTGTCGATGCCCGCGACCGTGAGCTTGTTGTTGCCCTCGACGGTCAGGGTGATGCCCTCGGGCGCCTCGACGAGGACGGGGTGCGAGAAGCCGAGAGCGAACTCGACCGCCGTGCCCTTCTGCGCGACACGGTAACCCGTGCCGACGACCTCGAGACCCTTGGTGTAGCCCTGGGTGACACCGATGATGTTGTTGTTGATGAGCGTGCGGGTCAGGCCGTGCAGCGAACGCGAGGCGCGCTCGTCGTCGGGACGGGTCACGACGACCTGTGCCTCTTCGACCTTGACTTCGATGGGACGGGCCACGGTGAGCAGGAGCTCGCCCTTGGGGCCCTTGACGGCGACATCCTGGCCATCGACCGAAACGGTCACGCCGGCGGGGATGTCGATCGGAAGACGACCGATTCTCGACATGTCAGATCACCACACGTAGGCGAGGACTTCCCCACCCACGCCCTTCTGCTCTGCCTGACGGTCCGTGAGAAGACCGGAGGAGGTGGACAGGATCGCGACGCCGAGGCCGCCGAGGACGCGGGGGATCTCGGTCGACTTCGCGTACACGCGGAGGCCGGGCTTCGAGACGCGCTTGATGCCGGCGATCGACCGCTCGCGGTTCGGGCCGTACTTGAGCGTCAGGGTGAGGGTCGAGCCGACGCGGGCGTCGCTGACCTCCCACGCGGAGATGTAGCCCTCCTGCTTGAGGATCTCGGCGATGTGGGTCTTGAGCTTGGAGCTCGGCAGCGACACGGAGTCGTGGTGCGCCGAGTTCGCGTTGCGCAGACGGGTCAGCATGTCTGCGACCGGGTCTGTCATTGTCATTTCTTGATTCCTTTGTTCACGAGGTATCGGCAGGCGTTACACGCCGGACGACCTTCCATGATTGCCATGTTCAGTTGTGGGATCCGGATGCCTCGACCCGCGCGCATGCGCCCGGGTCGAGGCATCCGATTCAGGAATTACGCCTGCGCCTCGTCCGACTTGAACGGGAAGCCCAGGGCGCGCAGGAGTGCGCGGCCCTCGGCGTCCGTCTTCGCCGTCGTGACGATGGTGATGTCGAAGCCGCGGACGCGGTCGATCTTGTCCTGGTTGATCTCGTGGAACACCGACTGCTCCTGGAGACCGAAGGTGTAGTTGCCGTGACCGTCGAACTGGGCGCCCGAGAGGCCGCGGAAGTCGCGGATGCGGGGCAGCGCCAGGTTGACGAGGCGGTCGATGAACTCCCACGCGCGGTCACCACGGAGGGTGACGTGCGCGCCGATGGCCTGGCCCTCACGCAGCTTGAACTGCGCGATGGACTTGCGGGCCTTGGTCACGACCGGCTTCTGACCGGTGATCTTGGTGAGGTCGTCGACCGCGCCATCGATCACCTTGCTGTCGCGAGCTGCCTCGCCGACACCGGTGTTCACGACGACCTTGACCAGGCCGGGGATCTGCATGACGTTGGCGTAGCCGAACTCGTCCTGCAGAGCCTTCTTGATCTCGCCGTTGTACTTCTGCTTCAGGCGGGGCTGGATCTTGCCAGCCTCCACGGCAGTGGTGCTGCTCATGTTCAGAGGTCCTTGCCTGACTTCTTCGCGTAGCGCACGCGGACGGTGCGCTTCACGCCGTCCTTGGTCTGCTCCTCGACACGGTGGCCGACGCGGGTCGGCTTCTTGGTCGAGGGGTCGACGACCTGGACGTTGGAGATGTGGATGGGGGCTTCCATCGTCTCGATGCCGCCCGTCTTGGTGCCGCGCTGCGACTGACCGACACGGTTGTGCTTCGTGACGAAGTTGACGCCTTCGACGATCACGCGGTTCTGCTCGGCGAAGATCTCGAGGACCTTGCCCTGCTTGCCGCGGTCGCCGCCCTTGTCCTGCTTCTTGCCCGTGATGACCTGAACCAGGTCACCCTTCTTGATCTTGGCCATGGGGTCAGATCACCTCCGGTGCGAGCGAGACGATCTTCATGAACTTCTTGTCACGAAGCTCACGACCGACCGGTCCGAAGATGCGGGTGCCGCGGGGCTCCCCGTCGTTCTTCAGGATGACGGCGGCGTTCTCGTCGAACTTGATGTACGAACCGTCGGGACGACGGGTCTCCTTCTTGGTGCGAACGACGACGGCCTTGACGACGTCGCCCTTCTTGACGTTGCCGCCCGGGATCGCGTCCTTGACGGTGGCCACGATGATGTCACCGAGACCCGCGTAACGGCGGTTCGAGCCACCGAGAACGCGGATGGTGAGCAGCTCCTTGGCGCCCGTGTTGTCGGCGACCTTGAGGCGGGACTCGTTCTGAATCACTTGGCCTTCTCCAGGATCTCGACCAGACGCCAGCGCTTGGTGGCGCTGAGCGGGCGGGTCTCGTTGATGAGGACGAGGTCGCCGATGCCGGCGGAGTTCGTCTCGTCGTGCGCCTTCACCTTGGAGGTGCGGCGGATGACCTTGCCGTAGAGCGGGTGCTTCACGCGGTCCTCGACCTCGACGACGATGGTCTTGTCCATCTTGTCGCTGACGACGTAGCCACGGCGGGCCTTGCGGTAGCCACGGGCGTCGGCGTCGCGAACGTCGTGCTCGCCGTGCTCGACCTCAGCGGCCTGCTTCTTGTCAGCCATCACTCGGCCTCTTCCTTCGCGGCCTCGTCAGCGGCATCCGCCTTCTTGGCCTTCGTCTTCTTCGCCTTCGTCGCGGTCTCCAGCGGCGCGGGCGTGGCACGGATGCCGAGCTCGCGCTCACGGATCACGGTGTAGAGCCGCGCGATGTCGCGCTTGACCGCGCGGATGCGGCCGTGGCTCTCGAGCTGGCCGGTCGCCGACTGGAAGCGCAGGTTGAACAGCTCTTCCTTGGCCTTGCGCAGCTCCTCGACGAGGCGCTGGTCTTCGAACGTGTCGAGCTCGCTCGGGGCGAGCGTCTTGGTGCCGATCGCCATTACGCGTCGCCCTCCTCGCGCTTGATGATGCGTGCCTTGAGAGGCAGCTTGTGGATGGCACGGGTCAGGGCCTCACGAGCGAGTTCCTCGTTGACGCCGGCGACCTCGAAGAGGACGCGACCCGGCTTGACGTTTGCGACCCACCACTCGGGCGAACCCTTACCGGAACCCATGCGGGTTTCGGCCGGCTTCTTGGTGAGCGGACGGTCGGGGTAGATGTTGATCCACACCTTGCCGCCACGCTTGATGTGACGGGTCATCGCGATACGAGCGGACTCGATCTGACGGTTCGTCACGTAAGCGGGCGTGAGGGCCTGGATGCCGAACTCACCGAACGACACCTTGGTGCCACCGGTGGCCTGGCCCGAGCGGCCGGGGTGGTGCTGCTTGCGGTACTTGACCTTGCGGGGGATGAGCATTACGCCGACGCTCCTTCTGCCACGGGGGCCTCGTTGCGGCGGTCGCCGCCACGCTCGCCGCGGTCGCCACGCGGGCCGCCACGACGGTCGTCACGACGACGGTCCGACTTCGGCGCGTTGGCCTGCTCGCGAGCGAGCTCCTTGTTGGTGAGGTCGCCCTTGTAGATCCAGACCTTCACGCCGATGCGGCCGAAGGTGGTCTTCGCCTCGTAGAAGCCGTAGTCGATGTTCGCGCGCAGCGTGTGCAGCGGCACACGACCCTCGCGGTAGAACTCCGAGCGGCTCATCTCGGCGCCGCCGAGGCGGCCGGAGACCTGGATGCGGACGCCCTTGGCGCCGGCGCGCTGAGCGCCCTGCAGGCCCTTGCGCATCGCGCGACGGAACGCCACGCGAGCGGTGAGCTGCTCGGCGATGCCCTGCGCGACGAGCTGAGCGTCGGCCTCGGGGTTCTTGACCTCGAGGATGTTCAGCTGGATCTGCTTGCCGGTGAGCTTCTCGAGGTCGGCGCGGATGCGCTCGGCCTCGGCGCCGCGGCGACCGATCACGATGCCCGGGCGGGCGGTGTGGATGTCGACGCGAACGCGGTCACGGGTGCGCTCGATCTCGATGTTGCTCACGCCGGCCCGGTCGAGCTGGGTCTGCAGGAGCTTGCGGATGCGGATGTCCTCGGCGACGTAGTCGGCGTAACGCTGGCCGGGCTTCGTCGAGTCCGAGAACCAACGCGACACGTGGTCGGTCGTGATGCCGAGGCGGAAGCCGTACGGGTGGACTTTCTGTCCCATTACTTGCTCGCCTTCTTGCTCTTGGCAGCCGGCGCCGTCTCCGCGACCTCGGGGGTCGAGAGCACGACGGTGATGTGGCTGGTGCGCTTCTTGATCTGGAAGGCACGACCCTGCGCGCGGGGCTGGAAACGCTTGAGCGTCGTGCCCTCGTCGACGTACGCGTTCTTCACGTACAGGTCCTGCTCGTCCAGGTACTCGCCGTTCTTGTCTGCCGTGACGCGAGCGTTCGCGATGCCGGCGGCGACGAGCTTGTAGATCGGCTCGCTCGCACCCTGCGGTGCGAACTTGAGGATGGCCAGGGCCTCCTCAGCCTGCTTGCCCTTGATGAGCGCAACGACACGACGAGCCTTCTGAGGGGTCACGCGGATGTGTCGCACGCGTGCGATGGACTCCACCATTTCTCTCTCCTCTGCCCCCGCGTCAGCGGCGGCGGCCCTTCTTGTCGTCCTTCACGTGGCCGCGGAAGGTGCGGGTGGGCGCGAACTCGCCCAGCTTGTGGCCGACCATGGTCTCGGACACGAACACGGGGATGTGCTTGCGTCCGTCGTGCACGGCGATGGTGTGACCCAGCATCGCCGGGATGATCATCGAACGGCGCGACCAGGTCTTGATGACGTTCTTGGTGCCGGCTTCGTTCTGGACGACGACCTTGCGAAGCAGGTGCTCGTCGACGAAGGGGCCCTTCTTAAGGCTGCGAGGCATCTTCCTCTACTCCTACTTCCGCTTCTTGCCGGCGTTGCGACGACGGACGATGTACTTGTCGCTTTCCTTGTTCGCGTGACGGGTGCGGCCTTCGGCCTGACCCCACGGCGAAACCGGGTGACGACCACCGGAGGTCTTACCCTCACCACCACCGTGCGGGTGGTCGACCGGGTTCATGGCGACACCGCGGACGGTCGGGCGGATGCCCTTCCAGCGGTTACGGCCGGCCTTGCCCCAGTTGATGTTCGACTGCTCGGCGTTGCCCACCTCGCCGACGGTCGCGCGGCAGCGCGCGTCGACGTTGCGGATCTCGCCCGAGGGCAGACGCAGCTGGGCGTACGGGCCGTCCTTCGCCACGAGGCGAACCGACGCACCGGCCGAGCGGGCCAGCTTCGCGCCGCCGCCGGGGCGGAGCTCGATCGCGTGGATCACGGTACCGGTGGGGATGTTCTTCAGCGGCAGGTTGTTGCCCGGCTTGATGTCGGCCGAGGGACCCGACTCGACGATGTCGCCCTGCGACAGCTTGTTCGGCGCGATGATGTAGCGCTTCTCGCCGTCGAAGTAGTGCAGGAGCGCGATGCGCGCGGTGCGGTTGGGGTCGTACTCGATGTGAGCGACCTTGGCGTTGATGCCGTCCTTGTCGTTACGACGGAAGTCGATGACGCGGTACTGACGCTTGTGGCCACCACCGATGTGACGCGTGGTGATGCGGCCCTGGTTGTTGCGGCCACCGGTCTTGCTGAGCGGGCGGAGGAGCGACTTCTCAGGCGTCGATCGGGTGATCTCGGCGAAGTCGGCCACCGACGAGCCGCGGCGACCCGGGGTCGTGGGCTTGTACTTGCGAATAGCCATATCTCTAGTCCTCTATCCCGACCGTCAGCCGACTGCCGTGAAGATGTCGATGGTGCCCGACTTCAGGGTCACGATGGCGCGCTTGGTGTCCTTGCGCTTGCCCGTGCCGAAGCGGGTGCGACGGGCCTTGCCCGTGCGGTTGAGCGTGTTGACCGCTGCGACCTTGACGCCGAAGATCTTCTCGATGGCGAGCTTGATCTCGGTCTTCGAGGCACGGGGGTCGACGAGGAAGGTGTACTTGCCCTCGTCGATGAGCCCGTAGCTCTTCTCCGAAACGACCGGCTTCAGGATGATGTCGCGCGGGTCCTTGTTGACGTTCGTCATGCCGAGACCTCCTGGGTGGCGGCGCTCTTCGACGCGACGAACGCGTCGTAGGCGGCCTTGGTGAAGACGATGTCGTCCGAGACGAGCACGTCGTAGGCGTTGAGCTGGTCAGCCGGCAGCACGTGCGCGAACGCGATGTTGCGGACGCTGAGGACGCTGATGTCGTCCGAGCGGTCCACGACCACGAGCACGTTCTTGGTGGCGCCGAGTGCCGTCAGGACCGCGACAGCGGCCTTGGTCGACGGGGCACCCTCGATCGCGAACGACTCCACGACGTGGAGGCGCTCACCGCGAGCACGGTCGCTGAGCGCGCCCAGCAGGGCGGCGGCGATCATCTTCTTGGGGGTGCGCTGCGAGTAGTCGCGCGGCTTCGGACCGTGGACGATGCCACCACCGGTCATGTGCGGCGCGCGGATCGAGCCCTGGCGGGCGTTACCCGTGCCCTTCTGCTTGAAGGGCTTGCGGCCGGCGCCCGAGACCTCACCGCGACGCTTGGTCGAGTGAGTGCCCTGGCGAGCCGCCGCGAGCTGCGCGACGACGACCTGGTGGATGAGCGGGATGTTCGTCTTGACGTCGAAGAGCTCGGCGGGAAGCTGGACGGAACCAGCCTTCTTGCCGTCTGCCTTCACGACGTCGAGCGCGAGAGTCGAGTCAGCCATGAGATCAGGCACCCTTCACTGCGTTGCGGACGTAGACGATGCGGCCGCGAGCACCGGGGACGGCGCCCTTGACGAGCAGCAGACCCTTCTCGGCGTCGATGGCGTGCACCTTGAGGTTGAGGACGGTCACGCGCTCGCCACCCATACGGCCGGCCATGCGCATGCCCTTGAAGACGCGGCTCGGGGTCGACGAGGCGCCGATCGAGCCGGGCTTGCGGTGGTTGCGGTGCGCACCGTGCGAAGCGGAGACGCCCTTGAAGTTGTGGCGCTTCATGACACCCGCGGTGCCCTTGCCCTTGCTGGTGCCGACGACGTCGACCAGCTGGCCGGCCTCGAACGTGCCGTCCACCGTGAGCTCCTGACCGAGTGAGTAGTCAGCGGCGTCCGCGGTGCGGATCTCGGTGAGGTGACGGCGCGGGGTGACACCCGCGGCCTCGAAGTGGGCCGTGAGGGGCTGGTTCACCTTGCGGGGGTCGATCTGCCCGTAGCCGATCTGCACGGCCTTGTAGCCGTCCTTCTCGGGGGTGCGAACCTGGGTGACCACGTTCGGGGCGATCTCGATGACGGTGACGGGAACGAGCTTGCCGTTCTCATCCCAGACCTGGGTCATGCCGAGCTTGGTGCCCAGCAGGCCCTTGGAAACCTTGTTGTTGATGTCAGCCATGTCGAACCTCAGAGCTTGATCTCGATGTTGACATCGGCCGGGAGGTCGAGGCGCATGAGCGAGTCGACAGCCTTGGGCGTCGGATCGATGATGTCGATCAGACGCTTGTGGGTGCGCATCTCGAAGTGCTCGCGGCTGTCCTTGTACTTGTGGGGAGAACGGATCACGGCGATCACGTTCTTCTCCGTCGGAAGGGGCACGGGGCCCACGACCGTCGCGCCCGCACGGGTCACGGTGTCGACGATCTTCCGGGCCGACGAGTCGATGACCTCGTGGTCGTACGACTTCAGGCGAATGCGGATCTTCTGTCCCGCCATTGTCTGCTCACTCTCTTTCTCGCGTCATACCCCTGTGGCATTGGACGCACGTGGCGCAAAGCGCCATGGCACTTCTGCACCGCTTTCGCAGTGCGTGCTGCACCGCTGTTCTGCTGTCAATCCGGGTGCCGCGCCGAAGCGCCGCGTCCCGGCATCCGTCCTCCCCCGCGCGCGAAGCAAAGCTCCGCCCGAGGTGGAATCGTGATGTGGTGGTTCTGCTGCCCGCGGCCTAGGACCCTGCGCTTATGCGCTGCCTATGCACTGCCCTGGCAGTGATCCGGCGCACGCCAAGAGGGGCGTCGGAATGTGGAACCTCACTAGTCTACGTGCAGCCCGGGCGTGTCGCAAACTCGGGCGTGTCGCGACGCGGGTATGCTCGGTCGTTTCTCAGGAGGGTTCGCAGGACGGATGCTGCGCCCTCATGCGAAAGGGCGGTCGCGCTGTGCGCGACCGCCCTTTCTACCTATCTGTTAAGGCGTCACTCCGCGCTCGCGTGGCGGCGACGGTAGGCCGCGAAGGCGACCGCTGCGATGCCGGCGAGGAGCACGGCACCACCCGCGACAGCGAACATCGGGCTGATACCGCCACCCGTGACCGCGAGGGCCTCAGGGTTGGACGATGCCGGCGTGCCGGTGGTCGGGGTCGACGGGTCGTCGCCGCCGCCCACGGGCGGGTTCGCGCACAGCGCGCTGGCCGCGGGGTACTCGACCTCGGTCTCGTACGACGGGTTCACCTCGAAGCGCACGGTGACGCCGTTGCGGGTCCAGTCGAAGTTTCCATCGGTCTTCACGTACTCGCCGTTCACGAGCTCCCAGCCCGGCCACATCTTCGGCGTGCCGTTCGAGGCGCCCGGCCACAGGACGACGCTGCTGAGCGGGTGCGTGCCCGGCACGACGTAGTTCTCGCCGTCGGGGTTGACGAAGGTGATGGTGACGGGCGTCTCGTCGTCCGTCTCGAAGCCCTCGGGCAGCGTGACCTCGTAGCCGAGGAACGGAACATCACCCACGCAGACGGACTCGATCTCACCGGGAACCAGGTCGCAGACCTCTCCGATCTCATCGGACTCGAGCTCGCGCGTCTGCGTCTCGGTCTCCAGGTCGGTCGTCGACGTGACGTCGCCCTTCTCGTCGTACGAGTAGACCGTCGTGGTGACCTCGCGGGTCTGGGTCACGGTCGTGTCGCCGCACACCCACTCGCCGTCTTCCCACTCACCCGTGTCGGTGTCGTCCGCAGGAAGCGGGCACTCCATCTTCTCTGCGGGAGTCTTCTCGCGCGTGGTCGTCTCGACCGACTGCGTGGACTTGCCGGGCACCCACGCCTCGCCGTTCCACACGTAGGGCGTGGTGACGGTGGTCGTCTCGATCCGGACCGTCGTGCTCTCGCAGGTCATGATCTCGACGGGAGTGACCGTCTCCTCGGCTTTCGGCTGGTCCGGGCGGCAGGCGTCGCTGTCCAGCGGGAGCTTGGCGAGATTCGGAACGGTCCAGCTGACGCGCGCCCCGACCGGGAAGACGGTGCCGGTCTTCGGCGTGGCCGTCCACGTGGTCGTGCCGTCGTCGTTCTTGACCGACGTCCAGGTCACGTCGTCGTTCTTGCGCAGAACGCCCGCGACCTCACAGGTGGCCGGATCCCAGTCGAGCGCCGGAACGACCGTCACCGGCGGCGTCTCGGGCGTGGTGCCCTTGCACACGATCCAGTGCGACACGTCGGACTGCTTGCCACCGTCATTGACCGGCGATGCGTAGGCCACGCCTGGCTTCGGGTGCTCGATCACGTTGTTCGAGACACTGCCGCCCTTGACGACAAGGAGCTCCCAGTGGTCACCGGGCCACGACTGGTCGAACGGCTTGAGCGTGACCGTCTTGCCGCCGTCGGTGATCTTGCCGTGCGAGGTGTTGCCCTCGGACTTGTAGCAGACCGCCTTGTGGGCCGCGTAGAGCTTCTCCCAGTACGACGTCTTGTTGGTGTCCGAACTCCAGGGTTGCAGGACTCCGACCTCACCCTTCAGCACCGGCTCAGCGGCCGTCGCTCCGGCGGTCACCAAAGGTGCCACCACGAGTGCGGCGGCGACCAGCGCCCCAGCCAATGCTTTCCATGTTCGCTTGCGCAAAGCAGGCACAGCGTTCCTCCCCTTACCGGCGCCGAAGCGCCGTCCCAGCGGTGCACCGAGGCACACCGTTCATCCCAGCGGCACGCCGGAGCGCGCCGTACTTCCCAGCGACGCGCAGAGCGCGCCGTACATCCCAGCGACGTGCGGGGGCACGTCGGTACTTCTGCGGCACGGGGGCACCGCGTTCCTTCGGTGCACGGGGGCGCACCATTCACCCGTCGGGGGAACGGGTGTCAGACCTCACGCGGTTCGGGCCGAATGGGATCCGGGTTCCGCGCCCTTCCCGAAGGTTGCGGAACAGGCGGAGAACCGCCGTTCGTGCAGGCTATCGCGACACGCCCGGATGCGCGAAATCGGCGCGCGGGACGGATGCTGCAGGCTGAGGCATCCATTCCTCTTATATAGGTGCCGTCGCGCGAACGAGCCCCTCGCCTTTGGGGTGCGAGGGGCTCGAACGTCCGGCCCGAAGAGGCGCGCCGGAGTCGGGTGAGAGAGCGGGCCTTGGGGCGGTCCCGCTCTCTCACACGGTCGGTCAGATGGTGGCCTTGGCCTCTCCACGACGGCGGCGGGTGACGATCAGCATCGCCGTGCCTCCGAGCAGAGCGAGCAGGCCGAGGATCACCAGGAGCGGCGGCAGCTCGCCACCCGTCGCCGGCAGTGCCGAGAGCAGGACGACGGCGTCGTCCGAGTCACGGCCCGGGTCGTCCGGGTCACCGAAGGTGTGGTAGTCCACGACCGCCACGTTGGTGATCGAACTGCTCTTGGACGCCGGGTTCACCGTCGCCGCGAGGGTGATGGTCGGAGCCGCCGACGGCGAGTCGTTCGCACCCTGCGGCTGCAGCGGTCCAAAGAGGACGCAGGTGAGCGTTCCGCCGTAGCCCGATCCGTCCTGCCCCGCCACCGCACACGACTCCCAATTTGGGAACACCGCGTCGTCGCCCTTGCCGGGCCACGTCACGTCCGTGATCTTGATGTCGGCCGGGATGTCGTCGGTGACCACGACCCCTTCGGCGGCCGAGTCGTCGCTCATGTTCTCCACCGCAAGGGTGTAGGTGAACGACTTACCGGGCTCAGTCTTCTCGACGCTCGCCGTCTTCTCGATCTGGACGTCCGAGTGACGCGCCACGAAGCACTCGGGGCTCGCCGGCGGGTACTCCACCGAGAACTCGAGCGTCGGGTTGACCGAGAAGGTCACCGTCGACAGCAGACGCCACGAGTAGTCCAGCTCGCTCGGGTCGAGGATCAACCCGTTGAAGACGAAGTCCCCTGCATCCGCCGGTGCGTACTCAATGCCGTTCTCCGGGTTGATGTACCCACCGTTGGGGCCGTAGTCCGACGCCTGGAGTGGTCGCCATCCCGGGTAGTCGATCGAGACACCCGACGGCGTGAACGCGGTGCCGGGCCAGTCGATCAGGTCACTCCAGGTCGACGTGCCACCGGGCTGGGTGATCGCGATCTCCTGCGGGTCGGTCGTCGGCTCGAGGGAGTCCGGCGTCCACAGGAAGTCGATCGGGTCGTCCAGCAGCGTGCCCGACTTGGAGATCGTCCAGCCCAGGAGCGGGGCGTCGCCCACACAGGTGGTGTAGACGATCGCCGTGATCTCGTGCACCGGGATCTCGTTCTCGGAGCAGTCGTTCGTCGGGTCCTGGTCGAGGGGAGCCTCGACGCAGGCCTCGTTCACGAGCGAGTCGATCGGCGTCGGCGGCTCCTCCGCACCCTCCGGGTAGTCCGGCGGCAGGAACTCGACGGTCACGGTGATGTCCACCGATTCGCCGGCTCCGAGCGTCGTGTCAGGCTTCATCCTGACCGAGAGCGTGTTGCCGGGACCGACCAGCCCGCCAACGTTGACGTTCTCCCAGCCGTCGGGAAGGTCGACTGCGGTCACCTGGAGCCGCGCGGGCACCGGGTCAGTGACCACGAGGCCCTTGGCGTCGCGGGTGCCGTTGTTTGTGACGGTGAGCACGTAGTCGAACGTGTCGCCCACCTCGGCCCAGGGCTCCTCCCCCTCTGGCGGCTCGGGCAGGTTGGTCGCCGTCTTCAGGATAGAGACATCGTCATAGTGGACGGTGCCACACGCGCTGTCATCCTCCGTGACCTCGCCGACCGTGAGGTACGCCGTGTTGACGATGCCGATACCCTCGGTCACCTCGGCGTCGCAGGGGTTGGGGTCCTCCGGGATCGCACTGACCTCGACATTCACCGACACCGAGTAGACAGGGTCGTTGGACCCCTCCGGGTCGGCATCGCCGTTGAACGGCGGCGCGACCTCGCCATCCGCAAGCTGAGCAGTGAGGCTCGGCAGCGCGAACGACCCGGTGGTGGGCCCAGTCCACGATGCCCCCGTGTAGGAGACGCCGTCGGCCGGAGCGTCGAGCGTGTCGGACAGGTCGTACGTGATCGGCACGACGACGCTGTTGTTGTGGACCCGGATGTCGTAGGTCACGGTCCAGCTTCCGTCCTCGTGCTGGGTCGACCCTGTCGCCGTCTTCTCAACCGTGAAGCCCTGATCGACGTGCGAGTTGACGATGGTGCACACCACGTTCTCGCCCTTGTCGAGGCCACGCAGGTCTGCCTTCCCCGGCGTGCTGTCCGTCAGGGCGACCTGTCCGTCCTCGTTGAGGCAGGACCACAGCCCGGCCGCGAACTCGTTCGAGCCCGGGAAGTCCCCGATCAGGTCCTCCGAGAGGACGAAGGGTACCCCCGCCACGACGTTCGTCTTGACGACGTCGCCGCCTGCCAGGTTCGTCACCGCGGGCCCGATCTGGGGTGCGGCGATCAGCTGCCAGTTCGTGTCTTCGACCCCGGGAGCGCCCGAGACGATCTTGACCAGCGCGATCGACGGCAGTTCCGCCGTGTTCGTGAACGTGCAGGTCACCGGCGCGCCGGGCATCGTGAACGAGCCTTCGCGCGCGCTGCCGGTGAAGACCACCGTCTCTCCGCTGGTGCAGACCAGCGTCGACGTGTAGTCGGAGGCGTCACCGTGCTCGACGCTCACGATCTCCTTGACGTTCACCGTCTGACCGATCGTCGCCTCGGCGCTGATCGTGTTGTCGAGGTCGGTGAAGGTGCCGCCGTCGGTGTTCGAGGTCGCCGCACCGGTCGCGCCGCCGGTGACCGACAGGGCGGCGCTGTCGCCGTCCTGGCTGTTCACCCAGCTCTTGACGACCGTGAGGTGCGCCGTCTGCGAGGCGTTGATGAACCGGCAGATGGCGGCGCCCGTCACCTTGAGGGTGAACGCGCGACCGTCGACGCCGACCGCCGTGGTCTCACCAGCGGAGCAGGAGAAGGCCGAGGCGTACGTGCCGTTCGCCGTGAGGACCTCCTTCATCGGCAGCACCGCGCCGATGCGGACCTGGAGCCCGACGACGTTGATGTCGTCGAGGAAGTCCTTCGGCGAGTTCGCCAGCATCGTCGAGAGCGCCGTCGCGATCGGCCCCGACTCCGGCGTCACCGAGAGCGAGGTCTTGTCACCGGTGAGGGCGTCGATCCAGTTCTTCTTGAGCAGGACGCCGACCTTCACGGCGGTGTTCGTGAACGTGCAGCTGACGTTCGCCGACGTGGCCTCGAACTCCGGGATCGTGGTGCCCTGCCCCGATGCCTCCGTACCGGTGCAGACGTAGCTCGACGTGTACGAGCCACGGTTGCCTGCGGTGTTCAGCGTCTCGGCGATGTTCACCTGGTCACCGACGCGGACCGTCTCGGTCACGACGGGGGCGTCGGTCTCGTTGACGATGAGCTGACCGGCGGTGCCGGCAGTCGACGTCTCGGTCGTGCCGTTGACCCCGAGCTGGGCGGTGTCGCCGCCGAAGGCGTTGTCCCACGTCTTGTTCACCGTGACCTGGATCGTCTTCGCCGTGTTCACGATGGTGCACACGACCGACTTGGTGACGGTGATCTGACCGAGCTGGGTACCGGTGCCGCTGGTGCCGTCATCGCACGACCAGGTAGAGGTGTAGTCACCCTGGTTGTCGTCGTCGAGCGTCTCGCCCAGGGCCACTTTCTCGCCGATCCGCACCTGCAGAGTCGCGGTCTGCGGCGAGGTGCCGTCACCCTCGGGTGCCACCGCCTCGATGACGTCCAGCGCCGGAGGGGCGGCGATGCCGAGGATCGCGGAGTCGCCCTCGAAGGCGTCCACCCACTGCTTCTTCAGCGTGACCGTCGCCTTCTGCGCCGTGTTGGTGAAGGTGCAGACGACGTCGGCGTTCGGCATGCGGTCCAGCGTGTACGCCTTATCGGAGCCGGTGAGCGTCACGGTCGGCGTGCACGAGAACGTGGTGCCGTAGGCGGCGCCGCTCGGAGCGGTGAGCGCCTCGCCGAAGTTCACCGTCTCACCGACGCGGACGGTGGCCTTTGCGACGTTCACGGTGTCGAGCTGCGATCCGACAGCGCCGGTCGCGGTGCTCTTGGCGCCGTCCGCATCGCCGGTCAGCGACAGCTGAGCGGAGTCGCCCTGGAACGCGTCGACCCACTGCTTCTGCAGCTTCACGTCGCGCGTCTTGGCCGTGTTCGTGAACGTGCACTGCACACCGTTCGCCGACGCGGGGTAGGCGGGCACCGTGATGGATCCGGTCAAGCCGGTGTTGTCCGACACCGACGCACCGACGCACGAGAGAACGGAGGTGTAGAGGCCTCTGTTCTGCGCGTTCAGCACCTCGGACAGATTCAGGCTCGCACCCGGCGCAACACTCACGGAGAGCACGGGACCGTCCGTCGGCGCCGTCGACGTGCCCGTCTTGGTGGCGGCGCCACCGATCGCCAGGTCGGCCTTGTCACCGTCGAACGAGTTGACCCAGTCCTTGGTGAGGGTGACCGTCGCGTACGGGATGTTGACGAACGGGGTCGAGATGGTCGCGTTCGGCGCCGCCTGCGTGACCGCGAAGGTCTTCGCCGACGGGTCCAGCACGTAGCCGGCGGGCGCTGCCGTCTCGGTCACCGAGTAGACGCCGATCGGCAGGTCCACGACCTTGATCTGGCCGGCCACGGGGTCGGCGTCGTTCGCACCGTTGTCGACGACCGTCTTGGGGAAGGTCGCCGCCCACGGCGCCGCGGCGGCCGGACCACTGGTTGCAGCGAGCGAGAAGGTCGCTCCGCCGAGCAGGGCGCCGTTCGCGTCACCCGCGCGCTTGACCCAGGCGCCCGAACCGAGCGGATCCTTGAACGTGAGGGTCTTCGACTCGGCATTGTCACCGAACGTCACCTGCTGCGGCGTCGAGTCGAGCAGGTAGCCCGCGGGAGCCTCGGTCTCGGTCACCGTGTAGGTGCCGGGCTGCACGTTCCCGTTGAACACGATCTTGCCGTTGGCGTCGGTCGTGCCGGTCGTGGAGCCGGTTCCCGTGGTCGGGTTCGGCGTAATGCTGAACTTAGCACCTGCGAGCGGCGTGCCGCCCATGTCGGTCTTGAGGATCGTCAGGGTCGAGCAGGTCGACGGGACGTTCGCGGCGACCGGCTTGATCCAGTCGGCCAGCGATGACGTGTCCTCGGGCGAGGAGCTGGAGCGGACGTTGAGCACGCCGTAGTTGCCGCTGCAGCCGGCGTTGCCGAAGAGGACCGTCAGATCGATGCCCATCTCCGCGAACTCACCCGGCTCGAGGACGTCGCCTGCGAGGTTCTCGATCTGGCCCTGGTTGACCTGGCCCACGAAGCCGGAGAGGGTGCCCAGCGAGACCCATGCGGTTCCGTTCCATCGATCGGCACCGACGAGAGAGATCGTGTTGTTGCCGTTCTGCTCGATCGTCAGCCTCAGGTCGTTGACGGACCGGTCCGGTGTCGGGCCCAACGTGTTCGGCTTCTGGTTGAGCTCGACGTGGTAGGACACCGAGCCGTTGTTCACCTCGCGTTCGAACCCGAGGTACGCGAAGACGTGGCCTCCGACGGTCTGCGTGTATGCGTAGACGTTGCCGATGTCGGTCTTGCCGGGCGCGACACCGTTGCCGCCGATCTGTCCGGCGCTCCACGGCCAGTTGCTCTCCTTGGAGCCCTGCGTGAACTGGGTCGCGTCGCCGTAGCCGTCGTTCGCGACGGGCTGTCCGCCGACGTTCTCCCAGTCCTTGGTGCCCGCGCCGTTCAGGCACAGGTTGCCATCGATCTCGAAGCCGCCAAGGGGCGATCCCGCGACGGGCCAGGCCGTGCAGGGCAGCGCGAACGCGGCGATCTCGGGCTCGGCGACCGGCGCCGCGAGCGCCGTCAGCGGCGCGTCGGCCTCGGGCGCGGTCGCGTCGGGTGCTGCCGCCGGTTCTTCGGCAGCGGGCTCCGCCGCGGCCGGCTCTTCCGCAGGCGGCGGAGGCGCAGCATCCGTCGATGTCGTGTCCGTCGTCGTCGCCTCTGCGGTGGCGGCGGGGTCGGGGGTGGTCACCTCCTCCGCCGATGCCGGGGACATCCCCGAGAACACAAGAGAACTCGCCACGATCGCGGCGAGTCCTCCCACGTACCAGCGGTTCTGGAGCGCGATACGTCGCTCCTCAGTCCGCTCCTGACGCATGCGGCGGCGCGGACCCTCAGACTTCGAGGCGCGCACGAAAGTACGACTGAACATCAACTTCACCCTTGGTCGAATCGACACAGGGTGCCCCAAGTAGAGGCCCCTCCCAGCACGTGACGACTCGCTGTGAGTTGATGAACCCAAGAACCGAGGGATCCCAAGTCCCCAAGGTTCGGCTATCTCCCCAAACACGAGCCGAAACGTGTTCCCGGGGCAAAGGTATGCCCGGCATCCACCCGCGTCAAGTAACGGGTTGAAAACGGATGCCGGGTGGCTGGAGAGGACGGGCCCTTGGGGGATGCCCGCCCTCTCCAGGGATCACAGCGTCGGCTTGACCTCTCCGCGCCGGCGGCGCGAGACCGCGACCACGGCAGCGCCCGTGAGCATCACGACCAGGCCGAGCAGGATGAGCGGCAGCATCGTGCTCCCACCGGTAGCCGGCAGTGTCGACAGCAGCACGGTGGCGTCGTCCGAGTCACGGCCCGGGTCATCCGGGTCGCCGAACGTGTGGTAGTCCACCACTGCGACGTTCGTGATCGTGTTCGTCTTCGACGACGGGTTCACCGTCGCGGAGAGCGTGATCCTCGGAGCGACGGACGAACCGCCGTTGTCGGAGTTGATCGGCTGCAGGGGTCCGAACAGCACGCACGTGAGCGTGCCGCCGTAGCCGGAGCCGTTCTGCCCCGTCACCGCGCAGGACTGCCAGTTCGGGAACGTGTTCGCGTCGCCCTTGCCCGGCCAGTTCACCGCAGTGATCTTGATGTCGGCCGGGATCTGGTCGGTCACGACCACACCCTCCGCCGCCGCGTCGTCGCTCACGTTCGCCACGTCGAGCGTGTAGGTGAACGACTTGCCCGGCTCGGTCTTCTCGACGCTCGCGGTCTTCTCGATCTGCACCTCGGTGTGGCGTGCGACGAAGCACTCCGGGGTCGCCGGCGGGTACGAGGTCGAGAACGTCTCGCTCGGGTTGACCGAGAGCGTGACCTCGGTGTTGCCGCGCCAGGCGAAGTCGAGCTCGCTCGGGTCGAGGATCAGGCCGTTGAAGATGAACTCGGCCTGCTGCGCCGGCGTCATGACGTTGCTCGTTCCCGGCAGGTAGTACTGCGTGGGGTTGGAGCCCGGCACGATGTCGGTCACCTCGATGGCGCGCCATCCCGGGTAGTCGATCGAGATGCCGGACGGCGTGAACGCCGCACCGGGCCACGAGATCTCGTCAGCCCACGTCAGGGTCCCGCCCGGCTGGGTGAGAGTGACGTCGGCCGGCGTCGTGGTCGGCTTCACGTCGTCGTTGACCGGCTCCCAGAAGAAGTCGATCGGCTCGGCGAGCAACGTCTGCGACTTCGTGACCGACCATCCGAGGAACGGGGCGTCGCCCACGCACTTCGTGTAGACGACCACCGAGATGTCGCGGACCGGGATCTCGTTCGTGTCGCAGTTGTTGGACTCGACGGCATCGATGTCGGCCTCGACACAGGCCGTGTTGACGAATTCCTCGATCGCGGCCGGAGCCTCCGGCGGCGTGCCGGTGCCTACGTCGATCACGTCGCTCTCGACCTCGGTGAACTCGACGTGCACCTTGATCGTCACCGACGCACCGACCGCGAGGGTCGGAGTGCTCACACTGAGCTCACCGTTCTCATCCACCAAATCGGGCGAGTTGTCGTTGACCCAGCCCGCGGGCAGCTCGATTCCGGTGACCTCGAGACGATCCGGGATCGGGTCGGTCACGACGACGTTCGTGGCGTCTCGCGTGCCCAGGTTGGTCACCGTGAGCTCGTACGTGAACTCGTCGCCCGGCTCGACGCTGCCCACCTCGGGCAGGCCGGACGCGGTCTTCTCGATCTTCACGTCGTCATAGTGCACGACCTGGCAGCCGTCGTCGGACTTGACGTACTCGCCCGACGTGATGGTGCCGACGTTGGGGATCAGGATGCCCGATTCCTCCGTGTCTTCACACATCACAGGCTCGCCCGCCGGCGGCTCGGTGACCGCGACCGTCGCGAACACCCGGTAGGTGTGCACCTTGTTCTCGGGAGTGAGCTCCCCGTCGTCGACGACCGTCCACGTGCCTGAGCCGTTCCACGTCGGATTGGTCGGGTCGGGAGTGACGTCGGTCCACGCCTCGGCGTGCCAGTCACCGTCGAGCTCGACGCCTGCCGGGAGCGCCGGGGCGTCCGTCAGGTCGTAAGCCACCGATTCGGGCAGCGGGTCGGCGTCGGACACCGGGTAGCTCACCGTGACGATGTACTCGATGTCCCACGTGCCGTCACCGTTGTCCGTCGTCTCGCCACCGTGCTTCTCGATCTCGGGGAACACCGGCTCGGAGCAGGCGTCCACCGGCGTCTCGGAGCCACCCGACGTCAGCAGCGCGGTGTTGAGGAAGCCGCCGGCCTCCGGGCCCTCCCCGCTGATGCAGTCGGTGGTGTGACCGTCGATCGCCTCCGTGGTCACCGAGGCCACGACCGTCACCGTGTAGGTGTGGGTCTCACCCGCGTCGATCGTCCGGTCGTTCGCGAGCGTCTCGGTCGAATCGGGTCCCGCGAAGTCGTGCGACGTGCCGTCGAACTCCCACTCGGCGCTGCCGATGTTGATGTCGCCGCCGAAGTCGAGGGTGTCGGTGAGGTCGTACTCGGCCGACAGGCCCTTCGGGTTCTGCGGACCTTCACCGGCCAGCGCGACGTCGATCTCGTAGACGATGGTCCAGTCACCCGTCTCGGGGTCCTGAGTCGTCGATGTCACCGTCTTCGTCGGCACCGGGTAAACACGGTCCTCGACCGGGATGCAGTCCTCCCCGGGGATCTCGATCTGGCCGATCGAGAGCAGCGCCGTGTTGAAGAATCCGGTCCCCTCGCCCTCGCAGGCTGCGAGGTCGGGGTCGAACGTGTCGGAGATGTCGACGAGCCACGCGATCGTGTACACGTGCGGTTCGTCCTCTGCGCCCAACGGCACGTTCGTCACGAAGTCGGTGCCGGCCGTGACCGGGATGGGAGTACCCACCGGGTCGGTGTCGGTCCGCTGCGCCACACCCGAGATCACGTCGATCCCCGGAGCGAACGCCGGCGTGTCGGACAGCGAGTAGAACGTGTCATAACCGCTGCCGGTGACCCGGAGTTCGTAGGTCACGAGCCACTTCGAGGCGTCGTCCTCGTCCTGTGCGGCCGAGACCCCGATCTTCTGGAACGTGGGCAGCTTCGGCTCGGAGCAGTCGTCGGCAGGGATCGCCTCACCGTTCACCGTGACAGTCGCCACGTTGAGGAAGCCGCCCGCCGTCGGGCCCTCGTCGTCCTGGCAGACGAGGGTGTCGCCGTCCCACGCCTCAGCGTCGACGTTCGCGTGCACCGTCACCGTGTAGGTGTCGACTCCCGCCGCGTCCACGCGAGGTGCGAGCACCTGGTCGGTCGCGAGGCTCGCGTTCCAGGCCGGGTCGGCGAAGTCGCCATCTCCGGTCGGACCCGTCCACGAGGCATCCACGATCTCGATGTCGCCACCGAACTCGAGGGTGTCGTCGAGGTCGTAGACCGCCGCCAGCGTGGTCGACGTGTTCGTGACGACCACGTCGTACGTGATCTCCCACGTGCCGTCCACCAGCTGCTTCGTGCCGGTCACCGTCTTGGCGATGTCGACCGTCGGGCGATCGATCTGCGCGCACGCCTCGGCGTCGTTGCCGCCGATGCCGTTCGTGACCGCCGTGCCGTTCCAGAGCCCGCCATCCTCGCTCTCACAGTCCAGCAGAGCATTCGGGATGGATGCCGGGATCTTGACCGTCCGCGTGATCGTGAACGTGTGCGTGGCGCCGTTCGGGATCTGGCCGGTTGCAAGGTCGTCGACGCCATCGCCGTTCCACAACGGGTTCAGCACGGCTTCGCCGCCGCCCGAGATGGTCGGCGCGAGGACCTGCCAGGCACCGCCGGTCGCCCCGAGGGGCAGCGTCTCAGGCGTGTCCTTGAGGGAATACGAGAGATCGATGCCGCTCGGGTTGCTGACCGCGACCGCGTAGCGGATGGTCCACTCACCGGTCGCCGCGTTCTGCGTCGACGGCAGTGCCGCTTTCGCCACGACGGGCTTCGCCGGGATGGCGCAGCCGGAGTCGCTGTCGCTGCCGCCCGGGAACGTCACGCTGGCCACGTTGAAGAAGCCGCCGCCGTTCTCGGTACAGCGCAGGCCAGAGGCGGGAACCGGATCGACCTTCGACTTCGCGGTCACGAGGTACGTGTACTCGTGCGCCGCCGCGCCCGTCGCGTTCGCCGCGATCGGGACGTCGGTCGTGTCGGGCGAACCCACCCAGCCCTGCGTCAGGATCTCGAAGCTCGCCGCGTCGAACTGCGGCGTGTCGGTGAGCGTGTAGACGGTCGGAAGCGGGTTCGGGTTCGACACCGTCACCTTGTATGCGATCGTCCAGATGCCGCCCGCGCCCTGCGAGACGACGCCGTCGGACTTCACCACCTCCACAGGCAGCGGGTTGACCGAGGTGCAGCCGTCGTCGTTCGTCGTGCTGACGCCGTTGGTCACCGTCGCCGTGTTGATGATCGCGACACCGGTTGCGGTGCCCTCACCGCACGCGTTCGCCACCGGGCTCAGTGTTCCCGTGATGGTGACCGTCGCCGTGATCGTGAACGTGTGCGTCGCACCATTCGCGATCGACTGCGCCGCGATGACGTTCGGCGTCGGCCATGCGGCCGAGGCGTTCGGCCCCGTCACCTTCCAGTTCGAGAGCGCGGTCCCCGCCGGCGCGGCCGGCGGCGTATCGGTCAGCGAGTAGTACAGCGTCTTCCCGCTGGCGTTCGACACCGCGACGTCGTACGAGATCGTCCAGGTGCCGTCCTCGTTCGCGGTCGCCGGCTTGCCGGTCTTCACGATGGTCGGGGCACCCGGCGTCGCACAGCCGGTGTCGGTCGCGGTCCCGCCCGGGAACGTCACCGTCGCCCGGTTGAAGAAGCCGCCGCCGTTCGAGAGGTCGCACGTCAGCGACGGGTTCTCGACTTGCGCGTTGCGGTTCACGACCATGCGGTACTTGAACGTGTGCGATGCGCCCGCCGCGATCGGCGTGTTCGGCGCCGGCACGGGCGGCTGGTCAGCCGTCGGAACCCATCCGCTGGAGGGGTCGGCAGTCCAGCCTGCGCCCGGCTGCGGGGTGTCGGTCAGGGTGTAGACCGTCGCCGTCGTCTGGCTGGAGTTCTGCACCGTGACGTCGTAGAGGATCTCCCACTGGGTGAGCGAGATCTGCGTCACGACGCCCGCGTTCGACTTCACGACCGTCACCGGCGGGAGCACGATCGACACACAGCCCGTGGCATCCTTCACGATCTGACCAGACGTCACCGTCGCCTTGTTCTTGAGGCCTGCTTCAGCCGCGCAGTCGCCGATCGAGGTCGCCGACGTCGAGGGAACGAGCTTGCCCGTCACGGTGTACGCGTAGCTCGTGTTGGCGGGCAGCGTGCCCGTCCAGATCGTCGCCGATCCGGGTGCGTAGGGCGACGCCGCGGGAGCCGGCGCACTGCCGACCGCGGTGACCGTCCAGGTGTTCGGGTCGAGCGTCCAGCCGGCGGGAGCGGCAGGGAACGCGTCGCTCAGCGTCGCCTGCACCGCCGTGGTGGCGCTGGGGTTGCCGACCGTGACCGTGTACTCCACGTTCCACGAGGCATCCGGGTTCTGCGTTGCGGGGTTCTTGCCGACCTTGATGATCGTCGGGAACACCGGCTGTGCGCAGTCCTGCACGGTCGTCGGCTTACCGTCGACCGTGAGAGTCGCCGTGTTGAGGAAGGCACGCTTCGGCTCGGTCGAGGTGCAGACCGAGGTGGTCGCGCCTGCCGCGCTCGGTGCGACATCGGCGATCACCGTCACCGTGTAGACGTGGGTCGCCAGCGGCTGGTTCACGTTCGTCTGCGGCGCAAGCGACCCGCTGGGCGCCAGCGTCGCGGTGCCGGCCGGCAGAGCGAAGGCACCGCTCGTGCCGTTCGGACCGGTCCAGCTCGCGGACGAGGCCGTGATGCCGGCGCCGAGCTGCAGCGCGTCTGTGAGCGAATAGAAGAGCGTCGACGTGCGCGACTGGTTGGTCACCGTGATGTCGTAGACGATCTGCCACTTGCCCGCATCCGGACCGGCAGCGATCTGCTGCGGCGAGCCGGCGCGCACCTTCTTGACGATGCCGCCCTCGGCCGGAATCGCGGTGTTCGTGATCTCACACGTCACGTTCTTGCCGACGACCGGGACCACGACGTCGTCGTCGACCGGGAACGCCACCCGCGGGTCGCTGCCCGTGATGTAGCAGCTCCAGTCGCCGGCGGTGTAGCCGGAGACGTTCTGGCTCTCGGAGAGGGTATATTCCGCTCCGGGCATGACCGCTCCGGATGCCGTTCCCTGGCCCGTCACCGACGGCTGGCCGTCGGCCGCCGCGGTGAGCGTCCACATGTCGGGCGTGGCGGAGCCGGCGCCGTTCTTGTTGTCGACGATCTTGACGAGGTTCAGCGTCGGCTTGATCGCGCGGTTGGTGAAGGTACAGGTCACGTTCGCGCCGTTGGCGACCGTCACCGTCTTGTCCTGCAGCGAGGTGCCGCCGGTCGAGCAGACGAGGTTCGTCCACTCGTAGCCGGTGATCTGGTTGATCTCGTTGAGCGTGTAGACGCCCGCCGGGACATCCTTCGTCTCATTGTGGTTGAACGTCAGGGTCGCGTCCTGGCCACGCTTGGCCGTGAGCTTCTGGTTCCAGTCGCTCGGGACCGCGGAGCCGCCGTTGCTGTCATCGACGACCTTGACGAGCGTGAGCTTGCCCGGCTTGTCGTCGTTGGTGAAGGTACATGTGACGTTGTCGCCCGGCTTGAGGGTCAGCGTGGGGCTGTCCTTGGTGGTGTTCGCGTAGCCCGTGCAGGAGAGCGTCGTCCAGTCGTAGCCGGCGATCACCGACTCCGAGAGCGTGTAGACGACACCAGCCTTGACGTTCTGGCTCGATACCGCCGGAGTGCCGGTCACACCGCTGAGGCTGGGACCGCCGGGGGTGTTCGCGGCGAGCGTCCATGCCGTGTTCGCCGCGGTGCCGCCGTTGTTGTTGACGACCTCCTTGACGAGGGTCAGCTTCGGCGCCACATCGTCGTTCACGAAGCGGTACACCGGCGTGTCCAGACCGGCGACCTGGATCATCCAGTTGCCCTGACCGTTCTGACGCGGGTACCCGTTCGGGTCGACGCTGGCCACGACATCGACCCACGACCCGTTCACGAGCTGCTGCAGCTTCTGGAACTGGTAGCCCGCGACGGTCGACTCGGTGAGCGTGTAGGTGTGGCGCGGGCGCACCTGGAAGGTGCTCGCGGCGACCTGGGTCTCGGACCCGTCCACCGTGGTCGCCGACAGCCCGGCGAGGATCGCGGGCGTTCCGGTCAGCTTCCAGTCATCGGCCTCCGCCGAGCCGCCGTTGTCGTTCACGACGTGCTTCAGCAGCGTCAGCGACGCGGTCTGGTTCACCAGCGTGCATCGCACGTTGTAGCCGAGCGGCACGTTCACGCCGCCGTTGATGCCGTCCGAGAAGCCGCTGCCCTGTACCGGGTTTCCGTTGCCGTCGACCTGGATACAGGTCGCCGAGCCGGTCGAGAGCGGGTTCGACTGCAGGTTCGTGCGGTTGTCGGTCTGCGCGTAGAGGGCGTTGCCGTTCGTCTCGAACAGCTGGTAGCGCGCATCCGGCGTGACGTCGTGCTTCACACCCGTGGTGCCCGGTGCGAACGCCAGCGGGTTGCCCGGGTCCGTGCTCTGCGCGTTGAGCGTCCACGCGGTCGGCTGGGCGTTGCCGCCCTGCACCTGCTTGACGAGCGTCAGCGTGCTGCGGCAGGTCACGTTGTTCGTGATCGTCGCGGTGTTGTGCTCCTGCGAGAGCGCGACCTGGTAGCCCGAGCCCAGCGCTGTGTTCTGCGCGACGCCGTTGACCTCGGTCACCCGAGCGTCGTTGGTGCACAGCTGCGGGTCGATGAGGCCGACCGTCTCGCTGAGGGTCGTCGAGTTGCCCTGGGTGTAGCCGGTGCGGGTGACGCCCCAGCCCTGCGGGGTGGCGCCGGCCGCGCCGGGACCGGTGAGGCTCAGCTGCGAGGTGAGCCCGCCGGGCTGCGCACCGTTGGCGTACGCCGTTCCGTTGACCACCCACTTCTTGGTGACCGTGACGTCGGCCTCTGGGCTCGGCGCTCGGTTGTAGACGATGCAGTTGACCGCTTCGGTGCTCGGGACGTTCGCCGAGAAGCCGAGAGCCCCCTGGTTGGTGACCGTGACGGCCGCCCCCGTGTTGAGGTTCGTACACACGGCGTTCTTGCCGCCGACCTGCGTCAGCGTGAATCCGGCCTGCTGGGTCTCGGTGACGGTGATGTTCCCCTGCGTGATCCCGCCGCCGAAGTTCAGCGGGTAGGTCACGGTGCCCGTACCGTCGGCGATCGTGGTGCGGTTGGCCGTCGGCGTGGTCACGCCCGCGGTGTTCGAGACACCGGTGAACTGCCAGCCGGCACCCGCGGGAGTGGCGCCCGCGATCGAGCCCGCCGGAGCGGTGTTCGGGACGATCTGCTTGGTCACCGTCAGGTTGCCGGAGCAGTTGCCGAGGGCGAGGTTGCGCAACGCCGTGCCGACCGCCGCGTAGTCGGCGGTCTGGTAGTAGTCCGCGACGGCGCCGTTGCTGCCGGTGTACGCGGTCGGGCCGGAGATGGCGCGGATGTTCAGCGCGTTGTTCGCACCCGTCGCACCGGCGCCGACGCCGAACGCGAGGACGCGGGTGCCCGCGGCCTTGAGCGCGTTGGCCGAGAAGACGCCGTTCTCGGTCTCACGGAAGCGATTGTCGCTGCCGCTGCCCTGGTACGGCTGGTTGTAGGTGGTCGGGTTGCCGTCGGTGATGACCACCGCGACATCGAACTTGTTGGCGCCGGTGTTCGACGAGGCCGCGATGCCGAGACCGCGGTCCCAGTTCGTGCCGCCGGACGACGTCCAGCCCGAGTACCGGTTCTTGAAGGTCGTGCCCTGGCCTGCGGTCGAGACCGACACGAGGTCGGGGTAGTTCTGCGAGGCGCCGGCACCCGGGGTCTGCCAGGAGAACGAGAACAGCGACATGCGCGAGGGCGTTCCCTGCAGCGCATCGACGAAGGTGTTGGCCGCCTGCTTGAGGTTCGGGAGCGCGTCGCCGACCGAACCCGAGATGTCGAGGATCAGCGCGACGTCCAGACCACACGCCGGGGCGAGCGTGGGGTTGTTGCGCGACTGCTGCCAGATGCCGCCCGACGCGTTGTCGTTCGTGCCCGACGAGAGCATGAAGTCGTTGGCGTCCTGCGACGAGTACGTCTCGCCGGCACGCAGCAGCGAGCCGGTGCGGAACTGGTAGGTCAACTGCGAACCGGCGCCGCTCGCCCCGCCGACGCGAAGCACGGGGTTCATGTAGTAGCCGGACGGGACGCTCGACTGGACGACCCAGAAACGGGCGTCACGGTTTCCACCGGCCACCACGTTGGGAACGACGAACGAACAGTCGCCGTCGGCGTCGGACGTGCATTTGGCCCATCCGTCGCCGGTACCGGCGACGCCGTCGGGACGGGTCCCGCTCGGCGAGTTCACCCCGGTGTTCAGCAGCAGCACGACCCCCATGAGGTTCGTCACGCCGGTGATCCCGGTGCGGTCGGATCCGACCTTCACCGTGATCACAGCCTGGTTCGCACCCGGCTCAGGCACCGCCATCACGCCGACGCCGGCGTCCTCGGTGGACGGCGCCACGCGCGACTGCGACTGGTCGGCCGGCGGATCGGTCGGCTCGGTGGACTCCTCCGACGGAGCCGGTGCGGGCTCGGACGGAGCAGGCTCCGCCGGGGCGGGCGCCGGGTCGGACGGTGCCGGCTCAGCCGGCGTCTCCTCGGCGGGAGGAGTCGATTCCTCCGGAGGAGTCGTCGCTTCGGTCGACGGCGTGGGCGTCGGAACGACCTCCGCAATCGCCGGAGTGACCCCCGTGAAGATCAGCGCGCCCGACAGCAGCGTGGCGATGCCACCGGCGTACCACCGGTGCCTCATCGTCAGCTTGCGGTCGCGCTCACGCGCCTCCCGAAGCCTCCGCCGCACTCCCGAGCGTGCCGAACCGTCAATTCCCCAGTGCCCAGACATCAAGGTTTCCCCTTCTCGCTGATGTCAGCTCAAGGGGACCCCGAATTTCCCGGTCGGACTCCCCAAGTGTGCGTTCCCATCCGGTGTTAACTCCCCAGTCGCACCGGACGCACGTAGCCCACGGTCAAGGTATCGGCGCTTCGGGCGGGACGTCAAGTCTCAATGATCACGCGCCGGTCACGATCGCCTCAGGAAACGCGAAAGCGGCCCGGGTCTCCCCGGGCCGCTTCTCGATGATTCCGCTACTGGTTGCCGACTGCTCCGTCGACGTTCCCGCGGATGTCGTCGACCGTGTCGTGGTGCTCCTCCGGCACGACCTTCTTGGCGAGACCCGACGCGCCGTCGAGCACCTTGTCGCTGATGTCCTCGGCCTGCTCGGACTTCAGGAACTCGCCGATCTTGTCCTTGTTCTGCTCGTACAGGTCCTTGCCCTGGTTCACCAGGTCGTCGAAACCGCCCATGCTCACTCCTTCGCGCACCCCCCGGCGAGGCGCCCAGACCCATCCTGTCGGGATGGATGCTGCAGCGGAACCCCTGCGCACCGTCAGCCGCCCGCACGCCCCTCAGACGCCCGCAGACGCGGAGAAGCCCCCGGGATCTCTCCCGGGGGCTTCTCGCAGCAGTTGCGCCGAAGAACCTTACTTGAGGATCTTCGTGACCGTGCCGGCGCCGACGGTGCGGCCACCCTCACGGATGGCGTAGCCGAGGCCCTCCTCCATGGCGATCGGCTGGATCAGCTCGACCGTCATGTCGGTGGTGTCGCCGGGCATGACCATCTCGGTGCCCTCGGGCAGCGTGATGACGCCGGTGACGTCGGTGGTGCGGAAGTAGAACTGCGGGCGGTAGTTCGTGAAGAACGGGTTGTGACGGCCGCCCTCCTCCTTGGACAGGATGTACGCCGTGCCCTCGAAGTTGGTGTGCGGGGTGACCGAACCGGGCTTCACGACGACCTGGCCGCGCTCGACGTCGTCACGCTTGGTGCCGCGCAGGAGCAGACCGCAGTTCTCGCCGGCCCAGGCCTCGTCGAGCTGCTTGTGGAACATCTCGATACCGGTGACGATCGTCTTCTGCGTCGGGCGCAGACCCACGATCTCGACCTCGGAGTTGATGGCCAGCGTGCCACGCTCGGCGCGGCCCGTGACGACCGTGCCACGGCCGGTGATGGTGAAGACGTCCTCGATGGGCATGAGGAACGGCTTGTCCTTGTCACGCACCGGGTCGGGGATCGACGCGTCGACCGCCTCCATGAGCTCGAGGATCTTCGCGGTCCACTCGGCGTCGCCCTCGAGAGCCTTGAGGCCCGAGACGCGGACGACCGGAGCGTTGTCACCGTCGAAGTCCTGCGACGAGAGGAGCTCGCGAACCTCGAGCTCGACGAGCTCCAGGATCTCCTCGTCGTCGACCATGTCCGACTTGTTCAGCGCGACGAGCAGGTAGGGCACGCCGACCTGCTTGGCGAGCAGCACGTGCTCACGCGTCTGAGCCATCGGGCCGTCGGTGGCGGCGACCACGAGGATCGCGCCGTCCATCTGAGCGGCACCGGTGATCATGTTCTTGATGTAGTCGGCGTGACCCGGGGCGTCGACGTGGGCGTAGTGACGCTTCGGGGTCTCGTACTCGACGTGCGAGATGTTGATCGTGATGCCGCGCTGACGCTCCTCGGGAGCCGAGTCGATCGACGCGAAGTCGCGCTGCACGTTGGTGGCCGACGGGTACGTGTCGGCGAGCACCTTCGAGATTGCGGCGGTGAGCGTGGTCTTGCCGTGGTCGACGTGACCGATCGTTCCGATGTTCACGTGCGGCTTGGTGCGCTCGAACTTGGCCTTAGCCACTGGGTCCTCCTCAGGACGTTCGTGTAGAGGTTCCGGGCGCTGGTGTGCGCCGGTCGTCTACGGGGATATCTCCACCTTAGTAGAGACGGTTCTGTTGATTCTGTGTGAAGTTGTGCCGTCGGGATGCCGCGTCACCGAGGCATCCCGACGGAAAAGGGTTACTCGCCCTTGACCTTCTGGACGATCTCGTCGGCCACGTTGCGAGGAACCTCGGCGTAGCTGTCGAACTCCATCGAGTACACGGCGCGGCCCGAGGTCTTCGAGCGCAGGTCGCCGATGTAGCCGAACATCTCGGACAGCGGGACCAGCGCGCGGACGACCTTGACGCCCTGGGCGTCCTCCATCGACTGGATCTGGCCACGACGCGAGTTGAGGTCGCCGATGACGTCGCCCATGTACTCCTCAGGAGTACGCACCTCGACCGCCATGAGCGGCTCGAGGATGACGGGGTTCGCCTTGCGGACGGCCTCCTTGAAGCCCATGGAGCCGGCGATCTTGAACGCCATCTCGGACGAGTCGACGTCGTGCGACGCACCGTCCATGAGGATGGCCTTCACGCCCACCATGGGGTAGCCGGCGAGCACGCCGACGTTCATGGCGTCCTGGAAGCCCTGGTTGGTCGGCTCGATGTACTCGCGCGGGATGCGGCCACCGGTGACCTTGTTCTCGAACTCGTACGTCTTGTCGGCCGTGACCTCGAGGGGCTCGAGCGCGAACTGGATCTTCGCGAACTGACCCGAACCACCGGTCTGCTTCTTGTGCGTGTAGTCGTGACGCTCGACGGTCTTCTTGATCGTCTCGCGGTACGCCACCTGGGGCTTGCCGACGTTGGCCTCGACCTTGAACTCGCGCTTCATGCGGTCCACGAGGATGTCGAGGTGCAGCTCGCCCATGCCCTTGATGACCGTCTGGCCGGTCTCGGCGTTCTGCTCGACGCGGAACGTCGGGTCCTCTTCGGCGAGCTTCTGGATCGCGAGACCCAGCTTCTCCTGGTCGGCCTTGGTCTTCGGCTCGATGGCGACCTCGATGACCGGCTCCGGGAACGTCATCGACTCGAGGACGACCTGGTTCTGGCTGTCGGCCAGGGTGTCACCGGTGGTGGTGTCCTTGAGGCCGATGACCGCGTAGATGTGACCGGCGGTGACCGAGTCGACCGGCATCTCCTTGTTGGCGTGCATCTGGAAGATCTTCCCGATGCGCTCCTTCTTGCCCTTGGTCGCGTTGACGACCTGGGCACCCGAGTCGAGGTGACCCGAGTAGACGCGGATGTAGGTCAGGCGACCGAAGAAGGGGTGCGTGACGATCTTGAACGCGAGCGCCGCGAACGGCTCGTCGCGGTCGGCGTGACGCTCGATGATGATCTCTTCGTCCTTCGGGTCCTTCGCCTCGATGGCGGGGACGTCGAGGGGCGACGGGAGGTAGTCCACGACGGCGTCGAGCATCGGCTGAACGCCGCGGTTCTTGAACGCCGAGCCGCAGAGCACGGGGTAGAGCTCCGAGGCGATGGTGAGCTTGCGGATCGCAGCCTTGATCTCGGCGACCGTGAGCTCCTCGCCGCCGAAGTGCTTCTCGAGAAGCTCCTCGTCGGACTCGGCGACCGTCTCGAGCAGGATCTCGCGGTACTCCGCGGCCTTGTCGGCGAGGTCGGCCGGGATTTCCTGGATCTCGTACTTGGCGCCCATGGTCACGTCGCCCTTGGCGTCGCCGGGCCACACCAGTGCGCGCATCTCGACGAGGTCGATGACGCCCACGAAGTCGCTCTCCGAGCCGATGGGCAGCTGGAGCACGAGCGGCTTGGCCTTCAGGCGGTTGACGATGGTGTCGACCGTGAAGTAGAAGTCGGCGCCCAGCTTGTCCATCTTGTTGACGAAGCAGATGCGGGGCACGTCGTACTTGTCGGCCTGACGCCAGACGGTCTCGGACTGGGGCTCGACGCCCTCCTTGCCGTCGAAGACGGCGACCGCGCCGTCGAGGACGCGCAGCGACCGCTCGACCTCGACCGTGAAGTCGACGTGGCCGGGCGTGTCGATGATGTTGATCTGGTTCTTGTTCCAGAAGCAGGTGACGGCGGCCGACGTGATCGTGATGCCGCGCTCCTGCTCCTGCTCCATCCAGTCGGTGGTGGCAGCGCCGTCGTGCGTCTCGCCGATCTTGTGGTTGACGCCCGTGTAGAACAGGATGCGCTCGGTCGTCGTCGTCTTGCCGGCATCGATGTGCGCCATGATGCCGATGTTGCGGACCTTGTTGAGGTCGGTGAGCACTTCTTGTGCCACGGGGTGTCCTTAGCTGTTGAAGGTGGTAGCGGGCCCACCGCTCCCGCGGTTCGCGGGAGCGGTGGGGATGCTGGTTACCAGCGGTAGTGCGCGAAGGCGCGGTTCGACTCGGCCATCTTGTGGGTGTCTTCGCGGCGCTTGACCGCGGCACCGAGGCCGTTCGAGGCGTCCAGGATCTCGTTCTGGAGGCGCTCGGTCATCGTCTTCTCACGACGACCCTTCGCGTAGCTCACGAGCCAGCGGAGGGCGAGCGTGTTGGCGCGGTGAGGCTTGACCTCGACCGGCACCTGGTAGGTCGAGCCGCCGACGCGGCGCGACTTGACCTCGAGGGTCGGGCGCACGTTGTCGAGCGCCTTCTTGAGCGTGGCGACGGCGTCCTGGCCGTTCTTCGCCTCGACACCCTTGAGGGCGGTGTACACGATCGACTCGGCGAGCGACTTCTTGCCGTCGACGAGGATCTTGTTCACGAGCTGGCTGACGATCGGAGCGCCGTAGACCGGGTCGTTGACGACGGGGCGCTTCGGGGCGGGTCCCTTACGAGGCATCTTTCTCAGCCCTTCTTCGCGCCGTAGCGGCTGCGAGCCTGCTTACGGTTCTTGACTGCCTGGGTGTCGAGCGCACCACGGACGATCTTGTAGCGGACACCGGGGAGGTCCTTCACGCGGCCGCCGCGGACCAGCACGAGCGAGTGCTCCTGCAGGTTGTGGCCCTCGCCGGGGATGTACGCGGTGACCTCGGTGCCGTTGCGGAGCTTGACACGGGCGACCTTGCGCATCGCCGAGTTCGGCTTCTTCGGGGTGGTCGTGTACACGCGGGTGCAGACACCCGCCTGCTGCGGGTTCGCCTTGAGCGCCGGCGCCTTGGTCTTCGAGACCTTGGGCGAGCGACCCTTGCGAACCAACTGCTGAATGGTTGGCACGTTCTCTCCTTGTTGTGCTGCACGGTGACAGCGTCGTGGTCTCCCCCGCGGCATCCGGATCTTTCGATTCGTGACGCTGCGGGCTCACGCTGACCCACCGACGCGCCAGAATGACTGTCGCGCTTTCGTTGGTGGGTATGCCGTGGGGGTGGCCTGTTCGCAGGCTGTTCCCTGAGATGCGGCGCTCGCACCGGTTCCCGCGCCGAGGCACGGTCGACGGCGCGCGTGAGCGCACACCCGATCCATGATACGTGGGATTCGGGGGTCGGGCAAACGCGGAAGCACGTTGCAGCCCCAACCGGACGACGACACGCCGCGACACGGCCGAGATCGCCTCCCGGCGTCTGGGTCAGCCGGTCGTCAGGAGGACGACGAGCGCCAGCGCGACGACGATGACGAGGACGGATGCCGCGGCCACGACGGCGATCATCCGCCGGCGTCGGCGACGCCTGCGGGTCGTCTCGGCGGCAGCCGTGTCGACGTGATCCTGCGGCGTTCGGCGAACCGGCTCGGCACGCACCGCGGTGACCGCAGGGACGGCGCGGGCGCGGTAGGCCTCAGCCGCCGATGCGGGCGGAGCCGCGACACGGCCGGGTGCCGCCGACGTCTCTCCGGCGGGCTCCGGGGCCACCGGCGACGGGGATGAAGCGCGTCGCGCGCCTGCGGAGGCATCGCCGGGTTCGGGTGCCGGCGGATGGGCGGTCCGTCGCGGGCCGGCCGGCGCCGACTCGGTCGCGGCCTGCGTGGGGATCTCGGAGTCGGAGGCGACCGCCGACCTCCCGGCGATCACGGTGTCGTCGACGGCGTCGATCTCCGTCGACGAGCGCCGCGACGGCAGCGTCCGCTCGTCGAACGCGTCGTGGTCGTCCGGCGGGGTCGCCGCGGTCCTCCGCCGGGAGACGGCGGTGCGCTCGTCGTCGGGTGGGCCCACGCAGCCAGAGGCTCCGCTCGACGCGCCAGCGTCGAGTGGAGGGGGCGCGGGGACGATCACCCGTCGCTCCGGCGCAGCCGGACCTCGGCGTCGCCCAGCAGGAACCGGTCGCCGGCCTCGACCTCCTCACCCGGAGGGGCCTCGACCTCGGTGCCCATCACGGTCGCGAACAGCACGCCGTTGGTGGAATCGAGGTCCGTCACGTACCACTTGTCGTCGCGCAGCTGGAGTCGCGCGTGCGTCTTCGACACGGTGCCGTCCTGGATCGAGACGAGCTGCGCGCTCGGGTGGTCCGGGTCGGCGGCGGGCCGGCGGCCCAGGATGACGACCTCCGACGAGAGCGCGACGGGCTCGCCGGTCGGCGGCACGAGCGCCCAGTCGGTGCGCTTGCGCCGGGCGATGATCGTCTCTTCGAGGAGGTCCTGCTCGTCCGGGATCTCGGGCTTGCTGTGGAATGCCGACACCGACGACCGCGCCGATCGCGGTGATCCGGCGTCGGGCGCGCCGTAGATCGCGGACACCGGTCCGGAGGTCTCGGGGAAGGCGTCGGCCTCGCTCATCGGCGAGCGCGCGGGAGCCCACGGCTCGCGGTCGTCGCCCGTCGAGGGGGCCGCCGGCACGCGAGTGACGGGGGGCCGCGTGATGCCCTCCTCGCCGGTGGTCGCGGCGTCGGGTGCCGTGAACGGCTCGGCCGCGGTGCGCGTGGGCCCGGAGGGCGCGGGCGACGCGGCGGCGGTCGGGAGGGATGCGAGCGGCGTGGCGGGCACGGCGGAGATGGGCGCCGGAGCACCGGGCACGGCCCCCGTGACCTCGGCGCTCAGGTCGATCCCGTCCAGCGCGAAGCCCTGCCACGGGTCCGCGTCGCCGGTGCCGTTGCCGCCCGCCTCGGCAGGCGACGCGGAGACGGGGCGGCCCGGCAGCGGCGGGGGCGTCCACCCCGCGGCTGCCGGCGCGACGTCGGCCGCGGCGGACTCCTGAGGAGCCACGGGCGCGGCGGCGGCAGGGGCGGAAGCGGGTGCAGGCGCAGCTGCCGCTGGAGCCGGAACCGCCGGCGCCTGCGGAACGTCGGCGGAGGGCGGCGCGAACCCTGCGCCGGCGCTCGTCGGCACCGGCGGGACGGCCGTCGGCGCCGGCGGATAGGCGGCCCCATCGGTCCGTGCACCGGGAGTCGGGAACGGCGGCAGCGGAGGAAGCGTCGCCGTCTCGCCCGACGTGCGCCGCACGCCGGCGCCGAAGGGGGCACGGGCAGCATCCGTTTCGCGTCCTACCCAGCGCGCGCTCCCCCAGCCGACGATCGACGCCCAGACCGGGAACAGCAGGAAGCCGAGGACGGTCATGCCGGCGCCGAAGCCGAACGCGACGTCGACGCGGTACAGCGCGATCGCCCAGACCACCAGGAATGCGATGTTGACGAACGGGATGAACGCGAGCACGACCAGCCACGGCGAGAGTCCGGCGAGCTGCAGGAGCACGATGGTGTTGAGGACCGGCACCCACGCCTTCCAGGCCTCGACGCCGGACTTGCGGAACACCGCCGACAGTGCGAGCGCGGTCCAGACGTAGAGACCCGCGAACAGCAGCAGGCTGATCAGCGTGCCGAAGACGGCTGCGGTGGCATCTGTGGCGTTCATGGCGTGGGACGCACGGGCTCGGCCCGTCGTCTCCCCCTCTCGGCGAATCGCGTGCGGCCGCCCGGTTCGGGCGCCATCGGACGGAACAACGATCTCAACGATACGGTCGCCAGCGCTCCGCGCCAGAACCCGCGTTCGCGGCGCAGGGCGCGTCGCTCCGCGTCGACGGCTTCCCAGTAGCGCTGCGCGGCGTCGGCGGAGTGGTCCGTGTGCGAGAACACGGCGCGGTCGGCGTCTCGCGCGAGCGCGGCCCCCGCGGGCGTCGCGAATGCCGCGGCGAGCTCGCTGCGGGTGGCGGTCCGGGATGCCGTGCGCCCGCTGTCGAGCGCCGCGTCGACGTACTCGTCCCAGCCCCCGGCGATCCGGGTCGCCGGTGTGCCGGTGTGCCGGCGGGAGCGGCGGCGGGCGGCCTTCGTGCCGATCACGATGAGGAAGGGCCCGAGCGCGAGCACGAGCACCAGGAGCGCGATGCCGCCGATCCGCAGCATCGGCCAGAGCCACGCCAGGTCGGCGCCGGTGTCCTCGTCGGCCGGGCGGTCGGCGGCGGAGTCCTCCTGCGTGGGGTCGGGCGGCACGACCTCCTCGACCGAGTCGGGGCGCACCTCGGTGACGTTCTCGGGGTCGCGCTGCTCGGTCGTGTCGAGGCTCGGCGACTGCGCATGCTGCGGAGTCACGTCGACCGCGACCCACTCGCCCGCCGCCGACTGCACCTCGGTCCACGCGGTGAGGTCCTGCGCGCGGCAGGCGCCCTCGTCGCACGTCGCGAGATCGGGCTCGGTCGCGGACAGTCTCGCTCCCAGCACGACCCGCGACGGGAATCCGAGCTCCCGCGCCATCAGCGCCACCGCGACGGCGAACTGCTCGTCGTCGCCGATCGCCGCGACGTAGTTCCCCGACGCCACGGCCCTCTGGTCCGTCTCACGTTCGAGCAGGCGCGCGAACATCGTGTCGACGCGGGCGAGCGAGTGGCCCGAGGCACTGGGCTGGAACGCGTAGTCGGGCAGGGCCGCCGCCCAGGCCGGCTCCTGCGCCCCCTCGTCGAGGCCGTGGCTGAGGTAGCCGCGCTCGCGCAGCAGCGCGACCAGGCCCGCGAGGGCCGAGCCGGCCGACCCGACGGCGTGCTCGTCCATCCACGACCGGAGGCTGTCGGGGGCGGCCACGCCACCCGGGTTCCCCGGCGCGTCGAGCTCGGTGAGCTCGGGAGCCGAGGGCTCGACGCCGCGCACGACGAACGCGTCGCCGGACTCGAAGCCTCCCCCGGCGGTCTGCACGCCGGCGGAGGCCGAGGCGTTGTAGTAGAACCGGTCCGCCAGGGAGGCGGCGCGATCGCCGTCGAACGCCACCGCCTCGAGCCGGCCGGCCGTCGGCATCCAGATCCCGTCCCACGCGTCGATGTCGATCCGCGCCGCGACCGCCGTGCCCTCGCCGGCGTCGAGCGCCGACGGCACGCGGACGAACCGGCCGGCGTCGACCGCGCCCTCGCCCCCCGACCGGAAGATCTCGCCGTCGTAGGCGTCGAGGGTGGCCAGGCGCACGCGTTCGGGGAGCGTGCCGACGACGCCGTCCGTCACCACCGGCTCGACCGTGAACAGCACGTCGTCGGCTCGGGCGTCGGCGAACAGCGCGCGGTACTGCGAGAGCGGGCTCACCTCGGCCGACAGGTCGATGTCGGGGCCGACGGCCGAGCGCAGCACCTCGCGCTCCACGCCGCGCGCGGCGAACGGCACGACCGCCACCGCGACCACGAGAGCGACCGCGACCATGCCCGCGCCGAGCGCGGTGCGACGACGGTCGGCCGCGGAGGGGCGCCGCGAGATGCGGACGCCGCTGGATGCCGCTGCCCGCTGCAGTGCGCGGACGCGCTCGTCGTGGGTGCGCCAGGCCAGCCAGAGCAGGCACGCGACGAGGGCCGTGACGCCGACCGCGGTCTCGACGGGCGCGTAGAGGAACACCGGGCCGACCTCGAGCGGGGCGCTCACGGTCGTGCGGCCGAAGAAGAGCCCGAAGGTCACCATCCCGAGCGCCACCGGAATCGCGGCGTAGGCCGCGCGATCCTCGCGCCAGGCGAGCAGCAGCACCGTGCACGTTCCGATGAGGAAGACGACCAGCGCGGGGACGAGCAGGTTGCGGTACGAGCCCACCGGCAGTTCGACGGTGACGAGGTCCTTCCAGCCGAGCACCAGGCCGCTCGCCAGCTCGCCGAGACCCCGCACGAGATCGTCGGGCGTGCCGAGGCGCGAGGGCACCGCGAGCGGCACGCCGAGGATCAGCTCCGCGAGCGCCAGCGCACCGGCCGCGGTCCAGCCGCTCCAGCGGCGCCACCACGCGACAGCGGCGATCCCGCCGCCGACCAGGGTGCCGACCAGCACGAGGAGCGCGAAGGTGCCCGAGCGGTAGATCGGCCACGCGGCGACGGCCGCGACGACGGCGATCACCGCGGCGAACCCGGTGCCGACCCACACGCGGGCCACGAACCGCGGTGCGCGCACGCCGAGGGTGTCGGCCGCACCGCGGGGCGCAGCATCCATCCGCTCCATCACGGGGATCGGGCCGCTCACGATGTCGCTCCCCGCAGCAGGAGGCCCGACAGGTCTTCGAGGGTTCCGACGGTGAGCACCGTCATGCCCGACAGCGGCTGCATGCGCGGGTGCGCGCGCTCGTCGCAGATGAGGCCGACGACCGCGGTGTCGGCCGGGAACGCGAGGGCCGCCTGCTGCAGCCGCGTCAGCGGCACGCGCGAGCCGACCACGATGAACGCGATCGACAGCCGCTCGCCCGACTCGGCGGCCAGGCGGCACACCTCGCCCACGGGCATCGTGCTCTCGAGAAGATCAACGCCGCTGAAGCCGTCCAGCATGGGGCGGGGTGCCGCGGCGGGGATGTGCCGGATCGCGCGCAGGCGTCCGCGCACCACCCGCGGGATCTCTGATCCGGTCACGATCTGCACGTCGCGGGCGTCGTGGACGGCGCGCAGGCCCAGCGACGCCGCGCACGACACCGCCAGCTCGAATTCGTCGGCGTCCGCGTACTCGGCTTCGGCGACCGCGAGGACCACCGCCATGCGCGAGCGCCGCGACTCCTCGTACTGACGCACCATCAGCCGCCCGGTCTTGGCCGTCGACCGCCAGTGGATCTGGCGGCGCGAATCGCCGGGCGCGTACTCGCGGATGGCGTGGAACGACATGTCGGCGTCGACAAGACGGCGCGTCGGCGCGCCTTCGAGGTCGCGGATGAGCCCCGCGCTCGTGGACGGGAGCGCGGCCGTGCGGGGGTGGACGTAGAGGTCGTGCACGTCGTGGAACGAGTGCTCGCGGCGCAGCATCCCGATCGGGTCGCTCCGAACCGTCGTCGCCGGGCCGACCCTCACGATGCCGCGCGGGAGACCCGGGATGTCGAGCGGCTGCTCGACGGCGTTCCCCGGTCGCAGCAGCGGCACGCCGAATTCGACGAGGCCTGCTCCGACAGGGATGTCGATGCGGCCCGGCAGCGCCGTGCGGTGGCCGTCGTTGCGCACGTCGATGCGGCCGGTGACGCCCTCGCCGGCCACGATCCGCTCGTGCGTCAGCGACAGGTCGACGTCGTACGCGCGGGCGCCGAACAGGAACGGCACGGCTGCGACGATGAGGACGACGGATGCCGCGCCCGCGACCATGAACTCCACCCAGCCGAAGACGACCCCGAGCACGAGTCCCACGGTCGCCGCGAGGGCCACCAGGGCTCCTGCCGGCCGGATGGTCTGAGCGGCCCACTCGGCCGCGGTCGTGATGCCCGAGCCCGCCGCCCGCCACACGCCGGTCCACCACACCGCGGCGCGCACGAAGGCGCGCCCGCGGCGCGACTCGCCGACGCTCGTGGCCGTGGCGGTCACGTGCGTGCGGCCGGTCGTGCCGGTGGACTGGACGGTGCGCGTGATGCGCGGCTCCACCGTTCCGGTGGCGCCGCCGCGGCGCTCGGGGCTCGTCATACCGCTTCGCGCCTGGAGGGCGGTGCCACGTCGAGCAGCACCTGCCCGATCACGGTCTCGGGGGTGACGCCGTCGAACTCGGCTTCGGGGTGAAGGATCAGGCGGTGAGACAGCACGGGCACGGCGAGCGTCTTGACGTCGTCGGGGGTCGAGTAGGTGCGGCCCTGCGACGCGGCCCGCGTGCGGGCGGCGCGCGTCAGGGCGAGCGCGCCACGGATGCTGACGCCCAGGCGCACCTCGTCGGCCGTGCGCGTGCTGTCGACCAGGCGGGCGATGTAGTCGAGCACGAGCGCGTCGACGTACACATCGGCGGCGAGGTCGGCCATGCCGACGAGCGCCTGCGGCGTGATGATCGGCGTGAGCTCGGCGGTGGCGACGGCCGCCCCGTCGAGGATGCGGACGGTCGCCGCATGGTCGGGGTAGCCGAGCGACGTGCGCATCATGAAGCGGTCGAGCTGAGCCTCGGGCAGGCGGTAGGTGCCCGCCTGCTCGACGGGGTTCTGCGTCGCGAGCACGAGGAACGGCACGCCCGCCTCCCGTGAGACGCCGTCGATCGTGACGCGCCCCTCCTCCATCACCTCGAGGAGGGCGGACTGCGTCTTCGGGCTCGCGCGGTTGATCTCGTCGGCGAGCACGATGTTCGCGAAGATCGGGCCGGCGTGGAACTCGAACACGCCCTCCTTCTGGTCGTAGACGCTGAGTCCCGTGATGTCGCTCGGCAGCAGGTCGGGTGTGAACTGGATGCGCGTGTTCGTGCCCTGCACCGACTGCGCCATCGCCCGCGCCAGCGACGTCTTGCCGGTCCCCGGCACGTCCTCGAGGAGCACGTGCCCGTCGCTGAGCATCGCGGTGAGCACGAGCTCGACGACATGGCGCTTGCCGAGGACGGCGCGCTCGACGTTGTCGGCGATCTGCCCGAACGTCTGCGCGAACCAGTCGGCCTGCTCCTGCGTGATCGTCATGTGGTGTCGTCCTTCGTCGTGTGGGGAAGATCGTGGGGAGAGCGGATGCTGCCGCTCAGGGTGTGGGCGGCGGTTCCGGGTTGCCGTTGCCCGGCTGGCAGATCGCCGAGAACTCGGTGCTCACGGGGGCCAGACCCCAGCCCTGGGCGTCCCAGTTCACGGACACCGAGATGCCCTCGACGCGGACCGCGCCCTGCGGCACGTCCCACGTGCCGGCGGCGTGGGTGAGGAGCCGGTCCTGCTTGTCGTAGTACCGCAGTCCGGCGTTGCCGAAGGCGAACACCGCCGACGAGCCGTTCGGGGCGTTCGACGACTGGCCGCGATAGGCGAGCGGGCTGCCGCCGACGCAGGAGGTGACCGTCCAGTTCGCCTGCACCTGGTACGGGGCGCTGCCGGCGCGCGGCGTCACGGTCGACCACGGGGTGGCGGTGCCCCAGAAGTCGTGCACGTAGCGCACCTGGATGGCGGGGTCCTGACCGAAGACCGAGGTGCTCCCGCCCCAGCCCTGGAACTCGGCGTGATTGCGGTTGGGGAGCCGCTCGGTCGAGGTCGGGTTCTGGCGGATCACCCAGTCGGCGCGCTGCGACTGGACGTTCGGCGTGCCGTCGACGACGAACGTCCACCCCTGCGGCGCCTTGCCGGACTGGAAGGCGCGCACGCTGTGGGTGACCTCCGCGCGGCCGAACGACGTGCCGTCGTCCCACGACTCGACGCACGCGCGGAACGTGTACTCCTCGCCGTCGGTGAGGCCCGGGAAGGTGGCCGTCGCGCCGTCCTCGGTCACGGTGCACCGCTGACCGTCCTGCACGATCCCGTAGCGCAGCTCCGAGCCGTCGCCGTTGCGCTGTGCGGAGGCGCGCGCGGTCACCGTCGCGGTGCCGTCGCCGTTGGACACCGAGCTGAGCGTCAGCTGCGGCGACAGCGGGCTGCCGATGCCGTTGGTCTGCACCGTCGCGGTCCCGCCCGACGCGCTGCCGCCGAGCCCGGGCGGCAGGTCGAAGCGCGAGTAGGGGGTGATCGTCACGAGCGTGCCGGTGTTGCTCCCCACGCGGAACCAGGGCACCTCGACGCGGGTCTGGTTGCGGTTCACCGGCACCCGCACCGTCTCGCCGGCGGGACTCGCGATCTCAAGGCTGCCGGTCTCGCCGGCCTCGATCCCGTCGATGACCAGAGACACGATGCCGCCCGCACCGTCACCGGTGGGGACCGGGGCGGCGGTCACGCTCGTGGGCGCGAGCGGCGCGTCGTACGCCCACGCGACGGTGCGCACGCCCGCCTTCGACTCGCCCACGGCGTTGACGGCCCAGGCGTCGTAGGTGCGCTGCTCGCCGTTCGGCGCGGCGATCGCGGGGCACACGCCGTCCGCGGTGCACCGCGCGACTTCCTGCCCGCCGGAGCGGATGACGAAGCCGGTGAGCGCCGGGTACGCCAGTCGAGCCTCCCCGGGATCGACCCTCAGCGTCACCGTTCCGTCGGCATATGCCGTCTGGGTAATACTGGCGGGCGTCTTGGGGAATCCGAGCAGGTCGAGCAGCACGCGGCCGTCGCGTTCGGCGTTCGTCACGCGACCCTGCGCGTCGCGCACCGAGAACGTGGCGGTGCACGTCGCGCCCGGGGCATCCGTCGTCCACGTCGCCGTGATCGACGTCGCCGACGCCACCTGGAAGCCCACTCCGGCGCACGCGCCCGTCGGGCGCACGTCGACGACGTCGAGCGGAGTGCGGGGCAGCGGATTGACCTCGCCGCCGGCGCCGATCACGGGGATCGTGCACGACGACCCCGCGGCCTGCGAGCACTGCTGCACGACCGAGCCGCCCTGCGGAAGCGTCGACGGCGCGGCGCCGACGCGGAGGATGAGCCGCGCGGGCGTCACCGAGGTGTGGCTCGTGACGGAGACGAGCACGGCCTCCTCGGAGCCGGGGACAGCGCGGTCCGCGCCGGTCACGGTCACGATGGAGCCCTCCTGCGTCACCTCGAACGCGGTGCCCGCGTGCTCGGTCGCGTAGACGATCTCGTCCCAGTCCGGGCGCAGCTGCCACGTGGTCATGTTCCGGAGGTCGAAGGACGCGGTCTCGCCGGGACCCACCGTGATGGATCCGGGACGCAGCTCCGGCTGCGGGTCGCGCGGGTGCACCACGATCGGCACCGACAGGTAGGTCCAGTCCTCCTGGCCGGTCAGGCGCACGGGCACCTGGCAGGCGTCGACCCACGGTGCGCCCGAACCCGCGTCGTAGCGCACGACGGTGCCCGACTCGACGGTGCAGGACGCCTCGGGACGGGCGCCCGACGCCCGTACGTCCTCGCCGAGCTCGACCACCGCGCCCCGGGGGCGGGCGACGAGGTCCGCCATGTCGAAGGTCGTGGACTCGAGCTCGGTGACCTCGGGCGAGGCGGCGTTCGCGCGCAGCGTCAGCGCCAGGTCGTTCTCGCCCGGCACGCGGAGGAAGCCATAGGACGTCACCTCGCCGGCGGTGCCCTCACCGGTGACCGCGAACGGGATCAGCCGGGTGGTGTCGGTGAGCTCGCCCCGCAGCTGCGAGCCCCGCACCGAGACGCCGTCGGGATCGCCCCACAGCGACAGCTCGAGGTCGTCGACGTCGCCGCCCGACCAGGTGACCTTGCCGCCCAGCACGTCGACTCCCCGGGGGAAGTCCTCACGAGTCTCGACGGTGAGGTTGGTGTCGGCGACGACCGGGAAGTCGGGGACGTTCTCTCGCACCACGCGCACCACGATGAGACCGCGTCCCGTGTTGCCGGAGGAGGACTCGACATCGTAGAGGAACGACATCGTCGCGGGCTCGTCTCCCGCCGCGATCCGCACCGTGGTGTCGTCCGCGCCCACGATCCGTTCGTTCAGCCGTGCGAACTCGGGGTTGGCGCTGCCGTCCACGAGCGTCGCCGGCACGTCGGGACGGATGTCGGTGACCCGCAGCTCGCCCAACGTCGGGTCGACGTCGTTGGAGAGCGGACTGACGCGGATCGTGTTGCCCTCACCGGCCTGCACCTGCACGTAGTCGGTGAACGTGACCGGGCTCGGGTTGGCCTGACTGTCGAGCACGCCGATGCGCACCGTCCCGTCGGCTGTCGCGCCGAACGCGTCCACGACGCGGTAGCGGAACGACACCTGGCCGCTGTCGCCGGGCACGCTCGTGTACATGAGGGATCCGCCGTCGGCGGTGATGGTGGCCGCGCCCCGGGCGGGCTGCTCGACGATGCGGTCGAGGGTCACGACGTCGCCGTCGGGGTCGGTGCCGAAGTCGTCGAACTCGATGAGGGTCGACTGGCCGCTGAGGACGCGGCCCTCGAGCGTGTCGGCGGTGGGGGCGCGGTTGGCCTCCGCGTCGATCACCGTCACCCGCACCGTCGCCGTGTCCGCGAGCGCCGGAGCCCCCGTCGTGAACACGGAGTACTCGATCGCGTACTGCCCGGGTTCGTCGGGAGCGAGGTAGCGGAGCAGGTCGCCCGACGCGAAGGCGAGCGCGCCCTCCGACGACGAGGTCACCGAGGCCGGGTTCAGGGTCGGCCTGCCGCCGGCAGGCGAGATGTCGTTGTCGAGCACCGGGATGTCGATCTGCGCGCCGGCGCGCACCATCACGGCATCGTCGACGGCGATCGGCGCGAGCTCCGGCGCGGGTGGCAGCAGGTAGACCGTCGCCTCTCCCTCGACGCTCGCGCCCGCGTCCTCGGTGCCGTCGCTCACCACGTACGAGACGGTGCCGAGTCGTCCGGCGGCGCCGTCGGCCGTGGTCCCCGACACGCGGAGGTGATTCTGCCCGACGCCGTCGACCGACAGCGTGGCGCCGTCATCCGCCCGCGCGACGACGTCGCTCAGCAACAGCACGCGGCGCGTCGGGTTCGAGACGGCGTCGAAGATCTCGAGGGTCGCGTCCTGCTGGGGGTGCACGAACGCGACCACCGGCGACGTGGCCAGCTGGGCCGGCGCGTCGGCGGGCAGCAGGGTGATGCGGGCCGTGGCACTCGCCTCGCTCACGCCGTCGGTCACCGTGAAGTCGACGCGGAACGTGCCCGGACTCTTCGCCGCGAAGTCGAACGAGGTCGAGCCGCTGACAGCCGTCGCGGTGGCCGCGGCATCGTCGAGCACCCGCACCGATTCCAGAGACAGCGTGCCCGCGGTGCCCGTGACGTGGTCGGCGACGTCGACGGTGATCCCGGATGCGACGGTGTCGGTGACGGCGAACGACTGCGCCGCGAGCTGAGGCTGCGGCGAGACCTTGATCATGAGAGGCTTCACGGTCGTCCCGCCCTGGGTGTCGGCGACCGTCACCTCGAGCTCCACGAGCTGCTCTCCGCCGTCGCCGGCGTCGTCGTGCTGGTAGACGACGTCGCCGCCGGGCGTCGCCGCGACGCTGCCGACGCCGCTCTTGTTCTCGACCGACAGGAGCAGCAGGGGGTCGCCCTCCGGGTCGACCCAGCCCGGCAGCACCGGCACGGTCACCGTGCCGCCCCGGGCGACCTCGGGTTCGGGCCATTCGACGAGGCATCGCTCGACGCCGCACCATTCCGGCGCCGAGTCGGTGGCGGCGTCCGCCACCGTCACCGTGACCGTGGTCGGGTCGGACATCAGGCCGTTCTCGGTGGTGCCGTCGGTGACCGCGTACGAGAAGGTCGCCGATCCCGTCGCGCCGGGCTGCACCCGGAGGGCGAGGCGCTGGTCGTCGTCGGTCACCGACACGGTCCCGAACGCGGGATCGAGCCCGGCGATCGACGCCGGGTCGATCGTGAGGACGTCCTCGTTCGGATCGTGGTCGTTCATGAGCACCGGCAGCGATGCGAGGGCGCCCGCACGCACGCCGAACGCGTCGGGCTCGGCGATCGGCGGCTTGGGATCGAGCACGACCTGCAGCTGCTCTTCGCTGGGAACGGCGTCGGGGTCGGTGCGGTCGTCGAGGCTCCAGTCCTGGCTCGACGGGATCAGCGCGCCGTCGGGCACCGACCAGGCCCACCCCGAGCGGGTGTCGTTGAGGATGACCGCGGAGTCGCTCGAGACGAACACGGGGCGCTGCTGGTCGCCCATCGTCTCGTCACCGTAGTCGAGCGGCGCGGTGGCGCCGCTCGAGCGCCACAGCAGACCGCCCGCGTCGCCCTGGCCGAGCCACGCGGCGTAGGTCTCGCCGCCGTGCGCGACCGGCTGCGCGGGGGTCCCGAGCACCGTTCCTGCGCCGTCTCCGACCGGGGTCTCCATGACCGACCCGTCGGCCGGCACCCGCACCAGCCCGGTCTCGTCGGCGAGATAGACCGCGGTGCCCTGCGCGTCCGGTGCGCCGACGACCACCGCACCCGTCGTGGGCGCCTGGGCCGCGGCATCCTGCCCGCGAAGCCACACGTCGCCGTCCTCGGTGTCGACCAGCGCCCACGTGTCGCCCGCCGCCGTGATGGCCGGCGTGTCGAGGCCGTCGGGGTCGAACGCGTCGCGCGCGCGCACCTGGCTCTCGCCGATGTCGTAGCGCAGCACCGAGCCGTCGGCGCCCGAGTACGCGAACAGCATGCCGCGCTCGTCGACGGCGATCGCTTCGGCGGTGTACTGCGGGGCGTCCTCGTCGTCCGCGCCGAACGGGTCGAGCTGCGACGACGTGCCGCTCGAAAGACGTCCAGCGAAGACGGCGCCCGAGTCGGTGAGATAGGCGACCCAGTCTCCGGAGGTGACGACCTCGGTGGTGCCGGACGGGGTCTTCTGCGAGGACTGCAGCGCCTCCTCGTCGAGGTCGGTGGGCATCGCGGCGTCGATGCGCGTGAGCGTCGAGTAGCTGTCGCTGAAGAGGTACGCGGCATCCCCCGTCTGCACCACCTGGTCGGGGTTGCTGATGCTGCGCACGGTGTCGAGCTCGCCGACCGAGGTGTTCACGCGGGCGTAGCGGCGGCCGTCGCCGGTCTGCAGCGCCCAGACCGCGGTGTCGACGTCGGGTGTCTCCTGCGCGTCGAGCCCCGGCCACACGATGCTGATGCCGATGACGGTGGCCACCACCGCGCCGGCGGCGACGATGCCGGCGATGGTGCCGCGTCGCATCAGAGCACCCCCGCGGCCATCAGCGCCACGACGACCGCGCCGGCGCCGGCGATGACCCCCGCTCCGATGCCGATCGCCCAGGGCAGCACCGCGCGCCCGCGCCGACGGGCGGGCGCCGAGATCTCGGTGTCCTCGTCGCGGGCGAGCTGCGCGACACCGGTGCCGGCGCGCGTCTTGCGGGTGAGGTCGCGCTCCACGTGCGAGCGCGCGGGTCCTCGCAGCGCCGAATCCCCGAAATCGACGGGGGCGGATGCCGGGGACCACTCCGCGTCGGGGATCTCGAGCGGTGTCGGCGAGAGGCCGAGCCCTGACTGCACCTCTCGCAGCGCCTCGCCGAAGGCCCGCGCCGAGTCGTACCGGCGACCGGGATCGCGGCTCATCGCGGTCGCGAGGACGGCCTGCAGCGACGCCGGGACGTCGGCCCGCGGGATCTCGACGTAGGTGGCGCGCGCGATGCGCTTGCGCAGCAGCTCCTTCGTGTTCTGCCCGCGCTCACGGCGCTCGAAGGGGCTGTGGCCTGCGAGGAGCGAGTAGACCGTGGCGCCCAGGCTCCACACCTCGCTCGTCACCGTGCCGCTCGTCTGCTCGGCGACGACCTCCGGAGCACTCCACGGGATCGACATCGCGAGCACCTCGCCGCCGCTCTTGCGCTGCAGCGATGCCGAGATGCCGAAGTCGGCGAGCACAGGCGTGCCGAAGGTGGTGATGAGGATGTTGCTCGGCTTGACGTCCCGGTGGATGAGGCCGGCGCGGTGCGCGGACTCGAGCGCGCTGGCCATGCGCACGCCGGTCGCGAGCACCTCCTCGACGGGGACGCGCTCGACGCGGTACCGCTGCGCGAGCGAGCCGGGGCAGTACTCCATCACGATGTACGGGCGGCCGTCGGCCGAGATGCTCGCCTGGTAGACCGTCACGATCGAGGGATGGGCCGACAGGTGCGCGAGCACGTCGGCCTCGGCGTTGAACATGCGCCGCAGCTCCGGGTCGCGCACGTCGCTCGGCATGACCTTCACCGCGACGTTGCGGCGGGGCATGTCCTGCTCGTAGAGGAAGACGTCGGCGAAGCCGCCGGAGCCGAGCGGGCGGATGTAGGCGAGCCCCGGAAGGATCGGAGGCGCCGAAGGAAGCCGTGCAGCCACCAGCACACCTCCCCCGCAGTCCGCTACCGTCACACCCATGTCGCCAGGGCAACAACAAACCCGGTCATGCTAACAAAACCCACCTCCCGAGAACCCGCGTGACGAGCAGGGATGTGGAGAATGGAGCGCGTGCGGCGGTCCGGCGCCGGAGCGTGCCGCAGTGACGGGGCCGGCGTCAGTCTAGCCGCGGAGTGTCGCCGGGGTCGTGGGGGTCGAACGGTGCGTCGAGCGACTTCGTGAGATCGGCGAGCATCGCCTCGATCTGGGGCTCGACGTACTCGGTTACCGCGGCCTGGATGCGCAGGCGATGGTGCAGCAGGATCGTGCACACCTCGCGGCCGACCATGTTCGCGTAGTCGTCGGCGAGCCCGACCTCCTGGCGCAGTGCCGCCTTCGCTTCCTCGCTCAGCGGGGGCAGCGCGGGCACGTGCGCGTCGGCCTCCTCGGCGAGTCCCGCGATCGTGAACAGGAAGGGGGCCCCGGGCACCGGATCGGGGTCCATGGGAAGACCCTCGAACTCGGGATCGAGCCCTTCGCCGGGGCGGTAGGTGCGGGCGCGGTTGCGGGCGGCCTGCTGATCGAGCTCGGCCTGCAGCATCGGCAGGTTCAGCGCGGTGTACTCGGCGACCGAGCGGTCGACGATCGTCTTGATGCGGGTCGACAGGCCGTGCTGCACGCCGTGCGGCACGTCGGCGCCGAGGCCCGCAGCCGAGAGCACGGGCGACCCGAAGCAACGACGGCAGGGGGCGGTCCGGCCGTGGTGCGTCGCGGGCTCCCAGCGGGGCACCCACGCGAGCCAGGCGTCCACCGCCTGGCTGACCTGGGTCTCGAGCGACCGCTCCACGCGTTCCACGCTAGTGCCCGGCCTCCGCCCTCGCGCGGATTTCCGCGGCCGCCTGCCCTGTTTCCCGTCCTGCGAAGTCCGGACCGCACGGCGCGCGCAGCGCGGAATCCTGCGAAGTCCGGACCGCGCCGTTGCCCGGCCGGACGCCGCGCACCTGCGAAGTCCGGACATGGCGTGAGGGGGAGCACAGAGTCCCGCGAAGTCCGGACTTCGCGGGACGGATGCTGCGATGAAGGGTGTTCGCGGCGCCGTCGGCCGCCGGATCACTCGTCGAACTCGTCCTCCCACGGCCATCTCGGGCGGCGGGCGCGGGTGCGCACGATCGCGATGCCCGCCCACGACGAGACGAACGCCGCCGCCGCGACGACGAGCCCGAACCACGTGGTCGCGAGGCGTCCGACCACCGCGGTCGCGACGCCGAGATCGGCGCCCGTGAACACGGCGCCGAACCACACTCCCCCGAGGTACGCGAGAAAGGTCGCGGCGGTCGTCCACGCGGCACCCCAGTACGACGGATGCCTCGCCCCGGCGCCGGCGCTCGACCCGGAGCCCGCGGCAGCCGGTGCAGCGCCGCGCGCCGGGGCCGCAGCATCCGTCCGGCTCGAGGCGCGTGCGATCGCGGCCCACAGGCCGCCGGCGAACGCGAGTGTCGCGCACACGACGCCGGTGATCCCGGGAGCCTGTCCGAGCCCGGGGCTCGCGATGACGTCCTCCCCCGTCGCCAGACTGGTCATGCCGAGCCCGAAGATGAGGAGCGCGATGAAGCCCATCGTCGCGAAGGCCAGGGCGACGGGCGGTCGCACGGGTCCCTGCGACGGCCCGTCCGAACCGTCAGCGGCCATGCCGCCAGCCTACGTCGGCGGGCACGGCTGCGAACGGGGGCTTACTGCTGGACGAGCTGCGGGCCCGCCTCCAGCGTGCGCTCGTACTCGCGCTGCGCCTCGATGTTGAGCTCGGTGACGCGCTTCGCACGCGCGGCCGCCCAGGCGCCGAACCAGATCGTGAGCTCGCGGCCGATGATGAACGCGGCGATCGCGAGCGGCGCCAGCAGCTCGCCCTCGACGAGCTTGGCGCCCTCGCTGGCGGTGAGGTTCCAGAACGGGGCCTGGAACAGTGCGCCCAGGATGTGCCCGCCGTAGGCGGCGACGCCCACGAGGATGCCGAAGACCACCCAGTGGCCCCAGCGGCCGCGGTTGATGATCGCGCCGAGCAGCCAGAAGCCGATGAAGAACACCACGACGGGCACCCAGAGCGACCAGGTCGCGAGTGCCTCGAGGGCGGTCGTGCCGACGTTCGCGCCGGTGACGTCGCCCTTGATCGCGTCGACACCGAGCCACACCGCGAGGTAGAGCACGGCGAACGCGACGGCGGCGAGCAGGCCGATGGCTCCGGCGGCGGCGCGGTTGCCCCGCGGACGCGGAGCCTCGGGCGCCTGAACGAAGATCGGCTGCGGGGCGGCGGCCGCGGCGACGACCGCGGGCTCGGCGACGACCGGCTCGCTCGGGGTCACGACCGGCGGGACCACGACCGTGGGCGAGTCGTCGGCGGCGGGAGCCGGCGTCGCGGACGAGGTGTAGTCCAGCGAAGCCGCCTCCGGCGAGTCCCACGGGTCGGGCTCGGCGGCGGCCGGCGCCTCGGCGGTGGTCGAGGAGGCGTCGGCGGACGCCTCCGCGTCGGCGGTGCGGGATGCCTCGGTCTCGTCGGCGGGGGTCTCTGCGGCGGGAGTCTCGGTGGCGCCGGTGTCACGGCGGGCGGCCTCGGCGTCGGCGAGACCTTCGTTCGCACGGCCGACGACGTCGTCGACGCCGTTGGGCTCGTCGACGGGTTCGCCGTAGGACGACTTGGGGTCACTCATCGCAGGCACTCCTCACGCAGGGCTCATCCCCGCAGAGGCAGAGTAGCCCGCGGTCCCGCGCACACGACGGAGGCGTGCCGGGGGAATCCGCGCCCGCCCACTACCCTGAGCCCATGGCACCACGGGCGTTCCGGCTCGCCGCGGCCGCGGCATCGACCCTCCTCGCACTCGCCGCGCTGACGGCGTGCGCACCCGACGCGCCCTCGGGGGGCGGGCTCACCTTCACGCCCACGCCGTCCACGTCGACATCCGGATCGGCGACGCCCACCCCGACGCCGTCGCCCACCGCGAAGGCGGAGATCCCCGACGACTGCCGCGCGATCCTGACCGCCGACGTTCTCGCGCAGCTCGAGGGCGTGCCGCTCAACGACCCCGCCTTCGGCGCATCGGGACCGCAGCCCGACGGCAGCCTGGTGTGCGTGTGGGGAGATCCCGCCGCCGACACGACGGGTCTGGTCACCAAGATCTCCTACATGTCGCGGGGTCCGGCGCTCGACATGCTCAACAAGCTCGTCACCGACGAGGGCTACACCTGCTACACCCCCGATGGCGGCAAGCGCTGCGAGAAGACCTGGCCGAACGAGACGTACCCCGTCACCGACGGGCGCACGCTGTTCTGGCGCGACGACATCCTCATCGACACGCAGTACTCGAACCTGGCGCCGACCGGCTACACGGCCGCCGTCGTCGCGAGCATCTTCGGCTGAGTCAGCCCCAGACCGTGTGGTCGAGCCGCGGGCCGTAGTCCTCGGGGTGCCACGTCGTCTCGACGCTCACGAGCCACAGTCCGTCGCGGAGGGTGTGCTCCTCGAGCACCGCGCCGCGCGTGCGGTCGCAGACGGTGGCGGCGTCCGCCGTCCGGCATGAGAACCCGTCGCCCGCCAGCGCGGCCTCGGCGATCGTCGCGGCGTCCGCGTCCACCTTGGACAGCGTGGTGACGATCCCGCCCGAGTCGAACCGCCACGTGCACGTCACCAGCACCTCGGGCGCGGCGGCATCGGCGAACGCCGTCGCCGCCGTCGCGGGAGCCGCCATCGACTGGTTGAGCAGCGATCCCTCACGCCATGTCAGCTCGTTCCAAAGGTCGTCGGAGTACAGCGTGCGGCAGTCGATCGCGCCGCCGTCCGCCGCGGTCCGGGCGGGCGTCTGCACCGGCGTCGCCTCGGGCCGGGGCGCGGTGGCACTGCGCAGCGTGTCGCCGACCCACGCGACGGCCACCGGGATCATCGGCAGCGCCAGCCACACGAGCGAGGCGACGACCGCGGCGCACAGCATCCCCGCGGGCACGGCGATCCACGAGTTGCGTCCACCGATCCTCGCCATGGGGCCCCCACCTCCGTCTCCACGGTAAGCCGGAGAGACGGATGCTGCGCCGCGGCGCGCGCGGGGCCTCCGAGGATGCCGGGGGCGAGGCATCCGTCCCCGAAAACGGCGAGAGGCCCCGGCGATGCCGGGGCCTCTCGTTCGAGCGTCAGGGTCTTTCAGACCCGGGACTCAGTTGTAGTCGGTGGTGAAACCGTCCGTGGAGAAGCTGTCGAAGTCGACGTAACTCAGGTCAGCGTCGGTGTACGCGCCGTCCGAGGCGAAGATGCGGTTGGGGTACCGCTCGCTCTTGGCCTCCTCCGTCGCCTCGACCGTGACATCGCGGTACTTCGCGAGTCCAGTTCCGGCGGGGATGAGCTTTCCGATGATGACGTTCTCCTTGAGGCCCATGAGCGGGTCGCTCTTGCCCTCCATGGCCGCCTGCGTCAGGACGCGGGTGGTCTCCTGGAACGACGCGGCCGACAGCCACGACTCGGTCGCGAGCGACGCCTTCGTGATACCCATCAGCTCGGGACGACCCGATGCGGGGCGCTTGCCCTCGCCGACCGCCTCGCGGTTGATGGTCTGGTACTTCTTGAAGTCGACCAGCTCACCCGGGAGCAGCGTGGTGTCGCCGTGGTCGACCACGGTGACCTTCCGCAGCATCTGACGGACGATGACCTCGATGTGCTTGTCGTGGATCGGCACACCCTGCGAGCGGTACACGCCCTGGACGCCGTTCACGAGGTACTTCTGCACCTCGCGGGCACCCATGACACGCATGACCTCCTTGGGGTCGAGCGTGCCGACCAGGATCGGCTGACCGACGGTGACGTGCTGACCGTCCTCGACCAGGAGCGTCGCGCGCTTCAGGACCGGGTAGACGTGCGGCTCGTCGCCGTTGTCGGGCGTGAGGATGACCTTCTTGGCCTTGTCGGTCTCGTCGATCGTGATGCGGCCGTCGGCCTCGGCGATCGGCGACGCACCCTTCGGGGTGCGGGCCTCGAACAGCTCCTGCACGCGGGGAAGACCCTGCGTGATGTCGTCTGCCGACGCCGAACCACCGGTGTGGAAGGTACGCATCGTCAGCTGCGTACCGGGCTCACCGATCGACTGGGCCGCGATGATGCCGACGGCCTCGCCGATGTCGACGATCTTGCCGGTCGCGAGCGAACGGCCGTAGCACTTCGCGCAGACGCCGACGGCCGAGTCGCACGTGAGCACCGAGCGCACCTTGATGGACTCGACACCCGCCGCGACCAGCTTGTCGATGAGCACGTCGCCGACGTCCTCACCGGCCGAGGCGACGACCTCGCCCTTCGGGTCGACCGCGTCGGCCGCGAGCGTACGGGCGAACACCGAGTTCTCGACGTTCGCGTCGCGCACCAGCGTTCCGTCGGCACCGGGAGCGGCGATGGTGAACTCGAGGCCCTTGGTCGTGCTGCAGTCCTCCTCGCGGATGATGACATCCTGCGAGACGTCCACGAGACGACGGGTCAGGTAGCCCGAGTCGGCGGTACGGAGGGCCGTGTCGGCCAGACCCTTACGGGCACCGTGCGTCGCGATGAAGTACTCCGCCACCGACAGACCCTCGCGGTACGAGGAGATGATCGGGCGCGGGATGATCTCACCCTTCGGGTTGTTCACCAGGCCTCGCATACCCGCGATGTTGCGGATCTGCAGCCAGTTACCACGGGCGCCCGACGAGACCATGCGGTTGATGGTGTTGTCGGCCGGGAAGTGGTCGCGCATCGCCTTCTGGACCTCGTCGGTCGCCTCGGTCCAGATCTTGATGAGCTCCTGACGACGCTCGGCGTCGGTGGTGAGACCCTTCTCGAACTGCGCCTGGACCTTCGCGGCCTGCTTCTCGTAGCCCGCGACGATCTCGCCCTTGTTCGGGGGCGTGAGGATGTCGCTGAGCGCCACGGTGACACCCGAACGGGTGGCCCAGTAGAAGCCGGCGTCCTTGATGCGGTCGAGGGATGCTGCGACCTCCACCTTCGGGTACTCCTCGGCGAGCTTGTTCACGATCTGCGACAGCTTGCCCTTGTCGGCCTGCTCGCGGACGAACGGGTAGCCCTTGGGGAGCGTGTCGTTGAAGATCGCCTGGCCGAGCGACGCGTCCACGAGGCCGTGGCGCTCGTAGCCCTCGGGGGCTTCGCCCTCGAGGAACGCGAGACCCGGGATGCGGATGCGGACCTTGGCCTGCAGGTCGAGGGTGCCCTCGTCCTTGGCCAGGATCGCCTCGCCGACCGAGCCGAACACGCGGCCCTCGCCGGCAGCACCCTCGATGACCGTGGTCAGGTGGTGCAGACCGATGATCATGTCCTGCGAGGGCAGGGTCACCGGGCGGCCGTCCGACGGCTTCAGGATGTTGTTCGACGCCAGCATGAGGATGCGGGCCTCGGCCTGAGCCTCGACCGACAGCGGCAGGTGGACGGCCATCTGGTCACCGTCGAAGTCCGCGTTGAAGGCGGCGCAGACGAGCGGGTGCAACTGGATGGCCTTGCCCTCGACGAGCTGCGGCTCGAAGGCCTGGATGCCGAGACGGTGCAGCGTGGGCGCACGGTTGAGCAGCACGGGACGCTCGCGGATGATCTCCTCGAGCACGTCCCAGACCTCGGGACGCGTGCGCTCGACGGCGCGCTTGGCCGCCTTGATGTTCTGCGAGTGACCGAGGTCGATCAGGCGCTTGATCACGAACGGCTTGAACAGCTCGAGCGCCATCTGCTTGGGCAGACCGCACTGGTGCAGCTTGAGCTGCGGACCCACGATGATGACCGAACGGCCCGAGTAGTCCACGCGCTTGCCGAGCAGGTTCTGGCGGAAGCGACCCTGCTTTCCCTTGAGCATGTCGCTCAGGGACTTCAGGGCGCGGTTGCCGGTACCGGTGACGGGGCGACCGCGGCGGCCGTTGTCGAACAGCGCGTCGACGGCCTCCTGCAGCATGCGCTTCTCGTTGTTGACGATGATCTCGGGGGCACCGAGGTCGATCAGGCGACGGAGGCGGTTGTTGCGGTTGATCACGCGGCGGTACAGGTCGTTCAGGTCGGAGGTCGCGAAGCGGCCACCGTCCAGCTGCACCATCGGGCGCAGCTCCGGCGGGATCACCGGGACGACGTCGAGCACCATCGAGGCCGGCGACATGCCGGTCTGCAGGAACGAGTTGACGACCTTCAGGCGCTTGATCGCACGGATCTTGCGCTGGCCCTTGCCCTCGGAGATCTGCAGGTGCAGGCTGTCGGCCTCGGCCGCCAGGTCGAACGCCTCGAGGCGACGCTTGATCGACTCCGCGCCCATGTGGGCCTCGAAGTACTGACCGAAGCGGTCCTGGAGCTCGTGGAAGATCTCGTCCTCGCCCTTGAGCTGGCCGACCTCGAGCGTGCGGAAGTCCTCCCACACCTTCTCGAGACGCGTGATCTGGTCGTCGGTGCCCTTGCGGATCGACGCCATCTCCTTCTCGGCGGCGTCCTTGACCTTCTTCTTCTGGTCGGCCTTGGCACCCTCCTCCTCGAGCGCGGCGAGCTCCTCCTCCAGCTTCTGGAGGCGGGCTGCGACACGCGCGTCGCGGCGGTCGGCGAGCGTCTTCAGCTCGAGGCGGATGTTGTTCTCCTGCGTCGACAGGTCGCGGTGGCGAGCGTCCTGATCGACCGAGATCACCATGTAGGCGGCGAAGTAGATGACCTTCTCGAGGTCCTTCGGCGCCATGTCGAGCAGGTAGCCGAGGCGCGAGGGCACGCCCTTGAAGTACCAGATGTGCGTGACGGGCGCGGCGAGCTCGATGTGGCCCATGCGCTCACGGCGGACCGAGGACTTGGTGACCTCGACGCCGCAGCGCTCGCAGACGATGCCCTTGAAGCGGACGCGCTTGTACTTGCCGCACGCGCACTCCCAGTCGCGCGAGGGTCCGAAGATCTGCTCGCCGAACAGACCGTCCTTCTCGGGCTTCAGGGTGCGGTAGTTGATGGTCTCGGGCTTCTTGACCTCGCCGTAGGACCAACGACGGATGTCGTCAGCGGTGGCCAGGCCGATGCGAAGCTGATCGAAAGTGGTTGATTCGAGCACTGGTTCTCCTGTGTCGGAAATTCGTTCGTTACCTGGCGCGCTTAGATCTCGTCGATCGACGAGGACTCGAAGCGGCTGGAGATGTTGATGCCGAGCTCTTCAGCGGCGCGGAAGGCGTCATCGTCGGTGTCGCGGAGGTTGACCGCGGTGCCGTCGGCCGAGAGGACCTCGACGTTCAGGCAAAGCGACTGCATCTCCTTCATGAGCACCTTGAACGACTCGGGGATGCCGGGCTCCTGGATGTTCTCGCCCTTGACGATCGCCTCGTAGACCTTGACGCGGCCGAGGATGTCGTCGGACTTGATCGTGAGGAGCTCCTGGAGCGCGTACGCGGCGCCGTAGGCCTCGAGGGCCCACACCTCCATCTCACCGAAGCGCTGGCCACCGAACTGCGCCTTACCACCGAGCGGCTGCTGGGTGATCATCGAGTACGGACCCGTCGAGCGCGCGTGGATCTTGTCGTCCACGAGGTGGTGCAGCTTCAGGATGTACATGTAGCCGACCGAGATCGGAGCCGGGAACGGCTCGCCGGAGCGACCGTCGAACAGCTGCGTCTTGCCCGACGAGTCGATCAGGCGCTCGCCGTCGCGGGTCGGGTTCGTCGAGTCGAGCAGACCCGCGATCTCGGCCTCGAACGCGCCGTCGAACACCGGCGTGGCGACCTTGGTGCCGGCCGGAGCCTCGAAGGCCTGCTCGGGCAGCTGGGCGGCCCACTCGGGGGTGCCCTCCACCTTCCAGCCCTGCTTGGCGATCCAGCCGAGGTGGAGCTCCAGGACCTGGCCGAAGTTCATTCGACCGGGGATGCCGAGCGGGTTCAGGATGACCTGGACCGGCGTGCCGTCCGCGAGGAACGGCATGTCTTCGACGGGGAGGATCTTCGCGATGACGCCCTTGTTGCCGTGACGGCCGGCGAGCTTGTCACCCTCGGTGATCTTGCGCTTCTGGGCGATGTAGACCACGACGCGGCGGTTGACGCCCGAGCCGAGCTCGTCGTCGCCGTCCTCGGCGTTGAACTCCTTGACCGCGATGATCGTGCCCTGCTCACCGTGGGGCACCTTCAGCGACGTGTCGCGGACCTCACGGCTCTTCTCGTTGAAGATCGCGCGGAGCAGGCGCTCCTCGGCCGACAGCTCGGTCTCGCCCTTCGGCGTGACCTTGCCGACGAGGATGTCGCCGGGACGCACCTCGGCGCCGATGCGGATGATGCCGCGCTCGTCGAGGTCCTTCAGGAGGTCGGGGCTGACGTTGGGGAGGTCACGCGTGATCTCCTCCTTGCCGAGCTTCGTGTCGCGGGCGTCGACCTCGTACTCCTCGATGTGGATCGAGGAGAGGGTGTCGTCCTTCACCAGGTCCTGGCTGAGGATGATCGCGTCCTCGAAGTTGTGACCCTCCCACGTCATGAACGCGACGAGCAGGTTCTTGCCGAGGGCGAGCTCGCCGTTCTCGGTCGCGGGACCGTCGGCGATGACCTCGCCGGCCTCGACGCGCTCACCGGCCGAGACGACCACGCGCTGGTTGTACGACGTGCCCTGGTTCGAGCGGTCGAACTTGCGCAGGAAGTAGTCCTGGGTGCCGCCCTCGTCGAGCTGCACGGTCACGACGTCGGCCGAGACCTCGACGACGACACCGGCCTTGTCGGCGGTGACGACGTCACCGGCGTCGATCGCGGCGAAGCCCTCCATGCCCGTGCCGACCACCGGCGACTCCGAGCGGAGAAGCGGAACGGCCTGGCGCTGCATGTTCGCACCCATGAGGGCGCGGTTCGCGTCGTCGTGCTCGAGGAACGGGATGAGCGAGGTCGCCACCGACACCATCTGGCGCGGCGAGACGTCCATGTAGCCGATCTCCTCCGAGTGGAAGAGGTCGACCTCGCCGCCGTTGCCGCGACGGGCGAGGACGCGGTCCTGCGCGAAGCTGCCGTCGGCCTTCAGCTCGACACCGGCCTGGGCGACGATGTAGTCGCTCTCCTCGGAGGCGGTCAGGTAGTCGATCTCGTCGGTGACCTTGCCCTCGACGACACGACGGTACGGCGTCTCGATGAAGCCGAACGCGTTGATGCGCGCGAACGAGGCGAGCGAGCCGATCAGACCGATGTTCGGGCCTTCCGGCGTCTCGATGGGGCACATGCGGCCGTAGTGCGACGGGTGGACGTCGCGGACCTCGACGCCTGCGCGCTCACGCGACAGACCGCCGGGGCCGAGGGCCGAGAGGCGGCGCTTGTGGGTCAGACCCGCGAGCGGGTTGTTCTGGTCCATGAACTGCGACAGCTGCGACGTTCCGAAGAACTCCTTGATCGCGGCCACGACGGGGCGGACGTTGATCAGGGTCTGCGGCGTGATCGCCTCGATGTCCTGCGTGGTCATGCGCTCGCGGACGACGCGCTCCATGCGCGACAGACCGGTGCGGACCTGGTTCTGGATGAGCTCGCCGACCGCGCGGATGCGACGGTTGCCGAAGTTGTCGATGTCGTCGACGTCGAGACGGATCTCGGCCGGCTTGCCGCCGCGCACGCCGTCGAACGTCACGTCGCCGCGGTGCAGGCGGACGAGGTACTTGATCGTCGCGACGATGTCGTCGACCGTCAGCACCGAGTCGGTGAGCGGCTTGTCGAGACCGAGCTTGTGGTTGATCTTGTACCGGCCGACCTTGGCGAGGTCGTAGCGCTTCGGGTTGAAGTAGAAGTTGTCCAGGAGCGCGCGGGCGGCCTCGGCGGCGACCTGCTCGCCCGGACGGAGCTTGCGGTAGATGTCGCGGAGCGCGTCCTCCTTGGTGAGGATCGTGTCCTTCGACAGGGTCTCTTCGATCGAGTCGAAGCCGGCGAACTCGGCGAGGATGTCCTCGCTGGTGAGGCCGAGGGCCTTCAGGAAGACGGTGACCGACTGCTTGCGCTTGCGGTCGATGCGGACGCCGACCTGGTCGCGCTTGTCGATCTCGAACTCGAGCCAGGCGCCGCGCGACGGGATGACGCGCGCCGACACGATGTCCTTGTCGGACGTCTTGTCGGGGGTCTTGTCGAAGTAGACACCGGGCGAACGGACGAGCTGCGACACGACGACGCGCTCGGTGCCGTTGATGATGAACGTGCCCTTGTCGGTCTGGAGCGGGAAGTCGCCCATGAAGACCGTCTGGGTCTTGATCTCACCGGTCTGGTGGTTCATGAACTCGGCCTCGACGTAGAGCGGGGCCGCGTACGTCTTGCCGCGCTCCTTGCACTCCTCGATGGAGTACTTCTCTGGCTCGAGGTACGGGTTCGTGAACGAGAGCTGCATGGTCTCGCTCAGGTCCTCGATCGGCGAGATCTCCTCGAAGATCTCCTCGAGGCCGCTGACCTCGGGCACGTCGGTGCGACCGGCGGCCTTCGCGTCCGCGACGCGCGCCTTCCAGGCCTCGTTGCCGACGAGCCAGTCGAACGACTCGGTCTGCAGCGCGAGAAGGTCGGGGACCGTCAGCGTGTCGGAGATCTTGGCGAACGAGAGGCGGGATGCTCCGCGTCCGTTCTTGGGGGTGGTGGTGGGGTTGGATGCGTTGCGCGCAGCAGCCAAGGGGATTACCTCCGTGGGCCCGTAGGGCTCGTTTCCTTGTCGTCAGGTGGAGTGCTCCTCATCCCCGAAACCCGCGCGGCACTCCTCACGTGAACGTGAGGGGGCGCAGGCACAGCCGACCACCATATGAGGGCAGGGGGAATCCAAGAGCGCAAAGACCCACTATACGTCGCACGACGCGCCGTGTCCAGTCGGATTCTTGAAAAGTTCTGGATGCTGCGGTATAAGCCGCAAGACGACCGCACCCACGCGCCCGGCACAGGGCCGGAACACGCGGGTGCGGTGTGGCGCCGAGGTCAGGTCAGTGCTTCTTCCCCAGATTTCCGCGGCACGCGTCGCCCGGGTTGATCGGGATGTCGATCTTTGCCTTCTTGAACATGCCGTAGTTCTGCACGCCGTGGTAACCGTTCTTCTGGTTGCCCCGCATCGCGAAGCCGTCGTCGTTGAACGCCGGGTCGTAGCCGGGGCCGCCCGGCGGGTTCTCGATGGCGTCGAGCGTGTCCTGACCCGAGAACGCGCACTCGGATGCCGAGTTCGCGGCGCCGTTCGCCGCCCCGCCGTTCCCATTGACCTCGCCCGCCATCGCGGCTCCGCCGCTGCCGAGCACCAGCCCGATCGCCACGACCGCGCACGCCAAAGCCTTCTTCATCGCATTCCCCTCCCATGAGTGACGCCCGGAGCCCCGATCCGGACCAACGGCGTCCACTCCGACGCCGTCACCGCCGCAACTTACTCCTGGGCGTGCCGGCGCGGAAGGGACGCGTCGGATGCGAAACGGATGCACTCGAACCGAAGCGGCGCGAGGATTCCGATACATCCGTGCACCGAAACCATGGCGAAACGCCGCCGATCGCGCCAATATATGCACATGACTGGGGTGGAACACCCCGTGATCCGCACGCCCGACCAGCGGATCCGGGTGTTCGTGAGCTCGACCCTGCGCGAGCTCGCGGAAGAACGCGAAGCAGTGCGGTCGGCCATCGAGCGACTCCGGCTCGCCCCCGTGATGTTCGAACTCGGCGCCCGCCCCCACCCGCCCCGAGACCTCTACCGCTCCTACCTCGCCCAATCCGACGTCTTCATCGGCATCTACGGCGCCAGCTACGGCTGGGTCGCCCCCGACGAAGACGTCTCCGGCCTCGAAGACGAATACAACCTCGCCCCCGCCGGCATGCCCAAACTCATCTACGTCAAAGACGCCGACACCCGAGACGAACGACTCACCGACCTCATCGCCCGCATCCAAGCCGACGACACCGCCGCCTACCTCCACTTCCACAACACCCAAGACCTCGAAGACCACGTCGCCGGCGACCTCGCCATGCTCCTCGCCGAACGCTTCGACCAGTCGCGGCGGACCGAGCCGGCCACGGCGGCCGAGATCTCGCTCGCGGCGCGCGTGCCCGAGCCGTACACCGAGACGATCGGGCGCGAGGGCGAGCTCGCCGAGATCCGGGCACTGCTGGCCGGAGGCCTCCACCGCGTGGTGAGCCTCATCGGGCCCGGCGGCATCGGCAAGAGCCGGCTCGCGATCGAAGCGGCCCACGCGAACACCGACCTGTTCCCCGACGGCGTGTACTTCGTGCCGCTGGAGGGCGTGCTCGAACCAGGGCTCCTGCTGCCGACGATCGCCTACATCCTCGGCGTGCGCGACACCGGGGCGGCCACGCTCGAGGAGCGCATCGCGCAGGCGATCGGCGACCGCCACGTCCTCATCGTGCTCGACAACTTCGAGCAGATCATCGACGAGGCCCCCGTCCTCGTGCGCCTGTACTCGCTCGCGCCACGTGCGTGCTTCCTGGTGACGAGCCGGATCGTGCTGCGCATCCGCGGGGAGCGCGTGTTCGAGGTCGAGACGCTCGAGACACCCCCGCCGGATGTCCCTGCCACGCTCGCGCAGGCGCAGGCATCGTCGGCATGCGTGCTGTTCGCCGAGCGTGCCGCGTCCGCACTCCCCGGCTTCGAGCTGTCCGCCGAGAACGCGGCCGACGTCATCGGCATCTGCCGCCGGCTCGACGGGCTGCCGCTCGCCATCGAACTGGCCGCGGCGAAGATCCGGCTGCTCTCGCCGCACGACGTCGCCGAGCGTCTCGGGCGCACCCTCCCGCTGCTGTCGACCTCGGTGCGTGATCTGCCGGACCGCCATCGCACCATGCGGGCGACGATCGATTGGAGCGTGGGCCTGCTGTCCGACGATCAGCGCGCGATGCTCGAGGACCTCGGCGTGTTCGCCGCACGGTTCAGCCTCGAGTCGGTCGAGGCGGTGGGCGAGACCCGCTCGTGGGGTCCTCACACGATCGAGACGCTGGCCGGGCTGATCGATGCTTCGCTGGTGCAGCGCATCGACTCGGGCGGCCGCTCGGTGTTCTCGCTCCTCGCGATCGTCCGCGAGTACGCCCTCGAGACGCTCGAGTCCCGCCGGGCGGCGGATGCGATGCGGATCGCGCACGCCGACTACTACCTCGACCTGGTGCGCCGGGTCGCGCCGCGGCTGCGCGGAGCCGAGCAGATCGATGCCGTCGCCGAACTGGGGCTCGAGGTGCCGAACCTCCGCGCCGCCGCCCGCCATCTGGTCTCGATGGACCGGCTCGACGATGCCGGCGACTTCGCGTGGACGATGCTCGCCTATTGGTGGATCTGCGGGTACTTCGCCGACGTGCGGCTGTGGATGCTGGAGCTTCTCGAGAAGCGGATGCCGCTGACACCGCGCACACGCGCGATCGCGACGTTCTTCCCGCTGTGGGCAGAGCTGTGGCAGCGCCCGAGCGACCAGGTGGTGGAGGACCTCGGCGAGGTCGTGAGGCTCTTCACCGAGAGCGGCGACGAGCAGGCCGCCGCGATGGCGCTCGCTGCGAAGGCGTCGACGCGGCTGCAGTTCGCCGACCTCGACGAAGAGGTGTTCCGGGCCGAGATCGGCGAGGCGATCGCGACGCTCCACGAGCTCGGCGACCGCTGGGCCGAGTCGCTCGCCGAAGTGGTGCTCGGCCAGTTCGGCATGCTGCGCCGCGACATCCCGGCGGCTCTCGAGCACCTCGGCCGGGCGGTCGACATCGCCGATGCCGCCGATGACGCGTTCACCCGCGTCGTGGCGGGCAACAACCGCGCGCGCCTGCGCTTCGTGCTGGGCGAGCGCGACGAGGCGGAGGCGGAGTTCCTGTTGACGCTGATGCTGTCGATCCGGCTGCACTTCGTCGACGGCGCCACGTACGGGCTGGAGGGAATGTCGGCGATCGCCGCCTCGCACGGCGACGCGTGGCGCGCCGGAGCCCTGGCCGCGGTGGCGGCGACGATCCGCGAGACGACGGGCATCTACGACATCGAAGGGTTCGCCGTGCATCTCGCTCCGCTGGAGGCGCTGCGGGCGGTCGACCCCGACAGCGTCGAGGCCGGTGAGCGCGCGGGCAGGGAGATGGGCCTCGCGGAGGCCATCGCCATCGCGCTGCCCGACGCCGACGCGGACGTCCGCGAGAAGGTCCCTTCGTGGTGACGGGCCTCGAGCGGGCGCCCGTGATCCGCACGCCCGACCAGCGAATCCGGGTGTTCGTGAGCTCGACCCTGCGCGAGCTCGCGGAAGAACGCGAAGCAGTGCGGTCGGCCATCGAGCGACTCCGGCTCGCCCCCGTGATGTTCGAACTCGGCGCCCGCCCCCACCCGCCCCGAGACCTCTACCGCTCCTACCTCGCCCAATCCGACGTCTTCATCGGCATCTACGGCGCCAGCTACGGCTGGGTCGCCCCCGACGAAGACGTCTCCGGCCTCGAAGACGAATACAACCTCGCCCCCGCCGGCATGCCCAAACTCATCTACGTCAAAGACGCCGACACCCGAGACGAACGACTCACCGACCTCATCGCCCGCATCCAAGCCGACGACACCGCCGCCTACCTCCACTTCCACAACACCCAAGACCTCGAAGACCACGTCGCCGGCGACCTCGCCATGCTCCTCGCCGAACGCTTCGACGAATCCCGGACTCCGCAGGCGCCCGACACCGGTGCCGCGCCGGTCAGCCTGGTGGGCCGGGTCCCGGTGCCCTACACGACCACCATCGGGCGCGAGGGCGACATCGATGCGGTGCGCACTCTGCTCGCGAGGGGCACGGACCGCGTCGTGAGCCTCATCGGGCCGGGCGGCATCGGCAAGAGCCGGCTCGCGATCGAGGCGGCCCTGGCCTGCGCCGACCTCTTCCCGGACGGGGTCTACTTCGTCCTCCTCGAGGGCGTGCTCGAGCCGGGCCTGCTGCTGCCGACGATCGCCTACTATCTCGGCATCCGCGACAACGGCGAGGCCGCGCTCGAGGAGCGCATCGCCCACGCCCTCGCGGATCGCCGCGTGCTGATCGTGCTCGACAACTTCGAGCAGATCGTGGATGCCGCACCCGTGCTCGTGCGGCTGTACACGGTCGCTCCGACGGCGACCTTCCTGGTGACGAGCCGCATCGTCCTGCGGATCCGCGGCGAGCGCGTCTACGACGTGCCGCCGCTCACGACGCCCGCCGGCGAGGGCCCCGCGAGCCTGGACCGCACCTCACGCTCGGCGGCGGTGTCGCTGTTCGTCGACCGGGCACGCGCGATCGATCCGCAGTTCGACGTGACACCCGACAACGCGCGGGATCTCGCCGACATCTGCCGCAGGCTCGAGGGGCTGCCGCTGGCGATCGAGCTCGCGGCGGCGAAGGTGCGCATCCTGAACCCGGCGCAGATCGCCGGGCGCCTCGAGAAGAGCCTGCCCCTGCTCACGGCCGCGGTGCGCGATCTGCCCGAACGGCACCGCACGATGCGGGCGACGATCGACTGGAGCGTGAGCCTCCTGCCGCCCGCGCAGCGCGACCTGCTCGAGGACCTCGGCGTGTTCGCGACGCGGTTCACGCTCGATGCGGTCGAGGCCCTCGGCGAGGGCCGTCCGTGGGGCGGTCACGCGATCGACGCCCTCGCCGCCCTGGCGGACGGCTCGCTCGTGAAGCAGAGCGAGCTGGGCGGACGCCGCGTCTTCTCGCTGCTCGCGATCGTGCGGGAGTACGCGCTGGACCATCTCAAGGAACGCGGCGACGCGCAGCGCGTGCGGCGTGCCCACGCCGACTACTACCGGGAGCTCGTCCAGCAGATCGCCCCCGACCTCGGCGGGCGCGGGCAGGCCGACGCCGTGGTGCGGCTCGGGCTCGAGCTGCCGAACCTGCGCGCGGCCGTGCGCCACCTCGTCTACACGAACCGTCTCGACGACGCCGGCGACTTCGCGTGGTGCCTGCTCATCTACTGGTGGATCTCCGGCTTCTTCGCGGAGGTGCGCGTGTGGATGCTCGAGCTGCTTGAGAAGCAGCACGAGCAGCCGATCACGCCGCACACCCGCGCGATCGCGTGGTTCTTCGCGCTGTGGGGCGAGATGTGGCAGCGGCCGAGCGAGCAGGTGGTGGCGGGCCTCGGTGAGTGCGTGCGCCTGTTCCGTGAGAGCGGCGACGAGGATGCCGCGGCGATGGCGCTCGCCGCTCGCGCGACGGCCCGCGTGCAGTTCTCGCATCTCGACACCGACAAGGCCGAAGCCGAGCTGCGCGAGGCCGTGGTCACGCTGCGCGAGCGCGGGAACACGTGGGCGGAGGCGATCACCGAGGTCTCGCTCGGCCGGCTCGCCTGGGTGCGCGGATCCACCGACGACGCCCTCGCGCACTTCGACCGTGCCACCTCGGTCGCCGAGTCGCGGGGCGACCTGTTCACGACCTCGGTCGCCGGCAACCTGCGGTCCCGCCTGAACTTCCAGCTCGGCCGCATCGAGGAGGCGGAGCGCGAGTTCGTGCACACCCTGCTGCTCTCGGTCGGGCTGCACTACGAAGAGGGCGTCGCGTACGGCCTCGAGGGCGTGTGCGCGGTCGCGGCGGCCCACGGCGAAGCGTGGCGGGCGGCGGCGCTCGCCGTCGCCGCCGGCGAGATACGCCGGCGCATCGGCATCTTCGACGTGGAGTCGTTCACGGTGCACACGCCGTACCTCGAGATCCTCCGCGGCCGCGATGCGCAGAGCGTCGAGGCCGGCGAGATCGCCGGGGCCGAGCTCACCGTCGCCGAATCGGTTCAGCTGGCACTGCCGGAGCACGAGTTCGCGACGGTCGTCGACGCGCTGCGCGCCTGGTAGAGCCGAGTGGATGCCGCGGGCCGCAGCATCCACTCGGTCCAGAGGTATCAGCCGCCCACGACGCCGCTCTGGTGTGGTGAGGAGCGCGCTCGTATGCTGTGCACCGAGCAGCGCTCTCGGATCGTCAGGTGACTGGGCACCGGTGCGAGGGGGTCGACATGGCGCGTGTTCCAGACGTGCCGCACGGCGCAGTCGACGTCGATTCCGACGCCGACGCCGTGGACGTGCGCGTCGACGCGGCGCCGCCGCACGTCGAGCCGAACGAATTCGGCGTGACCCTCCTGGCCGACATCATGCTGCACGGCCTCTCCGACACCGTGGTGCGGGTGCGCGTCAAGGGCAGCGACGACGTCCACTACGCGGCGATCGTCGTACGCGGCGGGGTTGCCCAACTCGTCCATTTCGAGGACCTCGGCGCCGGCCGGTACAGCGCGCGGATCGCGGTCGCACGCGACGAGACCCTCCACCTCACGGTCGTGGCGAGCGACTTCGAGACGGGCATCGCGTGGCTCGAGCATCAAGTCGCCCAGGGCGGCATGGGGATGGGCGGCGAGCTCGAGGCGGCCGCGGAACCGCCCCCGCCGCCCCTCGTCCCCGATGTCGTGCTCGGCGGCGGTGGATTCGGCGGACGCTCACCCGGGCTCGCGCCCGTGGTCCCCCCACCATCGCCCGCCCCGGCTCCGATGCCCGCGCCCGCGCCGCCCCCCGTGGCAGCCGAGCCGGCGCCGGCCCCCGAGGCTGTCACGCCGTCCGGGGGGCTCGACGGTGCGGCTCCCGTCCCGGCGTTCGTCGATGCCGAGGTGCCCGCGCGCGTCGTGGAGGGCGTCCCGTTCGACGCGGTCGTGCGGCTGTCGCTCGCGGACCTCGCTCCGACGGCCGGGACGGCACGCAAGAAGGCCAAGGCGCTGTTCGACCCGGCGCGCGAGATCGAGGTGGCCATGCAGCTGCGGGGCCTCGCCTTCGCCGACGGCACGCCGTCGATCCTCTCCACCACGCTCCCCGCGAAGGTCACCGATCCGCGTCGACTCGTCTTCGCGCTGGTCCCCGACGGCCCCGGACGCGGACACATCACCGTCACGTTCACGCAGCCGCCCATCGTGACGCCGCTCGCGGTGCTGGCGCTGAGCACGCCGATCCTCGCGGCCGACGACGCGGTCGAGGGGATCGTGGCCGAGGACCCGCGCACCACGGTCGCCTCGGTCGCGGCCCCGCCCCGCAGCATCGCCGACCTTCCGACGCTCGTCATCGACGAGTCCATGTCGCGCGGCGCCTCGCAGCTGCTCGTCACGGCGAAGATCGGGCGCACCGTCGCCAAGAACTCCGTGCGGCTGCCCGACAAGAGCGCGTACGTCGAGGGCATCTACGCGGAGCTCTCCAGGATTCGCAAGACGTTCCTCGAATCCGTCGAAGACGATCCCGACGAGGCCGCCGACACCGCCCGGCGCGACGTGCGCACCCTCGGTGCCCGGGTCGCCGAGGAGCTCCTCGGCGACGACGTCAACGCACTGCTCTGGAGCCGACGCCGCCGGATCTCGCAGTTCGTGCTGCAGACCTCCGGCGAACTCGACATCCCCTGGGAGATCGTGCATCTCGTGCCGGTCGGCAAGCAACGGCCCGATCCGGAGCGCTACTTCCTCGGTGACCTCGGACTCACCCGATGGATGTACGGCACGTCGCGACCCACGGTCATCCCCGTCGACCCCACGCGCGTGGTCGCGATCGCACCCGACTACGTCGACCACAGTCTGGACCTCCCGCGCGCCCGGGAGGAGATCGAGACACTCGGCGACCTGCTCGCGGGTCCGCCGCGATCCGCCGCCGACCCGGTCGAGTTCCGCCAGGCGATCGAGGACGGCTTCGACCTGCTCCACTTCGCCGGGCACGGCCGCTGGCGCGACATCGCGCCGCTCGGTCAGGAGATCGCCTTCGCGGCGTTCTCCGAGGACCACGACGACGGGTCGGCGTCGTACACCGATTCCGACGCGCGGCGGGATCTCCCCGAGCTCGACACGTCTGCCGCGACCTCCACCCCCTTCGTCTTCCTCAGCGCGTGCGACGTCGGCCGGCTGCGCTCGGGCGCCACCGGCCTCGGCGGCTTCGCGGAGGTCTTCCTCCGCGGCGGCGTCGGTGTGTTCATCGGCTGCTCGTGGGCCGTGCGAGACGACGTCACGGCGCTCTTCGTCCGCACCTTCTACCAGCGCACGCTCGGCCAGAACGCGACAGTCGGCGAGGCGGTCCTCGCGGCGCGGCAGGCGGCGCGCGAGGCGGGCGATCTCACGTCGCTGGCCTTCACCGTGTTCGCCGACCCGCGCGCGAGGCTCGTGCCCCACGGCGCAGGGGACGCCGGCGACACCCCTTGACCTTCAGCCACCCATCACCAGCAGACAGGACGTGACACCATGCCCGAGACCACGACGACCGCCCGGGGCGCGAGCCTCACGGCGGCCGAGCTCACCGCGCTGCGCAAGCACGTCGTCCACACCGCGGACGGCCGTCTCGCCAAGACCGCGGTCGCGAAGCCCCGCACCGTGGCGGACTTCGCCACGACGGCCTCCGACGTCCGCCGCATGATCGAGGTCGATCTCGCCGCGTTCGTCGACCAGCAGGCGAAGAAGACCCCCGCCGGCGAGACGCCCGCACCCGTCCCGGTGTTCATCTGGGCGCACGGCGGTCTCACCGACAAGGACGCGGGCCTGCTGACGGCGCAGCGGCAGACCGGCTGGTGGAAGAAGAACGGGGTGTACCCGATCCACCTCGTGTGGGAGAGCGGGTTCAAGACCACTCTCGAGGACGTCGTCCGCGGCAAGGCGGGCAAGCGTGGCTTCACCGACCTCACGGACCTCGCGGTCGAGGCGGCGGCGCGCGTCCTCGGAGGTCGCAAGTTCTGGGACGACATGAAGCTCGACTCCGCCGGCGCGTGCCTTCCGAGTGTCGACGGCGGCGACCCGGGCGGGGCCTTCGTGCTGGCCGGCGCGTTGCGCGAGTTCATGGCGGCGAACGCGGGCGCCATCGAACTGCACATCGGCGGACACAGCGCGGGCTCGATCTACCACTCGCACTTCGTCCCGCGGCTGTTCGAGGGCGATGACCGCGTGGACAGCGTCAAGACGGTGACGTTGCTCGCCCCGGCGGTGCGCATCGACACCTTCGAGGCGACGCTGCTGCCGCTCGCGGAGGCCGGGAAGATCGAGAACCTCTCGATCTTCACGATGGACGAGAACCACGAGAAGCGCGACAACACCGCGGGGGTGTACCGCAAGTCGCTCCTGTATCTCGTCTCACGGGCCTTTGAAGCGGAGAAGGATGCCGAGATCCTCGGTGTCGAGGAGCACCTGCGCGGCTCCGGCCGCACGATGGCGTACCTGGGCGACCGGAGCGAGCGCCTGGTTCTCGGCCCCGTCACCCGCGGGCCCCGCAGCAGCACGCAGGCGACGTCGCACGGCGACTTCGACAACGACGAGCAGACCATGATGAGTCTCGCCCGGCGCGTGGTCGGCGTGCCCGACAGCAACGAGGCGGACCACGTCGCCGTGTTCCCGGCGCGGGCGCGCGAAGTCGGAGAGTTCGTCCCGGCGCCCCGCCCCGAGCCGACCGGCGCGCGAGGCGCGGCATCGCGCAAGCTCGCCCTGTGCATCGGCATCGACGCGTACCCGAGGGACCCGCTCAGCGGCTGCGTCGCCGATGCGGAGTCCTGGGCCAAGGCGCTCGGCGACGCGGGCTTCCAGGTGGAGTCGATCCACAACGGCGACGCGACCCGCGACGCGATCCTGCGCGCGATGCTCGACAAGGTCTCGTCGGCCCGCGACGGCGACATCGTCGCGATCCAGTTCGCCGGCCACGGCACGTTCGTGCCCGATCTCGACGGCGACGAGACCGACGAGTTCGGCCCGAAGGACGAGGCCCTCTGCCCGGTCGACTTCCGCGACGGACAGCTGATCGTCGACGACGATCTCGGCGTCATCTGGGACGCGATCCCCGAGGGCGTCGCGGTGACGCTGTTCTTCGACTCGTGCCACTCCGGCTCGGTGAACCGCGAGATCACGCCGACCGAGTTCGAGTCGCGCAAGATCCCGGCAGGTGCGACGCCGCGCATGACGGTGCTGAACGCCGCCGAAGAGGCGGCGTTCCGCGAGGAGCGGGCGGCGTCGCCGGACGATCCCTTACGCACGGCCGCGTGGAAGCGGGTGGTCGAGGTCGAGACCGACCGCGCGGCGGTGCCGACGAAGCCCCGCGCCGACGGCAAGGAGGTGCTCATCAGCGCCTGCCAGCCCGACCAGGTCGCGCTCGAGACCAACGGCCACGGCGTGTTCACCACGGCCGCCCTCGGCGTGCTGGCGAAGACACCGAAGCTGAGCAACACCGCCTTCGTGGCGGCCGTCTTCGACGTCCTCGACGACACCTACGAGCAGCGTCCGATGCTGTCCGCCGCCGGCGACCTCGGCGCCCGCGGGCTGCTGACCTCGGTGCACGACGCCCTCGCGGCGGCGGCCCCGGCGGCCGCCGAGACGGACGGCCACCGCGCGGCGGGCGACGTGCGCACGGCCGCGATCGTCGCGATCCTGCGGGCGACCGCCGACCTGCTGGAGGCGGGCGGCGACGACTGACGCCGTCGGGGGTGTCACGACACGCGGGATGGCCTCGGCGAGCCCGCGTGTCGCGCCCCCGGAAGCGGGTGTCGAGCACACGAGAGTGGGACGGATGCCTCGGCCCGGCGCTGCTCAGGCGCCCGGGCGGGCGTGGCGGAAGCGGATGCGCGTGCCCGGCCGGGCCTGCGCGACGAGGTCGAGGCTCGCGTCCGTCACCACCGCGATCACGGGGTAGCCGCCGGTGACGGGGCCGTCCGCGAGCAGGATCGTGGGACGGCCGCTCGGCGGCACCTGCAGCGCGCCGGGCACCATCCCCTCACTCGCGAGCTCGCCGGTTCGCACGCGCGCCAGCTCGGGTCCGTCGAGGCGTGCGCCGACACGGTCGGCGTGGTTCGAGACGGTCCAGACCGTGTCGTAGAGGGCGGCGAGCGCCGCCGGGGCGAACCAGTCGGCCCGCGGACCCGGCGCGAGCTCCAGCTCGAGCTCCTCGTCGTGCGGCGGACCCCACCCGGCGGGCGGCGCCAACGGGATCGGCCCGGCCACGTCGTCGCGCACGCCCACGACCTCACCGGTGCGCAGCGCCGCGGGTCCGAGCCCCGCGAGCAGATCCGTCGCCCGCGAGCCGAGCGCGGCACGGGCGTGGAGCCCGCCACGGACGGCGACGTAACCGCGCGCACCGTGCGCGAACCAGTCGAGGTACAGCTCGGAGCCCGCCCGCCACTCGTGAGCCTCGTACGGATCCACCTCGCGCTCGTCGAGTCGCACCGTGCCCCACGCGCCGGTCACCGCGACCCACAGGTCGGCCTCGGCCACGGCGCGCAGCCCGCCCATCGTGACCTCGAGCCCGGCGGCCCCCTCAGGGTTGCCCACCAGGCGGTTCGCGGTGCGCAGCGCCCCGCGGTCGAGGGCCCCCGAGACAGCGACGCCGACCGACGCCGAGCCTTCGCGCCCCAGATCCTGCAGCGTCGTCAGAAGGCCCGATTCGACGACGCGGATGCTGCGGCCCGTCGCCACCGGTCCGGCAGGCGCTCCGGCATCCCCGGCAGGTGACCCCTCCCCTGTCGCGACCTGCCGCTCCGGCCGGCCGTTCGTGACGGGCGAGCGGCTCTCGATCGGGGTCGAGGGGGCTGCGGTGACTGCGGCGGACACGGGGCGGAACCGCACGCGCGCTCCGGGTTCGAGGAGCGCGGGGGACGCGGCATCCGGGTCGAAGAGGGGCGCCGTGGTCGTGCCGATGAGCCGCCAGCCGCCGGGGGTGTCGCGGGGGTAGGCGCCGCTGAAGACGCCGGCGAGTCCGACGGATCCGGCCGGCACGCGGGTGCGGGGCGACTCGAGCCGGGGCACGTCGAACGTCCAGTCGTCGCTCACGAGGTACCCGAAGCCGGGCGCGAAGCCCGTGAACGCGACCCGCCAGTCCGCCTCGGCGTGGCGCCGCGCGAGTTCGTGGGCGTCGACACCCAGCAGGCGCGCGGTGTCGGCCAGATCGGCCCCGTCGTACGCGATGTCGAGCTCGACGGGCGGGGCCGCAGCATCCGTCGCCTCCCGGGTCTCGGTCGCCGCGCCGAGCGCCCACGAGCGCGCAGCCGCCGGCGGAAGCACCCGCGGGTCGACCCGGACGAGCACTGTGCGCGCGGCAGGAACGAGGTCGATGACGCCATCCGGACGCGAGGCGGCGAGCGCGGCGTGCAGCGGGAGCACCTCATCGAGCGCGCTGACCTCCAGGAGGAACGCGCGCTCCCCCATCGCCCGCACGCGCGGGGTCACCATGGCGCCCGCACCTCCACGCCGGCGGCGTCGAGCGCCGCGCGCACGGCGCGGGCCATGTCGACCGCCGACGGCGAGTCGCCGTGCACGCACAGCGACGCGGCATCCGCGCGTACGAGGGAGCCGTCGATCGCCACGACCACGCCCTCGTCTGCGAGGAGGACGGCTCTCGCCGCCACCAGTGCGGGGTCGTCGAGCAGCGCGCCCGGCTGCGTGCGCGGCACGAGTGCGCCGTCCGGGAGGTAGCCGCGATCGAGGAACGCCTCGCGGACGAACGGCAGACCGACGGATGCCGCGGCCCGCACGATCTCGCCGCCCAGGCCCAGCACGGGCAAGGGCCGGCCGAGCAGCGCGGAGCGATCCGCGATCGCCCGGGCGACGGCGCCTGCCTGCTCCCGGTCGACGGTGACCGCGTGATACAGGGCGCCGTGGGGCTTGACGTAGCGGAGGTCGGCGCCGGCGTCGGCGAGCGCGGCGAGCTGCTCCGCGACCGTGGCGGCGAGCTCGGCGGGGTCGATCACGACGGCGACGCGGCCGAAGTTCGCGCGATCCGGGTACGACGGGTGGGCCCCGACGGCGACCCCGAAGCGCTGCGCGCGGACCACGGCCTCGCGCATCGACGCCGCATCGCCTGCGTGCCCGCCGCAGGCCACGTTGGCGCTCGAGATGACCGCGAACATCGCCTCGTCGTCGGCCGTGGGCACTCCCTCGACGGTCTCGCCGAGGTCCGCGTTGAGGTCGATCGCCGCCATGCTTCCACGGTATCCCCGCCCCACCCCCTGTTCGGGCGGCCGGCGAGGGGCGGCCGGGTGGCGCTCGGCCCGTGCGGCTAACGTGGAGGCCATGGCACGCGCGCGGGAGGAAGGATCCGTCCCCTCCGTCCGGCTCTCGGACGGAACGCTCGCCCGCGTGGTGCGCTCGCCGTTCGGCGGCGGGTGGGAGCTCGACGTCGACGGGACGCCGCAGTCGCACGTGGACCTCGACGATCCGACGCACCTGCACTTCGAGTACGTCGCGCGCATGGGCGCCGTGATCGACCGGCTGCGGATGCCCGGGCAGCCGCTCACCGCGATCCATCTGGGCGCCGGAGCGCTGACGATCCCGCGGTACATCGAGCAGACGCGTCCGGGCTCGCGGCAACAGGTGGTCGAGCTCGAGCCGGCGCTGTGGGACCTGGTGCGCGAGAACCTGCCGCTCCCCCGCGGTGCCTCGATCCGGGTGCGCATCGGCGACGCGCGCGAGACGCTCGGGCGCCTGCCCGCGGGTCTCGTGGGTGCTGCCGACCTCGTCGTCTCGGACGTGTACTCGGGCGCGCAGACACCCGCGCACCTCACGACCGTGGAGTTCTTCACCGAGGCCGCACGGTTCCTCGCCCCCGACGGAGTGCTCCTCGTGAACGTCGCCGACGGCGCGGGCCTCGCCTTCGCCCGCCGCGAGGTCGCGACCGTGCAGGCCGTGCTCGAGCACGTCATCGTGCTCGCCGAGGTGCAGACGCTCAAGGGCCGCCGCTTCGGCAACCTCGTGATCGCCGCATCGCGCGCGCCCCTTCCGACCGAGTGGCTCCCGCGCCTCATGGCCGCGGGTCCGCACCCCGCCAAGGTCGCCGAAGGACGCGAGCTCGACGAGTTCGCGCGCGGCGCGCGGGTGGCCACCGACGCCGACGCGACGCCGTCACCCAAGCCCTCGGCATCCGTCTTCACCCGCTGACGGTTCACGGATGCCGCGACCCGGCGTGGCACGACCGCGTCCCGGGAAGCGGCAAGGCACACTGGAGAGGCCACCGGCGCGGCGAAGGGAGTCAGACGTGAGCTACATCAGCGGGTACGACCCCGACACTCTCCGCGAGAAGGTGAACGCGAGCCAGTGCAAGGAGCGGCTCGAAGAGATCGGCGGTCAGCGCAGTCTTCCGGCGCTGCTCGAGCGCGTGTGGCTGCTCAAGGTCCTGGATCGCCCTGACGAGGCCCTCGTGATCTCGGAGCAGTCGGTGCGCGTCGCGCGCATGGCCGGCACCCGCAAGGACCTGCTGCGCGCCCGCATCCTGCACGCCACGGTGCTGCAGGCCCGCGGCGCGTACGCCGCCGCCGATCAGGAGCTCACCACGTGCGCCGAAGAGGCGGACGGGCAGGGCTGGGCCGGCATCGGCGCCTTCGCCTACCAGCACCGCGGCAAGGTCAACTACGACGCCGGCGACTTCGAGGCCGCCCGCAAGGACTTCAAGCGCGCACTGTTCCTGCGCCAGGAGTCCGGCGCCACCGAGGACCAGCTCGAGTCGACCCTCCTCGCGATCGACGCCGCCGACCGGCGCCGGGCCGCGGCATCCGTCGCCAGCTGAGGTGGGCACCCTGAGCCGGAGTGTCGGAGATACGTTCTAGTCTCGCGCACATGTCGGATCTGCATCGCGTGCGGCACTGGGCCGAGGCCCTCATCGCCCTCCACCTCGACGACTCGTGGAGCTTCGCGTTCGACAACGCGAAGCGCCGAGCAGGACTGTGCGACTACACGCACAAGCGCATCAGCGTCTCGCGCTACCTCGCGGCGCGGTACGACGACGACACCAACCACCAGACGCTGCTGCACGAGGTGGCCCACGCCCTCGCCGGGCCGCGTGCCGGCCACGGCGCGCGGTGGAAGGCCGTCGCGCGCGACCTCGGCTACGTCGGCGGCACCACGCACAACGGCGAGACGGCTACCGAGCTCGCGCCGTGGATCGGCGTCTGCCCCGCGGGGCACGTCGCGTACCGGCACCGCAAGGCGACCCGGCCGACGTCGTGCGCGAAGTGCGCCCCGCACTTCGACGAACGCCACGCCTTCACCTGGACACGCCGCGAGATCACGCGAGCGACGCGCCTGGCAGCGATGACCCCGCGCGACTGAGCCGCGTCAGTACGCGACGAACGCCCCGTCGCGCAGGACCGGGACGACGGATGCCGCATCCACCGCGGCCGCGTTCAGCACCTCGTCGCGGGCGTTCCCCGGTTGCTGAGCCGGTCGAAGCAGAAGTTCCTGCCCCGAGCCACTCGCAGTGAGCAGGTGCCGGACGGCGCCGCGCAGCCCGCGAAACGCCTCGCACGCCGCCGCCGCCTCGGGCGAGGTGTGGTCCACGCCGAGGCCGCCGAGCGCGTCGACGATCGCCCCTGCACCGAGCTGGTCCTCGACCGCGAACCGGAGTGGAGCGCCGGGGTCACGGCCGGCGAGCTCGCCCGCCGCGATCACGGCGATGCTCGTGCGCGCACCGCGCTCGTGCTGGAGGTCGAGCACGGCCCGGGCGACCGCGGCGGCGTTGCGGAGGCAGCCGCAGCACGACGGCGCCGGACTCCGCCGCCGCGTCGGCCACCGCCGCGCCGTTGATCGACACCGCGTGCGCCGAAGCGTCGAGGGCCACGGCTTCGCCCCGGGCGACGGCATCCGTCACCGTCGTGGAGAACCGGAGCACGTCCACGACCACCACGACGTCCGCGGGGGCGAGGCGACGGAGCCCTTCGATCCCCCAGTCGTGGCGGACCTGGTAGCGGTGCTGGTCGAACGGGCTCTCGGGCATCCGTCCAGCGTAGGCGGCAGCATCGCGCTTCCCGTCCTCGGTTGCCCGCGTTCGGATCGTGTGCTCTCACCGAGACGACACGTCCTGCCCGCGCATATCGTGTGCCCTCGGCGAGAGCACGCGATGTGGTCGCGCCGGCGGGCATGCGAGGGGGCCGGGCGGAACCTCGTTCCGCCCGGCCCCTGAACCCGCGTCGGTCAGCCGACGCGGCGGCGGCGCACCGCGAACACACCGAGCACGACCGCCGCGGCCGCGGCCAGCGCGAGCACCACGAGCATGGTCGTGGTGATGCCGGTCACGGCGAGCTCATCGGCCGACGGGCTGCCCGCGGCCTCCCCCGCCGGATCGCCCGACCCCGCCGAGCCGGCTGCCGGGTCGACGAACACGGTGTTCCAGCCGACCATCTCACCCTCGGCGGTGTACGCCGCGACGCGGTGCACACCGGCCGCGAGCGTCACGGGCGTCGTGACGGTGATCGCGCCGTCGGCCACGGTTCCCGAGCCGAGCGCCGTCGGGGCCGAGAAGGCGAAGGCGTTGATCGCGGCGCCTTCGTACCCTTCGGGCAGCGCGATCGTGATCGTGTCGCCGGGAGCGAACGTCTCGGGCGTGATGGTGATGCGGCCCTCGAGGTCGGGCATCGACTCGGGGTCGGCCGGCGTCCAGCCCGCGTCCTCGGCGATCACGACGACCGCCTCGTACGGCTCGCCGTCGCGGGTGCCGATCGACTGCACGAACGACAGCTCGTGCGTGCCCGATCCGGCGACGGCCTCGTCGAGCGCGATCGACCAGCGCCCGTCGGAGGCGACCTCGGCCGAGCCGCGGACCTCGCCCGCGACCTCGACGCGGACGGCGGCGCCGGCGTGGCCGGTGCCCTCGAACGCGGCGATCTCGGCATCGGCCGGCTGCACCTGGCTCAGGTCCGTCGCGAGCGTGAACGAGCCGCCGTCACCGTCGATGTCGACGCGGTTGTAGAGGAACTCGCCGGTGTCGAGCGCCTGCTCGACGATGCGGGTCTCGCCCACGCATCCGTGCCAGCCGTGGTCGGGCTCCGTGTACCAGGTCGACGTGCCGATCAGCCAGGGCATGTAGTCCTCGGCGACCATGCCGGCCACGCCCGACGCGTTGCGCAGCACCGGGACGCCGTCGACGTACATGATGACGGTGTTCTTGGCGGGGTCGTTGACGATGGCGACGTGGTGCCAGGCGCCGGGCATGATCTCACCCGACCACAGCGTGTACGAGTTCGAGCTCGCGGCGTCGGCCGCGGAGAACTGGTACTCCCGCAGGTTCGAGATGCCGAGCCACGAGACGCCGGCGCCCGGGTCGGAGCCGTCTTTGATCCCGGCCCACTCGCGCGCGCCGCCGCGGGTGAGCGCGGCGCTCCAGCGGTTGTCGGTCTCGGTCCAGTCGGCGTCGAGCTGCAGGAACGTCTCGATCGTGTAGCCCGCGTCCGAGTCCAGGTCGGCGAAGGTCGCCGGCGCGCCGTACTCGGTCGTCAGGAACGAGAGGCGGTCGGGCCCGCCGGCCGCGTCGCGGGAGACGTTCGTGAAGCACGAGGCGCCCGCGTCGGCCGAGTAGAACGCCGTGTTCTCGTGGGTGACGGTGAGGTCCTCGAGCTCTTCGGGCGCGTCGGTCTCGTCGATCGGGTTGCGGTGCATCGGGCTCTCGCCGGCGATGTCGGGCACGACGGTGTTCTCGTCGACCACGCCCTCCGCGACGTCGCCGAAGCGCCAGTGCGCGACGGTCCCGTCGGCCTCGATGTAGTCGGCCGGGCTGCCGGCGGGATGCAGCGCGGCGCCCGCGCCGTCACTGTCCCAGCCTTCGGACGCGATGGCCTTGGCGAGCTCGGACAGGTCGGCGCCGGTCTCGTCGGCGGGGTCCACGGTCCAGCCGAAGCGCGCGCCGAAGTCCAGGGGCAGGCTGAACGACTGCCAGGGGCCGTCGAGCACGGGGGCGTCCGACGAGGTCAGCGACGCCTCGTGCTTGACGGTGACCCACGGCGAGACCGTCTCGACGTCGATGGCGTTGTTCGACAGGTCGAATTCGAACAGCGACATGATGCCGTTGCCGCCGTCGGCGGCCATCTGGTAGTCGGTGAGCACCTGGTGCACGGGGTTGCCGGCGTCGTTGAGGCGCGTCTGCGAGGTCGCGCCGTGGAAGTGGCCGTTGAGCGTCAGGATGATCTGGTCGTTGTGGCGGATCAGCTTCTCCCAGAGCTCCTCACCCCACCCCCAGCTGGCGGGCGACACCTGGTCCTCGGCGATGTTGATGATCGCGTGCGACGACAGGATGACCGGCACGCCCGGGTGCGCGTCGAGGATGCCCTGCGCCCACGCGAACGTGTCGTCCGACGCGTTCCACGCCAGTGCGAGCGACATCCACGTGTGCCCCTCGGCTTCGAACAGGTACGCGCTCGACAGCCCGTCCTGGAACGTGCCGATCAGCGCCGGACCGGCCTGTGCGGCGAGGTCGGCCGCGCCGAAGCGGGCGAGGTAGTTGCCCGAGCTCGCCACCGACGAGCGGGCGCCGGAGTTCTTCACATCGTGGTTGCCGGGGACGACCGAGTACGGCATGCCGCCGTCCGTGAGGATGCGCATCGCCTTCTCGGCGGCATCCCATTCGGTGGCGACCCACTCCTGATCGACGACGTCGCCGACGTGCACCGTGAAGGGCATGTCGAGCTCGTCCTGGTGATCGACGATCCACTTCGCCTGCACCTGGAACGGGTTGGTGCCGTAGCTCGGCACGAACTGCGAGGCGCTGTAGCGGGAGTAGAACTGGGTGTCGGGCAGCACCGGCAGCACGAAGCTCGACCGGTCGCCGGCGGGCGCCTCGGCCGCGGCGGCCACGCTCGTGGCGGACGATGGGATGCTGCGGGGCGGCGCCTGCGGTGCGGCCGCTGCAGCGCCGCCCGTCGTGACGATGAGGCCTGCCGCGACGGCGAGCGACGCGGTGGCGAGCACGCCGCGGGCGCGGCGCGTTGCGGGGGAAGGCATCGGGGTTCCTTGCGAGTGGGGTTCGGGAGGGGTTGTGGCGGTGCGCATCATCAGCTCGCCGGCACGGTGCCGGGTCCGTAGACCTCGACCTCGGACAGCGACATCCAGGTGGCGGTCGACTTGTTGCCGATCGCGACGCGCACGCCGGTGGCGAGCACGGTCTCGCTGTCGACGACGAGGCTGAGGTCCGCCGTCGGGTTGGTGGCGGGCCACGTCGTGCTCTCGGCCGGAAGGTCGCGCCAGCCGCCGGTGAGCGTGCGGTACTGCACCGTCACCGAGCCGATGTTCTTCGTGCCGCCGATGTCGTACACCGCGGCACCGGTGATCTGACGCGGCGCGTCGAAGTAGAACGACACGGTGTTCGGGTTGACCCGGTTGGCCGCGCCGCCGCTGCGCCAGTCGGCGAAGCCGGGGACCGTTCGCACCCCGTCGGTCAGGGCGAAGCGGGTGTCGTCCTTGTGCGTGAAGGTGTAGTGCACGCCTGCCTCGCGGAGGATGTTGACCTCCTCGACGGCGACGACCGTGACGACGAGCTGCGCGGCGAAGCCGGTCGCGGCGGTCGCGGGCACGGTGAAGGTGCCTTCCTCGGCCATCGACGCGTCGGTCACCGCGGACCAGTCCCACGCGACCGGGGCCGTGACGGTGACGTCGGAGCCCGAGACGGTGCGCTCGACCTTGCTCGGGGCGAGCATCCGCAGCTGCGCCACCGTCATGCCCACGTGCGCCGACACGGGCACATCGCGGGCGGCGCCGAGCGACCCGACGAGGTATTCCGCGGCGACGGGCACTGCCTCGCCGAAGTATCCGGTCGCAGTGCCGGTGACACGGACGGTGCCTTCGGTCTGCCACGCGCCGGCTCCGGGGTCGGTCCACGCGATCGGGGTGAGCGTGTGGCTCAGCCCCCAGCTGTACGAGGCGACGAGCGAAGAGGGCAGCGTCGGGGCGACGCCCAGGTCGGTGCGGCCGGTCTGCGGCGCGACGGTCGCGTCGAGCGAGCGCAGGTACCACTTCTGCACCGCGGCGCTGCCGGCGTCGTAGGTCTGGATCTCGGCGCCGTCGGCGGTGGCCCAGTTGTACATGTCGAGCGCGGCGGTGGCGCCGTTCGTGTATGGACGCACGTTGTGCAGGTACACCGCGCCTCCGCCCGCATCGACGGCGCGCCACTGGGCGCCCGGGTCGGTCGCAGCCTCGGCGACCGTCAGATCCGAGATCTCCACGTAGCGCGCCCACGGGTCGTCGTTCGCCTTGCGCGCGAGCACGTCGCCGTCGGCGTTCGCGAACACGTAGGTGTCGGCGGCACCGGTCACGGGGTACGCCAGCACGGCTTGCGCGCGCAGGGAGGCGGCATCCGTCTCCTTCGAGAAGATCGCGGCAGCGGCGAGCCGAGGCGCGTCCGATGGGCCGGTCGACTGGGCGTCGTCGGCGCCGATCTCGAGCACCTTGCCGGCGGCGTGCACGTTCTCGATGAGATACGGCACCGGCTCGCCGAGCGTGGCCGTCGCCTCGGCGGGGGCCGATGCGACGGAGGGCGCGGCGATCGCCAAGGTGAGTGCGACGGCTCCGCCGATCGCGATGATGTGCCGGAGTGTCCGGCTGGGGTGGGGCCTCATTCCCGGGGTCCTTTCACGGCCGCGCTCGGGGCTGGCGCAGGCCAGGGCGAAGCTATCGAGCGGTTGTCCGGTACCGGAGAGCATCGGGTAAACGTTCACCGACGCCGAGGTGAATGTCGAGCGCTGCTCGGTTTTGTGGTATCCCCGGGCGGGAGCGTCCGCCCGGCCGCGCACGGATCGTGTGCTCTCACCGAGGCGACGCGTCGTGCACGCGCATCGTGTGATCTCGGCGAGATCGCACGATGTCGACGCGCGCGCAAGCCCGAGCCCCGCCGCGAGGCGGGTGCGACACTGGAGCGCATGCGGATTCTGCTGAAGTTCGTGATCGACTGCGACGCCGATGCCGCGTGGCGGGCGGTGCATTCGCCCCGAGCCGTCGCCGAGCTCTACGGCCCGCTGATGGACCTCGCTCCGCTCGTGCCGAGCGGGCTGCCGACGACGTGGACCCCCGGCGACGACGTGCCGGTGCAGCTGTCGGCGTTCGGCGCGGTGCCGATGGGGCGCCAGCTCATCCACGTCAGCGAGCGTTCGGTGGACGAGTCCGGCGGCCGCGTCCGGATCTTCCGCGACAGCGGCATCCCGCTCACGGGCCCGCTCGCCAGCCTCGACGTGTGGGACCACCAGATGGCGGTCTCGCCGGCGCCCGGTCAGCCCGGCAAGACGCTGTGGCGCGACCGGCTCGTCATCGGCGGCCCGACGGCACCCCTCCTGTGGCCGGTGCTGTGGGGCATGTGGCAATGGCGCGCCGCACGCGTGCGCGCCCTCGCGCCCTCGTGGGCCCACGACCCCGAACTCGTCGACGAGGAGTGAACAGGATGCTGCGGGCCGCAGCATCCGTTCCCATCACGCCTGCGGGATCACCGTCAGCACGCGCGCGGTGTACTCCAGGAACTTCACCATGAAGGTGCGGAGGAACTCCTCCGTCGAGGCGACGGTCACCTCGCCGTCGGCCTCGATGAGCCCAGGCGTGAAGTGGATGTACGCCTCGGGGGTGGTCATCTGGCGTGCGTTGAGGAAGCTCAGGGTGCTCCGCAGCGACTGCTGGCCGACGGCGGTGCCGATCTGCCCGGGCGAGGCGCCGATGACGGCGACCGGCTTGTCGCTCCACGCGTTCTGACCCCACGGCCGGCTGCCCCAGTCGATCGCGTTCTTGAGCGCGCCGGGGATCGAGCGGTTGTACTCGGGCGTCACGAAGAGCAGCGCGTCGGAGGAGCGCACCGCCTCCTTGAAGTCGAGCGCCGGCTGCGGGTAGTCGGCGTCGAGGTCGCGGTTGTACAGCGGGAGATCGGCGTACGAGATCTCGAAGAACTCGAGTTCGGGCGGCGCGAGGCGCTGCAAGGCGAGTGCCAGACGCCGGTTGACGGATTCGCGAGAGAGGCTGCCGACGATGACGCCGACGCGATAGGGCGGTTCGTGCTCGACGATCTCGATCTGCATGCGGCCAGCCTGCACCCGTGCAACCGCTCACGCACCCCCTTGCGCTCGGGACCCCGCGGGTATCAGGCCTGCGCGGCGACCCTCTTCCAGAGCGGGGCAAGTCGCTGCATTGTGGAGCCGTAGACCCTGGGGGTGTGACATGGCGGACGGTGTCGAATACGCGGAACCGGCCGACGAACCGCGCACGCACGTGACGCTGCGGCTCATCGCGCAGGATCCGTCGGTGAGCGGGGACGACGCGAGCATCCTCACCGCCAACGTGAAGGTGCCGTGGTCGCGCATGGAGGACGGACCCCGCGGAGCCCGCCTGCACGTGGTCGATTACGACACCGCCACCGGCCGCTACGTCAAGCATGAGCCGCTGGGCAAGGACGACCTCTTCGCGGAGGCGACCGACGACGTGCTGCGCACCGACTGGGCCTTCCATGCGCAGCATGTGTACGCGACCGCCGCGCGCACGCTCGCGACGTTCGAGACGGCATTGGGCCGGCGGCTTCCGTGGGGGTTCCGCAGCCACCAGCTGTTCCTCGTGCCGCACGCGTTCGCCGAGGCGAACGCCTACTACTCGTTCGAGGACCGCGCGCTGCTGTTCGGCTACGTGCCGCCTGCGGACCCGACCGGAGACACGATCTACACGTGCCTGAGCCACGACGTGGTGGTGCACGAGACGACGCACGCCGTGCTCGACGGACTGCGGGGCCGGTTCCTCGAGCCGAGCCTCCCCGACCAGGCCGCGTTCCACGAGGGCTTCGCCGACATCGTGGCGCTGCTCTCGGTGTTCTCGATGCGCCCCGTCATCGAGCAGGCGCTCGGCAAGCCCGACAAGAGCGGGCGCATCCCGAGAAGCCACGTGGAGCCCGAGGCGCTGCGCAGGAACATGCTCGCCCGCGTCGCCGAGCAGATCGGCAGCGTGCTGACGCAGGGCCGCGGCGCGCTGCGGGAGTCGGCGCTGACTCCGCCGCCCGCGGACTGGGCGAAGCAGGCCGACTTCCTCGAGCCGCACCGGCGCGGCGAGGTGCTGGTGGCGATCGCCTTCGATCTGCTCATCGACATCTGGTACATGCGGCTGCAGGCGCTGTTCTCGCGGCCGAACGGCGAGGCGGCGACCGGCAAGGGGATCACCGTCGACCGGGCCCGGGCCGCCGAGGAGGGTGCGAAGGCGGCGTCCCAGCTGCTCACGATGCTGATCCGCGGCCTCGACTACTTGCCGCCCGTCGAGTTCGACTTCGGCGACCTCCTCAACGCGGTGCTGCTGGCAGACAACGAGGTCGTGCCCGACGACGACCTCGGCTATCGCAAGCTCCTCGTCGACGGGTTCGCCAAGGCCGGCATCAAGCTCCCGTCCGGTCGGGTGACCGACGTGCTCGAGTCGGAGCTGCCGCCGCGCTACCTCGGGATCAACTTCGCGGGTCTCCGCAGCGACCGTGACGAGGTGTCGCGATTCCTCTGGCAGAACGCCCGCCGCCTCGACGTGTCGACCGACTACTACACCGTGATCGAGTCGGTGCTCCCGACGCAGCGGATCGGTCCCGACGGACTGATCGTGCCGGAGTCGGTCGCCACGTACGTCCAGATGGCCGACATGACCGCGCGGGAGTTCACCGACGAGTCGGGGCTCCAGCTCTCCCCGCTGATCGATCCGAGCACGCCCGTGCAGCTGTTCGGCGGCGGGACGCTGATCTTCGACCAGTTCGGCCGGCTCAAGCTGCACATCCACAAGCGGCTCGACGACTGGCGTCGCCAGCAGCTGCGGCTCGACCACCTCGCCCGCACGGGCCGCATGGACTCGAAGCGCCGCCTCGGTTTCTCGGACGGGGCGGCCCGCGGGCAGACGTTCGCCGAGCTGCACCGCACCGAGCAGAGCTCCGGGGAGACATGGTGAGCACTCCGATCCGCGTTCGCGTCCGCATGTACCAGGTCGGCTTCGGCGATTGCTTCCTGGTGTCCGTCGAGTACGACGAGCCCCTCCCCGACGGCCGCGCCGAGCGGCACATCCTCATCGACTACGGCACGAGCCACTCCCCCCGCGAAGGCATGGCCCGGGGCCGTATGGGCGACGTCGCCGCGTTGATCGAGAAGCACACGGGCGGCCGGCTCGACGTGCTCGTGGTCACCCACCGCCACCGGGACCACCTGCGCGGGTTCGAGGTCGACGCGGGCGCGGCGATCATGAAGAAGCTCGCGCCCACGCTCGTGCTGCGGTCGTGGACCGAGGATCCGAAGCTGTCGGCGACGGCGAACGGCCCCGGCGACCCGGGCCTCGCTGCGGCCGAGCCGCCGAACGGCCTCACCAGCGCGTCCGTGCGGTACGCCGCGCTGCTCGCACAGGCCCAGGAGCACGTCGCCAAACTGACCCAGCTCGTGGGGCTCGACGACGATGTCAGGGCCGCCGCCGAGGACCAGCTCAAGAACGCCGAAGCGGTGGCCCTGCTGGACGAACTGTCGCTCGACGACCGGGGCCGCTACCTGCACGCCGGGATGGACTCGGGCATCGACGACCTGGTGCCGGGGATGCGCACGACCGTGCTCGGCCCTCCCACCGTGGACCAGGACCCGCGCGTCGCGAAGCAGCGCGAGGACGACCCGGAGTACTGGCTCCGCGCGCTCGGCGCCTCCCTGCGCGTCGTCGGCTCGGCCGCCGACGTCGGCGCCCCCGCCCCGATCGCGCACGGTCCCGGTCCGGTGCGCTGGCTCATCGACCGCCTCGCGAACCAGCGGTCGCACTCGGCGGCGCGTCTGGTGCGCGACCTCGACGACGCCCTCAACAACACGAGCATCATCCTGCTGCTGGAGATCGAGGGACTGTCGATGCTGTTCCCGGGCGATGCGCAGATCGAGAACTGGCGGCTCACGCTCGAGCGCCTCACGGACGAGCCGCAGCTTCGCGAGCGGCTCGCCGGCATCGACCTGTACAAGGTCGGTCACCACGGCAGCCGCAACGCCACGCCCCGTTCGCTGCACGCGCTGTGGAAGGACCGCAAGCCCGACCGTCCCCGGCTCGCCGCCGTCATGTCGACCCGCCAGGACGTCCACGGCGAGGGCGACGGCGCCGTGCCGCAGCCGCAGCTCGTCACCGCCCTCCGCGAGGTCGCCGACCTCTACTCGACCGACGACCTCACCAGCGGTGAGGAGTGGATCGAGCTCGAGGCCGACGCCGCGCACGGCCCCTTCCGTCAGGTCCCGTTCGTTCGCCCCGGTCGTTGAGCGAGCGAGGAACGAGCGAGTCGAAACGCCCCGGGCTTCCGAGGAAACCCAGGACGTTTCGACTTCGGGCGCTGGAGCGCCCTCCGCTCAACGACCGGGGAGAACGCCGGCCTCAGTCCGCGAGCGCCTCGACCGGGACGACCCGCGTCGCGAGCCGCGTCGGGACGACCGCCGCGACGAGGGTGAGCACCGCCGTCGCGACCACGATGATCGCCACGGGGAGCCACGGCACGGCGGGCGCGACGAGCGTCGGCGACGAGAACGACGGCGGCATCGGCACGGCGCCGAGCAGCGACTGCGCCCCGGCCCAGCCGTAGGCGATGCCGAGCACGAGGCCCGTGATGGTCGCGGTGATCGTGATGTGCGCGGCCTCGAGCAGCACCATGCGGCGCACCTGCCCGGTCGAGACGCCGAGCGCGCGCAGGAGCCCCAGCTCGCGGCGGCGCTGCACCACGCCGATCGTGAGGAGGTTCACGAGCCCCACCGCGGCGATGACCGCCGAGACCGCGACGAGACCCATCATGGTCCCGGCGAACGTGTCGAGCAGCGTGGTCATCTCCTGCGGGGCCTCGCCGCCGGCCGACGTCGTCAACACGGCCTTCACGGTCTCGAGCGCGACCGCGAACATCGTCACGAGCGTCACGCCCATCACGACGCCGATCGCCATGCGGCTGGAGCGCTCCGGGTAGCGCAGCGCGTTCTCCGACGCCAGCCGCGCCGTCGCCGACGCACCGAACAGCTTGCCCACGAGCCGCAGGACCGGAGGCATCACGAGCGTGGCGCCGAGCGCGAGCCCGGTGAACGAGAAGATCCCGCCGAAGAACGCGACGATCACCCCGAGCGGCGACACCAGTCCGAGGGCGATGCCTCCCGCGAGCAGCGCCCCGCCGATCGCGAACAGCGTGATCGCCGCGCCGTTGCGTGCTCCCCTGCGGGTGAACGCGTCGTGGGATGCCTCGACCGAGCCGCCGAGCGCCTGCAGCGGCGTGACGGTCAGCACGCGCCGGGACCCCGCCCACGCGGCTGCCCACGTCGTGAGCGCGACCACCACCGCCGGGACCACGAGCACCGGCTGGACGACGGCGTACTCCACGTCCGCGATGCCGAACGCGACACCCGCGAGCACGACGCCCGCCCACGACGCGAGCGTCCCGCCGACGAGCCCGAGCACGGCGCCGATGACGCCGACGACGAGCCCCTGGCGCGCGACCTCGGAACGCTGCGAGCGCGCCGAGGCGCCGATCAGCCGCAGCAGCGCGATGCGCCGCGTACGCCCCGCGATGACCGTGGCGAAGGTGTTCGCGGTGACGATGGCCGCGACGTACACCGCGACGCCGATCAGCAGGAAGCTCATGATCGCGAGCACCACGGCCAATGTGCCGCTCTCGCCGATGAACGGATCGGCCTTCAGCACGGCGGCGATGAATCCGGTCGCGCTCAGCAGGATCGCACCGAACGCGCTCGAGATCGCGGCGACCAGGATGCTCGCGCCCATCCCGCGCTCCCGCAGCCACCCGAGCGGGGCGGCGGCGCCTCGGGGGACGGATGCCGCGGACCGCGGGACCCGCGCGGTCTCGGCGATCGCGGTCACGATGCCACCGCCGCGGCGCCCGCGCCGAGCTCGGACGCGAGCATGTAGGCCGAGATCTCCTCGGCGCTCTGGCGCGGCTTGTCGGCGACGATGCGTCCGTCGCCGAGGAACAGCACGCGGCCCGCGTGGGAGGCCGCGACCGGGTCGTGCGTGACCATGGCGATGGACTGGCCGTGCTCGCGCGTGGCGGCGGAGAGGAGCATGAGCACCTCGCGGCCCGAGCGCGAGTCGAGGTTGCCCGTGGGCTCGTCGGCGAAGACCAGGTCGGGTGCGGTGGCGAGCGCGCGGGCGATCGCGACGCGCTGCTGCTGGCCGCCCGACAGCTGGTGGGGGCGGTGGTTCAGGCGCGACGCGAGCCCCAGGCGCTCGACGAGGCCGTCGATCCGCGCCCGCTCGAGCGTCGTCGGCCGGCGGCCGTCGAGGTCGAACGGCAGCAGGATGTTGCCCAGCGCGTCGAGCGTGGGTACGAGGTTGAACGCCTGGAACACGAACCCGACGCGGCGGCGCCGCAGGATCGTGAGCTCGAGGTCCGAGAGGCCGGTGATGTCGGTGTCGCCGATCCACGCGCGCCCCGACGAGGGGGCGTCGAGTCCCGCCATGATGTGCATGAGCGTCGACTTGCCCGAGCCCGACGGGCCCATGATCGCGGTGAACTCGCCGCGGCGGATGCCGACGCTCACGCCGTCGAGCGCGTGCACCGTGCTCTCGCCGGTTCCGTAGGTCTTGGTGAGCTGCTGCACCCGGGCGGCCAGGCCCAGGTCGGTCGATGAGAGTTCCATGCTTCGACGGTAGGAACGACCCGGTGTCGCCCGCGTCGCCCGGGAGAGGCATCCGTCTACATCTCGAGGATGACCTTCCGCGCGCCGGTGCTCAGGACTAGCCTCGCGGGGAGCCCGAACACCGACGCGAGGAGCAACGATGCCCGCCACGCCCCTGCCGCCCAGCGGCGATCTGCCCGGCGGTCCGAAGACGTGCGATGCGAGCGGGATGGCCGAGATCCACCGCATGTTCACGCGCGGGTTCGGCGAGGGCCCGGACCTCGTGCGCGGCGTGCGCGAGGGCGACACGGCACACGCCGCCGCGGTCGCGACGCAGCTCGAGACGCTGTCACTGGGTCTGCACGCCCACCACGAGGGCGAGGACGAGCGGTTGTGGCCCGCGCTCGACGAGCGCGCACCGTCGTGCGCCGCGCACGTCGAGCGCATGAAGGCGCAGCACGCCGAGCTGCTCGTGCACCTGACGGCGCTCGACCTGGCGCTGCCCGCGTGGCGGGCGTCGGCCGCGGCGACGGATGCCGAGCCGGTGCTGTCCGCACTCGCCGGCGTGAACAAGGCGATGGCCGTGCACCTCCCCGACGAGGAGACCAACATCGTGCCGGTGATGGAGTACACCATCACCGAGCCCGAGATCGAGTGGTTCGCGGAGCACGGCCGCAACGCGATCCCGAAGGGCCAGACCTGGCAGCAGCTCGGCGAGATCCTCGCGGCGCAGCCGGACGGCGGCGACGAGTGGCTCCACAAGCACATGCCCGCGCCAGGCCGGCTGGCGTGGCGACTGATCGGGCGACGCGCCTACGCCAAGCATCGCGCCGCCCTCGAGGGCCGCTGAGCGCTATGCGAGGCCGTGCTCGAAGGCGAAGACCACGAGTTGCACGCGGTCGCGCAGGCCGAGCTTCGTGAGGATGCGGCTGATGTGCGTCTTCACCGTCGCCTCCGACAGGTATTCGCGCGCGGCGATCTCGGCGTTCGAGAGCCCGCGTGCGGCGAGCGCGAAGATCTCGCGCTCGCGCTCGGTGAGCTCCGCGTAGGCGGCCGGGACAGGCCGGGGCGCAGCATCCGTGAATCTCTCGAACAGCTCTCGCGTGGCGGATGCTGCGATCACGGCCGACCCCGCATGCACGGTGCGGATCGCCGCGAGGAGGAACTCGGGGTCGGCGTCCTTGAGGAGGAACCCGCTCGCGCCCTGGCGGATCGCGCGGGCGGCGGCCTCGTCGAGGTCGAACGTCGTCAGCATCACGATGCGCGGAGGCTCCGGGTCGGTGAGCAGCTCGGCCGTGGCGGCGAGGCCGTCCATGACGGGCATGCGGATGTCCATGAGGACGACGTCGGGCCGCGACTGGCGCACGGCGTCGATCGCCTCGCGACCGTCGGATGCCTCGGCCACCACCTCGAGGTCGGGTTGCGAGTCCACGAGCATGCGGATGCCGGCGCGGAACAGCGACTGGTCGTCGACGAGCGCGACGCGGATCATGCGGGTCCTCCCAGGGGAATGGTGGCACGCACGATGAAGGCGCCGCCTTCGTCGGCGGCGTCGAGCCGGCCGCCGGCGAGCTGGGCGCGCTCCCGCATGCCGATGATGCCGTGGCCCGACCGTCCGGGCTGCGAGCCCGGGGAGACGGGATTGCGGACGTCGAGCTCGACGCGGTCCGGGAGCCACGACAGCCGCACGTCGACCGAGCCGCCGGGCGCGCCGTGCCGGAGCGTGTTGGTGAGCGCCTCCTGCAGGATGCGGTACACCGCGAGTTGCACGGCCGCCGGGGGCTCGCCCGGAGGCGCAGGGTCGACGTCGACCCGCAGCTGCACCCCGGCCGTGCGCACCTGGGCGTACAGCTCCTCGAGATCGGCGATGGTGGGCTGCGGCCCGTCGCCCTGGCGGTGCCGCAGCTGCCCGAGCAGCAGCCGCACGTCGGCGAGGGCCGAGCGGGCGGTGGTCGAGATCGTCGCGAGGGCGTCGGTCGCGATCGCGGGATCGGATGCTGCCGCGTAGCGTGCGCCGTCGGCCTGGGCGATCACCACCGCGAGCGAGTGGGCGACGACGTCGTGCATGTCGCGAGCAATGCGCACGCGCTCCTGCTCGGCCGCGGTCTCGGCCTCGGCGCGCTGCTGGGCCTCGCGATTCTCGCGCGCCCGCACGGCGGTGCGCACGAGGGCGCCGACCGTCCACGACAGCCCGAGCGCGAACGCGCCCGCGACGAGCACGACGAGCGCCAGCGGCAGCGTCTGCCACGACAGCCCGCCGCCGGCGAACACCGGGCCGGCGAAGAGGTAGACGGTGATCACGAGCGCTCCGACGAGCGCCGAGGCGAAGCCGGCCCAGTAGACGAGCCGGGTCCCGTAGGCGGCGGTCGTGTAGAGGATGCCGAAGATGGCGACGTCCGAGAAGCTGGGCGGGCGTCCGAGCCCCATCTGCACGAGAGCCCCGACCCACGCGATGCCGAGGGCGAGCGGAGGTGACAGCCGGCGGAGCGCCAGGGCGCCGCTGAACAGGGCGGCGATGAGCAGGCCGGTGATGATCTGGCCGAGGGACCCGAGCCGGTACTCGAGGCCCAGCGTGCCGGTCGACAGCACCGTCTCCACCGGCCACGCGATGAGGAAGAAGCCGACTGCCACGATGACGTCGACGACGAGCTGGGACGTCTTCAGGCGGCGGAACACCGTCTCACGCTACGCGAGCGCCTCGCGCCGAGGCATCCGTCCCGCGCTGTATCCGTCAGGGGCGGGGATCATTCGAGGGATGTACGGACCGGATGCCGCAGCATCCCGTTCCCCTGGATCCATAAGGTCTGCCCAGCCGACCATTGCGCCGCACCGGGCAAGGCTTTACTGTCGCGTCACAGGCCGAAACCGACGGGAAACGTCGGATCGCCAGGATCGGGAAGCGGGGCTGCTCCATCGATCGGACCCCGCCCGACCCGCCCGAGGGACGGACGAACACGGCGCCAGCCGGTTCATGAACGGAGAGACGATGACGACGGTACGCGCGGCGATTTCGCAGACCACCTGGACGGGCGACAAGGAGTCGATGCTCGACAAGCACGAAGGGTTCGCGCGGGACGCCGCGGCCCAGGGTGCGCAGGTGGTGTGCTTCCAGGAGCTGTTCTACGGTCCCTATTTCGGGATCACGCAGGACAAGAAGTACTACCGCTTCGCGGAGTCGTCGGAGGGGCCGATCGTGCAGCGCTTCGCCGCGATCGCTAAGGAGCTCGGGATCGTCACCGTGCTGCCGATCTACGAGGAGGCGGAGACCGGCGTGTACTACAACACGGCCGTGCTCGTCGACGCCGACGGCACCATCCTCGGCAAGTACCGCAAGCACCACCTCCCGCACCTCGACCGGTTCTGGGAGAAGTTCTACTTCCGGCCGGGCAACATGGGCTACCCCGTGTTCGACACCGCCGTCGGCCGGATCGGCATGTACATCTGCTACGACCGCCACTTCCCCGAGGGATGGCGCGAACTCGGCCTGAACGACGCCCACATCGTCTTCAACCCGAACGCCACCAAGCCCGGTCTCTCGAACCGGCTGTGGGAGGTCGAAGGTCCGGCCGCCGCCGTCGCGAACGGGTACTTCGTGCTGCAGCCGAACCGCGTGGGTCGCGAGGACAACGAGTACGGCGACCTCGCCGTCGACTTCTACGGCACGAGCCAGGTCATCGATCCGCGGGGCAACTTCGTCGGCGAGCGCGGCTCGGGCACCCACGAGGAGCTGCTGGTGCGCGACCTCGACCTCGAGATGGTGCGCGAGATGCGCGACGACTGGCAGTTCTACCGCGATCGCCGCCCCGACTCCTACACGAAGATCGCGAAGCCGTGATTTCGACAAGCTCAATCACCGGAGAATGACATGGCGACGACACTGATCAAGGGCGGCACCGTCGTCTCGGCGACGGGCCGGGGCGAAGCGGACGTGCTCATCGACGGCGAGACGATCACCGCGGTGCTCGCGCCCGGCTCGCAGCTTCTCGGGACGGATGTCGCGGCATCCGTCGACACCGTCATCGACGCCACCGGAAAGTACGTGATCCCGGGCGGCATCGACGCGCACACCCACATGGAGCTGCCGTTCGGCGGCACCAACGCGTCCGACACGTTCGAGACCGGCACGCGCGCAGCGGCGTGGGGCGGCACGACGAGCATCATCGACTTCGCCGTGCAGCGCTACGGCGAGCGCGTGCAGGACGGCCTCGCCGCCTGGCACGAGAAGGCCGCGGGCAACTGCGCGATCGACTACGGCTTCCACCAGATCGTCGGCGGCGTCGACGACGACTCCCTCGCCGCGATGCGAGGACTCGTCGACGAGGGGGTGTCCAGTTTCAAGCTCTTCATGGCCTACCCCGGCGTCTTCTACTCCGACGACGCCCAGGTGCTGAAGGCGATGCAGGTCTCGCAGGAGACCGGACTCCTCACGATGATGCACGCGGAGAACGGGCCGGCGATCGACGTGCTGGCGGCGCAGCTGGCCGAGGCCGGCAAGAAGGCGCCGTACTACCACGGCATCGCCCGCGCCTGGCAGATGGAGGAGGAGGCCACGCACCGCGCGATCATGCTCGCGAACCTCACCGGTGCCCCGCTGTACGTCGTGCACGTGTCGGCGAAGCAGGCCGTCGACCAGCTCGCGTGGGCGCGCGACCAGGGCTGGAACGTCTTCGGCGAGACGTGCCCGCAGTACCTGTACCTCTCGCTCGAGGAGCAGCTGGGCGCGTTCAGCGAGGAGTGGGGGCAGTTCGAGGGCGCCAAGTGGGTGTGCTCGACGCCGCTGCGCTCGCGTCAGGAGGGCCACCAGCACCACATGTGGCAGGCGCTGCGCACGAACGACATCCAGATGGTGTCGACCGACCACTGCCCGTTCTGCATGAAGGGCCAGAAGGAGCTCGGGCTCGACGACTTCCGCGCGATCCCGAACGGCATCGGCTCGGTCGAGCACCGCATGGACCTCATGTACCAGGGCGTCGTGACCGGCAAGATCACGCTCGAGCGGTGGGTCGAGCTCACCTCGACCACCCCGGCGCGCATGTTCGGCCTGTACGGGCGCAAGGGTGTCATCCAGCCCGGCGCCGACGGCGACGTCGTGGTCTACGACCCGAACGGCCACACCTCGATCGGGTTCGGTGAAGGCAGGACCCACCACATGAACATGGACCACTCCGCCTGGGAGGGCTACGAGATCGACGGGCACGTCGACACCGTCATCTCGCGCGGCAAGGTCGTGGTCGACGGCGGCCAGTACCTCGGCGCCAAGGGCGACGGCCGGTTCCTCAAGCGCGGCCTGTCGCAGTACCTGATCTGAGGAGCAGCCCATGGACTTCGGTGTCGTCCTCCAGACCAATCCGCCCGCCGCGCGCACGGTGCAGCTCGCGAAGCTCGCCGAGGCGCACGGCTTCAGCCACGTGTGGACGTTCGACTCGCACCTGCTGTGGCAGGAGCCGTACGTCATCCACTCCGCGATCCTCGCCGAGACCAAGCGCGTCACGGTGGGGCCGTTCGTGACCAACCCCGCGACGAGGGACTGGACGGTCACGGCATCCGTCTTCGCCACGCTCAACGAGATGTACGGCAACCGCACGATCTGCGGCATCGGCCGCGGCGACTCGGCGGTGCGGGTGACGAACGGCCGGCCCACGACGATGGCCGAGCTGCGCGAGTCGATCCACGTGATCCGCGAGCTCGCCAACTCGCGGGCCGTGGAGTACAAGGGCGCCACGCTGCAGTTCCCGTGGAGCCGGGGATCCGAGCTCGACGTCTGGGTCGCCGCGTACGGGCCGATGGCGCTGAAGCTCACCGGCGAGGTGGGCGACGGCTTCATCCTTCAGCTCGCGGACGCCGACATCGCCGCCTGGATGATCAAGACGGTGAAGGATGCCGCGGCCGCTGCCGGCCGCGACCCCGAGTCGCTGGCATTCTGCGTGGCGGCGCCGATGTACATCGGCGACGACTGGGAGCACATGCGCGAGCAGTGCCGCTGGTTCGGCGGCATGGTCGGCAACCACGTCGCCGACATCGTGGCGAAGTACGGCCATCACGGCGAGGGGGTGCCCGAAGCGCTCACCGACTACATCGAGCGGCGCCAGGGCTACGACTACAACACCCACGGCAAGGCCGACAACGATCACGTCGACTTCGTGCCGGACGACATCGTCGACCGGTTCTGCATCCTCGGCACGGCCGACGAGCACATCGCGAAGCTCGAGCAGCTGCGCGAGCTCGGCGTGACGCAGTTCGCCGGCTACCTGCAGCACGACAACAAGGAGGAGACCCTCCGTGTCTACGGCGAGACGGTGATCCCGGCGCTGTCGGCCCACGTGACGGCGAAGAAGTGACGGCGGCCGCATGAGGCCCATCGGCTGGTCGGCCCGGCGACAGGGCGAGCTGCGGGGGTGGATCGCGGCAGGATGGGGCGCGCTCGGGGTACTCGCGGTGCTGGTGCTCTGGGAGCTGTACAAGTTCGCCGGGCCGAGCGAAGGATTCGTCGTCGGCGCCGTGCCGGGAGAGTCCGGCTCGGGTGTCATGCTGCTCCCCCGTACCCACGACCGCGCGATGCCGCACGTGTGGGACATGGCCGCACGGCTGTTCGCCCCGACCAGCGGCGGCGACACCCCGCCGCTGTGGGTCTCGGTGGCGGGCGCGGCGCTCGTGACGCTCGGGATCGCGGCCGTCGGCTGGCTGATCGGCGTCGCCGTGGGCGCGGTGCTGGGTCTCGTGATGCAGCGCTGGCGACTGCTGGAGTGGGGGCTTCTCCCCTGGATCGTCGTGAGCCAGATCGTGCCGCTGATCGCGTTCGCGCCCGTGGTCAACGCGATCGGCAACCAGATCGACCGCGGCGGCGGCACCTGGCCGCAGTGGCTGTCGGTGGCCGTCATCGCGTCGTACCTCGCGTTCTTCCCGGTCGCCGTCGGCGTGCTGCGCGGACTCGCGTCGCCCGACCGCATCCACCTCGACCTCATGAATAGCTACGCCGCCGGCTACTGGGCGACCCTGTTCCGGCTCCGCCTTCCCGCCGCGGTCCCCCACCTCCTCCCCGCACTGCGGCTTGCGGCCGCGAACGCGGTGCTCGGCGCCGTCGTCGCCGAGGTGTCGATCGGCATGCGCGGCGGCATCGGCCGCATGCTCATCCAGCTCGCGGGTCAGGCCTCGTCGGACCCCGCGGCGCCGTGGGGTCCCACCTTCGGCTCGATCGCCCTGGGCCTCATCGCCGCCGGCTCCGTCGCCCTCATCGGTCTCGGACTCGCCAACTACCGCAGAGGAGAAGCGACCGCATGACCACGAGACCGGTTGCTGAGCCTGTCGAAGCACAGGGACCGTTCGCCGTCCACGCCGCCGGCGTCGGGAAGGTCTTCCCGACGAAGACCGGGGAGGTCGTCGCGCTGACCGACGTCGAGCTCGAGGTCTCGGCCGGAGAGTTCGTGTCGCTCATCGGGCCGTCCGGCTGCGGCAAGTCCACGCTGCTGCGCCTCATCGCCGACCTCGATCAGGCCACGAGCGGAACCCTCGAGATCTTCGGCAAGCCCGCCAAGCGCGCCCGGATCGACCAGGACTACGGCATCGCCTTCCAGCAGGCCGGGCTCCTGCCCTGGCGCACGGTGGGCGCGAACATCGGCCTGCCGCTCGAGCTCCACGGCACGGGCAAGTCCGATCGCGCCGCACGCGTCGCCGAGCTCGCCGAACTCGTCGGCCTCTCGGACTTCTCAGGCCGGTACCCCGATCAACTATCCGGCGGCATGCAGCAGCGCGTCGCGATCGCACGGGCGCTCGCGGCGCGGCCGAAGCTCCTCCTCATGGACGAGCCGTTCGGCGCGCTGGACGAGATGACCCGCGAGCGTCTGCAGTCCGAGCTCACCCGCATCGCCGCCGAGACCTCCGCCGCAGTGGTGTTCGTGACGCACTCGATCCCCGAGGCGGTCTTCCTCTCCGACCGCGTCGTCGTGATGAGCCCGCGTCCCGGCCGCATCACCGACGTCATCGAGACGGGCCTGGGCGACGTGCGGGACGAGGCCCTGCGGGAGTCGCCGGAGTTCTTCGACCGCGTCACCGCGGTCCGCGAGGCGCTCCACGGCACCCCCGTCACGAGGGCGAGCGAATCATGACGGTCCCCACGCCCCCTCCACGCAGCGCTGGCGCGCTGCGCGGAGCCTCCGGGCGCGTGGGCCCAGCTGCGACCACGATGCTCCCGGCTCCGCCGAAGCCGTCCGGCAGGGCGCCGCGGCCGATGCCCGCCGAGCGCGAGCTTCCGGGCTGGCTCAAGTGGGTGGCGCCCATCGTGGTGGGCATCCTGATCCTCGCCGTCTGGATCTTCTGGGTCGACGTGCTCGGCACCGCACCGCGCATGCTGCCGAGCCCGATCGCGATCGCCGAGGAGTTCGTGAGGCGCTTCCCGATCATCCTCGACGACATGAAGATCACGGCCACGAATGCGCTGATCGGCCTCGTCGTCGGCTCGCTCCTCGCGCTGCTCTTCGCCGGTCTCGCCGCGGCCGCCAAGCCCGTCGACGGCATGCTCGCGCCGCTCGTGTCGGCGCTGGCCGTCATCCCGATCGTCGCGGTGACGCCGATCCTGAACACGATGTTCGGCGCATCGAGCCAGTTCGGGCGCCAGGCTGTCGCGACGATCGCCGCGTTCATCCCCGTGTTCGTCAACGTGCTGCGAGGACTCCGGCAGACCCGCCCTGTGCACCGTGACCTACTCCGCGCGTCCGCGGCCTCCGGCTGGCAGACCTTCCGCTTCCTGACGCTTCCGACGGCGCTGCCCTACCTCATGACGGGCCTGCGCATCGCGAGCTCGCTTGCCGTGATCGCCGCGCTCGTGGCCGAGTACTTCGGCGGCCCCGCCGACGGCATCGGCACGGCGATCGCGACCTATGCGAAATCGGGCCGCGCCGCGCTCGCCTGGGCGTACGTGCTCGGCGGCATCATCATCGGCCTCGTGTTCTTCCTCGTGACCTCGCTCCTGGAGCGGCTGGCGACGAGGCGGACGTCGGCCTGACGGATTCCCGACCACCGAGGGAAAGACAACGCACCACACGAAAGGAACGCAATGAGACACAGCATCAGACGCGGCCTGGCCGCAGCATCCGTGTTCACCGTCGCCGCACTCGCGCTCGCGGCGTGTGCCGGTTCCGGTGACTCCGGCGACGACGGAGGGGGCGGGGGCGAGGACTTCGAGCCGCTCACCTCGATCAAGCTGCAGCTGCAGTGGCTGCCGCAGGCGCAGTTCGCGGGGTACTACGTCGCCCAGGAGAAGGGCTACTTCGAGGAGGAGGGCTTCGACGACGTCGAGATCGTCCCGTCGGGCGGCGACATCGTGCCGCAGGACGCCCTCGTCGCCGGCGACGTCGACTTCGCCATCGCGTGGGTTCCCAAGGTGCTCGGCACCCTCGAGGCCACCGGCGTCGAGCTCACCGACATCGCGCAGGTGTTCCAGAAGTCGGGGACGCTCCAGGTGTCGTGGAAGGGCGACGGCATCGAATCGGTCGCGGACTTCGAGGGCAAGCGGATCGGATCGTGGGGCTTCGGCAACGAGTGGGAGATCTTCGCGGCGATGGCCGCCGAAGACCTCGACTCGACCACGGTGTCGATCACGACGCAGGACTTCTCGATGAACGCCCTCCTCGACAAGGACGTGGACGCCGCCCAGGCGATGACGTACAACGAGTGGGCGCAGATCCTCGAGGTCGTGAACCCGGCGACCGGTGAGCTCTACCAGCCGGAGGACTTCGACGTCATCTCGTACGAGGAGACCGACGGCGCCATGCTGCAGGACGCCATCTGGGCCGACACGCAGCGCCTCGAAGACGACCCCGCCTACGCCGACGCCGCGGTGCGGTTCCTCAAGGCCGTCACCAAGGGCTGGATCTTCGCGCGCGACAATCCCGAGGAGGCCGCGTCGATCGTCTACGACATCGCCTCCAACGCCGAGGCGGCCTTCCCGGTCGGCCCGGTGCACCAGCAGTGGCAGATGAACGAGGTCAACAAGCTCATCTGGACCGGCGCCGACTTCGGCCTGGTCGACAAGGCCGCGTGGGACAAGACGGTCGCGGGCGCGCTGTCGGCGAAGAACCAGGACGACCTCGAGCTCATCACGACCGAACCCGCCGCCTCGGCGTACTCGAACGAGTACATCGAGAAGGCGCTGGCCGCGCTGAAGGACGAGGGCGTCGAGGTCGCCGGCGAGTACACGCCGATCGACGTCACCCTCACCGAGGGCGGCCAATAGCCGCGTGACCCCGGGCGGCCGAGCGATCAGCCGCCCGGGGTCAGCAGCCCGCTCTCATACGCGAACGCGACGGCCTGTACGCGATCGCGAAGGCCCAGCTTGAGCAGCATCCGGCTCACGTGCGTCTTCACCGTCGCCTCGCCGAGGAACAGGATCGACGCGATCTCGGCGTTGCTGCGACCGGCGGCGACGAGCTTCAGCACGTCGACCTCCCGCGGGCTGAGGGCCGCGAGCGTGGCCGCGGCACCTGGATCCACGCGCGGGGCCGTCGCGAACCGGTCGATCACGTGCCGCGTGATGGCGGGGTCGAGCACGCCCGACCCCGCGGCGACAGCACGCACCGCGTCCACCAGCTGCTCCGGCGACGAGGCCTTGAGGAGGAAGCCGGCCACCCCGGTCGAGAGCGCCTCGTCGACGATCTCGTGCTCGTCGAACGTCGTGAGCATGAGGATGCCGGGGCCTTCGGCATCCTGCGACATCCGGCGTGCCGCCTCGAGGCCGTCCATCCCGGGCATGCGCACGTCGAGCAGCACGACGTCGGGGGCGTGGCGGGCGACGAGCCGCAGGGCCTCGGCCCCATCGGATGCCTCGCCGACGACCTCGACATCGGTCTCGGCGCTCAGCACCATGCGCAGACCCGCGCGCACCATCGCCTGGTCGTCGACCAGCAGCACGCGGATCACGGCGCCACCGCGCTCTCGGCGAGCGGCGCAGGGCTCTCGCGCACCGGGACCTCGGCGACGACGCGCCAACCGGCCCCCAGCGGCCCGGCGCTGAGCGAGCCGCCGGCCACCGTCATCCGCTCCCGCATGATGCGGACGCCATGACCGCTGGCGGAACCCACCGCATCCGCCGACCGGAAGACCCCGTCGTCGGTCACGGTCACGCGCACGCTGCCCGCGAGGTACACGACCTCGATCGCCGTGGCGGCCGCGCCCGCGTGGCGCACGACGTTCGACAGGGACTCCTGGATCACCCGCACGAGGGCGGTGTCCTGCAGCGGCGGAAGCGCCACGGGGTCCCCGACGACGTCGAGCGCGATCGGCATCCCGGAGTCCCGCAGCGGCGCGAGCACCTTCTCGAGCCGGCTGAGCGACGGGTGCTCGTCGGGGGCGGGCTCGCGCATCAGCCCGACGACGCGGCGCATCTCGTCCACCGCCTCACGGCCGACGCCCTCGAGGCCTCGCAGCACCTCCTGCGCATCCGGCCGCTCGGGCAGCAGTCGCCGGAGGCCCCCGATCTGCAGCACCATCACGCTCACCTGGTGGGCGACCGAGTCGTGCACGTCCCGTGCGATGCGCGCGCGCTCGGCCATCACCGCCGCCGCAGCAGCGGCCTCACGCTGCTCGGTGAGCTCGACGGCGAGCTCGCGCAGGCGCTGTGCCTGACGGCGTTCCCGGCGCACAAGCAGTCCGACGCCGAAACCGGCGACGTACACCGACACCGTGAAGAGTCCCTCCCACAGGGCGGCCGACCCCATCACACCGGCGGCGAGCGCGGCGGCGGCCCCGATGACGAGCGCCCAGACCGCACGCCGGGTGGGCAGCACCGCGGCCGCGCGCCCGATGAGCAGGATGATCGCGAGCAGCTGCACACCGCCCGGTCCGGGAGCACCGAGAAGGAGGTTGAACGGCGGCGACAGCGCCGCGATGATCGCCGCCGTGAGGGGCAGGCGCGGCGCCAGCATGACGACGACGCCGACCACGATCGGCGGGATCAGAACCTGCGGCGGCACCACGACGCGGTCGTCGAGTACGAACTCCATGACCGAGAGGGCGATCACGAGGGCGCCGCCGGCGATGTAGAGCAGGGCTGAGCCGTAGCGCGACATCCAGGAGGCAGCGGTCGGGGCGGGATCGCGCGGCGTCATGCCCGACACACTAGGGCCCGCGCGGCGCGCCCCGCGTCCGTCGTAAGACGGAACGGAGGCTTCCGGGATTCCCCCGCGCGGCGCGAGGTCTCGATACGGGCGGGCGATCCGCCGCAGCATCCGCCGCCCATAGCTTCGGTGACGGCTCACAGCGAGCTCCTGAACCGGAAGGACCGACATGACCGCCCACGACACCCCGCCCGCCGCCGCACCGGCGCAGACCCCGATCGCCGCACAGCCCGCAGCACCGGCCTCGGTGCCCGGCCGCCGGCTCGCCGCCCTCGGCGGGCTCGCGCTCATCGCGGGCGCCGCCCTGTACACCGTGGGCATCGCGACCTCGCCGCCGCAGGCCTCGGAGTCGACCGCGGACTACATCGCCTCCCTGGCCGCCGATCCCGCCCTCACACAGCTGTCGGCCACCCTGCTGCACGTCGGCAACCTGTTCCTCGCGCTGGGCTTCCTCGCGGTGCCCGGACTCGTCCGCGGCGCCCGCGGAGGCTGGCTCACGCTGATCGGGGCTCTGCTCGCGACGCTCAGCCACGCGCTGGTCTCCGGCTGGGTGCTGTTCGACCTCTGGACGATGACGATCGGTCTCGAGCTCGACCCGGCGACCGCGGTCGCGATCTCGGAGGGCGTGCAGGGCGGTGCGGTCTTCGGCATCCTTTCGATGCTCCCGATGCTCAATCTCATCGCGACCCCGCTCGCCACGGCAGGCCTCGCCCGCGCCGGCGTCGTGCCGTGGTGGCTGCTCGCATTCGCGATCGTGCCGACCGTCGTGATGTTCGTGGTGCCCTTCACGCCCATGCTGTTCGCCGCCGTCACAGCGGTCGGGTTCGTGCCGGCCGTGTGGTTCGGCGTCGCGATCCTGCAGCGGGTCCGCGCGGAGCGCGCCGTGGGTGTCTGAGCGCGCTCGCGTCGAACCAGGGCATCTCCGCCGAAACCGGGGGCACCATCCCCGGTTTCGGCGGAAACCCTTTGTCCCGGCGCCCTCGCGGGGGCGTCGGGCGGGCGAACGGGGTCTTGCGCCGGCCGTCGCGATCCAGCAACGTGGCCGCATGACCGAAGACCTCGACGCCCTCGCGAAGCAGCTCGACCGCGAGTTCGTGTTCCACTCGTGGTCCGCGCAGGCGGGCCTGGACCTCCCCGTGATCGCCGGCGGCTCGGGCACCGTCGTGTGGGACCACGCCGGCAACCGCCTGCTCGATTTCTCCAGCCAGCTGGTCAACGTCAACATCGGGCATCAGCATCCTGCCGTCGTCGCCGCCATCCGCGAGCAGGCCGAGCGACTCGCGACCATCGGCCCCGCCACCGCGAATGTGCACCGCGGGCAGGCCGCAGAGCGCATCCTCGACAAGGCGCCCGACGGGTTCGCCAAGGTCTTCTTCACCAACGGCGGTGCCGACGCCATCGAGAACGCCATCCGCATGGCACGCCTCCACTGTGCTGCTCGAGGGGAAGGGGGCCGCGACACGGTGCTCTCGACGTACCGCTCGTACCACGGCAACACCGGCGCCGCGATCGTCGCCACCGGCGACTGGCGACGGATGCCGAACCAGTTCGCCCGCGGGCACGTGCACTTCTTCGGTCCCTTCCTGTATCGCACCGAGTTCTGGGCGACGACCCCCGAGGAGGAGTCCGAGCGGGCGCTGCAGCACCTGGAGCGGGTCATCCAGTCCGAGGGCCCGGCGACGATCGCGGCGCTGCTGCTCGAGTCGATCCCGGGCACCGCCGGGATCATGCTCCCGCCGCCCGGCTACCTCGCCGGAGTGCGGGCCCTGGCCGACAAGTACGGGATCGTCCTCATCCTCGACGAGGTCATGGCGGGGTTCGGCCGCACCGGCCGCTGGTTCGCGTTCCAGGGCTACGACGTCGTGCCCGACCTCATCACCTTCGCCAAGGGCGTGAACTCCGGCTACGTCCCGGTGGGCGGCGTCATCATCTCGCCCGAGATCTCGGCGACGTTCGACGATCGCGTCTTCCCCGGCGGGCTCACGTACTCCGGTCATCCGCTGGCCGCGGCATCCATCATCGCCGCGATCGACGCGATGGAGTCGGAGGGGATCGTCGACAACGCCCGCCGCGTGGGCGAGGAGGCGATCGGCCCCGGACTGGCCGCGCTGGCCGAGAAGCACCCGCTCATCGGCGAGGTGCGGGGCGAGGGCGTATTCTGGGCGCTCGACCTCGTCTCGGACCGGGAAACCCGTGAGCCGGTCGGCGCCGATGTGATCGGGCGTCTCAAGAAGGAGCTCACCTCGCGAGGCCTTCTGCCCTTCGCCGCGGAGAACCGCATCCACGTCGTGCCGCCGTGCGTGGTGACCGACGGGGAGGTGCACGAGGCGATGTCGATTTACGATGAAGCTCTGACGAAGGTCGAAGGCGACCTCGCGTGACACGTGCACGCCCTCTCACGAGGAGGGCTTCCGAAGGAGGAACACGATGACTGACACCCTGCCGCGCACCGAGACGGCGGTTCTCGACCACTGGGTGAACGGGGCCCCCTGGGCCGGGGCATCCGAGCGCACCGGCCAGGTGTTCAACCCCGCGCTGGGAACGGTCCAGAAGGAGGTGCGGTTCGCGTCGCGCGAAGATGTCGGCGAAGCGGTGGATGCCGCGTCCGCGGCGTGGCTGCAGTGGCGCGACGCGTCGATCGCCAAGCGCCAGGGCGTGCTGTTCGCGTTCCGTGAGCTGCTCAACGCCCGCAAGGAGGAGCTCGCCGAGATCCTCACCGCCGAGCACGGCAAGGTGCTCTCCGACGCGCGCGGCGAGATCGCCCGCGGCATGGAGGTCGTCGAGTTCGCGTGCGGCCTCGGGCACCTGACCAAGGGTGCGTACTCCGAGAACGTCTCGACCGGCATCGACGTGTACACGATGCGCCAGCCGCTGGGTGTGGTGGGCATCATCAGCCCGTTCAACTTCCCGGCCATGGTGCCGCTGTGGTTCTTCTCGATCGCGCTGGCCGCCGGCAACGCCGTGGTCTTGAAGCCCTCCGAGAAGGACCCGACGGCCGCGAATTGGCTCGCCGGCCTCCTCACCGAGGCGGGGCTCCCGGACGGCGTCTTCAACGTCGTGCACGGCGACAAGGAGGCGGTCGACGCGCTCCTCGAGCACCCCGACGTGCGGGCGATCTCTTTCGTCGGCTCGACGCCCATCGCCAAGTACGTCTACGAGACCGCGACCTCGCACGGCAAGCGGGTGCAGGCGCTCGGCGGCGCGAAGAACCACATGCTGGTGCTGCCGGACGCCGACCTCGACCTCGCCGCCGACGCCGCCGTGAACGCGGGCTTCGGCTCGGCCGGCGAGCGCTGCATGGCGATCTCGGTCGTGCTCGCCGTCGACACCGTCGCCGACGCGTTCGTCGCGAAGGTCGCCGAGCGCATGGCGGGACTCAAGGTGGGCGACGGCACCCGCGGCTGCGACATGGGTCCGCTCATCACGGGTCAGCACCGCGACAAGGTGACGTCGTACCTCGACGTCGCCGGAGCCGACGGCGCCTCGGTCGTGGTCGACGGGCGCGACGTCGAGATCGACGGCGACGAGAACGGCTTCTGGCTCGGACCGACCCTGATCGACAACGTGCCGACGACCTCGACGGTCTACACCGACGAGATCTTCGGCCCGGTGCTGTCGGTCGTGCGCGTCGAGGGCTACGAGGAGGGCCTCGACATCATCAACTCGAGCCGCTACGGCAACGGCACGGCCATCTTCACGAACGACGGCGGCGCGGCCCGGCGCTTCCAGCGGGAGGCGACCGTGGGCATGATCGGCATCAACGTGCCGATCCCCGTCCCGGTGGCGTACCACTCCTTCGGCGGCTGGAAGGCGTCGCTCTTCGGCGACGCCAAGGCCTACGGCCCGCACGGCTTCGAGTTCTTCACGGCCGAGAAGGCGATCACCTCGCGCTGGCTCGACCCGTCGCACGGCGGCATCAACCTGGGCTTCCCCCAGCACGACTGACCCGCCGGCGTCACGCCCGCATCCGCCGCTCTCTCCTTCGCTCGTTCGTCACGGATGTACGCCCGTATGGGCATTCCACGTACATCCGTGACGAACGAACCAAGGGGGTTGGTAGGGGCGCTCAGCGACCGACGTCCGGTCGCTGAGCGGGCGCGAACACCGTCACCGCCCGCGGCACGGCGACGCACCGCAGCGTGAAGCCGCCGGGAGCCCGCTCCTCGAGCTCGCCGTCGTGGACGAAGACGGACGGATGCCCCGGCTCGGGGCGCACCTGGAGTTCGAGCTCCCGCACCACGAGCCGCTCGATGTCGGCGTCGCGGGGGAACAGCCCGATCGCGCGCAGCACGGCCGCCGACCGCTTGCCGAACGCGAGCGACGCGAAGGCGCGGACCTTGGATCCGCGCGCGTGGTGGATGCGCACATCCAGCACGGCGGCATCCGTCTCCTGCCGCTGCATCGTCGCGACACGGTCGGGATCGTTGCGGCCGACGCTGACGAAGACCGACCAGACTCGGGCCCGCCTGCCGCCGCGGACGATCGTCAGCGGCTCGGCGCGCCGCAGCGCGACCGCTGTGGCCACCGCGCCGCCGAGCCACTTGCCCAGGCTGCTGCGGCGCTCGCGCTCTTCGATGAGTTCCGGGTACGCACCCACGGACACCACGTTGAGGACGGTCACCGTCTCGTCGGCGTCGGCCGTCGCCTCCACCACACCGACCTCCACGGTCGAGCTGGCCGCGAGAGCATCGATGGCATCGTCGACGCTCTCCACGCCGAGTGCCCGCACGAAGTGGTTGAACGTGCCGCCGGGCATGGCCAGCAACGGTCGATCGTGCTGTCGTGCGAGGTGCGCCATGCGCGACACCGAGCCGTCGCCGCCGTAGATCCCCAGCACGTCGGGTGCGGCATCCGTCTGCATCGCCGCATCGACGACCTCGGCGAGGTCCTCCCCCTCGGCGAGCTCGTGCACCCGTGCGGCCGGCAGTCGCTCGGCGAACGTGCCCGCCGGATCCGAGCGGATCACGGCGGACCCGGATCGCACGTTCCGCACGATGAGCAGACCACGGCCGTCGGAGCATGTCCTGGGGTCCATGCCGCGAGGGTACCGACGCAGACAGGGCTGAACGAGGGCTTGCGCCGGCGCCCGCGATCTGCGCGGAACAGCGAGACCCCCGCGCTGCGAGTTCGGCGCGCTCAGGCCGGGAGGATCGGCCGGTTCTCGTAGAACGTCTGCAGCACCACGGTCGTGCGCGTGTTGACCGAGGCGGCGGCACGGATGTCGCGGATCAGCGACTCCAGATGGCGCGGCGACGCGACCCGCACGAGCAGGATGTAGCTCGCGTCGCCCGCGATCGAGTGGCACGCCTCGATCTCGGTGAGGTGTTCGAGCAGCTCGGGCGCGTTGTCAGGCTGCGCGGGGTCGAGCGGCGTGATCTCGACGAACGCGGCGAGCGGCTTTCCGACGGCCTCGGCGTCGACGAGGGTGCGGTAGCCCGTGATGACGCCGCGGCTCTCGAGGCGGCGGAGTCGCGCCTGCACGGCGGACACCGACAGCCCGACGGCTGCGGACAGGTCGGCGAGCGTGGCGCGGGCGTCCTTCGACACCTCGCGCACGATGGCGGCATCGATCGCGTCATCCAGGGTGGGCATGATTCGACACTAGTCGCGCGAACAGGAAACTTTCCTGCCGAATCTCGGAACCAAGGGAACTTCTCTAGAATCAGGAGTGAAACCGCACTCGAAGATCGGAGGTTCACCATGTCCAGCAGCACCCTTCACACGTCGAAGGCGATCGTCGGCGAACCCGAGGTCGTCGAGGACGCCCGCGTGGCCGAGTCGAGTGACGCCTGGCTGCGCCTCAAGGCCGCGGCGACCGCGATCCAGAGCCTCCAGGTGCAGGACGGATCGATTCCGGATGCTGCCGCCCACGCCGAAGCACGCGCCCTGGTCACCGAGATCACGAGCGGCATCCGCGCGCTCGCGCCCGCCTTCCCGCACGACGCCGAGTACCTCACCGCGTCGGTGCGCGACTTCGATCGCTGGATGGACCAGGGGTTCGGCGTCCCGGACTTCCTCGAGTCGCTCGAAGCCTTCCAGCCGCAGCAGCACCGGGCCGACGGCATCCGTCATCTCGTCGTGTTCCCGATGTACACGCAGAACGGCTCGAGCGACCGCCACGTCGAGGCCGTGCTCGTCGAGGTGATCTGGCCGGAGTTCATCGCGCAGCTCGAGGCCGGCGACTACGGCAACAAGCTGTTCGTGTCGCTGCGGTTCGTCGACTTCACCCCCGGGTACGACACGAACTCCGCGGTGCTGTTCCCCGAGACCGTCGCGATGCGCGAGATCCCGACGTTCACGTGGGGCGCGATCTTCCAGGACCGCGAGGCCGCGCGCTACCGCCGCGTCGTCCGTGCCGCGGCAGGCATCACGAAGCTCCACCTCCCCGCCGACGCCGCGCGCATGCTCGACGACCAGGAGCTGACCGAGAAGACGTTCGTGATGTGGGACATCATCCACGACCGCACGCACATGCGCGGCGACCTGCCGTTCGATCCGTTCATGATCAAGCAGCGGATGCCATACTTCCTGTACTCGCTCGAAGAGCTGCGGTGCGACCTCACGGCGTTCCGCGAGTGCGTCGCGATCGAGCGACGCCTGACGGCGCGGGTCGAGGCGGGCGAGAGCCTGGACGCCGCCGAGGCCGAGATGCTCGACCACGCGAAGCTCGTGCAGTACGCGGTGATCTTCGACCGCATCTTCCGGTTCTCGATCACGGGCTCGCGCGTGCGCAACTACGACGGACTCGGCGGCCAGCTGCTGTTCGCGTGGCTGCACCAGCGCGACGTGCTGCACTGGACCGACACCGCGCTCGCCTTCGACTGGGACGACGTGCCCGCCGCGGTGATCGCGCTCGGCGAGGCGATCGACGAGCTGTACTGGCGATCGATCGACCGGCCGAAGACCGCGCACTGGCTCGCGGCGTACGATCTCGTGCGCTCCACGCTGACGCCCAACCCCGCTTCGCGGTGGGCGCGGGGGCTCCCCGTCGAGATCCTCGCCGGCGCCCCGAGGGGCTACACCGACGCGGTCCTGGACGACGAGTTCCCGCTGTCGATGTTCTTCGAGGCGCTCGACAAGAAGATGAAGCCGGTCATCGAGTCCACCGCCGGGATCACGGGGCGCGATTCCTGACGCCGACACGGGCGTTCTCGGCGAGGCCTCGCCTCTCGCCGAGAACGCCCCTTCGCGACGTGGAAGGGTGGACACATGAGCGTCTCGAACAGACTCGTGATCATCGCCGGAGCGACCAGCGCGTCGGGCCTCACCGCCGCCCGCGTCCTCCGCGACGCCGGTGCGCGCGTGGTGGCCGTCGGCCGCAATGAGGGCAAGCTGCGGGATCTTGTCGAATCACTGGAGACGGATGCCGCATCCCTGGCCGGGGGCACCGCGGGGAGGGTACGCACCGAGGTGTGCGACCTGGGTGACGAGGCTCAGGTAGCGGCGCTGGCAGATCGCATCCACGCGGAGGACGGCCCGGTCGACGGGGTGCTGCACCTCGTGGGCGGGTGGCGCGGCGGAGGCGGCCTGGCCGGGCAGAGCGACGCCGACTTCCGCTTCCTGGAGGGCTCCCTCACGGCGCTGCGCCACGTGAGCCGTGCGTTCGACGCCGATCTGCGGGCCTCCGAGGCGGGCCGGCTCGCGGTGGTGTCGTCCACGGCGGTGGCGCGTCCGCTCGCCGGCGGCGCGAACTACGCCGCGGTGAAGGCCGCGACCGAGGCGTGGGCCCGTGCCGTCGCACAGGGCTTCGCGAAGGACGCCCGGGATTCCGGGAAGCCGCAGGCCGCAGCATCCGTGATCTTCCGCGTGAAGAGCCTCGACGGACTCGAAGAGGCCCTCGCGCACCGGTTCGCCGACCTCTGGATCGCCGAGGCCGCCGACATCAACGACACCATCGTCGAGCTCACCGACCCCTCGCTGTGACGGCCGCGGTGCGGCCGCACGCGATACGAGATTGGACACCCGTGACCACGATCCACGACCCGAACCTGCGCGGCTTCGCCAGCGACAACTACTCCGGCATCCACCCCGAGGTGCTCGCGGCGATCGCCGCCGCCAACGACGGCCACCAGGTCGCGTACGGCGACGACGTCTACACCGAGCGTCTGCAGTCGGTGATGGCGCGCCACTTCGGCGAAGGCGTCGAGGCGTACCCGGTGTTCAACGGCACCGGTGCGAACGTCGTCGGGCTGCAGTCGATGCTCCCCCGCTGGGGCGCGGTGGTCTCGGCCGGGACGGCGCACATCAACGTCGACGAGGGCGGCGCGCCCGAGCGCGTGGCCGGCATCAAGCTGCTGACCGTCCCGACGGGCGACGGCAAGCTCACCCCCGAGCTCATCGACCGTGAGGCGTGGGGCTGGGGCGACGAGCACCGCGCGCAGCCGCTCGTGGTGTCGATCACCCAGTCGACCGAGCTCGGCACGCTGTACACGGTGGACGAGATCACGGCGATCGCGGACCACGCGCACAGCCTCGGCATGCATGTCCACATGGACGGCTCGCGCATCTCGAACGCGGCGGCATCCCTCGATGTGCCGTTCCGCGCGTTCACGCGCGACGCGGGCGTGGATGTGCTGAGCTTCGGAGGGACCAAGAACGGTGCGATGCTCGGCGAGGCCGTGGTCGTGCTCAACCCGTCGGCGTCGGAAGGACTCAAGTTCCTCCGCAAGCTCGACATGCAGCTCGCGTCGAAGATGCGCTTCGTGTCGGCGCAGCTGCTCGCGCTCCTCGAGGGCGACCTGTGGCACCGCAACGCCTCGCACTCCAACGCCATGGCCCAGCGCCTGCGCCACGGCATCGAGGCGGGGCTCGCCGACGGCTCGATCTCGGGCATCGAGTTCACGCAGCCGACGCAGGCGAACGGCGTCTTCGCCACCCTGCCCGACGGCGTCGCCGAGCGCCTGCGCACCTCGTTCAAGTTCTATGACTGGGATGCTGCGAAGAACGAGGTCCGCTGGATGTGCAGCTTCGACACCTCCGAGAACGACATCGACGCCTTCCTCGCCGCCATCGCCCGCGAGACTTCGCCGGCCTGACTCCCCGCGAAACTCGGATTTCTGGCGAGAGTCGGACCGATCCCCGCGGGATCGTCCGACTTCCGCGGGATCTCCGAACTCGGCCACCTCGTTCCTCGCTCGTTGAGCGAGCGAGGCACGAGCGAGACGAAACGCCCCGGACTTTGCGGAATGTCCGGGGCGTTTCGTCTTCGCGCGCCGGAGCGCGCTCCGCTCGACGAGCGGGGGGAAGGGGTCAGCCTTCGGCGTGCTCGCCCTCGGTCTGCTCGCCCTCGGTCTGCTCGCCGTCCCCGTGCTCACCCTCGGGTCCTGCGCCCTCGCCGTCCGCAACCTCGGCGGCCTCAGCCTGGTCGACCTCGGTCACGGCGACCGCGGTCTCGGCGTCCACGGCGGCGGCAGCATCCGTGTCGTCCGTCTCGATCTCGTCGCTGGCGGCGTCTTCGGCCGACGTGAGGGGGGTCTCGGGGCGAATCAGCTCCTTGACCTCGGCCATGAAGCTCATCAGCTGGTGCTGCTGCCAGCGCAGCTGGCGGGTGCGGTCCTCGGCGTCGCGGAGCACGGACTGCGAGTGGGTCGTCACGAGGTCGATGATGCGCTCGGCCTTCACGTGTGCGCGGTCGAGGTGCTCGCGGGCGCGCAGCTGCGCGTCGGCCTCGATCTGCTGCGACTGGGCGCGCATGAGGCGCTCGAAGTCCTCGGCCTTCACCGACACACGCTGGGCGTGCTCGAGCGATGCGGTGACCTGCTCGTTGGCGTCCTGCGTGATGCGCTCGGCGTGCGCGACCGCCTGGTTGTGCAGCACGAGGAACTCCTGGTGCGCGTCATCCTGGCGGCGGGTGAGGGATGCCTCGAACTCGAGGGCACGCAGACGCAGCTCGCGCACCGTCTCTTCGGCCTCCGAGCGGTCGCGGGCGGTCTCGCGGGCCACGGTCGAGCGCAGCACGGCCGCGCCCTTCTCGGCCTCGGAACGGATGGCAGCGGCCTCGCGCTCGGCCTGCGACACCTTCTCGGCCGCATGCGCGGCCTCGCGCTCGAGGCGCGCCTCGTGCGCGGTGAGCTCGGTGTCGATCTTCAGCTGGATCTGCTGGGCGTCGTGCTGCGCCTGCGAGACGATGCCGTCGGCCTCGGCCTGCGCGGATGCGCGGCGGTTCGCGATCTCTTCGCGCGCGGCCTCGAGCAGGCGGTCGCCCTGGATCGTGGCATTGCGGATGAGCAGGCTCGCCTGGTCCTCGGCGACGCGCAGCACCTCTTCGAACTGCTGACGGTTGGGCGACTCGGTGGTCGCGCCGACGAGCTCGTCGCTCAGGGTCTGCACGCGCTGCTCGGCATCGGCGATCTTGGCGTTCGCGAGTTCGAGCTCGCCCTGCAGCCGCTGGACCGCGTCGCCCTCTTCCTCGCGGGCGGCCGATGCCTCGGCCGCGACGCGCTCGAGGTCGGCCTGGCGCGTCTGCTCGGCTTCGGCGAGAGCCGCTTCGAGACGCTCGACCTCTTCCTGCCGAGCGACGAGGGTGGCGTCGATCTCGGCCTGGCGTTCGGCGATCGCCGCATCGATCTCGGCCTGACGGCGCTCGTTGGCCGTCTGCAGCTCGGCCTCGAGGCGCTCGGCCTTCGCGCGGCTCTGGGCGACGGCGGCACCCGCGCGGCGCTGGTGCTGCTTCAGCTGTGCGACCTCGTCGCTGGCGGCGCGCATGCGCGCGTCGAGCCCGGCGATGGCCGCGTCGACCTCTTCCTTGTCGTATCCGCGGAACGTCGTCGTGAAGCCCGATCCGAACGCGGTGGTCGCCGTGTCGCCGATGAGGTTGTCGAACGGGGTCGGGTCGTCCTGACCCGTGTTTCCGGCGCTCTGGGCGTGGTCGGACATCGGTATCTCCGCTTTCTGTGGCGAGGGTGGTGCAACTTCGGCGAGTGCTCGCGGCGGAGGCGTGCGGTACCGCGCCCGCCGCGCCGGCGAACGGATCGCCGCGCGCGCGGGCAGCGGTGGCCGCACCGTCCTCGACGACACCGGGGGGTGTGTCGCGGGTGACTGCGCTTCGGGGGTAGGTGAACCCTACAACGCCGCGCTGTGTGCGCGAAACGTCATTCGCCCGCGAGCCACTCGCGGTACGCGTCGAACGACGAAGGGCGCCCCAGGAACGCTTCGACGAGGTCCCGCGCGTCCCGCGATCCGCCCCGTTCCAGCACCTCCGCGCGGTAGCGATGGGCGGCTTCGGGGTCCATCAATCCCGCCCCGAACCCGCTCAGCAGGTCGCGCGCGATCACCAGGCTCCATTGGTAGGTGTAGTAGCAGGCGCCGTACCCCGTGAGGTGCCCGAATCCGGCATACGAGTGAAGTCCGCCCAGCGGCTGGACGGGACTGGATGCTGCGTACAGCCGCTCCGTCTCGGCCTGAAGGTCGGTGGGCCGGTCGACGTGCAGGTGATACGACACGTTGGCATGCCCCAGCTGGCGGCGCACCTCGAGCGCACGCCCGAAGGCGTCGGCGGTGCGCATGCGCTCGACGAGATCGGCCGGGATCGGCTCGCCGTCGGCGTTCGCGCTGAACGAGGCCAGGACCTCGGCGTCCCATGCCCACTCCTCGAGGAGCTGGCTGGGAGCTTCGACGAAGTCCCACTCGGTCGCGACCCCGCTGAAGCGGGCGAAGCGCTGCCGGCCGCCCAGGATGTCGTGCACGAGATGCCCGAACTCGTGGAAGAACGTCACCACCTCGTCGTGCTCGAGCAGTCCGCGCGAGAAGTTGCACAGGAGCGCCGCCTCGGGAAGCACGCGTCCGGAGACGCCGGGCGCGAGCGGGAAGCAAGCGGCGTGGCTGAACTTGCCCTCGCGCGGGTGCAGGTCGAGGTGGATGCGCCCGAGGCGATCGCCGTCGCGCACGACGTCGTAGGTCCGCACGTCGTCGTGCCACGCGGGGGCGTCGACCGGCACATACTCGACGTCGAGCAGCCGGCCGGTGACATCGAGAATGCCCGCGACGACGCGCTCGAACGGGAAGTACGACCGCACGAGCTGTGCGTCGACGTCATACTGCTCGCGCTTGATCGCGCCGAGCAGGTACCAGAAGTCGGCGATCGAGACGACGTCGGCATCGGGGATGTCACGGCGCAGGCGTTCGAGCAGGATCGGGTACTCGGCATCCGTCGCCGCCCGTGACGCGTCGTCGAGCCGGGAGAGGAATGCCGGGATCTCGGCCCCCGACCCGATCATGCGGGTCTCGGTCTCGTAGTCGGCCCAGTCCGCGTACCCGAGCAGACGGGCGCGCTCGGCGCGCACGTCGAGCAGCTCGGCCAGGATCCCGTCGTTCTCGGGCCACGCGAGGTCGTTGTAGGCGCTCACCAGCGCGACGCGGGTCGCACGGTCGTGCGCGTAGTCGCGGACCGGCATGAGGTCGGGGTAGTCGGTCGACAGCGTCACCCGGCCCTCTGCATCGGCGGGGTGGGCGTCGATGAAGTCCTGCGGCATTCCGCCCAGGCCCTCCGCCGGAACGGTGATCTCGCGGCGCCCGTCGCGGATGTTGCGCGAGAACGCCAGCGACAGCTCGGTGTCGCGGTCGGCCAGCTGCCGGGCACGCTCGCGGTCCGCCTCGTCCAGCTCGACGCCACCGCGGCGGAAGTCGCGCAGCAGGTGCGTGAGCAGACGCGCCTGGTCTGCGTCGAGACCGTCGGTCGAGGCATCCGCGAACGAATTCCACAGATCGCGGTTCAAGAGGCGCGCCGCCGACAGCGACTCGACCGCCTGCACCTGCGACTCCGCGATCTCGCGCACCTCGGCGTCGGGGTGCGCCTCGCTCACGACGTAGGCCTCGCTCAGCGCCTCGGCGAGGGCGATGTCGGCGTCGTTCCAGAGCTCGAGGCGTGCCGCGGTCGTCAGTTCCGCGCCGGAGGTCAGGCGGGCGTCGATCTCGTGCACGCGGGCGATGCGCTCGGCCGGGCGCGCGGTCGCGAAGGCCGCCCAGCCGGCGGCGTCGGACGGGAAGGGCAGGGGTGCGAGAGTCACCCTGCGAGCCTATGCGCGGGCGGCGACACCGCGCGAGGGCGGGATCCGGGCGGGCGCGAGGGTCAGCGCAGCGCGCCGACGCTTGCGAGCGCCATGCGCACGAGGGTGCCGCGGCCGCCCTCCATCTCGGCGGAGAGGGCATCGGATGCCGCCTCCTCCGGCGTCAGCCAGGTCACCTCGAGCGCGTCCTGACGTGGCTCGCACGTGCCGGTGACGGGGACGACGAACGCGAGCGACACCGCGTGCTGCCGGTCGTCGTGGTAGGCGCTGACGCCCGGGAGCGGGAAGTACTCGGCGACGGTGAACGGCGTCGGCTGCGGCGGCAGCATGGGGAAGGCCATCGGCCCGAGGTCGTTCTCGAGGTGCCGGAACAGCGCGTCGCGGACGGTCTCGCCGTACCGCACGCGACCCGACACGATGGTGCGCGAGATCTCCCCGATGGGCGTCGCCCGCAGCAGAATGCCGACCTGCGTGACCTGACCCATGCCGTCGGTGCGCACCGGAACGCCCTCGACGTAGAGCATGGGCAGCCGGCGACGAGCCTCTTCGAGCTCGATGTCGCTCAGCCACGCAGGGTTCGAGACATTGCCGGCCGGCGGGCCGAACGGCTCGTCGCCCGCAGGTTCGGGGTCGGGAGTGCGCACGGACATGCCTCTTGTATACCCCGCGCGACCCACCCGCGACGAGGACCGCTGTTCCGGCCTCGGCCGTGTCGGCGTCGCGTGCCAGGATGAGGGCATGCCGGAAGCGCTCGTTCTCGATGCCGACGCCGTGCTGTGGTCGACCGAGCGGTCGGCCCTCGCAGGACGCCACCTCCTCCTTCTCCTGCACGGCTACGGCGCCGATGAGCATGATCTCTATCCCCTGCGCGGCTACCTTCCCGACGCCTTCGTCGTCGCGAGCCTCGCCGCTCCCCTCGTTCCGCCGTGGCCGGCGCCCGGTCGCTCCTGGTACCCGATCGACGGCCTGGACGGCCGCGACCCCTCGCACGTCACGCGCGCTGCCGAGGCAGTGATCGCCTGGGTCGACGCGCACGCGGAGGGCGCAGCATCCGTCGGTCTGCTCGGTTTCTCGCAGGGCGGAGCGGTGTCGCTGCAGGCCATGCGTCTCGCCCCGCAGCGGTTCGCGTTCGCCGCCAACCTGTCGGGCTACGTGACGCCCGGCGAGCTGCCGAAGGATGCCGAGCTCGCCGAGCGGAGACCCCCGGTGTTCTGGGGCCGGGGCACCAACGACGACGTCATCCCGGGCTTCCTGGTCGAACACACGACGCAATGGCTGCCCGAGCACGTCGACCTGAGCGGTCGCGTGTACCCGGGCCTCACGCACAGCGTCTCGGAGCAGGAGCTCGACGACGTGCGGGTCTTCCTCGACAAGCAGCTCGAAGACCTGACGAAAGCCGAGATCTGACCCTGTCCCTGGCCCTGTCCAGGGATGTCGGCTATGGTGGCTGACGGCCTTGTCCCCTCCGTGAGGAACTCCCTTGAAGCTGATCGACGCGACCGCGCTGTAATCGCGCTGCTCCGTCGACTCTCGACGCGCCAGCGCTTGAACCACTTCGCGCTGCCGTCGATCCGCCGCTTCCTCACCCCGCTCCGGCATGCCCGGGCGCCGGTTCTGCGGCCCCTCGGTGTCAGCGCACGTCTGACACAGGAGGCCTCATGCCCGCTCACACCCTCACCCCTGCCATCGTCCTCGACCGGGTCTCGTTCGCCTGGCCCGACGGCACCGCCGCGCTCTCGGATGTCTCCGGAGCGTTCGGCACGGGCCGCACCGGTCTCGTCGGCCGCAACGGCTCCGGCAAGTCCACGCTCATGCGGCTCATCGCCGGCGAGCTCACGCCCTCGGGCGGTCACATCGCACGGACGACGGATGCTGCGTACCTTCCGCAGCGCCTGACGCTCGACGTCGACCGGCCCGTCGCCGACCTGCTCGGCGTGGGCGACACGCTCCGGGCGCTGCGCGCCATCGAGTCCGGCGATGCCGACCCGCGTCACTTCGACGCGGTCGGCTCCGACTGGGACATCGAGGCGCGCGCGCACGCGGCGCTCGCTGACGCCGGTCTCGTCCCCGACATGCTCGACCGCAGCGTCGGGCAGCTGTCCGGCGGCGAGGCGGTGCTCACCGCGATCGCCGGCATCCGGCTGCGTGGCGCGTCGATCGCGCTGCTCGACGAGCCCACCAACAACCTCGACCGCGAGGCGCGTGCACGTCTGCACGACATGGTGCGCTCGTGGCGCGGTGCGCTGATCGTGGTCAGCCACGACACGTCGCTGCTCGAGCTGATGGACGACACCGCCGAGCTCTACGCCAACTCGCTGTCGGTCTTCGGCGGCCCGTACTCCGAGTGGCGGGCGTGGCTGGATGCCGAGCAAGGCGCCGCCCGCGATGCCGAGCGCGCCGCGCGCCAGGCCGTCAAACGCGAGAAGCGCCAGCGCATCGAGGCCGAGACGACGATCTCGCGCCGCGCAGCGATGGGGCAGAAGGCGTTCGAGGAGAAGCGCGTGCCGAAGATCGTCGCGAACGGACGCCGGATGGCCGCGCAGGTGTCGGCGGGCAAGCTGCGCGGTGAGAAGGCCGATCGCGAGGCATCCGCCCGCGACGCGCTCGATGCCGCGGAGCGCCGCGTGCGCGACGACGACATCGTGAAGATCGACCTGCCCGACCCGGGTGTTCCGGCCGGGCGTCGGATCGCCACGCTCGGCGACGGCGAGCGCTCGTGGATCATCCAAGGACCCGAGCGGGTCGCGCTGATCGGCCCAAACGGCGCCGGAAAGACGACGCTGCTCGAGAAGCTGGTCGGCAGCGGCGACACGAACTCCTCAGTTTCCGACGCCTCAGGGTCCGCAGGGCGGTCGGACGGCCGTTCTGACGAATTCTTGAGGAGTTCCGCCCACGGAACGCTGCACACCGACCGGGTCGGCTACCTCCCGCAGCGCGTGGACGGACTCGATGACGCGGCATCCGTGCTCGAGAACGTCGCCCCGTCGGCGCCGAACGTCACGATCGTCGAGCTGCGCAACCGGCTCGCACGGTTCCTCATCCGAGGAGCCGCGGTCGAGCGTCCGGTCGGGACGCTGTCGGGCGGTGAGCGGTTCCGGGTCGCGCTCGCGCGGCTCATGCTCGCCGATCCGCCGCCGCAGCTGCTCGTGTTCGACGAGCCGACGAACAACCTCGACCTCGACACGGTCGACCGGTTCGTCGACGCGATCGCCGCGTACCGCGGCGCGGTGCTGATCGTGAGCCACGACGACGCGTTCCTCGAACGCATCGGCGTGAGCCTCGTGCTCGAGCTCGACCGCGACGGCACGCTCACCGAGCGCTGACGCCGGGTCGCGGCATCCTTCTTCGGAACAGGGACGGATGCCGCGGCCTGGCCCCCGCGCGAAGCGGGGGGCTCGCACCCGTGCGGGCGCTCACCGACACGAGCAGGATGGAGCCATGAACGCACTCGTCAGACCTCAGCAGGGCCGATGGATCGCCGGCGTCTGCGCCGCCATCGCCAACCGCTTCGGGTGGAACGTCACCCTCGTGCGCATCCTCACCCTGATCGCGGTCGTCTTCTTCGGTCTGTCGCTGTGGATCTACATCCTGCTGTGGATCCTGGTGCCCTCCGAGCGCTGACCTCTGGCGCCGGCGGTGCCACCGGGCCATGATGAACGCATGCATCGCCTGGTCCGCCCGCTGAAAGGGCGCATGATCGCCGGAGTCTGCCAGGGCATCGCCGACCGCTTCGGCTGCAGCGTGGTGCCGGTGCGTGTGCTGTGGGTCGGCTCGACCGTGTTCTTCGGCGTCTCGATCCTGATGTACCTGCTGTTCTGGATCCTCATGCCCGACGAGCACTGACGACCGCGCTCAGGGCGCGACGAACGCAGCCGCGAACACCGCGGCGAGTTCCTGTTGTCCCCAGCCACTGTCGGGGGCGATCTCGACGTTCATGGCGTTGACGCCGTCGGTCGCTTCGTACACGGCGCCGCCCAGGTAGCCGCCCTGGGTCGATGAGAACGCGCGCACGCCGGGCACGCCCAGGTCCACGGGTTCTCCCAGGTCTGCCCACGGGAGATCCCAGGCGGCTCCGGACTCGAAGACCGCGAGCGCGATCTGCTGCCCCGCACTCGAGAATCCGCACCACGTGCGGTGACTCGCGATGTCTGCCAGAGCGGTAGCCGGACTGGGCGAGTCGTGGTAGCCGGCCGCCTCGCCGGTGACGTCGGCACCGATGTGCGAGGCGAGTTCGGCGGCGAGATCCGCACACTCAGCTGTGGGCCACCACTGCTCGCGATCCCGCTGCCAACCGAGCCCCGCGACGGCGGTGCGACTCGCGATTCCCGCACCGATCTGGGCACCGATCCGGTCGGCCTCGTCTCGCCCGCGATCGGCGAGATCGCTCGAGTAGCCCATGACCCAGAGCTCCGGCGACTCCCACTGCCAAGCGCAGTCCCACCCGCAGAGACCGAAGTAGGCGTCCGAGACGTCGCCAGGAAGGCGCGCGCCCTCGAGGCCGGACTTCGGGAGGATCGTGACATTGCCGGTGACGCCGCCTCCCTGCCACTCGCACACGAGACCGCCGACGTTGTCGATCGAGCGGGTCCACCTCTGGTCGCGTCGGGCGACCTCGATGCCGTCCACACCGGTGGCGGCGATCAGTTGCGCCGTCGAGACGGCGGAGGCGCAGTCCCCCGCGAACACCGTGGGAGGAGCTTCACCGCCGGGGATGATCGGCACCGTCGGGGTCGGTGACGGCTGGATCGATTCCGCCGGATCCGGCGTGGGGATCGACGCCGGTTCAGCAGTCGGGGCACAGGCGGTGATGACGCCCACCACTGCCAGGGCAGCGAAGGCGAGAGGAAGCGGTCGTCGCAAGGCGTCTCCATCGAGGGGGTGCAGCGACACTATCGGCTTCGCCGATTCAGGCCGCGATCGTGCTCCCAACGATTCGGTCACGGCACGCGCTGCGGGCGGTCGCGACGGGCGAAGCGCCGAGGGCCGCGGTCGGTCAGGGCTGCTTCTTCTGGCGGCCCGGGGCGTTGTCGCTGTTGCCGCGGCCGTTGGTCGGCTCCGTGCCCTGGTCGTCGCTCGCCGGCGGCTGCGTCTGGGTCGGCGCCGGAGCGGGCATGGGAGCCGGAACCGCGACCACCGGCTGCTCGGCGGGCGCTTCCGGCTCGGTGGCGGCATCCGTCTCCTCCGCCGGCTCGGTCGTCGGCGCTGAGGACGGCGACGGCGTGGCGGGGAAGGATGCCGAGGGCCGCGGCTCAGAGACGGGCGCCGGGTCGGCGGGCACCAGCGGCGCCTGGTTCTGCGACGCTCCGAGGATCGTGGTGACGACCACCAGGAGCGAGAGCCCCAGCGCGCCGCAGAGGGCGCCGAGCCCGAACGTCTGCACGCGGCGGGAGCGCATCCACGAGCGGTCGGCGAGCGCCGGACTGGTGCGGCGGGTGAGCGGAGCCGGGGCCGTGGGCTCGCTCGAGGGCATCGGTTCCATCACGGTCCTCGGCGGTGAGCGCGTGCCGGGGGTGCACGCACGCAGGGAGCCTACGCGACGGTCCTGGACGGAACCTGGCCCGATGTCGGCGATCACGACGAAGATGGAGTGATGGGCGACGTCCTCGAGCGGTTCGGTCCTGCTACGCAGGACTGGTTCCGCGGCGCGTTCCATGCCCCGACCGACGCGCAGAAGGGCGCGTGGGAGGCGATCTCCGCCGGCAAGCACGCTCTCGTCGTCGCGCCGACCGGTTCGGGCAAGACGCTGTCGGCGTTCCTGTGGGCGATCGACCGCGTCTTCCACGACAAGGCCCCCGCATCGCTGGCTCCCGAGGGCAAGAAGAAACGACGGGATGCTGCCGCCCCTGCCACCCGGATCCTCTACATCTCCCCCCTCAAGGCGCTCGGCGTCGACGTCGAGCGCAACCTCCGGTCGCCGCTCGTCGGGATCGGGCAGTCCGCGCGGCGCCTGGGCCTCAGCGTCCCCGACGTCACCGTCGGCGTGCGGTCGGGCGACACCCCCGCGGGTGACCGGCGCAAGCTCGTGCAGACGCCGCCCGACATCCTCATCACGACCCCCGAGTCGCTGTACCTGATGCTCACGAGCCGCGCGGGCGAGACGCTGCGCGACGTCCACACCGTGATCGTCGACGAGGTGCACGCGGTCGCGGCCACGAAGCGCGGAGCGCACCTGGCGGTGAGCATGGAGCGTCTCGACGCGCTGCGACGCTCGTTCGCACCCGATGCTCCGCCTGCGCAGCGCATCGGCCTGTCGGCGACCGTGCGTCCGATCGACGAGGTGGCACGGTTCCTCGGCGGTGCGGAGCCCGTCGAGATCGTGGCGCCGCGCGCGAGCAAGGCCTTCGACATGAAGGTCGTCGTGCCCATCGTCGACATGCTGAACCCGCCTCCGCCGCCGAGCCCGTTCGGCTCTGACGGCGACGGCTCCTGGGACGAGCCGGGCGCGGCGGACGAACCGATCGACGAGGACTGGTTCGCCGACGGACAGTCCTCGGCCTCGCGACCGAAGGCCTCCGGGGCCGGCGAGACCGAGATGACGGGGTCGGTCTGGCCGCACGTCGAGGAGGCGATCGTCGATCGCATCCTGCTGCACCGCTCGACCATCGTGTTCTGCAACTCCCGTCGCCTCGCCGAACGGCTGACCGGCCGGCTGAACGAGATCTACTCCGAGCGCCTCGGACTCGACCTGCCGGATCCGACCGTGCCCGCCGCGATGATGGCGCAGGCCGGCGCGACGGCGGGGGCCGATGCCGTGCTCGCGAAGGCGCACCATGGATCGGTCTCGAAGGAGCAGCGAGCGCAGGTCGAGGAAGAGCTGAAGTCCGGCATCCTGCGCTGCGTGGTCGCGACCTCGAGTCTCGAGCTCGGCATCGACATGGGGGCGGTCGACCTCGTGATCCAGGTCGAGGCCCCGCCGAGCGCGGCTTCGGGACTCCAGCGCATCGGCCGCGCCGGTCACCAGGTCGGCGAGGTGAGCCGTGCCGCCCTGTTCCCGAAGCACCGCGGCGACGTGCTGCACACCGCGATCGTCACCGAGCGCATGCTCGCGGGTCAGATCGAGGCGATCGCGATCCCCCAGAACCCGCTCGACATCCTCGCCCAGCAGACGGTGGCCGCCGCCGCGATCGGTCCCGTCGACGTCGAGGGCTGGTACGAGACGCTCAAGCGCAGCGCGCCCTTCCGCTCCCTCCCGCGCTCGGCGTACGAGGCGACCCTCGACCTCATCGCCGGCAGGTTCCCGTCCGACGAATTCGCCGAACTGCGTCCCCGGGTCATCTGGGACCGCGACCTCGGCGTGCTGACCGGGCGCCCGGGCGCGCAGCACATCGCCGTGACGAGCGGCGGCACGATCCCCGATCGGGGCCTTTTCGGCGTCTTCATCGCGGGCGAATCCCAGAACGCGCGGGTCGGCGAGCTCGACGAGGAGATGGTCTACGAGTCGCGCGTCAACGACGTCTTCACCCTGGGCACCACGAGCTGGCGCATCGTCGAGATCACCCACGATCGTGTCAACGTGCTGCCCGCATTCGGGCAGCCCGGCAAGGTGCCGTTCTGGCACGGCGACGGCATCGGCCGTCCCGCCGAGCTCGGCGAAGCGCTCGGCAAGTTCTCGCGCGAGGTGTCCGCGGCGAAGCCCGACAAGGCCGAGTCGCGGCTGCGCGACGCGGGCCTCGACGAGTTCGCGCAAGACAACCTGCTGGCATACCTGGCCGAGCAGCGCGAGGCCACCGGCACGCTGCCGACCGACCGCCAGCTCACTGTCGAGCGAGGCAGGGACGAGGTCGGCGACTGGCGCGTGATCCTGCACTCGCCGTACGGCATGCAGGTGCACGCGCCGTGGGCCCTCGCGGTGAACGCCCGCATCCGTGAGCGGCTCGGAGTCGACGGATCGGCGGTGGCGAGCGACGACGGGATCATCGCGCGGATTCCGGATGCTACGGCCGAGCCGCCGGGCGCGGACCTCTTCGTCTTCGATCCCGACGAGCTCGACCAGATCGTCACCGAGGAGGTCGGCGGCTCGGCGCTGTTCGCCTCCCGGTTCCGCGAGTGCGCGGCGCGCGCGCTCCTGATGCCGCGCCGAAACCCCGGCAAGCGCACGCCGCTGTGGCAGCAGCGGCAGCGATCGGCGCAGCTGCTCGAGGTCGCCCGCCGCTATCCGACCTTCCCGATCATCCTCGAGACGCTCCGCGAGGTCCTGCAGGACGTCTACGACGTGCCGTCGCTGCTGCGCCTCATGCGCGGGATCGGCGAGCGGCGCATCCGGCTCATCGAGACCGAGCCCGCGCAGCCCTCGCCGTTCGCGCGCGACCTCCTCTTCGGCTACGTCGGCGCGTTCATGTACGAGGGCGACTCGCCGCTCGCCGAGCGTCGCGCCGCGGCGCTCTCCGTCGACCCCGCCCTGCTCTCCGAGCTGCTCGGCAAGGTCGAGATGCGGGAGCTGCTCGACCCTGACGTGATCGCCCAGTTCGAGCGCGAGGCCCAGCGCGTCGACCCCGAGCGCCGCGCGCGGGGGCTCGAGGGCGTCGCCGATCTGCTCCGCCTCCTCGGCCCGCTCGACGCGGCCGAGGTCGCCGCCCGCCTGGAATCCGCCGTCGAGGCGAACGGTGCCGGTGCTCCGAACGCGACCGAGGCCGAGGCATCCGCTCTCCTCGATGCCCTCGTCTCGGCGCGCCGCGCGATCCCGGTGACCATCGCCGGCATCACGCGCATCGCCGCGATCGAAGACGCGGGGCGGCTGCGCGATGCCCTCGGCGCGGCGCTGCCCGTCGGCATCCCGACCGCGTTCCTCGAGCCCGTGGCCGACCCGCTCGGCGATCTCGTGGCGCGGTACGCGCGCACCCACGGACCCTTCACGGCGGATGCCGCGGCCGATCGCCTCGGCATCGGCGTCGCGGTCGCGCGGCTCACACTGCAGCGCCTCGAGTCGCAGGGACGCGTCACCAGCGGCTTCTTCCTGCCCGACCCTTCGACGGGCTCGGGAGCGTCGGGGGCGACGCGCGCGGATGAGACGGAGTGGTGCGACACCGAGGTGCTCCGCCGCCTCCGCATGCGCTCGCTCGCGGCGATCCGCGGCAGCGTCGAGCCGGTGCCGCAGCATGCGTACGCCCGTTTCCTCCCGGTGTGGCAGCACGTGACGCGGCCGCTCGAGGGGATCGACGGCGTCGCCGCGGTCGTCGAGCAGCTCGCAGGCGTGCCGATCCCCGCGAGCGCGTGGGAGTCGCTCGTGCTCCCCGCCCGCGTCGCGGACTACACGTCCGGCATGCTCGACGAGCTCACGGCCACCGGCGAAGTGGTGTGGTCGGGCCACGGCAGTCTGCCCGGCCGCGACGGCTGGATCGCCCTGCACCCGGCCGACGCGGTACCGCTCACGCTGGCACTCCCGGACGAGGCGGAAGAGGTCGCACCCGGCTCGCTCGACGCGCAGCTGCTCGCGGCGCTCGGCGGTGGCGGGGCGTACTTCGCCTCGCAGTTGCGGCAGACCACCGGCGCCGAGAACGAGCAGTCCGTCGTCGACGCGCTGTGGCGACTGACGTGGGCGGGCCTCGTGACCAACGACACGTTCGCGCCGGTCCGCGCGCTCGTGTCGGGAGGATCGCAGGCCCATCGGGTGAGCCGCCGCACACCCCGCGCACGGCTCTACCGGGGTGCGGCGGTGCGCGCGGTGGCAGCATCTGTTCCCGCTCGTCCACCGGCGATCGGCGGACGGTGGTCGCTGCTGCCCAGCGCCGAACCCGACGCCGCCTTGCGGGCGACCGCGACGGCGAGCCTGCTGCTCGACCGGTACGGCGTGGTGACGCGCGGCGCGGTGCAGTCGGAGGGCGTGCCCGGCGGGTTCGCGCAGACCTATCGCGTGCTCGCGGGTTTCGAGGAAGCGGGCCACTGCCGCCGCGGCTACGTGATCGAGAAGCTCGGCGCGGCGCAGTTCGCGGCCTCGGCCACCGTCGACCGGCTGCGCGAGTTCGCCGGGCTCTCCGACCCTCCGCCCTTACGGGCGGTGACGCTGGCGGCGACCGATCCGGCAAATCCTTACGGCGCCGCGCTCGCATGGCCGGCGTTGGAGGGTGTCTCCCACCGCCCGGGTCGCAAGGCGGGCGCCCTCGTCGTGCTGGTCGACGGCGCGCTCACGCTGTACCTCGAGCGTGGCGGCAAGTCCGCGCTCGCGTTCACAGGCGACGAAGCGGCGCTGGCCGCCGCCACGCGCGACCTCGCGGCGACCGCTCGCGCGCGGCGCCTCGACACCCTCACCATCGAGCAGGTGAACGGCGTGTTCGTCTACGGCACCTCTGTGGGCAGGACGCTTCGCGATGCCGGCTTCGTGGAGTCGCCGCGCGGTCTCACACTGCGCCGCCTCACTGCGGGCGATGCCCTCCGACAGGCTCAGGGGCCGGGAGGCGCTCCGGGACCGGAGGACAGGACAGGCGCACGTGCCTGAGGGCGACACCGTCTACCGCGCTGCACGGCGGCTCGACGCGGCGCTCGCAGGGGCGACCGTGACGCGCTTCGAGCTGCGGGTCCCGCAGCTGGCCACCGCGGACCTGCGCGGTGAAGTGGTGCATGACGTGGTCTCGCGCGGCAAGCACCTGCTCCACCGCATCGGGTCCTGGACGCTCCACACGCACCTCAAGATGGAGGGCGAATGGCACGTCTACCGACGCGGTGAGCGCTGGCACGCTCCCGCCTTCCGTGCGCGGGCGATCATCGGGGCGACGGCCCCCGACGGTGTCCAGTGGGAGACCGTCGGGTTCGACCTCGCCGACATCAAGCTCGTCCCGACGACCGACGAGGACCAGCTCGTCGGCTATCTCGGTCCCGATCCGCTGTCCGACTCGTGGGATCCCGCTGAGGCGACCCGTCGACTGGCGGCCGACACCCGCGCGGTGCACGTCGCCGTGCAGGACCAGCGCAACATCGCGGGGTTCGGCAACGAGTACGCGAACGAGATCCTGTTCGTGCGCGGCGTCCTGCCCACGACGCCCGCGAATGAGACGGATGCTGCGGCCATCGTGGATCTCGGAGCCCGCATGATCCGCGCGAACCGCGACCGTTCAGGACGCACCTTCACGGGTGACGCGCGCGCCGGCCGATCGACGTGGGTGTATCGACGAGAAGGTCGCCCCTGTCGCCGATGCGGCACTCTCATCCTGGGTGGCAGCATGGGCGCCGATCCGACGCGCGAGCGCATCGTGTTCTGGTGCCCCACCTGCCAGCGCTGAGTCTCGGTACCAACCTCGCTGAACCCCGGTTCCAGCACGCTTTGATCACGATGCACGGCGGACGAAATGTCGCGCCGGGGCGAGGCATCCGTTCCCGCGCGTCGTGCCACCGCGGAAACGCCGCGGTTTCCTGACCGTCACACAAGCCCGGACGATCTGTCCCACCGGACGTCAGGACCGGCCCGGATCGTCCGGTTCGGTCGCGGCTCCGTTGCGGGTGTGTGCGTCGCCATATTGAATACCCCCACACCCGATAGGCCGTGCATCGTTGCGCGGCCCGCACCAGAAGGACCCTCACGAGGTGACGATGTCCACAGGCACGGCGACCGCAGCGCAGGCTTCGGCGGAGCAGGTTCCCCCCGACGGCGACGGCGCACGCGGGGCCGTCACCCTGTCGGGGATCACGAAGTATTACGGCGAGCAGCTCGCGGTCGACGACCTGTCACTCGAGATCCAGCCCGGCGAGTTCATCTCGCTGCTCGGGCCGTCAGGCTGCGGCAAGACCACCACGCTGCGGATGATCGCGGGATTCGAGCACCCCGATGCCGGTGACATCCGCATCTCCGGCCGCTCGGTGCTCGCCGCGCCGCCGTACAAGCGCGACGTCAACACGGTCTTCCAGGCCTACGCCCTGTTCCCGCACCTGTCGGTCGCGGAGAACGTCGCCTACGGGCTGCAGCAGCGACGCACTCCGAAGAGCGAGGTGCGCGATCGCGTCACCCAGGCCCTCGACATGGTGCAGATGCGCCAGTACGGCGACCGCAAGCCGACCCAGTTGTCGGGCGGGCAGCAGCAGCGCATCGCGCTGGCGCGCGCCCTGGTGAACCGGCCTGCGGTGCTCCTGCTCGACGAGCCGCTGGGCGCGCTGGACCGCCAGCTGCGCGAGGAGATGCAGCTCGAGCTGAAGTTGCTGCAGTCCCGCCTGGGCATCACGTTCGTCTTCGTCACGCACGACCAGGGCGAGGCCCTGTCGATGAGCGACCGCATCGCGATCATGCGGGCCGGCCGCATCGAGCAGCTCGCCGACGCCGACACCGTGTACGCGCGACCGGCCTCGGCCTATGTCGCCGCGTTCGTCGGCCAGCAGAACTTCTTCCGCGGACCGGCCGCAGAGGCCGGTGCGGCGATCACCTCGCCGCACGCGCTGGTGCGTGCCGCTTCGCCGGTGCTCACGACCACGAACCTCGGCGAGGCCGCGGTGCGGCCCGAGTTCATCCGCATCGAGAAGGCGGGCTCCGGGGCCGCAGGCCCGAGCCTTCCGGACGCGAACACGGCCCGCGGCGAGCTGATCGGGGTGTCGCATCTCGGCGACACGATGCAGTACCTGGTGCGGCTCGGCGCCGACCAGAGCCTCATCGTGCGGCGGCCGACGCCGGACGCGCCGACCCTCTCGATCGGCGATCCCGTCGTCTGCACGTGGGCCGCGCATCACGTGCTGCTGTTCCCCGCCGCCGACGAGGACGCCGCGCAGCAGGGCGGCTACATCGCACCGCCGACCGCCTGACCCGCACGACTCGACCCGCACCCGACGCTCCACCGCACGACCTGCACGCCCGTCGCACGCCCGCAGCCGCAGCACCCGTCTCGGCTCCCGACCCGACTCCAGGAGTACCCGATGACCCAGCCTCGTACGCAGCTCCGCATCCTCGCCCCCGAGGGCGCAGCGCCCCTGATCGCACGCGAGCTGTCGCGCCGCCGCTTCCTGAGCCTCGCCGCGCTCGCCGGTGGCGCCACGGTGCTGGCGGCCTGCACCCCCGGCGGCAGCGGGGCGCCGGCCCCGCAGGCGACCGGCGGGGCACTCGAGGACAGCCTGTCGGTGTACACATGGGCCGAGTACGACGCGCCCGAGGTCGTGGAGGCGTTCAGCGCCGAGCTCGGGCCGAAGGTCACGCTCGACTCGTACGGATCGAATGAGGAGCTCATCGCCAAGCTCGTCGCGGCGAAGGGCACGTCCGGCTACGACATCGTGGTGCCCACGGGCGTCTTCATCCCCCAGATGATCGAGCAGGGACTGCTGCAGAAGCTCAACAAGGACCTGCTCCCCAACATCGCGAACATGGACCCGGCCTTCCTCGGCCGCGCGTGGGATCCGAGCAACGACTACTCGATCTGCAAGGCGTGGGGCACGACGGGCTACGTCTACGACAAGACCGTGATCACCCGCGAACTGACGACGTGGGCCGACTACTTCGACGCCGCGCAGAACGAGGCGAGCGGGAAGACCGCCATGTCGGACGATCCCGCCGGCGTCGTCGGCTCGTACTTCTGGGCGAACGACGTGGACTGGAACACCGACGACGCCGACGAGCTCGAGGCGGCGCGCGCCTTCCTCGTCGAGAAGATCGCCCCGCACGTCGCGGCGTTCGACTCCTCCGCAGGGGCCAACACGATCCCCCAGGGCACCCATGCTCTGCTCATGGCCTGGAACGGCGACGCGCGACTCGGCATCCAGGAGTCGTCCGACCCCGACCGCTGGCAGTGGGTGCTCCCCGGCCCGCAGACGGAGCTGTGGATGGACAACTGGGCGATCGCGACCGGGGCGGCGCATCCCGAGGCCGCCCACGCCTTCATCAACTTCGCGATGGCCCCCGAGAACCAGATGCTGAACCTCGAATGGGTCGGCTACAACGTCGGCGGCAAAGACATGCAGGGCGCGGCCGAGGAGGCCGAAGTCGAGCGGCTCGACATGATCTTCTTCACTCCGGAGCAGCTCGAGAGCATGCACGAGCAGGTGCTCAACGACTCCTTGAGCACCCGCGTCGAGATCTACAACGAGGTGAAGGCTGCCGCCGGTGCGTAATCGCGCCACCGGTGCGGTCGGGCCCGCGCTCGCGGTCCCCGCCTGGGCGTGGCTGCTCCTCTTCTTCGTCGCGCCGGTCGCCATGGTCGTGTGGTTCAGCTTCGGCTACAAGCCCGGCGTCTTCGGCACCCACGCCAACGACGTCCTGTCGTTCGACCGGTACGTCGAGGCCATCTCGCCGACGTTCTTCGCGACCTTCCAGAACACCCTGTGGGTGGGGATCATCGGCACGGTGCTCTGCTTCGCGATCGGGGCCCCGGTGGCGTATTGGATGGCCTTCAAGGTCAAACCCCAGCGCCGCGGCATCCTCATCGCCCTCGTCCTCGTGCCGTTCTGGACCAACTTCCTCGTCCGGACGATCGGCTGGCAGGTGATCCTCGCTCCCGAGGGGTGGCTGTCGACCGTGCTTCAGGGCATCGGCGTGCTCGACGGCCCGCTCGAGCTGCTCTACACGCGCGCGGCCGTGATCATCGGCGTCGTCTACAACTACCTGCCTCTGATGGTCCTTCCGCTGTTCGTCGCCTTCGACCGCGTCGGGCCGGCACTGCGCGAGGCCTCGAAGGACCTCGGCGCCGGCAAGATCGTGACCTTCTTCCGCGTCACGCTGCCGCTGTCGCAGCCGGGCATCATCGCGGGCGTGCTGCTGGTCTTCATCCCGCTGATGGGCGACTACATCACCGCCACGGTGCTGGGCGGCGCGAAGGGCAACATGGTGGGTCAGCTCGTCGCCGGACAGTTCCAGACCGCGCAGAACTGGGCGCTGGGATCCGCGATGGCGGTGCTGCTCATGCTCTTGATCATGGTCACGATCGGGGTGTGCGCCGTGATCATCTGGCTCGTCGCGCTGCCGTTCCGCTCTCGAAACCGGCTGGTTCTGGGGCCGGTTCCCGAGACCGCGAAGACGGATGCTGCCCCCGCCGCGATCCTGGAGGCCACGACGTGACCACGCAGACCGAGACCGAGACGATCCTGCAGGCAGAGGCGCGGGCCGCCCGCCCGGGCGCCGCGCCGCGCCGGCGCCCCCGCAGGTCATGGTCGGACGTCGGCTTCGGCGTCTGGGGCCTTCTCGTCATGCTGTTCCTGTTCCTGCCGATCATCGTGATCGTCGTCTACTCGTTCAACACCGGCCGCCTGCTGGCGGTGTGGGACGGGTTCGGATTCGACGCCTTCGCCTCGATCCTGGTGAAGCCGGCGATTCAGAACGCCGTGCGGGTATCGCTCATCACTGCGCTGATCGCGGCGATCATCGCGACCGTCCTGGGCACCCTGGCCGGGATCGCGATGGCGCGGCACCCAGGCAAGTGGGTGTGGTGGTTCCTGGGGCTCCTTCTATTGGTGTCGGTCACGCCCGAGATCGTCGACGCCGTCGCGCTGCTCCCCTTCATGGTCTTCCTCGGCCAGGACCTCGGCCTGTCGATGTTCAACGACGGCATCGTCCGCCTGTCGGTCGGCTCGTCGCTGTTCGCGACCGCGGTCGTGTCGTACATCGTGCGCGCCCGGCTCGTGGGTCAGGACGCGCAGCTGGAGGAGGCATCCGCCGATCTCTACGCCACGCCCTTCACGACGTTCCGACGGATCACCCTCGCCCTCGCGATGCCCGCGGTGCTCGCCGGCTTCCTGCTGGCGTTCACGCTGAGTCTCGACAACACGATCGTGGCGGCCTTCGTGCAGGTGTCGGGCACGACGCCGTGGCCCGTGTACGTGCTCAGTGCACTGCGGACCGGGCTGCGTCCCGAGATCGCGGCCGTGTCGACGATCATGCTGCTGCTGACGCTCGTCGCGCTCGCCCTCGTGGCGCTCGTGCTCAAGCGCGCGGGCGACTCCGCGACGCAGATCGCGCGCACGATGACGGGCGGCTGATGCGGTTGTGCGACCCTATGCTGTTGCGGTGACCCGACTCCTGCTCCTCATCGACATCCAGCGCGACTACTTCCCCGGCGGGCGGCACCCGCTCGTCGACCCGGACTCCGCCGCCGATGCCGCTGCCCGACTCCTCGCCGGATTCCGCACGTCGGGCGAGCGGGTCGTGCACGTCCAGCACGTGTGGGACGCACCGGACGCCGCGTTCTTCGCCCCCGGAACCCCCGGGGTGGAGTTCGATCCGCGGGTCGCACCCGACGGCGAGGAGCACGTCATCGTCAAGCATGAGCCGAACGCGTTCCTGGGGACGGGGCTCGAGTCGCTGCTGCGCGCAGCGGACGCCGACGAGGTCGTCGTCGCGGGCATGATGTCCAGCATGTGCGTGGACGCGACGGTGCGTGCGGCGTCCGACCTCGGCTTCACCATCGCCGTCGCGCAGGACGCGTGCGCCGCACCCGACCTCGCCTACGACGGCCGTACGGTGCCGGGCGCCCAGGTGCACCTCGCCTTCATGGCGGCGCTCGACGGCACGTATGCCCGGGTCGCCGACGTCGATGCGCTCGTGGGGGAGCTCGTCGCCGGCTGAGTCCGCGACAACCTGTCCGACCCGCCGGACAACTTCCGACACGCAAGCCCTGCATCGACCCGGCCGACGGGTGAGGATGGGAGCACCACACACCGCATCGGAGTTGATAACCGTGGGCACGACCGTCTTCGAACGACAGCGGCCGGCAGCATCCGTCGTCCAGCATTCCCTCGCCGACACGAAGCACTCGGTGTTCTGGCGCGACGACCTTCCCGACAGCCTCCTTCCCGACCGGCCCGCGCTCGTCGGCACGCACCGCGCCGACCTCGTCGTCGTGGGTGGCGGATACACGGGCCTGTGGACGGCGCTCCTCGCCACCGAGCGCGACCCCGACGCGAAGGTCGTGGTCGTCGAGGCGCAGCGCGTCGGCTGGGCCGCGTCGGGCCGCAACGGCGGCTTCTGCGAGGCCAGCCTCACCCACGGCCACGAGAACGGCATGGCCCGCTGGCCGAAGGAGATGCCCACGCTCGACCGGCTCGGCCAGGAGAACCTCGATGCGATCGAGGCCTCCGAGGCCCGCTTCGGCATGGACTTCCAGTTCGAGCGCACCGGGCAGCTCGCTCCCGCGATCGAGCCGCACCAGGTGGAGTGGCTGAAGGAGTGGGCCGCCGAGGGCGAGGAAGGCGTGGTCTATCTCGACCGGGCCGAGGCCCAGGCATCCGTCCACTCCCCCACGTACCTCGCTGCGGTGTGGGAGAAGAACGCGTGCGGCATGGTCCATCCCGCCCGCATGGCCGCCGAGCTCGCTCGCGTCTGCGAGGAACGCGGCGTCGTGATCTTCGAGCGCTCCCACGTCACCGGCCTCGACACGAGCGGACCGGGCGTGGTCGTGACGACCGCCGACGGCCGGGTCGAGGCATCCCGTGCCGCGCTCGGCACCAACGTGTTCCCGTCGCTCATCAAGCGCAACCGGCTCATGACGGTTCCCGTGTACGACTACGTGCTCATGACGGAGCCGCTCACCGACATCCAGCTCGCATCGATCGGCTGGCAGGACCGCCAGGGCATCGGCGACATGGCGAACCAGTTCCACTACTACCGGATTACCCAGGACAACCGGATCCTCTTCGGCGGCTACGACGCGATCTACCGGTACGGCCGAAAGGTGGATCCCGAGTACGAGAATCGGCCCGAGACCTGGGCCAAGCTCGCCAGCCACTTCTTCACCACCTTCCCGCAGCTCGAGGGGCTGCGCTTCACTCACCAGTGGGCCGGTGCGATCGACACCTCGACCCAGTTCACGGCGTTCTTCGGCACCGCGCGCGACCGCCGCGTCGCGTACGCCGCCGGCTTCACCGGGCTCGGCGTCGGGTCGACCCGCTTCGCCGGCGAGGTCATGCTCGACCTGCTCGACGGCGTCGAGAACGAGCGCACTCAGCTCGAGATGGTGCGCAAGCGCCCGCTCCCGTTCCCTCCCGAGCCCGCGGCGTCGATGGGCATCAACGCCACCCGCTGGTCGCTGGACCGCGCCGACCACAACAAGGGCAAGCGCAACCTGCTGCTCAAGACGCTCGACGCGCTCGGTCTGGGGTTCGACTCGTGAACCCCGCGATCGTGACGGATGCCGCGTCCCTCGAGCTCGACCTCGAGCCGCTGCCCGCCGACCAGGTCGTGCAGGGCTCCCCGGCCACCGGGTTCGCCGAACTCGGCGGATTCGGGGGGATCGAACTCGGCGTGTGGGAGCACACGCCGGGCGCGTCGACCGACGTCGAGGCCGACGAGGTCTTCGTCGTGCTGTCCGGCTCGGCCACCGTGTCATTCGACGACCCGGCCCTCGAGCCGATCGAGCTCCGCGCGGGGTCGGTCGCGCGCCTGACGGCAGGCATGCGCACGGTGTGGACGGTGCGCGAGACGCTGCGCAAGGTCTACATCGCGGGCTGATTCCGGGCTCACCACCGATCCCCGCGTCTGCGGCGCAGCCAGAGGTCGCACGGCTTCGTGGACCCGCGCCTCGCGCCGTGGCAGGGCTTCACCTCGTCGGTCTTCGACCAGTAGACGTTCATCAGCACCTCGCAGTCGCAGAAGCCGCCGCCGCTCTCGAGACGACCCTCGAGGGCGACGGCACGCGGCGCCAGCGCATTGCGGTAGGTGCGCGCAAGGTGCAGCGAGCCGTCGCAAGGCGCGTCGCGCAGGACGCGGTCGAGATAGCACGCCAGGCATTCACCACCCCGCGGAGCGATGATCGCGGCGGCGAGCTCACGAACGAACGATTCGGCTTGGAGGTCGATGGCTGTTTCCATGGCGAGAGCATGACGCCGGGCTCCGACATCGAAGTGCTAGCATTGCCAGCAGTCGGAAGGAGCAGCCATGGGTGCCATCACCGTCCGCAACCTCGACGACGATGTCCAGCAGCGTCTCAAGGAGCGTGCAGCCGCGCACGGCCGCTCGATGGAGGCGGAAGCGCGAGCGATCCTGACGAGCGCGGTGTCGCCCAGCAGCATGATCGTCGATTGGGTCGACGCGGCGAGCAGTCTCGCCATCGACCTCGAACCGCCCGCGCGCAGCCTCCCCCGCGAGCTCGATCTGTCGTGATCATCCTCGACACGAATGTGCTGTCCGAACCGCTGCGCTCGACGCCTGACACCGCCGTCGTCGCCTGGATGACATCGCAGACGGATGCCGCGATCACCGCGATCACCGTCGCTGAGCTCCTCGTCGGTGCCCGGCGGCTTCCGGAGGGTGCGCGCCGCGAGCGGTTGATCGCGGCCATCGAGTCGATCCTCTCGGGGAGTCGTGTGCTGCCATTCGACGAGCGGGCCGCTCGGAGGTACGCACGCCTGCAGGAGGCTCGCCGGATCGCCGGACGCCCCTTGTCTGTGGAGGACGGGATGATCGCCGCGATTGCGGCCGCGCACGGTGCGACGCTTGCGACGCGCAACACGAAGGACTTCGAGGATCTCGGCATCGACCTCGTCGACCCCTGGGAGCCCGCGGACGCGTAGACGCGTCAGCGTCCTGCCGACCTCCGCACGAGCAGCGCCAGATGCAACGCGGTCTGGGTCTCGCCGTCGTCGAGATCGGCGCCGAGGAGCTCCTCGATGAGCGCGATGCGCTGGTAGAACACCGACCGGGACAGATGGGATGCCCCCGCCGCCGCGGTGCGATTGCCCGGGTGGGCGAGCATCGCCTCGAGGACGTCGAGCAGGTCGCCCGACCGCGAGAGGTCGTAGGCGATGAGCGGCGCCAGCATGCGCTCGCCATGCTCGAGCACGCGATGGTCATCACGCAGGGCGGTGACCAACTGCACGAGCGGACGATTCTCGGCGCGCCGCAGGTGCGGGCCGCGCCCCGAGCGCCGCCTCCGGCCGCCCGCGAGGTCGACCGCCTCGTGCACCGAGGCGAGCGCGGCATCGATGCCCTCAGCACTGCGCCCGACCGAGACGGTGACGCGCTCGACGTCACCGGCATCGACGAGGGCACGCACGAATGCGACCACGGCGGCATCGTCGAACACGGCCTCCGGCGGCAGCGACACCAGCATCGTGGTCGCCGGCGCAACGACGCCCGCCGGCGCCGACCCCGCCAGCGCGCGCCCTCGCAGGGCGCGGGCGGCAGCATCCGCCCGCTCCACCGCCACCGGCGCGCCCGACACGACCAGCCCGTGGAGCTTTGCACCGCGCAGCGGCAGGCCGGCCGCCTCGAGGCGCGCAGCGGCGCCGCCGACCCCGGCGAAGCGTCCGGCGAGCAGCCCGTCGACGAGGCGGCGCCGGCCGATCCGCGTCCATTCGTCGGCGTCGCCGTCCGCGAGACGGCCCACCGCGAGGGCGATCGCGCCCTGCTCGAGCACGGCGGTGCGTCCGGCTGCGTGCTCCGGTCCCGGCAGCGCGATGAGATTTCCCCAACGGATGCCTCGTGCCTCGACCGGGACGATCAGCCAGTCGTCCGCTCCGGCAGGGATGCCGCGCTCCCGGCGCTGCTCGGAGCGCCGGTGCGCGGAGCGCGATCGCAGCTCCCACTCGGTGAAGAGCTCCTCCTCCATCGCCAGCGGCACCTCTGCCGCGACGACCTCGTAGCCGAGGTTCTCGAGCACGATGGGCGCGCCGAGGGTCTGCGCGAGCTGGTGGACGATGAAGTCCGCGGGCGATCCGCGCAGCACGAGCGCCGTGAACCGCTCGCGCACCTCGTCACGCGCGCGCAGCGCGTCGGTCTGCCCCGTGATGATGCGGCTGTGGACGGCCTCGGTGACCGTGACGAACTTCAGCTCCCGGTGGAGCACGACCAGGGCGAGGCCGCGCTCGCGGGCGGCCTCGACGACCACCGCGGGAACGTACCGATAGTGGGTGCCCAGCTCGAGCACGAGGCCGGAGAGCCCCGCGTCGGCGAGCTCGTCGACGAACCGGCGCAGGTCCCCCGGCTCCACCGGCCACGACGAACCGGTCGACAGCAGCATCTCGCCGCCGTCCAGCAGGCGAGCGACGCCGGCGCTGTCGGAGACGTGCAGCCAGCGCACGCGCGCATCGAGCGCATCATCGCCGACGAGCACTTCGGGAACGCCCTGCGCGACCGCTTCGAGCGCGATCACTTCGCGCACGGTCGGGAGGATCTCATCTGCGGATCGATCTGCCGGACGATCCGTGTGGATCGTCCGATCTTCGCGACGGTCGGGCACCGTGGCCGCCTCTTCTTCTCTGACAGGCTGGGACCCGTCAAGCCTAGGGGATCACCACACGATCTGTCCGACACCGAGAAGGAGCCACCCATGAGCATTGCCGAGAGCGCCGTCGCGCCCGCGACCACGGACGCCGACGTCCGGGTGATTTCGCACTGGATCGATGGTGCGGAGCGTGCGTCGTCGTCCGGTCGGACGGCGCCGGTCTACAACCCCGCGACGGGCGCCGTGTCGGCCCGGGTCGCGTTGGCCGATCAGGCGGAGGTCGATGCAGCGATCGCGTCGGCGGTGGCCGGGTTCCAGGTGTGGAAGGGCTTCTCGATCGCGCGGCGGCAGACGGTGCTGTTCGCCTTCCGGGAGCTGTTGAATTCGCGGAAGCGGGAGCTGGCGGAGATCATCACGGCGGAGCACGGCAAGGTGCTCTCGGACGCGATGGGTGAGATCCTCCGCGGCCAGGAGGTCGTGGAGCTCGCGACCGGGTTCCCGCACCTGATCAAGGGCGCCTTCTCGGAGAACGCGTCGACCGGGATCGACGTGTACTCCCTCAAGCAGCCGCTCGGGGTGGTGGGGATCATCAGTCCGTTCAACTTCCCGGCGATGGTGCCGATGTGGTTCTTCCCGATCGCGATCGCCGCCGGCAACGCCGTGATCCTCAAGCCCAGTGAGAAGGACCCGTCCGCCGCGCTGTGGCTCGCGCAGCTCTGGAAGGAGGCGGGACTGCCGGATGGGGTGTTCACGGTGTTGCAGGGTGACAAGCTCGCCGTCGACGGGCTGCTCACCTCCCCGGATGTCGCGTCGATCTCGTTCGTGGGGTCGACGCCGATCGCGCAGTACATCTACGAAACTGCCAGCAAGCACGGCAAGCGGGTGCAGGCGCTCGGTGGCGCGAAGAACCACATGCTGGTGCTCCCCGACGCGGACCTGGACCTGGTCGCCGACCAGGCCGTGAACGCCGGGTACGGCGCCGCCGGGGAACGCTGCATGGCCATTTCCGTCGTCCTCGCCGTCGAGCCGGTCGCCGACGGCCTGATCGCCAAGATCTCCGACCGCATGGCGAAGCTGAAAATCGGAAACGGGGCGGGGGTGGACGGTGTCGAGCCCGACATGGGCCCGCTCATCACCGACATCCACCGCGACAAGGTCTCCTCCTATGTCGACATCGCCGAGCAGGACGGGGCGAAGATCGTGGTCGACGGCCGCAACTACACCGTGGACGGTCATGAGGATGGGTTCTTCTTCGGGCCGACGCTGATCGATGACATCCCCACCACCAGCCGGGCGTATCAGGAGGAGATCTTCGGACCGGTCCTCTCCGTCGTCCGCGTCTCCTCGTACGACGAGGGTCTCGACCTCATCAACAGTGGCCAGTTCGGCAACGGCACCGCGATCTTCACCAACGACGGCGGCGCGGCCCGCCGGTTCCAGAACGAGGTGCAGGTCGGCATGATCGGCATCAACGTCCCGATCCCGGTGCCCGTCGCGTACCACTCGTTCGGCGGCTGGAAGCAGTCCCTGTTCGGCGACGCGAAAGCCTACGGCGTCCACGGCTTCGACTTCTTCACCCGCGAAAAGGCCATCACCTCCCGCTGGCTCGACCCCGCCACCCACGGCGGCATCAACCTCGGCTTCCCCCAGAACAACTGACGCGACTCGCAATCAGCGTCGCCCGGATTGCCGACGCGTTTCGTCTCGCTCGTTCCTCGCTCGCTCAACGACCGGAGCAAAATGACTGACACACTCATCCCCGCCCCCGCCATCTACACCGATCCCGAGGCCGACGCCCGCGTCCGCGCGGACGACCGCGGCCACGTGTTCCACTCGTGGAGCGCGCAGGCGCTCATCGATCCGCTCCCCATCGCCGCGGGTGAGGGGTCGACCTTCTGGGACTACAACGGCAACGCCTACCTCGATTTCAGCTCCCAGCTGGTGAACCTCAACCTCGGGCATCAGCATCCGGATCTCGTCCGGGCGATCCAGAATCAGGCGGGTCGTCTCGCGACGATCCAGCCGTCGATGGCGAACGACGTGCGCGGCGAACTCGCCCGCCGCATCGCCGAGGTCGCGGGCGACGGCTTCGAGAAGGTGTTCTTCACGAACGGCGGCGCCGATGCGAACGAGAACGCCGTGCGCATGGCTCGCCTCGTGACCGGTCGCCGCAAGGTGCTGTCGATGTACCGCAGCTACCACGGCAACACCACCACGGCGATCTCGCTGACCGGCGACCCGCGCCGCTGGCCGAATGAGCCCGCGGACGGCTCGACCGCGAAGTTCTTCGGTCCGTACCCCTACCGCTCGGCGTTCCACTCGTCGAGCGCCGAGGAGGAGACGCAGCGCGCGCTCGAGCACCTCGAGCAGACCATCGTGCTCGAGGGTGCGTCGACGATCGCGGCGATCATCATCGAGACCATCGTGGGCACGAACGGCGTGCTGGTGCCTCCCCCCGGCTACCTCGCCGGCGTGCGCGAGCTGTGCGACCGCTACGGCATCGTCTACATCGCCGACGAGGTCATGGTGGGCTTCGGCCGCGTGGGCGAGTGGTTCGCGTTCCAGGCGTTCGACGTGCAGCCCGACCTCATCACGTTCGCGAAGGGCGTGAACTCGGGCTACGTGCCGCTCGGCGGCGTCGTCATCTCCGACCGGATCGCCTCGCACTTCGACACCGTCTCCTTCCCCGGCGGGCTCACGTACTCGGGCCACCCGCTGGCGTGCGCGGCGGGCGTCGCCACGTTCGAGGTGTTCGAACGCGACGGCATCCTCGAGCGCGTGCGCGACCTCGGGTCGCGCGTCGTCGAGCCGCGTCTGCGCGACCTCGCTTCGCGGCATCCATCCGTCGGGGATGTGCGGGGAATGGGCCTCTTCTGGGCGATCGAGCTCGTCAAAGACCCCGAGACCCGCGAGCAGCTCGTCCCCTTCAACGCGAGCGGGACGGATGCTGCACCCATCGCCGCGGTCGCCGCGGCGTGCAAGCGGGAAGGGGTGTGGCCCTTCACGCACTTCAACCGCGTGCACGTGGCGCCTCCGCTGGTGATCACCGAGGACGAGCTGGTGCGTGGACTCGACGTCATCGACCGGGCCCTCTCGACCGCCGACGAGTACGTCACGCGCTGATCAGCACCCCTTTCCGGCCCCGCGTCCATTCCGGGCGCGGGGCCGTTGCACGCCCGTCACCGAATCGTTCCGATGCGCGGGAATGAATCACCCCTCCCCACCGTTATTTCTGTACTCAGCACCATGTGCTGCTCCAGGAGGGGACCGTGGGAAAGAACTACATCGACATCGAGAACGACCAGGGCGAGATGCTGCGGTACCGCAAGCACGTCAACGGTCGGGGCCTGATCGCGCACGGAGCGAAGGTGCACCCCAGCGCCATCGTCGAAGCGGGGGCGTATGTCGAACCGGGCGTGCAGATCGCCGCAGGCGCGCACGTCGGCCGGGGCGTATGGGTCGAGACGGATGCCGTCATCGGACCTGACGCCGAGATCGCACCGCACGCCCACATCGGGCCGCGCGCGGCCATCGGCCCGCGCGCGAAGATCGGCGTGCGCACCCAGGTCGGGCACGACGCCCGTGTCGCCGGAGGCTCGCTCATCGGCGACGACGAGACGATCGCCGACGGCGAGCGCGTCGCCACCGACAAGCGCGGACTGCGCCTGGCTGCCTGATCGTCGCGGTGGCGCGTCGGCGCCACCGCATAGGCTCGCGGCGTGCTTAGACGCGTCCTCATCGGAATCCTGCTGCTCGTCATCGCGGGCACGGCCTACTGGTGGTTCATCGGGCGCGACGTGGGCGCCGAGGTCGCGCCGCCGGCGCCGGGCATCTCCGCCACGATGCCGGCGATCCCGGCGGATGCCTTCGAGATGACCGTCGAGAGCGTCCACGACGGCGACACGCTGCGCGCCCGCGTCTCAACTCCGAACGACGTCGTCGGCGATCTCGAATCCACGCGCGTCCGCCTGCTGGGCATCGATACCCCCGAGATCTCGCCCGAACTCGACTGCTGGGGTGCGGAGGCGACGGCGAAGCTGACCTCACTCGTCCCTGTGGGATCGACGATCTGGGTCGCCGCCGACGTCGAGGTGCACGACCAGTACGGCAGAACACTGCTCTACGTCTGGACGCCCGACGGCCGGTTCGTGAACGGCGAGCTCGTCGCGCAGGGCGATGCGCGGGTCGAGGTCTATTCGCCGAACCGCAGCCAGGAGACCCTGCTGCGCTCACTCGAATCCGCGGCCGTCGCCGAGGCTTCCGGACAGTGGGGCGCGTGCGGCTGAGCCGTCACGCGGGTGCGGCGGTCAAGCGAAGAGGAACAGCACGAACCCGATGAGCGGCAGCGTGCCCTGGATGAGAGCCGCCCGCAGGTACCGCAGGCCGGTCGTGAGCAGCACCAGCGCCGCTGCCACCATCGAGCCCAGGGCGAACAGCACGAGCGCCAGCCCCGCCGCGTGCACGGGCGCGGTGTCGCTTCCCGCGAAGAGCAGCACGAGCCCGATCACGACGCCGATGGCGAGGAACAGGTTGTAGAAGCCCTGGTTTGTACGCCATCGGCTTCGTCGTGTCGGCAGCCGCCTGGTCGGCCACGCCGAACCGTTTCCAGATCTTGGGCTGCGTCCACTGGACGCTCTCCATCACAAAGATGTAGACGTGCAGCAGCGCGGCGAGCGCCGCGAAGACCGTTGCCAGAATCGCCACCATGAGCGAACCATATCGCCCCGACTACGCTGAACAGCATGGCGAAGGGCGGGTCGCGCACAGGCGGACGAGGACGCGGCGCATCGGGCAAGCGTCCGGGCGCGGCATCCGGATCGTCCTCGAAGGCGAAGCCCGCCAAGACGCGGCGGCCGCAGCCTTCGCCCGGGCCGTCGCCGACGCCTCCCGTCGAGCCTGCCATGCCCGCGACCTTCACACTCGGTGCGATCCCGGGCGCGACGCCCGGCAAGTGGATCGACACCTGGAACGAACGGATGCCGCAGACCACCCTCGAGCTCGTGCCCCTGATCGTCGCCGATCAGCGTCGCGTGCTCCTCGACGGCGAAGTCGACGCGGCGCTCGTGCGGCTGCCGCTCGACAAGGACGGCCTTCACGTCATCCCGCTGTACGACGAGCTTCCGGTCGTCGTGTGCGCGAAGGACTCGCACCTGACCGCTGCCGAGGACGAGCTCGACCCGGCGGACCTCGTGGGCGAGGTGCTCATCGTGCCGCAGGACGACGTGCTCGCCGTCCAGCTCCCCGGCACCGTCGCGCCGCGGTTCGCTCCACCTGCCGACACCGGCGAGGCGATCGCCACCGTCGCGGCGGGTGTCGGGATCGTGGTCGTGCCGATGTCGGTCGCACGACTGCACCGTCGCAAGGACGTCGAATACCGTCCGCTGAGCGGGGGCCCGATCTCGACGGTGGCACTCGCGTGGGCAGCTGAGCGGACCACTCCCGCGGTCGAGGCCTTCGTCGGCATCGTGCGCGGGCGCACGGCCAACTCATCGCGTGGCTGAGCGCGGCTGAGCCGAAGCATGGATTGAGGGGTGCCGCCCCAGTCCCATGCAGCACCCCTCGAGGATCGGCGGCGAAGACCCACAGCCGATTCTGCGTTCCCCAAGAAGGTCTTCTGTCAGCGCCCCCGACCCCCCGTCGGCCAAGCGCAAGCCGTTCCGATGACCAGGAGCATGCAGTATCCGTCCTGATACACGGAACGCGAAGAATCTTCAGAAGCCGGCGCCGTGCACCTGGAACGGGGCGACGATGCCGGTGCGGACGGATGCCGCGGCCAGCGCTTCCGAGGGGGCGACGCCCGCGGCGAGGCCCTCGTGGACCGCACCCAGCAGCTCGCACGCGTCGTCGTCGGCGACCACGACGGGAGCGGCGATGACGGCACGAGCACCGGCGTGCAGCCAGATGCGTGTCATCCCGACGGCTTCCTCTCCCCAGCGCACGGACGACCGTCCCACCTCGCAGGCCGAGAGGATGACGGTGTCGGGCACCTCGGGGATGAGGTCGATGTCGTAGCCGAACAGCGTCCCGTCCGCGAGCTCGAACCCCGAGAACATGGGGTTGTCCAGCGCGTGCCTGCCGTGCGCGGCGACGTGCAGCACGTCGACCTCGCCTGCCAGCGCAGTGACGGCACGCACCTCTGCCGCATCCCCCGTGAGCACGGCGGGCTCACGCCACGAGTCGGCCGCCAGAAGCACCTCCTCGTCGCCGCGCGGGACCCGCGGCCCCACGGCGAACCCTGCGCTCGCGGGGTGCCGATACGGCTGCTCGCGCCGACGGAGCCACCCGCTCGCGGAGCCCGCCACCGAAATGGCGACGCCGCGGAACGCCGGCAGCATCGCCCAGGGCACCCCTGCCAGCACGCCCGGAATGGTAAGGGCGACGCGAGACGCGCCGACGCGGGCGAGCCACGGCTCTAGCAGCGCTGCTGACAGGGCGGCCAGCCGATCGGTCAGAGACGCCCGCACGATCTCGGCCATCGGGCCCGTGGAGACCGCTGCATGCACGTCGAGGTCTGCGCGAAGGCCGCGCATCACGCGGCGGCACGCCGCCCAGTCGAGCTCGGTCATCTCCGCGTCGTCGCTGTCGATGACGAGCACCGCCAGTCGCTCGCCATCGAAGACGAAGTTCGCGAGCGCCTCGCCCGCCTCGATTCCGGCCTGGACTTCGGCGAGGCTCACCCGGCGCTGAACCCCCGCGGCGCCCGTTCCGGACCACTGGTGCTCGCGCGCTCGATCCTGGAGGGCGCGCGCCCGGGGATCGGCCAGCCATCCGCCGTCGGGGCTGTTCATACGGAGGACCCGGAGTTCCGCCAGATCGGCCGCGAGCCCAGGATCGGGTGAGGGGCGCACCGGCATGACCCGCTCGCTGCCCAGTCGGGCCCGTTCCGACCAGTCGAACACCGTGTCGGGCCGACCCGACCTCAGCGCCGCCCCGATCCCCGCGGTGAGCAGACCGAGGCCGCGCATCATCACGGAGCCGTGCAGGTCGAGGCTAGCGCCGTCGCTGAACGACGCGTCGAGCAGGTCGAGGCCGCGTTGAGCGTGACGTCGCGCCTCCCCGTCCCGGCGCCGCCGCATCGCATCGGCAGCGCGCAGCTCCTGCACCAGCAAGGCTGATTCGAGTCGGGTGTTCTTCGCGACGCGGAACGCGGGTGCCGCTGTGCCGCTCCCGCGCCGCACGCGCGCCAGCGCATCGGCGATGACGAGGACCTCCGCGTCGGCGGAGAAGCCCAGGTCTGCGAGCCGCACCGCGACGCCGTCCACGGTGGCTTTCGAGGGCAGCCGCCCCGCGGGCGCGAGCGGATCGCCGGAGCGGTCGTGGTTCCTCGTCGACAACCGCGCGCGCAGGCGCACTGCTTCAGCGCGTGCGGCCCCACCCGGGCTTCCCACGCGCCGGAATCGCCGGGCAGCGTTTCCGGCCACGGTGGCGGCACCCTCGGGGTCGTGGTTCAGGAGCGAACGTGCGAGCTGATACTCCGCGGCAGCCCGCTCGCTCGGCGCGTGGTGGCGCCCGAGCGAGGCAGCGACCGCGACGAGGCTGCGTTCGGCTTCCGTGGTCAGTCCGGCATCGCGCAGCACCTCGGCACGGTCGAGCTCGTTGATCGCCGCCCACAGCGCGGACTCGTTGTCGAGGGGTTCCCGCACCGACTGCATCGTCCTCAACGCGGAGACGAGGTCGCCGGCGAGCATGAGCGCGTAGCCCCGGTTATGGACCGCGAGATTCGCCTCCTGCTCGAGGCCCGCGGTCCGGTAGACCTCCTCCGCCGCTTCGAGATCCTCGATCGCTGCGTCGAGCTTGCCTGTCTGCATCAGCGCGATGCTGCGGTTCACGCGTGTGTTGGCCTGGCGCACGGGCTCGTCGGACAGGCCATGAATGCTCTTGCCGAACCATCCGATCGCCTCGTCGATCCGGCCGCGCTCGGTGGCGAGCATCCCGAGCTGCCCCTGCAGCTGCGCGACGGCCCCGGCCGAGAGGCCCGGCCGATCGAGGGCCTCGAGGCAGATGCGTTCGCCCGCATCGACGTCGCCTAACCGTGCCAGGACGTAGGCCGTCGTGCCGGCGATGCGGGCGCTGAGTTCGGTGTCTCCGTCGGCATCCGCGGCTTCGGCTGCCGACACGAGCGCACGCTTGGCCTCGAGGTAGCTGCCACGGGTCGCCAGATGACGTCCCTGCTGATACAGCTGATCGGCGCTCTCCTCCACAGAGCCATGATGGACCCGCCCGCCGCCCGATGGCGAGCGGCAGGCGGGTCCGACGATGGGCTACGTCGTCTTCTTGGAGCGATCGGCGTCGACCACCCTCTTCAGCGCCTTCTCGATCACCGCATCCGTCGACTCGGGCACGGCGCTCGGGTTCATCAGCACAGGGCTCAAGGCCTGGGCGATCACGCCGGAGACATACGGCGCGGCGAACGAGGTCCCGCTCCAGATGGCGAATCCGCCCGAATGGTCGTCCGGGTCGAGGCTCAGACGCACGCGGTCTTCGGTGTCGGCGCTGGAGCCCGCCTGCACGCCACCCTGGAACCTCGGGAAGGTGCTGACGATCGACGTTCCCGGCGCGAAGTGCGTGACCCACGGCCCGACGTTGCTGAACAGCGCCGCGGAGGTGCCCTGCGGGTTGAGCGCGCCGACGGCGAGGTGGCGCGCGAGACCTTCGGCGTCATCGAGGCCGAGGTCGGGGTCACCCCCTTCCCAGAGGGCTGCGGGGAACGCCGGCCGCGCGGTTGCGTCATTGCCCGCCGAGCAGACGATCGCACAGCCCTTCGCCCGCAGCCGGACGAGCGCCTTGTACAGTCGATCGCTGTACTGCCCGTCTTCGGGGGTCTCGTGGTAGTAACCGAGCGAGAGGTTCACGACATCGACCTTGTTCTTGTCGGTGTCGGCCTCGACCCAGTCCGCCAGCTCCTCCAGCGCGATGATCAGCTCGTTCTCGAGCGCCGTCCCGTTGCTGTCGGCCACCCGGATCGCGATGATCTCCGCCTCGGGTGCCACTTGACGGACGATGCCGCTGACGAAGGTGCCGTGGCCTGAAGCCGCGTCGAGATACCCGTCAAGGGGGCCGGACTGGTCGCCGTGCACCTCCGGGTCAGTCAGGGGATCCTGCAAGCCGATGAGCTGTCCGTCGGGCAGCGTGCCGCGGTAGACGATGGCTGTGGAGTCCGCGGCCACGCCAGGCCCCGCCTCGCCCGCCCCGAACGGCGGAAGCCACCGATGCTTGCCGCAGCCGGTGTCGACGACAGCCACGACCGGCCTCCTGCCGGGGAACTTCGCCTCCGAGCGCACCGGATCGGGTCCGATGTACGACACGATCTCGAGGCCGCCGTTGCCGGGATACGCGTAGCCGTCCGTGCCCGAGGGGTTCGTGATCGAGTGCGGGTTGGTGATGCTGTGCGGGTTCGTGATCGAGTGCGGGTTCGTGATCGAGTGCGGATTCAGTCCGATGGGATCGACCGTCAGGACGTGGTCCAGGCTCACGTTGCGCAGCCGCGTCTCGGGTGCCACCGACTTCTCCGGGCCGCGGGATCGGACCGGCGGACGCCGGGAGGCGAATTCCTCCCGCTGGTTGGCCGCCTCGACCGCGACCTTGCGGCGCACCTCCGCCCGGACCCGGCTCTCTTCCGCCGCGTCGGTGAGCGCCCGCTCGCGGGTCGTTCCCCCGGACCGCTGGTCGATCTCCGCCTGTTCGATCTCGAGTCGCCTCGCGTGCTGGAGCAGGCGCCAGGCGTCGACCGGCGGCACCGGCTCGTCGTCGCGCGTCGGACTCGGCAGCTGGATGATCGTCGCCTTCCACAGGTCGTCCTTCGACGAGTCCTCGGGGCGGATGCGGTCGACCTCCAAGTCCCAGCCGAGCTCCTGCGCTGCGGCGAGCAGGGTGCTCTCGGAGTCGGTCCTGTCGCCGAAGATCAGCAGATGCCCCGGCGCGTACGCGCTCGGGAACGCCTCGTAGCCCGGCACCACGTTGCGCGTCGGGTCGAGAACCACTCCGCGAGGCGCTCCGGCTTTGACCCGGTCCCGCCAGGATCCGCTTGCGCTGGCCATATCGTCTTCTCCTCACACACATGGGAGCCGCGGCCCCCAGGCCGCGGCATCCGATCTTCGTATCTCGAACTGGTTGTCAGACTTCGAACTGCGGGGTCTGGAAGTCGCGCAGCGCGCCGTCGGCGTCGCGCACCACCAGGCGAAGCCGCGCCATCCCGGGCGTGACCTCGTCGAAGGCGAAGCGACCGTGCTCGCCCGGTTCGGCCGACCACTCACGGTCGCCCTGGATGAGACGGATGGCGAGGGCTGTGGCATCCACCCATCCGTCTACGCGCCGGTCGCCGCCCTCGGTGGCTGTCACGTGCAGCAGCACACTGGTCGTGCCGTCGCTGAACTGGAGCGTCGCCGTATCGGTCTCTCCCCGCACGGCCGCGAACGTCCCCTCGACGAGTGTCAGGAGGGCGTACTCCCGCGACAGGTCCTCGACGGCGACCGCGGCGACCATCTGGTCCACCAGGTCGGCCGGCACGGGGTCGACGTCCTCCCACATGCGCCGCATCCGTGCGAAGAGCGCGGCGTCGGCCGCAAAGTCTTCAGTTTCCATCGTCGTCACCTCTCCATCCGTCTCCCTCGAGTACGGCGCGTAGCTTCGCGAGGCAGCGCTGGCGGGTCGGTCCGATCGATCCGATGGGCATCGCGAGGTCTTCGGCGATGCGGGCATAGTCGGGGCGGTCCTCGAACGCGACGATCCGCAGCAGGCGCTGGCATCGTTCGTTGAGCGTTCCGACCGCTGTCCAGAGGCGACGGGTCTCGTCGTCCTGCGCGGCCGTCTGCTCGGCGGATTCGTGGACCGGAAGGTGCGGTTCGAGCGACTCGGCCTCTGTCGCATCGGCACGCCGATGCTGTTTGCCGACCCGCCACGCCTCACGGCGCGCGCACATCGTGAGCCACCCCGACACCGCGAGCGGGTCGTTGATGGTCTCGTGACGGCGTACGAGCGTCAGCCAGGTCGTCTGCACGACGTCCTGCGCCAACGAATGATCGAGCCCGTACGCCCTCACGACGTGCCATAGCGGCGGCGTCATCAGGCGGACGAGTTCGTCCATCGCACGGCTGTCGCCTTCACGCCACCGCACGAAGAGTGCGGCGGCGCGCTCCCATCGCGCCGGCTCCACGGAGTCGACGGATGGTTCGGCGCCAGCCTGCGTCATAGCGCCCATTCTGTCCACACCATGCCCGAGCGCGGTAGTGGCGATTTGATACACGGATACCTGGTGAATACCGACCATTTCAGCCGTCTCGCAGCGTCCGGGAGCGGAGACCTAGACTTCCTGCATGACGACCGCGCCGCTGCTCTATGTCTGCGTGCGCCCGCAGCTGGGTGCGGCCGCCGCCGAATACGAGTCCTTCCGCACCGCGATGCACCTCGACGAGAGCCGCCTCGCGCACCACGACCTGGTGCGCGATCCGCTTCCCGACGACGCCTTCGAGCGCTACTCCGGCTTCCTCGTCGGCGGCAGTCCGTTCAACGTCACCGACCCCGAGTCGACCAAGACCGACGCACAGCGGCGCCTCGAGGCGGGTCTCGCGCGCATCGCCGAACGCACCGCGGCCGGCGACGGTCCGGCCGCCCTGTTCACCTGCTACGGCATCGGCATCGCGACCCGCACGCTCGGCGGCACGGTGAGCCGCGCCTTCCCCGAGGACACCGGCCCTGTTGCGGTGGCGCTCACGAAGCAGGCCTCGGCCGACCCGCTGTTCGGCGCGCTCGCGAACAGCTTCACGGCGCTCACCGCCCACAAGGAGGGGACCGAGAGCCTGCCGCAGGGCGCGGTCCTGCTGGCGAGGAACGACGGATGCCCCGTCCAGGCGTACCGCGTGGGCGACCGGCTCTACGCGACCCAGTTCCACCCCGAGCCGACCACGAAGGCGTTCACAGAGCGCATGGCGGTGTACCGCGACGACGGCTACTTCGATTCCGCGGACTACGACGCGATCGCCGGACGCGTGCTCGCGGCATCCGTCACGGAGCCCACGCGTCTGCTGCGGGCGTTCGCCGACCGCTTCGCGCCCGCCTGATCACACCTCGGCGTTGCGGACCGCGGTCAGCTCGCGCGCCGCGGTGCCGATGATCGCCGTGCCGAGGATCACGGCAGCGACGACGATCGCCGTCACCCCGATCGCGGTGCTCTGCGGCTCGCCCTCGAGCCGGCCGACCGCGAGCCAGATCAGCCCCCACGCAAGCGCGAGCGCCGGCCCGAGGCGCCAGCGGCTCGCGACCTCGATTCCGAGTCCGATGACGGCGACGGCGATGAGGACGACCACGCCCCACAGGTCCGCGGATGCCTCCCACTCGGGCGATCCGATCGAGGTCAGCCAGGCCGCGACGTTCGCGACGGTGGCGAGCGTCACCCAGCCGAGGTGGAGGCCCGTGACCCCGTCGACCAGCAGCCGATCGGCCCAGCCGTCGGCGGGCTCGATGACGGTGCGGCTGAACGTGACGCCCAGGAGCGCGAGCAGCACGATGATCGCGAGCACCGTCAGCGCGAGCGAGCCGAACTGCGCCGTCACGAGCCACAGCCCGTTGAGCGCCATCGTGCCGGCGATGAGGTACCCGAGCGCCCGCTGCCGCTCGCTGCCCCGCTGGCGCGGGAGCGCCTGCCACACCGTGTAGGCGAACAGGCCGACGTAGATCGCGGTCCAGATCGAGAACGCCGGTCGCGCCGGCGCGAGGTACGAGCCGTCCTGGTCGAGCGCGCCGTCCTGCAGCGCCTGCACCGGCGTGCCGCCGAACAGGCCGGTTCCGACCATGGCGGCCACGATCATGAAGCAGAACGCGCTGATGACGATGATCTGCCGGGCGAGGTCCTTGGCGGTCATGCTCACACGGTAGGGCGCGCGTCATCCCGCCACGAGGGCTCTTGACATCCCGCCCCACGGCGGATATCGAGCGCTCTCATGCGCCGCCTGGCGGATCGAGCAGCAGGACGACCCGCTCCGACAGATACGTCTCGAGCGGCATGAGCCCTCCGGCGGCGCTCCACCGCACGCTGGGCACGCCGTCGGAGGAGAAGAGCGGGGCGGATGCCTCGCCCCTGTCGACCGCGCCGGGCTGCAGCATCCGCCATCCGATGTGCACGGTCTCGCCCTCCGCGAAACCGCCGCGACGTGCGGCGGCGGCGAGTTCGGCGCGCTGCCGCTGGGACTCGGCGGTGTAGCCGCGCCGGGCCTCGTGGCGCGCGCGGAGGATGTCGCCGGTCGCGAAGACCGCATCGTCGGTGAGGAGCAGCACTCCCAGGTGCCACGCCTCCCCGCGCCGTTCGATGCGGGGAGCGCGTGCCAGCCCCAGGAAGCGCTTGGGCACGACGAGCTCGCCGAGGGCCTCCCGGGGCGCATCGGCGAGCCGCGAGCGGGCGGCGTCGAGCAGGTCGAGGGCGGTCACGCCATGTCGTCCAGGAGTGAGGGGCTGGCCTTCAGCCTCTCGCCGCGCAGTGCCATTCCGACCAGCGGGAACAGCAGCACCGACAGCATGCCGCCCGCGACGAGCACGGTCTGCTGCGTCGTGTCGAGGATCTTCTCGTCGACGCCGATCTGGGTCACGGCGACGATGATCGGAAGCCCCGTCGCCCCGAGCAGGGCGACGGAGAGCCGCTCACGGCGTGTGGATCCCACGGGCGCCGCGAGCGTCGACGGCAGACCGCGGACCACGAACAGCGCGACGAGCACCAGCGGCACGAGCCAGAAGAGGGCCGGGTCGTCGAGCAGCCCCTGCAGGTCGAACGTGATTCCGGTGTACACGAAGAAGATCGGGACGAGGAACCCGAAGGCGACGCCCTCGATCTTGCTCTCGACGGCGTGGCGGTCGTGCTCGGACGCGTCGCGCATGAGCAGGCGCCAGATGATGCCGGCGGTGAAGGCCCCCAGCAGCATGTCGAGGTCGAGGATGACGCTCAGCGCGACCAGGGCCGCGAGGATCACGAACACGACGCGGATCGCGAACTGCCCCGACGTGTGCAGCGTGGAGTTGACGAACGAGTGCATGGCGCCGCGGGGCACGCGGAAGGCGAGCCAGAGAGCGAGGCCGGCGAACACGGCGAAGAGTGCCAGCACGATCGTCGACAGGCCCGGCTCGCGTCCGCCGAGGAAGATCGAGATCGCGATGAGGGGCCCGAACTCGCCGACGGCGCCGATCGCCGCGACCGCCTTGCCGAACGGGGTGGGGAGCTCGCCGGCATCCCGCAGGATCGGCAGGAGGGTGCCGAGCGCCGTCGAGCACAGCGCCACGCCGATCACGATGGCGGCCTCGCCGGGGGCGAGCAGCCATCCCGCCGCGACGCCGGCTGCGAGGCTGATGAGCCAGCCGAGCGATGCGCGCACACCGAGCCGCCCGCGGAACGACCCGAATTCGATCTCGGTGCCGGCGACGAAGAACAGCATCGCGAGGCCGAAGTTCGCGAGCGTATCGACGAAGGCGTTGGGCCCCGTCCATCCCAGCACCGCCGGGCCGATCAGGATGCCGAGCAGAAGCTCGAACACCACCACCGGAACCCGCACCCAGTGGCCGATCCCGCGCGCGAGCAGGGGCGCGAGCACGGCCATCAGCGGGATCAGCAGGAGCGTCGAGGGTGTCATACCGTCCACGCGAACAGACTAGCCAGCCGGGTCACCCCGCCGAGACCCCGTCGAGCCAGCGGAGCATCGCCGGCAGTGACAGATAGGCCACCGTGCCATGGTTCGCGAACGGGATCTCGTGGTACGTCACGTCCATGCCGAGGTCCGCCTCGTGCTGTGCGAACTCCGTCGTGTCGGACGGCACGACGAGCTCGTCCTCGAGCCCCTGCGCCAGGAACAGCGGTGCGTCGAACGCGGTCGCCCCCGCCGAGTTCGCTTCCAGCAGGCTCGCCCACGGCTCGGTCTTCGTGGGATCGCTCGTGGTGAAGTCCCCCACGAGCGGCTGCCCGATCTCGTGGAGCTTCGGGATGTTGGTGAGCAGGCACAGCTGGTTCATGCGTGGCACGATCTCCTGCGCGGTCGGCGTGAGGATCATGTCGAGGGATGCCTCGGGGTAGACGTCCGCGTAGGCGGTGAACGCGTACGACCCGATGGTCACCCCCGAGATGTCGTCGAGGTGCGCGCTCATGAGGCCGGGCAGGTCGGCAGCCGGCGCCGCGGCGGCGACGGCCTGGATGTCGAGCTCGGGCGCGTAGTCGGCTGCCTGCTGAGCGGCGAAGAGCACCGCCTGACCACCCTGCGAGTGGCCCCACAGCACGACCCGCTCGCTCGCACGGGCGTCCGGCACGGCCCGGGCGGCCCGCACGGCGTCGAGCACGGCGTTGCCGCCGGTGACGCCGACGAGGTACGAGTCGGGGCCGGCCGTGCCCATGCCGACGTAGTCGGTCGCGACGACCGCGTACCCGCGGTCGAGCAGGAACCTGAGCCCCTCGATGCCGACGAACGGGTCGAACCCGTACGACGGCGCGCAGTCCCGGGCCGCCCCGGTCGTGGGATGGCCCCACGACACGACGGTGCGCCCCGACGACGGCGCCGGCGTCAGCGGCGCGACGAGTACGCCGGTGGCCACCGCCGCATCGCCGTGCACGTCGGTGGTGCGGTACATGATCCGCCACGCCCGCGCCGCGAGCGGAGCGCCGAGGAGCGCATCGACCTTCACGAGCGAGCCCGGGTCGCCGTCGGCGGCGTCGTCGGGCTGGGCGTAGAACGCGTCGATTCCGGGGCGCTCGAGCGCGTCACCGACGAACCGGACCTCCTCGGCCGCGACGACTCCGCCCACGACGGCGAGCGTCGCCGCCACGAAGGCGAAGACGAATCGCTGCCGGCGCGCGCGGCGCGTCGAGGTCCCCATTGCTGCGACGCTATCGTGCGGCGCCCGCTGCGCGAAGGATCCGGCGGTTCCCCGCTTCGCCGGATCCTACGGTCGTGCGTCAGTGTTCCAGCTGGCGCTCAGGCGGCGTCAGCTCGGCGCGATCGCGCTGGTGCCCGATGAGCGCCAGCACCACACCGGCCACGAGCCAGGCACCGAGGATCGTCCACTGCGCCCAGGTGGCGGCATCCGGGAAGTACATCACCGAGCGCAGCAGGTGCGCCGATGCCCCCGGAACGAAGAACTGGCCGAGCGCGCCCCACGGCTCGGGCAGGAACTCCGGCGGCTGCGCGGCACCGGCGATCGGGTTCGCGATGAACATGGTGATGATCGCGCCGACGGCGATCCCCGGAGGACCCATCAGGGCGGCGAGCCCCACGATGAGTGCGGACGTCGCCGTCACGCCGAGGCCGAGCACGGCGGCGTTGAGCAGCCAGTCCCCCGTCAGGACGCCGAACCACGTCTGCATCACCAGTGCGATCAGCGCACCGGCCGCGATGCCGAAGACGAGCAGGCCCACCAGGCGGCGGACGACGCCCTGCACCAGCAGCGTCAGCAGGATGCCGCCGAGCATGCCGCCCAGCACCATGGGGAAGACGGATGCCGCGAGCCCGGCGCCGGTGCTGTCACCGTCGGCCAGCGGCACGACGTCTGTGACGGTGACCGTGGGGATCTCCGGCGCCGCACCCACCGCACCAGCGGGAAGCTGTGGCATCTGGCCTGCCTTCAGCGCCCCGACGATCGCCGTGAGCTGGTCGGTGAGCGCGGTCTTGGCCGCCGTGTCGATCTGCGACTGCAGCTGCGTGGCGACGCCGCGCAGCGCTTGCGCGGCGATGGGGCTCGCCGCCGTCGCGATGAGCACCTCCGGCTCGTCGCCGAGAAGGATCGCGCCGTACAGCGCGCGCGACTCGATCTGCGACACGGCGTCGTCACGCGAGTCGACCTCATGGAGATCGAAGGGAGCGGGGTCCTGCTCGGCGAGCTTGTCCTCGACGGCGGCGACGGCGTCGGCCGGTCCTGAGATGCCGACGGGGAGGTTCTGCGGCTGCGAGGTGGCCGCAGGCCAGACGAAGGCCATGACGATCACGGCGACGATCAGCGATCCGATCAGGCCGAACAGCGCGGCGACGCCCCACTTCGTGGGCCGGGCGGGTGCAGCATCCTTCGATGCCGTTTCACGATGAGTGCTCATCGCGTCCTCCTAAAAAGAATGGTGATTCTGTTTGCGAGAATAACAGAATCGGTATTCTGTTTCCATGCCCAAGGTGTCGGAGGAGTACCGCGAGGCCCGCCGCGACGAGATCGCCCGCGCCGCTTTGCGCGTCCTGGCCCGCAACGGCGTGCGCGACACGTCGATCGCCGACATCGTCGAGGAGTCGGGTCTGTCGACAGGCGCGATCTATTCGCATTTCTCGAACAAGGCGGAGCTCGCCCGCTACGTGGTGGGGCGGTTCCTCCTCCCCCGCATCGACGCCCTCGAGGCCGCCGGCCGGAGTGGGCGCATCGTCACGCCCCGGGAGGCGCTCCAGGGGATGCTCTCGATGTTCGCCGAGGCCGGGCTCTCCCCCTCGCTCGTCCTGCAGTTCTGGGGGGAGGCGATGGTCGAGCCTGGTCTGCACGATGAGATGCTGCGCACCGCCGCACGACTGCGGGCCTCGCTCACCCTCGCGATCGACCCGTGGGCGCGCACGCAGACTCCGGATGACGCGGATGCCTCAACCCTCGCCGCCGAGACGGCCCGGTCGATCGTCGCCCTCGCTCAGGGTTACATCGCGAACAGCGCCGTCTTCGGCCCCCGCCCGGTCGACGAGTACCTCGAAAGCGCGGTCGCGGTCCTCGCGAGCTGAACGGTTCCGCCCCCCCTTAGACGGGGCGGGCCTCGGCGTCGTCGCGGCGGAGGGTGGCAGCATCCGGAATCGCCTCGACGGGAGGGGGAACCGCGGTGATCTCGCGGACGGCCACGGGCGCCGTCTGGCCCGCGCCGCCGCCTCGGATCTGCCGGTGCAGGCGCTCCATGCGGGCGTCGAGCTCGGCGGCGGTCTCGGCGGCGTCCTTCAGGCTCTCGAGCAGCTCGTCGGGCACGCGCGTCGCGTACTTGTAGTAGATCTTGTGCTCGAGACTCGCCCAGAAGTCCATCGCGATGGTGCGGAACTGCACCTCGACCGGCACCTCGATGCGCCCGGTCGACAGGAACACCGGCACCTCGAGGATCGCGTGCAGGCTCTTGTAGCCGTTGGACTTCGGCGACGCGATGTAGTCCTTGACCTGCAGGACGCGCACGTCGTCCTGCGCGGTCAGCAGGTCGAAGAGGCGGTACACGTCGGCCGTGAAGCTGCACGTGATGCGGATGCCCGCGATGTCGGTGATGCTCCGGCGGATCGAGGCGAAGTCCCCGTCGATGCCCTTGCGCTGCACCTTCTCGACGAGGCTGTCGGGCGACTTCACGCGGCTCGAGACGTGCTCGATCGGGTTGTAGTCGTGAGTCAGCAGGAACTCGTCGCGCAGGATGCCGATCTTCGTCTCGACCTCCTGCAGGCCGAACCGGTACTCCATCATGAAGCGCTGCAGCTCGTCCCGCAGCTCCCGGAGCTCGCTCGGGGAGACCGTGATCTCACCCTCGTCGGACGCCGTCGCGGGCACCAGAGGTGCAGGAGTCGCCATGCCGTTCACGCTAGGCGGCGGTTCTACGAGAGTCCTGTGAGGAGTGGATGCTGCGCCTGCGGCGCCCGTCGCGCGGCAGGAGCGTCAGGCGTCGTCGAGGGCCCGCTGCGCACGCTCGTTCGCCTGCGCGGCGTCGCGGGCCTTCGCCGCCGCAACCGACCGTTCGTCCTCGACCGCGTCGAGCTTCTCCACGGCCGCCCGCTCGTCACCTTCGAGGACGGCGAGGTCACGACGGAGGTCGCCGATGCGCTCCCGCACGTGGTCGACCCGCTCCTGCGCCTTCGCGCGGCGCACGTCGACGCGGGCGAGCTCGCGCTCCGCCTCGTTCGCGAGGCGCTCGGCCTCGCGCGCCGCCTTCTCTGCCGCCTTGCGCGCGCGGCGCTCGGCGAGGTCGTCGCGCGGGGGCGCGGCGACGGCTCCCGGGAGCGACCCGCCCACGGCGTCGGCGAGCGCGGCCGGCTCGATGTCGCCCGCCTCCAGCGGCTTGACGAGCCGGGCCGTCAGGACGGCGGCCGCGGCCGAGGCATCCATCACCGCCGCGTTGATGGTCTTCTCGACGTCGTCGCGCGCGGCCGTGCTGAGGGTGCCGCCCGCCTCTTCGGCGAGCCCGACCGCCTGCTTCGCGAGGGCGGCCACCAGCTGACGCCGTTGGCGGCCGAGGCGTGCCAGCTCGGCGGCGTCGAGGTCGTCCTGCGCCTCGCGGAGGGCGGCCGACAGCTCCACCGCGTCAGCGAGCTGCCCGTCGCGTGCGAGCAGGTTGACGGCCCACGCCGAGACCGTGGGCTTGCGCAGCGCCTTGAGCTGCTTGGCCAGCGCCGGTGCCGCGAGCCCCGCACGCGCGTTGCGGGCGGCCGTGAACTCCGCCGGCGGGAGGGCGTAGAGCTCGGCTGCGATCGCGTCGAGCTGTTCGTCGGCGTCGGCCATGCGCCCATTGTGTCCCATGGCCCCGACCGTTCTCAGGACCGACTGCGGCGGGGAAGGCCACGGGATGCGGATCCCGGGAGCCCCGCGGCGACGAGCTCGCGACGGGGCCGCGACGACTCAGACGATCTCGTAGAAGCGCCAGAGGCCGAACTCGGGGACCAGCACCTCGACGTCGGACCACCCTGCCGAACGCGCGTAGCCGCGGAGGGTCGAGGGGCGCATCACCGTGCCGGTGCCCGCGCTCGGTGTGTGCGAGCGTCCGTCCGGCAGGCAGACGAAGAGGCTGAAGCCGTAGAGCAGTCGTTCGAGGTCGCTCGCGTTCGCGGCGAAGCGTTCCTCGGTGGCCTCGTCCATGATGACGACCATGCCGTCGTCGCTCACTGCGCCGCGTGCCGCCGAAAGCACCTCCACGGGATGCGGCATGTCGTGCAGGCACTCGAACGCGAAGACGGCGTCGAACGGGCCGTACTCGGCGACGAGCGCCGCGTCGCACAGCAGGAACTCGACGCGGTCGGCGACCCCGGCTCCCGCGGCGTTCTGGCGGGCCGCCTCGACGGAGGCCTCGTCGATGTCGAGGCCGACCACGCGCAGCTGCGGGTACGCCCTCGCCAGGGCGATCGAGGACCAGCCGCCGCCGAAGCCCAGGTCGGCGATGCGGGCATCAGGGCGCCGGAGCACGGCATCGAGCCGGTCGATCGCCGCGAAGAGATCGGGCAGATCGTCGAACCACGGCCGGTTCATGTCGGCCTGCGCCTCGCGGGCGTGCCGGCCGAGCTGCTCCCAGCTGACGCCGCCGCCGGTGCGATAGGCGTCGAGGAGGGCGTCGATCTGGGTCCCCGAGGCCGCCGCCATGCGGGCGAGCGGTTCGAGGTACGACAGACTCCCCCGGTCGAGCAGCACCTCGGCGACACCCGGCGCGAGGCGGAACCGCCGAGCGGCGGGATCGGCGTCCTCATCCGCGCGCAGGATGCCGCTCGCAGACTGCTGCTCGAGCCACTCGCGCGCGTACCGCGCGTCGGCGTGCGTGCGCTCCGCGAGTTCGTCGGCGGTGAGCCCGTCGGCCCGCGACAGTTCGGCGTACCAGCCGAGCTGCGAGCCGAGGTGGACGGCCATGAGGTCCATCCAGCCGAGCGTTGCTTCCATGATCCGGTCGGCGAAGGCCGCCGTGGCCTCGGCCTCGGTCTTCACCCCGGGCTCAGTGGTCGTCGTGGACATCTTGTCCTCCTTCATGAGTGCTCCGTCTGATGTCTGGCCCCGACGCTACGGAGCGTGAGGGAGGCGCCGCGTCGGCAGAACCGCGCAAGTCCGCCGTGTGCGTCTGCACCATTCGATGCAGGGCCGCGCTCGGCGCCGACCTCGGTCACCGGCTGTGCTTCCCCGCGTGCTCGCGCCACCATGCGGCGGCGGCGGTGCGCGAGCCGACGTCGAGCTTCACGTAGATGTTCGCCAGGTGCCGGCTCACGGTCTTCTCGCTGATGAAGAGTTCGTCGGCGATCTGCCGGTTGGCCCTGCCCTGCGCGACGAGCTCGACGATCTCGCGCTCCCTGGCGGTCAGCGGGCCGCCGTCCTCGGCAGCCGCGGATCGCACGACGACCGGCGGCGCGCCGAGGCGCTCGAAGATCACGCCGGCCTGTTCCCGCAGCTGCGCGGCCAGCGCCGGCTCTCCACGGAGCTCCTGGGCGGTGGCGAGCCAGCACAGCACGTTCGCCTGCTCCCAGGGCTGCCCCAAGCGCCGGAAGAGGTCGAGGGCGGCGTGCAGCCGGCCGACGGCGCCCGCGGCGTCGCCGGTGTGGATCAGGATCATCCCGCGCCCGTGGGCCGCCCACGCGTGGAATCCGTCGCTGCCGAAGGCGCGGGCGTCGTCCTCGAGCTCGTCGAGCAGGTGCTCGGCCTCCCGCGGCCGCCCGTCCGCGAGGGCGATCTCGATCCCCGGACGCAGCAGCCGCGCGCGGCCCATCCGATCGCGCTGCTCCAGTGCGGCGGCGATCATCGCGGCCGCGCGCTCGGTGTCGCCGTCCGCGAGCACCAGCAGCGCCTCGCCCGGCACCGGGTCGACCCCGGCCTCGCTCGCACGGCGGTAGGCGTCGCGCGCTCCAGAGGCGTCGCCGCGGAGGCGCCGGATCTCGCCGAGCTGGTTCCAGCCCTCGCCGGCGATCCACGGGTGATCGGATCCGAGGTCCTCGCACGCGCGCTCGAGCGCCGCTTCCGCAGCATCCCATTCCCCACTCGCGGACTGGAGCTCGAGGCGGTGCACGCGGCAGACGCCGGCGTAGAGGACGTGCGCGCCGCGTGCGGCGCACCAGGCCTCGGTCGCGCGCGTCCAGTCGGCCATGCGGCGGAAGTCCGCGAGCTCATGGCACACATGGATGGTGGTGCACAGCACGTCGCCTGCCCACTCCGCCTCGAGTTCGTCCGACACGACGCAGAGCATGGCCTCGTCGAGCTGCGCGAATCCCTCGGCCGTGCGCCCCGCCCGGATCGCGTGCATCCCGGCCATGACCGCGCTCAACGCGGACACCGCGGGCTGGCGCAGCGCGTCGGCCAGCTCGCGCATGCGCGACACGCTCTCGGCCGGCCACAGCGCGCCGGTGCCGTCGAGGTCCATGCTCGCCGTGAGGTACACCTCGTAGGCGTGCCCGCGACCGTCGGGCAGGTCGGCGAGGATCCTCCGCGCGCGCCGCGCCCACGCGGTTCCGACGGTGATCTCGGCGCGGATCAGGCGCACGAGCGCGACGACGAGCGCCGCCTCGGCCGCGCCCATGGCGTCGCCCTCGTCGGAGAGCACGCGGAAGGCCGACTCGAGGCGCTCGAGGCAGGCGTCCTGCCGCCCGAGCCACCACTCGCACGACGCGAGCGCGCGCAGGTCGGCACCGGTGGCCGCGGCGTCGCGGCGGGCCCCCTCGAACGCCTCCCGCGCCGTCTCCCAGTCACCGGACCGGTATGCCGCCCGCGCCTGTTCGAGCACGGCGACCGTGTCCGCCATGCCCGAATGCTACCGCCGTCATCGCGCCGTGTCCGGTCGTCGTCGCGCGACCCCGATGCGCGTGCGCAGAGACCCCGTAGAGCACGAGCATGATCGCCATGGTCGTGAGGTAGAAGCCGTGCAGGATCCAGATCGGCCCGAACGGCAGACTCAGCACGTAGACCGTGTAGACGGCGTTGCCGACGTTGCCCATCACGAGCGCGCTGAGGCTGTACGAGCGCAGGTCGCCGGACCGCACGGCCTTCACCACCATCGGCAGGTTGGCCGCGGCGAACAGCACGGTCGAGACCGTACCGGCGAGCGTCGCAGCATCCATATAGGGAAGATACGGATGCTGCCACCCGCGATACATCGGCAGTTCTACCCATTTCCGCCGAGGCGGCCTGCATGATTCGGCCCGCGGGTCAGGCCCAGTCGGGACGGCTTCTCCACCCACCCGCTGGGAGTGCGGTCCGGGAATCGCAGCATCTCAGGCCCGCAGATTTACGAAATCCGGACTTCGCCGGGAATCGAGCCCGACCCACGGCGATTCCTTGCGAGCCGGAGTCCGGGAATCGCAGCATCTCGGGCCCGTAGATCTGCGAAGTCCGGACTTCGCCGGGACGGGAGAGCACTCCACGCACCCGCGAGCGCAGCCAGGGAACTCAGGAGGCGAGGACGGATGCCGCCTGCCGCGCGGCGCCGAGGGCCACGTACTCCCCCGGCTCGGGCACCTCGACCGGAAGGCCCAGCACGAGCGGCGCGATCTCGCGCACGGCTGCGGACTGCGCGCCGCCGCCGACGAGCAGCGCGCGCTCGAGCGGCACGCCGAGGGCGCGGAGGGCTTCGAGCCCGGCAGCGAGCCCCGAGAGCATTCCCTCGACCGCGGCGCGAGCGAGGTTCTCACGCGTCGTCGAGGCGAGCGTCATGCCGGTGAGCGAGGCCGTGGCGTCGGGAAGGTTGGGCGTGCGCTCGCCCTCGAAGTAAGGCACCAGCGTCAGGCCCGCGGCGCCCGCTTCGGCGGAGAGAGCCAGCCGCGACAGCTCGGCGTGGTCGACGCCGAGCACGCGTCCGACGGCGTCGAGCACGCGCGCGGCGTTGAGCGTCGCGACGAGCGGCAGGAATCGGCCCGTGCAGTCGGCGAATCCCGCGACCGTGCCGGTGGGGTCGATCGTGCGCTCCTCGCTCACCGCGAAGACGGTTCCGCTGGTGCCGATCGACACGACGACGTCGCCGGGACCGGCACCGAGCCCGAGGGCCGCGCCGGCGTTGTCGCCGGCACCGCCGCCGACACGGCGGTCCGCGGCATCCGTCACCCATTCGTCGGGTCCGAGCACTCGCGGCAGCGCGGCGTCGTGGCCGAGGGCGGCGATGAGCAGCTCGTGGTCGTAGCCGCCCGTGGCGGGGTTCCAGTAGCCCGTGCCCGAAGCGTCCGAGCGGTCGGTGACGAGCTCGTCGAGCTCGGGGCCGCGCGGCGACGCACCCTCGGGCCCGAACCCGCGCAGCCGCCAGGTCAGCCAGTCGTGCGGCAGGGCGACGGCCGCGACCCGCGCGGAGTTGTCGGGCTCGTGGTCGCGCAGCCACCGGAGCTTCGTGATCGTGAAGGATGCCACGGGCACGAGGCCCGTGCGCCGCGCGAGCTCCTCGGCGCCGAACTCCGCCGTGAGGTCGGCCGCGGCCTGCGCCGAGCGGGTGTCGTTCCACAGCAGCGCATCGCGGACGACCCGACCCTCGGCGTCGAGCGCCACCATGCCGTGCTGCTGCCCGCCGATCGCCCATGCCTCGACGTCGTCGATCCCTCCGGCGTCGGCGATCGCCTCCTGCAGTGCGCTCCACCAGGCCTCGGGGTCGACCGAGGTGCCGTCGGGGTGCGACGCGCGCCCCTGCCGGGCGACCGCCCCGGTCGCAGCATCCACGATCACGACCTTGCAGGACTGCGTCGACGAATCGACCCCCATCACGAGGCTCATGTGCGCTCCTTCACGCTGTGTTCCGCCGAAACAGGGGATTCCACGCGAGACCGGGGACGGCGCCCCGGGTCTCGACGAGAATCCCCTGGTTCGGTGAGTGGGATGGGTCAGCCGCGGGCGCCGAGCAGGTGCTCAGTCGCGAGCTGCTGCAGGCGGACGAAGCCGAAGCCCTTGCCGCCGAGGTACGCGTTCGCGTCGAACTCCTCGTAGGCCGAGCGGTCCGCGAGGAAGTCGTTGTACGTCTCACCCGGGTTGAGCGTCGGAACCGACAGCTCGTCGACCTTCGCGGCGGCGAGCGCCTCCTGCACCTCGGGGTCGGCGCGGAAGGCCGCGGCGCGCTCCTTGAGCAGCAGGTAGGTGCGCATGTTCGCGGCGGCCGAGTCCCAGACGCCCGTCTCGTCCTCGGTGCGCGAGGGCTTGTAGTCGAAGTGGCGCGGGCCGTCGTACGCGGGCACGCCGCCGGGGCCGCCGTTCTCGAGCAGGTCGACGAGCGCGAACGCGTTGTGCAGGTCGCCGTGGCCGAACACGAGGTCCTGGTCGTACTTGATGCCGCGCTGGCCGTTGAGGTCGATGTGGAAGAGCTTGCCGTGGAACAGCGCCTGGGCGATGCCGGCGGCGAAGTTGAGGCCTGCCATCTGCTCGTGGCCGACCTCGGGGTTGAGGCCCACGAGCTCGGGGCGCTCGAGCGAGTCGATGAACGCGATCGCGTGGCCGAGGGTCGGCAGCAGGATGTCGCCGCGGGGCTCGTTGGGCTTCGGCTCGATGGCGAAGCGGATGTCGTAGCCCTTGTCGGTGACGTAGTCGCCGAGCAGGTTGACGGCCTCGCGGTAGCGCTCGAGCGCGGCGCGGATGTCCTTGGCGGAGTCGTACTCGGCGCCCTCGCGGCCGCCCCACATGACGAAGGTCTTGGCGCCGAGCTCGGCGCCGAGGTCGAGCTGGCGGAAGACCTTGCGCAGCGCGAAGCGGCGCACGTCGCGATCGTTGGACGTGAATCCGCCGTCCTTGAAGACGGGGGCCGAGAAGAGGTTCGTGGTGACCATCGGGATGATCAGGCCGGTGTCGGCGAGCGCACCCTTGAGGCGGTCGATCTGCGTCTGGCGCTCGGCATCCGTCGATCCGAACGCGAACAGGTCGTCGTCGTGGAAGGTGAGGCCGTACGCGCCGAGCTCGGCGAGCTTCTCGACGGCGTGGACGACATCGAGGTGGTTGCGGGTCGGTCCGCCGAAGGGGTCGGTGCCGTTGTAGCCGATGGTCCAGAGACCGAACGAGAACTTGTCGGCGCGGGTGGGGGTGGGCATGACGCTCCTTCGCGGTAAATGTTGCTGCCGACAACCTATACCAGAAACGATGCGGGGTCCAGCGCGGATCCCGATAGTTTCGGCGTTAGCATCGACGCATGACGGAGGGGCCACGGATCACGCTCGCCACCATCGCCGCCGAGGCGGGCGTCTCGCTCGCCACCGTGTCGAAGGTGCTCAACGGGCGCACCGACGTCGCCCCCGGCACGCGCGCACGGCTCGAGACCGAGCTCGCCCGCCACGGGTACACCCGCCGGTCGGGCAAGCAGCGCAGCGAGTTCGTCGAGCTCGTCTTCCACGAGCTGGAGGCGAGCTGGTCGATGGAGGTCATCGAGGGCGTGGAGGACGTCGCCCACGACGCGGGGCTCTCGGTCGTGCTCACGGTGAGCGGCGACCGTCACACCCCCGGCGCCGACTGGATCGACGGCGTGCTGCGCCGCCGGCCGATCGGCGTGATCCTCGTGTTCTCCGACATCGCGGAGCGGTTTCGCGACAAGCTGCGGGCGCAGGGCATCCCGTTCGTCATCGTCGACCCAGCCGGCGACCCCTCTCCCGACGTCCCCTCGGTCGGCTCGGCCAACTGGTCGGGCGGGCTCATGGCCACGCGCCACCTCATCGAGCTGGGCCACCGCCGGATCGCCGCGATCACGGGCCCCGAGGACATGATGTGCTCGCTCGCGCGCGTCGACGGCTACCGCTCGGCGATGAACGCGGCGGGCCTGCCGATCGACGCGAACCTGATCCGCTTCGGCGACTTCCATCCCGGCGGGGGCGAGGCCGCGGGACGCGAGCTGCTCGCCCTCGACGACCCGCCCACCGCGATCTTCGCCGGCAGCGACCTGCAGGCGCTCGGCGTGATCGCCGCCGGGTCCGCGGCCGGGCTGCGCGTGCCGGACGACCTCTCGGTCGTCGGCTACGACGACATCGCGCTGTCGCGCTGGATGAGCCCGCAGCTCACCACCGTCCACCAGCCCCTGCGCCGCATGGGCGAGGAGGCGACGCGCCTGGCGCTGCGCCTCGCCGAGGGTGCGACCCCCGAGACCCTGCGCATGGACCTCGCCACGCACCTGGTGGTGCGCGGCAGCACCGCGCCGTTCGCCGCCTGACCGACGGGGAACGGATGCTGCGCCCCGGCGCCGCGCCGCCCGTCCGGGCTCGGGCGGCGACATCTCGCATCCCAGAGGGATCGTCCGGTTGGGCGCGGTCGGTTCGGCGCGCCTTCGCCGAGCCGGAGGCGCGCCCGACCCCGTCGGTTCATGACATCGCGACCACGGCCAGGAGGGCTGTGTGAACCGGAAGTTCAACAGCCCGTGACACGGACTTAACACACCGAGTGTAGAAATGGTGGTGGCACAGCCGGGCGCGACGACGAGGCCGGAGACCACTTAGTGGCGCTTCCCTCGAAGGTCAAGCCCCCTGCGTCGAAATCACGGTGGGACCAGGATCGTTCCCACGACGACAGGAGGCTCCGCAATGGTGCTCGAACGCCCCACCTCACCTGTGAGGCACGCCCTGCGCGCCCGCGTCCTGCCCTCGCTCAAGGAGCTGCCGCCCCGCCGGCCCGAATCGGCTGCGCCCGAGGACTCCGCCGTCCGCTGGGACCGCATCGACCTCGACCGGTACGAGGTGCGGGCGAACGGCTCGACGGTCGGCTTCGTCGACGTGGTGGGTGCCGTCTTCGTGGTGCTGTCCGGTACGCGGTATGACCGCGCCGTCGAAGTGACGCAGACGCTCGACTTCGCAGCGGCGATCCGTTCGATCTCCCCCGCCGACGCGGCCTGACCGCACGGCCGGGCGCCCGATGGGGGCGGCGGACACCCGGCCGCGCCGGATCACTCGTCTCGGGTCACCGCCACGCCCGCGTGGAGCCGCCGGGTGTGATCGAGGTGGCGTGGCTCGCCCACGACCCGGACCGTTCGCGTCGCGACGATCTCTCCGCTCGATCGACCGAACGCGAGGACGAGGTCACCGGGCTCGACGACGCGCCGGCCATCTCGCCCCGTGAACGCGGCGAGGTCGGCAGGCACGTCGAAGGACACCCGCGCCCTCTCGCCGGCCGCGAGCGGCACCCGCGCGTACGCGATGAGCCGTCGGACGGGACGCACGACGGAGGCGACCGGGTCGTGGAGGTAGAGCTGCACCACCTCGACGCCGTCGCGGTCGCCGGCGTTGCCGACGTGGATCGACACCGTGACCGAGCCCGACGCCGACATCTCGGTCGCCGAGGCGGCAGCATCCGCCCACACCGACGGCGCGTACCCGAGACCGTGGCCGAAGGGATACGCCGCGGTGGGATCGATGTTCGACACGTCGTTGCGGCGCGCGAGCTTCGATGCCAGGTACGTCGAGGGCTGCGCGCCCGGATCCCGCGGGATGCTGACGGGCAGGCGCCCGCTCGGATTCACCCGTCCGCTCAGCACACCGGCGATCGCGCCCGTGCCCTCCTCGCCCGCGAAGAAGCTCTGCACGATCGCGGCAGCCCGCTCGGGAGCCGTGCCGAGCGCATACGGGCGACCGGCGAGGAGCGTCACGACCGTAGGAACACCGGTGTCGAGCACGGCGTCGAGCAGAGCCTGCTGCGCGCCGGGCAGGGTGAGGTCCGCGGCGTCGCACCCCTCGCCGCTCGTGCCGCGGCCGAACAGTCCCGCACGGTCGCCGAGCGCGAGCACGACGACGTCGGCGCCGACCGCGGCGGCGAGCGCCTCGGCGAATCCGCCCGTCTCGCCTCCGTCGATCGTCGTCCCCGCGGCGTGGACGATCTCGGCCGAGGCGAACTCCGCGGCGAGCGCCTCCCGCAGCGTGGGCAGCGAGATGCCGATGGGCAGTTCCGGATGCCGCACGCCGACGTGCGACGGGAACGAATAGCACCCGAGCACGGCGTAGGGATCGTCGGCGACCGGCCCGATCACCGCGATGCGGCGCGGCGCCGCGAGTGGCAGCACCCCGTCGTTGCGCAGCAGCACGATCGCCTCCTCGGCGATACGACGCGCGAGCCCGCGGTTGGCGGGCGGGTCGAGGTCGACGGAGCCGCGCACCGCCTCGAGCGACGCGGTCTCGAGCCCGGCGAGCGCCGGAGGCACCGGCGACCAGTCGGCGTCGAGCAGGCCGAGCTCGGCCTTCTGCCGAAGTACGCGCCGCAGGGCGCGGTCCACGATCGTGCCGTCCACCTCGCCCGCCTCGACGGCGCGCACGAGGTCGGCGCCGAACGTCTTCACCGTGGGCAGCTCGACGTCGATGCCGGCGGAGAGGGCTCGGGCGGCAGCATCCGTCCATCCGTCGGCCACGCCATGCAGGTCCTTGAGGAAGGCGATCGAGAAGTAGTCCGCGACCACCGTGCCCTCGAAGCCCCATTCGTCGCGGAGGAGATCCGTGAGCAGGGAGGCGTCGGCCGCGGTCGGCACGCCGTCGAGGTCGGTGTAGGAGTTCATGACCGAGCGCACGCCGCTCTCGCGGATCGCCATCTCGAACGGCGGGAGCAGCACGTCGGCGAGCTCGCGCGGGCCGACCGAGACGGGCGCGAGGTTGCGTCCGCCCTTCGACGCCGAGTAGCCGACGAAGTGCTTGAGCGTGGCGACGACTCCCGCGCTCTCGACGCCCTGGATGTACGCGGTCGCGACGGTGCCCACGAGGTACGGATCCTCGCCGATCGTCTCTTCCACGCGACCCCAGCGCGCGTCGCGCACGACGTCGAGCACGGGCGCCAGCCCCTGGTGCACGCCCACCGAGCGCATGTCGGCGCCGATGCGGGCGCCCATCTCGCGCACGATGTCGGGGTCGAACGTCGCACCCCAGCTGAGCGGCACCGGGTAGGCGGTGGCGCCCCACGTCGCGAAGCCGGCGAGGCACTCCTCATGCGCGAGGGCGGGGATTCCGAACCGGTTCGCGCCGGCGATGCGCTGCTGGGCGCGCTGGAGCGCGAGCGCTCCGGTCGCCGGGTCGACCGGAGCCGTGCCGAACGGGCGCGTGAGCTGGCCGAGCCCCGAGGACAGCAGGTCGTCGAGGTCGATGTCGTCCGACATGTCGTGCTGGTGCGGCGCGACGTCTTCTCCGTCGGCGGATGCCCCGACCCACACTCCGTACAGCTGCGCGACCTTCTCCGCCACGGTCATCTCGGCGATGAGGGCCTCGACGCGCTCGTCGACCGGCAGCGCCGGGTCGTTCCAGCGGCTCAGGGTCGCAGCATCCAGAGTCTGCTCTTCCATCGTCATCCCTTCACCGCCCCGGTGAGCCCGCCGACGATGCGCTTCTCCGCGAGGAGGAAGAACACGAGGGCGGGGATCATCGCGAGCGACGTGTAGGCCAGCACGGCGCCGGTGTCCTGCGAGTACTGCGTCGAGAACTGGGTCACCCCGAGCGGCAGCGGCCACAGCTCCTGCGGCAGCGTGCCGGTCGAGATCACGAGCAGCGGCAGAAGGTAGCCGTTCCAGCTCGCGACGAACGCCAGGATGCCGACCGTGATGAGGCCGGGCTTGGCCAGCGGCAGGAGGATCCGCCAGAAGAACCCGAGGCGGCTGGCCCCGTCGATCATGGCGGCCTCTTCGAGCTCGTCGGGGATCGCACGCAGGAACGGCACCAGGATGATGATCGTCGTCGGCAGCGCGAACGCGATGCCGGGGATGATCACGCCGAGGTACGTGCCGTGCAGGCCCAGCGTGCGCAGCAGCAGCGTGAGCGGCAGGGCGGCCACCGTCAGCGGGAACATCAGCCCGGCGGCGAACAGGGTGTAGAGCCCCTCGCGTCCCTTGAAGTCGTAGCGGGCGAGCACGAACGCGGCCATGATGCCCGCGATCACGACACCCGCCGTCGTGGCGACGGCGAGGACCGTGCTCGCGAACAGGTTGCCCCAGAACCGCGGCGAGCCGAGCACGGTGATCCAGTTCTGCACGGTGAACGGGTCGGGAAGGCCTGCGGGGTTCGCGTTGAGGTCGGCGGTGGTGCGGAACCCGCCGAGGAAGACGTAGAGCACGGGTCCGACGGCGACCGCGGCGACGACGAGCGCGACGAGGTAGACGAACGGCTGGCCCCAGTCGAAGCGGCGTCCGGCCGGTTCGGCGGCACGGGGCGAACCCGTGACCAGGGTCGTGGTGGCCGACATGTCAGCGGGCTCCGTTCGTGAGGGCGCCCTTGAGGTCGCGCTGCAGCGCGAAGCGCTGGTAGATGAGGGCGATGACGAGCGAGATGACGAAGAGGATCACGGCGATGGCGCTGCCGTAGCCGGGCTGCCCGGCGAACTGGCCCTGCTGCACCATGTAGGTCGCCATCGTCTCGGTGGCGATGCGCCGGACGGCGGGGGCGACCGTGACCCACACCATGTCGAAGACCTGCAGCGAGCCGATGATCGACAGGAACGCCCAGATGCGGATCGTGGGTCCGAGCAGCGGGATCGTGATGTGACGCTGGATCTGCCACCAGCTCGCACCGTCGATCTGCGCCGCCTCGGCGAGCTCCTCGGGGATGCCCTGCAGGCCCGCGAGGAACAGCAGGATCGCGAAGCCGATGTACTTCCACGTCAGCACGAAGAAGATCGTCCAGAGCGCGATGGCGGGGTCGGCCAGCCAGTTCTGGGTGAAGGCGCCCAGGCCGACCGCCTCGAGCGTCGCGTTGACCGCGCCGTCGGGCTGGAGGATCAGCTTGAACGCGAGGCCGGCGATGACCTCGGCGAGCACGTACGGCACGAAGATGAGGAGGCGGAAGACGCCGCGCCCCCGGAGCGGGCGGTTGAGCAGGAGCGCCACCGCGATCGCGATCGGGCCCTGGACGAGCAGCGACATCACGAGGATGAAGAAGGTGTTGCCGATCGCCTTCTGGAACTCGGGGCTGGTGAGGGCACGCACGTAGTTGTCGAAGCCGACGAACCGGCCGGAGTCAGCGAGGTTCTCCCACTGGAACGCGGGCGGGAGGTTGAAGAAGCTGTAGACCGCCGCGAGGAGCACCGGCAGGATCACGAAGCCCACGAACAGGATGAGCGCGGGCGAGACGAACAGGAGGATCTCGAGGCGCTTGCGCGTCGAGCCGCGCCGCGGGGCGCGCACGGGGGTGGGGCCCGGGCCCGCGGTGACCGCGGGCCCGGGGGTGGTGAGGGTCGCCATGATCTACAGGGTCGCCGCCGCGTCCTGCATCTTCTGGACGATCTCTTCGGGGGTGCCGGTGCCGGCGAAGAGGTTGACGATGCCCTCGTTCATGGCGTTGCCGACCGTGGTGCCGAAGGCGGTGTCGAGCCAGAGCTGGACGAAGGATGCCTGCGACAGGCCCTCTGCGACCATCTTGAGGTTCGGGTCCTCGAGGGAGCCCTGCGCCGCCGCGACGGTCGGGATGCCCGAGCCGCTGGCCGCGAACTTCTTCTGGACGTCCTCGCTCATGATGTACTCGAGCAGCTCCGCGCACTCCGGCGGGGCGTCGGCCGAGCAGCCGAAGCCGTCGCCGCCGCCGAGAGCGGCGGTGGGGTCGCCGTCAGCGCCCGCGATGCCGGGGACCGGGAACCAGCCGAGGAAGTCGGGCACCTTCTGATCGGGCGTGAGCCCGCCGATGACGCCGGCGTTCCAGTGCCCCATGAGCTCCATGGCGGCCTGGCCGTTGGCGAGCATGCCCGCCGAGCTGCCGGCGCCCTGTTGTGCCGGCGTGCCGAGGAAGCCGTCCTGGAACGGCTCGATGCCGAGGAACTCCTGCAGCTGGGTGCCCGCGTCGACGAAGCACTCGTCGCTGAAGTCGAAGTCGGTCTCGGCGGCCGAGAGCGCCTCGGGCGAGCACGACTTCAGCGCGAACTGGTACCACCAGTGCGCGGCGGGCCACGCGTCGCCCGCACCGACGGCGATCGGCGTGATGCCGGCGTCGCGGAGCGCGCCGACCGTGTCGACGAGCTCGTCGAACGTGGTGGGGACCTCGGCGCCTGCCTGCTCGAACAGGTCGGTGTTGTACCAGAAGCCCTCGATGCCGAAGGTGAACGGGATGCCGTACGTCTTGCCGTCGACCTGCCACGGGTTGGCCGTCGCGCCGACGCTCGAGATCGTGTCGCCGAGCGCGTCGTCGAGCGGCTGGAGGTAGCCGTTCTCGACCTGGTCGCGCAGCTCGCCGCCCGGCCACACCTGGAAGAGGTCCGGCGGGTCGCCCGCGGCGAGCGCGTTCGGGATCAGCGTGCGCTGCAGCTCCTCGTTCTGGTATCCGGTCTGCTCGACCGTGACGCCCGGGTGGGCCTCTTCGAACTCGGCGGCGACCTCCTCCCAGACCGCGGGGAGCGGACCCGACGTGGCGTTGTGCCACCACGTGATGGTGACCCCGTCGCCGTTGTCGCCTTCGTCACCGCCGCCGGCACAGCCTGCGAGCACGCCGACGGCCAAGCCCGCTGCGGCGACCCCGGCGAAGACGCGCATCCTGCTGCGTGTGTTCATCTTCGAACCTCTCGAAAGTTTCGACTTCTACGTCGAAAGTGATGTGGACGAGGCAAGAGTACGTTCAAACGGATTTGAGGTCAAGAGCAACAAATTACGTTCGAGCAACGGCGCGGGCTCTACAGTGAGACGGATGAGCGATCCGTCACCGGCCGAAGGCGTCCGCCAGCGCAACCTCGCGCGGCTGCTGCGCCTGGTCCATCTCGAAGGACCGCTGTCGCGCGCGACGCTCACCGAGGCCACCGCCCTCAACCGCTCCACGATCGCCGATCTCGTCGGCGAGCTCGTGCGCGAAGGACTCGTCGTCGAGCGCGCCCCCGACCCATCCCGCCGGGTCGGCCGGCCGTCCCCCGTCGTCGCCGCCGACGCGCGCGTCGTCGCGATCGCCGTGAACCCCGAGGTCGACGCGCTGACGATCGCCGCGGTGGGCCTCGACCGCGGCATCCCCCTCCGCGAACGCATCGAACTCGATCACCTGCTCACGCCCGATGAGACCGCGCGACTCATCGCCGAGCACGTCGCGCGGTGGCGCGAGGGCGAACTGGTCGACCCACGCGTCGTCGGCGTAGGACTCGCCGTGCCCGGCCTCGTGCGCGCGGCCGACGGACTCGTGCGCAACGCGCCGCACCTTCGCTGGACCGACGCACCGCTGCGCGACCTCGTGGCCGAGGCCACCGGCCTGCCGACGTCCGTCGGCAACGACGCCACGCTGGGCGCGATCGCCGAGCACCTCTTCGGCGCGGCGGCCGGCTTCGACGACGTCGTGTATCTCAACGGCGGCGCGAGCGGCATCGGCGGCGGGGTGATCGTGCACGGGATGCCGCTGCTCGGCGCCGGCGGCTACACCGGCGAGTTCGGGCAGAACCGTCCCGGGATCGCCTCCGAGGCCGACCGGCGGGCGGGCAACGGCGTGCTGGAGGACGAGGTCAGCCGCGCCCGGCTGCTCGCCGCGGTCGGACTCCAGGCGGCCGACGAGCCCGCCCTCGCCGCAGCGCTCGCGGCAGCGGGCACCGGGGCGGCGGAGGAGGTCGCCCGGCAGCGCCGCATCCTGTCGACGGCGCTGGCGAACGCGGTCAACGCCCTGAACCCGGCCGTGGTGGTGCTCGGCGGGTTCCTGGCGACCGTCGCCGCGCCCGACCTTCCGGGGCTGACGGCGCTGGTGCAGGAGCAGGCGATGTCGGCGAACGCCGAAGACCTCGAGATCCGCGTCGCGTCCCTCGCCGAGGACCGCCTCCTCATCGGCGCCGCCGAAGCAGCCTTCGCCGACCTCCTCCGCGACCCGGCAGCCTGACCACGGTCGCGACCGCGCGGACCGCACGCTCTGTGCCGAGGCATCCGTCGCCCGCGGCCGCCTCAGCCTCCCCTGCGACAGGTCAACCGGGCTTGCACAGGAGGATCAGCCCGCAGAGTCTCCTGCACAACGCCGGTTGACCTGTTGAGCACCCGAGAAGGGATGCCGCGCCCGGGCGTCAGAGGCTGCGCCAGACCTCCGCGGCGGTCAGGGGAACGAGCGAAGGCCGCTCCACCGTCGTCGTCAGCGGCTCGCGCGCACCCGAGGCCGCGGATGCGGCGAGCGCGGTCATGATCTCGAGCACGTGCAGGGCCATCGCCCCGCTCGCTCGTCCCTCGCCCGCGACGAGGTCCAGCAGCCCGATCCCGCGCCCCGCGTCGACGTACCCGGCGGAGGGCTCGAGCGTCTCCCACGACCCGCCGCGCGCATGCAGCTGCACGTCGCCGGCGAAGTTGTTCGGGTCGGGCACGATGAGCGATCCGTCGACCCCGTGCACCTCGATGGGGGCCGCCGTGGAGCGGACGCCGTCGAAGCTCATCGTCACAGTCGAGATCGCCCCCGACGCGTGGTGCAGGATCCCGGTGAGGTGCGTGTCGACCTCCACCGGCACGCGCTCCCCCGCCCGCGGCCCCGAACCGATCACACGCTCGTCGCGCGACCGCGACGACGCACCCGACACCGCGGTCACCGGTCCGAGCAGCTGCACGAGCGACGTGACGTAGTACGGCCCCATGTCCAGGAGCGGCCCACCGCCCTCGCGGTAGTAGAAGTCAGGCTGCGGGTGCCACGACTCGTGGCCCGCCGAGACCCACATCGCCGACGCCGACACGGGTCGCCCGATGCGCCCGCCGTCGATCGCCGCGCGGGCGGTCTGCACGCCGGTGCCGAGCACCGTGTCGGGCGCACCCCCGACGCGCACGCCCGCGGCGGCCGCGGCATCCGTGATCCGCGCAGCGTCCGCGAAGGCCGCCGCGAGCGGCTTCTCGCCGTAGACGTCCTTGCCGTGCGCGATCGCGGCGAGCGCGACCTCGGCGTGCGCGGCCGGGATCGTGAGGTTGAGGACGGTGCGGATGCCGGGATCCGCGAGCAGCTCGGCGGTCGTGAGCGCACGGCAGCCCGGGATCGCCTCGGCGGCCGCCTCCGCGCGCGCGACGTCGAGGTCGGCGACGGCTGCGATGCGCACGCTCGACGCCGGAAGCAGGGTGTCGAGGTACTGCCTGGAGATGACGCCGAGGCCGACGATCCCGATGTCGGTCACCGCGCGGCCCACAGCAGCCCCCGCTCGACGATCGTGCGGACGTTCGCGTCCTGCAGCACCTCGGGAGAGTGGCCGGGCGTGGCCACGAACACGCGACCCTGACCCCAGTCACGCGTCCAGACCGCCGGCGAGACGATGGGGCGGTGCCACGGGTGGTACGGCTGCACGGGGTGCGTCGTCGTCGCCAGCACGTCGATGAGGTCGTCGTGCAGCACCCAGTACTGCTCGGTGGTGAGCGTGAAGTCGTCGATGCCGGCCGTGATGTCGTGCGTGCGACCGAGTCCGGTGATCTCGACCGTGTAGTCGAGGTAGTTGTCGGTCTGGTCGCCGTGCACCTCGTCGGGGTGCTTCGATGGGTGCGTCGCGAACTGGCCGCCGACGAGCTGCAGGTAGTCCGAGCTCGCGCGGAACGAGTCGGCGATGCCGCCGTGCCAGCCGGCGAGGCCGGTGCCGGCGGCGACGGCGTCGCGGAGACCCCGGATCGCCTCATGCGACGCCTGCGACATCGTCACGGACTGCAGCACGAGGTCGGTGGCCGCCATGCGGTCGGCGTCGGCGTAGACCTCGGGGTCTTCTTCGACGGTGACGTCGAACCCGTTCTCGCGGAGGAACGGCAGGAAGAGGTCGGTCGCCTCGATCGGACGGTGGCCGTCCCATCCGCCGCGGACGACGAGGGCGGTGCGGGTCATGCGGGGGTCCCTTCGGGGTCGGCGGCGGCGGGTGCCACCGGCGTGAGGATGCTGTCGTGGGCGGCGCTCTGCTCGACGGCGGCGAGCACGCGCTGCACCTGGGTGGCGTCGGCGAAGCTCGGCGAGACCGGGATCTCGCCGGCGACCGCGCGCACGAAGTCGACGGCCTGGTGCGCGAACAGGTGCTCGTAGCCGAGTCCGTGTCCCGCGGGCCACCATGCTCCGGCATACGGATGCTGCGCCTCGGTCACCTGCACGCGCCGGAAGCCCTGCGCGGCATCGGCCGCGGCGTCGTACACCTCGAGCTCGTTCATGCGCTCGAAGTCGAAGGCGATCGCGCCGCGGTCGCCGTTGATCTCGATGCGGTTGGCGTTGCGGCGGCCGGTCGCCATCCGCGTCGCCTCGAAGACGCCGAGCGCGCCGCCGTCGAAGCGCGCCGTGAACGCCGCAGCGTCGTCGACCGTCACCGGCAGCCGGTCGGACGTGTCGGCGGCGACGCCGCCGAGCCCCTCGACCGCCGAGCGCCGGGGCCGGGACGTGACGAACGTGTGCATCGTGGCCGACACCGCCTCGATGCGCTGACCGGCGAGCCACTGCGCGGTGTCGATGCTGTGCGCGCCGATGTCGCCGAGGGCGCCGGAACCCGCGCGGTCGCGGTCGAGCCGCCACGTGTGAGGCGAGTCCGGGTCGCTCAGCCAGTCCTGCAGGTACTGCGCACGCACGTGCCGGATCTCCCCGATGCGCCCTTCGTCGATGAGCTGACGGGCGAGCGCGAGCGCCGGTGTGCGGCGGTAGCTGAAGCCGCACATCGCGACGACGCCGGACCGAGTGGATGCTGCGGCCGCGGCATCCGTCATCTCCTGCGCTTCGGCGACCGAGTTCGCGAGCGGCTTCTCGCACAGGACGTGCTTGCCGGCGGCGAGCGCCGCGAGCGCGATCTCGGCGTGCGTATCGCCGGGGGTGCAGATGTCGATCGCGTCGATGTCGTCGCGCTCGACGGCTTCGCGCCAGTCGACGCCGTGCTCTGGCCACTCCCAGCGCGCGGCGGCCTCGGCCGTGGCGTCGGGGCGACGACCGACGAGCAGCACCGGCTGCGGCGCGAGCGGGAGGTCGAAGAAGTGCGGCGCCGTGCGCCAGGCCTGCGTGTGCATGCGGCCCATGAAGCCGGTGCCGATCAGCGCGATCCGCAGCGGAGATGTCGTCGTCGTCATCGTGGTGGCCCTTTCCGACCACGACGATGCCATCGGCTCTGGCATCGGTCGAGGATCTTGCGCAAAACTGGTCGGGTGCCAGCCCGCGTGACTCTCGTCGATGTCGCGACCGAGGCCGGAGTGAGCGTCGGCACGGCGTCGAGGGCGCTCTCGGGCCGCGGCGACCTCGCTCCTGCGACGCGGCGCCGCGTGCTCGCCGCGGCGCGTGGGCTGGGGTACACCCGCGATCCGTCGGCCGGCGGGCGCCCGGCCGGCACCGCGCGCCTCGTCGACCTCGTCCTGGGCTCGTACCACAACGCCTATTCCGACGAGGTGACCGCCGGCGCGCGCAGCGCCGCCGCCGCCGCGGGCTACGACCTCGTGCTCACCGAGGAACGCGACACCCCCGACGACGACTGGCCGATGCGCATCCGCCGGCGCGGCTCGGCGGGTGTGGTGCTCGGACTCATCTCGCCGACCGCATCGCAATTGGCCGCGATCACGGATGCCGAGATCCCGGTCGTGCTGATGGATCCGCAGGCCGAGACCTCCCGCGGGCTCGCCAGCGTGCGCACGACCGATCGCGACGGCGCGTTCGGGGCGGCGACCCACCTCGCGGAGCGGGGGGCGACGCGGTTCGCGATCGTGCTCGGCTCGCCGCCGTTCCGCTACGGGCGGGCGCGGAACGCGGGCTTCCGCGAGGGGCTGCGCATGGCCGCCCCCGGCGCCGACCTCGCCGCGGTGCAGGCGGACTGGAGCGGAGCGGCGGCGCGCGAGGCGGCGCTCCCCCTGTTGCGCGGCCTGCGCGCCGGCGATCGGCTCGGAGTCTTCGCGTGCACCGACGAGATGGCGGCCGGCGTGTACGCCGCGGCCGCGGCGACCGGGCGGCGCATCCCGGACGACGTGCTCGTCGTGGGTTTCGACGACCTGCGCGGCGCGCGGTGGCTGACACCTCCCCTCACGACGGTGCGGCAGCCGATCCGCGAGATGGCCGCGGCCGCCGTGACGGCCCTCGCCGATGCCGCGGCCGGCGCTGCGCTTGCGCCGTCGCCGATCGTCCTGCCGACGCAGCTCATCGAGCGCGGCTCGACCTGACGATCCGGACGGACCGGTGGCCGCGGCATCCGAACCGGACGAAACGTCGCATGTCGGCGCGCGGGGCACGCGAGTAGCGTGGGACCAGTCTGACGGAAGGCTCCACATGTCGATCACGACCGAACGCCACGCCCGCACCGAAGCCGAACTGCAGCAGATGGCCAAAGACCACCTGTGGATGCACTTCGCGCGCCAGTCGGTGATGACCGACGGACCGGGGGTCCCGATCATCGTCAAGGGCGAAGGCCACCACATCTGGGACTCGCAGGGCAAGCAGTACATCGACGGGCTCGCCGGCCTGTTCGTCGTCGCCGCGGGCCACGGACGCAAGCGCCTCGCCGAGGTCGCCGCGAAGCAGGCCGAGCAGCTCGCGTTCTTCCCGATCTGGTCGTACGCGCACCCGGCCGCGATCGAGCTCGCGGACCGCCTCGCCGACTACGCGCCCGGCGACCTCAACAAGGTGTTCTTCTCCACCGGCGGCGGCGAGGCCGTCGAGACCGCGTTCAAGCTGGCCAAGTACTACTGGAAGATCCAGGGCCAGCCCACCAAGCACAAGGTGATCTCGCGCTCGGTGGCCTACCACGGCACGCCCCAGGGTGCGCTCGCGATCACGGGCATCCCGGCCATGAAGTCGATGTTCGAGCCGGTCACCCCGGGCGGCTTCCGCGTGCCGAACACCAACTTCTACCGCGCCGACGACATGGGCGCGCCGTCCGGCAGCCTCGAGGAGTTCGGCGTCTGGGCAGCCGACCGCATCGAGGAGATGATCCTCTTCGAAGGTCCCGACACGGTCGCCGCCGTCTTCCTCGAGCCCGTGCAGAACTCGGGCGGCTGCTTCCCGCCGCCTCCCGGGTACTTCCAGCGCGTGCGCCAGATCTGCGACAAGTACGACGTGCTGCTCGTGTCGGACGAGGTGATCTGCGCCTTCGGCCGCATCGGGCACATGTTCGCGTGCGATGCGTACGGCTACGTCCCCGACATGATCACGTGCGCGAAGGCCATGACGAGCGGCTACTCGCCGATCGGCGCCACCATCGTGAGCGACAAGATCTACGAGCCCTTCGCCCACGGCGACCGCGCGTTCTACCACGGCTACACCTTCGGCGGCCACCCGGTGTCGGCCGCGGTCGCACTCGAGAATCTCGACATCTTCGAGGAGGAGGGCCTCAACGAGCACGTGCGGGAGAACTCGCCGCTGTTCCGCTCCACCCTGGAGAAGCTCTCCGACCTGCCGATCGTCGGCGACGTGCGCGGCGACGGGTACTTCTTCGGCATCGAGCTGGTCAAGAACAAGGCGACGAAGGAGACCTTCGACGACGACGAGTCCGAGCGGCTGCTGCGCGGGTTCCTGTCGAAGGCCCTGTTCGACGCCGGCCTCTACTGCCGCGCCGACGACCGCGGCGACCCCGTCATCCAGCTCGCCCCGCCCCTCACGATCGGGCCGAAGGAGTTCGTTGAGATCGAGCAGATCCTGCGGAGCGTGCTGACGGAGGCGTGGACGCGCCTCTGACGTCCTGCACCGGACACCGGAACCCCGGAGGGGTGGATTTCACCACGATCGACGTGCGGAAATCCACCCCTTCGCCGTTCCCCGGGGGCGGGGTTATGGTTGGCGCGTGGGCACGATCTACTACGGCGGCGGCGGGATGCCGATCCATATCGAAGACCGCGCACTCGCGCACCTGAAGGTCGTGATCGCGACCAAGCTGCGGCGCGACGAGAGCTTCACGGTCTCGTGGAAGCATCCGGACGATCAGCCGCGCGGGCGCAGCACCATCTGGCTGCATCCGTCGATCCCGCTGCGGTTCGTGTTCGACGATCCCGAGCCCACCGAGCTCAGCCGGGACTGGATCGAGGAGCTCGCGAACTCCGCCAGCTCGACCGGCGGCATCATGCTCGTCGCCGAGCACTTCGACACCGGTCCGGTCGCCGTGCTGGAGGGGCCGGACGGCGACGCTCGCGACGTGACGCTCGGCAACGTCGACGTGGATCACCTCGATGTCGAGCGACTCACCGTCGGCGGCAGTGAAGTCACCCCCGGCGACGACGCGGACTGAGCTCAGCCCTCCGTCGGCGGCGGGGCGTCTTCCTGCGCGGGTTCCGGCAGGATCGTGAGGCCGTTGGGCCCGCTGGCCGCGAGCATCAGCGCCTCGATCCAGGTGCGGTTGATGCGCGGCTGACGACTGCCGAAGAAGTGGAACTGGATCGGCACCGAAGGATGGATCCAGAAGCTCCGCCGGCCGCTGCCGTCGCCGATCTCGACGTCGAACATGAACGGCTCGGAGCGGCGCAGCTTGTTCATCATCACGATGCGCAGATGCGCCAGCGTGCGGTCGTCGATGTCGACCGAGTTGGCGTTGGTGTCGTAGATGAACCGGCCCATGGCAGGAGCCTAGTGCCGGATCATCACGGCGCGAACGGCTGATCAGCGCGGCGCGAACGCCGCCGCGAACAGCGCACGCGCGCGTCGCGCGACCGCAGGTCGCTGGGCCGGATCGGCGCGGGCGAGCTCGGTCGCCAGCATCCCGGTCGCGAGGGTCACGTCCTCGGTCTCGATGTGGGATCCGATGCGTCCGGCGGCCCGGTCACGCGCGACCAGACGCTCCACGAGCGCCTGGAATCGCGCGCCCAGCGACGCGACCCGGCGGTCGGAGAGGTCCGCGGTGATGAGCTCGATGAACGCCGTCGACACGACGGCCTGATCGACCACGCGGTCGAGCAGGTCGTCGATCGTGCGATCGGGCGACGCCGTGTACTCCTCGAGGTCGCGCACGTTGTCTTCGAAGACGGCGACGGCGAGGGCGGTGCGGTCGGGGAAATGACGGTAAAGGCTTCCTTGCCCGACACCGGCGCGCTTGGCGACGGCGCTGAAGGGAGCCTGAAGGCCTCCTTCGGCATAGACCTCGCGGGCAGCAGCGATCAACGCCTTGCGGTTGTCGGCGGCTGCGGCGGGGCCTCGGTTCTGGCGAGGGAGCGCACGGGGGGATGCGGTGCTCGGCACGGGTGTAGCCTAGTACCGGACAAAGTTGTCCGGTAGGAGCCGCCCCGAAGGATCCTCATCCCCCGGACCCGCAGCCCCGCTGAACTGCATGAAGAAGGGACAGAAAATGAGCACCACCACCGCTCCCCTGACCGGAGCATCCACCATCCAGACCTGGCTCGACGACCCCGCCGGCGGCGCCGCACTGCGCGGTCTGCTCGCCCAGGGCGGCCAGACCGCGGAGACTCTCGCCCCCATCGCGGGCCTGCCGATCAGCAACCTCGTCGCGATGAGCGGCGGCGCCTTCCCGCAGGCCGCCCTCGACGCACTCGTCGCGCAGGTCAACCCCGACGGCGTCCCCGCCGAGGTCGACGCCGCCGAGACCCCGAAGGCCGAGTGGGCCGAGAAGGTCACCGCCGGGCGTTTCACCGGCCAGACCGTCATCGTCACGGGCGCCGGCTCCGGCATCGGCCGCGCCACCGCGTCGCGCGTCGCGCGCGAGGGGGGTCGCGTGATCGCCGTCGACGTGAGCCAGGACCGCCTCGACGAGTTCGTCGCCGCCCACGCCGGCGCCGACGTGGTGGCTCTGACGGCCGACATCACCGACGACGAGGGCGTGGCCCGCATCATCGAGGCGGCCGGCGACCGGATCGACGCCCTCGCGAACATCGCCGGGATCATGGACGACATGACCCCGGTCGGCGACGTCACCGACGCGGTCTGGGACCGTGTCTTCCGCGTGAACGTCACCGGCACGATGAAGCTGATGCGCGCCGTCATCCCCGCCATGCTCGCGCAGGGCAGCGGCTCGATCGTGAACACCTCGTCCGAGGCATCCCTTCGCGGATCCTCCGCCGGCGCCGCCTACACGGCGTCGAAGCACGCGGTCGTCGGCCTCACCAAGTCGAGCGCGTTCATGTACGGCCCGAGCGGCATCCGCGTGAACGCGGTCGCCCCGGGTGCGGTGATCACCAACATCGAGGCGAAGTTCAACTCGCCGCTCGGCGCCGACCGCGTGCGCGCCGGCATGGCGGTCATGACGCCTCCGGTCGCCGCCGACCGCCTCGCCGCGTCGATCACGTTCCTGCTGAGCGATGACGGCGTCAACGTGAACGGCCAGAACCTGGCGAGCGACGGCGGCTGGTCCGCCGCCTGACCCCACCGCGACGCGCCGGCGGACCCGAACCGCGGGTCCGCCGGGGCGTCGCACTGTGCTCCAGGCCCCTTTTGGCGAGTCGCCAAGACCCTGCACCCGGCGGCCCGCTTCGTGGCGAGTCGCCACACCGGCCCCAACGCCGCGTTCTGGCGAGTCGCCAAAACCGAGCCTTCGACGCCACGATCCGTGGCGAGTCGCCACACCCGCCCACACCGCGGCGTTCTGGCGAGTCGCCAAAACCGTGCCCCGACGCCACGATCCGTGGCGAGTCGCCACACCCGCCCACACCGCGACGTTCTGGCGAGTCGCCAAAACCGAGCCCTCGACGCCACGATCCGTGGCTAGTCGCCGAAACCTGCGACCTCAGAACGGCCAGACGAGCGGCACGTACCAGACCGCCACGACGAGGAAGAACAGGGCCAGCGGGAGGCCGAGCTTCCAGTAGTCGCCGAAGCGGTAGCCGGCGGGCTCCATCACCATGAGGTTCGCGGGCGTCGCGATCGGGGTCAGGAACGCGGCCGCACCTGCGACGGTCAGCGCCATCATGAACGGCTGCACCGAGAGGTCGAGCGACTGCGCGACCGAGATCGCGATGGGCGCGACGATGAGCACCGTCGCGGTGTTGCTGATGAGCTGTCCGAGTACCACCGTCAGCCCGCAGAGTGCGAGCAGGGCGACGTGCGGCCCGGCGTCGCCGAGGAACGACAGCATCCAGTTCGCCACGAGGTCCGCCGTGCCGGTGCTGATGAACGCGGTCGACAGCGGGATCATGCCCGCGATGAGGACGACGGTGGTCCACGAGATCGAGTGGTACGCCTGCGTCACGGTGACCGTGCGGGTGAGCACCAGGGCGCAGGCCGCCAGCAGCGCGGCCACCGCGGGCGGGACCAGCCCCGTCGCGAGCAGCAGGATCATCGCGAGCAGGATGCCGATCGCGCGCTTCGCGCCCTTGCCGAGCGGCACCGACCGGCGCAGCTGTGCGGGGTCGTCGACGACGAGCACGCCCGGATCGCTCGTTCGGCGCGTCAGGTCGTCCCACGCGCCCTGCAGCAGCAGCGCGTCACCGGCCTGCACGACGAACTCGGTGCCTTTGAGCTGCTCGTCGCCTCGACGGGCCGCGAGCACGACGAGGTCGCCGTCGGGCGTTGTCATGCCGGCGCACACGTGCTTGCCGATGAGGGGCGACCGGGGTGCCACGACCACCTCGGTGACGCCGGTCTCGGGGCCGAGCAGCATGCCCGTGTCGAGGCTGAGCGAATACTGCTGACGCAGCAGGCGGGCGTGCCGCACGAGGTCGAGCGGCATGAGCGCGCCCTTGCGCTCGGGCACGAGGGCACCTCCGACGAGGAGGATCGCGACCGTGCCGAGGATCACCGGGATGCCGACCAGCGCGAACTCGAAGAACCCGAACTCGCGCCCGCCCGCCGCCGCGGCGAACTCCGAGACGATGATGTTGACCGGCGTGCCGGTGAGCAGCAGCAGCGACCCCGCGGATGCCGCGAACGCGAGCGGCATGAGGAGCTTCGACGACGCGATGCCTGCGCGGGCGGCGACGACGACCACGAGCGGCAGCAGTGCGGCGACCGCGCCGTTGATGCTGATCAGGGCGGTGAGCCCGGCGACGAGCAGCGCGATCACGACCAGCAGGGTGGTCCGCTTCGTGCCGGCACGGCCGATCACCTTCTGCCCCGCCCACGCCGTGACGCCCGTGCCGTCGAGCGCCTCGCTCACCACGAAGAGCCCGGCGATGAACAGCACCGTCGGATCGCCGAACCCCGCGAGCGCCTGCGGCAGCGTCAGCACCCCGGTGAAGAAGAGCGCGAGCGCGACGCCGATGGCCACCACTCCGATCGGCACGCGATTGCTCACGAACGCGATCACCGCGAGCACGAGGATGACGAGCGTTGCGGTGACGGGGTCCACCCGCCCAGCGTAGCCACCGCCCTTCCGGCGGTTCGGGGTCGGCGTCTCTGGGCCCGTGTCCGAGGCGCCGGCTTCGACAGGTCAACCGGGCCTCGACAGGGGCGTCGGCGGGGGAGGACTCCTGCGGAACCCCGGTTGACCTGTCGAAACGGGAGGGGACGGATGGACGGATGCTGCTCCCCAGGCGCGGAGCTCAGCCGCGGAGGGTTGCGAGCCCGGCGACGTCGTAGGCGAGCTCGACGGCCTCGAAGATCGCGGCGTCGATGGTGCGGGGCGCGAAGGCGTCGCCGATCACGACGACACGAGGGGATCCGGATGCTGCGGCCCCGGTGTCCGTCGCGAGGCCGGGGACCCCCACCGCAGCTCGCGGCTCGATCGCCACGACCGCGTCCACGCCGGGGATCGCGTCCGCGGCCTCGGTGAGCATGTCGCGCACGGTCACCGCGCCCGCCTCGATGCTCTCGACGCGGTGCGCGACGCTCCGGCGGAAGCCTCCGTGCGCGCCGAGACGCTCGAGCAGCAGCGGCCGGTCGTACCCGGCGCCGATGTGCGGGAACACGGTCTCGAAGGGGGTGATCAGCTCGAGCTCGTCGACGCGGTCGAGCAGGCTCAGCACGATGCCGGCGGCGTACGCCGTGCCGTCGGCATCCACCACGGCGATCCGCCGGCCGAGCGGCGCCCCCGACGCCGCGGCGAATGCGTCGATCGTGCCCTCGGCGGGGAATCCGTCGGTGTAGGCACCACCGAGCGCGAGCGAGGTCGTCGCGGGCGCGACGGCGCCGGTCGCCACGACGACGCCGTCGACGGTCCCGAGCCCGCGCAGCGTCTCGGCCGTCGCCTCGACGCCGAGCCGCACGTCGACGCCGGCGGTCCCGAGGTCGCGCTCGAGGTCGTCGACCAGGAGCCCGACGCTCTCACGACCCGGCACCTGCCGGGCGAGGCGCAACTGCCCTCCGAGCGCCACCGCGCGCTCCAGCAGCGTGACGGCGTGCCCATCGGTCGCGAGTTCGACGGCGGCGCGCATGCCCGCGGGACCGCCGCCCACGACGACCCACCGCTGGGGCGACGCCGCGCGCGGCCGCTCGCCGCGCTCGAGTTCGCGGCCGGCGAGCGGGTTCACGGTGCACGACATCGCGAGTCCGCGACTGCCGCGGCCGAGGCATCCCTGATTCAGCCGGATGCAATGGCGGATGCCGCGCTCCCCCGTGTCGACGGGTGCGAGTCCGATGAGCTTGCGGCCGAGATCGGGGTCGGCGATCTGGGCGCGCGTGAGCGCGACCATGTCGGCGATGCCCGAGGCGACGACGTCCTCGGCCTCCTCGACCGAGCGGGCCGCGCCGACCCCGAACACCGGCACGTCGGGGTTGGCGGCTTTGACCGCGGCGACGTCGTCGCGCAGCCACGCGTACGGCATGGGCGACGACGGGAAGACGTAGTGCACGTTGTGGTAGCCGCCGGCGGCGAGGTCGAGGAAGTCGATCCGGACCTCCTGACGGAGGCGCGCGATGACCTCGCGCATGCCGGCGCCGTCGATCCCGTCCGGGTGGAACTCGTTCGCGACGATGCGGATGCCCACGGTGAAGTCGTCGCCCACCCGCGCGCGCACCGCCCGCAGCACCTCGCGCGGGAACCGGGTGCGCCCTTCGAGATCGCCGCCGTACTCGTCCTCGCGGGCGTTGTAGAGCGGCGAGAGGAACTGGTGCAGCAGGTAGCCGTGCGCCATGTGGATCTCGACGCCGTCGAACCCGCCGTCGCGCGCGTACTCGGCCGACCGCGCCCAGCCCTCGACGAACGAGGCGATGTCGGCGTGGTCCGTCGCGCGGGTCGCGTGCCCCGTCGACGGCGAGATCAGCCGCGACGGCGCATAGACGGTGCGCGGGCCGTCCGGCCCGTCGGGTTGCGCCTGCGCCCCATGGTGGTTCAGCTGCACGAAGATCTTCGCACCGGCTTCGTGCACGGCATCCGTCATGCCCTTCGAAGCCGCGACGCCCTCGGGACGGAAGGCGTCCTCGAAGCCCCGGATCGATCCGGTCGGGTGCACGAAGTGGTTGCCGGCGACGAAGAGGCCGCATCCGCCGAGCGCGCGGCGCACGTAGTACGCGGTCTCGCGGTCGGACTCGACGCGGTCGGAGTACTGCTTCGAGTGCGCCGTCTGCATGATGCGGTTCGGCACCGTGACGCCGCCGATCCGCAGCGGCTGCGCGAGGACGGACGAACGGATGCCGGGGCTCGCGGTCATGCCTTCGAGCCTACGACCGCCTTCCTCAGAGCGCTGAGAGCGCCTGGTCGAGGTCTGCGAGGAGGTCCGGCGCCGACTCGATGCCGACCGACAGGCGCACGACCTCCGGCGGGACGGCGAGCTCGGTGCCGCGCACCGAGGCGTGCGTCATCTCGTCGGGGTAGTTCATGAGGGACTCGACGCCGCCCAGCGACTCGGCCAGCTGGAACAGGCGCGTCGACTCGGCGAAACGGCGCGCGGATGCGGCGTCCGCCAGCGCCACCGAGACGATGCCGCCGAAGCGGCTCATCTGCCGCGCGGCGAGCTCGTGGCCCGGGTGCGACGCGAGACCGGGGTAGTAGACGCGCGCGACCGCGCCGTGTCCAGACAGGAACTCCGCGATCTGCTGCGCGTTCTCGCTGTGCCGCTGCATACGCAGGGCCAGCGTCTTGATCCCGCGGGTCGTGAGCCACGCGTCGAGGGGGCCCGACACGGCGCCGACCGCGAACTGCAGGAACTTGACCTCGCCGTACAGCGCGTCGTCGTTGAGCACGAGCGCGCCGCCGACGACGTCGGAGTGCCCGCCGAGGTACTTGGTCGTCGAGTGCACGACGACGTCGGCGCCGAGCGCCAGCGGCTGCTGCAGAGCCGGCGACGCGAAGGTGTTGTCGACGACGACGAGCGCGCCCGCCTCGCGGCCGAGGCGAGCGAGCCCTGCGATGTCGGTGATGCGCAGCAGCGGGTTGCTGGGGGTCTCGACCCACACGATGCGGGCCGGGCGCTCCTCGAGCGCCGCGCGCACCGCGTCGAGGTCGCTCATGTCGACGACGCGGATGCCGACGCCCCACCCGCCGAGCACACGCGCGATGAGGCGGTACGTGCCGCCGTAGACGTCGTTGCCGAGCAGCACCTCGTCGCCGGGCTTCAGCGCCGCGCGCAGCAGCGCGTCCTCGGCGGCCAGGCCCGAGGCGAACGACAGCGCGTGGGCACCGCCCTCGAGGGCGGCGAGCTGGGTCTCGAGCGCCGTGCGCGTCGGGTTGCCGCTGCGTCCGTACTCGTACCCCTCGCGGAGTCCGCCGATGCCGTCCTGCGCGTACGTCGTCGAGAAGTGCACCGGCGGGATCACCGCCCCCGTCGTCGGGTCGAAGGCCTGCCCGGCGTGCACCGCCCGGGTCTCGAAGCCGCGGTCGTTCGTGGACTCGGTCATTCGGGTGCTCCTTCGTGGGTGGTTCCGGATGCCTCGGGCGCGGGGTGTGCGCCGGGTGCCGGCGCCGCGGCGCCGGTGTCGAAGCCGTGGTCGCGCATCCAGTCGTCGTCGTAGAACCGGTTGAGGTAGCCGCGACCGTGATCCGGCAGCAGCACGACGACGACCGCGTCGGCGGGGAGATCGCGCGCGGTCCGCAGCGCGGCGACGACGGCCATGCCGCTCGATCCGCCGACGAGGAGGCCCTCCTCGCGGGCGAGTCGACGCGTCATCTCGAACGACTCGGCGTCGGGGATGCGATGGATCTCGTCGGGCACCGACGGGTCGTAGCTCTCGGGCCAGAAGTCCTCGCCGACGCCCTCGACGAGATAGCCGTGCAGCGGTCCACCGGAGTAGATCGACCCCTCGGGGTCGGCGCCCACGACCCGCACCACCCCCTTCGACACCTCGTGCAGAAAGCGGCCGGTGCCCGTGATGGTGCCGCCGGTGCCGATGCCCGCGACGAAGTGGGTGACGCGTCCGTCGGTGTCCCGCCAGATCTCGGGGCCTGTGGTCTCGTAGTGGCTGAGCGGCCCGTTGGGGTTCGCGAACTGGTTCGGCTTGAACGCGCCGGGGATCTCGCGCACGAGACGGTCAGCCACGCTGTAGTACGAGCGCGGGTCCTCCGGCGGCACGCTGGTCTCGGTCACGACGACCTCGGCGCCGTAGGCCTTGAGCACGTCGACCTTGGCGCCGGCGAACTTGTCCGGCACGACGAAGATCATCCGGTAGCCGCGCTGCACGGCGACCAGCGCGAGACCGACGCCGGTGTTGCCGCTCGTCGGCTCCACGATCGTGCCGCCGGGCAACAGCTGCCCGCCACGTTCGGCGGCGTCGATGATGCGACGCGCGATGCGGTCCTTGGCGGAGCCGCCGGGGTTGAAGTACTCGACCTTCGCGAGCACCGTCGCGGCGATGCCGTCGGTGACACGGGTCAGCTGGACGAGGGGGGTGTCGCCGACGAGGTCGGCCACGCTCTGGGCGTAACGCACGTTGTGTCCTGGTGTGTTGCCGCGCGTGTGCGCGGAAGGTTGTCGGGGTCGCTGAGGTCTGCGTGAAGCGGGAGCTTCAACAGCAGGGGCGACAACACCGACAGGTCAACACGGGCGCCAGTCTATGTGCTGGGCCGCATCACGTCGAGAAGCAGCAGATCACCAGGTCGCGACATACTCCGATCGACGGACGAGCGCCGCCTGCTCGACGAGCGGCAGCGATCGGTCGACGGCCTGCACGACGCGGCGGACAACCTCGGGCGAGGAGACCTCGTAGTCCGTGAAGTCGCCGTTCGACGCGTACACGCCGATCGGCAGCGTCAGCGCCTGGAAGAACCCGAAGAGCGGCCGCAGCTGGTGCTCGATGATGAGCGCGTGCCGCTCGCCGCCGCCGGTCGCCGCGAGCAGCACCGGCGTTCCCACGAGGTCGTACTGGCCCACGAAGTCGAAGAGGTGCTTGAACAGCCCCGTGAAGGATGCCCGGTACACGGGGCTTCCCACGACGAGCAGATCGGCCGACTCGATCGCCTGCAGAGCGGATTCGACATCGGGAGCGACGTCCTCCCGCGTGAGCGCGCCCGCGAAGCCCGCGCCGAGCGCGGCGACCTCGACGAGCTCCGTCTCGGCGGGGACGCGCTGCGCGACGGTGGAGAGGATCGTCCTCACCAGGGCCGTCGTGCGGCTCGGCTCGTGGAGCGAGCCCGACACCCCCACCACGCGCAGCGGGCGGTCGGCGATGGTCGGAATGGCGGGCGCGTCCCGCAGCACCTCGGTCATACCGGCACCACGTCCAGCGACGGTGCGGGGCCGACGGCCGCGAGGCGGCCGCGTGAGCGCGACCACTGGCTCCACGAGCCCGGGTAGACCACGACGTCGATGCCGGCGAGAGCACCGGCGAGCGCGGTGTGCGTCGCCGCGATGCCGGAGCCGCAGTACGCGGCGACCGAGACGCCGTCGACGACGCCTGCGGCCGCGAACTCGGCGCGGATCTCGTCGGGCGAACGGAACCGGCCCGCCGTCAGGTGCACGGTCGTGGGAAGGTTCACCGCGCCGGGGATATGCCCGCCGACCGGATCCAGCGGCTCCGCGTCGCCGCGGTACCGCTCGGGCGCACGCACGTCGAGCAGCAGGCCGTGATCGGGCCACTCCTCGACGCCGTCGATGTCGGCGACGCCCTCGGTGATCTCATCGAGCACGACGTCTCCCGGTGGCCGGGGCAGCACGTCGCCGGTCTCGAGCGGGAGGCGCTCGGTCAGCCAGCCGCGCAGGCCCCCGTCGAGCACGCGCACGTCCGCCAGCCCTGATCGCGTCAGCACCCACCATGCGCGTGCGGCGGCGACCGAGTGCACGTCGTCGTACGCGACGACGGTGTCGCCGTCCCGGATGCCCCACCGCCGTGCCGCGGCCTCGAGCTGCGCGCGCGGCGGCAGCGGGTGGCGCCCCTCGCGCGGGTCGCCGCGGCGCGCCAGCTCTTGGTCGAGGTCGACGTAGACCGCGCCGGGCAGGTGCCCGTCGAGGTACGCCGGCCGGCCCTCGGGCTGGTCGAGCCGCCAGCGCACGTCGAGGATCCGCGGCGGGGTGCCGCTGCGGATGAGGTCGGCGAGCTCGGTCGGCGAGATGAGTGGGGAAGGCATGCGGCCATGCTCGCCCGGCCGCAGACCGCGCGGAATGTCGTGACGACACACACCGCGACACGACGACACGGGGCGTCACACGCAGTCATGTGTCGGCGCCGCGCCCGCCGCCCGCGCGGTGTGTCTCGCACCGAATCCGGGTCTGCTCGCGCGCGCGGCCGTACGATTCCGCCAGAACCGATGGAGGAACGGATGCCGCACCCTCGCGCGACACGTGATTCCCGGGCTCCGCGGCGCGCGGCCCGGCTGCTGGCAGGACTCGCCATCGCGGCGGGGCTCACGCTCCTCGCCGGCTGCGGCAACGGCGGGATCCCCGTTCCGACCGCGCTGCCGACCGCCCTTCCCACCACGCTGCCCACGCGGACGACCTCCCCGGAGCCGACGGTCGAGCCGACACCGGAGCCCACGAGGGTGCTGCCGACGCGCTCCCCCGCACCGACCCCGGAGCCCACGGCCGAGCCCACGGCCGAGCCGACCCCGGAGCCGACCGTGGTGCCGGAGCCCACGGCCGAGCCCACGACGCCCGTGCCGGTGCCCACCGTGGTGCCCGAGCCGACGGCGACACCGACTCCCGAACCGACTGTGACTCCGACCCCGACGCCCACGCCGACGCCGACGCCGACACCCACCCCGTCCGCGACACCTTCACCCACGGCCGAGGCGGGGGACAACGCCGCCGCGCCCATCAACTGGGTGCCCTGGGTCGTCCTGGTGGTGCTGCTCGTCGCGGCGGCCGTGATCTACCTCATCGTGCGGCGACCGCGACCGAAGCCCCCGACCGAGACCTGAGTTCTGCGCCGCGCTCGAGGCGTTTCGTCTCGCTCGTTCCTCGCTCGCTCAACGACCGGAGACCGGACGGGTGAACGCTAGCCGCGGAGGGCGAGGGCGAAGGGGAGCACCCCGGTCGCGCCCGCGCGGCGGAGCTCGCGCGCGGCGACCGTGAGGGTCCAGCCGCTGTCGACGCGATCGTCGACGAGGAGCACGGGGCCCGCGGGGATGTCGAGCCCGGCGGCGGAGAACCGGCCCCAGACCCCCGCGACGCGGAAGGCGCTGTTGCCGCCGGGCTGCCCGGTAGGCCCGCCATCGACGAGGTCGAGCGCGCCGAGGAACGGCAGCCGGCCGATCTCGGCGATGCCGCGCGCGAGCGAGTCGACGAGCTGCGGCTTCGTGCGCGACGGCATCGCGACGACCGCGACGGGGCGGGTCTCCCAGCCCCATTCCGCGAGGACGCGCACGCACGCCGCGAGCACGTTCTGCGGTACGGGCACGTCGGCCGCTCCTGCCGCGAACAGGTCGCGCAGCGCGCCGCCCCAGCCGAGGTCGGTGAGACGCGCGAGCGCGCGCCCTTCCGTGGCCTGCTCGTCCGCGGCGATGCGGCCCTTCACCGGCACGCCGAGCCTGTCGGCACCGGTCGGCCACTGCCGCCTCGGCTCGATCGGCACCCCGACGCGGTCGAGGGCGGCGGCCGCGGCATCCGTCGCTCCCGAGGCGATCGCCGTCGGGAACCACGCGCCGGCGCAGTTGTCGCAGCGCCCGCAGGGCGCCGCCGAATCGTCGTCGAGGGAGCGCTGCAGGAACTCCATGCGGCAGCCGGAGGTCTCTTCGTACTCGATCATGTGCTGCTGCTCGGCGACGCGCTCGGCCGCGATGCGGCGGTAGCGCTCCTCGTCGTACGTCCACGGTTCGCCGGTCGCGATCCAGCCGCCGCGCACGCGGCCGACCGCGCCGTCGACGTCGAGCACCTTCAGCAGCAGTTCGAGCGGGGTGCGGCGGATGTCGACCACGGCCTCGAGCGCGGGCGTCGAGAGCGGTCCGCCCGCGACGGCGAGCGCGGCGAGCACCCGCTCGGCACGCTCGCGGTCGGGCATCGACGCGGTCGCGAAGTAGTGCCAGATCTCGCGGTCCTCGACGCCCGGCAGCAGCAGCACGTCCGCGGAGTCGGTGGCGCGACCGGCGCGACCGACCTGCTGGTAGTACGACACCGGCGACGACGGCGCTCCGAGGTGGACGACGAAGCCCAGGTCGGGCTTGTCGAATCCCATGCCGAGCGCGCTCGTCGCCACGAGCGCCTTGACCCGGTTGTCTTTCAGGAGCGCCTCGGACTCCTCACGCTCGTCGGTGTCGGTCTGCCCGGTGTACGCGCGGACGTCGTATCCCCGCTCGCGCAGCAGCCGTGCCGTGTCGTTCGCCGCAGCCACCGTCAGCGTGTAGATGATGCCGGATCCCGGCAGGTCGCCGAGGTGGCTGATCAGCCAGGCGAGCCGGCTCGGAGAGTTGGGCAGGCGCAGCACGCCGAGCCGCAGCGACGCCCGCGCGAGCGCGCCGCGGATGGTGAGCACGCCCTGCGCCGAGGCATCCGATTCCGCGATACCGGCGTCGAGCTGCTCCGCGACGTCGGCCACCACGCGACTGTTGGCGGTCGCGGTGGTCGCGAGCACCGGCACGCCCGCGGGCATGCGTGCGATGAGATCGCGCAGGCGACGGTAGTCGGGGCGGAAGTCATGACCCCAGTCGCTGATGCAGTGCGCCTCGTCGACGACCAGCAGGCCGATGCGGGCGACGAGCTGGGGCAGCTGCTCGTCGCGGAACGAAGGATTGTTGAGGCGTTCGGGCGACACGAGCAGCACGTCGACCTCGTCGCGGTCGAGCTGTGCGAGCACGTCGGTCCACTCGTGCGCATTCGTCGAGTCGATCTTCACGGCCCGCACCCCGGCGCGCGCGGCCGCGGCGATCTGATCCCGCATCAGCGCCAGCAGGGGCGACACGAGCACGGTCGGTCCTGCCCCGCGCCGACGCAGGAGCAGCGTCGACACGAAGTACACGGCCGACTTGCCCCACCCGGTCCGCTGCACGACCAGCGCACGACGGCGTTCGTCGACGAGCGCCTCGATCGCCTCGAACTGCCCCTCGTGGAAGTCGGCGTCGTCGCGTCCGACGAGGGTGCGCAGCACCTCGAGGGCTTCGGTGCGGGTCGTCGTGGTCGCTGTCACCCTCCCAGCCTGCCCCATGGTCCTGACACCCGTGCCGGCGTCCCGACCCGGTCTCCCGGCCCCGTGCTACCGTGGCGGCGACGAGGGAGGTGCGCGTGCTCGAGACGATCGTCGCGGTGCTGCGCCTCGTCGTCGAGGTTCTCGCGGCCGCCCTGCGCCCCGCCATGGAACTGCTCGGCGCCGCCGCGCGCTCGCTGTTCGAGGTCGCGCCCGCGGCCCAGCCCGAAACCGGCGCCCTCGTGATCGCGGTCGCCGTCGCCGCGACGCTGGCCCTCCTCGCCGTCGCGATCGCCGTCTTCCTCGTCCCGGCGCGCACGATCGCCACCGCGGCCCGTCCCCGCCGCGCGATCGCCGACGCGACCAGGCTCACCGCATCCCACCCCGACGCTCCCGGGCACTCCCGTCCGCGCGCCCCGGGTTCCGCGGCCCTGGCCGCGTAGCCCCGACGCCCGTTCCCCTCGAGGACCGCTCGCCGGTGCCTTCGTGGCCGCATGCCGCGAAACAGCACCCGACGAACGGACATCTCCATGGACCTCTACGCCTTCCCGCCTGTCGCCGCGATCCTCGACGCGGCCTACTCCCTGCTCATGGGCGTCGCGGCCCTGCTCGAACCTCTCGCCGGATCCGCGGCGGCCGCAGCATCCGTCATCGTCCTGACGCTGCTGGTACGCGCGGCGCTCATCCCCGCGGGGATCGCGCAGGCGAAGGCCGAGCAGACCCGCAGCCGCCTCGCACCGAAGCTGCGAGACCTGCAGCGCCGCCACAAGAAGGACCCCGAGCGCCTCCAGCGCGAGACGATGAAGCTCTACTCCGACGAGAAGGCGTCGCCCTTCGCGGGGTGCCTGCCGATGCTCGCGCAGGCGCCGGTCGTGGCGATCGTCTACGCGCTCTTCCTCCACACCGCGATCGCCGGACACGCCAACGCGCTGCTCGCGCACGAGCTCTTCACCGTCCCACTCGGCACGAGCCTGGTGAGCGCGATCGCCGCGGGCACGACCTCGGCCGCCACCCTCGGGGTGTTCGCCGGAGTGCTGGCGGTCATCATCGCGGTCGCCGAGATCACGCGGCGAGCGTTCCGCCCGCAGATCGACACGACACCGGATGCTGCGCCCCTGGCCGGTGCCGGCATGGCGAGGCTCGCCGGGGCGCTGCAGTTCACGACCGCGGTGTTCGCCCTCTTCGTGCCGCTCGCCGCCGCGCTCTACCTCGCCACGACGGTGGCGTGGACCCTCGTGCAGCGCGTCGTGCTGCGGAGGGTCTATCCCCTCGCGACGGCATGAGCCCGCGGCATCCGTTCCGGATCAGGCCCGCTCGTCGTGCGCGTGCAGCACGCCGCTCACGGCGCCCAGCGCGGCGCCCGCCAGCGTGTCGATCACGCGCTCGGTCGCGACCGCCACCGTGTCGACGGCGCCCGTCGCCGCGCCCGTGAGCAGGAGGACCAGCGGCGTGATGAAGACGAGGGCCAGGGCGTAGTTGCGCACCACGAACAGCTCGATCGTGAACTGCAGCACGCCCAGGAGCAGCGCGAGCCACAGCGCCGGGATCGGCAGCGGCGCCAGCAGCAGGTAGACGCCCGCGCCGAGGATCGTGCCGATCATGCGGTGCAGCCCGCGGCTGAAGGCGGCCCGCCGGTCGGCGGCGACACCGACGACCGCGATGGCGGCGCCCACGATCCAGTAGGCGCGATCGGGGTCGACGAACAGTCCCACCGCGATCCCGACCACCGTCACGAGGGCGACGCGGATCACGAGCATCCGCTCCCCCGGTGGCCATGCCGGGCCGGGCAGCACCTCGCGCAGCGGCCTCGCGGCGACCCGGCGGCGGCTCGCCAGCACCAGCGGAGCCAGCGACACGACGGAGGCGAACAGGATGCCGCAGGCCACCGCGGCGACGAAGGCGGCGGCATCCGCTCCCGACGCCACGATGTGCGCCGACAGCCCGTAGACGAGCACGACGAACAGCGGGCCGGGCGGACCGACGGCGAAGCCGAACATCGCGACGGCTGCGGCGAGCGCGACGATCGCGAGCCCGATCAGCGTCCAGGTCGGCGACGGTCCTGCGAGGGCGCCGAGCACCGCCGCGACGAGCAGCCCCGCCGCCACGAAGGGCACGACCCGTGCCCGCTCGCGGACCGGGAGGTGCGTCCCGTAGAGCGCGACGAACGCGCCGGTCGCCGCCTGGAAGCCGAGATCGGCGCGCCCGAGCACGGTCATCACCGCGATCGGCACGGCCATGGCGATCGCCGCGCGCAGGCCGATCGCCCAGCGTGGCGCCGGCGCCGGCGCGAGACGGAACAGACTCGACACCGCGTGGCCCAGGTCGGCCGCGAACCGCCGGCCGGCGCTGTGCTGCGGCATCCGTCCTCCCGTCTCAGACCGTCGGGCGCTCGGCCGAGGCCGGCTCCGAGAGCAGCTGGTCGAGGAGCGCGAGGGCGGCGTCCTGCGGAGCGTCGGGGTCGAGCAGCCACTGGGTCTGCAGACCGTCGGATGCCGCGATCACGAGCGCGGCGGTGGCCAGTGGGTCGACGTCGGCCCGGATGCGACCCGCCCGCTGGTTGTGGCGCACCCGTTCGGCGATCTCGGCGCGCACGCGGACGAAGCGCTCCGTGGCGAACTCGCGCGCGGCGGGGTGCCCTTCCTCGAGCGCCGATGCGACGAGCGACGAGTACAGCTGCACGAGCCCCTGCACCTCGTGGTTGGCGTCGCTCCAGCGGCGAAGGAGCTCGGTGGGCGTCACATCGGGAGGGACGGGCTCCCAGTCCTCGCCGCGGGACTCCGACTGGCGGTACACCGCGATCAGGAGCTCCTCGAGCGACCCGAAGTAGTGCTTGAGCGCGGCGTGCGTGACGCCGACCTCCTCGGCGATCGCGCGCAGACTGGTCCGGTCCGAGCCGCGCTTGGCGAACACCTCGATGGCGCGATCGAGGATCTCCTGGCGACGGGCGACGCCCTTCGCGTACGACCCTCGCGGGGTCGGCTGCTGCTCCGCTTCGGCCATGCGGACCATGCTACCGAAGAAAAACCTCCACATGGAGGTTTTCGTGGTACCGTTTGGCGATGACCACGTCTTCCTCCGGAGCCGTCGGCGTCGGCATCATCGGCGCCGGCAACATCAGCGACCAGTATCTGACGCACCTGTCGAGCTTCCCCGACGTGCGCGTGATCGCGATCGGCGACCTCCTCGAGGACCGCGCGAAGGCGCAGGCCTCGACCTACGGCGTGCCCCACGCGGGCGGCATCGACCTCGTGCTGAACGACCCCGACGTCGACATCGTCGTGAACCTCACCATCCCGGCGGTGCACGTCGAGGTCTCGCTGGCGATCATCGCGGCCGGCAAGCACGTCTGGACCGAGAAGCCGATCGGCATCGACCGCGAGGAGTCGCAGCGGCTTCTCACGGCGGCGGATGCTGCGGGCCTGCGCGTCGGCGTCGCGCCCGACACCGTTCTCGGCCCGGGTGTGCAGACGGCCAAGCGCGCGATCGCGCGTGGCGACATCGGGCGCCCGCTGTTCGCATCGACCTCGTTCCAGTGGCAGGGCCCCGAGATCTTCCACCCGAACCCCGCGTTCCTGTACGCCAAGGGCGGCGGACCGCTCCTCGACATGGGTCCGTACTACGTGTCGGCGCTCGTGCACGTGTTCGGCCCCGTCGCGTCGGTCGCGGCCCTCGGCCTGAAAGGCTCCCCCACCCGCAAGGTGCAGGTCGGCGAGCTCGCCGGTCAGGAGTTCCCGGTCGAGATCCCGTCGACCCTGTCGGTGCTGATGGACTTCGAGCAGGGCGGTCAGGCCCAGAGCCTGTACAGCACCGACTCGCCGCTCCTGCGCCACGGCGTCTTCGAGATCAACGGCACCGAGGGCACCATCGTCATCCCCGACCCGAACTACTTCGGCGGGCCGATCACGATCACGCGTCCCCTGACCGAGATGGCGCCGCCCGCATCGCGCGTCCAGGAGGTCGTCGAGGTTCCGCAGGAGGGTGTGCTCACCGGCCGCGGCCTGGGCCTGCTCGACATGGCCCGTTCCATCCGCGACGGCCGTCCGCACATCGCCACCGGCGAGTTCGGGTATCACGTGCTCGACACCCTGCTGTCGATCGAGGAGGCCGCGGCGTCGCGCACCTACGTCGACGTCGAGAGCACCCTCGGCGAGGTCGGCTCGCTCCCCGCGGACTTCGACCCGCTGGCCGCGACGCTCTGACGCATCCCGCTTCACACGAGACCCCCTGCCGCTCGGCAGGGGGTCTCGCGCAGGGGGTGACGGATGCCGCGGCCCGCGGCATCCGCGATCTCCGTGGTGTCAGCCGAACAGGTCGCGGAGACCGGGGAGCTCGAAGTTCGAGATCTGCTCGCCGATGCCGGTGACCGCTTCGCCGGCGCCCGCGAGCTGGTCGGAGGCTCCGGCGATGAGGTCGCCCGCGCCGCCGAAGTCGACACCGCCCGCGATCGCGTCGAGGTCGACACCGCCGGCGATCGTGTCGAAGTCCACGCCCAGCGTCGCCGCCTGCGCCAGGAGCGGGACGGCGACGGCGCTCACCACGGCTGCTCCGGCGACGGCGCCGAGCATCCCTCCGGCACCCGCGAGTGCCGCGCCGCGCGCCATGCCGCCGGGTGTGGACGCACCGCGTCCGCCGCCGCCGACCCGCGCGAGCAGGCCCGCCATCGCCCCGGGCCGCACCGCCTCGGTGCGCGCCGCGGCGCGCGCGAGGTCGGGGGCCTCGGCGGAGCGCGGCTGTTCGGCCGGACGCAGCTCGGCGCGCATCCCGGCCTGCACCTGCGCCCGCTGCTCCGGCGTGAGACGCGCGAAGGCCTCTCGGTGGATGGCCTCGACCTGGTGCGGGTCGGAGGTCTGCAGCAGGTACTCGTAGCGGGCGATCGCAGCCCGGTCGGCCGGGGTCGCGAGCGAACGCGGTGCACCGGCGGCGGGCGCAGCAGGTGGGGTGAGCCCGATCGGCGCCGCGGGTGCGGAGGCGGCCGGCGGCGCCGCCGGGGCGGTCGCGGGCGACGAGGCCGCGGGTCGCCCGTCACCGGTGACGGCTCCGGCCACCTCGCGCACCATCGAACGCCAGTCCGTGCCGCCGCCGGGCTTGGCGTTCGACGAACCGGACGAGTCGAGGGCCTTCGCGGCGAGGCCGAAGAGACGGTTGAGCGAGCTCATGGGGTTTCCTTCCGGATGGGAGACATGGCGTGATGAAGAACGCCAAGGTCTCCTCCGCCCCGGAGGGCCGGCAGCCCGGGATCCGGCGCTGGATCCGTAATGACGAGCGTGCCGCTGGCGGGAGTACTCCCCTTGTGCGATCCAGCCTAGGGTGAGGCCGGCGCGCCGACGGCCGCTCCGGGCCCGGACCCCGCCACTCTCAGCAGATTGATCGATTCCGCTACAGGCGGCCGACCGTCTCGATGTCTTCGAGGAAGTCGGCGGCGACCTGGGCCGAGACCGTTGCCCGCGTGCCCGCGATCGCCGCGGTGTAGTCGGCCATGAACGGGCCCTCGGGCTCGGATGCGCCCGAGTCCACGGCGTTCTCGAGCGCGGACTGCGACGCCTTGCGCGCGGCGAACTCGATGTCGGCGGGCGAGAACCCGTCGGTCATCGCGACGAGCTCGGGCACGTCGATGCCGACCGCGGCCTCCGGAACATACCGGCGCCAGATGGCGTCACGAGCCTGCTCGTCGGGAAGGCCGATCGGGATCACGTAGTCGAAGCGGCCGTGCCGGAGGAACGCGGCATCCAATGATCTGATGAAGTTCGTCGCGCAGATCAGGAGGCGTCCGGGCTGCTCGCGGAAGGCGGGGATGATCTTGAGCAACTCGTTCGTCACGCCCTGCGTGGGCGAGGGCGGCTCGCCCTGGCGGTGCGAGGCGATCTCCTCGACCTCGTCGATGAAGACCACGGCGTGCTCGAGCTCGGCGATCGTCGCGAACGTCTCGCGCAGCGCGCCGGCGAGTCCTCCCGGGTGCGACGCGAGGCGGGAGGGGAAGACCTCGACGAACGACCACTCCAGGCGGGAGGCGATCGCCTTGGCGAACGTCGTCTTGCCGGTGCCGGGCGGCCCGAACAGCACGATCGCGCGCGGCGGCACCACGCCGAACCGCTCGGCGAGTTCGGACTGCGCCAGCGGCAGCACCACGCGGCGTTCGAGGAGCTCCTTCTCCGTGTTCATGCCGCCGACCGCGTCCCAGAGCCCGCGGGGCAGCACGCGACCTCCGAGCTCCGCGAGGCGCTTGAGTTCCTCGCGCTGCACGGGGATGTGCCGCTCGAAGTAGTGGAGGTCCTGCTTGAGGGCGAACCCCTGGCGGAGGAACGCCCCCACTCGCGTCTCGACGGCGGGCATCAGCGCCGACAGCTTCGAGATGCCCTGCGGCGCCATACGCGCCTCGAGCGCCGACAGCAGCGACGAGCCCATGCCCGCTCCGCGCAGGTGGGAGGCGGTCGCGAGGAACACCACCCAGCCCTGCGCGTGCGCGGCGCGGCCGATCGCGGCGCCGACGACCTGCTCGCCCATGACCGCGACCACCGCATGGTCTTTCGCGCACGAGGCGAGCACCTCGGACAGGCTGTAGACCGGCTCGACGCCCTCGGCGGTGACCTGCTCCCAGAGCCGCAGGATGCCGTCGACGTCGTCGGCGTGATAGTCGCGGATGCGCCAGCCTGCCATGCCCGGACTCCCTTCGGTGCGAGGTGGGTCGCCTCAGGCTACCCACGGGGGAAAGGCTCGGACAGTCGTATTAAGCACGTCCGGCCGGACGGACTGTCGGGCGTCGCCGGGCTGCAGCCTCACAGCTTCCAGACGACCCTCGTCGCGAAGTAGCGCACAGACGGGACGGATGCCTCGGTCCGAGGCATCCGTCCCGCCACTGCTCAGCGGGTCACGGGGCCGCCGCTCACGTCGTAGGCGCGCAGCCGGCCGCACATGCCGAATCCTCGTTCGCCCTCGAGCGACGGCGCCTGGGAGACCGCAGCCGAAGCGAGGTGCCCCGCGTCGCCGGCGGCGAGCGCCCGGGTGATGTCGAGGCTGTGCGCGGCCTGCGCCGCGGGACCCCGCTCGACGATGCCGGTCCAGTCCGCGGCCCGTCCCTGCACCAGCCGAGCGGCCGCCGCGTGGAACTCCTGCAGGGGACCGAGGTCGCCGGCCCGCGCGGCGTCACGGAGGACGAGGAATCCCTCGACTGCGAGATCGCGCCGTCGCGCCGCCGCCGCGGCCCGTGCCTCCAGCGGCTCAGCAGGGAGCGCCGCGGCTGCGGCGTATCGCGCGGCGTCGGCGACGATGTCGGCCGGGAAGGTCATCACGGCGTCGCCCGCCTCCGGAAGCCCCGCGTTGCCCATGACCACGAGCACCTCGAGGCCGCCATGGTTCACCGCACGGTGGATCGTGCCGGGGGTGAACCACACCACCGAGCCCTTGCCCAGTTCGGTCTCGCGCAGTCCGCCGGGGTCGAGCGTGTGCAGCTCGCCGTGCCCTCCGATCACGACGTAGCACTCGGTCGAGGCGAGATGCATGTGCGGGCTGCCGCCGCGGAGGCCGTCGGGAGCGAGGTCGTCGTAGACGTCGAGCAGGGTCACGGAGGTGGCGCCGGGGAATGTGGGCGCGGTGTCGGTCACGAAAGCTCCTCTCCCTCTCGACTCAGACTAGGACGGGTTGGAGGATGCCTCGGAGCACGTCGGCGAGCGGCTCCGCAGCATCCGCTCCCCCATCGGCGATGCCGACGGCGTACCGGAACCGCGCGGTCTCGCCGGGAGCGACGACGACCTCTTCGCTGAAGAAGGGCGCGGGATTCAGCGCGGCGAACTCCTCGGAGCGCGCGAACCACTGCGGCGGGTGGTGGGGGTTGGCGCTGTCATCGAGCATGAGCACGAGCGACGTGGCATCCACGTCGTCGTGGCGGCCGACGAAGCCCATCCACTCGAAGCGCGCGCCCCGCACGTCGTCGCCCGCGCCGGAGGCGCCGGGCGCGACGAGCGTGCCGTCGGTGAACGAGCGGGGTCCGCGCCAGAACAGCCCGCCGTAGCCGGCGTTCTCGCGTCCCTTGGTCGTCGGGGAGCCGATGGCGATCGGTGCGCCCGACACGTTGGTCAGCTGCGTGTCGAAGGTGAGGGCCCACGCGTCGTCCGACACGATCTCGGCGGTCAGCGCGCGCTCCTCGGTGAACAGCACGTCTCCTGCCTCCGTGATCCATCGCAGCCCGTGCGCGACCGTGGCGCGCTCGCCCGCCTCGAGCTCGAGCGCCCCGTCGTGCTGCTGCACGCCATTGTTCGGCAGCTGCACGTAGAACTGCCCGTGGACGTACGTGGGGCCGCCCCAGAAGTTCTCGTCGTTCACGACCGGCAGCGCCCAGGCGATGCCCTTGTGCCACACGTGGTCGTGCGGACGGAAGAGGCTGACGACGTCGCCGCGGCGCGTGCGGATCGGGTGCAGATAGGGCTTGGGCGACTCCAAGGGCACCGTCGCGGGCCGATACACGTAGGTGAAGAGGTCGACGTCGCCGTCGCGGACCGTGACCGCTGAGCCGATGTCGTGCGTGATCCGCAGCGCGCTCATGCGAGCACCTCCTTCACGGGAGCCCAGGGCACCATCCCGCCGCTCATGGAGCGGACGAAGGGATCCTCGCCGCGCAGCTCCCCCGCCTGGACCGCGGCCCCACGGAACGCGGAGGCGTAGGTGGCCGCGGCGAACTCGAGCGTGTGCCGCGCTTCGGCGAGGTCGACGCCGGGAGCCTCGCCCGCCTCGAGGGCGTCGAGGATCGCGCGGATCTGGTCACGGTGCCCGCTGGTCGCCCCGCTGTCCAAGCCCTCGGCCCAGCGGGTCGCGAGATGCTCGTGGCCTGGCGCCGGAGTGAAGGTCCAGTCCTCGCTGGTGTATCCGTACAGGTGGCGCACCTCGACGGACGCGAACTCGAAGTCGAACCGCAGCCGCGAGGTCTCGTGCGGCGAGACGAGCGAGTTGACGACGGTCGCGAGGGCGTCGTTCTCGAAGCGCACCAGCGCCATCGAGACGTCCTCGGTGTCGGTCGGTCGCAGCTGCCGTGCGGCGAAGGCGCTCACCTGCGACCAGCGGCCGAAGATCGCGAACAGCAGATCGAACTGATGGATGCCGTGGCCCATGGTCGGGCCGCCGCCCTCGACATCCCATCGCCCGCGCCACGGCACGTCGAAGTACTCGTCGGGGCGGTACCACAGGGTCTCGCAGGTGGCGACGAGGGGCCGGCCGAGCTCGCCACCTGCGACGAGGGCGTCGAGGTGGCGGGCGGCGGCGCCGAACCGGTGCTGGAACACGGTGAGCACCGGCACGCCGGTCTCGGCCTGCACCGCCTCGAGCTCGTCGACCTCGCCGAGGGTGAGTGCCGTGGGCTTCTCGACGAGCGACGGGACGCCCGCGCGCATCGCCTGGATCGCGAGCGGCGTGTGCGTCTGCGGCGGCGTGCACACGTGCACGAGGTCGAGCTCCTCGTTCGCGAAGAGATCGGCCGCGTCCGCGTAGACCCGGTCGACGCCGAAGTTCTCGGCGAAGGCGGCGGCACGCGCACCGTCGAGGTCTACCACGCCGGCGATCTCGACGCGGGGCGAGAGGGCGTTCAGGGCGTCGGCGTGGGCATGGGCGATGCCGCCGGTGCCGATGATGCCGACGCGGAAGGGTGGGCGGGGTGTGGACATCGTGTCTCGGTCCTTCGTGGTGGGGGCGGGGACGGCAGGCGCGGCCCGGGACAAATCGAGCCGCGCCTGCCGGGTCAGGTCACTGGTTGAGGACGACGTCCATCTCGGTGAAGAACTGGTCGACGGCCTCATCGACGGTGATCGTGCCGAAGTTCAGCTCGATGCCGATCTGGCGGAACTTGTCCTCGATGGTGCCGTAGCCGGTCACCGGGACCGGCGGCGCGTCGCCCAGCCGGTCGGCGATGGACTCCTCGTAGTCGGCGATCTGCTGGTTGATGCCGTCGAGGCTCGCGCCCGACATCGCCGTCTCGGAGGCCGGGAACCCTCGGTTGGTGCCGAACACCTCGCCCGTGACCGGGTCGTTCACGAGGAAGTCGATGAGGATCGCGGCGGCCTCGGGGTGATCAGTCCCCGCGGACGCCGAGAGCAGCATGCCGGCCTTCTTGTACAGGTCCTTGGCGCCCTTCTTCGTCACCGGCGGGGCCGTGATCTCGAGCTCGGTGTACGGCTCACCGAGGTTGGCGAGGTAGCTCACGCCGAAGCTGTCCCACGTCATCTCGCTCGTCTGCTGCGCGGTGTCGAAGCCCGTCATCGGCATCGTCTCCTCGAGACGCTGCTGCGGGATGGTGATGCCGTCGCGCAGCTCCTGTCCCGACTCCCAATAGGCACGCAGCTCGTCCTTCGTGAAGTTCACCTCGCCGTCGTCGGTGAAGAGGTCCTTGCCCTTGGCCCGCTGCTGGATCTCGAAGCTCTGGATGCGGCCGGTGTAGTCCGCCCCGCCCCAGACCTCGACGCCCTTGGCCTTCGCGGCGTCGGTGACCTCCGCCATCCAGTCGTTGTAGTCCTGCCAGTCGCCCTCCTCGAACGGCTCGACGCCGATCTCGTCGAGCAGCACGCTGTTCTGGTACATGCTCCACGCGTTCGTGGAGATGGTGATGCCGGTGGTGGCGCCGTCGATCTGTCCGATCTGGAGCACGTTGTCGGGCAGCGGCTCGGTGTCGATGAGCGAGCCGAGATAGGGCGTCAGGTCGAGGAACAGCCCGTTCTCGGCGTATTGCCGGAGGTAGTTGATGTCGGTCTGCATGACGTCGGGGAGCCCGCCGCCGGCCGCCTCCGTCTGCCGCTTCTCCCAGTACTCGGGGAAACCGAGGAACGACGTGTTGACCGTGATATTGGGGTACTCCTCGTGGAAGGCGTCCAGCACCTCGTCGTACAGCTCGGCGCGCACGTCGTTGCCCCAGAACGCGAAGTCCAGGGTCACCTTCTCGTCGGGGTCATAGGTGGGTGCGGTGTCGGCGGCCGGCGCCGAGCCGCTGGCGCAGCCCGTGAGGGCCAAGCCGAACGCGGCCACGGCGACCGTGGCGCCTGCCGCCGTCTTCTTCCTGCGTGTGAACATCATCGTCCTTTCGGAATGCGGTCCTGGTGTCGGGAAGGATCGAGTGAACCTTCACTTAGTGATCGATCACTTCGTTGGGAAGTGAGAATAGTGAAGGTTCACAATCTGTGTCAACATGGATCTCGGAAGGAGGCGCCGTGACCGACACCGCATCGCACCGCCGGCCGACGATCATGGAGGTCGCCCGCCTGGCCGAGGTCTCGCATCAGACCGTCTCGCGCTACTTCCGTGCTCCCGACGGACTCAAGCCCGCCACCAAGGCGCGCGTGCAGGCCGCGGTCGAGCAGCTGAACTACCGCCCGAACCTCGTCGCCCGCTCCATGCGCACCCGGCAGACCGGCCGGCTCGCGGTGGTCGTGCCGACACTCGCCTACAGCCCGGCGCGCATGCTCGCCGGCGCCAGCTCCGCCGCCCACTGGGCGGGGTACGCCGTCGAGGTGCTGGCTCTCGAAGGCGGGGCGGCGGAACGCACCGAGCGCGTCGCGGAACTCGCCGACTCGGGTCAGGTCGACGGCATCGTCTCGTTCGCGCCCGTGCTCGCCTCGCTCGACCTGCAGGCGTCGAGCGGCACGCTCATCGTCGCGTCCGCGGACTTCGACGACGAGATGCGCGGCATTGGCGAGCTCGCGGATGCCTCCGCCCTCGCCGAGGTCATCGAGGGACTCGCGGAGCTCGGCCACCGCAGGTTCCTCCACGTCACCGGAGACCTCCAGTTCGCGTCCGCCCGCGCGCGACGCGACACCTACCTCGAGACGCTCGAGCGACTCGGGCTGGACTCCTTCGGCGTCGTCGAGGGCGACTGGTCGGCCGAGGCCGGCATGGCGGCCGTCGAGGCTCTCCCCGACCGCGACGGACCCACCGCCGTCGTGGCGGCCAACGATCTCGTCGCCGCCGGGGTGATCCGCGCCGCGCTCGACCGTGGATTGCGCGTGCCCGGCGATCTCAGCGTGAGCGGATGGGACGACCAGCCCCTCGGCCGCCTGCTCAGCCCCGCGCTCACGACGGTCGAGATCGACCTCGAGGGCCTGGGCTCACGCGCGATGACCCGGCTCATCGCGGCACTGCGCAACGAGCCCGCACCCACCGAGCCGCAGCAGCTCCACCGCGTCATCTGGCGCGAGTCGACCGGCCCCGCGCCACGATGAACCGCCCCGCGACCGGGGGCCGCAGCGTCCGTCGTCAGTCGCGGGTTCGCGCGTCGAGCTCGGCGCGGGCGGCGTCGATCGCGACGTCGGTCGCGGAGTACCCGTGCTCGGGGCCGGGGAAGACCCCGCCCCGGACTTCGCGGGCGTAGGCCGCGACGCCCGCCACCATGTCGGGTCCGATGGCGCCGTAGCGCTTCACGAACGCGGCCGTCTTGCCCTCCGTGATGCCGAGCAGGTCGTGGATCACGAGCACCTGGCCGTCGGCGGGACCGGCGCCGATGCCGATCACGGGGATCTCGAGCGCCGGCAGCACGACGGCGGCGACGTCCGCGGGCACGGCCTCGATGACGAGCACGCTCGCACCGGCGTCCTGGACGGCGAGCGACTCGCGCACGATGCGCGCGGCCGACTCGGCGGTGCGCCCCTGCGCGCGGAGGCCGCCGAGCGCCACGGCCGTCTGCGGCGTGAGGCCCACGTGCGCGACGACGGGGATGCCGGCCTCGGCGATCGCCCGGATGCGGCTGAGCCGAGCGTCTCCCCCGCCTTCGAGCTTGACGGCGTCGGCGCCGGTCTCCTTGACGAAGCGGATCGCCGTCGTGACGGCCTGCTCGTCCGACACCTCGGTCGATCCGAACGGCAGGTCGGCCACGACGAACGCCGACTGCACCCCCCGGCGCACGGCGCCGGCGAGCACGAGCATCTCCTCGACGGTGACCGCGACGGTGGAGTCGTGCCCGAGCACGACCTGCGCGCCGGAGTCGCCGACGAGCACCATGTCGACCTCGGCCTGCTCCGCGACACGGGCGGTCGGGTAGTCGTAGGCCGTGACCATCACGATCGGCTCGCGGCGGGCCTTCATCTCGGCGAGTCGCTGCAGGGTGACCTGTGCGCGCATGTCACGCACCTCCTAGAACGGTGTTGTCGATGAGCCGCGTGCTTCCGACGCGGGCCGCGATCGCCACCAGCACCGGTCCGTCGACGACGGCGGCGGGAGCGAACGTGATCGGGTCTACGAACGCCACGTACTCGGGACGGATGCCGGATGCCTCGAGCGTCGCGAGGGCTCGCGCGCGCAGCGCCTCGGTGTCGGCGATGCCGGAGGCCGCGGCATCCGTCACCTCCTCCAGGGCGTGCGGGATCGCGAGGGCCTGCGAGCGCTCATCGGGCGAGAGGCGGGAGTTGCGGCTGGAGCGGGCGAGTCCGTCCGCGTCGCGCGACGTGGGGCAGACGACGAGGGTCACCGGGATGCCGAGATCGGCGACGAAGCGGCGGATGACGGCGACCTGCTGGGCGTCCTTCGCGCCGAAGTACGCGTGATCGGGGAGCGCGGCGAGCAGGAGCTTCGTCACGACGGTGGCGACGCCGTCGAAATGCGCACGGCCGCGCTCGGCGCCCTCGAGGGTCTCGGCGATCGGCCCCGACACGCTCACGGCGGTCGCGAAGCCGTCCGGATAGACCTCGGACGCATCCGGGGCGAACACGACGTCGACCCCCTCGGCCTCGGCGAGGGCGAGGTCGGCGTCCTCCGTGCGGGGATAGGCCGCGAGGTCGGACTGCTCGTTGAACTGCGCGGGGTTGACGAAGATCGTCATGACGACGGTGTCGTCGGCGTTGCGGGAGGCACGCAGCAGCGTCGCGTGGCCTTCGTGCAGGGCGCCCATGGTGGGCACGAGGCCGATGCTGGCGCCGCGGCGCTCGCGCAGCGCGGCGCGGAGGTCGGCGACGGTGCGGACGACGATCACGATCCCACCTCCTGTCGTGCGCGGAGGTCGCGCGTCGCGGCGACCAGGGCGTCGAAGAGTTCGACGCGCTCCGGGAGCCGGTCGGCCACCGCGGCGCGTTGACGGGCGACGGTCGCCTCGTCGCCGCGGGCGATCGGACCGGTGAGGGCGGCGGCGCCGTGCGCCTCCCAGTTCGCGACGGTCGCGCGCACGAGCGGGGCGAGTGCCTCTCGCGGAACCCCGGCAGTGGCGGCGAGGTCCTCCGCGAAGGACTCGAGCGTCACGAGGAAGTTCGACGCGATCGACGCCGCCGCGTGGTACGCGGGGCGGTCGTCATCGGCGACGTCGAACGGCGCCATGCCGAGCGCCTCGGCGAGCACATGCGCGGTGGCGAGCGCCCGCGCGGTCGAGCCGGCGAGGGCCGCGGGGACGCCCGCGAACGAGGTGTCGCCGGTCACGGTCGTGAGGGGATGGATGCTGAGCGCCTCGTGCGGTGCGAGCGGCTCGAGCGTGGTCGCGCCCGAGAAATGCCCCACCAGGCGGCCCGGTGCGACGAGTGCCGCCGCTGCGGCGATCTCGGCGTCCGGCACCGCGAGCAGCACGAGGTCGGCGCCGTCGCCGGTCGCGCCGCGGCCGAGCGGGCCCTGCACATCGACGCCCGCGTTCCGGAGGGCCGTCGCGATCGCGCGGCCGACGCGGCCGTCGCCGATGATCGCGACGCGGGCAAGCGCGTGCGCGGGCTGCGAGTCCGGCATCGTCGTCGTCTCCCGTCACGGCGCGTGGATCCGGTCCAGGACGGCTGAACCAGGTTCAAAAATACCCGAGAGGCCACCGGCGGCGTCCACGGGCACCTCCGGCGGCCTCTCCAGGCCCGTCGATCAGCAGATCATCCGGCGATACGGACCCATGGTCCGTTCTTCGCGCCCGGGGTCTGATTGCGCGTCCACCACTTCGCGGTGAACGTCTTGCCGTCATGGACGGCGACGTCGCCGGTGTCGAAGATGCGCGTGGCGGTCCACACGACCGCGGCTGCATCGTCGGTGGCGTACTCCTGCCACGGTCCCCACGGGTCGCCGGGCTTCTGGGCCTGCGTCCACCAGGATGCGACCCACTGGCGGCCGTGATGGAGCACGCGGTCTCCCTCGCTGTAAACGGTCGCCGTCGCCCACTCCGACGGAAGCGGAAGAGCCACCGCGGCGCCGGAGACAACGGCGCTCACCCGACGCGAGCCGTTGGTCGCGGTCGCCTCGAAGCTCGGAGCGGGGACCTCGCCGGCGGCGAGATGCGCGGCGGTGACGACGAGGGTCGACGTGTGGATCGAGGCGGCGCCGCCCACGGCGAGGGTGCCGTCGGCCAGGTCGCCTGCGGAGACGTCGTCGAGCCGCACGTTGCCGGCGTTGATCACCTCGGCGGTGAACGTGACGGTGTCCCCGACGGTGGCGAACTCGTCGCCGTTCACGTCGTTCCAGGTTCCCTCGACCTCCCCGGACAGACGGGGGTCGCGTGCCACGACATCCACCTCGGGTGCCGGCGCGGTCAGCTCCTTCGCGGTCTGGCCTGCGGCTGAGAGGGTCCATGTCGTGGTCGCATCGAAGTAGCCGCGATCGAGGTCGGCCTGGGTCACGGCATGCCGAGCGGTCCCGCACTCGTAGCCGGCGAACCCGGCCAGCGACAGGTAGCGGCAGTTCCCGGCGCCCGGCGGCACGAACGGAGCGAAGGCACCGGTCGTCGGGGTGACCGTCGTCGTCAGCGGCGAGACGTTGTCGACGCGGAACGAGTACGGCACCTGGCCGCCGACCGCATACGGCTGAGCGGCCAGATCGCGCCCGGTGTCGGTGCGCGAACCGGTGATCGACGCATCCAGGATCCCGTCCCGGAGGGCCACGGTCGCCCCCTTCACGGAGACGGTCGTCGCAGCGGACGGATCGGACGCCGGTGCCACGGTGAAGCTGAACTCGGGCGTGTACCAGCCTCGCGCCACGTCATCCGCGGTGATCGTGTGACGAGGCGTCGTGCAGTTGTACGCACCGAGCGCGGGGAGGTTCTGCCAACGGCACGCCGTCGGCAGGAATCCCGTGGTGAAATTCGCCTCCTTCGGGGTGACGAGGGTGACGATGTTCGCCGTGCTCACCACGCGCACCGTGTACGCGAGCACGTCGCCCCCCTGGTACGGGTTCGCGACGACGTCGCGCGCAGGGCTGGTCAAGGTCGAGGTGAGCGTGAGTCCGAGCGGTGCCGGCAGTGCGAACGTCGTCGTGAACTGGCTGACCCGCCCGTCCGACGCCGTGAACGCGGCTTGCAGCCGCTGGGTGCCCTGAGCCCCGGCGGGTGCGGTCACCGTCACGTCGACCGTGGTCGAGGCGCCGGGCGCAAGTCCCGTCACCGCGGCCGTCGACGCCGTCCATCCCGCCGGGGTGTAGAACGAGATGTCGCCGGTCAGCGCCGCGTCCTCCTGGTTGGTGACGGTCACCGGCACGGTGACGGTCGCACCCGCCGCAAGCTGCTGATCGGGGGCCGACAGAGGTGCGCAGGCATAGTTGAGCCAGTCCTCGTCGAAGGTCGAGAGCCGCATGTCGCTGGTGTAGTTGCGCTCCCAGAGGACGCCGATGCGGCCGTCGTCGAGCACACTCGCGCTGGCGTAGGCGAACGATCCGGTGTCGATCGTGCGCAGACCCGGCCAGGTCTCGCCGTCGTCGCACGACACGCGCACCGCGCCGTTGACGCGGCCGCCGTCGGCGCCGTTGTTCGAGTTCACGAACAGCAGCCGCTGCGCGTCGGCGCTCCCCTCGGGGGCGTCGGGGTGCAGTCGTACGATCGCCGCGTTGTTGGTCGGGTCGGGCAGCTCCTTGTCCTGCGTGACCGGCCCGTAGGTGGCGCCGCCGTCGGACGAGATCGCGACTTTGCGGTAGCGGCCGTTCGAGCTGTCGCGTGAGTTGAGCATCACGGTGCCGTCCGAGAGCTCGATGACCTTGTTCTCGTCCATGCCGGTGCCGACGTTCGCGCCCTTGTGCCAGGTGGCGCCGTGGTCGTCGGAGTACACGGAGTAGGCCTGGATGGCGGTGCCGCCCCCGGCCTGCAGCACCGTGCCCGCGTACTGCTGGATCAGGCGGCCGGCGTGCTCGCCGTAGCGGAGTTGGATGCCGCCACCCGAGGTGGCGAAGTTGCCTTTGATGTCGCCCGCGACGGGGGTGTACCGCCCGTTTGTCACCGTGCCCTCGGCCGTCTTCGTGACGTCCGTGATCAAACGGGGCTCGCTCCACGTGAGTCCGCCGTCGTCGGACTGGATCACGGCCGAGCTGATGACCTGACGGTCGGCGTCGTCGTTTCCGTAGGCGCTGCCGCCGAAGCCCTGGTCCTTCGAGAACACGAAGAAGGCGAAGAGGCGGCCCGTCTCGCGGTCGTGGACGTAGCTCGGGTCGGAGTAGCCGTGACGGGGCGCGCTCGCGTCACCGACGTGGCCCGCAGCGATGACCTGCAGCGGTCCCCACGTCACGCCGTTGTCGGTCGAGCGGCGCTGGATGATCGAGTTCGGGTTGGGCGAGTCTGCGGCGCTGCCGGGTCGCGCGTCCCACGCCGCGACGACGACGCCGTCGCCGAGGTGCGCGATGGCGGGGATCCGGTAGAAGAAGTTCGACGCGGTGCGGTCGGCGGCGAGGTTCTGCACGGCATACGTGCCCGGCGCATCAGTGGGATCCGTCAGGTAGCCGGGCGTGGGTGCGGCATTCGCGGGCATCGTGCCGCCGAGGAGGAGCGCCGCGATCAGTGCGGGGACGGCAGCACGTTTCGCCGCGGTGCGCCCGCGTCGGGGTCGGTGCGGGGGAAGGAGACGGTTCATTCGGCCAACCTTTCGCTTGCGTGTCTGACATCAGACATCGTATTTCCGGCGAAGCTATCGGAACCGGCGACGAGGCACAAGAGCTGGATCGCCGATACGTCAGGCGGTCGCGTGTGCGCGGCGGACGACCTCGAGGTTGCGGGCCACCGTCGCCAGCACCTCGGCCGCCGTGCGGTCGGCGGGCAGCCGGCTCACCTTGAGGCCGAGCCACGGCGCGTCCCCCGCGGCGCGGAGTGCGGCGGCCACGTGGGCGTCGTCCAGCAAGGAGCGGGATGACGGATCGGTCGAGAGGATCGGCGGATGCGCGTCGATCCACGCGGAGCCGTACGGGCCGTCGACGGTCGCCACTCCCGAGAACGTGAGGCCCGCGAGGATGCCGGATGCCGCGGCATCCCGGATCTGCGTCGTCACGGCGTCGGCGTCGCGCAGCTCGATCGCCGAGCGGCCCCAGTTCAGCCACAGCCCGATGTCGGCGTCGACTCGGGCGATCGTGGCGATCTCGTCCTCGAGCGGCAGGAACCCCTTCTCGAACGCCTGCCCGGGGCGCACGGCGTCGCAGTGCTCGACCACCAGGCGCGCGTCGCCCCAGTCCCAGCCGCCGACCTCGTCCAGGGAAGCGGCGAGCGCTGCGGGATCGCCACCGCCTCGCGGCGCGGTGTGCAGCGCCACGTAGGCGACGTGCCCGTCGCTGCGCTCCCCCAGCAGCCGCGCGTCGGCGCGGAGCCGCCGGAGGTCGGCGATCGCGGCGGCGCGGCCGGCGGCATCCGTCGACGCGATCCCGTAGGCGGGGTCCTCGGCGGTGCGCCGCATCACCCACGGGAGCGGGGTGAGCGCCAGGCTCGCGCCCGCCGGCACATGGTCGAGGAACCACTGCGGATCGTGCGGGTGCACGGCACCCAGCCACGGAACCTCGAGGCCCGCGACGTCCGGCAGCGCGCAGAGCGCGGGAAGCAGCTCGGCTTCGAGCCCGGGATCCCAGTGCGCGTAGGCCGGGGACGCGGCGTAGGCGCTGATGAGGACGGGTGTCGCTTCGCTCACGGCACGGATGGCCCCTCCAGCGCCCGCACGAACCACGACGTGATCGTGGTCGGGTGGGTGATCGCCGTGCCCACGCAGACGGTGAAGGCTCCCGCCGAGCGCGCGGCCGCGGCATCAGTCGGCGAATGGATGCGCCCCTCCGCGCAGATCGGCCGTGCGCAGCGTGCGGCGATCTGCGCGATGAGCTCGAGGTCGGGCCCCGGCGTGCGGAGCCGCTCACCCGAGTACCCCGACAGTGTCGTGCCCAGGATGTCGGCGCCGGCCCCCTCGGCGGCGATCGCGTCGTCCAGCGACCCGCAGTCGGCCATGACGAGCACGTCGTGGCGTTCTCTCAGTCCTGCGATGGTCTCGGCGAGGGTGCGTCCGTCGGGGCGCGGGCGGCGCGTGCCGTCGAGTGCGACGATGTCGGCGCCGGCCTCCGCGACGGCGAGCGCGTGCGCGAGGGTCGGCGTGATGAAGACGTCGGCGTCGCCGTCCTTCCAGAGCCCGACGATCGGCACCTCGAGGTCTGCGGCCGCCCGGATGTCGTCGAGGCCTTGCAGGCGGATCCCCGCCGCTCCCCCGGCCACGGCGGCGTGCGCGATCTGCACCATGGTGCGCGGGTCGCGCATCGGCTCGCCCGGATAGGCCTGGCACGACACGATCAGGCCACCGGCGAGGCGGCTCAGGATGTTCTCCGCGGTGTCCCTCATGCGGCGTCCTCGCGTTCCTTCCAGATCTCCCAGACGGATGCTGCGGCCCCGCGTAGCGGCGCGTCGCCGGCCAGCACCCCCGGTGTGATCACGACGTCGTGCAGCACGTCGATGACCTCCTCACGGTAGGCGGCACGCAGCGGAGCGAGCCAGTCGTCGCCGATCTGCGCGACGCCGCCCGTGACGACGACGCGCTCCGGATCGAGCAGCGTGACGGCACCGGCGATCCCGCGTCCGACCGCGGCCGCCGACTCGGCGAGCGCGCGGCGCGCGAGAGGGTCGCCCTCGCGGGCGCGGGCGACCACACCACGTGCGTCGGGGGCGACGGGGTCGCCGCCGAGCGACAGGTAGTGACGGTGCATGCCCACGCCGGATCCGATCGCCTCCAGGTGTCCGCCGCGCCCGCACGGGCAGCGCAGATGCTCGGCTCCTGGCACCGGCATGTGCGCGATCTCCCCGGCGACGTGGTGGGCGCCGCGGAGCACGCGCCCCTCGATGACGATCCCCGCCCCGACGCCGGTGCCGACCGCGACCACCAGGGCACTGCGGGCACCGGCGGCTGCGCCGTGGCGGAACTCACCGAGTGCGTGCGCGTCGACGTCGTTCTGCACGTGGACGGGTGCGGTGCGGGCGAGCAGATCGCCGAGCGCTTCGCGCAGGCGCGCCGCGAGCTCCGTGCCGGGCCAGCCGGCCATGGTGTCGGTCGACGAGACGATGGTCCCGCGCGAGACGTCGACGACACCCGCCGTCGCGACGCCGAGGCCGCACGCGACCACGACGCCTTCCTGCGCCATCACGGTCGCCGCGAGTGCGACCACCGTCCGCACGACCGCATCCGGCCCTTCGGCCGCCGGAGTGGGTGCGGTCGCGGCGGCGAGCACGGCGTCGGCGCGATCAGCGACCCCGACGGTCGTCTTCGTGCCGCCGATGTCGACGACGAGCACGACCTCCGGCATCAGGACGCCTGAACGGGCAGCAGATCCAGCTCGGCGAGGATCCCGTGGATGCGCTCCACCGCCGCGTCGTCGAGGGGCTGGGTCGGGAACGCCATGGTCGCGTGATCGATGATGCCTCGCGCCTTCATCGCCGCCTTGAACGCGCCGACCCCGGTCGCGTCGCCCGACAGACCCTGCGGCTGGAACACGATCTCGAACGCACGGTTGATGCGCTCCTGCTCGCCGCGCGCAGCCTCCCAGTCACCGCGGGTCGCAGCATCCCACAGCCGCACGTAACCGGTCGCCTCGACGTTCGCGAAGCCCGGCACCACGCCATCGGCGCCTGCGAGCAGCATGGCGTCGACGACCATCTCGTGCCCCGTCAGGAGCTGGAGCGGGTGCCCTGCGGCGTCGTTCGCGGCGAGCAGTCGCCGGAATCCCACGTCGTCGCCCGACGAATCCTTCACCCCGGCGATGACGCCGTCGCGCCCCAGGCTCATGAGCAGCTCCAGCCCGAGCTTGGAGTGCACCCGCACCGGGACGTCGTATGCCCAGAGCGGAGCGTCGATGCCGGCGGCGACAGCGCGGAAGTGCCGGTCGACCTCGGCCGGCGAGTTGAGCGTGTACAGCGGAGCGGTCGTGACGACCGCATCCGCTCCGGTCGCCACGAGGCGGCGCGAGGTCTCGACGATGCGCGCCGAGGTCAGCTCGATCGCGCCCGCGATGATCGGCACGCGCCCGGCGGCCGCGCTCGCGATCGTGCGCAGGATGTCGACGCGCTGGTCGTCGGTGAAGTAGGCGGTCTCGCCGGTCGAGCCCAGCGCGAAGAGGCCGTGCACGCCCGAGGCGACGAGGTAGTCGACGAGTCGCTCGAGCGAGGCGTGGTCGACGGTGCCGTCCGGCAGGAGGGGCGTGGCGACCGGCGGGACGACGCCGGAGAACGAGCGGGTGGAGGAAGAGGACATCGAGGGTTCCAAGCGGGTTCGCGGCTTCAGCCGAGCGGGGTGGGGTCGAGGAGGGAGGGCGCGGCGCCGAGGAGCGTGCGCGTGTAGTCGTCGAACGGGTCGTCGAACACGCGGGCGGCGTCGCCGTACTCGACGACACGGCCCTTGTTCATGACCGCGATCTCGTCCGACAGGTAGCGGACGGTCTGGATGTCGTGCGAGATGAAGACCATCCCGAGGCCCAGTTCGTTCTTGAGGTCGGTGAGCAGGTTCAGGATCTGAGCCCGCACCGAGACGTCGAGCGCCGACGTCGGCTCGTCGGCGACGATCACCTGCGGCTCCAGCGCCAGCGCCCGTGCGATCGCGACGCGCTGGCGCTGACCGCCGGAGAGCTGGCTCGGAAGCGCGTCCAGCGCCGAGGTCGGCAGCCCGACCAGGCCGATGAGCTCCCTCACCCGGCGCTCGCGCTCGGCCGGCGAGCCGACACGGTGCACCTGCAGCGGGTCGAGCAGGCCGTCGCGCACCGTCATACGGGCGTTGAGTGCTGTCGCCGGGTCCTGGAACACCACCGAGAGGATGCGTCCGAGGCGGCGGCGCACATCGCGGTTGAACGACGTCACCGGCTCGCCGCCGAACACCACCGTGCCCGACGTGGGCTGCTCGAGCCCGACGAGGACTTTGGCCGCCGTGGACTTGCCCGACCCCGACTCGCCCACGATGCCGAGGGTCTGCCCGGCCTTGACGGTGAGCGAGACGCCGGCGAGCGCGTCGACATAGGTCTTCGTGAACAGTCCGGACGTGCGCGTCTTGAACCGCACGTGGACGTCCTGCAGCTCGATGATCGGCTCGGTCATCGCGCACCTCCGATCGGCTGGACGGGCGCATCCTCGGGATGCGCGGCGTAGTAGTGGTCGGTCCCGGGCACGTGTCGACGCACCGGCACGACGCCCTTGTTGCGGGCGGGGTTCGCCGATCGCGGGGCGAACCGATCGCCGGCGGGGAAGTCGTGTGGCGACGGCACCGTGCCGGGCACCTGGTGTAGGCGGTCCGATCCCGACTCGATCGACAGCACCGCCCCGAGCAGGCCTCGCGTGTACTCGTGCACCGGCTGGGTGAGCAGCTCACGGGTGGTGCCCTGCTCGACGACCTGCCCCGCGTACATCACGGTGATGCGGTGCGCGAGCTCCGCGACGAGCGCGAGGTCGTGGGAGACGAACAGCATCGCGAACCCGAGCTCCTCGCGCAGCGAGTTGAGCAGCTCGATCACCTGCGCCTGCACCGTGACGTCGAGCGCGGTCGTCGGCTCGTCGGCGATCACCAGGCGGGGGTTGCGGGTGAGCGCCATGGCGATGAGCACCCGCTGGCGCTGGCCGCCCGACAGCTCGTGCGGGTAGGACGCGAGCGTCCGCTCCGGATCGAGACCGACCAGCGTCAGCAGTTCCTCCGCCGTGCGGGTGCCGCCGCGCGACGTGAGCTGCTTCATCTGCCCGCGGATCAGGATCGCCGGGTTGAGCGAGCTCAGCGCGTCCTGATAGATCATCGCGATGTCGTGGCCGCGCAGCGCGTTGCGCTCGGCGGGCGACATCTGCAGCAGATCCTTGCCGTCGAACATGATGCGGCCGGTGATCGTCGCGCTCTCGTCGAGGAGACCCATGATCGCGAGCGAGGTGATCGACTTGCCGCAGCCGGACTCACCGACCAGCGCCATCGTCTCCCCGGGTCGCACCGTGAAGTTCACGTCGTCGACGACGGAGACGTCGCCGTGGCGCGGGAACGAGATCGACAGATCCTGCACCTCCAGGAGCGGCGGCGCGTCGGAGGTGTAGACCAGCCGGTCCGTGCGCTCCAGCTCGACCTCGCGGAGCTCCGCGAGGCGCTCGTCGAGAGGGACGACGGTCGTCGTGGCTTCGAGCACCGGCGTCGTCACCGTGACCACGGGCGTCTCTGCACGCTCGTACGCACTGCCGTCCGCGACATCCGCCGCCGATGAGTCGTGCCCAGTCGGGGCCTGCACGGCCTCCAGTGCGGAGGTCGACTCCTCCGTCGACACCGCATCGGCACTGAGCCTGCGGGCCTTGGGGGCGACCATGGCATCGGTCATGCCCTCCGACACGATGTTGAGGCACAGCACCGTCGTCATGATCAGCAGGCCCGGGAAGAACGTCGCCCACCAGGCGCCGCTCATGAGCAGGTTGCGGCCCGCGGCGATCACGTTGCCCCACGAGGGCTCGGGGTCGGGGACGCCGGCCTGCAGGAACGACAGGGATGCCTCGAACACGATGGCGTCGGCGACGAGCACCGTCGCGAACACCAGGACAGGGGCCATGGTGTTGCGCGCGACGTGCTTGACGATGATCCGCGAGGTCGACGCGCCCATGACCTTGACGGCCGACACGTAGTCCTCGCCGTACTGGTCGAGCACGTTCGCCCGCACGATGCGGGTGAGCTGCGGCACGTAGAGGAACGCGATCGTCAGGATCAGCACCGGCAGCGACCGGCCGAACACCGCGACGAACACGGCGGCGAGGGCGATGCCGGGGAACGACATCACGACGTCCATGACCCGCATCAGCGTCTCGGAGATCCACTTCGGCGCCGTGGCCGCGATCGTGCCGAGCACGACGGCGGCGATCAGCGCCGCGAGCGTCGCGCCGAGGCCGATCGTCAGGGAGTAGCGACCGCCGTAGACGAGCCGCGAGAAGATGTCGCGGCCCTGTCGGTCGGTGCCGAACCAGTGCTCCGAGCTGGGCGGCTGCACCGGGGGGCCCGAGGCGAGCGGGTCGTACGGCGCCACGAAGGGCGCGAAGATCGCCGCGAGCGCGATGATCGCGATGATCGAGAGGCAGATCACCGTGCCGGTGGACAGCGACCCCAGGCGCAGGCCCGGCGTGGAGAGTCGTTCGGTCAGTTTGCGTCGCATGTCGTCACACCGCCCGGATTCGGGGATTGATGAGCACGTACAGGAGGTCGACGATGATGTTGATCACGACGAAGGCCAGCGCCACGGCGAGTGTGACACCCTGCACGAGGTTGGGTTCGTTGTTGGTGACGCCGTTCAGGATCAGCGTGCCCATGCCGGGGATGGCGAAGATGACCTCGATCACGACGGCGCCGCCGAGCAGGTAGCCGACCCGCAGGCCGAGCACGGTGACCGGGGTGATGAGGGCGTTGCGCAGCACGTTGCGACCGACCACGATCACACGAGGGATGCCGGCGCCAAGCGCGGTGCGGACGTAGTCGCGATCGAGCTCCTCGACCATCGAGGTGCGCACCACGCGCGAGAGCTGGCCGATGACGGGGATCGCGAGGGCGATCGCAGGAAGCGTCATGCGCGCGAGCCAGCCCGCCGGGTCCTCCCAGAAGTCGGGGAGCGGACCGGATGCCGGGAGCACCGCCAGCTGGAGGGTGAACAGCTGGATGAGCAGGATCGCGAGCCAGAACGACGGCGTCGACAGCGACGCCACACCCAGGACACGGATGATCTGGTCGGGCCAGCGGTCGCGGTAGACGGCGGCGAGGACGCCGAGCACGAACGCGACGACGACGGCGATGAGCAGGCCGAAGAACGTGAGCGACAGCGTGATCGGGAACGCTCGGGCGACCTCGTCGGTGACCGGGAGGCTTCGCGCCGAGTAGGTGCCGAGGTCGCCCTGGAACAGTCCGGCGAGGAAGTCGAGGTACCGCACGATGAGCGGGTCGTTGAGGCCGTTGGCGTCGCGGTACGCCTCGAGGGCCTCGGGAGAGGCGGTCTCCCCCAGCGCGGTGCGCGCCGGGTCGACCGGGGAGAAGGACATCACGAAGAACACGAGGAAAGTGATGCCGAGGATCATCAACGGCAGCTGCAGGAGCCGCCGACCGATGAGGCGGAGCGTGTTGGACACGTGCCGCTCCTTCCTGGGGCGAGTGGTGGGGAGGGCGGAGGGTGCGCTCGGGCGGCGCACCCTCCGCCGTGGATCAGCCGGCGGCGACGCCGACGTCGAGGAACGACAGACCTGTCGTGGGAACCGGCTGGAACCCGACGAGCTGCTCGCTGCTCCACGCGGTGGGGAGCTTGCGGTGGAAGAGCGGGTAGAGCACGGCCTGCTCGGCGATCAGGTCGAACGCCTGGTTCCAGGTCTGCTGCTGCGCGTCACCGGTCTCCTGCACCGCGGTGTCGAGCAGCTCACGCAGCTCGGCGTACTCCGGGGTGTCCGCGAAGTGGGTACGGGTCTGCGTCCAGACGTTCGCGCCGTACCACCAGTTCATGAGCAGGTCGGGGTCGCTGCCGAAGACCGACGGGTCACCCGGGGCGACCATGACGGTGTAGTCGCCGGAGTCGACCTTGGCGTACTGCGCCGCTGACTGGCCGATGTCGAGCGTGACGTCCACCCCGATCGCATCGAGCGACTCCTTGATGAGCGGCGCGACCTCCTTCACCCAGCCGGTGTCGGTCGTCAGGAGCGTGATCGAGAGGTCGGAGACGCCCGCCTCGTCGAGGAGCTCTTCCGCCTTGTCGGGGTCGTAGCTGTAGACCGTCGACGCCTCGTTGTAGTTCGGATACGTGTCGGGGAGGAACGACGTCGCAGCCGTCGCGTTGCCGAGCATGCCGGTCTCGATGATCTTGTCCATGTCGAGGGCGTAGAAGAACGCCTGGCGGACGCGGGGGTCGTCGAAGGGCGGCGCCTGGGTGTTGAACATCATGAAGAGCAGGCCGAACGACTGCACGCTCTCGACGTCGGCCGTCGCGGCCAGCGTGTCGACGTCGATGTAGGGGACGTCCTCCATCGCCTGGATCGTGCCCGACGACATCGCGGTCACGCGCGCGGCCGAGTCCGCGAGGAGGTTCCAGTTCATGCCGGCGGCCTTCGCGGGGCGCGGGCCGTTGTAGTCGTCGAACCGCTCGAAGACGAGCTTGTCCTCGGGGACCGCCGAGACGAGCGAGTACGGGCCCGAGCCGACCGGGTTGGCACCGAAGGCCTCGGGGTCCTCCTCCACGAGAGCCTGGGGGACGATCTTGACGATTCCGAGGCGTTCGTTCAGCAGCGAGAACGGGAACTTCGTGGTGATCTCGACGGTGTCGTCATCGACGGCGGTGACGGAGTCGATGAAGCTGATGTACGTGGTGAACAGCGAGCCGCTGGCGGGGTCCAGCACGCGCTCGTAGCTGTACACGACGTCGTCCGCGGTGACCGGGTCGCCGTTCTGGAACGTCGCGCCCTCGCGGATGTCGATGTCGTAGGTGGTGTCGTCCACCTGGGTCGGCAGATCCGCGGCGAGCGCGGCGTACGGCTGCTTGGTCACCGGGTCGAGGTCGACGAGCCCCTCGAAGATGTGCCAGTTCGCCGCGACGGTCACGGCGCCTGACGCGATCATCGGGTCGAAGCTGCCGCTCAGCGCGTACGAGATGCCGGCTTCGATGACGCCATCGGGATCGACCTCGGCGCTCGCGTTCGTCTGCTCGGGCGTCGAGGATGCGGCCGATCCGCATCCCGCCAGCACGAGCGCGGTGGCCACGGCGCCGGCCGCTGCGACCGCAAGACGACCGCGCCGGGTGCGCGTCGTGTATCGGTTCATGTGTGCTCCAAATGATGAAGGTTGGACATCTTGAGAACATCAGACGTCTGACGTACTATAAACACACGTTGGAGCCCGCCACAATGGGCGAAACGAACTTGTTACCCCCGAAAGGAAGGGCCGGATGACCTCGATCGACCAGCGCGGATCGCGGATGCGGCGCGCGACGACCGCCGATCAGATCAAGCAGCTCATCCTCACTCGCCAGCTCCGGCCGGGTGATCCGCTCCCCACGGAGGCGGAGCTGTGCGAGACGCTCGACGTGTCGCGCTCCTCGGTGCGCGAGGCGATCCGCACGCTGTCGACACTCGACATCGTGGACGTCCGTCACGGGCACGGCACCTACGTCGGCAAGATGTCGCTGGCGCCGATGGTGGAAGCCCTGGTCTTCCGCGGGGTCCTCGCCCCGGACGGGTCGATCGACGCCCTGCGCGAGGTCGTCGAGGTGCGCCTCGCACTCGACCTCGCGATGACCGATCGCGTCGTGGAGGGCCTGCGCGGCGCCGACACGTCCGATCTCGAGGCGATGGTCGCCGAGATGAACGACCGCGCTTCGCGCGGCGAGACGTTCCTTGAGGCCGACCGCGCGTTCCACACCACCTTGTTCGCGGCGACCGGCAACCTGCTCGCGAGTCAGCTCGTGGGAGCCTTCTGGGACGTCCACACCGCCGTGGTCCCCCAGCTCGACATCGCGGTCCCGTCCGACATCCAGCTCACCGCACGGGCACACGGGGACATGTTGGATGCTGCGCGTCGAGGCGACCGCGACGCCTACCGCGCGGCGGTGGTCGAGCACTACGGACCGCTGCAGCGCTCGCTCATGCAGGCCGCCGAGCGGCGATCCGCGTGAGGTACGGCATCGTCGGGGCCGGCTACTTCGGCAAGGAGTTCGCGCGCATCCTCCGCGACCTGCCCGACGCCGAGCTCGCGGCCGTCTACTCGACGGGGGACGCCGCCGACCTCGCCCAGGAGGCGGGCTGCCGCGTCGTCGACTCGGTCGCGGCGCTCGTCGAGGCCGCCGACGCCGTGATCGTCGCCTCGCCGAACCATGTGCACCGCGAATCCGCCGAGCTCGCCTCGCTCGCGGGCCGCCACGTCTTCTGCGAGAAGCCTGTCGCCCTCACCTACGCCGAATGCGACGCCATGGTGTCGGCCGCCGAACGCTCGGGCGCGCTCTTCCTCGCCGGCCACGTCATGCACTTCATGCCCGGAATCCGCCGTGCCGCGCGGCTGGTGGCGGAGGGCGCGATCGGCGATCCGGTCGTCGCCCGCACCGCGCGCGTCGGATGGGAGGACGGCACGGCCGCGCCGGGCTGGAAGAAGATGCGCGCCTCGTCGGGCGGTCATCTCTTCCACCACATCCACGAGCTCGACATCCTGCAGCACTTCATCGGCCCGGCCGAGACCGTCTCGATGACCGGCGGCGCAGCGCCGCAGGCAGGACCGCGCACCGGCGACGAAGATGCGCTCCTGCTGGCGACCGCGACGTTCCCGGGCGAGCGCTACGCCACCCTCGAGTGGGGATCGGTGTTCCGGCAGCCCGAGCACACCATCACGATCCAGGGCACGACCGGGATCCTCCACATCGACATGCAGGACGTCGGCGTGACGCTTCGCCGCGGCGACGACGTCGAACGCTTCCCGCTCCATGCCTCGTTCGATGTCGACCTCGAGCGCACCCGAGAGAACCGAGCGGCGTCCGGCGGCAGCGGCGTGACCTACGGCGACCCCAGCCGGCGTCCGCCGCGCTGGCTGCGCCATGCGATGCGCGCCGAGATCGAGTACTTCGACGGTCTCGCGACGGGTTCCCTCGAGATCGATCCGGCACTCGCAGCTCTGACCGACGGCACCGCTGCACGCGCGTCGATCGCGACGGCCGAAGCCCTCACCCGCGCTCTCCGGCTCGGACGCACGGTGCGGGTCGACGAGGTCACCCTGCCGGAGGAGCGAGCGGCGGCGTGATCCCGCCCGCGTGCGCCCCGAGCCGCGTGCGCAGCAGTACCGCGTAGACGAGCGCCGACACGAGCATGCCGACCGGCACCGACAGGTCGACGTAGCCGAGACCCTCCGCGATCGGGCCGGTCCAGACCTCGGTCGACAGGCACAGCGCGGTCGCGATGCCGCCGAGCACGACCGCGGCCATGCCCGGGATGCCCCAGCCGCCGCTGTACCAGAAGCGCCCACCGCGCCCCTCGTCGAAGAGCTCGACGCCGTCGTAGCGGTTGCGCCGCAGCACGACGTCCGCCACGAAGACCGCCATCGTCGGCGCCGACACGATCACGAGGAACTGCAGCATGAGGTTCACGGCGTCGAGGAAGCTCGTCGACAGCACGAGGTAGATCGTGAGCGCGGTGCCGATAAGGCCGACGACGATCGCCGCGGGGATACGGCGGATCGAGAGGCCGATCGCCTGCAGCGCCATGCTCGACGTGTACGTCGTCATGCCGTTGAGGGCGATGGTGTTCACGACGACGCCGATCACGAGGACGGGTCCGAGCCAGTCGGGCAGAAGCCCGAGGAGCGCGGATTCGATGCCGGCGTGCATCGCCTCGGCCGAGATCGCGGTGGCCAGCAGCGCCCCGACCACGGTGAAGACGATGCCCGGCAGAGCCCCGCCGAGTGCGGTCGCCGCGATGATGTGCGACGGCTTCGTCGAGCGCGGCAGGTAGCGCGCGATGTCGGGGCTGTTGATGTACGAGATCGGCGCCGACGCGATGATCGTGAACCCGATCGTGACCGCCGACCACAGCGGCACCCCCGTGAGCGGCTCGGCCGGGTGATAGCTCCAGTCGACCTGGGGAAGGATGAACGCTGTCACGGTCACGAAGATCACCGCGAGCACGATCGCCAGCCAGGAGTACACGCGCAGGATGAGGGCGTGGCCGTACACGGCGACGATCACCGTGAGCACCGAGATGACCAGGGTGACCGCGATCGGGACGACGACGGGGTCTGTGAGGCCCATGCCCGCCAAGAGGTCCGCTCCGAGGAACGACGAGGCGAGCCAGGTGAGGGCGAGGAACACCGCCCCGATCAGCCAGCCGGTGAACGCGACCACCGGCTTGTTGCCGATGATGCCGTAGATGGCGCGCGTGATGACGGAGCCCGACGTCCCCGCCGCGGGGCCGCTGATCGCGATGACGCCGGGGAACACCCACAGGGCGGACGCGGCGAGCACGACGAGCACGGCCTGCCAGAGTTCCAGCCCGAGCAGCACGAGCGTCGCGCCGATCGTGAAGTTCAGGATGCTGACGCTCGGCGCCGCCCACACGAAGAAGAGGTCGCGCGCGCGGCCGTGTCGCTCCCCTGCCCCGATGAGCTCGATGCCGCGCGTCTCGGGCTGGGTCGCGGCATCCACGAACTTCGCGGAATCGTGCGGCGGCATCGGAACGGTCTGCGGGGGCTGTGACACGGTGATCCTCTCGGGCGGCAGGACGACGTCGTCGGGCCGCGGGCTTCGTTGCTCGGGATGTTGCGACTATTGGCCGTGTGAACAATAGCCTATTGGTCACACATCCAATAACATGGGCGCCATGGTGTCAAGCACTGTGTCCGGCCGGGTCCGCAAGCGCCCCGAGGAGCGCCGGGAGGAGATCCTCGCGGCCGCTGCGGACATCGCCCTCACCGAGGGACTCGAGCGCATCACGCTGCGAGCCGTCGCCGACCGGCTCGGCGTCCGTCCCGGCCTGATCACCCACTACTTCCCCGCCGCCGAGGATCTCGTGGTGGCCGCGTTCACGCGGGCGGCGACCGCCGAGCGGGCGGAGCTCTTCCCGCGAGTCGGCGCCCCCACCGCCCGTCTCGCGCACCTTGTGGCCGGCTTCGAGAGCCTCGACTCGTGGGATCTCGCGCGGCTCTGGATGAACGCCCGCCACCTTTCGCGGTTCAGCCCCGCGCTCGACGACGCGGTCGTCGCGCAGGAGCGACTCAACGAGGCCGGGCTGGTCGAGATCATCGAGCAGGGGATCGCCGCGGGCGAGTTCGCCGAGGTCGACCCCCTCGGTGCGTGCACGCGGATCCTCATGGCCGTGGACGGGCAGGGCGCCTACGTCAACAACGCCCACGAAGCCAGGCTCGACGCCGGCGAGCATTTCGTCGCGGACGTCGCCGAGTGGACGCTCGGTCTGCGCCCTGGGACGCTGCGCACCGATGCCACGACGACGGGGGCGGGTGCGCAGCATCCGTCTCGTCCGTGAACGAGAGCGGCCCCGGAACCGCGAACGATCCGGGGCCACTGTCGATCTGCGTCAGGCCTGCGCGGGCACCTTGTACGCGACGTGGACGCGGCCGATGTCGCCGTCGAACGCGAACGGCATCTTGTCGGCGTACGCCCGCGACACGGCGCCGCCGTACGCGCGGCCGACGTCCAGGCAGTCGTTCGCCGAGAACAGCAGCGGTGCGCTGACCGGCACCGTTCCCGAGGCGACCTCCGTGCCGTCGACCCGCAGCACGACGCTGAGCGGTCCGCCCGGCTTCGGCACGACGTACGACGTCTCGATCTCGATCGTGTGGTCACCGGCGGCGAGCGGCTCGGTCGCCGCGATCGTCGTCCGCTGCACGAGGAACAGGTTGTACTCGTACGTCAGCACGCCGTCGACGACGTAGGCCGTGAGGCCGCCGCCCGCGCCGCCGAGCTTGTAGAGCACTCCGTTGGCCTTGTCGCCGACCTTCACCTCGATCGTGACGACGTTCGGCTTGTTGCCGAGGGCGGGAGCGCAGAACTCGGGCACGCGGAACGTGTCGCCGGTGAACTCCCACTCCGTGTAGGGCGGCGAGATGCGCAGCTCGGGGTGCAGCGGCGCGATCCACAGCCCGCCGCCGATCGGGAGCACCTTGTTCTTCGCCGCCTCGATGGCGAAGAGCTCCTTGAGCCCGGCGAGCTTCGCGGGGTCCTCGGCGGCGAGGTCCTTCGACTGGCTCCAGTCCTCGTCGAGGTTGTACAGCTCCCACTTGTCGTCGTCGGGCGTCCAGGTGTGAATACCCGCCGGCATTCCGGGCACCCAGGGCAGACGTGGACCCGTCGTCGAGGCCATCCAGCCGTCCTGGTAGATGGCGCGGCTCGCCATGACCTCGAAGTACTGCACCCGATGGCGGCCGTCGGCGGTCTTGTCGTCGATCGAGTACGCGAAGCTCGTGCCGTCGATCGGGTCCTGAGGGATGCCGTTGACGGTGTCGGGGTGCGAGATGCCCAGGATCTCGTAGATCGTCGGGGCCAGATCGATGACGTGGTGGAACTGGGTGCGGGGCACCGGATCGTGCTCGATGCGCCCGGGCCACTGGATGAACATCGGGTTGCGGGTGCCGCCCAGGTGCGAGGCCATGAGCTTCATGCCCTGGTACGGCGACGACCCCGCCCACGCCCAGGCCGCGTGGTACTGGTTGTCGGTCGCCGGCGTGCCCAGCACGTCGAGGCCGCCGAGCTCGTCGAGCGCCGCGATGTGCTGGTCGATCGTGGTCGGGATCATGTTCTGCGCGAGCAGCTCGCTGATCGTGCCGTTCTGACCCTCGCCCGACGAGCCGTTGTCGCCCCAGATGTAGATGACGATCGTGTCGTCGGCGTACCCGAGCCGCTCGAGCTCGTCGACAACGCGGCCGGCCTGCACGTCGGCGTGCTCGCCGAAGCCGGCGCACACCTCCATGAGCCGGGCCTGGAACGGCTTCTGGTGGTCGGGGATGTCGTCCCAGCCCTGCAGCGAATCGGGGCGTGGGGTCAGCACGGCGTCCTCGGGGACCCAGCCCGCGGCCTTCGCGCCAGCGAGGGCGTCCTCGCGGTACGCGTCCCAGCCGTCGTCGAAGACGCCCTTGTACTTGTCGGCCCACTCCTTGTGCACGTGGTGCGGGCCGTGGATGGCGCCGGTCGCCCAGTACATGAAGAAGGGCTTGTCGGGCGAGAGCGCCTTGTGGTCGCGCAGCCACGCGATCGCGTCGTCGGCGATGTCCTCGCTGAGGTGATACCCCTCCTCCGGCGTCTTCGGCGGCAGCACCGATGTGGTGTTGCGCACGAGGTTGGGCTCGTACTGCGACGCCTCACCGGCCAGGAACCCGTAGAAGTACTCGAAGCCGTTGCCGGTCGGCCAGTTGTCGAAGGGACCCGCCTTCGTGGTCTCTTCGGCGGGGGTGTTGTGCCACTTGCCCCATGCCGCCGTCGAGTACCCGTAGTTGCGCAGCACCTCGGCCATGGTCGCGCTGCTCTTAGGGATGTGTCCCGAGTAGCCGTCCCAGTCGGCCGCGAGCTCCGCGATCTGACCCGCGCCGACCCGATGCTGGTTGCGCCCCGTGAGCAGCGACGCACGCGTCGGCGAGCACATCGACGTGGTGTGGAAGCGGTTGTAGCCGATACCGCCCTGGCGGATGCGATCGAGAGTCGGGGTGGCGACCTTGCCGCCCAGCGGCGCGGGCAACGCGGGCCCCGCGTCGTCGATGAGGATGACGAGCACGTTGGGCGCGTCGTCGTTCAGGTGCCGCTCCGGCGGCAGCGGCGAGTACGTCGACTCGGCGAGCGTCCGACCTGCGTAGCTGCCTGACGGTTTCGGCGGGAAGGGCAGTCCCCGCGCGGGTGGGAGCGGTGCTCCCACGACGGAGGTGCGGTCGTCTGCGGTCATGCGTGTCTCCTGTCCCCGAGCAGCAGGCGGGCGAGAGCACCACCCCTCGGTCGGTGCCACAGTATCGACGGACCGGCGCGAGCGACATCGTTCGGATCGCGTGAACTCGTCCGTGCCGATGAACAGTGGGTGACGGGGGTCTGCGCACGCAGAGGCGCGACCTTCCTGCCACTACCAGGATATCCGGGGGTGGGGGCCTTGCGGCAAGGGCCCCCCGAGGGCGCATACTGGTCGGTCGCGACGCTCCCCCGCCCTTCTCCTCTGACTCACTCCGTCCGATTCCGCGTCGCGAAGCCGCCAGGAGCCCATGCCGTGAACACCCCTCCGATCAGCGATTCCCACCCGTCCTCCCGAACAGCCGACGTCACCGCCTTCCACCTTCCCGACCGCCTCGCAGCCAAGTCCGACCCGGCGCTCATCGGCGGCGACGAGCAGCACTTCGCCGCGATCGCCGACACGCTTTCGCGCTCCATCGAAGGGCTCGAGGCCCGCCTCGACGAGCTGCGCCGCCGTCCCGGCGGGCACGGACAGGCCGGCGTCGAGCGCGACCTCGAGATCCACCGGATCTCCGCCCGGCTGCGGGTGCTGCGCCGCTTTGGAGTCGACGCGTGCCTCGGCCGCATGGTCCCCGCCGACGGCAGTGAGCCCGTCTACATCGGCCGCTTCGGACTCACGGTCCCCACGCCCCCTCCAAGCGCCGCTGGCGCGTCGCTCGGAGCCTCCGGGCGCGTGGGCCCGGCTGCGGGCCGGCGCCTGCTCGTCGACTGGCGCACGCCCGCCGCCGAGCCGTTCTTCGCCGCGACGCACGCCCATCCTTCGGGGCTCGTGAGCCGCCGCCGCTACCGCTGGACCGGCGGCCGCGTGACCGACTACTGGGACGAGGTGTTCACCGCCGAGGGACTCGATCACAACGCCGCCCTCGACGACCAGTCCGCGTTCATCGCGAGTCTCGGCGCCAGTCGCTCGCCGCGCATGCGCGACGTGCTGGGCACGATCCAGGCCGACCAGGACGCGATCATCCGTGCCGGCTCGCGTGGCGCGCTGGTGGTCGACGGCGGCCCCGGCACGGGCAAGACCGTCGTGGCGCTGCACCGCGCCGCGTACCTCGTCTACTCCGACCCGCACCTCGGCGAGGGGCGCGGCGGCGTGCTGTTCGTCGGTCCGAGCCCCGCGTACCTCTCCTACGTCGAGGACGTGCTCCCGAGCCTCGGTGAGGAGAGCGTGCAGACGTGCACCCTGCGCGACCTCGTGGCCGAGGGCGGGGTCGCCGGCGCCGAGCCCGATGCCCGGGTCGCCCGCCTGAAGGCCGACGCCCGCATGATCGACGCGATCGAGCCCGCGGTGCGGCTCTACGAGGAGCCGCCCACGACCAGCCTGGTCATCGAGACGCCCTGGGCCGAGCTGCGGCTCGATCCCCAGGACTGGGCCGAGGCGTTCGCGTCGGCGGAGGCGGGCCTGCCACACAACGAGGCGCGCGACCAGGTGTGGGAGACGATCCTCGACATCCTCACCGACCAGGTCGACGGCGAAGAGGTGCCGCTGCACCAGCTGCGGCGGGCGCTGGCCCGCAACGAGGAGCTGACGCGCGCCTTCGGCCGCGCGTGGCCGCTGGTCGAGGCATCCGTTCTCGTCTCCGATCTGTGGAGCGTGCCCGCGTATCTGCGCCGCTGCGCGCCGTGGCTCGAGCCGGACGAAGTCGAGGCCCTCCAGCGAGCGGTCCCCACGGCCTGGACCTCCTCCGACCTGCCGCTGCTCGACGCAGCACGGCGACGGCTGGGTGACCCGGGGGCGTCGCGGCGTCGCCGCGAGCGCGAGGCGAAGCTCGCGCAGGAGCGCGAGTACATGGCGCAGGTCGTCGACCGGCTGAAGGAGGCCGGCGACGAGATGATGCAGTGGCTCGACGGCGACGATCTGCGCAACAGCCTCGTCGACGAGTCCGTGCTCGACGCGGTCGACCTCGATCTGCTCGCGGGGCCGTTCGCGCATGTGATCGTCGACGAGGCGCAGGAGCTCACCGATGCGGAATGGCGGATGCTGCTGGCCCGCTGCCCGTCGCGCAGCTTCACGGTGGTCGGCGATCGGGCACAGGCGCGCCACGGGTTCCACGAGTCGTGGCAGGAGCGCCTCGAGCAGGCCGGCCTGACCGAGGTGGGCGTCTCGTCGCTCACCATCAACTACCGCACGCCGAGCGAGGTGATGGCCGAGGCGGAGCCGGTGATCCGCGCGGCGATCCCCGACGCGAACGTGCCGACGTCGATCCGGTCGAGCGGGGTGCCGGTTCGCCACGCCGCGGTGGCGGACCGCGACCGGATCCTGTCGGAGTGGCTGGCGGAGCACGGCGAGGGCGTGGCGTGCGTCATCGGCGACCCCTCGTTCGCGCCCCGCGAGCGGGTGCGTTCACTGACGCCGGAGCTCGCTAAAGGCCTTGAGTTCGACCTCGTCGTGCTCGTCGAGCCGTCGTCGTTCGGCGAGGGCATCGAGGGTGCGGTCGACCGCTACGTCGCGATGACCCGCGCGACGGAGCGGCTGGTGGTGCTCGAGGGTTAGCGACGGGGGACGGATGCCGCGGCGCCCGCGTATCTGCGGCGCGTCGCGGCCGCTCTCCCCTGTGTGAGCACAGACGTCGAAGACGAGGCATCCGAGGCCGTCGAGGCCGCGGATCGCGAGACGCGCGGGTCGCTCGTGCGCTCGCTGCTCGCCGTCGTCGCCAACGTCGGTGTGCTGACCGCCCTCCTCGTGTACTTCGGCTGGGTGCGCAGCGACCAGATGGCGAAGATGCTCGGCATCGACGAGGCCATCCTCGGGATGACGGTCGACGACTACGTCCGCCGGAGCGTGCAGCCGGTGGTGCTGCTCCCGATCTGCGCGGCGATCGCCGGCCTCGCGTGGGTCGGGCTCGACCAGTGGCTCCGGCGCCGGCGCATCCGGTTCGGAGGCGACGATCGCATCGTCACGTGGGTTGCGCGCTGGATGTGGCTCATCGCCGTCGGCGTGTTCGCGCTGGGCCTCGTCCTCGGGCTGATCGGGTACGCGATCACGTACATCGCGGCACCCCTCGTGTGCGCGGGCGGAATGCTCCTGCTCCTCTACGGGCTGATGCTGCGCGGTGGACTCCGCAACGCGGTGAGGTTCGCCCCGATGACCGAGGGCGTCCTGCGGGGCGCGATCGCGATCCTCGTGGCGATCGGGCTGTTCTGGTCGGCGATGAACTACGCGACGGTCGAGGGCACGGAGCTCGCCCGCGATTTCCCGAACCAGATCGAGAAGCTGCCGGGAGTGATGGTCGACAGCGCCGCGCCCCTCGACATCGTGTCGCCGGGCGTCGACGTCGCGTGCGCCGGATCCGGCGAGGACCTCCGGTACCGGTATCGCGGCCTGCGCCTCCTCGAATCGACGGGCGGGAAGTACTTCCTCATCTCGGACGAGTGGACGTTCGACTACGGCGTGGTCGTCATGCTCCCGGTCGACGGCGACGGCCTGCGGTTCACGTTCGTGCGAGATGTCCACGGGATCGCGGACGCCGGAGGCTTCGGCCCCTGCGCGAGCGTCGACCCGGAGCCCGAGGTCGCGGGGCAGGGCTGAGGTATCTCCCCCACCCCTTCACCCCTCCACAACTGCAGATCCTCGACGAAGGAGGGAAGCGATGTCTCCGACAAGAACCACTCCGAAGCGATCGCTCGCGATCGGATCCGCGGTCGCGGTCGCGGTCGCCCTCGGCCTCTCGGGGTGCGGCGAATACTCGCCCGTGGCACCGGAGAAGGAGCAGCCGCCCGCAACGCAGCGGGACGACGACTCGCGTGATGACGTGAATCGGACCGACTCGGGTGAGCCGGCGCCGCCGGATTCGACTCCGGATGCTGCGCCCCCGGCGTCACCGCCGAGCACCGACACTCAGCAGCCCGGTTCCGGCGGGGGCCCCGCCCCGCGGAACCGGCAGGGCGGCGGATCGGGTGGTTCGAGTGGTTCGGGAGGAAACGGCGGGAATGGTGGAGGCGGCGGGAACGGCGGCTCCGGCGGGAGCGGAGGCTCGGGCGGCAATGGCGGCCAGGGCGGGAATGGCGGCCAGCCCCCGACCGTCGTCTACGCGTGGGACCTCCCGAAGAGCGACACGAGCCCGAACAACTTCGACGACGGCCCTGCGTACGGCTACCTCGAGTCGGGAGACTGCGACACCGCCGCGGCGTACCTGGCGCCCAGCCGGCTGACGAACGAGCCCGTCTTCGGGGTGTTCAACATGAAGACGCCGCGCTACGTCGTCCTGCTCTCGGCCGGTGTCGCCATGTGCCGAGGCTCGTTCGACGAGGCCCGCGCGAGGTACACCTATTCCATGACCCAGTGGGGCGTCCAGGGTCTCGATCACCCGAGCCACCCCGTGGCGGAGGACGGCGTCACTGAGGTGACGGCGCCGTGGCGTCGCGGTTACCGGGAGCCTGAGTGCGACCTGTATCGCACCTTGACGTTCGCGCTCACCGGCGTCGCGGCCGACACCCTGCAGTGCCCCGGCGGCGAACGTCCGCTGCACCGCTACGTCGCATACGCGGCCGAGGACCCGGCGACGAACGTGGTGGCAGAGGTGATCGTGTGGGACAACCCGCTGACATTCACCGTCGACGAGAGCCTCGTCCCGCCGGAGCATTGGACCGGCGCACCGGGTACCCCGGCAACCTCCGACCAGATCGGCCCGAAGGTGGCCGGAGACCCTGACGACGAGTTCGACTTCCCCGAGCCGCCACCCGGCGTGGTCGCCCCTCTCGAGGCCGCCGCTCTGGAGGCAGCTGAGCCGGTTGCCGCTGCTGCGGTGGTCGAGCCCGCGGCAACCGAGCCGGCGCCCGCAGAACCGGAGGCGGACCAGCCGGTCCCGTCGGAACCCGTCGAGGTCGAGCCCGTTGCGGTCGAGCAGGCTCCGATGGAGCCCGCGCCGGCCGACACCGAGCCTGCGCCGCAGGCCGAGGCAGAGGCATCCGTCCCCGCCGTTGAACCGGCCTCCGCACCTGCTGAGCCCGCGACGCCGCCGGTGACGGCGGAGCCACCCGCCGCTCCTCCGGCCGAGAGCGAACCCACGGCACCGGCGGCGCCGTAGCCGTCGCGGATCAGCACTCCACGACGTTGACGGCGAGGCCCGCGGCGCTGGTCTCCTTGTACCTCGATGACATGTCGGCGCCGGTCTGGCGCATGGTCTCGATCGCGGTGTCGAGGTCGACGATGTGACTGCCGTCACCCAGCAGCGCGAGCCGGCTCGCCGTCATCGCTGTCGACGCGGCGACGGCGTTCCGCTCGATGCACGGGATCTGCACGAGGCCCGAGACCGGGTCGCAGGTCAGGCCCAGATGGTGCTCGATCGCGATCTCGGCGGCGTTCTCGATCTGCTCGGGCGTGCCCCCGCGGACGGCGGTGAGCCCTGCCGCCGCCATCGCGCATGCGCTTCCCACCTCTGCCTGGCAGCCGGCTTCGGCGCCCGAGATCGAGGCGTTCGCCTTGATGAGCGATCCGATGGCCGTCGCGGTGAGAAGGAAGGTGCGGATGAGTTCGGGATCGAAGCCCGTCGGCACGGCCGCCTGGTACAGCACCGCCGGAAGCACCCCGGCGGCGCCGTTCGTCGGTGCCGTGACGACCCGGCCACCCGCGGCGTTCTCCTCGTTGACCGCGAGCGCGTAGACGGACACCGCCTCGGCGGCATCCGTCGATCCGCCGCGTTCCCCCAGCTGCCGCCACGCGGCGGCGGCCCTCCGCGGCACGCGCAGCCCGCCCGGCAGGACGCCGTCGGAGTGCAGCCCTCGCTCGATGCACGCCCGCATCGCGGCCCAGATCGCGTCGAGACCGCGCGCCGCCTCGGCGGCGCCGTGGACGGTGGTCTCGGTCTGCCACGCGATGTCGGCGATGGTGCGGCCTCGGGCGAGATCGAGGAGTTCGCGCATCGTGCGGAACTGCGGTGCATCCGCGGCCGCCTCGGGCAGCGCAGCCGTCCCCGGCCCGGCGCGCTCGTCACCCAGCCTGCGGATGAAGCCACCGCCGATGGAGAGATACGTCTCCTCGAAGATCCCGGCCCCCGCGGTGAGTTCGGCGGTCAGCAGCAGTGAGTTGGGATGCCCGTGCGGACGCTCGTGCGGTGCGAGCGCCATGTCCTCGCGCACGAACGGCACTCCGCCGATGTCGAGCGAGACGCCCGACTGCAGTAGCGCCCACCCTCCGTGCACGACCTCGGGATCGACCGTCTCGGGCCGGAATCCGCGGAGGCCGGCGACGACGGCGTCCGGCGTCCCGTGTCCGACCCCTGTCGCGGCGAGGGAGCCGTGCAGGCGGCAGCCGAACCGCACGACGTCCGCCAGGACGCCGGCGTCGGCCAGCCGCGTCCGGAAGTCGGCGGCCGCCCGCATCGGCCCGACCGTGTGCGAGCTCGACGGGCCGATGCCGATCGAGAAGAGGTCGAGCGCGGAGGTGTACACCCCGCGCTCGACCTCGACGGCGGTGCGGATCATCAGCCCCACAGTCCCAGGGCGAACTCGGCGACCACGGCAGACAGGAGGAAGGATGCGGCGATCGCGACGGTCCCGACCGGGATGATCTTCCAGCCGATGCTCTTGAGCATCGGGAGGTCCTTGCCGAGGCTCAGACCCGCGATCGTGAGCATCACCGTGATGAGCGACAGGAAGTCGATCGTGTTGGCGACCGTCGTGAACCATCCGGCCACGGGCGAAATCGGCGAGGTGAGGAACGCCCCGATCGTCATGACGACGATGATCGCCGGGACCTTGCCGCGGGTGACCTTGGCGAGCGCGATGCCGCCCGCGACCAGGACGCCCATCACGAGGTACGCGATGACCATCTCCCACGAGAACCCCTTGGCGGCGATCGCGGCCGTGACCAGCCCGCCGAACCCGATGATGAGCATCGAGACCCACAGCGGGACCCTCACGGTCGGCTTCTCGAGCACCGTCTCCTCGACGGTCTTGACCGCAGACGTCGGCATCGCACCGGTCGCCTTCGAACGACGGCCGGGGAGGGTCGCGTCCTTGTTGCGGGTGAGCAGCTTGTAGAAGCGGTCGGCGAGCGGCAGCGACACCCAGACGCCGATGTAGACGCCCAGAACGCCCGTGATGAGGTTCGACGTGGCGGCGAGCGCGAGCACCTGGTCCTGCATGTCGGGGTGCGCCGAGACGATGACCGACGCGGCGGCGGCCATCATCGAGCCCGAGCCGACACCGGCGCCCATCGCCAGAGCCAGCGGGTCGAAGATGCCCAGCGAGGCGGCGAGCGAGGCGATGAGACTCACGATGATGGCGCCGAAGATGGTGCCGAACACGTACATGGACAGGACGCCCCGGTACTGCGGCGAGTCCGAGCCGTAGCGCTCGCTGACCATCGCGAACGAGCCCTCGCGGTCGATCGAGAAGGTCGCGCCGACGGTGGCCGGCCCCATCCGCAGCAGCACGGCCAGCGGAAGGGCCAGCGCGATGGTGCCGAACAGGTGGCCGACCTCCTGCAGCAGCAGTGCGGGCCCAGCCTGCAGCAGCATCGGGATGTTGGGGCCGATGGTGAACGACAGCCGTGCGCACAGGAACAGCACCGCGACGCCCATGATGACCGTCGCCGCCTGCTGCAGGTCGATCGGCAGGGGCTTCAGTCGCTGACCGGACACGATCGCGCCGGCGGTGATGCCCCAGATCATCGGCAGCAGCGTCACCGACGCGATGCCGAGCGGGATGACGATCGGGCCGATGAGGATCCACAGCCGGGGGCTGCGGAAGCCGAGGGCGACCGCCGAGGCCGCCTTCGCGATCGGGCTCGACGAGGTTCCGGTGGAGGCGGCGCTGCCTGTACGGGTGTGAGCGGTCATATCGGGTTCTCCAGATGGGGAGGCTTCGGGGTCCCGGCGGGCGGGATCGGTCATGCCTCGGGCGTGATCCGGGTCGCCCCGGCGGGGCGCTCGGCGGTGCGGTGGAGCAGGTCGGCGCGCAGGGCGTCGTCCAGGGCGACGTCGAGCACCGTCCACGCGAGGAGCGTGGCGGCGTCGATGACGGCCTCATCGGCTGCGGGCGTGGCCGCAGCAGCAGTGAACTCGGGGTTGTGGGCGGGGCCCGTCTGCCCGAGGAAGGCGATGGTCGGGTGGATGGTCGGCACGACCTGCGACACGTTGCCCATGTCGGTGGATCCGCCCCCGAGCGGGGCAGGCGTGATCGTGCGTCCGCGGGCCAGGAGATTCGCGTCCCACAGCTCGCCGAGGGCGGGGTCGTGCTTCATAGGGGCGTACGGGTGCTCGGTCGGCGCCCATTCCCAGCGGCATCCCGTCGCGATCGCAGCGCCCTCGAAGCACGCGAGCACGCGCTTCTTCATGTCGCGCCACATGTCGATGTCGTAGGCGCGCAGCTCGACCTGCACGACGGCGCGATCGGGGATGATGTTCGTCGCCTCGCCGCCGAGCGAGACGAAGGCGTTGAGGTTCGTCTCCTTCGGCAGGTGCTGGCGGAGGAACGCGATCGAGGTCTGGGCGATCGCTGCCGCCGAGCCGGCGTTGAGACCCTGCTCAGGCATTCCGGCCGCGTGAGCGGTGCGCCCGTGGAACACGACCTCGAAGCGGTCGACCGCGGTGGATCGGAAGCTCGTGGCCGAGATGTCGTGACCGGTCATGCCGTGCACCATGAGCGAGAAGTCGACGTCCTCCCAGGCACCTTCGAGGAGCATGGCGACCTTGCCGCCGCCGTGCTCCTCGGCCGGCGTGCCCAGCAGCTTGATGCGCAGAGCGGCCGCGTCGGCGAGGGGTGCGAGTGCGAGAGCCGCACCGACACCCGATGCCGCGATGACGTTGTGTCCGCAGCCGTGTCCGATGCCGGGGAGCGCGTCGTATTCGGCACAGATCGCGACCGTGAGATCGCCGGTGCCGTAGACCGCTTCGATCGCGGTCTCGACGCCGTACGCGCCGACCTCGACCGCGAAACCGGCGTCCTGGAGCGTGCGCGCGACGAGAGCGGCGGCTTCGTGCTCCTCCCACGAGAGCTCGGGGTTCTCGTGGATCGCGTGGCTCAGGCCGATGAGCTCGTCGCGACGAGCGTCGACGCCCGCGGCGGCGCGGTCCTTCAACTCCGTGACGGTCACGGCATCGGTGGTGGTCAGGCTCACGAGGTGTCCTCTCGTCGTTGCGAACGTTGCGGACATGGTGCGCGTTCAGATGTTTCCACTCCGTGACGATGCGCGATATCTGCGGAAAGTACGAATCTGTTGCGGGACAATTGATTACAGGATCGGTTCCAGGGAGGGTCCGGATGCAGGAGATCTCGCTCGACGCCATCGACCGCCGGCTCGTGCACGCGCTGCAGATCGAGCCGCGCGCGAGCTGGAACGAACTCGCCCCCGTCATCGGCGTCGATGCCAGCACCCTCGCTCGTCGCTGGGCGCGCCTCCGGGAAGAGGGCATCGCGTGGGTCACCGGCCACTCGACCGACGGGCAGCTGTCGTTGATGGAGATCGACTGCGAGCGGGCGAAGCTGGATGCCGTCGTCCAGGAGCTCCAGCGAGACCCCGCCGTATACGTGCTCGACGTGACCTCGGGCTCACGCGACCTCATGGCCCTGGTGTTCGCACCCGACATCTCAGCACTGTCGGACTACGCGCTACACCGACTCGGACGACTGGACGGTGTGCGCTCCGTCCGCACGCACTTGGCCAACGAGACGCTGATCGACGGCGGCAGCTGGCGCCTGCGCGCACTCGATCCCGCTGAAGCGCAGCACGTGCGACCGCCACGCCCGCCGCGGCCGCGTGCCGCGCAGCGGGTGCCCGACGATCTGCGCGCCGCGATCGAGCGAGAAGTCTGGGCCGACGGACGCGTGCCGGTCACGACGATCGCCGAGCGCAGCGGCTTCGCGCCCCAGCGCGTCGCCGACGCGCTGGCGACGCTGCGCGCACGTGGCAGCCTTCGCTTCCGCACCGACATGGCGCGTGCGGCGTCGGGGTGGCCCATCTACGCCTGGTACTTCGTCGAAGCTCCGGCCCAGCTGCTCGAGGCGGCCCGGCCTGCCATCACATCGGTGCCCGAAGTCCGGCTCGCGTTCACCGCCGCAAGCCGGTACAACCTCATCCTCGCTGTGTGGCTCCGCCGCCTCGCCGACGTGAACCGATTCGAGGTGGCACTGGAGTCAGCCCTGCGGGGCGCGCGCATCGGGGACCGCGCCGTGGTGCTGCGCATCGCGAAGCACATGAATCAGACGGTGGGTGCCGACACGCGCGCGACGGGGTTCGCCGGGCCTTCAGTGGGTGCGTAGAGCGGCCCACGCCGCCGCCTCACCCTCATCGAGTGTCGGAGGTTTGTTCTAATCTCGGGGTATGTGCACGACGGATGCGCTCCACTGCGACGACGCGGCCACTCTGGTGGCAGAGCTCGATCGTGTGCGACGGGCTCAGGCGAGCCTGGCGGCGGAGCGCACCCGGTTGCTCGATGAGCTGCGGAGGGTCAGCGAGGCGCACCAGCAGCAGATCGTGTCGTACGAGCCGGGGTCGCCGGCCGCGAAGAAGGCCGCGCAGGGTGAGGATCCGGCGACGGATGCTGCGGACTGGGTGGCCCGCTCCACCCGCGCCGAGGTCGCCTGCGTGCTGCGGATCACCGAACGCCGGGCCGCGGACCTGCTCCGAGAGGCCCGGGTGCTGTGCGCCGACCTTCCCGCGACGATGACCGCGCTCACGTCCGGCGAGATCTCCTACCGGCACGCCGCGGCTCTCGTGGAGGACGCCGAGATGTTCACCCCGCTCCACCGCGGCGCATTCGAGGACGCAGTTCTCGCCGGACGACGGGACGTCACCGCGCACCGGTTCGCGCACCGGTCGCGGCGAATCCGGGAGCACCTCGACCCCGACACCATCCAGGAACGCGCCGACCGAGCGGTGAAGTCGCGAGACGTGACCGTGCAACCCGCCCGCGACGGCATGGGCTGGCTCATGGTCTACGGCCCCATCATGCAGATCCATCTCGCCCACACCCTGCTCACCGGCACCGCGAAGGACGAACAGGAAGCTGGGGACCCGCGCACGTCGGGCCAGTTGCGGTTCGACGGGCTCATCGACGCCCTGCTCCGCAACGACCGCCCCGTCGGCGTGCCCGACAGCGCCGACCCCGCGAAGTCGCTGCGCCGGGTCCGGGTGAACGTCACCCTCACCGTCCCCGCGCTGACCCTTCTCGGTGGGAGCGAAGAGCCCGCCGTGCTCGACGGCTACGGCCCGATCCCCCTCGATGTCGCGATGACCCTCGCCGCCGGCGCCACCTCCTGGCGGCGCGTGCTCACCCACCCCGTCACCGGCATCCGTCTCGTCTACGACCGCACCACCTACAAGACCCCCGTCGCGCTCCGCGCCTGGCTCGCCGACCGCGACGGCACCTGCCGGTTCCCCGGCTGCGGCACTCCGGCCACCGGCTGCGAAACCGACCACAACCTCGCCTGGGAACACGGCGGCTGCACCGACCACGACAACCTCGCCCACCTCTGCAAGAAGCACCACCGTCTGAAACACCACACCCGGTGGACCGCACGCCTCGATGACGAGCTGCTGGTCTGGGCCAGCCCCACCGGCCACGAATACACCACCACCGGCCGCGAAGACCGTGCCCCCGCACTCACGCCCTTCCGTACCTGAGACTTCAGGCACCGGTGGGCGGGCAGACTGGAAACCGTGACCCGCGCCCAGTCCGTCGCCGACCGCATCGTGCTCGAGGCGGACGCCTCGGGGTTCCGGGCCCATGGCCTGCATGTCCTCGTCGGCGACGACGTCGCAGAGCACCGATGGACCGCTGATGTGCGCGAAGACATCCACTCCGCCGCGAAGGGCGTCTGCGTGCTCGCCGCGGGCATCGCCGCAGACGAGGGACTGGTCTCGCTCGACGTGCCGGTGGCGACATACCTCCCGGGCGTGGAGCTCGGCGAAGGCGTCGATGAGGTCACCCTCCGCCACCTCCTGTCGATGACGAGCGGCATCGACCTGCCCTGGTCCGAGACGATGATGACCGACTGGCCCGATCTCGCCGCGGAGTTCCTCCGGCGCCCGTCACGCGGGAGGGCGTTCCAGTACTCGAACGCCAGCACCTACACCGCGATGCGCGTGCTCGCCGAGCGAGTGGGCGACGTCGCCGACTATCTCGGTCCGCGCCTGTTCGCTCCGCTCGGCATCGACGATGTCGAGTGGGAGCGCAGCCCGAACGGTCGGATCGTCGCGGGCGGCGGCCTCCCTCTGCGCACCGACGAACTGGCCCGGCTCGGGCGGCTCATCCGCGATCGCGGCCGGTGGGAGGGACGGCGGCTCGTGTCGCCGGAGTGGATCGAGGCGATGCATTCCGACTGGGTGGTCGCCGGCGAGAACCCGGGATACGACGGCTACGCCCTCGCAGGCTGGCGCGGCCCTGGCGAGGCCTGGCGCCTTCACGGCGCCTACGGCCAGCTGCTCATCTTCGCGGGCGACGCGGTCGTGACGATCACGGCCGACGATCACTTCGGCGCCGACCGCATGGCCGCCTTCGCCGTCGAGACCGTGCACGGCTGAAGGGCCGCGACCCCCGTCCCCGCCACTACCCCCGCTTGGAGTCGTGCCGTGACAGGTCAGCTGCGCTGCACGTAGTGGCGCACGGTGTCGTCCCTCTCGACGAGGAACCGGTCGTCCTCCGGGTAGTACACCGCCCTGTCGACGTCGTCGCCTGCGAATCCTCGGATGCTGTCCAGGCTCTCCCACCGCGACACCGTCAGGATCTCCGTCAGGCCGTCGGCGAGTTCGCGCGTGAGCGTCCAGGCGTCCTTGTTCCCAGGGAGTGCGCGATACTCCTCGATCCCGGTCCGCTCGACATAGTCGACGTACTCGTCGCGGTCCTCCGTGCGGATCACTCCACGCCACACCCGGACGATGTTCCGATGATGGCTGTGGTCCGCGACGTCGGGCTCCGCTCGGGCGACGTCGGCCACCTCTTCCTCGGGGCGCGGCGGGATCGTCTCGTCGATCTCGAGTTCGGGGATGCTCGACTCACCCGGCCCTGGAACGTGGGCGTGAGAGAAGTGCTCGTCATACGTGGACACGGCGGCTCCTTCCTTCGGAACAGTCACAGCGTAGATCCACGCAGGTCAGCGCACCCGGAGTTCCTGCGGCAGCACGACCACGTCGACCAGCGCGCCGTTGCGCCAGAGGGTCATCTCCATGCGACGGCCGATCGCGCCCTCGACCATGCGCCGCTGCAGCGCCGTCGGGTCGGCGATCGTCACACCGTCGAGCGACAGCACGATGTCGCCGACACGGGCGCCGGCCACTGCGGCCGGGCTTTCGGGCACCACCGAGACCACCTGCATCCCGACCCGCGATCCGGCCTTCGCCGCGACGTCGGGGGCGAGCGGCACCGTCGAGCCGGCGATGCCGAGCCAGGCACGGCGCACGCGCCCCGACACCCGCAGGGCGTCGATGATCTCGCGCGTCGTGGCGTTGATCGGCACGGCCAGGCCCAGTCCCACCCCGGCGACCGCGGTGTTCACCCCGACCATCCGGCCCGCGCTGTCCGCGAGCACTCCGCCGCTGTTGCCCGGGTTGAGGGCCGCGTCCGTCTGGATCACTTCGTCGATCACCCGCCCCGACCGCGTCGGCAGCGAACGGCCGAGCGCCGACACGATCCCCGCGGTCACACTGCCCGAGAACCCCCGCGGGTTGCCGAGCGCCACGACGAGCTGCCCGACGCCGAGTTTCGAGGCATCCCCCATCGTCAGCGGGGGCGGGGTGTCGACGTCCGCGCGCAGCACGGCGAGGTCCGAGAGGGGGTCGGCCCCGATGACGGATGCTGCCGCCACCGTGCCGTCCGGAAACGCGACCTCCACGCCGATCGCACCCTCGACGACGTGCGCACTCGTGAGCAGGTGCCCCTCCGAGGTGATCACGGACGCGCTGCCCGCGCCTGCACCCTGCCGGGTGCGCACGCTCACCGCGGCGACGGACGGCAGCACGATCTGCGCGACGCGCATCACCGTCGAGGAGTAGGCGTCGAGCGCCTCCTGGTCGTCCACGAAACCAGTGTCGACCCGTCACGGATGCTGCGGCGGAAGTTCGCCGAAGGCGGAAGGAGCGTCAGGCCGCGGCATCCCACCAATCCAGGACCCTCGTGCCGACCAGCGTGAGCCACTTCGACGGCTCGCCCTCGGCGACGTCGACGTCGAACCAGGTGCGGCCGGGAAGCGGGGTGGTCTGCAGCCACGCGCCGTCGGGCTGGCGAGCGGCATGCACGACCTCGACCGCGTCGGCGAGACGTGGATCGGGCGGCGTGCCTTCGAGCAGCGCGACGTCGCGGAAGTGGTCGAGCGCGACCAGCGCGCTGTAGCGGTGCCGGTTGGGGTACACGAAGCGCGTGACGAACGGGCCCACGACCTCCCCGGTCGTCGCACGGTTCATCAGGTGCCGCGACAGGAGGTACTCCTCGCCTCCGTGGCGCGCGTCACGCATGCTCGTGTCGCCGGTGATGCGCTCGTACGCGAGGATGCCGCGCGCCGCGTTGAGCGTCGAGTGGAACGAAGAGCGCACCGAGTCGCCCTCCTCCGCTTCGCAGTTCCAGCCGCCGTCGGCCAGGCGATGCTCGGGGAACCAGGCGACCAGCCGCGAGACGTCGGCACCGAGCCAGGCGCCGCTGGCCAGCGTGTACGAGTTGATGCAGACGTCGACCTCGCCGCCCCAGTAGGGCAGGTCCTCGTACTCCCACCGGCTGTTCGCGGCGATCTTCTCCGCGGTGCCGTCGAGCACCTTCGCGTCGACGCCCCACTCGCGGAGGTCCTTCAGCACCCACGTCGTCGCCACCCAGGGCTGACCGGGCTCGTCCTGCTCGGCACTGCCGAAGAAGCCCGCGGGGAAGAACGCCCCTCCGGCCCACTGGCCGTCGGCGTCCTGCTCGGCGAGCAGTCGCGCTCCGAACCCCTCGGAGGCCACACGCGCACGCGTCGCCTGCCAGATCTCGGGCGGGGCCCCGGCGAGATCGCGCTCGACCTGCCAGCGCAGCGCCGGGTCGGAGTCGAGCAGCCAGTCGAGCAGATCCTGATCGATGGTCATGCGGGCAGGCTAGTCGCACCTGCCGACAGTTCACGGCGTCCACCTCGCGCATAGCTTCGTCACCAGAACCATCCAGGCCCGCTTCCTACGCTCGACCCCATGCCCGAATCCCGAAGACGGGCGAGCGGATTCCTCGGCGGTCTCGCCGGGCTGCTCGGCCTCAGCGCCCTGGCCGGAGTCCTCGTGGCCGCCACCGTCACCCCGGCGGTGGCCCTCACCAGCGCCGCGGCGTCGCAGACGATCACGCTGTTCGACAACCTGCCCAGCACGCTCCAGATCGACCAGCTGATGGTGCCGAGCAACTTCTACGCCACGAACCCCGACACGGGCGAGGAGGTGCTGATGGCGCAGTTCCTCGAGCAGGACCGCACGCCGGTCACCTACGACCAGGTCTCGTCGGCGATGTACGACGCGATCCTGTCGAGCGAGGACCCGCGCTACTACGACCACGGCGGCGTCGACATCATCGGCACGACACGGGCCGTGCTGTCGAACCTCGAGGGCGGCGGCGAGACCCAGGGCGGGTCGACCATCAGCCAGCAGTACGTCAAGAACGTCCTCGTGCAGCAGTGCGAGGCGACCGCGAAGACGCAGCAGGAAAAGTACGACTGCTGGTCCGAGGCCACCACGTCCTCCGGCACGGCCGGCATCGAACGCAAGCTGCAGGAGATGCGCTACGCGATCGCGCTCGAGCAGAAGTACTCCAAGGACGAGATCCTGCTCGGCTATCTCAACATCGCCAACTTCGGCGGCACCACGTACGGCGTCGAGGCTGCCGCGCGCTACTACTTCGGCACGACCGCCGCGAACCTCACCGTCGCACAGGCGGCGACCCTCGCCGGCATGGTGCAGAACCCCAACAGCTACCGGATCGACCGCCCCGCCGGCTCCATCACGACATCGGACGGCACGACCCTCAACAAGGCGCCCGACGGGGTCATCGAGGACGGCGCGAAGCTCGGGGCGCTCGACGCGCTGGTGACGTCGGGCGAGATCACCGAAGAGCAGAAGCTCGCCGCGGCCGACGGGTACACCTCGACGAAGGTGCGCCAGCTCTACGTGCTGAACCGCATGCTCGACGACGGCAAGATCACGCACGACGAGTACGTCGCCGCGGCGATCGAGCCGGTCACCCCGGCCATCACGCCGACGGTCACGGGATGCGCCGCGGCGGGTGGGGCGGCCTACTTCTGCGAGTACGTGAAGGACGTGATCCTGAGCGACCCCGCCTTCGGCGAGACCGCGACCGACCGGTTGCAGACCCTCCAGCGGGGCGGGCTCAACGTCTACACGACCCTCGACTCGCGCGTGCAGTCCGCCGCCGAGGCCGCGATGACGCAGTACGCGCCCGCCTCGGCCACCATGCCGACGTCCAGTGGTGCGTCGACGGGCCGCTTCGGCTCCACGACCGTGAGCATCGAAGCAGCCACCGGTCGCATCCTCGCGATCGCGCAGAACACCAAGTACGGCGAGGACGCCGCGGCCGATGACGATCCGGACTACTCCTCGCTCGTCTTCGCCGGGGATCCCGCGGTGGGCGGATCCACGGGTTTCAGCGCCGGCTCGACCTTCAAGCTGTTCACCCTCCTCGACTGGCTGGAGCAGGGGCACTCGGTGAACGAGACCCTCGACGGGCGGCTGCGGGTCTTCACGCACCTCACCAACTCGTGCGACGGCGATTGGGACAACACGTCGAACACGCTGGTCAACAACTTCGGCAAGGCGGCCGGCCGCATCGGCACGCCGATGCAGTTCACCGCGGCTTCGCTCAACACCGGCTACTTCGCGATGGCCGAGAAGCTCGACCTCTGCGACATCCAGAACGTGGCGGCCAAGCTCGGCGTCACGCAGAGCGACGGCACGCCGATCTCCATGGACAGCCTCAACTCGGTCATCGGCACCGCCCAGGTCTCGCCGATCGCGATGGCCGCCGCCTACGCCACCGTCGCCAACGGCGGCACCTACTGCCAGCCGCAGGCCATCGATCGGGTGACGGATGCTGCGGGCGACGAGATCGCGAAGCCCGCACGCTCGTGCACCCAGGCCCTGGACCCGAGCATCGCGGCGACCGCCGCCTACGCGCTGCAGGGCGTGATGGCTTCCGGAGGAACGGGAGCCGCCGGCAACCCCGGCGACGGCACCCCGATGCTCGGCAAGACCGGAACCCACGAGGCGTGGCAGACCTGGATGATCGAGTCGAGCACGAAGGTGACGACGGCGACGTGGGCGGGCAACGTGGAGGGCGGCGGAGACGTCTTCAACACCTGGCACGACGGCACGCGGCTGTCGGACATCCGCTACCGCATCGGCCGGGCGGTGCAGTCCGCGGCGAACGACGCGTACGGCGGTGACGCCTTCCCGAACCCCGACCCGCAGCTGACCAAGACCTCGCAGGCCACGGTGCCCGACGTCACGGGGCTGAGCGTCGCGGATGCCCAGAGCCGGCTCGAGGCGGCGGGGTTCGTCGTCCAGGTCGGCGACACCGTCGAGTCGGAGGTCACGGCCGGGCTCGTCGCGAGCCAGGATCCCGGCGCGGGCCGAGCCACCGCCGGCGCCACCGTCACGATCCATCCCAGCGCAGGCCCCGCAGCCTCCGACCCGGGCAACGGCGAGGGCAACGGCAACGGCGGGACGGGCAACGGCGGAACCGGCAACGGGGGGTCGGGCAACGGCAATGGCGGCGGGAGCAGTGGAGGCGGCAACGGAAACGGCGGCTGATCCCACGCCCCCTCACGACGGAGGCCGCGGCACAGCATCCACGCTCGTCACGGAATCGTGAGGATCGTTGCCCACCCAGCCACGCGCCGAGGAGAATCGTCTGATGCCCATCGTCGACAACGGCGTGTACGTCGCCGGTAAGCGGATCGAGAACCCGTCGAGCCTCGCTGAGACCTTCGAGTACACCCGCGCCCAGCACGGGATGGCGTGGATCGGGCTGTTCCGTCCGACTCCGGAGGAGATCGCGCAGGTCGCCGACGAGTTCGCCCTCCACCCTCTCGCGGTGGAGGACGCGCTCACCGGCCACCAGCGCGCGAAGCTGGAGCGCTACGGTGACATCCTCTTCGTCGTGCTGCGGCCTGCACGCTACATCGACGAGACCGAGACGGTCGACTTCGGCGAGCTGCACGTGTTCGTCGGCCCCGACTTCATCGTGACGATCCGGCATGCGGAGTCCCCCGATCTCAGCCGTGTCCGCCGACGCATGGAGCAGGAGCCCGAGCTTCTCGCACTGGGGCCGGAGGCCGTGCTCTACGCGATCCTCGACGAGGTCGTCGACGAGTACACGCCGGTCATCGAGGGCGTCGAGAACGACATCGACGAGATCGAGGACGCGCTGTTCGAGCACGGGGGCGTCTCGCTCTCCAAGCGCATCTACGACCTGTCCCGCGAGGTGATCATGCTCCAGCGCGCGGTCACTCCCCTCGCCGACATGCTGGAGTCGCTGCAGCGCGGGGCTCCGAAGTACGAGGTCGACCTCGAGCTGCAGCGGTCGCTGCGTGATGTGCACGACCACGCGCTGCGCATCATCGACAAGGCCTCGGCGTTCCGCTCGATCCTCGACAACGCCCTCACGGTCAACGCGACGATCGTGACGCAGCGCCAGACCGATACCGCGCTCGTCCAGAACGAGCAGGTCAAGAAGATCTCCGGCTGGGCGGCGATCCTGTTCGGCCCGACGCTCGTCGGCACGATCTACGGCATGAACTTCGAATACATGCCGGAACTGGCATGGCCCCTCGGCTACCCCATGGCGCTCGGCTTGATGGCCGCGACCAGCCTCACCCTCTACTGGGTGTTCCGCAAACGCCACTGGCTCTGAGACGCAGCTCAGCGGGTGTAGAGCAGCACGACGCTGCTGTGCAGCGGGATCCGCTCGGCCTGCTCGTAGCCGAGCGCCTCGAGGTCGCCGATCGCGGTCGAGTCGGTCTCACCGTTCCTGGCATACTCGACGACCCACACGCGACTCACGTCGGCGAACCGGCCGAGGCGCGCGGCCTCGGCGACGGAGTACACGCTCGAATGCCAGCTCGTGCTGTCGGCGTAGGAGGTCTCGAGGGTGACGTCGGCGATGCCCGCGAACGCCGCCGGATCAGTGTCGAGTGCGAGGCGGGGCCGCCGCGAGGGGCGCACCGAGTCGTCGAACACGATCGCGTCGCCCTGCCGGGCGTCGTGCTGGATGGTCGCCGCGATGTCGTTCCAGTCGGACTTGTTCTTCGCCCACGGCGTGCGCTGCGCGGCCCACACCGGCATCGCCGAGACCACCACCGCGACGACGGCGAGCGCGGCGAGCGCGCTCCGTGGCACGCCGGCGCCGAAGCGCAGATCACCCAGACGCCATACGCCGAGCGCGATGAGGATCGCGGCCGCCGGTGCAGCGAAGGTGCCGTAGCGCGGGGTGAATCCGGCGACGAAGGGGCTCGCTGCCAGCAGGATCCCCGTGGGAACCACGAGCCACGCCAGCGCGACGGTCTCGAGGTCGAGACCCGAACGCTCGCCCTGCCGCCGCTGCCGCAGCCGGCGCCGCACCCACATGACGATCGCGAGCGCGATGAGCGACCACGCGACGACCGCGAACGGCCAGGCGCTGAACCACATCTTGACCAGGATCGAGTTCGGGGTGACCACGTCGCGGTGCGCCAGGAACGCGATCTGCTGCCGCTGGCTGACGGCGAGCACGGCGACGGGGCTCGCGGCTAGCGCTGCGGCGGCCGACGCGATCAGCCAGCGTTTCAGTTGGCGCCGTCCTCGTTCATCCAGAGCCAGCGCGAGGCCCACCGCGAGCGTCAGCAGCGCCAGGTAGAGGAACACGTAGATCCCGAGCGCCAGCACGACGGCGTACAGCACCCACCAGCGCCGCGACGGCGCCGGGCGCCGGAGCAGCTCCACGACGACGATCCAGAGCACGGCGGCGAGCGCCGCCGCGAACGCGTACCCGCGGGCTTCCTCCCCCGCGTAGGTCAGGCGTGGGAGGATCGCCGTCAGGGTTCCCGCGAGCACGGCGAACCCGAGCGACCCGAACCGTCCGCACAGCCAGGTGACCGCCGCCGCGCAGACCGCGATCGCGAAGGCCGACGGCAGCCGTATGACGAAGGGGCTCGATCCGAACAGGTGCACCCACGCGTGCAGGCCGAGGTAGTAGGCGCCGTGCACCGCGTCGACGTGCGTGAGCATCGTGAGCAGGCTCTCACCGGGGCGCAGCGCCGAGAGCACACTCGCCGCCTCGTCACCCCACAGCGACGGGATCCATGACCCCATCGCGCTCACCGCGGCCGCGAACACCCCGACGAGGGCGGCGGCGACACCCAGGCGCCGGGGATCGGCGGTGAATCCGCGCGGAGCGACGGCGCGCGGCATCCGTCTCCCGGTCGCGTCCGCACTCGCGACCGCGACCGATCCGGATCCCTCCGTCGAGACGCCCACGACTTCAGACTCCGCCGACGGTCTGTGAACGAGGTGTGAGTCCGCACACGCCTCGGCGCACCGCCAGTCACGCTTCGTGCGCACCGGGTCAAGACAGCGACGCGTGCGAGAGGGAGAGTGGGGGCGGATATGAAGGAGGCCCCATGCCTGCGCACACGCACGACGCGCCCACTCAGCCCCACGACAACCCGGACCTCATCCCGGTGACTGCCGTGAGGAAGGCCGAGCCGCGGCACCCGCTCGATCCGCTCACCGCCGACGAGATCGAGGCGGCGCGCAGGATCCTCGTGTCGGCGGGGCTCCTCGGCGACACCGTGCGCGTGCCGATGCTGCTGCCCGACGAGCCGACCAAGGACGAGCTCGCCACCTGGTCGCCCGGCGAGCCCTTCGACCGTCGCGTGGACGTGACGCTGATGGATGCTGCGACGGGCGCGCTCGTCGAGGCGATCGTGTCCGTCTCGCGCGAGGCGGTGGTCGCGACGCGCGAGCTCGACCCGTCACAGGCGCCGTACGGCCAGCCGCAGTACCTGTTCGAGGAGTACGACCGTGCGGCCGAGATCGTGAAGGCCTCGCCGGAGTGGCGCGCCGCGATGAGGCGCCGCGGCCTCGCGGACCGCATCGACCTCGCGTTCTGCTCGCCGCTGGCGCCCGGATTCGTCGGGCGTGAGAACGAGGTCGGGCGCCGCGTCATCCGCTCGCTCACCTTCCTGCGCGACAGCGAGGACGACGTCCCCTGGGCGCATCCGGTCGAGGGCCTCATCGTGCACGTCGACCTCGTCTCGAACGCGGTCATCGGCATCGAGGACGAAGGCGACGTTCCGGTTCCCTCGGGAAGCGGGAAGTACACCCCGGATGCCGTGGGACCTGCCCGCTCGAGCCTCAAGCCCATCGAGATCACGCAGCCCGAGGGCCCGAGCTTCGCCGTGAGCGGGTCGCTCGTCCAGTGGGAGAACTGGTCGATGCGCGTCGACTTCAACGCGCGCGAGGGGCTCGTGCTGCACGACGTGCGGTTCGACGATCGCCCGGTACTCACGCGCGCGAGCGTGCCCGAGATGGTCGTGCCGTACGGCGACACGTCGAACACGCGATTCTGGATCAGCTACTTCGACGCCGGCGAGTACCTGCTCGGCAAGAACGCGAACCACCTGGAGCTCGGCTGCGACTGCCTCGGCGTCATCCGGTACTTCGACGGCCACGTCGCCGACGACCACGGCCACCCGGTGAAGATCCCCAACGTCGTGTGCATGCACGAGGAGGACTACGGCATCCTCTGGAAGCACACCGAGCAGGGCCCCGTCGGCTCGCACGTGCGCCGGTCGCGACGCCTGGTCGTGTCGTACTTCTCGACGATCGGCAACTACGACTACGGCTTCTACTGGTACTTCTACCTCGACGGCTCGATCCAGCTCGAGGCGAAGGCCACCGGCATCGTGTTCGTGGGCGGCGGGCACGCGGGCTCGACCAATCCGCACGCCCCCGAGATCGCGCCCGGCGTGTTCGCGCCGGTGCACCAGCACCTGTTCTCGGCGCGGCTCGACGTCGCGATCGACGGCGAGGACAACCGGCTCGTCGAGATCGACGCCGCCCGCATCCCGATGGGGGAGGCCAATCCGTTCGGCAACGCCTTCACATGGACCGAGACTCCGCTGCGCACCGAGGCCGAGGCCCAGCGCGTCGCCGACACCTCCGTCGCACGGGTGTGGGAGGTGCGCAGCGCGTCGAAGACGAACTACCTCGGCAAGCCCACGGCGTACCACCTGCTCCCCCAGCCGACGGCGCTGCTCATGGCCGACCCCGCCTCGACGGTAGCCGCACGCGCCGCGTTCGCGACGAAGCACCTGTGGGGCACGGCGTACGACCACGACGAGCGCTGGCCCGCCGGCCGCTACCCGAACGCCCACCAGGGCGGCGCGGGGCTTCCGGCCTACACGTCCGACGACCGCTCGATCGACGGCGAGGACCTCGTGCTGTGGCACACGTTCGGCCTCACCCACATCCCGCGCCCCGAGGACTGGCCCATCATGCCGGTGGACTACGCCGGCTTCTGGTTCAAGCCCTACGGCTTCCTCGACGTGAACCCCGCGATGAACGTCCCCGAGTCCTCGCAGGCCCACGCCGTCGGTCACGCCGCTGCGGGCGCCTCGGGTCCCCGGACCGCCGGCGCGATCGCGGATGGCGGCTGCGGCATGGGCGCGGAGTGCACCTGCGGCGGCTGAGCCACCCTCCCCCCGCGAAGTCCGGACATCGCACATCCCCGCCACCCCGACCGCCCGCCTCGGTCCGGGAAACACGGCAATCCCACCTCCCTAGCCCGCGAAGTCCGGACATCGCACATCCCCGCCACCCCGACCGCCCGCCGGTGTCCAGGAAAGACAGCAATACCACCTCCCCACCCTGCGAAGTCCGGACATCGCACCTCCCTGCCGCTCCGGACCGCCCGCCACGGTCCGGGAAACGCAGCGACCCCCACCTCCCCACCCCGCGAAGTCCGGACATCGCACCTCCCCACCACCCCGGACCGCCCGCCACGGTCCGGGAAACACAGCAATCCCACCTCCCCACCCTGCGAAGTCCGGACATCGCAATTGGGGCTACCCCCGCGACACACTCGAGCGAGACCTACACAAGAGGAAGGGCGACGGATGCTGCAGCATCCGTCGCCCTTCTTCTCGGCGTCAGCGGGTCACACGCCGACGGGCTCGCTGCCGAGGTGGGGCGCCTCCGCCTCTTCGGCGCCGTGGCCGATCTGGCGGTAGACGTCGGGCTTGGCCTTGCGGAGCCAGTACGCCCACAGCACCGCGGCGATCGAGGGCACGAGGAGGATCGCGGGGAGGATGAACGTCGTCGGCGTCGACTGGGGCTGGCCGAGGAGCACGTCCCAGTTCACGAGGATGAGGATCCACACGATCCCGAGCGCGACGAGGGCGACGATCGGCGCCACCAGGCGGCTCCCCGCGCCGACATCGCGTCCATCACGGCGGAAGAACCCGATCACGGCCGCCGAGACCAGCACCATGAGCAGGACGAGGCCGAAGGCGCCGAGGTTCGTGAGCCAGGTGAAGAGGGTCAGCACCGGGTAGGGGCCGTTCTCGGGGTTCCAGCCACCCTCGGCGATCGCGAAGCCGATGATGACGACGAGCGCCAGCACCGACTGCGCGAGCGAGCCCGCCCACGGCGCGCCGCTCGAGGTGCGCACGGTGCCGAGCTGGCGGGGCAGCACGCCCTCGCGGCCCAGTGAGAAGGCGTAGCGCGACACGGCGTTGTGGAAGCTGACCAGGGCTGCGAAGAGGCTCGTGATGAACAGGATCGACATGAGGTCGACCCACAGCACCCCGAGGTGCTCGGCGACGAAGTTGAAGAACAGCGGCGGACCGGCTTCCTCCGGCGTGATGCCGGTGGGGTCGGTGATCTTCGCCGGGCCGACGGCGAGCGCGAGCGCCCACGACGAGATCGCGTAGAACACGCCGATGACAGCGACCGCGAGGAATGTCGCGCGCGGGATCGTGCGCTTGGGGTCCTTCGACTCCTCGCCGTAGATGGCTGCCGACTCGAAGCCCATGAACGCCGCGATGCCGAAGGCGAGCACCGCGCCGACGCCGGGCACGAACAGCGCCGACGGCGTCATCGGTGCGACGGTGAAGCCCTCCGCGGGGTTCACGAAGGCCACGACGTCGAAGACGATGACCGCGAGGAACTCCAGCGCCACGAGCACACCGAGCACCTTCGCCGAGAGATCGACGCGGTTCACGCCGAGGATGCCGACGACGATGATCCCCAGGATCACCCAGACCCACCACGGGCTCGCCCACCCGGTCTTGGACTCGATGAACGACGAGATCTGGAAGCCGAACATGCCCCAGATGCCGATCTGCATCGCGTTGTAGGCGATAAGTGCGAGCACCGAGGCGCCGACGCCGGTGGGTCGGCCGATCCCCTGCGAGACGTAGGAGTAGAACGCGCCGGCGTTCGTGATGAACCGGCTCATCGCGGCGTAGCCGATCGCGAAGATCGCGAGCGCGGCGGCCAGGACGATGTAGCCGAACGGGATGCCGTCGACATGGGTGACCGAGTAGGCGCTGGTCACGCCGCCGGCGACGACGGTCAACGGCGCCGAGGCGGCGATGATCATGAATGCGACCGCGAGGACCCCGAGACGGCGATGCGCTGCCGTGCGGGTCGTCGAGGTCGTGGGGCCGGTGGTGGCCATGTGCAGCTCCTTCGATGCTCAGGTCGGGTCGGGATCATCGTCCCGAGGCCGGACCACCCGGGATTGACGCCGCGGGCAGAGTCCTTGCCTGTGGGGGCACAACGGATGCCCGCGTGCTAAACTCGCGCATCGTATACGATTCGGCCACAGTGAGGTGAGCCCATGTCAGATGAACCCCTGTCGTTCACGGCGTACCGCCACGCCGTGTCGCACGCGGTCGTCGCGCTCGACGTGCATGCCGAGCAGGACGAGAGCTTCCGCGGAGCACTCGACGCCGCCGTGGCCGGAGACATCCACGTCTTCGACATCGCCGCCGACGGCCACAGCGTCCACCGCACTCCCGGGCTCATCGCCCGCGCGCCGCAGCAGTACTTCAAGTTCTCGCTCATCGAGCGAGGCACCGGGCTCATCGTGCAGGACGGCCGCGAGATCTCACTGCGCGCCGGCGACATGGCGATCTACGACACCGACCGCCCGTACTCGCTCCTGTTCGACGAGACGATGCGCATGTCGGTCGTGATGTTCCCGAAGATCATGCTCGATATCCCCGCCGAGACGATCGGCCGCCTCACCGCGACGCGCCTCGACGGAGCCGGCGGCGTGGGCGCCATGATCGCGCCCTACGTGGCCTCGCTCGCGCGGGGCGCCGGCGAGCTCGACGCGCACCTCGCTCGCCGCATGTTCCGCACCGCCGTCGACATGGTGGGCACGCTGCTCGAGGCCAACCTCGGCCGCGAGGCGACGAGCACCGACGCGCACGGCACACTGATGCGCCGCGTGCTCGACCACATCGACGAGCACCTCGCCGACAGCGAGCTCTCCCCCGGCCAGATCGCGGCGGCGCACTTCATCTCGGTGCGTCACCTGCACGCCCTCTTCAACGAGCAGGGCACGACCGTGTCCACGGTCATCCGCACTCGCCGCCTCGAGCGGTGCTACGACGTGCTCGTCGACCCGCAGCAGGCGCACCGCTCGATCACCGACGTCGCCCTCGCGAACGGCTTCGTCGACGCCGCGCACTTCAGCCGCACGTTCCGCGCGCACTTCGGCGTGCCGCCGAGCGGCGTGCGCCTGGCGTAGCGCGGGCGGTCAAGCAGCCTGCGCGCGCGGTCAACCGCAGCGCGCGGCATCCTCCGACAATCGAGTCAGACCCGATCGAGGAGGATCACATGACCGTCGCGACGTCGCTGCTGGACGCCATCACCGTTTCCGAGACGGAGGGGCGGGCGATTCCGGATGCTGCCACCCGCGAGACGATCGGCTACGCGCCCGTCCACACCGTGGCGGACCTCGACGCCGCCGTCGCGGCCGCGCGTCAGGCCCAGCCGGCGTGGAACGCGCTCGGCCACGCCGAGCGTTCGAGGATCCTGAACGCCATCGCCGACGACCTCGAGGCGGACGCCGAGGAGCTCGCGCAGCTGCTGTCCCGCGAGCAGGGCAAGCCGCTCGACGGCCCCAACGCCCGGTTCGAGGTCGGCGCCTGCGCGGTGTGGACCCGCACCGCCGCCGACACCCCGCTCGAGCCCGAGGTGGTCTTCGAGGCCGGCGACTCGCGTGCCGAGGTGCACTACGACGCGCTCGGCGTCGTGGGCGCGATCGGCCCCTGGAACTGGCCGATGATGATCTCGGTGTGGCAGATCGCGCCGTCGCTGCGCATGGGCAACACCGTCGTCGTCAAGCCCAGCGAGTTCACGCCGCTGTCGGTGCTGGCCCTCGCCGAGGTCTACAACCGGCACCTGCCCGAGGGCGTGCTCACCGTCGTCTCGGGCGACCGAGAAGTGGGCGCGGCGATCGCCGGCCACCCCGGCATCGACAAGATCATGTTCACGGGCTCGACCGCGACCGGCCGTCGCATCGTCGAGTCTTCGGCGGGCAATCTCGCGCGCCTCACGCTCGAGCTCGGCGGCAACGACGCCGGCATCGTGCTTCCGGGCACCGACCCCGCCGCGATCGCCGAGAACCTGTTCTGGGGCTGCTTCATCAACACCGGCCAGACCTGCGCCGCGCTCAAGCGCCTTTACGTGCACGACTCGGTGTACGACGAGGTCGTCGACACGCTCGCCGGCTTGGCGCAGGCGATGCCGATGGGCCGCGGGCTCGACGAGGGCAACGTGCTGGGTCCGCTGCAGAACGAGAAGCAGTTCGACATCGTGCGCGACCTCGTCGACGACGCGCGCCAGCGCGGCGCCCGGATCGTCGTGGGCGGCGAGGCGGCGCCCGAGCTCGGCCCGCTGTTCTACCGCACCACCGTCGTCGCCGACATCGAGGACGGCGCCCGTCTGGTCGACGAGGAGCAGTTCGGTCCGGCCATCCCGGTGATCCGCTACTCCGACGTCGACGACGCGATCCGCCGCGCGAACGCCTCGACCCAGGGACTCGGCGCATCGGTGTGGTCGGCCGACGTCGACACCGCCGTCGAGGTCGCCAAGCGCCTGCAGGCCGGCACCGTGTGGATCAACCAGCACGGCGCACTGAATCCGGTGGTGCCGTTCGGCGGCACGAAGGCCTCAGGCTACGGCCAGGAGTTCGGCGTCGCGGGGCTGAAGGCCGTCGCCGCGCCGAAGGTCATCAGCCGCTGACCTGCGCGGATCGCACGGGCCGCAGCATCCGTCAGTCCAGGTGCTCGCGCGCCCACAGCGCGGCGCTCGTGCGATCCGCCACCCCGATCTCGCGGAAGATGCTCCCGAGATGCGCCTTGACGGTGCGCTCGGCGATGCCGAGCCGCGTCGCGATCTGCTTGTTGGCGAGCCCTTCGGCCACGAGCGAGAGCACCTCGCGTTCGCGATCGCTCAGCTGACGGGGGACGGATGCTGCGGGCAGCAGCGCCGTCGCGATGCGCGGGTCGAGCGGGGCATGGCCGGCGGCCACCGCCCGCACGGCCGCGCGAAGGTCGGCCGGTTCGGCGTCCTTCAGCTGGTAGCCCGTGGCACCCGCCTCGAGCGCCCGCCGCACGCGCTCGCGGTCGGTGAACGAGGTGAGCACCAGCACGCGGGTGTCGGGGGTCGCCTCACGCACCGCCCGCGTCGCCGCGACGCCGTCCATGACGGGCATCGACAGGTCCATCACGACCACGTCGGGCTGCTTTTCCGCGACGAGTTCCACGGCCTCGGCGCCGTTCGCCGCGCCCGCGACGACCTCGATGTCTCCGTCGGCAGCCAGCACCGATGCGAGTCCCTCGCGCACCATCGCGTGGTCGTCCACCACGATCACCCGGATCATCCGATCTCCCGTCGCGCGGCGATCCCCGGGATGCGCAAGCGCCAGCGGGTGCCCGCGCCGGCGCGGGAGGCGAGCCGCAGCTCCGCACCGCCTTGCTGGGCGACATCCTGCAGCACCCGCGTGCCGAGGTGCCCCTCCGCCGGCTCGTCGAGGATCCTGGGGTCGAAGCCGGGTCCGTCGTCGGCGACCTCGAACACGAGGTCGGGTCCTTCGACCGCCAGGCGCATCGTCACGCGACACGGGGCCGCGTGGGCCACCGCGTTGCGGAGCGTCTCCTGGGCGACGCGGTACATGAGCTGCTCGTCGGACTCGGCGATTTCGGGCAGCGGCGCCGGAATGTCGAGCTCGACGGTGACGGCGCGGCTGCGCGCCGTGGCCGCGAGGTCGTGGAGGGCGTGCGCCAGCCCCGCCGCGCGGAGTCCAGGCGGGTAGATGTCCATGAGCAGCGACCGCAGCACGCGGATGTTGCCACGGACGGCGCCGGCGATGTCACGCAGCTGTTCGCCCGCCTCGGTGTCGCCGCGACGCGCGGCCGCATCGGCGGCGCCCTCGGCGGCGTAGCTGGTGGCGACCAGTTCTTGGACGGGTCCGTCGTGGAGCGTCCCCGCGACCCGCCGGCGCTCGGCGTCCGAGGCATCCATCGCGCGCTGCAGGAGGTCGGCGCGGCGCCGCTCCTCGCTGCGGAGGCGCCGCAGCAGTCCCCACACGATCGGCGCCGTCAGCACGAGCAGCAGCAGCAGGCTGCTTGTCGTCACGCCCGCGAAGCCCCGCCAGAGGTCGGCCGCTCGCGCCGCGACCGGGTCATACGGGAGGTAGACCTCGAACAGCAGCTCGCGGCCGTCCGGCGCCCACACCGGGCGGTACACCTCGAGGAGCCGCGAACCCGGTTCGAACTCGTTCTCCGCCTCCGACAGGTCCGAGATCGCGGCGCGGGTCGACGGGTTCGACAGCGCTTCACGCTGGGCGTCGTCGAGCTCGAACGACCGGCCGACCAGCTGCGGCTCGTCGGCGTAGAGAACCACGCCGTCTGGGCTCCAGATCTTGACCCGCACGATGTCGTCGCCGAGCACCTGGCCGCGGATGATCCGGTCGAACGCGTCGACCGCGGCGGGGTCGCCGTCGGCCAGCGCGGACGTCAGCGACGGCTGGATGACGGCATCCGCCAGCACGTCGGCGACGTTCGCCGCGTCGTTCACCGCCTCCCGCTCAGCGAGCCACTGGGCCGCGAACGTGGCGAGCAGTCCGACCACGACGAGGATCGCGGCGAGCCCGGCGGCCAGTCGCAGCACGACCGTGCGCGTGCGCAGCGGCCTTCGTGCCGGCTCCGGATCGACGGATGCCGCGACCACCGTGACCCACGGCACGGGCATCGCCCCGACCGGGATCGGAGCGGTCGGGGCGGAAGAGGCGTCGAAGGGCGTCACTCAGTCGTCTCCGCCATGGCCGCCGTGGCCGCTGCCGCTGTCGTCGCTTCCGCCGCCGCGGCGGTCGTCGCCCGGCTCGGTGCGCTGGTCGCGCGGCACGTCGCCGCCGTGGTCGTCGACCGGAGGAACGGTGGTGCCGGGCGTCGTGCCCGTCGAGCCGCCGCCGTTCACGTCGCGGTCGTCGCCTGGCTCGGTGCGCTGGTCGCGCGGCACGTCGCCCCCGTGGTCGTCGACGGTCGCTGACGGCGAGGGCGTCGGTGCGACGGGCGTCGGCGTGACGACCTGCCCCGACGACGGCACGCGCACCGGCACGGACTGCGCGAACGACGTGTTGCCCCAGAGTCCGATGACGGCCGGGACGGCGACCAGCACGAGCGCGCCGGCCCCGAGGAGGATCTGCTTCTTCATGGTTGTGCCCTTCGCTCATTCTGGCCTCCGACACGTGCGACGCGAAGCGCCGTGCGTCCTGGTGTCTTCAGACTCGCCGGGTGCAGGGCTGAGCCGCCATCGGACGATGGTCGTACGACCACCCGCACGGACGTGCGTTACGGCCCGTGTCCTGGTGTTTCATCGCACCGTGGACGAGACGGATGCCGCTGTCTAGCGTCGTGGCACGGCATCGGGGAGACACTTCCCCGGCCGGTTCGGGGCGCGCCGAGATCCGGCTCGCGCGAGAGGAGCACGCCATGTCGTGGACGCACAGCTTCAGCATCGGAAGCCTGGAGGACGGGGTCCCGGTCCGTCTCGTCGAGGCACGGGATGCCTTCATCGACGCGCAGCGCGCGCTCGAGGCGGCGCGTGACGATCTGCTGCAAGCCCACGCCCAGACGAACCGGCTGTGGGGCACCGGCCGCTGAACCCACGACCGCGGCAGAGGGCGGACCTAGACTTCGTCACATGCCGGCCCACTCCACCGTCGCCGTCCGCGGCGCATGGGGTACGACGTGGCGGGTGATCCTGGCCGCGGCGATCAGCGGGATCGTGTGGGGCGCGCTTCTCACGCAGGCGTCCGGCTTCAGTCCGTTCCAGCAGGTGTGGGTGCGGGCGGTCGACCCCGCACTCGGCGTGGCGGCGCTGGTCCTGACACTCGTGTTCGTGCGGCGCTTCCCTCTCGTGACCGGCCTGGTCACCGGCATCCTCGTCGTCGTCTCGGTGTCGGCACTCGGGCCCGCGCTCCTCGCGCTCGGGTCGGTCGCGACGCGGCGCCGCTGGCGCGAGATCGCCGCCGTGGGGCTGGTCGACCTGATGGCGTTCCTGTTCCTCGGCGCGGTCTACCCCGATCCGGTCGGCCAGCTGCCGTGGTGGGGCCGAGCGCTCGTCATGGCACTCGGCATCGCGGTGGTCCTCGCGGTCGGCGTCGCGATGGGCCAGCGCCGCGCGCTGGTTGCAGGACTGCGCGAGCGGGCCGAGGCCGCGGAACGCGAGCAGGCCTCGCGCGAAGAGGCGGCCCGGGTCGCCGAGCGGGCGCGCATCGCGAGCGACATGCACGACGTGCTCGCGCACCGCTTGTCGCTCGTGGCGCTCCACGCGTCCGCGGTCGGATTCCGCGACGATCTCGACCCCGCCGACCGTGCGACCGCGATGCAGACGATCGAGGAGAACGCGCGGCTCGCCCTGCAGGAGCTGCGCGGAGTCCTCGGCGTGCTGCGCGGCTCGACGGACGAGCAGCCCGAGGCCCTGCACCCTCCGGATGTCCACGTCCTGGTCGACGAAGGTCGCGCCGCGGGCATGACGATCGAGCTCGTCGAGGACCTCGAGCAGGCCCCGCCGACGGCGCTCGAGCGGGCGATGCACCGCATCGTGCGCGAGGGACTCACGAACGCGCGCAAGCACGCCCCCGGGTCTCGCGTCGTGGTGTCGATCGCGGGCGAGGCGGGAGACGGACTCGCCGTGCGGGTCGTCAACGACGCGCCGCCCGAGACCGGGACGGACGCCCTGCCGGGCTCGGGAACAGGGCTGATCAGCCTCCGCGAGCGGGTCGAGCGACTCGGCGGCCGGTGGAGTCAGCGACCCCGCCCCGACGGCGGGTTCGAACTGAGCGCCTGGCTACCATGGACGACGTGACCGCCGGGCCGCTGCGCATCGTGATCGTCGACGACGATCCTCTGGTGCGGGCAGGGCTCGCGATGATCCTGGGCGGCGACCCCGCGCTGCAGGTGATCGCCGAGGCCGTCGACGGCGCCGACGGCGTCGAGACGGTCGCGCGCGAGAAGCCCGACGTCGTGCTCATGGACATCCGGATGCCCGTCAAAGACGGTCTCGCCGCGACCGAGGAGATCCTGGCGACGCCCGATGCGCCCCGCGTCGTGCTGCTGACCACGTTCGACGCCGACGACATGGTCCTGCGCGGACTGCGCACCGGCGCCGCGGGGTACCTGCTCAAAGACACCCCGCCACAGCAGATCGTCGACGCGGTCAAGGCCGCAGCATCCGGAACCCCCGTGCTGTCGCCGCGGGTCGCCGCCACCCTCATCGCGACGGCCACCGCACCGGAACGCGCCCGCGAGGACGAGGCGCGGGCCCGGCTCGCCGACCTCACCGACCGCGAGCGCGAGGTCGCGCAGGCGGTGGGACGCGGAATGTCGAACGCCGAGATCGCCGCGGAACTGTTCATGTCGATCGCTACAGTGAAGGCTCACGTCGGCCGCGCGCTGAGCAAGCTCCAGCTGGAGAACAGGGTCCAGCTCGCGCTCGTCGTGCACGACGCCGGCGACTGACACGAACGAAGGGCGAGAGTGACCGAGAACGACAACCCCTCAGCATGGCGGCGCTTCTGGGAGCGGGGCGGCTGGTGGCGTGCGCTGCTGCTGGTCGTGGTCTACTACGTGCTGTACCAGCTCGGCTCGCTCGCGTTCGCGCCGCTGTTCGCATCGGCCGACGACCCTGCTGCGCAGATCTGGATCGGCACCGCCCTGCCCATCGCGCTCGGCTGCGTGCTCCTTGTCGTGTTCGCGTGGTCGGTGGGCTGGCTGCGCGAGCTGTTCGGCCCGCAGCCCATCCGCGGCGGTGGCTGGATGTGGATCGCCGTCGCTGTCGTGCTGCTGTTCAACGTGCTGCGGTTTGCAACAGTCGACTACGCCGCGGCGGGCGCGGGTATCGTCGTCGCCTGGATCGTCACGGGCCTGTTCATCGGCTTCGCCGAAGAGGTGCTCACGCGCGGCTTCGTGGTGAACCTCATGCGCAAGGGCGGCTACCGCGAGATCACGGTGGCGCTCGTCTCGGCCCTGCTGTTCTCCGTGCTCCACGCCGGCAACCTGCTGTCGGGCCAGTCGCCCCTCACGACGGGGTTCCAGCTCGTGTACACGTTCGCCTTCGGCATCCTCATGTACCTGTCGCTGCGAGTCACGGGCAATCTGATCTGGCCGATCCTGCTGCACGCGACCACCGATCCGTCGATCTTCCTGCAGGGCGCCTACCCCGCCGGCGGCGCGCTCACCGGCATCGCCGCGCAGGGCAACATCGCCGTCGTCCTCGCCGGGATCGTGCTGCTGTTCTTCATCCGCGGGAAGGTGGAATCGACCGCGCCTGCGGCCGAGCCGGGCATCGACAGCAGGGTCGCCTGAGCGCCGGCGAACATAGCCGAAAGGAGGGAGCGGTCGTAGACCTCTGCCGCTCCCGCCGTTCGCCGGCACGTTCGACCATGGATACATGAACGATCTCCAGGAAAGGCTTACCGTGTCCGACAGCACTCTTCCCGCACCGCTCCGCGTACGTCCGCGGGTCTGGATCGGCCTCGCGATCTTCCTCGCCTACGCCGTCCTGGTCTTCGTCGTGCAGCAGCTGACCGGCATCCCCTACACCGCGCTGGGAGACAACGGGGGCACCCTCTTCCTCGGTGCCGGCCTGTCGCTGATCATCGGCGCCGTCTTCCTCGCGATCACGACGACCCTCCTCGGCTGGTGGCGCCCCGCGCTCTTCGACCGGGCGCACAGCGTGCGCTGGCCGATCTTCGTCCCGGTCCTGATGGCCGTTGCGCTCGTGATCAACCTCCTGAGCACGGACTGGGGCGCGTACGACGGCGCGTTCTTCGCAGCATCCGTCGTCCTGCTCCTGGTCGGCTTCACCGAGGAGATGGCGACTCGCGGTCTCCTGCTGGTCGGCCTGCGCAGCCGGCTGAGCGAGGGATGGGTGTGGTTCCTCACCTCGGCGCTCTTCGCGCTCATGCACCTCATGAACGCGCTGAGCGGTCAGGACCTGGTCAGCACGCTGCAGCAGGTCGGGTTCGCGTTCCTGGGCGGCACGATCTTCTACATCCTGCGTCGCACGACCGGCACGCTGATCTGGGCGATGATCCTGCACGGATTCTGGGACTTCTCCACCTTCGCGGTCGGCCACGGCACGCCCGCACCGACCGCCGGGATCAGCAGCATCCTGTACCTGGTCACGGGCATCGCCGGTCTGGCGGTCGTCGCCTTCGTCATCCGCGGAGCGCGCGAGCGCACCGTCGCCCCGGAGGCCGTCACGGCGGCTTGAGAGAACGAACGGGAGGACGGATGCTGCGGCCCGCGGCATCCGTCCTTCCGCCATGTCCGGCCAGGCCGGCCCGGCTCTCCGACGAGGTCTCCGATGTCGGGCCACGGCGCTCCCGGGTGGCGCCTCATGAACCCAATACGCTCAGCGCATGACTCTGCTTTCTGACATCGAGCCCATCAACCAGGCCGTCTCCGCCGGAGCCGTCTTCGGCTACGTGGTCGTCGGCCTCATCTACTGGATCGCCACGATCGCCGCCTACTGGAGGACGTTCACGAAGGCCGGCTACCCGGGGTGGCTCGCGATCATCCCGATCGTGAACCTGTTCGTGCTCGTCAAGGTCGCGGGGTACTCGGCCTGGCTCGGTCTGCTCTGGTTCGTGCCGATCGCCAACATCGTGCTCGCGATCATCGTCGCCTTCCGCAACGGCCGGGCGTTCGGCCACGGCGGCGCGTTCTCGTTCTTCCTGCTGTTCCTGCTCAACCCGATCGGCTACTTCATCACCGGCTTCAGCAACGACACGTACACCAAGCCCGTCTGAATCACTCTCCGTTGACAGGACGAACGCCCCCGGCCCGCGGCCGGGGGCGTTCGCGGCTGCGGTCACAGCGCGACGTGGAACTTCGGACCCGGCCCCGCACCCGCCGGCCGCTCGCCGGCGAGGATCGCCGGCAGCTCCTCGAGGGCGACCGTCGCCGCGATGAGAGGTCGCGGATCGACGACACCGGAGGCGTAGGCGTCGATGGTGCCCGCGAGGCCGGGTGACGCGCTGAGCACGCCGACGGCCGTCACGTCCTTCAGCGCCAGGTCGCGGGTGTCGATGAGGCTCGGCGTGCCGGCGAGCCCGATGTAGACGACCCGCCCGCCCGGTTCGACGAGCTCGAGCGCCTTCGCGGGAAGCTGCGGGGCGTTGGATGCCTCGATCACGGCGTCCCACGGCAGTCGCGGCATCCGCTCCTGCGTCCAGATGTGGTCGAAGCCGAGCGACCGCGCGAACTCGAGGGCGCGGTCGTCGCGGGCGAGCAGGTGCACCTCGGCGCCGGCAGCGCGCGCGAACATCGCGCTCAGCAGCCCGATCGTGCCGGGGCCGAGCACCAGACAGCGATCGCCTGGGCCGAGCTCCGCGCCCTGCACGGCGCGGAAGGCGTTGCCGCCGGGCTCGACCATGGCGGCCATGGCGTCGTCGACGCCATCGGGCAGCCGATGCAACGAGGAGACGGGGGTCGCGACCTTCTCGGCGAGCGCACCCGCCTTCCCACCGCGGATGCCGAGCTCGAGCCGGTTCTCGCACACGTGCTGGCGGCCGTGCTCGCACCGGCGGCACGCGCCGCACCCGAGCATCGTGTCGCCGGTGACCCGTCGCCCGATCCACGCGGGGTCGACACCGTCTCCGACGTCCGAGACGGTGCCCGTCCACTCGTGGCCGATCCGCATCGGGTAGGCCGCGTGACCGGCGTGCAGATACGCCATCTCCCCGGTGAAGAACTCGATGTCGGTGCCGCAGATCCCGGCGCGCCGCACGTCGACGACGACCTCGCCTGCCGCCGGCTCGGGCTCGGGGACCTCCTGGACCTCGGCGCGGTGCGGCGCCGTGATCACGAGCGCCCTCATCGCCCCGCCCACAGGTGAGGACGGACGCCGCGGACCCCCGGCCGGAAGGTGAACAGCCGGCCCGACAGCGGATAGCGGGCGAGCATCTCCTCGTCGAGCCCTTCGGTGGCGGTGGTGATCACGAGGGTGTCGAGCTCCGGACCCGCGAACGCCGGGCACGTGGTGTGCGGCGCGGGCACGTCGACGCGGGCCACGATGCGGCCGTCGGGTGCGATGCGCAGCACGCAGCCACCGCCGAAGACCGCGACCCAGAGATGGTCCTCGGCGTCGATCGTCATTCCATCGGGGTAGCCGTGCTCGAGTTCGAGGAAGACCTCGCGGTCCCCGACCTCACCGGTGACCGCGGAGTAGTCCCGCACGAAGATGCGCCGGGTGGGCGTGTCGATGCTGATGAACCGCCGGCCGTCGGCCGTCCACGCGAGGCCGTTGGAGAGCTCGAGATCGCCGTCGAGAATCGTGATGTTCTCACGCGCCTCGACGCGCAGCAGCACCTCGCCGCCGGGCCCCTTCGACCCGGCGACCAGCCTGCCCGCCGGGTCGGGCTTGGCGTCGTTGAAGCGACGGTCGTCGCCCGTGAGCAGGGCGCGGCTCGACGAGATGTTCCCGTCGAGGTCGCGGTAGTGCAGGCGGTGCTTCCCTGCCACGACCATGGTGCCGTCCTCGGCGACGGCGACCGCCCCGGCGGTGTCGGGGAAGTCGATCCGTTCGACCGGTTCGATGCGTCCGTCTTCCGCCAATCGCCCGGTGTGGACCGTCCCCACTTCGATGTCGACCCACAGCAGCCGCTCACGGTTCGGATCCCACGTCGGACCCTCGCCCAGATGATGCGGCTCATCGGTGGCGACCCCTGCCGTGCCGAGCAGCGGGACCGCGTCGTACGCCGCCTCAGTGGGACTCACGCGTCACCTCCGATCCGGAGGCGCCGACGAGGAAGTCGAGGTCGGCGCCGCGGTCGGCCTGCAGCACGTGGTCGACGTACAGCCGTCCCCACCCCCGTCGGGGGTTCGCGTAGCCGTCGACGGTGGCCTGGTTCGGCATCCGTCTCGCCAGCTCGTCCGCGGGGACGTCGAGGTCGAGGCGGCGGTCGCGCACGTCGAGTTCGATCCAGTCGCCGGTCCGCACGAGGGCGAGCGGGCCGCCCGCGGCGGCCTCGGGCGTGACGTGCAGCACCACGGTGCCGTAGGCGGTGCCCGACATGCGGCCGTCGCAGATGCGGACGATGTCACGGATGCCGCGTTCCAGGAGCTTCTTCGGAAGCGGCATGTTCGACACCTCGGGCATGCCCGGGTAGCCCTTCGGCCCGCAGCCGCGCAGCACCATCACGGAGTTCTCGTCGATGTCGAGATCGGGATCGTCGACGCGGGCGTGGAAGTCCTCGATGGAGTCGAACACCACCGCCCGGCCCCGGTGCTTCAGGAGGTGCGGCGACGCGGCCGCGGGCTTGATGAGCGCACCACCCGGGGCGAGCGAGCCGCGCAGCACCGAGATGCCGGCGTGCGGCTGCAGCGGGGTGTCGCGCGGCGTGATGACGTCCGCGTCCCAGATCCGCGCGTCGTCGAGGTACTCCACGAACGGGCGGCCGGTGATCGTCACGGCCTCGGGGTCGAGCAGGTCGCGCACCTCGCGCATCACCGCGAGGAACCCGCCGGCGCGGAACAGGTCGTCCATCAGGTACTGGCCGGCCGGCTGCAGGTTCACGAGCAGCGGCACCTCGGCGCCGATCCGGTCGAAGTCGTCGATGGTGAGGTCGATGCCCAGCCGCCCGGCGATCGCGAGCAGGTGCACGACCGCGTTCGTCGAGCCGCCGATGGCGGCGAGCGCGACGATCGCGTTGTGGAAGTTCGCCTTCGTCAGGAACGTCGACGGCCGTCGGTCCTCCGCGACCAGCGCCACGGCGAGCGCGCCGGTCAGGTGCGCGGCCTCGAGCAGCCGGGCGTCCGGTGCCGGTGTTCCCGCGACTCCGGGAACCACGACGCCGAGGGCCTCGGCGACCAGCGCCATCGTCGACGCGGTGCCCATCGTGTTGCAGTGACCCTTGGAGCGGATCATCGACGACTCGCTCTTCAGGAACATCGCCTCGCTCAGCGTGCCCGCGCGCACCTCCTCCGAGAGCCGCCACACGTCGGTGCCGCACCCCAGGGCCTCGTTGCGAAAATGCCCGGTGAGCATCGGTCCTCCCGGCACCACCACAGCCGGAAGATCCACGGATGCTGCCGCCATCAGCAGCGACGGGATCGTCTTGTCGCAGCCGCCGAGCAGCACCACCCCGTCGATGGGGTTCGCGCGGAGCATCTCCTCCGTCGCCATCGCGGCCATGTTGCGCCACAGCATCGCCGTCGGGCGCACGTTCGTCTCCCCCAGCGAGACGACGGGCAGCTCGAGCGGGATGCCGCCGGCCTCGTAGATGCCGTTCTTCACCGACTGCGCGACCTCCTCGAGGTGCGCGTTGCATGGCGTCAGGTCCGAGGCGGTGTTCGCGATCGCGATCTGCGGACGCCCCGTGAAGGCCGAGCCCGGAACACCGCGGCGCATCCACGCCCGATGGATGTACGCGTTCCGGTCGTCGCCCGAATACCAGTGGGAGCTGCGCAGCGTCACCGTCGACCCTCATCCTCGCCCGCAGCGATCGCGGGCGCTTTCCGCCATCCTGCCGGAAAAGAGGGCGGCCGTCGTCGGGCGCACTCGGCTCGCTCCCAGGAAGAGCCGGGGAAACCTCCGTAGGCTCGCAACCCCAAGGGGAGTACTCCGCCACGATCGGCTCGTCACTACGGATGCATGGTGCATCCCGGGCCATCGGTCCTCGATCACGAGGATGGAGAAGACCTTGGCGTCGATCAGTCACGCCAGGTCTGGAGCCTCCTTGAACATCACCCCGCTCGTCTGGGTCATCACCATCGCGATCACCATCGCGTTCTTCGTCTACGAGTTCTTCGCGCACGTCCGCAAGCCCCACGAGCCCACGATCGGCGAGTCGGCCCGCTGGTCCGCGTTCTACATCGGTCTCGCGCTGCTGTTCGGCGTCGGGGTCGGTGTCGTCTCCGGCTGGACATACGGCGGCGAGTACTTCGCGGGCTACCTCACCGAGAAGGCGCTGTCGATCGACAACCTCTTCGTCTTCCTCATCGTCATGACGGGGTTCGCCGTCCCGAAGATCTACCAGCAGAAGGTGCTGATGATCGGCATCGTGATCGCGCTGGTGCTCCGGGGCGTCTTCATCGCGGTCGGTGCCACGCTGATCGAGAACTTCTCGTGGATCTTCTACCTCTTCGGAGCGCTGCTGCTCTTCCTCGCCTATCGGCAGGCTTTCGCCCACGGTGAGGCGGATCCCTCACAGGGCCGGTTCATGCGATTCGTCCGCCGTCGGCTGCCGGTCAGCGACGACTACAACGGTGACCGTCTCACGGTCGTGAAGGCCGGCCGCCGCTTCGTGACGCCGATGCTCCTCGTGATCGTCGCGATCGGGTTCGTGGACCTGATCTTCGCGGTCGACTCCATCCCGGCGATCTACGGGCTGACAGAAGAGGCGTACATCGTCTTCACCGCGAACGCCTTCGCGCTCATGGGCCTGCGGCAGCTGTTCTTCCTGATCGGCGGTCTGCTCGAGCGCCTGGTCTACCTGGCGCAGGGCCTCGCCGTGATCCTCGCCTTCATCGGCGTCAAGCTCGTCCTCCATGCGATGCACGTGAACGAGCTGCCGTTCATCAACGGCGGCGAGCCGATGCTCTGGGCGCCCGAGATCCCCATCTGGTTCTCGCTGCTGTTCATCGCCGCGACCATCGCGGTCGCGACGACCGCGAGCCTCATCAAGACCCGCGGCGGCCGCGCCGCGACGTCGCACCCGACCACCCCCGCCGCGGATCATGCGTCCGCGGCCCACACAGAGAAGGAACTCTCTTGACCCGCCGCTGTTCTGAATCGCCCGCCGACTCCGACAGACCCCGCGCCTGGGTGACCCCAGGCGCGCCCCACCCCGTGCGAGACGGAGCCGCCCGCTGATGGGCGACCTTCTGTGGAACATCGCACTCGTCTTCATCTTCGTCCTGGTCGGAGGAGTCTTCGCGGCGACCGAGATGGCTCTGGTCACCCTGCGCGAGAGCCAGATCAACACCATCGCCGCGCGGGGCAGACGCGGGCAGAAGGTCGCCGGCCTCGCCCGCAACCCGAACACCTTCCTGTCGGCGGTGCAGATCGGCGTGACCGTGGCGGGCTTCGCCTCCGCGGCCTACGGCGCGACCTCGATCGCTCCCTCGGTCGTCCCGCTGCTGATCGGGTGGGGAGTGCCCGCGCAGCTCGCCTCCACGATCGCGACGGTGCTGCTCACCCTGCTCATCGCCTACCTGTCGCTGGTGCTCGGCGAACTCGTGCCCAAGCGACTGGCCATCCAGCGCAACGCCCAGTTCGCGTACGCCGTCGCCCCGGTGCTCGACGGGTTCGCGACCGTCATGAGACCGGTCATCTGGCTGCTCTCGGTCTCGACGAACGCCCTGGTCCGGCTGCTCGGCGGTGACCCCCACAAGACCGCCGACGGACTGACTGAGGAGGAGCTGCGGGATATCGTCGCGACCCATCAGAGCCTCCCCGCCGACGAGCGACGGATCCTCGACGACGTGCTGTCGCTCCGGGGCCGGCAGATCAGCGAGGTCATGCGACCGCGTCCGGAGGTCGTCGCGCTGGATGAGACCGTCTCGGTCGCAGATGCCATGGCCCTGGTGCGCGAGCTCCCCTTCTCGCGCTACCCGGTGGTCGACAAGTCGATCGACGACATCGCCGGCTTCGTCCACGTACGCGACCTGTTCGACGCGGCGCGGGAGAACGGCGACGCTCGGGTGCAGGAGCTGGTCCGGCCGATCTCCTACATCCCGTCCACCGCTCGGCTGCTGCCGACCCTCACACGCATGCGGGCGGACGGGCACCACATCGCCGTGGTCGTCGACGAGTACGGCGGCACCGACGGCATCGTGACGCTGGAGGATCTGGTCGAGGAGGTCGTCGGCGAGATCTTCGACGAGTACGACACCGCGGCCGACCCCGCAGCGGCCGGCGGCGTGATCGACGGACGGCTCAATCTCCAGGACTTCGAGGAGCTCACCGGGCTGTCGCTGCCGCGAGGGTCTTCCGACACCATCGCCGGATTCGTGACCGAGCAGCTGGGCCGGCTGGCCGTGGTCGGAGACACCACGGACGTCCCCGGGGCGACCATTCAGGTGACGTCACTGGACCGCCGCCGCATTGCCGGTGTGCGCGTGAAGCCCCGGCGCGAGGACACCGACGACGCGGAGGCGGTCGTCCCCACCGGCGCATAGCAGCGTCCGGCCTCCGCCACGAGGGCGGAGGCCGGACGGTGCTTCGGGTGCCGGAGCCGCTACTTCGAGACGGTCACCTTGAGCGGGGCGCTCACCGTCGTGCCGGCGGCGTTCGTGAACTCCACCGTGTAGGTGTACGTCCCCTTGGCCTTCCCCGCGACCGGCAGCGTCGCGCGCTGCGCGCCCGGGGTGGCCGCCTTCAGGTCGCCCGCGCCGACCTCGACGCCGTTCTCGAGGAACCGGTACGAGGTGGCGTTGGTGCCCCACCACAGGTCGGCGGTGACGGTGTACGACCCGGCGCCGTTGCGTGCGTCGCTCGACAGGACGGGCTTGCCGGGAGAGGCATCCGTCACCTTCACGGTGAGCGGCTGCGTCGCGGTCGTGCCCTTCGAGTTGACCAGCTCACCGGTGAACACGTAGCTGCCGTTCACCAGGCCCTTGATGTCGACGACCGCGCTCTGCGCACCGGGCGTCATCATCGTGAGCGGCACCTTTGCGACGAGCTCGCCGTCGCGGTACAGCTTGAACAGCGAGCCGTTCTCGCCCCACCACAGGTTCATCGTGAGCTGGAACGTGCCGTCCTTGAGGCCGGTGTCCCATCCGTCGTTCGACGAGAGCACGCCCTTGGCCGGCGCCGTCTTCGCGCCGTCGTTCGAGGCGACCTCCGGGAGGGTGACGGATGCCGTCGCCGCCGACCGCTCGCCCTCGCCGAGTGCGTTCACACCCGCGACCTCGTACGCGTGGGTCGTGCCGAGCTCGAGCGCCCGGACGGTGCAGCTGGTGCTGCTCGTCTCGCACACCGGATCGGTGCCGCCCGCCTCGTAGACGCGGTACCCCGTGAATCCCGGACCGGTGGGAGTCGAGGCATCCCACGCGACCGTGATCGAGGTGTCGCCCGCCAGCGCGGCCGTCACGTTCTGCGGCGCGCCGGGGCGCGTCTCATCGGCCACGGCGAGCCACGAGATGACGGGCTTCTCAGCGCCGGCGCCCTCGTTGGTGACCAGGTAGTCGACGGTGGCGGGAGCGGTCAGCGTGAAGGTGAGCGGCGCGGCGATCGGCCCGCTCGAGCCCGACAGCGGGACCGTGCCCTTGGCGAGCTCGGTGCCGCCCACCGACGCCGTCTGGTACATCGCACGGTTCAGACCCCACCATTCGGTGAACCCGCCCGTGAGCGTGTACGTGCCCGCGTCGAGGGGCAGACGGTAGACGAGCTTCGTCGTGTCCTGGTACAGACCCGTCGAGTACTTGTCGTTGATGTCGGTGGTGCCCTTCGTCTTCATGCCGTCGGCGACGTAGCCCCACTGGTCGGCGGCCGCTGAGACCTGGTCGACGGTGGAGTTCCGAAGAGCCACCGACCCGGCGACCGCGGTGTACTGCGGCGAGGCCGCCCCGCTCGTTCCCGAATCGATGTAGTACACCAGCGCCGGCGGGACGATCTCGTAGCCCGCGACGACGGCCTGATCGGTGTCGGTCAGGCGGCCCGTGACCGTGAGCTTGCCGTACACTCTGCGCGACTGCGCGGCGGAGGCGGCATCCCATTCGACGGCCTTCTCGGCGCCGGCGACCGTCACCGTCTCGGGAAGGTCCTCGTCGACGGTCAGCGCGCCCTGCACCCCGAGGTCACGAGGAAGGCTCTGCACGTAGACGAGCGCGAGGCGGGCGTTGTAGCCGCTCGTGCCGTTGGTGCCGAACTCCACGTCGACCACGGCGTCCGCGTCGAGGGTCAGCGTCTGCGCGACCGGCGTGGCCGATCCCGTCGACGTCGCATTCTTCGTGGTCTCGGTGCCGGCCGCCTTCACCTTGGAGTAGACGTTGGTCGTGAGCCCCGCACGCGGCGCCTGGACGGCGACGATGTTGTACGAGCCCGCGGGCAGCGTCAGGTGGTAGGTGATCGGCTTGTTGTAGTCCGCGCCGACGTACGACGAGCCCCAGTCCGCCGGCGAGCCCGCCGCGATCGTGGTCGCCGTGGTCGAGTAGCCCCACGTCGTGCCCGCCGTCGTGCCGTCCCACTTCTGGTCGCTGGTGTCGTTGAGCAGACCCGGAGTGGATGCCTTCACCGCCGCGTACACCGATCCGGCCGGAGCGCCCGCCGCGCCCGAGTCGATGAAGTAGTCGAGATCGGCCGGCGCGACGAGCACCGTGGCGCTGAAGCGCTGGTACAGGCCCGATGACAGCTTCTCGGTGGAGCGGCCGGACGCGGCGAACGTGCCCAGCTCGGCGACGCTCTTCGCGCTCGTCGTCGATGCGAGGCTCCACGTGACCTTCGCGTTCGTGCCGGCGAGGTCGAGCTTCGCGGGCAGGGTCCGGTCGGTCGACGTGATGGTCACGACGCCCAGGTCGAGCACGTCGGGGCTGACGTCCTTCGGCACCAGCCCATCCGCGGCGGCCGTCAGACGGGCCGCGATCGCCACCGACCCCTCGGTGTCGAGGCCGTAGGCCGCCGGGTCGTCCAGCGCGGCGGTCGCGTTCGCCTTCACCGCCGCGAACACCGCCCACGTCTCGGCGCTGTACTCGCTCTCCTCGAGGCCCTTCACGGCATCCGCCGCCGCGGCGAGCGCCGCGGTGTCGGCCTTCGCGGAGTCGGCTGTCGCGGTGACCACGCCGACGGCGTCGACGTTGATCGAGGCGTCGTTCGCGGTCTTGATGACGACCGTGTGCGGGCCGTTCGACAGGCCGCGGAGGATGAACGTGGTGCGCTCACTGCCGGCGGCGAACGTCGGCGCCGCCGTGGCGACCTGCACGCCGTCGACGATCACGTCGAGGGTCGTGGTGCCGGCGTTGGTGCCGATGATGTCGAGGCCCGTGCCGGTGAAGGAGTACGTCATCGACGCTCCCTTGGCCGTGCTCTTGGAGGCTGTGCGCTGCCACTCGAACATGCCCTGGCCGTTCGCGTGGCTCCAGTTCTTGTCGAACTGCAGCACGGGCACCGAGCGGTCCGCCCAGCTGGTCTGGTGCATCCCGTCGATCATGGCGGCGTAGTACGGCGTGTAGCCCGGCACCGTCTCGATCTTCAGGTTGTCGAACTGCACGAAGTTGAAGCTCGAACCCAGCTGGATGCGACCGGTCGCCTGGGGCGCAACATCCGTGTACGTCGCGACCTCCGCGCCGTTGACGTACGCCGTGTACACCGACCCGGCCACCTTCACGGCGATGTTGTTCCACACGCCGGCGCCCGCCTTGAACGCCGCGGCGGCGTTGCCCGCCACCGTGCCCGTCGAGAGCGTCGCGCCGAAGCGCATGAACGTCCACGCGCCGGTCGGGTCGATCTTCAGCTCCGCGGCCGAGACGCTCTGGCCGTTGGCCGTGCCGCCCTGCTCGCGCGCGCCGATGGTCGCGTACTGGGATCCGGATGCCTCGAACAGCACGTCCGACGAGACCGTGTAGTTCGCCCAGCGGGCGTCGCCGATCGTCGTCTTCGGGTCGCCGCCGTTCCACGCACCGCCCGCCATTCCCGGACCGACCTGCTGACGCAGCACGCGGTCGTGCCCGGCGTCCGGGGTCGCGACCGACTCGAACGCGCCGTTCGTGTCGTTCGTGTACCGCGGCGTGGCGCCGTTGTCCTCGCTCTGCACGGTCGGCGTGCCGGCGGGCTTCGCCTTGCTGCCGCGGGTGTCGAGGTACGACTCCTGCGTGTCGACGAGCTGCCCGGTCGCGGGGTCGTAGCCCTTGATCGCGCCCTCTTCGGTGTAGTCGAAGTCGTCGGCGTACAGGACCGCGTCGTCGGTCACGCCGTTGACGTTGCCGCTCGCGTCGGTGTCGAGCACGTCGCGGCCGCCGTCGGCGTCGGTGTACTCCTTCGACGTCGGCAGCGCGCTGCCGTAGCCGTCCTTCGCGGAGAGCTTGCCCCCGGCACCGGCGGTCGCGTGGTCGAGCGTCGTGAACGTGACGGCCGACCACGGCTTGACGGTGACGGTGTACGTGCCGTCGGCGGCGGGGGTGACCTCGCCGACCGGCTTCAGGTAGTTCGCGTCGTACGCCTGGCCGCCGTCGGCAGCCCGGGTCTCCCACACCTCACCGGTCTGGTCGGCGCCGAGGTTCAGGTCCTTGGCGACGATCCGGTAGGTCTTCGTGAACTTCGAGTCGTTGATGATCACGGTCGAGAAGTCCGACGCGTCCGGCGCCGCGAGCGTCGTGTACGACGCTCCGCCGGCGCGCGCACCGCCCGGCGGGTTGCCCGTGCCGAGCTCGCTGCCCGACGCCTTCGGGATGGCCCGCCAGATGCCGGCGGTGTTGTCGGCGTTCTCCCACCCGAGCTTCGCGAACTGGGTGAAATGCTCGATCACGGCGAGGCCGCCGTCGTAGTACATCCAGCCCGACCACGGGTCACGGGCGTTCACGAGCTCCTTCGACGAGTACTGGAACCCGTCGTAGAACGAGCCGATCGCCGGCTGGAAGATGTTCATGGTGCGCCGCGACGCGTTGAAGCCGGTCGTGACCCAGTTGCCCATCTCGAGCGCGCTGTTGGTGCCGCCGAACTGCGTGCCGAAGCCGCCCTGCTCGTCGCTCGCGTTGTTGTTCGGGCGGTCGGCCGAGCTCGAGAAGGTCGACTGGCCCTCCGAGTTCCAGACCTCCTTGTCGAGCTGCTCGGCGATCTTCTTCATGTTGCCCGCGCTGTCGTCGGCGCTCGAGTAGTGGAAGCCGACGACGTCGACCGCGTCGCGCAGCGACGGGTCGGTGGCAGAGGTCATGGCGTTGCCGAACGAGACGGGCGGCGTGCCGACGGTGTCGGCCGCGATCGTCTGGATGGAGCGGTAGAGGTTCCTCTCCTCCTCCGACGCGAAGCCGTTGTTCGGGTCGGACGCTGTCGCGCCCTCGTAGCCCTTCTCGTCGCCGCGCACCCAGCCCGAGAAGTTCTTGTAGAGCTGGATGTTGGGGCTCGAGGTCTCATTCGTGTCGGGGTTGATCGAGTCGACCATGACCCCGAACTCGCGGTAGGCGGCGAGCACGGTGTTCTTGAACCAGATGTACTGTTCGGCGTCGTTCGCGACCCACGCGGGGCGGTTCCAGCGGAGGAGGCTGAGGTGGATGTCGCCGTGGGCGACGAGCTGCGCGTCGGCGGCGAGCTGGAAGCCGGGCTCGCGGAGGACGTTGGGGTACTCGTCGCGCGTGCGCATCGTCGATGCGTTCGGGCCGGTCGAGGTGTTGCGGTCGTTGCCCATCTCGATCTTGACGGTGTTCATGATCGGGTGGTCCCCGCCGAACAACGTCTCGATGAGCTCCCAGTACGCGTCCGGGTGCTGGGACTTGTAGTCGAGCAGCAGCGCGCTCGTCGAGTTCGCCGACAGCACGCCGAAGCCCTTGAACGTCAGTCCGTTCTTGTTCTGCGCGGCCGCCGCGATGTCGGCGCCCGCGACGTTCACGGTGACGGGATCAGCCCCCGCCGCCTGGGCCATGGCCGGCACGGCGAGCGGCGCCGCGACCACGGCAGCGGTCACCACCGCCGCCAGCGTTGTGCGCACCCGTCGTGGTCTGCGTCCATCCTTCGGACGAGGCATCCATCCCTGCGACATCGCAGTCTCCGTTTCCCCTGGGGCTTCTCCCGTGCGCTCGCGGACCCGGACCGGCGTCGACGCACGAATGGGGCACGACCGCGTGCCCGCAGCGAAATCCTCTCCCGAGAGGGAGGGGTGCCGGAACCGAAACGAACAGATTCGTTCACTCTTGAACCGATTCGAACACACTTGTACGCTGAGGCGATCATGGAGCAGCCCACCGACCCGCCCGCCTTCGGCCTCTCCCGCCGCGAGCACATCCTCGACGAGCTACGCCGTTCGGGCTCGGTGCGGGTCGCGGATCTCGCGCGCGAGCTCGGGGTGTCCGAGCTCACCATCCGTCGCGACATCGGACAGCTCGCCGACCGTGGGCTCGTCACCCGCGTGCACGGCGGCGCGACGCTGCGCAGCCGGCTCGACACGACCGTGCCCGCGTCGTCGGGCGCTCCCATCAGGTTCCGAGTCGGGATGGTCGTGCCGTCGCTCAGCTACTACTGGCCCCACATCATGATCGGCGCGCGGGCCGCGGCGACCGAGCTCGGCGTCCAGCTGATCCTCCGGGGCGCGACCTACTCCGTCGACGACCAGCGCCGGCAGATCGCCTCGCTCGTCGAGTCCGGGAGCCTGCACGGGCTCATCGTGGCGCCCGAGACCCTCGGCGCCGACGGGCGCGCGCTGCTGCACTGGCTCGAGGCGCTGCCGATCCCCGTGGTGCTCGCCGAGCGGCGCGTGCCGTCCGCGCTCGCGCTCACACGCCTCGAGTGGGTCACCACCGATCACGTCTTCGGCGGCTCGCTCGCGGCCGACCACCTCGCCTCGCTCGGCCACCACCGCGTCGGCATCCTCACCTCGGCCGGCTCGCCCACCTCATGGCAGCTGCGCCGCGGGTGGGACCGCGCCGTCGAGGGGCTCGGACTCGAGTGCCTCGTCGACGTCGACGCGACGCTCGACGCCCTGGACGGAGTCGCCCGCGAGGAGCTCATCGCCGATGTGCTCGAGCGCTGCCGCGAGACGCGCACCACCGCACTCCTCATCCACAACGACCCGCAGGCGGTGCTGCTGCAGCAGCACGCACGCGACCACGGCTGGTCGATCCCCGAGGACCTCGCGATCGTCGCGTACGACGACGAGGTGGCCGAGAGCGCGGAGCCCGCCATCACGGCGCTGCGTCCGCCCAAGCAGCAGGTCGGCCGCCTCGCGGTCGAGACGATGGTCGCCCGCCTCGCCGAGGGCGCGCGGCGTCCGGTGCAGCGCGTGTACCTCCTGCCGGAGCTGCTGCCGCGCGCCTCCACGGTGGGCCCCGCGCACTGACCCGCCCCGTTACTTTCTTCGCAGCCGCTTGGTGAGCATGCTGGGCGGTGACGGCCTGCCGGGCCCGGCATGATTGCTGCCCCCTGTCTTTTATGATCC